>JBOEHA010000009.1:0-188631 GCA_050633685.1 Neptuniibacter sp. | reverse complement strand
GATCAGGTCTGAGCTAGTACATTTAACCTGCTGTTTTATATTGAATTTGATGGCGGTCAGGGAGGGATTCGAACCCTCGATACCTTGCGGTATACACACTTTCCAGGCGTGCTCCTTCGGCCACTCGGACACCTGACCAGCTCTATATTTACGATGCAATATTTCAGCTTCAAACCCACACGCCTAAACGTGCTCGTTACCGTCGTCGTAAACTCCGACGTTTTCTCCTGCAAGCCTCCGAATCAACCTCTCGGATACCCGCCTTACCAGCTCTAATTCTTCAATTATTAAAAAGGCTGTACGCCTCAAAAGTGAAGAGGCGCGCATTGTATCACAGCGGTCTTTCTCCGCAAGGGGTTTAACCAAAAACAAAGGGTTAGATTACATCCACTTCAGCCCCGACCGTTTGGTCTTTTTTTCTGCTTGCGTGATTCTGTACAAGAAGTAAACTCTGCTCCGCTGCTTTTAAAGATGTCTCAAAAATAACTATTATATATGCGCCCTATAAACAGTCTTAAGAACGCCTTATTTAACTCTCTATATCGATCTTCTCTGATCAGTACTGCTTTTGCCGGTCTGATTGTCTGTGTGCTCATATTTTTATCTGTTGAAAAAGATATGCGTGAGGAAGGTAAGTATCTTGGTCAGTTAGTCTTTAATGAGATTCGGCAGGCAATGGACAGCGGAGCCAGTTATGAAGAGGTGAACCACCTCCTCAGTGAGTTAAACGAGACTGCCCCAGATATCAGTTACAACATCTTCCGCAGCGATGCCATCCAGAAACAGTTTGGTGAAGGCCGAGGTCTGACAGAAGAGATTCTGCGACGCATTGGCGAGGGGGTTGACGCAACCCACGTTGAGTCCATCGATGAGATTCACTATTACCAGACCATCAAATTTTCTAAAATATGCTTGCGATGCCATCAGGATGTATCTACGGGTGAAATCGCTGGCGTTATAGATATATCATTTCCTGCCAACAGGATTCGCATTCCGGTAACAGAAGTTTTGATGGGTCTTTTTTTAGTCTTCTCTATTACTATTATTTCTTCCTACTGGGCCCTGTCTTCTGATTTGTTAGAACACATGATTAACCCTTTGCAAAAACTTGAGCGAAAGCTAAAAGAAACAGAGGGTCATCACGATCTTAATGAAAGGTTGGAGCTGGATTCTGATCTCAAAGAGATTTTAAGTATTGAGCATTCGTTTAACGCTCAACAGGAACTTTTGCATGATGCCTTCCATCAGGTAGAGCAGGTTTCGATCTATGACCAGTTAACTAAAAGTTTTAACCGTCATCAGTTGGACCGTCTGTTTACAGAAGAAACCCTCCGCGCCATAAGACATAAAAAACCTATGACGGTTGCCATGATTGATCTCAATGGTTTTAAACAGATCAATGATGTGCACGGCCACCAGGCGGGTGATGAGATTCTTGTCCACTTTACCCGAGTGCTACTGAATAACCTCAGAGCAACGGACAAGGTTATCCGCTACGGTGGTGATGAGTTTATTGTGCTACTACCAGATTGCCCCTGTGATCAAGCGCAATCGCTGTTTCAACGTATTGAACAGATCACTAACTCTGAGCCCTATCACTACAAAGGCCATGTTCTGTTTACTCAGTTCAGCACTGGCATTGCTGAATTTCCGGGTGACGCTGATCAGGAAAATGCGTTTGATCTGATTTCAACTGCAGACGAACGTATGTATGTTGATAAACAGAGAAAAAAGAAAGTCCAGGCCAAAACCTAAAGCAAAAAAAAGCCCGGTGAAACACCGGGCTAAAACTTTACCTGGAAGGTAATAAGTTATCAGTCAGCCTGACGGCGAAGAAATGCTGGAATATCCAGAAACTCCATATCGTCAGTGCCTGTTTTCTGCAGAGTTTGTGGCTGTGCTTCAGCCTCAACTTCTTTATGAATTTCTGTAGGCGGTGTTCTTGGCTTTCTTTCTGACTCAGTACGGGCGCTGCGCATCACTGCTGGCAGTTCCAGTTGGTCAAAATCAGAAGAGGTCATAGCTGGTGCTGCCGCTGCAGCTGTACGACCACCAGTACCCGTGTTTACCACGTCAACATGAAGTTCTTCAGCACGCCCCAAACCTGTCGCTACTACAGTTACGGTCAGATCATCAGTCAGTTCTGGATCTATTACCGTACCAACAACGATAGTGGCGTTCTCTGAAGCGTACTCCTCAACAATGTTGCCCACTTCAGAGAACTCGCCCAAGCTGAGATCAAGACCAGCGGTGATATTCACAAGAATGCCACTCGCCCCCTTCAGGTCTACGTCTTCAAGCAATGGACTATTTATCGCAGCTTCTGTTGCTTCTGTTGCACGATCTTCGCCACGGCCACTACCACTACCCATCATCGCCATACCCATTTCGGACATGACGGTTCTTACATCCGCGAAGTCAACGTTGATCATTCCCGGACGAATAATCAAATCTGCAATGCCCTGAACAGCGCCTTTCAACACGTCATTTGCAGTGTTGAATGCATTGATCAGACTGGTATTTTTACCCAGTACAGGCAGCAGTTTTTCATTTGGAATAATAATCAGAGAATCAACATTCTCTTTCAGTTCTTTGATGCCTTCGTCAGCAATTTTCAGACGCTTACGGCCTTCAAACGTGAATGGTTTGGTAACCACTGCAACCGTCAGAATTCCCAGGTCTTTCGCAACTTCAGCAACGATAGGAGCAGCACCTGTACCTGTACCACCACCCATTCCGGCAGTGATAAAGACCATGTCTGCACCTTCAAGCATCTCTGCAATACGCTCACGGTCTTCAATTGCGGCCTGACGACCGACTTCTGGGTTTGCACCCGCTCCCAGACCTTTGGTCAGTTCACCACCGATCTGTATAACTGTTCTTGAAGCCATATGGTCCAATGCCTGTGCGTCTGTATTCGCACAGATAAACTCAACACCATCAACTTCACTGTTCACCATGTGTTGTACGGCATTACCACCGCCACCACCAACACCTACAACTTTTATTACGGCGCTTTGAGGGATGCTATCTGCTAACTCAAACATACCGATCTCCTTCCAGTTTTTACGTTTGCGCTTTATTTATTTTTTAGTAGCGCTTAATAACTTACGAACCTGATAAATACCGGTTTCAGAAATTACCCTGAAACCAGGTTTTCATTCTGTTAAACACATTGATTCGATCTGACATGCGTTCAACCATTTCCGGCTGAACAACCTCGTTAGTCACAACCCCTTCGTTGTCCAGATCGTCATGTGCGTATTGCAATAACCCGATTGATGTCGCAAAAATCGGGTTAGTTAAAATATCTTCCATTCCACGGATACCGTGCGGTGATGCCAGTCTCACTGGCATGTGGAATATTTCTTCTGCCAGATCAATCGCACCTTCCATTTTTGAGGTACCGCCTGTTAATACGATGCCCGCTGCAACCAAATCTTCAAAGCCACTGCGACGCAGTTCCGCCTGAATCAGGTTAAACAACTCTTCGTAACGCGGTTCAACAACTTCAGCCAGGGCCTGACGAGACAACCCCCGGGATGGGCGATCCCCAACACCAGGCACTTTGATGGTTTCATCTGGTCCAGCCAGTTGTGCCAGGGCACATGCGTATTTGATCTTAATATCCTCGGCATGCTGCATTGGAGTGCGCAATGCCATAGCGATATCATTAGTGACCTGATCACCTGCAATCGGGATCACCGCTGTGTGTCGAATAGATCCACCGGTAAAGATAGAAATATCAGAAGTCCCCCCTCCAACATCTACCATGCAAACACCCAGTTCTTTTTCATCTTCCGTGAGAACTGAATAACTGGATGCCAACTGTTCCAGCACGAGGTGATCAACCTCAAGTCCACAGCGGCGAACACACTTTTCGATATTCTGAGCTGCATTCACAGAACCAGTCACCAGATGCACTTTCGCTTCAAGGCGAACACCTGACATACCTAGTGGTTCACGAATACCTTCAGAATGATCAATTTCATATTCCTGCGGGAGGATGTGTAGTATTTTTTGATCCGCAGGAATGGCAACAGCACGAGCAGCATCGATAACACGCTCAAGGTCATACTCACTGATTTCACGGTCGCGAACAGCAACAATGCCGTGGGAATTAAGGCTACTGATGTGGTTTCCCGCAATACCCACCGTAACAGAGTGGATCTTGCAGCCGGCCATCAGTTCAGCTTCTTCAACAGCTCGCTGAATTGAGCTCACGGTAGATTCTATATTCACAACCACGCCCTTTTTGAGACCACGGGACGGGTGAGAACCTATTCCTACTATATCAATATGTCCATCGACACCGATTTCACCTACCAGGCAGACCACCTTTGAGGTTCCAATATCCAATGCCACGATCATATTTGAATTAGCTACCATGTTTCCTTCGTATTAATTACCGGTTATTGGCAATAATAATTTTACTAGATGCTTTAAATAAACCAACTACTTTTTCCATGAATTTTTTTTAATACTCAAAAGTTTTAATGAGCATAAAAATCCAATGAATAGTCCTTCATTAACTATGTTATCGGCAGGGTTTGGGATAATTTAGAAAAAAAATCTAAGAAATTTCAATAAGCTACCTTCGTCTAAAAAATCATTTTCCTTCCTTCACTCTTTTTATTTTCACTATTTCAATAGGTTAAAAAAACACCAAAAATCAAAATTTAATTTTGATAAATCCATTATAAATCAAATTTAAGTTTTGATTTATAGCGAAATAATCAAAACCCGCTTTTGATTATTTAAATAAATATCAAAATTGAATTATGATTTTTCAAGAAATTTCATTTCTTAATTTTAAATACATTTAAGGCTAGAAATCTTCAGATTAAAAAGAACAGAAAGGAAGAATAACTGTATGAATTTTGTTCAGCTTAGCGTTTACGGTAGGTATATCCGCAACCCATCTCTTGCCACTGCTGGAGTTCAGGATGAGAAGCTATGTAGTCGCGTATACAGGTGACCCCATCAGCCAGATAACTTGAGTCCATAAAGTTATTCAGAACACTCTCCCCCTGGCCCTGCGCAGCTTGCAGACAGAAAGCAAGATAGCGGGGAAACGGCAGTATATCGTCCCGCCAGAGCGCACCGGAGTAATACTGTCCTACCCGCTCATGATATTCCTGAGGGCTTTTACACTTATGAGAGCGATAATAGGCATCCGTAGAGGTAGTGCAAATATGGCCAGAAGCAACCGCACCATCAGCCTCAACAGTATCAACTTCTAGCCACTGAAAACGATGTTCACGCTCATAAAGACGCTCATAATCATGCGTAGAGCATTCAAATTGGGAACAAAGAATTTTGGTATCAGGATCAGGTAAAGTGGAGCAAGAAGCAATTTCGAGCGACATAGGGTCTGCCCCATGCCGACTCAGGAACACTACACCCACTTTATTGAAGACCCGGCGAAAGCCCGGAACAGATACAATTCGGAAGTTTTGTAATTCAGGGACGGTTTCACGGGCTGACTGCTCAGAGAGCAGCGAACCATAGCCCACTATAGAGATCATTACTGATCCGTTTCTGCCGCTTTCTCCAGCAGATCCTGAGCAATTTTTTTCTTACCGTCGGCACCCAGCTTTTGCAGCATAGCGACCTGATTCACCAGATTGCCACGACCACTGACCAAACGCTTATGAGCGGTTTCGAATGACTGCTGCGTTCTGTTCAGGTTTTTGCCGATCTCTTCGACGGATTCCACAAAACCGACAAACTTATCGTGCAGCTCACCACCGCGTTTAGCGATCTCTTTGGCATTTTGGTTCTGGTGCTCGTAACGCCAGATGTTATGTATGGTACGTAACGTCACCATCAGCGTAGCTGGGCTGACCAGCATAATATTGCGGTCAAAGGCTTCTTTAAACAACGTCGCTTCACGTTCAAGAGCCAGCAAAAAAGCCCCTTCAACGGGAATAAACAAGAGTACGAAATCGAGTGAGCGAATACCTTCCAGCGTTTCGTAGGCTTTATCACTCAGGCCTTTAATATGCCCACGGACAGATAAGATGTGCTCACGCAGGAAGCGTTCTTTTTCTGCTTCATCGTCAGTAGAGCAGTATTGCTCATAGGCCGTCAGGGAAACCTTAGAATCTACAATGATATCTTTACCATCCGGCAGACGGATGATGGCATCTGGTTGATAACGTTTACCTTCCTGAGAGACGGAAACCTGAAGTTCAAACTCGTGTCCTTTACGAAGGCCGGATTCTTCCAAAGCACGCTCAAGCACAACCTCACCCCAGTTACCCTGGGTTTTGTTTTCACCTTTCAACGCACTTGTCAGGTTGATCGCATCTTCACTCATCTGCTGATTAAGCTGCTTCAGATGACCGATCTGTTCATGCAAGGCGCGACGGTCTTTGGCTTCTTTGTCGTAGACATCTTCCACCCGGCGTTTGAAATCACCAAGCTGGTCACGCAGTGGGTTGAGCAGATGCCCCAGGTTTTCTTTGTTGTTCTCACTGAAGCGTTTGGATTTTTCATCGAAAATACGGTTCGCCAGATTCTGAAACTCCTGCTTTAACTGCTCACGGGCCTGTTCCAGAGTCTTCAGCTTTTCATTGTGGGAACTACGCTCAGTTTCCAACCGGGCTTCCAGCTCAGCAACCACTTCATTCCGGTCAGCCAGTTGAAAGGCGGTTTGTTCGAGTTTTTTCTCAAGGTTTGTTCTGTCACTGGCCGCTTGTGTAAGCATAGGTTCCAGGTTGTTCAAGCGTTCATCCAGCCGGGTCTTTTGCAGGTCCAGATGATGCTGTTCCTGCTGTAGAGCATTAACCTGCTGTAGAAGCTTTTCATTCTGCTCAGCCAGCAGGGTTTGTTCTGTCTGTTTTAGCTCCAGCTGACTATTGAGTGTGGATTCCTGTTGCTGCCATTTTTGCGCATTACTGCGCACCCAATACAAGGCAAACAGCGCACAAACAGCAAACCCGCATGCCATACCAATCAACAGGCTGCGCTGGTCCAGACCCGACAGGAATTCAGTCATTATTTGTTACCAGTAGAGATAAAGCACAGGCAGTGAAACCAAAGAAAGCACCGACATAATCACCAGTCCTTTAATGTTCCCCAGCATCTGCTGAACTACGATGAAATGGAAAACAGGGAAGGTAATAAACATGCAGATCAAAGGAATCCACCAATCCAGGTGGCTGAATCCATAAGCTGCAGCAAATATGAAGGCTACCGCTGCAAGGTTACCGGCGAGTACTATCTTCGTCATGCCTTCTCTAGTTGAGGCAAACTCTGGTTTGTCTTCATCAGACAGCTTATTGATTGCTCCCGCGCACAAAGCACCAGACATAGAAACCATCCCCGTAACCACAAAGATAATAATAGGATCTATTAAAGGCACATCAATCTCCGGTAATCAGTAATTTTGAGACAGCATTGTAAGGCTTTTACAGATTTTCACCAAAGCAAAGCCACAAACAATTCAAACATTCAGCTATATATTTGTTGTTTATTGAAATATGGAGAATCATCATAGTCATTTCGCCTCCTCTGATAAGTAAGGCTCTTGTTCGGCTGCACCAGAGTTTGGATTGGATTTTCCATTACACACTGCCCCATACAGGGTGATGATTTCTGGCTTTTTGCCAGCCCCACTGGGCCGTTGTAAACTTCCGCCTCACATTGTAAAACTCAAGGTTTTCCATGCTTATCTTCAAAGGGTTGCGCAAGCTCGTCTACCGTCACTTTAAAAACATGCGATGGCAGGCTGTTCTGGCGCTGTTGTTTGTTTACGGGCTGAGCAGCTGGTTACTTCTGACTTATGCGGGCGAGAACAACCTGACCGGTAAAGATTACCTCTACTGGTTATTGGTAACAGCGTCGACGGTTGGTTACGGAGACTTATCTCCGGAAACCACTCTGGGTAAGTCAATCACTGCGTTTTATATCATCCCCTTCGGTTTAGGCATGTTTGCTCTGACTGTAGGTAAATTTGCCACATTCAGTGCATTTCAGTGGAGAAAAGGTGTTATGGGCCTTAAAAATCTGGAACTACATAACCACATTGTTGTGGTGGGTTGGAATGAGCAGCGAACCCTGCCATTACTGAAACTTCTGAAGACCGAAACCCAGCAAAATCTTAATCGGGATATCTGCCTTTGTGTATCAGAAGAGATGGAAAACCCCATGCCGGGAACCATCGAATTTGTTCGCGCCTTAACCCTCAATGATGAAACTGAGTTAAACCGGGCATCAATATCAGAAGCGGACACCATTATTATTGATTGTGCCCGGGATGATCAGACGCTCAGTGCAGCTCTACATATTTATAACCTGAACACCAAAGCTCACATGATTGCTTACTTCCGGGATGAAAGCCTCAGTAAGTTATTAAAGCAACACTGCCCAACAGTAGAATGCACCCCGTCAGTATCTACCGAGCTTATGGTTAAAACAGCTATGGACCCAGGCTCCAGCATTCTGCACCATGAGTTGCTGAATGCGACAACAGGTATGACCCAGTACTCAATCCTGATGCCTGACAATCTGCCCGAGATCACTGTGCGCGACCTATATGTACCGATGAAAGAAAACTACGGTGCAACACTCATTGCAGTCGATCTGGATAATGATGGCAAGCCGGAGGTAAATCCGTCTCTTGAGAAACGTATTCAACCAGGATGTGCTATTTATTACATCGCGGAAAATCGCTTAAAAGACCTGGATTGGTCGGCTATCACAGCAGCAGGTTAAAGGCCCTTCCTATGCGTATATTCGGTTACATATTTCTGATTCTCTGTTCTTTGAACAGCCAAGCCGCAGAGCCTGTTTATCGCATTATTGATAGCAGCTACACACTCTGTGACACCCTGCCCCGTTATCAACAACTGTTGAGATGGTCCCTGTATGGCGTGGGCACACCACCAGAAACCGGATGCTTTCCAGCACCCGCCAATGCAAAAGCCATTATCAAGCAATGCCCCGAAGGTGATATTATTGTCTGCCAATTTCAGATAACCCCTGAAGATGGCAGCCCGGCGTTTGATGCCTGGGCCAGTAAAGTCATATTACGTCCTGATAAGTAGAGAAAGACTAAGTGGAATTCCTGGTAAACGAAGCAATCGAAGATTACGCCTTCCAAAACACAACCCCTGAACCTGAACTCCTTCAGGAGCTGATTGATGAAACCAACAAAAACATGGGCTGGCCACAAAAGCTGTCCGGACGTTTGGTAGGTCGTACTCTTAAGCTTCTGGCTCAGCTCCACCAGCCTAAGAACGTTTTGGAAATTGGTATGTTTACCGGCTACTCCGCGTTGTCCATCGCAGAAGGCATGCCGGACGATGGACGTATCATCTGCTGCGAAACCAATCCTCGCGCAATCGATTTTGCTAAAACCTTTTTTGAGCGCAGCCCTCACGGTCACAAAATTGAAGTTATTTTCGGTAAAGCTATCGAAACCATTGAAACACTGGATATGGAACTGGACTTCACCTTTATCGATGCTGATAAGCGCAACTACCTTAACTATTATCACAAGGCACTGGAGATGACCCGTCCGGGTGGTTTAATCGTGCTCGATAACATGCTTTGGTCCGGTAAGGTGGTGCAACCAGAATCAGAGATCGACGATATTCTGGTAGAGCTGAATAAAGAGATCGCAGAAGATCCAAATGTGGAAAATATTTTCCTCACCGTTCGCGATGGTATGAATGTAGTCAGGAAGATTCGATGAGCTATCAGCTGAAATATCTGGATTCTGACTCACCTGTACTTGAACAGATCACAGGGGAAGCCACGCCAACAGACAGTAATACCGTGGTTATCGATCAGGCCTCCAGCTTGCTTGAGCTGTATCTGGACACGGATGAAGGCTCAGCATTAATGCCGTTGCTGCAACAGATTCGGGATGAATTTCTGCAAGATCTTGATCTGGTAGACTCTGTTAAAGAGATCTACGGTCTGATCTACTGGCTGCTGGCCGATAACAACATTGAGCATCGTGGCGAAACACTGGAAGAAACCGCAGATCGATTGGGTGACCTGGATATCGAAAATGACAGCGATCGTTATACTGACCTGATCTTCCATTTGAAAGATGCCGTCGAACGGATTTACGACATAGAGCTCGAGTAGTCTAATAACAATAATTAAGGGAGGCGTAATGCGATACAGGACTAAGCTACTCTGCTGGCTTCTGCCTCCTTTACTCCTGTTAGCCGCCACCGCTGGCCTCTATTATTTCTCTCCCAAAATCGCAGAACTCGCGCTGCAGCGCTGGCTGACGCAACAAAACTTCTCAGACATTAAACTGCAAATGCAGCCTCCCGGCTGGAACGAACTGCGCATTGAGCAGCTATCGTTGCTGAAACAGAATCAGGAACAAGAGATTCAATACAGGGTCAATCACCTGACTCTGCGCTTTAATCCGATCGAAATGTTCAGTCTGCAACGCGTAAATGAGCTGCTGATTCAGGAAGCCGAAGTCCGTATCAAATACAACTCCATGCCACAAAGTACGGATACAGGCGAGATTATCGAACTGCATCAAGCACTACCCAGCCAGTGGTTTCATCAGGTTCCGGTAGACCAGCTAACAATCGGCTCACTGAAGCTGGATATGGATTACCCGGAAGGCACCTCCGACTGGAAGTTCAATGGCGCGTTGAATTTCACTCAGAAAAAGTTAACCAGCCGGGTACATTTTCAACGCGACGATCAGGATTTAGGTTGGGCCGATTTAGAAGTCCGCGAACACGATCTGTTTAATCTACGACTCCTTCAGAATGACCAACCTATTCTGGTGATCAACGGCCAGCTTAATCACGACAAAGTTCTGGGGCTGCAATCCAGTCAGCTTATTGATCTGAACGGTTTTCTGGAATGGCAGAAAAAAGTACTGCAAACTGAGTTCGAACATCCGGAAATCGCCGGTTCCCTTTCCAGCAGAGGTTTCACAACGTTTCCTCTTAAAACCCGATTTACCCCTGATGCCCTGCTTGCAAGTATCGAGACACAGCAAACGCTCAACGCCCAGTTTGAGGTTATAAAACCGACCGATGTCGTATCCAGTGTTACAGCAATAGTTTCGGGCAAGCTGGAATTTTCTGAAAACACCCTGAATATCAATCTCGATAACCAAACCTCTGCGGTGGCTCATGAACTGACGCCCGGTTTCGCTACACAACCGATTGCTGATACAGAAGTAAACCTACCCCAGGGTTTAACCATAACGACAGACCTTTCTAAAGCGCTTAAAGGCCAACCCCTCACCCCGATTATCACATTACCTGAGCTGGAGATTTCCACCCCCAGAATCACTCTGGAACAAGGGGCTCTGGAACCCACTATCACGCAGCTGCAATTAAATCAGATAGATCTCAAAGGTAAAATCATTTCAGGCAGCTTAAGCAACAACAGCATAGAGTTTCAGCTACCTGATCAGGCAGTACCAAAAGCTGCGTTTAATACCCGTTTCAGTGTACAAGAGAATAAACTGGATGGCGATTTTACCCTGATCACTGATGAGTTACCCATCAACTTAAAGGGCAAGTACACAACCGAGCTAACAACCAGTCATAGCAATCTAAACTGGGTCCTAACGCCCATAGGACTGCAAGACATTGACCGTACACTCATCCCCTACCTTGCTGTTCCGGCGGAACTCAGCATTTCAACAGGAAGGCTCTACCATAATGGCTCAGCATCTATGGAAAACGGTATTTTTACAGCCCGGCTCTATAACAGCGTCCGCGCAGCCACAGCCAGTTGGGAAGAATACAGGTTTGAGAACATAGACTGGGACTCAAAAACCAGAATCAGAGCTGGCGGAATAATCACAGATAAAGGCTCTGTTAAGCTGCAACGCGCTAAAACGGGTGTTGATATCACAGAAATCGAATCCGCTTATGTGTTTCGACAGAGCGGTAACTGGCAGAGTCTGGATCTGAAACAACTCACTGCCAAACTACTACAAGGCGATATTGCAGTAGAGACTGTGAGCTTTAATCCAGAAAAACCGGAGTTTAAAACCAACGTTAATGTCGATCAGATCGACCTGGGTGAAGTGCTCAGCCTGGAACAACAGGAAGGTTTAACCGGAGAAGGTAAACTCTCCGGCACCTTCCCGGTAGCGTTTCAAAATGGCGAACTGACCATAGAAGACGGTGGCTTATTCAGTTTGGATCCAGGCGGAAAAATACTGTTTGCGCCCAACCCAGCAGTAATGGCCTACGCAGCCACCAATGTGGGTTTAAAAATGGCACTGGAAGCACTGGAGAACTTCCATTTTGATAAACTGGATATCTCCCTGAATTACAGCAAAGATGGCACCGCCAATCTGAACACAAGACTGAAAGGCAGCAACCCGGACTGGAACAACGGCCACCCGGTTGATTTCACAATAAACATAGAGGAGAACATCCCTAAGTTATTGCAAGCACTTCAGTTTACTGAAAAATTGACTAAAACAATTGAGAAGCGTTACCGTTAGCAAACGGTCACCTGAAAAGAAAACAGAGGAACAACCATGAAACCGAACTACCTTCTGCAAACCAGCGTGCTGCTCCTGGCCCTGGCGGGAATTAGCGGTTGTTCGCCGCGTGTTGAGGTCGCCGTTCCCAGTGAGCCAATAACCATCAACCTCAATGTAAAAATCGAGCATGAGATTCTGGTCAAAGTTGACCGCGAGATTGATGAACTCCTGTCTGAAAACAGCGATTTATTTTAAAGGGAGGCTGACATAATGAAATTACAACTACGCAAACTATTTACCCTGCTGACAATTACCCTAGCTCTGATTGCTGCGCCAGCATGGGCTATATCCAAAGACGAAGCCAAAGCTAAAGGACTGATAGGTGAACAAGCCAACGGTTATCTTGGCATTGTTACCCCGTCTCCAAAAGCAGATCTGAAAACACTGGTTAAAAGCATTAATGAAAAACGTTCCGCCGCATACAGCAAAAGCGCACAAAAAGCCGGTGTAGAACGCAAAGTATTTGAAGCCCGAATGGGACAACGTCTGCAGGACAAAACCCCCGCTGGTCAGTTTATAAAACTGCCAAACGGTAAGTGGAAGAAAAAGTAATCCTCTAATCTGGACCGGCAGCAAGAGAACAAGAGTATTATGGCTAAAAAAGACTCACTCTATCGACGCCTTAATGCTCTTGGTTTTATCTGCTGCCTGAGCTTTCTCGCCTACCTGATCGTCTGCCTGCAAACACCCGCCTCCGGCTACGCAACACCCTTCTCCTCAATTGTCCGTATTGCCCTGCTATCCAGTACATTGCTATTTTTTCTGCCATTACTGCATAACCCTGCAGCTACCGGGCAACGCTTATACAGCTTCGTCAATCTAACAGTGAGCCTGGGCGGATTAATTGCCGCTGCCAGACACCTATGGATTCAGAACAAACCAGAACTGATCAGTCAGGAGCTGGTCACCCTGTGTGAACAACCATTTGAAAAACTAATGTCACAACAACCGGCTATCACCGAAAAGCTCTCCCTATTATTTAATCTATCCGGTAACTGCATTGCGGAAAAGCTCGGCCCGGTTCCAATCAGTTTCCCCATACAAGCACTGCTTTGCTTCCTGCTGCTGTTCCTGCTGTGTTGGAAGATTTTTATTTACCGCCCCAAGCCATCCGGGATGTTCCTGTGAAACAGCTCATATTTGCATTAAGCCTCTCTCTGTTCACAACACAATTTGCCGTAGCGGAAGACGCTCCCTGGACGCTCAACCTGTATTTTGAAAACGACCTGTTCTCAGAAACAGACCAGAACTACACCAACGGGGTCCGCGCATCCTGGGTTTCCCCAAACGTAGAGAACTATCTCAAAGACGAGCGCCTGCCCGAATGGACCCGTGACATCAACCAGTACCTGCCACTGTTTGATCCTGCCGATTCCACGGACAAGAACGTACAGCGTAATTTGGTTATCAGTCTCGGACAGCAGATATACACCCCAACCGATGTAGAGCGCAGCACGGTTGACCCAAATGACCGCCCCTATGCAGGCTGGCTATATGGCAGCATTGCCTATCACAGCCGCACCCAAAATAAGATGAATACCGCAGAACTGAGTCTGGGCATTGTTGGCCCCTGGGCACTGGGGGAACAGGCACAGGATTCAATTCACGGTCTAAGGGGCTTTGAGAAATTCAACGGCTGGGACAACCAACTGAAAAATGAACCCGGCTTCCAACTGGTTTACGAACATAAGAATCGCATCAGCAAAGGTTATATCCCCCCCCTTCTGGAATACGACACAATACTGCACGGCGGCATTAGTCTGGGTAATGTTGCTACCTATGCAAACGGCGGTGCTGAGTTCCGTTTCGGCTGGAACCTGCCACAAGACTTTGGCACATCAGCACTTCGCAGCGGTGGTGATAACAGCGCCCCCGGATTGGGTGATGGTCGATACCAGCGCGGCAGCCGTAACCAAAATCTGGGCGTACACGCCTTTATCTCTATGGACGGCCGCTGGGTATTGCAAGACATCTTTCTGGACGGAAACACATTCCGAGACAGCCATTCTATAGATAAAGAAAGCCTGGTTGGCGAAACCGCCTTCGGGGTTGCCGCACTCTACCATGGCTGGAAACTCTCTTTCTCCCGCGTACACCGCAGCCGTGAGTTTAAAGGACAAGATAAAGGCCACTCTTTTGGCTCATTAAGCCTGAGTTATTCCTACAGCTTGTAGATATAGCTCGCGGCCTAATCCATGTTCTGCAACCTCGGCAACGCCTTTCTAAGGCCTTCCAGTACCCGGCTCCAGCCAATACGTTTTTTCCAAAGTTTGCCATTTACCCAAGCGTTGTAGCAATCAATCCGGGTAGTACGGTATAGTTCAATCTTATGGGTGATTGGAGTACCCGTATCGTAATCCGTAATCAAAATAACCCTGCGAAGTTCAGGCAACTCAGGCGGATAATCAGGATGATGACCTTCTTCCCTCGCTATCTCCCTACGCGCTTTTGCTTTTGCAGACCGAGTAATCTGCTGCAGATATTTACGACTACGTCGATACATATAAACCTCCAATCCTTGGAAGAAATAGATACTTTGCAAGGTACCATACCTTGTACGGGTCGTATATTTAGCTGTTAGAACCAAATAGGGAAGTTAAGAAGAAATGAAGAAGCTCGTAGCAATTATAATCTTCAGCATGACGCTTTCGGGGTGTTTGGTGATTCGACCTGATACCCCAAGCTACTCAAATGCTCCAAAACCACCTGTAAGCTCAAATCTCGCAACGGTATATACCTATTACCACAGCCGGCCCGGTGGCCGTATTGCTTTTACAATTGATGAAGAATCCTATTTTGAGGCTTACTGGGATACCTATTCATGGGTTCAACTAAAACCGGGATCATATATATTTAAAGCCCAGCCAGGATTCTGGGATCTCGATTTGGCCGCATCAGCGAAGAACAGCACCGCCAATCAGCCTGCCAAAACAACTATCAATGTGGAAGCAGGGAAAACTTATTATCTTGAACTCTCTGAGCGCGGAGCGTTTACGGGCACCTCAATGTCGATGATTGGAACTACGCCAGTGTTTGAACCAGAGTACAAAGAGTTTGGTAAGCATTTAGTGCTTGTTGATCCAGAGCAAGGGGAGAGAACGCTAGCGCGTGGTGTTTACATTAAAGCGTCGAGCGGTGTCGGTTCTAACAAGTAGGTCAAGTTTGTTCCGGCCCTTCGGGCCTCCACGGGACGTCTGGCTTCGCCAGCCGCCCCTTACCTAAGCGTTATAACCTCGGATAGACTATGACACTAGTTACATTTTTTCCCGTTTGGGCGGTGCTATTTCTTGGTGGTATTGTGTACTTTAAAAAGAGTAAACGGATTTATTCTATCCTTAAGGAAAGGCATCCTGAAATGTACAAAAAACTCGGCTATCCCACATTTTTTACAAGCGAATTTGCAAACCATAATGCACCATTGCTTGGTTTTCTTTACAAGAACATGTGGCAAGGGCTTGACGATCCAGAGCTTGAAGCTGAATCTAAGAAACTAAAGTTAGTATTTTCTATAGAAGTTCTTGCCCTCATAGTCTTAATAACCGAACTATCTCTCAACTTATTATTTGGAATGGGGTTATAACAAGGGTGGGCACATCCGCCAGCAAAGCTGGCTAGGACAACCACTGCGCGGTCGTGAACTAGCACCACTTTAATGGACAGTTATTTACTGATCTATTCAAGTAGTAAGCCTATGGGCCAAACCAAGAAGAATCACTCACTATGAACACAGACGCTGACAAACTGGGCTTTAACGTGGTTGAGTCTGCAACCACCAGCAACCCGACCAATACAGACAGCAACAGCCCCGAAAAGCGTATCGCCGATACTGCTGAAGAGGTAGCGCTTTTTTATAAAGGCATAGAGGTTTATATTCAGAATATTGCGGTTGATGAAAACGGAAACCTCACAGGTCGGGTAGCTAATTTTTCAAATGTTTGCTCTACCCAGTATGAAGGTCTTAAGTTAGGTCAGGCGCTTTCCTTCCGTTATTCCCATGTTCAGCATGTTTGCAGTCGCAGTTAACTTTAACTTCAACAATCCATTAATCCGGAGTTTTCTATGATCAGAGTGGTGTATCGGTGGCGTGTTGCTGAAGAGAATTTTGAAGAGTTCAAAACACTGTGGCGAGCGACAACAAACGACATTCATGAATCGGTTGAGGGCGCGCTGGGCAGTTTTATGCTGAGGTCGTTTGATGATAAAACTGCGGTAACCACCATTGCAAAATGGGACTCCTATGCGTGCTGGAAAGCATTTTGGGGCAACCAAGACCCAGAACAGATGCAGGCAATGCGCGCCTTAGGGGAGCGAATTTCTGCCGAGGCTTTCGAGGAAATTGAGGATCATACCCGTTAATTTGCAATGCCTTTGCCAGAGCTTTAGTTTGAGTCTGGTCTAAACTTAATTTAGCCCCAATAACCTAGCTGACAATATGATTCTAGAGGCCTGCTGTGGTGACTAAAGAGCAACTCACAGACTTTCTTGCAACTGAATTCCCGCAAACAAAATGTACTGTCGAAGAGGTTGGAAACCGCAGCGCTGTACTCAGACACCCGATTGGGTTTGAAGAGTTACGCCCGGGTGGCACCGTTTCTGGCCCGGTGTTAATGGCCGTTGCCGATGTGGCGCTCTATGTTGCGATTCTAGGTGAGATTGGTTTGGTTCCACTGGCGGTTACAACCAATCTGAACATTAATTTTTTGCGCAAACCTTCATCTGAGCAGGACATCATTGCTCGCTGCTCTTTGATTAAGGTGGGTAAAAGCCTGATTGTGGGGGAAGTATCTTTATTTTCCGATGGCTTTGAAGAACCTGTGGCTCATGTCACCGGAACTTACTCCATCCCCTCCCCTCAACGCTCTGCCGGTTAACGTACAAACTTGAGGATATGGCCTTTAAAATCCTTTTCTAAATAGTCTGTGTGTTCGGGTTTGAATTCACTTGATGAGAACCCAAATTTAACCATCTGTTTGCTGAGTTTGGTTTTTCGGCCGCGACCCGGATCAACAATAATCACTTCACATTCGTCGTTCGCGTGGTTTTCAATAAAATGCGCCAACAGTTGAATATGCTGATCTTCATATAACAGATCACTCCCGATTATCAGATCAAACTTACCGAGCGCATCTTTCTTGGTTGCCCAATCCACCTGTTCAAAAGCGATATCGTTGTCACCATTCAGCGCTACGTTTCGCTCCAGGAAGGTCTGAACTTCCGGATGGTAATCGGTAGAGGTGATATCCGCATGCTGCTTATTCAGAAGTAAGCTGGTGAGAGCCATGCCACAGCCGACCTCAAGTATGCGCTTGGAGTCAGTGTCGTAATCGAACATGTAGTGAGCAAGCACAAGGCTGGAGGGCCAAACGACACCAAATAAAGGCCAGGTTGCCGAGGAGATACCTATCTTTTCCGCTTCGCCATCCGGGTCATGAAACTCCTGATTGTTGCGTAAAGTGCAAAGATGAATATCGATTTTACCAAACTCGATGGTTTGGTAACTCAAACGTAGGTCAGTCATTTGTGGCTCCAGTAGCTATACGCTAAGCCAGGTATCTAAGACAAATGACAAAACGGGGAATGTACTTTTACAGTAACCTACTGAACTGAAAACGCAAATGTAATTCCAGATCATTTACCTTTCGTCTAGTTGCTTTTTGCTGCATTGCGGTACATATTGTATGTACATGGATTGGCCGTATTCTTAGTGAATACGGTTGTTTATCACCTCGCGCATGTTTTTTTTAGTGGAAGAAATTAACGGTGCTGTCTGAATTTATATTGTTTCAAGTCGTTAGCCTGATCCCACGCTTTTCTCATTAAAAGAAGAGCAAGCATGCTTTTATTCGGTGGGTCGTATGACTATTGAACTTCGTAGCAAGGTCAATGCGTTAAAAAACAAGATCGAGCAACGTGAGAACGCGGCTCGCGAAACTGCGCACCGAATCGCCAGAGCCCAGGCAACCTATAACGGTGTCAGCAAACCAGAAACAGCATCACGACCTAAACAAGAGCTGGTAGAAGATCAGATCCCTCAGGCAAATGTTCGTGTTATCGAAGCGACTGAAACACAAACCCGAATGATCGAAGAGGTGATTGTAATCGCCAAGCTTGCTGAAGATCGCGCTTTTAAAGCAGAAAAGAAAGCGTTAACTGCTCAGCGTGAAGCGATGTTTTCCAATGTCATTTCATTAGTCACCATGACCATCGCGATCGCAATTTTTATCAACATCGGTCTTGGCTAACCACTTCCTTTCACGCATAAAAAAGCACCAGCCCAAATGAACTGATGCTTATTTCGCACCCCGGGTATTTAGAAGCGGGCGCTTAATCTTACCCAGATATTCTGGCCAGGTTCTGCAACCTGAACCGGGTCACTGTCCAGCACGTAGTCGCGGCTTTCATGCAATGTGTAGGCTTTATCAAACAGGTTATCTACCCCCATCGCAACGACAAATCCGGATTTAGCCGCATATTCCCCATGCAGATTCACAATGCCATAACCCGGTGTTTGACGTACGTCCTGACCGCCACAGTTCGAATCTGAACTCAGGCAAACATCGTTTTGCTGTGCCACCAGTTTCCATTCCGCTCCCAGTGTCCACTGCTGCATTTGATAATCCAGTGAGGTGGTCAGTTCCAGCGGTGAAATTCTGGAAAGATGAGTGCCATCATCTTTGTTTTTACCCTTGATCCAAGCCAGTGAGCTGCCCAGTGTCAGGTTGCTGTTTAGCAGGTAACTGAACTCCGCTTCGATACCGTAGAGTTCAGCATCTACATTTTTGTACAGGTCCGCTGCGCCACTGCTGTAACGTAAGATATAGTCATCCACACGGTTGTACCAACCTGTCAGGGACCAGTTAAGTTGTTCATCGCTTTTCGCCAGTACCGCTTCTAACTGGTGATGTTTTTCCGGGTCGAGTTGTGGATTACCGATCCAGTCTTTACCCATCATAGGGTTCTTAGCGATGTAACGCTCAGTTGCGTCGGCAGTACGCACACTGCGGGAAAATGTTGTTTCAATCGCATATTGCTCATTCAGACGATGAGTCCAGCTTGCAAAACCACCCACATTGTCTTCCGAGCTGTCGGTTTCAGTAACGCCGTAATAGGTGGTGTACTGGGATAGTGGCGTATGCGCACCCATGCCCATACCAAATGTATCACCGGCTTTTGATGCACTGGCCTCAACACGGTCATAACGCAGACCTGCGCTGAGCATATCGTCTTTCCCCAGCGCTTTTTCACCTTCCACGAAGAAACCATACTGATCGATCTCAACACCCGGCCACTGACTGAAAGCACTCATGCCGCTGGAGATCATATTCGCGACCGCATCGCGCTTGTTGTTCTGCAGATCTGCACCAAAGGTCCAGTCAATATCTCCGGCATGGGCATCCATTACAATTCGCATACCTTCAGTGTCTGAGCTTGAAGGTGAAGTCATCATGGCGTTTTCCATCAGGTGAATAACGTCCGACTTATACGCTTCAATTTTTAACTGGCGTAATGCGCCCTGTGTAAACTGATGTTCCAGTTTGATGCGGCTGTTTTCAGCGTCGGCATAAGGGCTGTCCATGCTTGCGCCCGGAAACAGTACATCTTCCTCGTCGGCTTTTTCAAAGCTGGCTTGCAGAGTTGTGTTTTCATTCAGGCGGATACCCGCAAGAATGGCGTTAGACTGGCTGTCGTATTTGGAGCTGACTTCGTTGCCATCGCCGTCGTCATAGTTTTCTGATTCACCTTCATGGGCGATAAAACGGATATAACCGTCATCGTTACCCGCAACCAGATCCAGACCCAGCTCCCACTGTTCGCCGTTACCACGATAGCTACCAGCAACATCTGCGTTATAACCTTTCTCATCAATCATCGGCCAGTCACGCTCAAACAGAACGGTGCCACCGGAACCCCCACCACCATATACAACGGTGCGGTTGCCTTTGATTACGGTTACACGGTCATAACTGTCTACAGAGGTATAGGCTGTTGGTGGGTCCATACGGTTAGGACAACCACCGTGAATGTAACCGCCATCCAGAAGAATGTTCAGCTGAGTCTCTTTCTGCCCACGGATCACTGGGTCCAGTGCACGGCCACCCATACGGATTGCAGAAACACCTGTCAGGCTCTGCAATAACTCGCCGCCATCGGAAACCGGAGAAGCTTTAACGCCGGTTGTCGTTTCCCTGATGGCTGTTTCCAACTGAGGAAGACCTCGATTGATTTCAATGACCATGTGCTGGTCATCATCATGTCCAGCAAATACCAGTTCAGATTGGGCCGCTGCAATAGCGAGGGCAAGGAGAGTTTTCTTCACGGTGTTCCCTTACATTAGCAATTCAAAATATGGGCGCTATTGTAAGGATTACGGGGTTGTTACGGGATGTGACACAGTGTCGCGCGACTTTTTGCCACACCCCCTGAATCTATAAATTCAGCCGGGTTTGGTCTGGTTGAAACTGGGGCGGGATTTCATAGACTTAAACCATTTCCGTAACCGTGGGAAAGCATCCGGTAATTCCACGCCATATGCTTCTGCCAGAGCAAAACGAGCCGTTAACGCAGCTTCCGGGAAGGAGTAACAGCTGGTAAAGAATGGCTGATCGCCTAATTCATTTTCCAGAAACGGTAGCGCCTGATAAAAACGCTCGATGCCCTGATTGATGCGCGCCATATCCCAGTTTGCTTCGGGATTATCACGCTTCTCAAAAATAACTTCACGCAGCCCTGCACCAATTTTCTGATCGCTGTATTTGTGTAACAGGCGTGCCGTATTTCTCTCTTCACGCTTTTCTGGCAACAGCGTGCCGGATAGATCAGCAAGGTATTCCATGATGACATCGGATTCATACAGAACCCCTTCATCGGTCACCAGAACCGGCACGGTTGTATTTGGAGTCAGTGGACGCCAGATCGCTTCCTGACCCGGCTCCAGATAATTGATCGTCTCAACATCCAGACCCAGCTCCGCTATTGCCAGCCTGACTTTCCAGCAGAACGGGCACTCCGGTTTATCGAACAGAATCATCTTATCCACCATTCTGCTCTGCGGTGAGCCGATCCAGCTCCTCCAGCACAAACTCGATGCGATCCTGACCCCAGAATATCTGATCCCCGATCAGGAAAGTGGGTACGCCGATCACACCTTTCTCATCTGCTTCTTCAACATTCGCCTCCAGCCGCGTCATATACTCAGGGTTATCCAAAGCAGTCTGCATATCATCCCTATTCAGACCCGCTCGTTCACCGGCACTAAAAAGAATCTCCTGTTCGCCGATGTTCTGACCTTCTGCCCACTCTTTATCCATGACGGAAATGATGTATTCACGTAAAACGCCCTTCTCTTCCGCCAGTAAAGAAAGCTTTGCCGCCAGAGTGGTTTCAGTTTCCATAGGTGGCGGATTGAGAGGGATCTGAAGACGACGAGCAAAACGCGCCACATCCTGACGGGCCAAAGGCACCTTTTTCTTTGCGCGGTCAGGAGAAGAACGCAGATTCCAGCCACCCACAGGTTTCCAGATCAGATTGACATCATAATCATCCACAACCGGCCACAAGGTTTTGCTGGCAAGGTAGCAGTACGGACTCCGGAAATTGAAATAAAGGGTGACATCGATCGGGCGGTTCATGGGTAACTCCTGTTACAAGGCATACTTCCATTTTAGAATTTCCCTGCCATTGATAAATAGCCATCAATTCAAACCACTTGTGATAAATATTCACAAATAATAGAGAGTATAGGGAACATTCATGAACAAAATAGGAACCATAAGTTTCCTATAATAAACTTTTGCTAATTTCCTATCTCAAAATGGGTAAAAAACAGGTATCATTGCCGCAATTTTGAGCACCCTATCTCAACCACAGTTTGACAGGTACCCCAAAGATGCCGGCACAGAACCAGGCTCCACTTTCAGTACTGGAGCAAAAAGACGCATTTATCGCACGCCATATTGGCCCTTCCCAAGAAGAACAGCAGGCGATGCTGGCCGAACTTGGCGCAGCTGATCTTGATCAGCTGATCCAGCAAACCGTTCCAGAATCCATTCAGGTTAAAGAACCGGTAGATCTTCCTGGTAGCCGCACTGAAGCGGAAGTACTGTCCTATCTGAAAACAGTTGCTCAGAAAAACCAGATCAACACCTCCATGATCGGTATGGGTTACACAGATACGATCGTGCCAAATGTTATCCTGCGTAACGTACTTGAAAATCCGGGTTGGTACACTGCTTATACACCTTACCAGCCGGAAGTTTCTCAGGGTCGTTTGGAAGCCATTCTTAACTTCCAGACTATGGTTCTGGACCTGACTGGTCTGGATCTGGCAAACGCCTCTTTGTTGGATGAAGCAACAGCCGCGTCTGAAGCGATGACGTTGTGTAAACGTATGTCGAAGGCGAAAAAAGCTAACGTATTCCTGGTGGATGAAAATGTACATCCACAGAACATCAGCGTTATCGAAACCCGTGCTGAGCCACTGGGTTATGAAGTAATCATTGGTAACGTTGCTGAGCTGATCGACCAACACGATCCATTTGGTGTACTTGTTCAGTACCCGAGCACCTTTGGTGATGTGAATGATTACGCTGAACTGATTGAAAAAGTTCATGCTAAGAAAGCACTGTTCTGTGCTGCTGCTGACATCATGGCTTTGATCAGCCTGAAATCTCCGGGCGAACTGGGCGCAGACGTTGTATTTGGTTCAGCACAGCGCTTTGGTGTGCCAATGGGTTATGGTGGCCCACACGCTGCATTCTTTGCTACTCGTGATGCTTATAAACGTTCTGTGCCAGGTCGTATCATCGGTGTTTCTATCGACACTCGCGGTAACAAAGCTCTGCGTATGGCGATGCAGACACGTGAACAGCATATCCGCCGTGAGAAAGCGACTTCGAACATCTGTACTGCTCAGGTGCTGCTGGCAAACATGGCGGCTTTCTATGCGATCTACCATGGCCCAGAAGGTCTTAAGACGATCGCCAACCGCATCCACCGCCTGACCGACATTCTGGCAACAGGCCTGCAGTCTAAAGGCGTTGAGCTGGCAAACAGCAGCTGGTTCGATACCATCACACTGAATCTTGAAAACGCAGAACAGGCCTACCAGAATGCTCTGGATGCTGGCATTAACCTGCGTAAGATCAGCGACAAGCAGTTGGGCCTCACCTGTGACGAGTGCACCAGCCGCGAGACGATAGAAGCTCTGTGGAACGCTATTTTGGGTGAAGGCCACGGTCTGGATCTGGAAGCGATTGATGCTGAGATTACGGCTAAGGGTTCTTCCTCTATTCCAGCTTCACTGCTGCGCGATAAAGAAATTCTGCAACATCCGGTATTCAACAGCTACCACAGTGAAACTGAGATGCTGCGTTACCTGAAGCAGCTGGAAAATAAAGACATCTCTCTGGCCCACAGCATGATCGCGCTGGGTTCTTGCACCATGAAACTGAATGCAACCGCAGAGATGATCCCGGTAACCTGGCCTGAGTTTGGTCAGTTGCACCCGTTTGCTCCGGTTGATCAGGCTGCAGGTTATCAGCAGATGATCACTGAACTGGAAGATCAGCTGAAAGCGATCACAGGGTTTGATGCTATCTGCATGCAACCTAACTCTGGTGCTCAGGGCGAATACGCGGGTCTTCTCGCCATTCGCAAATATCACCAGGCAAACGGTGATGGCCACCGTAACATCTGCCTGATCCCAACCTCTGCTCACGGTACTAACCCGGCCTCTGCTGCACTGGCAGATATGAAAGTGGTTCTGGTGGGTTGTGATGACAAAGGCAACGTGGATATTGAAGACCTGCGCAGCAAAGCTGAACAGCATAAAGATGATCTCTCCTGCCTGATGATCACCTACCCTTCTACCCACGGTGTTTTTGAAGAAGGTATCCGCGAGATTTGCCAGATCGTTCACGATAACGGTGGTCAGGTATATATGGACGGTGCCAACCTGAACGCTCAGGTAGCAGTGAGTCAGCCAGCAGAGATTGGTGCGGACGTTTCGCACATGAACCTGCACAAAACCTTCTGTATTCCACACGGTGGTGGCGGTCCGGGCATGGGCCCAATCGGTGTTAAATCACACCTGGCACCCTTCGTTGCAAACCACCCGGTACAACAGATCGAAGGCCCTAACCCAGAAAACGGTGCGGTTTCTGCAGCGCCTTATGGTAGCGCTTCAATCCTGACGATCTCATGGGTTTATATCGCCCTGATGGGTGGCACAGGCCTGCGTGCAGCGACTGAGAATGCGATCCTCAATGCCAACTACCTGTCTAAGAAACTGGGTGAAAACTACCCGGTTCTATATACCGGCCGTAACGACCGTGTGGCGCACGAATGTATTATCGATATGCGCCCACTGAAAGAAACTTCCGGTATCACTGAGGAAGACGTAGCTAAGCGTCTGATGGACTTTGGCTTCCATGCGCCGACCATGTCCTTCCCTGTAGCTGGCACACTGATGATTGAACCAACAGAGTCTGAATCCAAAGCAGAGCTGGATCGCTTTATCGAAGCGATGTCAGTCATCCGCGAAGAGATTCGTCAGGTGGAAGCCGGTGAAATAGATGACGAAAACAATCCACTGAGAAATGCTCCGCACACCATGGCGGATCTGGTCGATCCTAACTGGGACCGCCCATATTCATTGGAAAAAGCAGTCTTCCCAGCTGACCACCTGAAAACAAGCAAAATATGGCCTACAGTTAACCGTATCGACAACGTATACGGCGACCGAAACCTGTTCTGCTCCTGCATTCCGGTTGAAGATTACGCTGAGTAATAGCTGGTTATGAAAGTAAAAAGGCGAACTTAATGTTCGCCTTTTTTGTTTCATTTCAAACTATTTAAAATAACCATACATTAACCACTTACAGGATTATCATTACTATATTGTTGCCAGATCACTACTTTTCGACCCCATTCCTACTAAATACCTTTCTACTTTTTAACAGCCTACATTCCAAATCCAGGCAACAAAAGTGAAACACAATCTTCACTGAAGCTTAACTTAATCTGCAACCTGCCTGTCACAAACCTCACTTAAAGTTTCCTCATCAAATTGAGGTTGTCTAGATGTCTGTACTAATGATTAATCGTGGCAGTGGTTCTTTGCCTGTTTACAAACAGATAAGCGAGTCGCTACGCCAGGAAGTTCAAAACCTGTACCAAGCTGGAGATATTCTTCCGACAGAAGCGGAGTTGGCAAAACGTTACAACGTTAACCGCCATACACTGCGTCGAGCTGTGGATGAATTAGTTGAGGATGGATTAGTCATCCGTCAGCACGGTAAAGGGACTTTTGTTCTGGCGCCTACTATTGATTACGTCATCGGTGCTAACACGCGTTTTACCGAAAACCTTGAGGGTCTGGGCGTGACAACTCAAAGTCGCGTCTTACGTAAACAGATCATCCCCGCCAGAGGTGGAGTCGCTGAAAAGCTTCAGATCGAAGAAGGTACAGAGGTTATTTTTCTTGAAACTTTGCGAGAAGTGGATAGCAAACCTTTCTGTATTAGCTCGCATTTCCTTCCTCTAGAACGTGCTCCTGAAGTTTTCGAAAACTACCAAAGCAGTTCTCTGCATGCATTCCTGGAAACCGAATGTTCAGTAAAGATTAAACGTACAGAAAGTCTGATCAGCGCTGTTAGCCCTCTGGCAGACGATGCTCTGCAACTGCAAATGCCCCGCAATATGCCGGCATTAAGAGTAAAAAGTTTGAACGTGGAAATGGATAGCCTAAAGCCAATTGAATATGTGGTAACGCGCTTCAGAGGCGATACCGCACAGTTATCAATCCAACCCTAAAACATTACCTAACTGTCGAGGAAACGTAATGAAATTTAGCAAACTGATTACTGCGGGTATCTCCGCACTAATTCTATCAAACACAACCATCGCTGCAAATCTGCCAGATGGTTCCAAAGATAACCCTTTGCGTGTATTGATGGTTCCAGCAGATACTGGCACCAACGATATTACTGCGGACTATGCACCCGTTTTTAACGGCATCACTAAAAACTACGGCATTCACTTCGAACTACGTGCAGGTGCAAGTTATGCAGCAGTTGTAGAAGGTATGTGTAACGACCAGGCAGATATCGCTTGGTACGGTGCCGTTACTTTTGGTCAGGCAAATGAGAAATGTGGCGTTGATCTGCTAGCCGTTGATGTTAAGAAAGGTAATGCGTCTTACCATTCCGGTATTTTTGTTCGTAAAGACAGCGGTATCGAAAGCATTGCTGACCTGAAAGGTAAAGGCATGGCGTTTGGTAGCCCGAACTCTACTTCATCTTTCAACTTCCCAGTTGCAATGCTGATCGCTGATGGCGTAGATCCAGTTAAAGATCTATCTAAAGTAATCATTGCAGGTTCTCACTCTGCTTCTATCGCAGCTCTTGCAGAAGGTAAAGTTGATGCAGCGGCTGCGTCATACAACTCTTTTGGTAAAGCAGTTAAGAAAGGCGCTATTGATCCGGCGAACTTCAAACCTCTGGCTAAGTCCCAGCCAATTCCAAACCCACCTCTGGCTATGAACAAAGGCCTGCCAGCAGAGATGAAAGCTGAGCTGCGCAAAGCTTTCGGTGAGATTCACACGAAGATCGATCCAGCCAAAATTCGTGGTTATGGCGGCAAAAAAGTAGACAGCTATGACACTAATTTTGACGTTCAGAAAATCTTCGATGCACTGAGCAAACTGTCTGCTGTAACGAAAGAAGTTAAAGCGGAAATGATCGACAAAGCCGGCCAGCGTTAATCGCTCATAGTGCCCAGCAAGTAACAACACAGGGGGTAGTAATACCCCCTGAATCAACACTTGTGAGAATTTAGAATGCTTCAGTTTAACTCTGTATCCCGCGTATTTGATGACGGTACCCGTGCTGTAAATAACGTCAGTTTACGCGTAGAAAAAGGCGAATTTTGTGTTCTCCTTGGCCCGTCCGGTGCGGGAAAAACCACTCTGATGAATATGGTTAACGGTGTTGTCATTCCTGACAGCGGAGACCTAAGCATCGGTGGTGTACATCTCAGCCGTAAAACCCGAAGTTCGATTCAGCGCAAAGTGGGAATGATCCACCAGCAACTGAACCTGATCCCACGCCTGTCTGTTCTGCATAACGTGCTGACCGGCATTTTGCCGCAAGCAGGCTTTCTCAGCAGTCTGGTCAAAATATTTCCTCAGGAACAACAGCGCAAAGCTTGCCAGTTGCTTCACGAAGTCGGATTAGAGGAGAGGCACCTGTACCGCCGTGCATCCAATTTGTCCGGTGGTCAACAGCAGCGTGTCGCCATTGCCCGGGCATTTATGTCCAGCCCTGAAGTCGTGCTTGCTGATGAACCGGTTGCCAGCCTTGATCCTGCAATGAGCAGGAGTGTGCTGCAAAGCCTAAAAACAGCGGCACAACATCATGGTGTGGCAGTACTGTGCACACTACACCAGATGGATTACGCACTGGAGTTTGCTGATCGAATCATCGCTCTACGAGCCGGTGAAGTATTTTTTGATGGTCGCCCAGACCAGATGGATAAAGCAACTCAGGAAGAACTGTATAAGTTGGCGAAACCCTCTGCGCCAAGTACTGAAAATCCAGAACAGGTGGCCGCATGAATAACGCAACTAACCGTTCCTGGGAACATTGGGAGCTGCACCGGGCCATTACCCCTAAAAAAATTCTTATCGCATTCGTTGCGATGATCCTACTCTCCTTCTCAGCTCACAATACAGAGATGGATAAAGCCTTTATGGAAACAGTTAAAGCGGGATTGTCTGTTTTCGGGATTGGTGAATCTCAGGTACTGGATGGTGCGGTTCGGTTTGGTGGCAAAGCATTTCCACTGCAGATTTCCCAGCAAACGGATGTGAACCGTCTGGAAAATTATGATCCTGATAATCTGCCCTGGTTCTCATATGTCGAAGTACTGGAAAACCGTGACTATGATGCTCTGACCGACACCTGGACTGTAGAAGAAACTGAGTTTCTGATTGAGCCTGTAGGATACCTCACCCGTGTACTAAGCAAGATGTGGGAAACCATTGAAATGGGTTTCTGGGGTACTCTGATCTCTGTCATGATCTCATTGCCTTTAGGCATTCTTTCCAGCCGCAATTACACCCCTAATAAACTTGTTTATACCCTATCGCGCGGAATTTTAAGTTTCCATCGCGCCATGCCTGAACTGATTGTCGCGCTGTTTTTAGTATTAATGTATGGCTTTGGGCCTATTGCCGGCGTACTGGCATTGGCCATCCACACCAGCGGTGTACTGGGTAAGTTTTTTGCTGATGAAATCGAAAATGCCCCACCGGGACCTCAGACAGCACTTGCAGCATCCGGGGCCAACCCAATGAAAGTCCTGCGCTATGCGGTACTACCTCATGTGCTTCCGGCATGGATCGCATACGTACAATACATATTTGAGCGCAACATTCGTACCGCAACAGTTCTAGGCATTGTCGGTGCTGGCGGCATTGGTATGGAGCTTAAAGGGCGTTGGGATCTGTTTGATTATGGTCACGTATCCACCATCTTACTGGTGATTTTCCTCACAGTGATCATTCTGGAAATTTTCTCCCAGAAACTGAGAAATAAGACGTTGTAACCATAACTTCCCCGTTTGCTTTGCATCCGGGCTTATATAGACATCTATAACAATGACTGAATTAGAACGTGAAGAGTGGATCAGCGTACTCAACCTCGTACCTGATGAGGCGCTAAGGGAAGTGATAGATAACTTTCCAGCAGACTGGATTATCAAACCCAAAGCTCTGCCACAGGCGGGTCTCGGCTTATTAAAAATGCGAGACAGCGCCTTGGGCGAGCCGTTTTTTCTGGGTGAATTTCCGCTATCCACCTGCTGGTTATCCATTAGCACGCAGGATGGACAAACCGCAGAAGGTGCAGCCCTGATCATGGATGACCGTATTGAACAGGCATCACAACTGGCCATTTGTGATGCGGTTCTCTCTGCGAAATTACCGGGTTGGGAATCTGTTGCACAACTTGTATCTCTGGGTGCCGAGCGTAAACGGATTATCGACAAGGAACGCAAAGCTATTCTGGCACGAACCCGGGTGGATTTTTCATTGTTAGATGACGCTGGAGACGATGATGCTTGAGTTAGCCTCCATCTGGAAACCTGAAGTACAACAACAAAATTACAGAGCCATTCTGGAAGCAATGTCGCGCCCAGGCCGTATTCAGAACATCACTTTTTCACAGAGTGATTCCGATGCCATGACAGCCATTCTGGCAACATTACTGGATGGCGAAGTATCACTGAGCGACCCGGATAAACAAATCAATACTGATGATTGGCCGATGCTTCAAGCATCCAACACTGAACCTGATTGTGCCGATTACATTGTCTGCACTGGCAACAGCGCGCCAGGCTTTGAACCAAAGCAGGGAACGCTCTCCAGTCCTGAGTACTCTGCAACGCTGTTGATACAAGTTGAATCATTAACATCAGGTTCTTCAAGAATACGATTACAAGGACCGGGGATTGAAACCTCCGAGGAGGTTTCTGTATCGGGTCTTAGTGAAGACTGGCTCACCAGACGGGAAGATTGGGTTTACGCCTTCCCTCTTGGAGTCGACATGATTCTGGTAGCTCAGGACAAGATTCTTGCCCTGCCTCGCACAACACGACTGGAGGTGATCTGATGGGTTATGTAGCGATTAAAGGTGGGCGAGATGCCATCGAAGGCAGTAAAACAGCTTTCGATTTTTTTCGTACTCAACAAGCTGAAAACGAACAACCTCTGCAAACAGATGCCATTGAAAATCAGCTACGTTTACTGCATAGCAGAGTGATTTCTGAGGGCGGTTTATACCATCCGGAGCTGGCTTCTCTGGCCATTAAACAAGCACAAGGTGATTCGCTCGAAGCTGCATTTATCTTGCGTGCGCACCGCTCTACTGTACCTCGTATCGCAGAAACAGAAGCGCTGGACACATCCCAGATGCGGGTTACAAGACGTATTTCATCTGCGTTTAAGGATATTCCGGGTGGTCAGATGCTGGGGGCTACCACGGACTATCACCTGCGGCTGTTTAAAATGGAGCTATTGAACGAGTCTCCAGAAGCATTCCGTGCAGTAAGCAAACAATGGATGGATGAGCTGGATCTGAACACCATTCCTGACAGTTTCCCGAAAGTAGTTGAGGTGCTGAGAAACGAAAATCTACTCGCCCCTATAAAACAATCACGCCGTGATCAGGTGCCCTTTGATATCACCCGTGAACCACTGGTTTTGCCACTGCCACGTTCAGCAGCACTTGCAACCATGGCACGAGGTGAGCAGGGAGGCTTATTGTCCATCGCCTATTCCAACATGCGCGGTTACGGTGATATCCACCCAACGGTGGCAGAACTTCGCGTGGGTTATGTGCCAGTCATGCTGCCTCATCCAATTACAGGTAAACCGATGGAAGTTGGCGAAGTGGAAGTGACTGAATGCGAGATCGTAGCTATGTACGAAGAGCAGGATGGTACGCCCATGTTTACTCTCGGTTACGGTGCGTGCTTCGGACATAACGAAGTCAAAGCGATTAGCATGGCTATTCTTGATCGAGCCTTGCAGAAAGGAGCGCAACACGGCCCGTCTCACCCATCTGAAGATGCGGAATTTGTATTACTGCACGTCGACGGTATCGACTCTATGGGTTTCTGTACCCACTACAAAATGCCTCATTACGTCACCTTCCAGTCCGATATGGATAGGTTACGCACGACTCAGGATAAACAAGCTCAGGAGGAAGCCAAATGAGCCATCAGGAACAATTTGGCTTTCTCGATGAACACGCCAAAAAAGAGATCCGTCGCACAGCACTTAAAGCCGTTGCAATACCCGGTTATCAAGTCCCCTATTCCAGCCGGGAGATGCCCATGGGCCGTGGTTTTGGTACCGGTGGTTTGCAACTAACACTGGCACTTATCGGCAAAGGCGAAACCTTAAAAGTCATCGACCAGGGTGCTGATGATTCGGTGAATGCAGTAAATCTTCGCGAATTTATTGAGATGACCTGCCCCGGTATTGATACCACTACATTTACTGAAGATGCGGACCTGATCCAATCCCGTCACCGTATTCCGGAAAAGCCACTGCGCGAAGATCAGCTGCTGGTACTTCAAGTCCCTTATCCGGATGCATTGGTAATCGTAGAATCTTCTGAAGCGAAACGTAAAGTGCTTCACGGTGAAGCAGATTATTCGCGCCTGCTGGTCAAGTTGTACGAAGATATCGTTAAGTTTAAAGAGATCACCATCGCTCATCGCTATCCTACGCGGATTAATGATCACTACGTGATAGACCCTTCACCTATTCCCCGTTGGGATGTGCCTAAACTGCACAATTCCAAAGCGCTTACGCTACTTGGTGCGGGTCGTGAAAAGAAGATCTATGCAGTCCCACCTTATACCAAAGCTATCCCGTTGGCGTTTGAAGATATGCCTTTCAGGGTAGAAAACTTTGACGATGAAAACGGTCAGCGTCGGGCCTGTGAACGTTGCGGCTGTACTGACAGTTTTCTGGATGAATACATCGACTCTGAAACCGGAAATAAAATCTATCGCTGCTCAGATTCGGACTGGTGTGAAGAACAGATGGGCTTCCCCCGTTCAGAGACTGCTGATTACCTTCCAGAAACCACAGTTACAAATGTAAAAAGTTCTAAGGAGTTGGTTAATGCGTAAGGTACTTGAAGTCAGTGGGCTATCAAAAATCTATGGTCCGGGTTGTCCATCCTGCATTAAAAAAACCGGCCCTGAACACGAAACCAATATCTGTCCGGACTGTAACAGTGTGGTCGCTGCTCATGATATGTCTTTCGACCTATACCAGGGTGAGATATTGGGCATTATGGGAGAATCAGGCTCTGGTAAATCGACTGCTGTTAAATGCCTGTTCTTTGATGAGGAACCGACCTCGGGCACCGCTACATTTTTTGATCAGGCGGAGACTCATTCCCTGTTCGAGCTGAACAAAGCGCAGCAACGCCGCTTAGCTAATCATCGCTTTGGCATGGTGTATCAGAACCCACATCTGGGACTGAATTTTGATATCACAGCGGGCGGTAATATTGCCGAACGCTTGTTGATGTCGGGGTTGGATCACTACGGCGACATCCGCGAACGAGCCATTGAGTTACTCGCACGTACTGAAGTTCTGACACAACGCATGGATGAATTACCCAAGAACTTTTCCGGCGGTATGCAGCAGCGCGTTCAGATTGCCAAAGCGCTGGCAACCAACCCTCCTCTCCTTTTTCTGGATGAGGTGACAACGGGGCTGGACCTGTCTGTACAAGCAGCCATTCTTGACCTGATTCTTGAGATCCAGCAGCAGGAAAAAACCTCAATGATTGTGGTGACCCATGATCTTGGCGTCATCCGTCTACTCGCTGACCGTACTTTGGTGATGAAATACGGCCGTGTCATAGAGTCTGGATTGACCGATCAAATTCTTGAAGACCCTCAGCACGCCTACACTCAACGTCTTGTTGCATCGGCGTTGTAAGGAGCAAATGATGAATCCGAAAACCGTACTTCGTGTAGAAAATTTTGCCAAACAATTTTTTATTCACGAACAACAGAAAGTTATTCCTTCATCGAGCAATGTGAACCTTACGGTTGAGAGTGGCTGTTTGACCGCTCTGGTAGGCCCTACGGGTTCAGGTAAGTCCTCCGTATTGAAAGGCATCTACCGCAGTTACCTACCTACTCAAGGTTCCATATTCTTTACCACCAGCTCAGGTGACACCGTCGATCTGTCAAAAGCTGATGAACACCAAATTCTCAACCTTAGGCGCAATGAAATAAGCTTTGTAACACAGTTTTTACACTGCCTGCCGCGTCAGAAAACCGAGGACATTGTCGCGCAACCGTTAATCAGCAGAGGTGTAAAACCCTCTGAGGCCATCGAAAAAGCACGACAAACGCTGGATGCTCTGAACATTCCGGAGCGTCTGTGGGGAATATCCCCCGCGACTTTCTCAGGCGGAGAAAAGCAAAGGGTTAATTTGGCACGTGGATTGATCGCAAAACCACGTCTTCTATTGCTGGATGAACCTACTGCCAGCTTAGATCCTGCCACCACTAACAGAGTGCTTGAGATGATTGAAGCACTGAAACACGAGAACACTGCCATTCTGGCCATATTCCATCACATGGAGCTGGTCGAGCGCGTGGCAGATCAGGTCGTTACTTTAGAACCACCGGTGCTGACTGAATCAATTTTGGAGAACATTGCATGAGCAAGAAATATCTAACCAATGCCCGCATTATTCTGGAAGATGAGATCCTGAATGATGGCTCTCTGCTGATTGAAGACGGAAAAATCAGTGCCATCAATCCTGAATCCGTAGCCGATGCCGAAGAGATTGATCTGGCTGGCCGCCTGTTGATGCCGGGTATGATTGACCTGCATTGTGATGCACTGGAAAAAGAGGTTGAACCCAGACCCGGTGTTCATTTCCCGCTGGATTTTGCTTGTGCCCAGGCAGATAAACGTAATGCCTGTGCCGGTATTACTACCGTGTACCACTCACTGTCATTTGCCAATGAAGAGCTGGGAGTAAGAAATAACGAATTTGCCGCTCAGATTGCCCATGCCGTGCATGAATGGCATCCACACGGTCTGGTGGATAACCGCGTTCATTGTCGCTACGAGATCACCGATGAAACAGGCGTGCCTATCCTGAAAGAACTGCTGTCTGAGCGTTCTATGCATCTGATCTCCATGATGGACCACACCCCTGGGCAAGGGCAGTTCAAGAATATGGCGGCATACCGTGATTATCTGACCCAAACTTACAAAAAAACCGCTGAAGAGGTGGATGCTATTGTAGAGCGCAAAATTGAATCGGCGTCCGGTGCTTACGACCGTATGCAGGAGCTGGCCCAGGCAGCACACGCAGCAGGTATCTCAGTCGCCAGCCATGATGACGATTCAGCCGAACGGGTTGCCACTATGCACAGCATCGGTGCCGACATCTCTGAGTTCCCAATTACTCTGGAAGCGGCAAAAGCAGCAAAAGAAGTGGGTATGTCCACCATCTTTGGCGCACCAAATATTCTGCGCGGTAAAAGCCAGTCTGGCTCTATGAAAGCGATCGAAGCCATTCACGAAAGCGTAGCAGATTGCCTTTGTGCAGATTACACACCCGCCTCCCTGATTGTGGCAGTGATGCGTATTCCGGAACTGTCTGATCTGGATCTGCCCGCTGCAGTACGTTTAGTTACCTCCAATCCGGCTAAAGCTGCAAAACTACATGATCGTGGATCCATTGCTGTAGGTAAACGCGCTGACCTGATCGCTATTGGTGAACCTGGCGGATTACCGCAAGTGAGTGATGTTTGGGTAAACGGGCATTCAGCCTATCGGGTACGCTACGATCATGGCTAAGTTGTTTTACGTGATAGGGGCATCTGGAGTCGGTAAAGACAGCCTGCTTCAATATGCTCGAGAGCAGGCCCCTGAAAAAGCCCCTGTGGTTTTCACCCACCGCTATATCACCCGCCCTGCGGATGCCGGTGGCGAGAATCATGTTGCCTTGAGTCAGGATGAGTTCGAACGCCGCCATGAACAAGGCTGTTTCGCTATGAGCTGGCAAAGCCACCAAAACCGTTATGGCATCGGCATTGAGATAGACCAGTGGCTGGAATTGGGTTTAAACGTAGTCATTAATGGTTCGCGTAAATATCTACCAGAAGCGGACAAGCGCTATCCCAACCTCGTTCCGGTGTTGATCTCCACCTCCCCCGCGCAGTTAAGGGAACGCCTGACGGCCAGAGGACGTGAAACTCAGTCTGAGATCGAGGCCCGTTTAGCTCAAGCCGAATCATTGGATAAGCAGCTCAGTCACCCGGATCTTATTAAGATCATGAATGATGGTGTTTTATCCGAAGCAGGTGATCAGCTACTGGCAGTCATTCAGGAGAAGGAACTATTGGTATGCGCCTAACCCTGCTTGGCACAGGAAACGCGGCAGGAATGCCGCTTTATGGCTGTAATTGTCAGTACTGTTTCTCTGCTCGAAACAATCAGGATTTAAGACGTACAGCCTGCAGCGCAAAGTTGGATATGGGAGATAGCACCATTCTGCTGGATGCCGGACAGCTCCATCTTGCGGATGCTTATCCATACGGTACGCTTGATGCAATTTTATTGACCCATTTTCATCCGGACCATGTACAGGGTTTGTTTCATCTGCGCTGGGGTACGGGCGATAAAATCCCGGTTTATTGCCCACCTGATGATGAAGGTTGCGCTGATCTGTACAAACACCCTGGCATTCTGCACTTTATACCTAAAAATGAATTCTCCAGTTTCAGCCTTGGCGACATGGAAATCACGCCTCTTCCGCTGAATCATTCGAAAAACACACACGGCTACTTTTTTGAGGGTGGTGGTCATACCATGGCTTATCTAACCGACACGAAAGGTCTGCCGTTAGCCACTGAACAATTTTTAAGTTCAAGAGATGTGGACCTGATGGTCATTGACTGCAGTTATGTACCAGATAGCAACAAAGGTGGCCATAACAATCTGAATGAAGTGATTGAAATTGCCTCCAGTACTCAGCCTGAGAAGGTGGTGCTGACACACATAGGCCACGATCTGGATATATGGTTGCAACAAAACTCCGCGGAGCTGCCCCCAAATATTGTCGCAGGTTATGATGGTATGGCGCTTCAACCGGGACCATCAGATGGATAATGCTTATCTGTTAATTGGTTTGTCAGTGATCATGCACGTTGCCTGGAACCTGCTGGCTCGCCATGTTGACAGTAAAGCAAACTACCTCTGGTGGGGTTTGCTTGCTCACTGCCTGATTCTTGGACCCTATAGCCTCTGGCAATTATATGAAAATGCCTTGTGGCATCAGTCACTAATCTTTGCAATAGTCATCACCGCAATTGCAAATTCTCTGTACTTTGTTTCACTCAGGCGCGCGTACCACTACGCTCCCGTTTCTCTGGTTTACCCTTTGGCGCGCAGCTCCCCGCTGCTTATTGCCATCTGGTCACTGCTGTTTTTTGGAACCGATTTCTCCGGCATTGAACTGATTGCGATTCTAGTCAGCGTCGCGGGCTTGTGGGTTGTTGCTTCATCATCTGGTATTAGTGATAGCAAAAAAGCCCTGCCCTGGACACTTGCCGCCGCTGTATGTACCAGCATCTATTCCCTGAGTGATAAAGTGGCTGTTGTCTACTTACCGGGATTTGCTGAACAGCTTGGCTTCATTACGGTCGGTTATAGCTGTTCATTTATCGTATTAAGTCTGCTCCAAAAACAATCGACAGGTCATTGGATCCCGCAACAAAGGCCACCCCTGCGGTATATAATTCTGGGCGGGTGTTTCATCGGCACCGCCTACGCTCTTGTTGTCCGTGCGATGAACGAACTCCCTGCAGCACATGTGGTGTCATTCACGAACGCAGGCATAATTCTCGCAGTAATATTATCGGTATTTGTATTCAGGGAGCGTGAACAATGGCAAAAAAGGATAACGGGAGCGACCATTGTCAGCTCAGGATTAATCCTGCTTTTTTGGAGTAGTTCATAGGCAAAGATTCAGGGTTTAGGCAATCTTTACACCCAATAGCTTTTTAATCATTGTTCTCCATACTCAAACGTTTAAACATAAAGACTCTCTGTTTTAACGGTTTTATAAACACTCTAATTGCTCTCGGTTCACCACCACTAAAACCTTCAAAATCCACATAGCTACCAACCGGCAGGATAAAAAACCGATCTATTAAATGATTAAAATCGATTTTCCTGTTGTTAAAATTCAAACCATACTGCAATCATAGATTGGGCAGATTTCAGACTGTATTTACTGCGTACCGCCCTATCCAGTTAAATTGCATAGCAGCAACCTAGAAACCATCAATACAGAGATATCTCATGATTAAACGGCACAAGCGTTTATTAGGTAAAGAATACGTCGCACCATGGGAACGTGCTTTAGACCGGGTTATTAGCCCCATTGAAGAATTTATTCACCGCCAAACCACCAGTGGCATTTTATTAATGCTTTGTGCGGCGATTGCAATCGTCCTTGCTAACAGCCCGTTAGCAGAAGCGTACCACCATCTGTTTGAACTCTATTTCACCGTCGGGATCGAAAACTTCCAGCTTTCAAAATCACTTCATCATTGGATTAATGACGGTCTGATGGCTGTTTTCTTCCTGGTGGTAGGTCTGGAATTGAAACGTGAGCTGCTGGTTGGCGAACTTGCCAACTTAAAACAAGCGATGCTGCCAATCATTGCTGCTATTGGCGGCATGTTAATCCCAGCTCTGATCTACTTTGCAATAAACCCTAGTGGCCATACAGCGGATGGCTGGGGTATTCCAATGGCGACAGATATCGCCTTTGCTCTGGGTGCTCTGGCTTTACTGGGCAAACGTATTCCACAAAGCCTATTGATGTTCCTGATTGCTGTCGCCATCGTGGATGATCTGGGTGCCGTAACGGTGATCGCCCTTTTCTATACTGAAACGATCAACATGTCAGCATTGGGCATGGCTGGTATTTTCACCTTTTTACTTGTGTGTCTGAATCTTGGAGGGGTACGTAGATTGTTGCCCTATCTGATCATTGGCACATTCCTCTGGGTTGCCATGCTTAAGAGTGGTGTTCACGCCACTTTGGCGGGTGTTATTCTCGCGTTCATTATCCCCATGAAGCCCAAATATGACCCTAAACGTTTTCTGTCCATGATTGGAGATAGTGTTGATAAGATCAAAGAAGCTTATAAAAACAATGAAAACATTCTGGTAAATGACGCTTTACGCTCACGAGTTAAAGCACTGGGTACTGGCTCTTACCTTGTACAAGCTCCCGCGCAGGTATTAGAAACTAAACTGCATCTGAGTACTGCTTATCTGGTCATTCCTATCTTTGCACTGGCTAATGCCGGGGTTGCCATAAACTTTTCAGATATTGGTGAAATAATCTTTCACCCGGTTTCTATGGGAATTGGCTTAGGCTTGGTTATAGGTAAGCTGATTGGTATCGCCGGCTTCACCTGGGTTGCCGTTAAGGCTGGCATATGCGAGCTGCCAAAAGGCCTGAATATGAACCATATTATTGGTGTCGCTTTTATGGGTGGTATCGGCTTTACCATGTCTATATTCATTGCTGAACTGGGTTTTGCCCATCACCCAGAAGACCTTTTAATGGCAAAAACGGGTATCTTATTTGCGTCCTTCACTGCCGGTATTACAGGTTTTATCTGGCTTTTTATAACATCAAAAAAAACTGATTAACCTACATACAAAGGAAAAGGCGAACTTTATGTTCGCTTTTTTTGTATAAGCAAAATTTAAATAGCCGACTAAACTGAGATAAAAACTGCGATCCTATAATAAAAATCAAGAGTAGGGAGTTTATGGATCCAATTGAATGCCTCGCTAAGTATCATTCAGCATTACTGGACACATGCGGAAAATCTGATTTCGCAGACGGTACAACGTTGTATAAGATCCATATGCTCTTAAAACTGACCAGCCAACAGCTTAATAGCGCCCGGGTCAGTACCTGGCGATACAATAGCAAAAGAACAAAAATTATCTGTCATAGCCTGTATGAAGCAGGTCAAGACCAGTTCAGTTCAGGTATGGCGCTGAGTATTGAGGACTTTCCCAGTTACTTTGAGGCCATGGCTTCCAACCGTGTCGTGGTTGCAGATAATGCCAGAGAACATCCGGCTACCCATGAATTCACCGATAGTTACTTAAAACCTTTGGGTATCTATTCAATGTTGGATGCTCCTGTCTATTCTTCATTGGGGCAGCATGGCGTTTTATGTGTTGAGGATACTAAAGAAGGCAGGCAATGGGGCATCGATGAAATTGCATTTGTGACCGCCATCGCAGATAAAATCTCACTCGCTGTGGAACATGATGCCTGGCTTAAGGCATCTGAACGAATAAAAGTCGCCCAACGAACCGATGCCCTGACCGATCTGGAAAACAGAATAGCGTTTCAGGATAGAATTGAAGAATGTTTCGGCTGTATGGAACAACCGTCTTGCGCTTCAACAAAAGCTCTTTTGGTTATCGGAATGGATCGCTTTAGCGCTGTTAATGATGAACTAGGGTATAACAAGGCAAACGACGTTCTTCGCACTGTTGCTCAAAAACTTGAAGACCTACCGATTACAGAAGCCTCCTTCCCCGCCCGGTTATCTGGTGACCTCTTTGCACTCTGGATACCGAAATTAAGGCATAACCTCGTCCAGCTAGTTGAACGGATTCAGGGAATAATAAATACCACTGGCAATCAAATACACGGTATTCCAGTAGATTTATCTGCTTCCATCGGAGCTATAGAAGTGACAGGAGTGCTAAAGGATGCTGATAATCTGGTCCGAAAAGCAGAAATAGCACTCATGAAAGCCAAAGAAAAAGGGCTAGGCACATATGCCATTTTCGATGATGCCTGGCTATCCGATTATAAGCAGAAAAAAAACGCGGAGTGCGAATTACTCACTGCATTGAAAGAACAGCAACTCATTCCATTCTATCAACCCATCATTGACTCCCAAACTGGCAAAGTATGTGGTTTGGAGGCTTTAGTCAGATGGGACCACCCAACCAGAGGGATCTTGTCACCCTATTTCTTTCTGCCACTGGCGACTGAAATGAGGATTATGCCGCAATTAGGTGAATTAATGTTCTCCCAGGTGTTTAAGGATATTGCTGAAACACCTGAATTGCAGTCGCTCTCCTGGGTCTCCATCAACATATCTTCAGAGCAGTTATACAGCACTACTCTGGTTAGCACTATTTCCAACTTACTCACAAAATTTCAGATTCCCAGTGGCATGATTGAACTGGAAATTGTCGAAGAGCTAATAAGCCACGACACAAAACTGGTTTCGGAACAGTTTGATTCATTGGGAGAATTAGGGATTCGATTCTCAATTGATGACTTCGGAACCGGTTATTCCTCTCTGGCCCGCTTAAAACATTTACCGGTCACTAAACTCAAAATAGACCGCTCCTTTGTGGACGGCTTACCGGATGATGAGAGCGATTGCTGTATTGCCAGTTCCATTGTTGGTATGGCTAAAGGCCTGAATCTGGACCTGGTCGCTGAAGGTGTGGAAACACCGGAGCAAGCTCAATGGTTGAAACAGCACGAGTGCGATTTTATTCAAGGGTATCTATACGCAAAACCTATGCCCTTGGACGAATTGCTTAAGTTCTTGTCTGATTAATAACCTTAATAGCTGTATTCATCATATTACTGGGACATCCAATTAGCCCGCATCCATAATGCTGGCATCTATCGGCCCCCAATTATTTTGCTTGCGCTCCTCTTTTTTCGGTGACAGTTGCTTATTCTGATCTTTGAAGAAACGTGGTTCTGGCTGTTCAGGATCAGGGAAGCCTTCATTGTATTGCTGATAGAAGCGGTTATTTGCACGCTGCAGATGTTTACTGCTATCCGGAGCATTCAGGATTCGAGGAGTTATCAATAGAACCATCTCTGTTTCTTCATCGCTTTCGATAGTACTGCGAAATGCGGCTCCTACAATTGGAACATCACCTAATAAAGGGACTTTACGTTCATTACGAGAAGTAGAAGATCGAATCCAACAACTACAGCCACAGTTAAACCATTCTGAGCGGCAACCGTACCTCTGAGCCTTGCTGTATTGATCGTATCAATAGCCAGGTTGGTTACACTGCCTTCACCATCCTGAACGGGTAAAGTCGCCCCTCCCGGATTCAATGTTGAGCTTTCCTGCTCCAACTCGAAAGTACTGAACCATCACTATTGATTCGCGGCGTAATTGTAAGAGAAATACCGATTTCCCGGAGCTCTGTCTCAGCTTCAATATACGCAGGTGAGATCACCACACCATCATCTATGGTTGCTGCATTAAATGTAAAGCCACGAGTTAACAGACTTTCTTCACCGATAAACAAGTCCGCTTCACGATGGCTGGAAGCCAGCACCATCGGATTCGACAGGACCTTCAAACGGTTGTTCTCTTCCAAAAAATCTATATTTGCACGCAGGTGATCATCCAGAAACTCGTATAAAAACGTCCCCGTACCCCGCAACGCGGTGTTGCCAAATTCAATCGGGCTTAATGATTGGTTTTTACCTTGAGGTACCAATTGAAAATTGAAAATTGAGTTAAAGTCATCTCCCAAACAGATACTCAGGGTTTTCATCTTGTAAAATTCTCTTCAGCCATATAGGAAAAATTCCTTTTTTAATTTCAAGGGTTGCAATTGTGCCGATTTATGCCACGCAAAAAGCCATGTTTCTGTAGAGTTTTATATTGTTTACTAAGCTAACAATCAGATTGAGAAAAGCAGATTTTTCAGACAAAAAAAAGCGCGTAAAAACGCGCTAAAAAAGTCTATGCGATGACATAGATGGAGAGGGTAATAATTTAACTCATATCAGAGTTATAAAATTTAATAACTTACTGTATTTAAAGTTTTTTTAAAAAAACAAACAACTTAAAAAAGCGCCTTATGAAAACTTTTTGGACGGAAACTCCATCATTCTTGAGTGCCCAGAAACTTGATATAAGAGACCAATTCCCAGATCTCTTGTTCGCTAAATACTTCTCCCCAAGGCGGCATTGGGGTTGCGCCTTTGCCACCTTCAAAAATTGTTTTGTAAATATACTCAGGTTTAAGTTCATCACCCCGCCCGATAAATAAAGCCGGCTCATGTCCATGGCAATAATCGGCGCAAGTCGAGTGGAAAGTTGCTTTGCCTTCTTCAATCATTTCAGGATTGTTTAAATCAACTGGAAGAGCTGAAAACTCATCTGAAGACTCGCCATCTGAAGTGGGAACCCCACCCGCAAACGATAAATTAAAGTGCGTGATAGCAAACAAAATAGATAAAAAAATAACTGACTTACTCATAATTTACTCACATATCGAAAATGAGGGCTGGGATTAAACCCAGCCCCATACGACTTACTTGCCTCCTACCTGTACTGCAACAAGCTTCGCGTCAGTGCCGGCACCACCCACTGGCATTACAACGTAGTGTTTACCATTAACGCTGTAGGACATTGGCGCACCAAAGACACCACCCGGAAGCTTCACTTCAGAGATCAACTCACCTGTTTTAGCATCATGTGCATACATATAAGGTTCCGCTTCTTCGGCACTGGCCTGAGCAACCAGAGCGTTGCCTCGGGTAGAGAGGCCCAGAACACTGTAGGTACCTTCTGGTGCAACAAACAGAACTTCATTTGTCAGGGTAAAGTGACTCTGACGAGGCACACCAACACGGCCAAGATTCAGATGTTTGATTTCTGGATGATCAACAGGACCTTTACCAGCCGGGATACGCCACAAGTGTTCACCCGTATTCATATCGATAGCCGTCATAGTTGAGAATGGTGGCTTGAACAGTGGCAGACCTTTAGGACCACCGACACCCGCCCAGGTACCTGTATATTTGTAGGCTGCGTTCTTCTCTTTCTTCAGTTTGATCGCAAACGGAATCGTGAAAGAGTTCACATACATTACGTTGGTTTTAGGGTTGTGCGCAGCACCCACCCAACTTGCACCACCCAGTACACCCGGTACCTGAAGTGTGCCACCTTTGGTCGTTGTTGGTGGCGTGTACAGTTCGCCATAGTTGTAACGTTTCAGGATTTTCATGGCGCCTTTTTTCAGCTCTGGCGTCAGATCAATCAGGTCATCCTGAGTCACACCCTGTTGTACGAAAGGAGCCGGTTTAGTCGGGAACGGTTGGGTTGCCGAGTATTTCTCACCGGGTACATCACCTTGTGGTACAGCACGCTCTTCGATAGGCCAGATTGGTTTACCGTTCAGGCGGTTAAATGCGTAAACGAAGCCCTGCTTTGTTACCTGAACCGCCGCTTTAATTTTCTTACCATCAACGGTCAGGTCCATCAGGTTTGGAGCCGTTGGAATATCATAATCCCACAAACCATGATGAACTAACTGGTAGTACCAGGAAACTTTGCCTGAGTTTACGTCCAGAGCGACCAAAGATTCACCGAACAAACCGTCTCCTGGGCGTTCACCACCGTAAAAGTCGTTTGTCGGTGTTGAGAATGGCAGATACACCAGGCCATTTTCTTCATCACAGCTTGGACGCGCCCACATGTTCATACCACCAGTGTTCTTGTATGCGTCCGTATCCCAGGAATCATTACCCATTTCACCTTTCTGAGGTGGGTTATGGAACACCCAAGAACGCTCACCTGTCTTGATATCAAATGCCTGAATATCACCAGGAGGGTGATCTTTCATAGGAGGACGGCCAACAGCAAATGAATCCAGCACTGCCATACTTGGAATCACTTTGTTACCACAAATAATTGGCGGAGAAGTGAGTGAAATATTTGCACGGTCAACCGCTTTCAGCAGTCCCTTGGTCATGTCTACACGACCGTTATCACCCCATGACTTAATTGGTTTACCTGTCTTCGCGTTCAGTGCAATCAGGTAACCGTCAGCTGTACCTAAAATGATTCGTTTGTCGCGGCCCTCTTCCCAGTACGTCAGGCCACGGCTGATAAAACCCAGGTTTGGCGGAGAACCTAAGGTGTATGCTTTAGGGTCGTACGTCCAGATAGTCTTGCCTGTTTCACCATCCACAGCTGAGACGGTGCTCATCGGCGAGCTGGAATAAATAACACCATCAATCGCCAGAGGCGTACTTTGGTTCATCCAGGTTCTGAGATCCGGGTTATCTTTCCAAAGCGAGTTATCTGGCATGGACCATTCCCACGCTACAGACATATTTTTCACACTCTTAGTCGTTACAAGAGGTGCTTCGGAATACTTGGAGCCTGATTTATCTCCATTGTATTCGGTCCAATTGGCGTGTTTAGCGGCGAACGTAGCACCACTGGCAGCCATACTTGTAATAGCCACAGCTACTGCAAGTTTTCCGGGGCTGAATATTTTATCTTTATACATTAGCCAGATCCTATCTCTGAGTTTTAGTTATGGTTTTTATTCTTATCAGCAATTAATATTTTCAGTATCGAATCAAAACCGTCAGCAAAACTTAAAGTTCTACCTATCCTCGAATAGATCAATAATTACAAACCCACTGCACTTTAGGATTAATAACATCCCGAAGGTTTTGGGAATATTTCCCATGAATCATCTGTATCATTCGTTGGAATAATGCGAATCCTAACTTCAAACAAGATCGGCCTAATACAGGAAAAATTCCTTTTCTTAACATTGTTGATAATCAGATTAAGGAACTTCAAATTACATATATGTTAATAAGCCCGCATATAAACCAATCCTTCCATTAAGCTGGCATGTTCTCTGCTTTATCACTGCTAGGTACAACACTGTGTAGCAGTTATCTAATGTGAAGAAGCAGATATGAGCTTAAGAAATCAAATTAATATCCGTATGTTTTTTATTGCTCTGGTGATACTGTCCACCGGAAGTATGATGGCAGTATGGAAAGCCAAACAATCCGTAGAAGATGAGATTACATCGTCGTTCCAGCTTGTTAGCACGATGCTTGACTTCAGTGTTAATCAGTTGGGGAAGGCTAATCAGTTTGCGGATAGTGAGCTGTTTCTGAATCATATTTCCAACATACAAGAAGCAAGGCATGTCCGGTTTGATCTATTAGAAAATGGCCAAATAAAAAATGTAAACGTGCTGGTAGAAGATCAGGATAATCCACCTCCAGCATGGTTTAATTCTGCGATTAACCAAGATTTTCCTTATCTTACAAAAGAATTAAACCTACCGGGAGATTCAGAAAGAAGAATAATTATTACTACTGACCCCAGAGATGAAACGCAGGAAGCCTGGGAAGAGTTTATTACTTTCCTTTGGTCAATATTACCTACCCTTGGAATATTATTCCTACTTATTAATGCAGTATTTAATTACATATTTAAGGCTGTTCAAAATATTTTAAGCTCATTAAAAAAGCTTACTGAAAATAAATACGATCATCATCTTCCTAAATACAGAATCAATGAATTCAATGATATCGCCCAAGGTATTAATACACTGGCAAAATCTTTGAACGAAACAAGGAAAAGCAATAAGGAATTAATCGGTCATAGTCTGCAGATTCAGGAGCTGGAACGTGAAACTATGGCTAAGGAATTACACGATGAGATGGGGCAGTCGATCGCAGCGATAAAAGCCATGGCTGTTACTGCGAAATATAACCCTGATGATGTCACTCAGGCTACTGATCACATTGTCAGTATATGTGATCACCTTTCTAAGATTATCAGCTCGCGAATGAGAACCCTTCATCCTCTAAGCCTCGATGAACTGGGATTGAACGATACACTTCAAAATCTGGTTGGTGAATGGAATCGCAACCACCCAAAAACGAATGTTAGTTTATTCATTTCCGAAGATATAAATAAACTAAGCCACGATATTTCTATTCATATCTACCGCATTGTTCAGGAATGTTTAACCAATATTGCTAAACATGCGGAAGCTACAAAAGTTGATGTCCGAATTGAACCGGAAGATTTCAAAAACATTTTACTTAGCGTTAAAGATAATGGCACAGGATTTGATAAAACATTATCGAAAAAAGGGTTCGGTTTAAGAGGTATACGGGAACGTGCTGAAAGCCAGGGAGGTTTATTAGCCATTAACTCTGATTTAGGACAGGGTTCCCGGATTTCTGTAATGCTGCCAATGTAAAGGTAATCAAATGAGTAAAAAAATAAATATCCTGTTAGTTGATGACCACGCAGTTGTACGAGCAGGTTTTAAAATGCTGCTGTCCTCTTATGATTTTGCCGGTCATATTTATGATGTTTCCAGTGGTGAAAGTGCATTGCGAGAGTACCCTTCTAAAACTCCCGATATAGTGGTGATGGATCTCTCGATGCCTGGAATTGGTGGACTTGAAACTATTAGAAGGCTGAAACACTCCTACCCGGATTCTCTTGTTCTGGTATACAGCATCCATGATTCGAAAATTTACGTAGAACACGCTCTGCAAGCCGGTGCGCAAGGCTACATCAATAAAAACAGTGCAGCCGAAATACTTGCTGAAGCCGTTATTGCCGTTAATAACGGAGAAACTTACATTCACCAAAAGGTTAGCAATACAAACGCTGAGGAAGGCAGCAAGTTTGAGGCATCTCAAGAAGATAAGCTCAACTCTGTTGAAGACCTGTCTCCAAGAGAGTTTGATATTTTCTGCCTGCTAGCCAAAGGCCTTAATGCCCGGGAAATTTCTAACCAATTGTGTCTGGGTTACAAGACCGTTTCCAATTACAGCACACAGATTAAGAATAAGTTGAATGTAAATACGACAGTAGACCTGACTCATATAGCTATGATTTCCGGCATACTGAAACTCTAAACAAATTAAGTTAATGCAACAAAGTGTCTCAATTTCGGCACAAGCTGTCGCTTTTGATCGCCATGTGTGCTTCGCAATACATATGCCTTTTTCTTATATTGAGGAAAATACATCCTCAATAAGATCTTTAACATTGGTTTCATCAGTGTTAGTTCGCGCATAGGTTCGTAACCCCATCAACTGCATCTGCAGATATCGGGCTAACCGCCTAGTGTCTTTTGATTTATCTAACTCCCCGTGATCCTGCGCCTGAGTAAGAAGATCAGCAAAAAGATCCTCCATACCTTTAAGATAACCTTTAGCGTCATCAATTAGCTCAGCGTTTTCGGGTGGTAGTTCAGTGAGGGTTTTAACCAGCATGCACACTTCACTTGGGTGCTGCTCTTCATTGCAAAGAACGACTGATATAAAGAACTCTTTCAACGCCTGAAGTGGTGAGTACGTTTTTGTAAATCTGATTAGCTGCTCATAGCTGTCTTCAACATAAAACTTCAGTGCTTCTTTAAAAAGTCCCTCTTTGCTTCCAAAAGCAGCATAGATGCTGCCCGGGCGCATATCAACACGGTCCTGAAGATCACGCATAGATGTTGCGTGAAAGCCTTTTTCCCAGAACAACCAGGTTGCTTTCTGGATTACTTCATCACGATTGTGTTTTGCCGTATTTGCCATAACTTAAAACTATTTTGAACATTTGTTCAAATTTTAGCTTGAACGTTCGTTCAAGTCCAACTAGGATAATATTGAACAGTCGTTCAAGTAACGATTTACCAACTAAATTGGCAAACTAATCAGGAATACCAATGAGTAATTTTAAATTCCATACAATGGAAACCGCCCCGGAAGCGACCCAAAAACTGTTTGAGAACTCTCTTAGTAACTTCGGAATGATCCCTAACCTACATGCAGTTCTTGGGGATGAACCTCCCGTACTGGAAGCCTATCAGTTGATGCATAAACTGTTTCAGGAAACATGCTTAAATGCTGAAGAACTGACTGTTGTATGGCAAACCATCAACGTAGAACATAACTGCGGATACTGTGTACCCGCACACAGCATGATTGCCGATATGATGAAAGTTGACCCTGCCATCAACAAAGCTCTGCGTGAAGGTTCGGCTTTGCCAAATGAAAAGCTACAGGTTTTACACGACACAACGCTGTTGATATTAAGAAACCGTGGTCAATTAACTGAAGAGCAGTTAGCGCCGTTCTTTGCGGCTGGATACGGCCAAAAACATATCCTGGCTATTCTGTTAGGTCTTTCTCAAAAAGTGATCAGTAACTACATCAATCACCTAGCGAAAACCCCGGTGGATGCGGCGTTTGCGCATTACGTCTGATCAGTGCAACCTTACAAGTACTCTAATCGTTGCTGTTCCCGCTCATTAGAGTGCTTGTAAAATCTGCGTGGCTTTTGAACCAGAAGGGAAATTTATCCTTTAGCGAGGTATCTTCTTTCAGGTCTGCCAACCGATCCGTATGAGACCTCAGCAGTCAGTTCTTCACAACCCACCAGATGTTCCAGATAACGTCGCGCTGTGGTTCTGCTGGCACCAATTTTTTCTCCTACCTGCTCCGCACTTAAAGAGCCTGAGGTAGCGGAAAATACTTCACGAATCTTTTCCAGAGTTAAACCATCGATACCTTTCGGCAGGCGAACCTTATTCTCTTGGAGTTTTTCTGTAGGGATGGAAGACGTATTTCTTGGCAGAACAGTGTCCACATCGCTTTGAGCTAACGAATGGAGTTTCTGTAACTGTTGTAGATGCTGTTTATAACGATCCAGTGTTTCCTGTAACCGCTCAAACACCAGTGGTTTGAGTATGTAATCAAATACGCCACCGCGCAGCGCTTCCCGAAGTGTATCCACCTCTTTAGCAGCGGTAATCAGAATCACATCCACTTCACTGTTGGTTGAGCGAATTTTGCGTAACAACTCCAGCCCTGTACCTGTTGGAAATTGAATATCCAGGAGCAACAGCTGCGGCTGCATGACTTCGACCAGATCCTCAGCCTCTTCAAGACCGTGTGCAATTCCAGCAAGCTCGAAACCCTCTATACGCTGCAGAAAGCGCTTCTGGATTTCAGCGATCTGTTTATCATCCTCTGCTATGACTACTTTGATGTTATGCATGTTTTTATTGTTAGGTTTGCACTGTTTGTTTAGGTATATAAACGATAAAGCGGCATCCCATTTTATCCGCGGGTTCTACTGTTACCGTTCCGCCCAGATTTTGAAGTAAAGATTTAACCAAATGTAATCCAAAACCATGACCCTCCTTGTCCTTGCTGCTTACTCCCTTTTCAAAGATTTTTTCCTGCAACGCCGGGTTCACACCTGGTCCTTGATCTTCTACTTCAAAAATCAGGTCGTCGCCAAAATCAGTCATTGATAATTGCACCTCGCCACCTTCGCCTTTGTGATCTCTGGTTGCTTCTAATGCATTATCAATAAGGTTTCCAATAATCGTAACCAGTTGCTCACTTGACAGGTGTTCAGGTAGTTCTGCCATATGGCTGTCTGGATCGATGCTCATGATTAATCCCATCTCACGGGCGCGATTGTATTTTCCGAGCAGACAACCGGCCAGAACAGGATCAGGCACCGCTTTACGCAACAAATTAATTAACTCTTGATGGCTTTGAGCTTCCTGACCGATCAAAGCCAGTGCCTGTTCCGTTTCACCGATCTGAATAAGACCCGCAATGGTATGAAGTTTGTTGGAATACTCATGGGATTGGCTGCGCAATGAATCGGCATACTGCTGTATTCGGGTCAGCTTTTTACTCACCTGAGCCAATTCATCTTTACGCCTGAAGCTGGAAACGACGCCAGTAATTTCATCCCCCTGTTTGAGGGGCAAGCGGTTGGCGATAATACTGTGACCCTGACGCCATACCTCGTTGTCATATTGAGGCTGGCCAGTATGTAATACTTCAAGCATAGCGCTATCGGGTAATACAGAATCGATTGGTTTCCCCAGCAGATCAACATCATCGGGTAAACAGAGGGTTTCTATAGCCGTGCGGTTTACTGTGGTGATCTTGCCCTCACTGTTGATCGCGATAATGCCTTCACGTACGGATTCTAACGTTGCCTTCTGTTCATTAAATCGGTGGGCAATCTGTTCCGGCTCAAGACCGAAAATCAGTTTCTTAAAATGGTTTGCAAACCAGACGGCGATCAGAACACTGAGAAGGAAAGAAGCGGATATAACCACAATAAGAGTGACACTGTAGCGCTCGATTATATTTTCCACCTGATCCAGATGGTAACCAACGGATACTAACCCCACGACCTCTCCTGATTCGGTTGAAAAGATTGGAGCCTTACCCCGTACCGACCAGCCCAGGCTTCCCAATGCTTTCGAAAGATATGTTTTGCCATCTATCAATGCAATGGCATTATCATCGCCTTCATCATCGGCCATGCTGCGTCCAACCTTTTTCGGGTTTGGATGGGCTATACGAATACCCTCTTTGTCGCCAAATACTACAAAACGTGCGTTGGTCTGTTCTGCATATGAAAGGCTGATGGGTTGCAGAAATACACTATCGCGACGTTCTACTGCGGCACTGATCTCTGGGGTTGCTGCAATTGTTTTAGCGACATCAAGCGCTCTCTGTCCGATCTGTTCATCCAGAGATTTATGCAGATAATGAACTGCAAACCAACCCAGAAAGCCGGTCTGTACCAGAGCCATAAAGCCCAGTATTAAAATCATCCTGCTTTTAAGTTTCAGCCGTCCTAACAAGATTATCTCCGCAGTGTTGCCTTAATAATTCAGCTGATTAGATCTTAGACAATCAGGACGGCAAAAGCCCGTAAACAATATGAACAAAATGATTTTTATGATTTAAAAAGCCTTTAAATTCATAAGCTTTTCCATAGAAGTAGTTGGAATTACCTTGTAGACATCAAAACAATAAATATGAGGTAATTTCCATGTTCTGCAAAACCAAATCACATAAAGGCATGATGGCGGCGCTATTAACAACCTGCCTGACTGCTGGCGCTTCTTTTCAGGTACAAGCACTGGAAAGCGTACACTTTCTGATTCCTGGCGGTGCAGGCGGCGGCTGGGATGGTACAGCACGCGGTACCGGTGAAGCATTGTCAAAATCCGGCCTGGTAGATTCTATTTCCTATGAGAACATGTCTGGCGGCGGTGGCGGTAAAGCAATCGCTCATCTGATCGAAACAGCTGGCCAGAATAAAGATACCTTGATGGTTAATTCCACGCCGATTGTTATTCGTTCACTTTCCAAAGTATTCCCTCAGTCTTTCCGCGACCTGACACCTGTTGCCGCAACCATTGGTGACTTTGGTGCTTTTGTGGTGAAAAAAGACTCCAAATACACCAGCTTCACTGAAATTGTAGCTGAGTACAAAGAAAACCCACGCTCTATCAAAATTGCCGGCGGTTCGGCTCGCGGCAGCATGGATCATCTTGTAGCAGCTATGGCGTTTAAAGCAGCAGGCGGCGATGCCCGTCAGGTTCGCTACGTAGCTTACGATGCTGGCGGTAAAGCAATGGCTGGCCTGCTTTCCGGTGAAACTCAGCTGCTGTCTACGGGTTTCTCTGAAGCACTGGCACTGGCTGAAGCAGGCGAAGTTCGCATTCTGGTTATGACGGGTTCTGAACGTAACGAAGCGGCTCCAGAAGTTCCAACACTAAAAGAGCTGGGCTATGACGCAACATTCGTTAACTGGCGTGGTTTCTTTGCAGCTCCTGGCATATCTGATGCGAACAAAGCTGAATTCGTCTCTACATTAGAAAAAATGTACGACACACCTGAGTGGGAAACCGTTCGTTCCCGCAACGGTTGGACTGAAATCTTCAAACCAGACGCTGAGTTCGTCTCTTTCCTGGAAGACCAGGAAAAAGAAGTGGGTTCTCTGATGCGTGAACTGGGCTTCCTTAAGTAAACCTTACTTAACTTCGCCTCCGGGTATCTGAAATCCATTATTCAGATATCCACTATTTACCGTGCTCCTGGAAGCTCATCAACCTTCCGGAAATGCTCTTTGCCGGGGCCTGCCCTGTCGACGGACCCCGGCTTTTTTACAAACCATTAGTTGTGGCGAACATCGCCATACCTGGAGGATTCCATGACTCTCACCAAAGACCATATTGGGGGATTGGTATTTCTCGGCTTGTCGGTAGCTTACGGTTACTACGCAGGTCAGATTCCTCTCTTACCCGGCGATGAATTCGAGCCATTTCACGCTCAAACTGTTCCTGACGCACTCGCAATGCTCGGAGCCATTCTATCAGTAGCCCTGCTGGTTACTGCGGATCGCACAACTGATAAGAAACTGAGTCTAAGCGGTTATGAGTTTCCGCTGGTAGGCAAACTTTTACTTCTTGTTGTGATATTTGCTATCGCCCTGAACTGGGTAGGTTTCCTTATATCCACCGTTTTATTTCTTGTTGGCGGTTATTGGATCTTAGGCGAACGCAGACCGAAGACCCTTATCACTGCGTCCCTGCCATTTGCTGTAGGCATCTGGTTCGTTCTGACTCAACTGTTAGATATCTATCTGGCCCCTGGCCGTTTATTTGCTCAATTTTTTGGAGGCTAAACCATGTTAGACGGAATTATGACCGGGCTAACCACTGCGGTGATGCCCTTTAACTTATTCATGGTCGTTATTGGCTGTTTTGCTGGTACGTTCATCGGAATGCTACCGGGGCTGGGTCCTATATCAGCTGTAGCATTAATGATTCCTATCACATACGGCCTTGACCCTTCTTCCGGCATTATTCTTATGGCGGGAGTTTATTACGGCGCCGTATTTGGCGGTTCAACTTCATCCATTCTGATCAACGCACCGGGGTGTGCCAGCACAGTTGTAACCTCTTTTGACGGTTACCCTCTCGCGCAGCAGAAACAGGCGGGTAAAGCACTAGCACTGGCGGCCTATTCTTCTTTCACAGGAGGAACAATAGGCGCCATTATTCTTTTATTCGCGGCCCCTGCCCTTGCTCAGGTCTCTTTGAGTTTCCAATCCAGCGATTACTTTGCCCTGATGATTCTGGGTCTCACAGCAGTCGCCGCTTTTTCCGGTAAAGGTCAGGTTATCAAAGCTCTGATCATGACCGTATTTGGCCTGATGATCGCAACAGTAGGCACAGATGTAACCTCCGGTACCACTCGCTTTACGTTTGGTAGTGTAGACCTGATCGATGGCATCAGCTTCCTGTTACTGGCAATGGCGACCTTTGCTCTGACCGAAGTGGTGATGACCGTACTGAAAGGTCAGCATCGCGACGAAGATGAGCAAATGGACATGAGCCAGTTAGGCAGCATGAAACTAAGCTCCGAAGAAGTTAAGCATATTGCCCCAACTGTAGGTCGCTCCTCTGTATTTGGTTTTCTGGTAGGTGTACTGCCGGGGGCTGGTGCAACCATTGCTTCATTCCTGGCTTATGGTCTGGAACGCAACCTGGCATCTGCAAAAGAGAAACTGAAATTCGGTAAAGGCGCTCTGCGAGGTCTCGCCGCTCCGGAATCTGCAAATAACGCTGCATCTACCGGTTCATTTGTACCTCTTCTGACACTGGGTATCCCGGGTTCTGGTACTACCGCAATTATGCTCGGTGCTCTGATCGCCTATGGCATTCAGCCAGGACCGAGACTCTTTGTCGACAACCCAGATGTGTTCTGGTCAGTCATTATTTCTATGTATTTCGGAAATCTGGTTCTGCTGGTACTGAACCTGCCACTGATTCCATATATTTCACGACTGCTGGTTATCCCGCGTCCGATTCTGATTCCATTGATTCTGTTCTTCTCAATCACCGGTGTTTATCTGGTCAGTTTCAACACCTTCGATATTCATATGATGGTGCTGATTACGGTCATTGCGATTTTCCTGAAACTGCTCGAGTTCCCTATGGCACCTATGCTGTTGGGCTTCATTCTGGGCGGCATCATGGAAAACAACCTCAGCCGTGCATTAACCATTTCCGACGGTAGTTTCTCCTTTCTATGGGAAAGACCACTCACGCTCAGCATCGTCATTGTTGCTGCTGTAGTGCTGTTGTTGCCACCAATTATCGATCTGATTACTCGTCGCAAAAAAGCTGACAAAACACCCGGCCCCGAAGCCGCTGTATCTGAAGGTGAAGGTTAAAAATCAAATGTTATGGAGGGGGCAAGCCCTCCATAACCGCACAAAAAATAACTTAATGGGGGGAATCACATCTACAAAACTAAATTCTTGCTTGTGCTCGGGGGAACTGAAAACCGGCACTAGCAACCTTTGATTTTTAAATTCGCAAGAAACTACGGCAAATATAAAAAAACAAATTTTGCCAAAAATAACAAAAGAGGCATGTATGAAAAAAATCACCTTAGCCCTGGCCATTTCCGCTGCAGTTTTATCTCAGACTTCAAATGCTGCCACCATCTATGAAGACAAAGGTCTCTCTTTCAAAATGAAAGGTGACTGGCAGATTCAACTGCGTGACTACGCAGACAAATCCAAGGATCTGGATGTTGAATTTGACGACTTTGAGATCAAAAACACGGTTACCTACGACCTGGGTAATGGCCTGCAGGCATTTGGACAACTAGATTTTAGTTTCGACAAAGCGGCTGAAGATGGTACAGACGGCAGCAAGCTGGAAGAAGCTTACCTGGGTTTACGTAACGGCGGTGTTGCTGCACGCGTAGGTAAAATGAACACTGCAGGCGATGAGTTTGGTGTTGAAGCCGCGTATGAAAAGCCAGCCGGTGTTGGTGAAGATCAGTTTGAACGTGTTAAAGACGCTGGCGATGATGTTATCCGTGTCGATGCCGAGTTCGCAAACGTAACTTTGTCTGCTTCCCACGAAGTTGAAGCCAATGATGGTGATCAGGAAGCAACTGATCTGTTCGTTGCAGCTGACTTTGAAGCCTTCTCTGTAGCCGCTGCATTCCAGACAGTGGATGACACTGCTGACAGCTGGGGCCTGAGCGCAGAGTTTGATGCTGGCTTCGCTAAAATCGGTGCAGACTACAGTGTCTCTGACATTGAAGGTCAGGACGAAGATGACACTACCACCAACCTGGTAGCTAAATTCAAAGCAACAGACACTACCAGTGTTGCTGTTGGCTTTGTTAACTACGAGAAAAACAACACCGATACTGACGCTTGGTACGCTAACGTCAGCTACAAATTCCCAGCACAGAAAAATGTGAAACTGTTTGCAGAAATCAGCGACTCTGACGCGGGTGGTGAAACAGATGTGCTAGCAGGAATGCAGATTAAATTCTAATTTAGTCTGAACCTGGCCCTATGACAGCTCCCCCTTCAACTGTCATAGGGCCTCTTTTAAGCACGAGGACAAAACATGAAAATAATAATCACAACATTAATCAGCACCCTGTTTTTTCTGAGTTCAACGGTCTCAGCTGAAAGCTCTTTGCAACTGGGTGAAGGTGTTAACCTGATCGCAGTTAATGGCAAGGAAGTAAACTCCGAGGGGCTTTTCAATCGACAGAACCAGTTCACCTTAGCGGACGGCGACGTTCAATTACTTGTTTCTTACACTGCCGAAGTTAAAAAAGGCAATGAAACTGAACTGGAAACCAGCCACCCAAATATTCTGACCTTTAATGCCCAACAACAGAAACTGACTCTTTCTGCACCGCGTATTAGATCGGCAAGTAATCTGGAAAATTTTAATAAACAAAAGAACTGGCTTCTTGTTCAAGCAGATAAACAGCCTGTTGATTTTAAAGCGGCTCAATTACCAGTAAGCGGTTTTATGCTGTCTGTAGACTACGAAAATGAACTACGTAAATTCAACCAATCTGGTAATGACGCAGCGATCAACGTCAATACTGAAAAACTGACACCTCAAGTAAACGTAGACGCCTCCACAACAGAACAGGAAGTAATCTATAGAATGCTGAAGCAGTGGTATGACCTTGCAAGCCCAGCAACCCAAAAACGTTTTCTGGAATCTGTAAAATAGTTTCTATAGATTATGAGGGAAGCAATTTCAGCCTTCCCTTTCTATACACATAACTTTAAGCACTCATGATAATGGGAATGAACCTCCTGCTGATTCATTTCCAACCTTTAAAGCTACCTTTTAAAGAAATTCAGCGAAAATAAAGCCAAATTTCTAGATTTTTACACCCTAAGTACAAAAGCCAGCTGTACAAAAAACATCCTTTGGTACTGAGGCTATTCCACTCAGCATACAAATGCTCTTAAATTGATTAAAAAAAATACAGGAGCATAGTAATGGGTCTCATCTCTTCAATAAAATCCATGTTTTCCCCACTACCGGAAGGCGCTATTCGATATAAAGGGTTTACGATCGAAGCAGCACCGGAAGAGGATTTCGGACGCTTCAGAATTAATGGCGTTATCAGTAAAAAAGGTCAGCAGCGTAACTTCACAATGGTGGATCGCATTGCAGATAAGGAAAACTGCGTAGAGATGACTCATCAAAAAGCTAAGAACCTGATTGATCAGAAAAGCGGTAATATTTTCTTGAACTGATCTCGACCCATCTATACAAACAAGGGCGCTTTTAAGCGCCCTTTTTCATATCTGCGGTGGTCCACTGCAATCTGTTAATGCCTTATCAGAACAACTACATGCTATAAATTGGCTAAAATCCGAGAAATAACCAAAACTTATAGTGAAGCAATAAAATGGAGGCGAGCATATATGCCTTCACAGTTTCATAAATGGTTAGACTGGATCGATGGCGAATATGAGCAGATGCTGAGTAGCACCATAACTCTGGCAGAGATCAACTCTGGTTCCCTAAACCGCGAGGGAGTTAACCATGTGGGTGCTAAAGTCGTTGATCTTTTTTCACCACTCGATGCAGAAGTCAAAATCCAGCCTGTTCCTCACTACAACCGCCTTAACTCTCTGGGCGATCTAGAGGAGATAAAGCTTGGTGATGCCGTGCTCCTGAGCAAACGGCCACATGCTCCGTTGCAAATTTTTCTCTGTGCTCATCTGGATACGGTGTTTGCCACTGATCACCCTTTTCAAAAGGTGAGCTGGTTGGATTCTGAAACCCTTAATGGCCCTGGGGTCACAGATCTTAAAGGCGGAATCCTTGTGATGCTAAAAGCGTTGCAGGCTTTTGAACGTTCCCCATGGGCCGAAAAAATTGGCTGGAAAATCCTGTTTAACCCGGATGAAGAGATCGGTTCCCCAGGTTCTGCAGATCTTATCCGTTCTATGGCCACCCAGGTTGATCTGGGGCTAATCTATGAACCCTCGCTGCCTGATGGCAACCTTGCCGGAGCACGAAAAGGCAGCGGTAACTTTGGTGTTCTGGTGCGAGGACGTTCAGCCCATGCCGGTCGTGAGCATCATCTGGGACGTAATGCGATACGCGCCATGTGCGACTTTATTTCTGCTTTGGACAACCTCAACGGCCATAGACAGGTGGTCACTATAAACCCCGGCACGATCAGCGGAGGCAGCTCAGTCAATGCAGTACCCGATACCTGTGTTGCTCATTTCAATATTCGCCTGGAACACCCCGGTGATGAAGGCTGGTGTCTCGACAGAATTAACGATCTCATCGCTGAAATTAATACCCGCGATGGCCTCCACATTAAGTTGCACGGAGGTTTTGGGCGTAAACCCAAAATCCTCACCAAAGAAAACCTCAGATTATTTGAGCTTACCCGGGAATGTGGAATGGAGCTGGGCACCTACCTCAGCTGGCACGCAACCGGGGGCTGTTGTGATGGCAATAACCTGGCGGCAGCTGGGATTCCCAATATTGATACTTTGGGGGTAAAAGGCGGAAAAATTCACTCCAGCGACGAATACCTAAATGTAAAAAGCCTGACTGAGCGCGCCAAGCTAAGCGCCTTATTGCTTATGAAACTAGCCACAAGCGATACCAACTGGCTAACCGATGCCTCGGAACACAAGAGCAACCGATGCAATAACAAGGAGACTAACGAATGAGTGACTCGTTATATATAAATGGCGACTGGATCAATGGCGATGGTGCAGAACTCATCTCTTGTAACCCAGCGAACAACGAAGTGGTCTGGTCGGGTTTTGAAGCCACAGATTTGCAGGTTGAACATGCTGTTTTTGCTGCTCGTCAGGCAGCTTTAAGCTGGGAGCATTTGGGTTTTGAGGAACGATGTAAATACGTTCAAAAATTTGAAACCCAGTTGCAAGATAACCAGGATGCTCTAGCGAAAATAATTGCAGAGGAAACCGGCAAAACATACTGGGAAAGCCAGACCGAAGTCACTGCCATGATTGCCAAAATCGCAATCTCCATACAAGCATTCAAGGACAGAACCGGTGATAGCAGTAACGAACTGGCGGGAGCAATCTCTGTTCTTCGTCATAAACCCCATGGTGTTGTCGCGATTTTTGGGCCTTACAATTTCCCAGGGCACCTACCAAACGGGCATATGGTTCCCGCTCTTCTGGCCGGTAATACCGTCGTTTTCAAACCCAGCGAACTTACCCCAAAAGTGGCCGAAGAGATCGTTAAATTATGGGCGCTAAGCGATCTTCCCAAAGGGGTTGTTAACCTGGTTCAGGGAGGACAAAAAACCGGGGCGGCGCTTGCAAGCAACATAGGTATCAATGGTTTGTTTTTCACAGGCAGCTCTCGCACAGGTCATCTGATACATAAACAATTTTCCGATCGTCCAGATAAAATTCTGGCGCTCGAGATGGGTGGTAATAATCCCTTGATCATTGCCAATGTTCGCAATATCAATTTCCAAGCGGCAGTTCATGAAACCATCCAATCCGCTTTTATCACCTCGGGTCAAAGATGCACCTGCGCCCGCCGATTATTTATTCCGACAAGCCTGAAAGGGGAAGATTTCCTCTCCATGCTGACCAAAGCGGTCAGAAAGATCAAAGTAGGCACCCAGTTTGAAGAGCCTGCTCCATTTATGGGGAGTTTAATATCGGAAGCGGCGGCGGACCGTATCCTGAAAAATCAGGAAGAACTGATTGCGATGGGCGCCTACCCGATCATTCTCTGCGAAAAACTTAAACCGGGTACCGGCTTAATATCTCCGGGGCTCATCGATATTACTCAGGTTGCTGCCGTGCCTGACGAAGAATACTTTGGACCGTTACTGCAAGTTATCCGTTATGAAAAATTAGAGGATGCCATAGAGCAAGCCAACGACACACGTTATGGATTATCCGCAGGCATTTTCACTGATGACCGGCATGAGTATGAACAATTCTACAAGCATATCCGGGCCGGGATCGTAAATTGGAACAAACAATTAACCGGAGCCAGCAGCGCTGCACCTTTTGGCGGGGTCGGAGCGAGCGGCAATAACCGACCCAGCGCCTATTACGCAGCAGATTATTGTGCTTATCCTGTTGCCGGGCTGGAAAGTGAAACCCTGCATCTTCCGGACACTCTATCTCCGGGTCTGGACCTGAATTAAGGGGGGCTAAGAAGATGAATGCCTGGGAGGTTAATTTTGATGGTTTAGTGGGGCCCACCCACAATTATGCGGGGTTATCACACGGTAACTTAGCCTCTGAACAAAATAAGTCATCCACTTCAAACCCCAAACTTGCGGCCCAGCAAGGGCTGGATAAAATGAAATTCCTGCATGATCAGGGATTGATTCAGGGCGTTTTAGCACCCCATGAACGTCCGGATATGGATACACTTCGGCGCTTGGGGTTTACCGGAACGGATGCCGATGCCTTTTGGGAAGCCAGCAACCAAGCTCCAAAACTTTTACAGGCCTGTTGCTCAGCTTCCAGCATGTGGGCAGCTAATGCCGCAACGGTTTCACCCAGTGCAGATAGCCTGAATAACAAAGTTCACCTTACCCCAGCTAACCTGATCAGTAACTTTCATCGCTCGATTGAACATGAAATGACGGCCCGGGTTTTAAAGGCTATTTTTACCGACCACCGTTATTTTCAACATCATTCGCCTTTACCCTGCGTGGATAACTTTGCCGATGAGGGAGCCGCCAACCACAGCCGTTTTTGTGTCAATCATTCTGATCCGGGAGTTGAGTTATTTGTCTATGGTCGCTCAGGAACTAGCTCTTCAAACCGAACTAGCCGTTATCCTGCACGACAAACCAAAGAGGCTTCAGAAGCCATTGCCAGAAAGCATCTGCTTGATCCTGACAAAGTTGTTTACGCACAACAAAATCCTGCTGTGATTGATCAGGGCGTGTTTCATAATGATGTGATCGCCGTGGCAAACCAGAACCTGTTGTTCTGTCATGAACAGGCGTTTGTAGATCAAACTCAGTTAATTGAAGAGTTAGATCAGAAGATGTCCGGGAATTTTCATTGCATAGAGGTACCCACAGAAAGGGTCAGCGTTAACGATGCGGTAAGTACCTATTTGTTCAACAGCCAGTTGCTCAGCCTTCCCGACAACAGCAGGTTAATCATTGTGCCTGATGAATGTAAGCAAAACGCCTCTGTATGGACGTACCTTCAGGAATTAATCTCGGAAAATACCCACTTTAACAGGATGGAAGTACTGGACCTGCGCCAAAGCATGAAAAATGGTGGCGGTCCGGCCTGCCTCAGATTAAGGGTGGTTTTAAATGAAACCGAATTAGCGGCCTGCAATCAGTCCGTAATGATGAGTGATGACCTCTATATCCAACTCTCGGCGTGGATTGAGAAACACTACAGGGACAAACTGAATACAAAGGACCTTCTCGACCCACAGCTTGTAATCGAAACCCGAATTGCTCTGGATGAACTGACTCAGATTTTACAACTGGGATCGATCTACCCTTTCCAGAGATAGGTTATTGTTCAGCATGGGTGGATTCAAAAATCTTATCCGCGTTTGCCTCCACAAAACCCTGATAGAGTTCACCCTTCGCATTCGGGTATCGCAATGCAAATTCATAAAAACAGGTAGGAATCTCATGAGCTTCGCCTTCAGCAAAAACGAAAGTTTTCCTGTCGGCCATAGTAGCTGCCTGTTCAAGCAAGATTCCCGGGTTGCCTTTTATCTCACCGCCAACTGAATTAATGGCAAAATCTGCTGCTTTTACACGATTCAATACTTCCTGAAGTGAATCCGTACTGCTTAAGTGATTAACACTGATGGTGAAGTGGTTTGCCCGGATACCCAATGCCAGCAACCAGGCCCCATATTCAGATTCAGCCATTAACTCAGAGTAGTCCTGCCAGCTTGGCATCTCCCAGTGTCGGCCGGACCAGAACATACTCAGATCTTCAGGCGCGGTTTTAATCTGTTGGGTATATGTGGAGATGATGCCTTGAGCTTTTTGGCTTAATTGCTCTGTGAGCAGTTCTGAACAGAATATTTTCGGTAACTCAGGCTGGCTATGAATCAAACTGAAAGCCCTGAGCTTTTTAGCTTTAAAAGCATAACTCTCCTGCCTTTGGTAACCCATTGAGAGAATAAGCGGTTCCAGATATTCCAGGCTGATGGATGTACCGGCAAAAGTACGGAAGGCCACATGATCATTAATAACTCTGCCTTCGCTCGTTTCAAACAACCGTTTTATTACTTTGGCCTGAGGGGTAATTTCAATATAGTCATTCCAGAGTCTGGTAAAAAACTCACGGGGTTCCATAACGATACCCTCCTGATTCTAGGACATACCTATAAGTCTGGGTCACCCATTTCAAAAGTGCAAAAGCAAAAAAAAAGGAGGACCAAAGGTCCTCCAAAACACAAATCGACCCAGATTAAGGGCCACATAGAGCCAAGCGTACATCGACATTTGTTACGAAAAAGTGCCGGGGGACGAGCAACCGGATAAGGATGAGGTCTTACCGGTAAGTGCATGTACTCCCCCCGACCGAGCACACACACTTTGGGGGATAATTGTTAAGGAGTTATGCGGCTTCCAGCAAACCTTCGCGGGTAACATATTCAAGTGTGTCTTGAAGAGCTATACCCAGTTTTTCAATGATTTCATCCACATGAGATTCATCGATGATCAACGGTGGGCAGAATGCCAAAGCGGACCCTGCTACCGCACGAGTAATCATGCCGTGGTTCTGACAAGCCTGCATAGCAAATGCTCCGATGGCACCACCTTCAAACGGTTTACCCGAAGCTTTGTTCGCCACTAATTCAATGGCAGCGATCATGCCTTCACCACGAATTTCGCCCACCAGCGGATGGTCCTGGAATTCACGCAGTCGTTTCTGCATGTATTCACCGACCTTCGCGGCATGCGCAAACAGATTGTCTCTCTGATAGATTTCCAGCGTTTTCAACGCTACAGCGCAAGCCACTGGATGACCTGAATAGGTATAACCGTGCCCAAACACGCCAACTTTGGAACTTGGCTCTACCATCGCTTCATACATATCACCGCGAATCACCGATGCACTGATCGGCATATAAGCTGATGAAAGCTGTTTCGCCAGCGTCATCATATCCGGCTTCTCGATATTCATGGTGGTACAACCAAAATCGTTACCTGTGCGTCCAAAACCGGTAATAACTTCATCCGCCCAGAACAGAATGTCGTATTTATTCAGAATCGCCTGAACTTTCTCGTAATAACCTTTTGGCGGCACGATTACGCCACTGGCACCGGTAATCGGTTCAGCAACAAAAGCGGCGATAGTGTCTGCACCCTCTTTCAGGATCAGCTGTTCCAGATTGTTGGTAATCCGATCCACAAACTGCTCTTCGGACTCGCCCGGCAAAGCACCACGATAGTAATGAGGGGCATCAGTACGCAGAATACCCAGTGCATCAAACGGCAAATCAAAGTGTGTATGATTCGGTGGTAACCCCGTCAGGGAAGCCGAAGCAATTGTGACCCCATGATAGGAACGCTCACGGGCAATAATTTTAAATTTCTCAGGTTTACCAATAGCATTGAAGTAGTAACGCAGCATTTTGATGTGCGTATCATTGGCGTCACTTCCAGAATTGCCGAAAAACACCTTTGCATTGTCTACCGGTACCATCTCTGCAAGTTTCTCAGACAGGTCGATACCGACCTGATGGGTTTTGCCGCCAAACATATGTGAATAGGACAACTGCCCCATTTGTTGATTGACCGTATCAATCAACTCACGGTTGTTGTAACCCAAAGATGTGCACCACAGTCCTGCCAGCGCTTCCAGATACTGTTTGCCATTACTGTCGTATACATAAGCACCATCGCCACGCTCCAATTTCAGCGTTTCGGTTGCTTTAAGATTCGTTGTTGGATAGATAATCTGACTCATGAATTCACCTTGGTGCCTTACAGGCCACCCATACAGATATATTTTGTTTCTAAATAATCATCGAGTCCGTACTTGGAACCTTCACGTCCCTGACCCGACTCTTTAACACCACCAAAAGGAATAATTTCGGAGCTGATGGCAGTTTCATTCACGCCAACCATGCCGTACTCGATCCCTTCTGATACCCGCCAGATGCAACCCAGATCATTGGTATACAGATAAGCCGCAAGCCCAAACTCAGTATCGTTAGCCATCGAAATGGCTTCTTCTTCAGAGGTAAACTTAAAGATTGGTGCAACCGGGCCAAAGATCTCCTCCTTGAACAAACGCATCTTATCCGTCACATCCGTCAGCACCGTTGGTTCATAAAAATGTGAACCTTTGTCACTGATCTTTCCGCCGGTCATCACCTTTGCGCCTTCCGCTACTGCAGATGCCACTTTGACGTGAATATCTTCCGCCGCTTTCGCCGTAATCACCGGGCCGTGAGTGGTCGCATCATCCAGACCATTACCGATGCGGAACTCTTTAACAGCGGCGGTAAATTTCTCAACGAACGCATCGTAGATACCTTCCTGAACCAAAATCCGGTTAGCGCAGATACAGGTCTGGCCTGAATTGCGATATTTGGAAACCAGAGCACCTGCAACGGCTTTATCAAGATCCGCATCATCAAATACGATCACTGGGGCATTACCACCCAGCTCCATAGATGTACGCTTAACGGTGTCCGCACACTGTTTCATCAGCAGCTTGCCGACACCGGTAGATCCGGTGAATGTTAATTTCTTAACCGTAGGGTTAGAGGTCATTTCACCTCCCACGGCGACGGCATCACTGGTTGTTAACACACTGAACAGCCCGGCTGGCAAACCTGCACGTTCCGCCAGCTCTGCCAGAGCCAGCGCAGAAAGCGGTGTTTCAGCGGCGGGTTTCAACACCATCGCACAACCCACTGCCAGAGCAGGAGCCACTTTGCGAGTGATCATGGCATTCGGAAAGTTCCATGGCGTAATCGCTGCGACTACGCCCACGGGTTGTTTAATCACAATGCTGCGACGGTCCGACGTTGATGGCAGGACATCGCCATAAACACGCTTGCCTTCTTCGGCAAACCACTTCAGGAAAGAGGCTCCGTAAAGCACTTCACCACGGGATTCAAACAGAGGTTTGCCCTGCTCCGCAGTCATCAACTGCGCCAAGTCTTCCTGATGATCCAGAACCAACTGGTACCAACGCTCTAACAGATCGGAACGTTGTTTAGCCGGTAACGCCTTCCAGCTTTGCTGCGCTTTTTCAGCGGCTTGAATTGCTGTACGTGTCTGCGCAGATGTAACACTGGCAACCTGTGCTATCACTTCTCCGGTTGCTGGGTTAATTACAGCAAAGGTTTCACCCTGCTCACCCGCAACCCATTCACCATCTATGTATGCCTGGGTTCTCAGCAACCCGGCATCTCGCAACTGGATAGTCATTTGGATTCTCCTGAACACCTGAAGCTGTTGCAGCTCAGGTGGCTGTTGTATTCAATATTGACTCGTTAACGCTTTATAAAATTCTTACAGAGTCTTAACGCTGATTATTCTGTGCAACCTTCACGGATCACAAAAACCGAACAAGGCGCATGTCTGACCACCCGTTCCGCATTGGAACCAATAAAATAGCTGCTGATTCCTGGCTTACGAGCCATCATGGCGATGGCATCCACCTGCAACTCCTTTGCAGATTCCAGTATCTGGTCATGTGCTGTACCTTCACGACAATGACTAAAACCGGTTAGGTTTTCCGGAAGGTTACCCAACCGCTCGGTCATCGTTGCCAGAGCATCTTTGCGATGATCAGCATATTTCTGTTCATCCAGATGGGGATAACCCGCGCGATGAATAAGGCTCTGGTCCACATACAACATATGCAGCTCAGCGTTTTTTCCACCGGCAAGGGTCGTAGCAATTCCGATCAGTTGTTTGATCTGCTCTTCATGGGAGAGATCCACCGGCAGCAGTATTTTCTTAAACATCGGTTACATACCTCCCATCACTAAGTTGGGTAACCACAACACAATCTCCGGGAAGACCATGCACAAAATCAGTACCGTCAGGTTCAACAGGATGAACGGCGTTACTGATTTGTAGATTTCGGACATACCGATCCCCGGAGGTGCGATACCTTTTAGATAAAAGAGCGCAAAACCATAAGGAGGTGTCTGAACTGCGATCAGGATATTGATGATCATCAACACGCCAAACCAGATCGGGTCATAGCCCAGAGATACCGCAATCGGAGTAAACAACGGTGCGCACATCAGCACAATTATGAATTCATCTATGATGAAACCGAGTAACAACATGATCAGCTGGAACATGATAATGATCATGATCGGAGGCAGATCCAGACTATTCGTGAAACCGGCCACCATGCTCTGAACCCCCATCAGCAGATGGAAGTTACTGAAGACCGAAGCACCAAATATAATCCACATCGCGACACTGACCAGCATGCCGGTCTGGAAACCCGATTGCAGGAACATATCTACTTTGAAGCGTTTAAACACGATCGCCAGAAGGATAGCCCCAACAACACCTATAGCACCCGACTCAGTAGGCGTGGCAATACCGGTGATAATGCTGCCGAGTACTACGACTATCAACAGCATAGAAAACAGACCATCACGGGCGATACGGAACTTTTCTTTGCCTTCCAACACCGGCACATCGGTGTCTTTATCCAATGGCGCGCGTTCCGGATTCAGCTTACAGCTGACCACAACGTAGATAACCATCAGGGCAACAGTCAGTAATGCTGGAACCATCGCACCCAGAAACATTCTCCCAACTGAGTTCTGAGTAGAAGCAGCAAACATAATCATAGGGATGCTGGGTGGGATAAGAATACCCAGACCACCGCCCGCCATAATTACGCCTAAAGCTAAACGTTTGTTATAACCACGCTCCAGCATTGGACGCAGTGCGATACTGCCGGATGTCATAATGCCGGCACCGATAATGCCTACCATGGCGCCAATCATTGAACATACGCCAATGACACTGATGGCCAGAGAGCCTCTGACTTTACCGATCAGCATCTGGCTGAAGTTGAACATGGCATCGCCTATGCCCGACTTAGTCAGCAATTGCCCCATATAGATATACAGAGGAATCGCCAGCAGAATAAAACTAAAAAATGTAGATTCCAGAGTGGTAGGAATGACATTAAAAATACCGTCTCCCCAGGTCATATAACCAATCAACATGGCTATACCACCAAGAGCGAGGCCTACCTGTGCACCCAGAGCAAAAAAGATCAGGATACAACCCAGCAGAACTGCAGTTAGCAACTCAATCCCCATCAGTTCTCTCCTCGATCAGAGTTTTGCTGGTAAACAGGAAGTAAAGTTCCACCAGTAGATCTCTGGAAAGCTGCGCAATAAACAGGGATGCCGCAACACACATCATCACCCAGAAATGGTACATAGGAGGTGCCCATTCACTCTGTCTGCGGTAATCAAATTCCACCGCTTCTTCATACTTTCCCAAACACATCATCACGATCAGAACCAGGAAGAAAATGCCCAGAGAATATGAGATCAGATTAAAAACACTGCGGGTTTTATGTGAAACCCGAAGGTAGAGAATATCTACGTTGATATGCGCTTTTTTCTGCTGAGCATAAGCCCCGCCAAGAGCAGCGATATAACCAAACAGAAACAACGACAGATCAAATGCCCAGATGGTTGGGCTGTTGAGTATATAGCGTGAGAACACCTCAAAAGCGACGATGAAAGCCAGAACCGGCATAAGCAATGCCGCCAACTTTCCGCATGCTTTCACTACAGCGTCTACGCCAACACATATTCCCCGAAAAATTGAAATAACCATAGGAAACCTCGAAGTAATCAGAGAGCAGAAAGCTCCCTGATCCTTTCTGAGTTAATTACTGGCTGTTACGCAGGATTTCGATCAACTCTTTGCTGTACTTATCCTTAGCAGCGTACTCATCCCACAGACCAGCACCCGCAGCAGTCCACGCCTGACGGTCAGCATCATTTGGCTCAGGGCTCCACATCAGACCCTTGGATTCCATTTCAGCTACCGCTTCAGATTCCCATTTTTTGGACATTGTCAGCTGCTCTTCTGCATGCACAGCTGTCGCTTTACGTACTGCTTCTTGCAGCTCTTCAGGAAGTTTTTTCCAGGCATTGCGGTTTACAACAATTGGCAGAACCTGTGCGCCAGCCAGTGGCAGACGGTACATATATTTCGCAACTTCAACGTGGTTACCATCGCGGTGATCGATCATGTTACTACCGATAGAACCATCAATTACACCGGTTGCCAGACTGGTATAAATCTCACTCCAGGAGAGAGATACCGGAGACGCACCCAGATTACGCAGGAATTTACCGTAAGCACCCGGTGCACGAATCTTCAGACCTTTAAAATCTTCTATAGAGTTAATCTGCTTCTTAGTCAGGACATATACCGGTGGTTGGATATAAGGGTCTAACCAAACCATACCCTGAGAACCGTAAGCCTTAGTCAGAACTTTATCCCAGCCTTTCTCATTGAATAATGACTGAAGTTCAGCTGGATCATCGGTACCACCTGGCAGACCGATCTCAACAATACCCGCTGGCAGCTCACCCGCATGCATGGACTGGAATGGCGCACCCATAGTGATCAGTCCGGACTTCACCGCACTGAGAATACCTGTTGTGCCTACACCTTCACCCGAGTACAGAACTTGCACGGAGATACGACCATCGGAGTTGGCTTCGATGTTTTTAGCCAAATTCTCGTACAGTTCACCAAATGCCGTTCCACGACCATACAGGTTGCTGAAGCGCCAGTTATGCTCTGCAGCAGATACATCAGCAGCGATAGTACTTACACCCAGTGCCAGCGCTAATGCTGATGTAGATAATTTTTTCTTTAGCTTGTTGAACATCATGTTTCTCCAATTAAGCAAGATATTAGTATTTATTGTTTGCTATCTATTACTTGGCCTAGCTCGTAATAATTCTTTTTCTCTAGACTCTCAAAACAACACAACTGGTTAAATCTTAAGCTTTCGACGTAAAGGTTTGCCATTCTTTACGTTTTACCTACTTAGGTACAATTATTTAAACTAATCACTATACTATCCATACATTCCAATACGTTCGGTATCCAGTATGGCAAACCATTATTTAGGTCAGCTTGGCGATTATGAGGTAAAACAGCTAAAAATCTTCAAAACCGTTGTTGAGTGTGAAGGTTTCTCTGCTGCAGAAACTGAGCTGAATATCAGCCGCCCTACCATTAGTAATCATATTGCTAATCTGGAATCCAGATTGAATATGAAGTTATGCCGCCGTGGACGTGGAGGTTTTGCACTGACGGAAGAAGGCTCGGTAGTCTACGAACAGGCCAAAGAGCTTTTAAACCATCTGGAACGCTTCAGAAACACCATCAATAACCTCAGCAGTTCTCCTTCCGGGCAATTAAAAATTGCCTTCAGTGACACTGTAAGTATGGATCCTCGCAGCAAAATGCCAGAAATTTTCAGGTCCTTTGAAAGCGCGGCTCCAGACGTGGAACTGGTAGTGGAAGTCGAACATATGAAAACCATGGAGATGCTGGTACTGAACAATAACCTGGATATAGCCATCATCCCTTATCACCGTAAGCTGGATGGCCTCGACTATATCCATCTGTACACAGACATTAACTATCTGTACTGCTCCAATCAGCACCCTCTGTTTGATATAACTGATCAGGAGATCACCGAAGAGAGGGTAAACAGTCATAAAGTGATTCACGCGGGTCTAAAACCGCATGATGAAGTTTTTAACCAGTTATCGGTCATGAACCTTTCTGCCATTTCGTATTTCTACGAAGCCCGAATAGCAATGATATTGTCAGGCTGTTATCTGGGTTTTCTACCGGAAGAAGTCGCAAAACCCTTCGTAGAGGGCGGAGAACTCAAAGCCGTTGCAAAAGAGCAGAAAACATTCCGACTGGGGGTTGCCGTTATCAGTAAGAAGTCTTCACAACCTAACCGCGCCCGAGACCTTTTTCTGGAGTCCATACGTCGCATTCACCAATCGGCTCAGAGTGACGCCCCTTATTAAATGAAACGTCTATTACTGCCGGTATGTTTTATACATGAACACTAATAGATAAGCCCAAAACCGGCAGTTGTTGCGTTTTAAGCTATGCTTCGAACGATAAACCCAAGAAGATCTTTATGCTGTAAGGAATGGTCACGTGGAACCTGTAGTTAACAAGAAAACCGAAGCAGATCATAAACCATTGGGTAAAGTGAAAATGACCGGCATGATGATAGGCCCGCTTGCGGCGCTGATCATTATGCTAACCCCAGCTCCCGCAGAGATGCCTGAAGCAGCATGGTCTTTGGTTGCCATCGCATTCTGGATGGTTATCTGGTGGTTGAGCGAAGCAATTCCTCTACCCGCAACCGCACTACTGCCGATTATTCTAATGCCCCTGTTGGGCATCAACGAGATAAAACCTGTTGCGTCTAACTACGCCCATCCTTTGATCTTTTTATTTCTGGGAGGGTTCCTGTTAGCCGCAGCTATGCAAAAGGTAGGTCTACACCGGCGCATTGCCCTGAAGATTGTAAACAGGGTCGGCACCTCACCCTCTCGAATTATTCTCGGCTTCATGCTGGCGACCGCTTTTCTTTCAATGTGGATCTCCAATACCGCCACCACAATCATGATGTTTGCAGTCGGCCTTTCTGTTATCGACTTTATTAACCAACATACAGATGATCGTGACGTCGCAAAGAATTTCGGTATCGCGCTGATGTTATCCATCGCTTACAGCGCGTCTATTGGCGGAGTGGGCACATTAATAGGCACGCCTCCCAATGCCCTGCTTGCCAGTTTCCTTCAAAATACCTATCAGATTGAAATCACTTTCTTTAACTGGATGCTAATGGGGATTCCGGTAGTCATGGTGATGCTGCCTGCAACCTGGGTCCTTTTAACAAAGTTTCTATACCCTGCGGATAAGATAGCTATTCCAGAATCCAGCGGTGTGATCAAAAAGGAGCTATTGGCATTGGGAAAAATGTCTCGGGCAGAAACTCTGGTCGCCATCGTTTTCGTCTGTACTGCATTAAGCTGGATTACCCGGGGTTTGCTTGTAGAGCTCACAGGCCTGAACCTGAACGATACAATCATCGCGCTCACTGCTGCCCTGATCCTATTCGCTGTACCGGTATCACGAACAACGTCTGAATTTGCACTGGATTGGGAAGCAACAAAGAATCTACCCTGGGGCATACTGCTGCTGTTTGGTGGCGGCTTAGCCTTAGCGGATGGCTTTAAAAATACCGGCCTTGCAGAATGGATAGGTTTTGCAGTCAGTGGGGTCGAGATAAGCACCCTGGCACTGGTACTACTGATCACTTTCGCAATTGTTTACCTGACAGAAATCACCTCAAACACAGCTTCAACAGCTACTTTCCTGCCCATTCTTGCAGCGGTGGCGGTTGGTCTTGGGCTAAACCCGATTGTTTTATGTGTTCCGGTAGCGCTGGGGGCATCCATGGCCTTTATGATGCCCGTAGCCACACCTCCAAATGCCATCGTTTTCTCGTACAAACACTTAGAGTTAAAGGATATGGTGCGGGCGGGCTTTCTGCTAAACATACTCGCAATAACCGTCGCATTTGTGCTTTTTACGCTACTCGCAAACACGGTATTTGATGTCTCTTTTTAATTTCATGACACCAAGTTCGTAATAAAAACCGAGGCTTTAATCAAAACCGTTGAGGCCGGCAAATGTATTAACTCTTCGGTTTATATTCAACTGGCAAGCTCAGAGTTTCAGTAACCTCTTCCATTACTATATAACTCTTGGAGTTTTTTACCCCAGGCAAGGTCAGCAACATATCACCCAATAAAGCTCGATATTCGGACATGTCGTTGATTCGCGCCTTAACGAGATAATCCGCATCACCGGATACCAGATGGCAATCAAGAATATAAGGAAGACGTTTTACGGCTTTACTGAACTCCTGAAAGGCATCCGGTGTCTGGTACGAGAGTGAGATCTCTACAAAAACCAGCATACTAAAATCCAGAAGTTGCGGGTCCAGACGCGCGTAATAGCCTTGTATGAATCCGTCTTTCTCTAACCGTTTCACACGTTCAATACAGGGAGTCGAACTGAGTCCGACCTTTTCTGCAAGATCAACGTAGCTGATACGTCCATCAGCCTGCAGTTCTCTAAGGATGGAAACATCCAATCGATCCAGAGGTTTTCTTTTCACAACAAAACACCGTTAGTTTTAACTAATAAAAATCATATTTACAGTATTTATATCTGCAATTTAACAAAAAACAAAGCCATAAACTAAAAAAACACCAATAAACTAGTATTTTCCAATTCGATACATTTAATTCTGCTACGAGGTGAGATTATGCAGGTACTAGTTTTAGGAGCAGGCGTAGTAGGTGTAACCAGTGCCTGGTATCTGGCCAAAGCCGGACATGAAGTAACCGTAATAGACCGTCAGGTAGATGTAGCCTTAGAAACCAGCTACGGCAATGCGGGTCAGATTTCACCTGGATATTCTGCTCCCTGGGCAGGACCTGGCATTCCGTTGAAAGCTATTAAATGGCTGATGCAGGACCTTGCACCCTTTATGATCAATGGTAAAGAGGTAGATCCTCAAACTTTGAGTTGGATGACCAAAATGGTATCTAACTGCACCCAAGGTGCTTACCACAAAAATAAAGCACGTATGATGCGTCTGGCTGAATACAGCCGCGATTGTTTTATTGATCTGCGTAAAGAATTGGATATTCACTACGATGAAAGACAGAAAGGAACATTACAGGTGTTCCGTACCGACAAACAGGTAGAAGCGTCTAAAAAAGATATCTCAGTTCTTGAAGAATGCGGCGTCAACTTTCAGGAACTCGACCAGCAAGGTTGTATCGAATATGAACCTGCTTTAGCCAATGTAAAAGATAAAATTGTGGGTGGGCTTCGCCTTCCTGGCGATGAAACTGGTGACTGTTTCAAATTCACCAACGCTCTGGCGGATGAGTGTAAAGAAATGGGCGTTCAGTTTGTGATGAAAACTGACATTCTCAGTATCAATAAGGAAGGGGATGAAATCACCAGCGTTTCAACCTCACGCGGTAAGCTCACTGCAGATGCCTATCTGGTTGCTTTAGGTAGCTATTCAACACCAATGATGTCCGAGATCGGACTTAAAATCCCGGTGTACCCAATCAAGGGGTATTCTTTGACACTTCCTATTATTGATGAGAATAAAGCGCCGACATCAACAGTCATGGATGAAACCTACAAGGTTGCCGTTACCCGTTTTGATGATCGCATTCGTGTAGGTGGTACTGCCGAGATCGCTTCATACAACAAAGACCTGAATGAAAAGCGCCGTGCAAATGTGGAATTTGTAGTTGGCGACCTGTTCCCTGGTGGCGGCGATATCGAAAAAGCTGAGTTCTGGACTGGACTGCGCCCAATGACACCGGACGGCACCCCTATTCTGGGTGAAACCAAATACTCCAACCTGTTCCTGAATACAGGTCATGGCACTCTGGGCTGGACCATGTCTCTTGGCTCAGGCAAATACGTTGCTGATGTTATCAGCGGTCAGAAAACCGACATCGACCCTGAAGGTCTGTCTATGGCGCGCTACCACTAATCAACAGCACTTTATACAACTGAATAATATTGAACGGACCTTAACCGGTCCGTTTCTATTTTGAATTGAGGATAGAACATGAGCACTAAAACAATTATCTCTACAGAAAAAGCACCAGCTGCAATTGGCACTTACTCACAGGCAGTAAAAGTAGACAATACTGTATATTTTTCTGGTCAAATCCCACTAAATCCAGAGACAATGGAGATGGTGACTGAGTCTTTCGAAGCACAGGCTAAACAGGTTTTTGAAAACCTGAAAGCAGTAGCTGAAGCTGCGGATGGCAGCCTTAATGATTTTGTTAAAATCACAGTCCTGCTGTCAGACCTGAAATTTTTCGGACAGGTCAATGAACTGATGGCTGAGTACTTTGAAGCACCTTACCCGGCCCGTGCAGCATACGCAGTTAAAGCACTGCCAAAAGATGCTGATATTGAAATTGAAGCCGTTATGGTTGTTTAAGATACTCGTTACGTTTTAATTTTCTGGAGTCCACATGGCTAGAGCGGCAACCGCTACCATCAACCTGAATGCAATCCGTCATAACTATCTTCTGGCGAAAAATGCATCGCCTGAAAATAAAGCAGTCGCCATTATCAAGGCAGATGCTTATGGTCATGGCGCTGTAAAAGTCGCCCAATCCCTCGAAGATATTGCGGATGCATTTGGCGTTGCATGCATTGAAGAAGCCATTGAGCTGCGCGAAGCTGGAATCACCCTGCCGATCCTGCTGTTGGAAGGCTTTTTTACTGCGGATGAACTGGATTACATCAGCCAGAACAATCTTTGGTGCGCGGTTCACTCTGTGGATCAGATCAAAATCATTGCGGATACTGAACTATCTAAGCCAATCAAAATCTGGCTAAAAATGGACAGTGGCATGCACCGACTAGGCGTTCACCCAGATCAGTATGAAGCAGCCTATCAAGAACTGAAAAGCCTGCCACAGGTAGAAGAAGTCGTTCTGATGAGCCACTTTGCCTCCGCGGATGAACCACAGAAAAACACCACTGCAGAGCAGATCAGCTGTTTCGATGCGGTTGCATCCAAACTGGATGCACCGGTAAGTCTGGCAAACTCAGCCGGAACAATGGCGCACCCGGATGCCAGAAGATCGTGGCAACGTCCCGGCATTATGCTTTATGGCGCAACTCCCTTTGCTGAGTCTCAGGAGCTTGCTGACCAATTAAAAGCAGCAATGACCTTATCCTCCGAAGTCATTGCAGTTCGCGAACTACAACCGGGTGATGCGGTGGGTTACAGCGGCAAATGGGTGTGCGATAAACCAAGTCGGGTCGGCACCGTAGCTATGGGGTATGCCGACGGTTATCCGCGCCACGCTAAGAACGGTACACCAGTGCTCGTTGACGGCAAACTCACCCAGATAATCGGCCGCGTATCTATGGATATGCTGGCTGTAGATCTGACTGCCCTGCCTGAAGCAGGCGTTGGCAGCCACGTTGAGTTCTGGGGCGACAACCTCAAAGCATCCGAAGTCGCAACTTACTGCGACACAATTCCCTATACCCTGTTTACCGGCATTACGCGCCGAGTACACAAGAAATATATTTGAGGCAAGTAATGAGCATCGAACGTATTGAATCTACAGAACGCATGAGCCGCATCGTAAAACACAACGGTACAGTATACCTGTGCGGCCAAACCGCTGGCGAAGCCCAGTGGGACATTCAGGAACAAACACAGAAGTGCCTGGATAAGATTGAAGACCTGCTGGCAAAAGCAGGCAGCAGCAAAGAACAACTTCTGTCTGTCACCATCTATATCCGTGATATGAAAGACTTCGCCGCCATGAACCAAGTATGGGATGCCTGGGTAAAAGACTGCGAAAAACCAGCCCGTGCCTGTGTTGAAGCGCGCATGGCCCGCCCAGAAATTCTGGTTGAGCTTTCGGTAACAGCTGCGTACTAAGTTTTACCCTTTCTACATTCAACAGCCCGGAATTGTCCGGGCTTTTTTTATATCGATTATCCTCGTAAGTACAAGCTATAAAGCTAAAGCTACACTGTGGATAAATATCAACACTTCCCTGTTTTTCCATACAGTATATTTGAATAACTTCTCAAAACGTGCGCGTTTTTCTTCCAACCATGGCTCGTTTTTATCCTTGCGTTTTATATAAAACGATTACATATTAGTCACTTAGGGAATTTACTGTGCAGAATAACGCGCACAGCCAATCATCAAAACGCGCATGCTCGTTTTTATCGGAGGAAAATGACGGTGCTGTCTAAAAGACATTTAGATTCAATAAATTGCAGTCCTTCTTGTTTTTCTCAGTGGCAGAAAAACACGCACGCTCGTTATTAAAATGTTAAGTAGCTTATGGACAATACGACACTATTTAAAGCCATGCAGACTCAAAATCTTAATTGCTTGGCTATGTTTTACAAGCACGTGAGTATTGCTATAAAGGATGTTGCAAAGGAAATTGATGATTGGGAAGAGATCGACAAAACAAATAAGGCATGGTGGAAATCAGAATTTGAGACCCACTATCCACAAAAAATGAAAGATACAACATTTCTATTGATGTTTGGTCACCTAGAGGAGATGTTAGTTCTGCTTCAGAAGAGTTTTAATCCCGAAAAAACGGAAATCGATTCAAGGGAAAGCAGTATCAAAAAATTCAAGCCGTATATTAAAAGTTTGCTGGGGGATCATTTAAAACATTATCAGTATCTCGTAGAAGCTCATACCATTCGGAACAGTCTCATTCATTGCGCTGGACGAATTGATTTAATGAGCGATACATCTAAGGTGGAAAAGATTCTTTCTAGAAATCCAGACTTATTCGGTATCAAGAATAAGAGGGTGTATGTAAAGCTTAAAGGGCTAGGAAAAATGCAAAAGTCTATTCATAAACTTACAGAAGAGCTACTTAACAAGTCGATGCAGCCGACCGCTAAAGCGTCGGCTGTTTGAGGCGTTAAAGCTTTTCCTCGCCACTAGCAGCGGCGTAGCCGCGTTCTAGCCACTCGTAGCGAAGCGTGCTGTCTGAAAGACCACGAAGCGTGCTGTATTAAAAGCGAAGCGTGCTGCCTGAAAGGCTAGTCTTTCTCAATACTACTATTCACAATCCCAATCCAGACCTGTTCCGACAGGAATCCACCTGTCCAGTCGATCCAGTCAGCTGACAGCCCTTCTACCTGCATCTGCCCCAGGTTCATGCCTTTGTCACGCATCTCTTGCACCTCAGTGTACGTGCCGCGCAGCATATCTCTGAAAGCCGTCAGTTCTGCTTTGTTAGACACCGGGCCATGGCCTGGAATGACGATGGTGTTGTCGTCAATCATGCCTAACACTTCGGTAACATTCTTAGACATTTTTATAACACTGCCGCCGTTCTGGACATCAACAAATGGGAAAAAACCGTTGAAGTAGAGATCACCCATGTGGATCACATTGGCCTTTTTGAAGAAGACAACTGAATCACCATCGGTATGGCCTCCTGGCAGATGCATGACCGAAACTTCTTCACCATTCATGTGCAGGGTCAGCTCTTTTTGGTAGGTGATTGAAGGCAGAGCATGTTCAGGGTAAGGCTCTGTTACCATTTTAAATAACTTAACTTCCTGAGATGTTAGCAGCCTCTCACGGACATTATCGTGTGCAACAATTTTTGCTGAGTGACCAAAATGCAGATTGCCCTGGGTGTGATCACCATGCCAGTGGGTATTGATAATGTAGGTCAGTTTATTCTCGCCACCAAACGGCTGTAATGCAGTTTTCAGTGCGGGCGTCATATCCTGGTAGTCATCATCAACCATCAAAATACCCTGCTCACCTGTGAGGACAGCAACATTCCCACCCTTACCTCTGAGCATTGACACCTGATCCGTTAAGGCCGCTGATCTGAAGCTGGGGCTGGTCGCATTATGCTTTTCTGCGATTGCTGTGGTTGTGAACCCTAGAGTGACGCACAACAGTGTTGCTTTCGAAATCCGTGATAGAACTGTCATCTGGCTCTCCTCATAAATCCTTTTGCAGGACCGTATTTGCAGAATTTTGGCGTTGGATAGATTTGAGAATAGCAAAGTTCCCGTTCCTTGGTGTTATGACACAAAAAAAAGCCCGCAACAGATGCGGGCTAAACACAAACGAGAAGGAGCAGAGACATACAATGATAAACTTAGTAAAAGCCTGCCAGACCTTACTTAATTTCGACCCCAATCGTAATTTCCCTGTAAGGTCTGGCTAACTTTTAACCCAGCGACGAGAGATCCTCTCTAGAAATTTGAAACCATACGTTCACTATATTCATTTGCGAGGTTGCGCCAATTCGACACTTCCTCCATAACACCCACCTGTTCAATGTATTTGATCGACAAACTACTGGACAGGTCACATTCACCCATCACCGAAATAGATGGCAACATTGCATCCGCAATATGAACCGCAGTCAGCGCTGAAAATTCTTTAGATACACTCAGATGCGGTACGTGGTGCAACATGACCGCTTCCACAACATGCGGTGACAAATTCCATAGTGCTAGCAAAGACGCAGCGACTTCCCCGTGGAAAAATCCGTATGCGGCTTTTTCGACCAGATAAATCGGTTTCTGTTTTTTAACCGAATAAGCGATCAGTTTGCTGTATTGCTCAGGATCATGTGAAGCCATGATCAGTACACCCAGGTCATGCAGCAGTCCCGCAAGGAAAGCCTGTTCCTGAACATATTTGCTGGCACCTGCACGACGACTGATCGCCTGCGCCAACCGCGCAACTACCAACGCGCGCTGATTCATGCTTTCAAATGAAAATTTATCCCAACCTGCACCCGCTTCAAACTGACTGCTCAAATGTGAGCTTAAAGCGATGCTGCGAATATTTCGTACACCCAGCAATGAAACCGCATCTTTAAGGCTGGATATTGTTCTGCCAATACCAAAAAATGCAGAGTTGACCTGTTTCATGATCTGCGCGACAACAGCAGGGTCTTGCTCAACAATTTCACTGATCTCTTCCAGCCCACTGATATCAGAATTAATAGCGGAAGTAAGTTTCTGATACATTGCCGGTGGTGTAGGCAGGCAACCTATATTCGACACGTAATCCTGTAACGCAGAGCGATTTAATAAACGAGTAATTTTGATTACGTATTCAAGTTCTGCTGCGACATCCGCAGGTTTGTCATATGACCCAAATGCACGATGAGCCTGTTCAGAGGCTTTTGCACGGTTGGCCGCATTCCAGAAGTCAGCACCAAAAAATACCCGGATGGCGCTGGGTTGTTCAGAGGCAATTCTGGACATGAGGTCCAGTTCATCCTTAGCGCCCAGTGACATGGAACAAGCGACGATGACGATATCAAATCGCCTTTCTTTGAGTTCATCCATCAGATTCTGCATTGTAGTGAATCTAAGGATATCCCACTCATAACCCGCGACAGCAAGTTCCTGATGCCAGCTTACATAGTTCTTGGCAGGATCATATATCGCTACTTTTAATTTCATTCCATTGTCTTTGGCTGAAGTATTCATGACCTTCACCCGTGCTTAATTAGTTAATCAATCATTTTGCCTTTTTAGGCAGCGTTTAACTTTATCCTAGCGACCTTTCGCATGATTAAAAGCCTGTTTTTATTAAAATTTTATCTAATTTCAGCCGCTACAGATGGAGTACATTTGAATATTAGCGCTAACTTATTGAATATTAAGCGATCAAAGTTTGAACAATGTTTTTAGTAAAATTTTAATTATTTTGTAATTAAAAACTTTCATACAGAAAACGAGGATTAAGGGCCTTGTTATGGCGATCAGCTCTTACTCAGGGTGTTTTCAGAGGGGCGAGTCCAGATGTAGGCTAAGGCACAAAGAATGGTCACTACGACTGCGGCCTTTAAGCCGATGTGGAATGTCTTAAAGATCAGAGGATAACTTACCATCAGCAACATCATACTCGTTGAAAGGAGTTTAATTCTGAAAGGAATAACGCCGTAGGTTTCCCAATCCAGAATCAACTTACCGAAGATACGATGGGTAATGAGGTACTGATGTAGCTTTTCTGAACTTCGTGAAAAGCAGAATGCCGCCACCAGCAGGAAAGGTGTTGTGGGAACCAGGGGTAAAAGCACGCCAATTAAACCAAGCAAAACACAGAGGTAGCCTGTCAGAAGGTATAAAATTCGAACGACTGTGCTTTTCACTTACTACACCCTGCCAGCAATCATTGCCATAAGAATAGCAGGCAAAAAAATGGGCATCTACTGATGCCCGCTTTAATGGTCTCTACTCTGGAAGGAACTCATTACCTAAGTAATTTGGCTCCTCTTCTGATTTAGTTATTCTGCTTACCAGTCAGACTGGTTAATCCTGCGCGATCATACGGATCAAAAGTAAACGCATTGTTACAGGTTATAACTGCTTCGCCAACAAAGCATTTAGTTCCGGTATGCAGGAGCCACAATTGGTCCCGCACTTAAGTTTTGCCCCCAGGGCTTCTACCGATTTACACCCCTGGCTGATCGCATCATCTATGGCGTTACTGCCCACTTGATAGCAACTACAGATCAGTTCACCCGGGTCTTCCAGTTCACAACCGGTAACACTCAGTAGGTAACGTCGCTCATCCAAGGACACTTCGGTTTTTTCAAACATCTCCTCCAGCCATTTCGTAGAGGGGATCTGACCATAAGGCATTACAAAAAATGCCCACTCAAGCTTTTCTCCTGCCAATCCAGCAGCGCGGAAACTGTTACTGCCTTTATCTTCCAGCCAGATATCAACTTCGCCCAGATGTTGTTTGCACCAATCTATACCGTTTTCCAGATCAATTGAATCTGCCAGATAGTACAATGTGGCGCCCGGCTTAGGCACTTTGGACCAGTATTCTACAGGTAAGTCGGTTTCTAAAGCATTGCGACACATCAACCAACCCTGCCATGCAGGATTCAGTGGTTCAATTTTAACGCGACCATGTTTTGATTCTGGCTGGCCTGAAAACGGATCGGTAACCGGTTCAATCAAAACCCCCATACGACCCTTGGAACTGAAAATACTGTTCCAGTGCATTGGCACAAAGACTTCGCCTCTTCTCTGCTCATCACCCAGAACTCGGGCTCGGCCGATAAATTCACCTTGCGAATTACTCACGCGGATCAAATCACCTTCAAGCACTTTAAGATCAGTTGCATCAGCACCATTTATTTCAACAAAGGGTTCATCCCGGTGTTGGAACAATCTGGGTGTACGCCCGGTAATGGCCATAGTGTGCCATTGATCCCGAATTCGCCCTGTATTGAGAATATAAGGAGTCTCCTCCGTTGGCTGTTGCACCGGCGCAGAAGATTTAACAGGAATAAATTGCGCTTTGCCTGATGGCGTGAAGAATTTCCCATCCGTAAACATACGTGCGGTTCCGTACGGAGCCTCTTTAGTGACCGGCCATTGCACCGGCGTTAATGCGTCGTAGGTTTTCTCATCAATATCTTCAAACAGGCTGATATCAAAATCCCGGGTGCCGTCATTTTCAAAGCCTGACAGTGCTGCGTGCTCCGCAAACACCTGATAAGGATGATCGTAGTTAAACGCCTCTTGATACCCCATGCGTTTAGCCACTTCACTGATAATCCACCAGTCGTGTTTAGCTTGCCCACTTGGAGGTAAAATGCTGCGCTGTCGAGAGATACGGCGTTCCGAGTTTGTTACGGTACCATTTTTCTCGCTCCAGCCAGTCGCTGGCAGGCAGACATTGGCATAACGCAGTGTATCTGTATCGCCAATGCAATCCGAAACCACAACTAAAGGACAGGCCTCCAAAGCTCTGACGACCTGATCGGTATTGGGCAAGCTGACAGCAGGGTTAGTACCCATAATCCAGATCGCTTTGATTTTGCCTTCTTCGATAGCCTGAAACATATCTACTGCTTTCAGGCCATCCTGCTGAGCCATATTTTCTGCATTCCAGAAACGCGCTACGCGATCTACCGCCGTTTTATCCTTGAAATCCATGTGCGCGGCCATCTGGTTAGCCAAACCTCCCACTTCACGTCCGCCCATCGCATTTGGCTGACCCGTAATGGAAAAAGGACCTGCACCTTCATAACCAATACGTCCGGTTGCCAGATGACAGTTAATAATTGCGTTCGCATTATCCGAACCGGAGTAAGACTGATTAACACCTTGAGAGTAGAAGGTAATAACTTTTTCTGTGTTGGCGAAGCTTTCAAAAAAGTCCTGTAAATCTGCAAGGCGGATATCACAGAAGTCCGCTACGGTTTGCAGATCCGGGAATTGGGACTGAGCGATGGACAAAGCAGCCTCAAAGCCCTCGGTATTACTTTCAATATATTGCCCGTTAAGGACACCGGCTTGAGCAAGATAACTCAACAGACCTGCAAAAAGTTCACTGTCTGTTCCTGGCTTAAGCCCCAGATGAAGATCCGCAATATCAGAGGTAGCGGTTCGCCTCGGATCAATCACCACCACCTTCAGATCAGGGTTGGATTTTTTGGCTTTCTGGATTCTTTGGTACAGGATTGGATGGTTCCAGGCAGCATTGGTGCCCACCATAACCAGTAGATCGGTCAGTTCAAGATCTTCATAACAACAGGGAACGGTGTCGGAACCAAAGGCCCTTTTATAACCCACAACAGCCGAAGCCATACACAAGCGTGAATTGGTATCTACATTCGCCGTGCCAATAAAACCTTTAATGAATTTATTCGCGACATAATAATCTTCAGTCAGAATCTGACCGGAGAGGTAAAGGGCTACAGAATCAGGCCCATGCTCCATAACAGTGCGCTTAAATCCATCCGCGACTGTTTCCAGTGCATCATCCCAACTTACCTGTTCACCATCGACGATGGGATTGAGTAGTCTTCCGCTCTGACCAAGGACTTCGTGAAGAGAGGAACCTTTTACACAAAGGCGCCCAAAATTTGCTGGATGCTCTTTATCACCTTTAACGCCGGTTACTTCATTACCACTAATTTCAGCATTAACGCCACAACCTACACCACAGTAGGGGCAAGTGGTTGTCTTATGCATCCTGACCTCCAAAAACTATCCGATCTGCAACAATTAAATTATAGGCTTACCGGTGAGTTTTTATGAGATAGCAGATGCCTGCATACCCCGAACTGAAACCGAGTAAGCACGCACCGTTGCGTAAAAAATTATAGTCATTGTACAGCAATGAATATGCCAGATTAACATGGAATAAAAATTGCTGGTTCATAAGCACCCTTTTCCGGAATGGGATCGAATGAGTAAAGAAAAGCAACTAAACGTGCTGCTGATTGACGATGAACCGGAACGAGTTAAAGCGCTCACAGAAGCGCTAAACCTATTAGGCCATAACGTCGTCTGTCATCTGCCAAACACTACCGATCTTAATAAACATGTCGAAGAGAACCTTCCTGACATAGTTATTATTGATATGGACTCCCCTAATCGTGACACGCTGGAGAGCATGGCCACGATGAGTCGTAACAACCCTCGCCCAATCGTTTTTTTCGCTGAAAAACAAAATGACCATAAAACCATGTCCGATGCCATTAATGCAGGTGTCAGTGCATATATAGCCGATGGTCTTCAACCTGAGCGCGTAACCGCAATTATTGATACTGCAATTGCGCACTTCGATGCTCATAGCAGCCTGAAAGCTGAACTGGATAATGCCAAAAACCAGTTAGCCGACCGCAAATTCATAGAAAAAGCCAAAGGCATGCTTATGAAACATCAAGGTTGTGATGAAGATCAGGCTTACCAAACCCTGCGAAAAATAGCGATGGACAGACACCAGACGCTACCCGTCGTTGCACGTAATGTAATAGAAGCTCTGAAAGGGTTATCAGGACCGGGAAAATAGGTATAGAGGTAATACTATGTCAGATCACCTGACGATTGAAAAAGCAGATCTAAAACTGGGTTTCATCGCTCTGCTGGACTGTGCGCCACTCGTAGTTGCGCGAGAAAAAGGGTTTTTCTGGAAATACAGCCTAAACGTCATTCTGAGTAAAGAATCATCCTGGGCTTCAATCCGTGACAAAGTAAGTTTTGGTTTGCTGGACGGCGCCCATATGCTCGCGCCTATGCCACTTGCTGCCACTCTCGGCCTGAATGGTAACAAAACCCCGATGCAAACGGCTCTTACGCTGAGTCACAATGGTACTGCGATCACACTTTCCCAAGAGTTATATCTGGCTCTGGTAGAGCAAATTTCTGACTGGAATGATGCCGATGCGGTTGGTGACACCTTCAGACAACTGATCAAAAAGCGTGAACGAAAACCTGTCATTGCAACGGTTTACCCCTACTCCAACCACCACTACCAACTACGTTACTGGTTGAACCAAAACAAGATCGATACGGAAGACGATGTTCAGTTGGTCGCTGTACCGCCTACACAGATGCTGGAAAATTTAGCTAATGGCATGATCGATGGCTATTGCGTAGGAGAGCCCTGGAACAGCCTCGCCCTGATGCAACAAAAAGGAGGGTTGTTAACCACAGGTCATAAAATCTGGGGATCACATATGGAAAAAGTGATGGGCGTGACTCAAAAGTGGGCAGAAGAGAACCCCAATACTCACCGGGCACTGGTTACTGCCTTATATGAAGCCTGTCAGTGGGCCGAAGAACCAGAGAACCGTACAGAACTCATGAAGCTGTTAGCACTACCTCCATACCTTGATCATGCGGCTGAACAACTAGCCTCCTTTACCTCTCCCTACTCCATGGAACAACATTTTTATGGTAACAATCTGAATAAGCCAGATCGTGACCACGGCTTGTTCTTATTGGATCAGATGAGTGATTGTGGTCAGACACATGGTATCTCTGTAGATAAAGATCAACTGGTCGAAGACGTGTTTCGTTCAGACCTGTATACAAGCTGGTTAGACTGAAAAAACATTCAGATTTTAAAGGAATAAGATCTCTTCAGCTCAACTACCTCTACCGTGTAATTCCGGTACCACCTGTCTGCCCCTTTTTGTTGTGCATCCTGGTGCTCGGGGTCATTTTTCCAGTTCAAAATGGCCTGCTCACTCTCCCAGTATGAAATCGAAACCTCTTCGTTATTTTCATTAACGCTGACAAAATCCAGGCAACCATATTCCGCTATCGCTTTTTGCCTCATTCGAGCAGCAGTTTCATGATAGCTCTGATCCACTGCCTTTAATTGCGCTTTAAATATCACGGCAAATTTCGCATTCATTCTTTCACTTCCTTTTGTAACCAAGCCAAATACATCTGCACCAACATAGACTAAAACCATTCAACTCCGCAGCGAAAAGATGCCCCAATTTTGCACTTTTATGTTGCCGTGCCGCACTATTGTGCAGCGCAATAAAACCAAATATTTTACTCAGAATTAATCAGACCAACCCCAACCTATTAATTTATATATATTTTTTTGTTTTGGCATATCTAATGCTAAAGAATAATAAAAATCGTGAACCAATGGCGGTGCACGTGTAAGACATAACAGTCTAACAATTTATTTTTTGGCAAAGGCGCCTCGACGGATCACAACAATGTGGTCATGTTCGGCGCCTTTTTGTTTTTAAGATTTGGAGGAACGATCCATGCTTAAGAAGAAAAAGGCTCTATTAAGCAAAGTTATCAGCGGTGCAGTACTGGCTGCCTCATTAATTACAGTACCTGCATGGGCTGCTATCGGAGAGCCTGAAAAGGAAGATCTGAAGTTCGGTTTCATTAAGTTGACCGATATGGCTCCTTTAGCGGTTGCATACGAGAATGGCTACTTCGAAGACGAAGGCCTGTATGTAACACTTGAAGCACAAGCAAACTGGAAAGTTCTTCTCGACCGCGTAATTGACGGTCAGCTGGACGGCGCGCACATGCTTGCGGGTCAGCCACTGGGTGCAACCATTGGTTTTGGTACTCAGGCACACATTATTACTGCTTTCAGCATGGACTTGAATGGTAACGCTATCACAGTATCTAACGATATCTGGGAGCAGATGAAGCCAAACATTCCTAAAATGGCTGATGGCCGTCCAGTACATCCAATCAAAGCTGATGCACTAAAACCTGTAGTTGAGAAATTTAAAGACGAAGGTAAGCCGTTCAACATGGGTATGGTATTCCCGGTTTCTACCCATAACTACGAACTGCGTTACTGGTTGGCAGCGGGTGGTATCCACCCAGGTTACTACGCACCTCATAAAGGTGACACGTCCGGTACAATTGATGCGGACGCTCTTCTTTCTGTAACACCGCCACCACAAATGCCAGCAACACTGGAAGCAGGCACTATCTACGGTTACTGCGTAGGTGAACCATGGAACCAACAGGCTGTATTTAAAGGTATCGGTGTGCCTGTAATCACTGACTACGAAATCTGGAAAGATAACCCAGAGAAAGTATTCGGTGTATCTAAAGGCTGGGCTGATGAGAACCCGAATACTCACCTGCGTGTAGTTAAAGCCATGATCCGTGCTGCTAAATGGCTGGATGATGATAACAACGCAAACCGCCCTGAAGCTGTGAAGATCCTGTCTCAGCCTAACTATGTAGGTGCGGACTACGATGTTATTGCAAACTCCATGACGGGTACGTTTGAGTACGAAAAAGGCGACAAACGTGAAGTGCCTGACTTCAACGTATTCTTCCGTTACAACGCGACTTATCCGTACTACTCAGATGCTATCTGGTACCTGACTCAGATGCGTCGCTGGGGTCAAATTGCTGAGCCTAAGTCCGACCAGTGGTTCATGGATATTGCTAAGAAAGTATACCGCCCAGACATCTATGCCGAAGCCGCTAAAGAGCTGATCGCTGAAGGTAAGATGTCTGCTGACATGTTCCCAGACTTCGCTACTGAAGATGGTTACCGTGCTCCGCAGACTCACTTCATCGATAACGTTACTTACGACGGTAAGAAGCCAAACGATTATCTGAAGATGTTCAAGATTGGTCTGAAACCTGAAGATCAGATTTAAGAACTGAATGGTTTCCCCCCACCTACGGGTGGGGGATTTCAGATCAACGGGGGAGTTATAAGCTATGAGTAATACAAGTGCGTTATCAGGCATCAGTGCCTTTTTTGAAAATCCAATAACCAACTTTGGGAAGCTAGCTAAGTCCCTGCTGGTACCTCTGATTGGTCTTGCTATTTTCCTGGTTTGCTGGGAAATCGGCGCGAAAAGTGTAAAAACCTCTCTGGGCGCATTTCCTGGTCCTGTGGCGGTTTATGAACAGAGCATCAACCTGATTAATGAACATCAGGCTGAACGTGACAAAGAGATAGCTTTCATCAAACGTCAGGAAGAACGTAATGCCAAGAAACTGGCTAAAAATCCTGATGCAAAAGTAAAAATCCGCCCTTATACCGGAAACCCAACGTTTTTTGATCAGATTGGTACAAGCCTGATCACTGTATTGTCCGGTTTTATTCTGGCATCACTGATTGCGATTCCAGGGGGCATAATGATTGGCCTCAACAACACATTGTATTCTGCCCTTAACCCGCTGATACAGCTCTTTAAACCTGTATCTCCTCTGGCCTGGCTGCCTCTGGTAACTATGGTCGTGAGTGCGGTGTATGTAAGTAATGACCCAATGTTTGCTAAATCCTTTATTACATCTCTGATTACCGTTTCTTTATGTAGTCTGTGGCCTACCCTGCTTAACACTGCAGTGGGTGTATCGACTATCAGTAAAGATCTACAAAACGTTTCTCAGGTATTGCGTCTTAATTGGTTTACCCACGTTATTAAGATCGTATTACCTTCAGCAATCCCAATGATTTTTACCGGCTTGCGTCTGTCTCTGGGTATCGCATGGATGGTATTGATTGCAGCAGAAATGCTCGCCCAGAACCCTGGTTTAGGTAAATTTGTCTGGGATGAATTCCAGAACGGTAGCTCCAGTTCTCTGGGACGCATCATGGTAGCCGTACTTGTTATCGGTTTAATCGGCTTCATGCTTGACCGCATTATGTTATTCCTGCAGCGCAAGGTTTCCTGGGATAAAACAGCGATCACACGTTAATCAGCGATTAAAGAATTTTTAGCTTGAGGGGACGTTCCCCTCAGCAGGAGAAGAATCATGAGTCAACCTCCAAAGCATTTAGAACTTACGAAAGTTGATATCGACTTTCCAACACCTAACGGTCCATTTAAAGCACTTCAGGATGTAAATCTGACCATCAACAAAGGTGAGTTTGTTTCCCTGATCGGTCACTCAGGTTGCGGTAAGTCGACCGTACTGAACATTGTTGCCGGTCTTTACCAAGCGACCAAAGGTGGTTGTCTTCTGGACGGCAAAGAAGTAACTGAACCAGGTCCTGAACGTGCCGTTGTTTTCCAAAACCATTCTCTGCTTCCTTGGTTAACCGCTTACGAAAACGTAGAACTGGCTGTGAAGCAAGTATTTGGTAAGTCCAAATCTAAAGCTGAAATGAAAGACTGGATTGAACACAACCTATCACTGGTTCATATGGATCACGCCATGGATAAGCGTCCGGATGAGATCTCTGGTGGTATGAAACAGCGCGTAGGTATTGCACGCGCGCTGGCTATGGAGCCGACAGTCATGCTGATGGATGAGCCATTTGGCGCGCTTGATGCCCTGACACGTGCCCACCTTCAGGATTCTCTGATGGAGATCCAGAAGGATCTGAACAATACCGTGATCATGATTACACATGATGTCGACGAAGCCGTACTCTTGTCGGATCGTATTGTAATGATGACCAACGGCCCGGCTGCGACCGTTGGTGAGATTCTGAATATTGATTTGCCACGTCCACGAGACCGTATCGCGCTGGCAGACGATCCACAGTACAACCATTATCGTCATGAAGTGCTGACCTTCCTTTACGAAAAACAGCGCAAACCCGATGAGATCGAGAAATCAACTGAAAAAAAGTCTGAAAGCACCGAAATGGCACAAGACGTGCAAGATAGTGCATCAGATAAGAAGGAGAAAGCCGCTTAAGGTGCATAAACCCGCTTAATCAAAGTGGATTAACAGGGTTAGATAAGACCAAAGCAGTGCAAAGCTGATAGAAAAGCGCAAAAGCGCACCATCTTGAAGCACTTCTACAAGCATTGAACAAAGGCGTTCAAACTTTCATTCCTCAGGATTTGAGGCAATTTGAAAGTTTGAACGCCTTTTTTTGTTTTTAAAAAATAAAGGACCCTGTGAACGAGTCACGAACGACTCTGGCTAAAAATGCGGTTCAAGAACAAGGCAACGATTACAGACATGCTGGTTGCACGTCGAAAATCGTTAACGCTGAAGTTGAATCGCATTTTTAGCCCCGTAGGGTGAGCTTTAAAACGGCTTCCTGCTTTGTCAGGCAACTTGGAAAGGACTAGTCATTACCTGCACTGCCTTTCTCGCATTAAGCCGTTTTAGAGCTCACAGAGAAAATTCGAGACTCATTCACAGGGTCCTCAATAATTTATAACTATTCTTGAGGCCAAGAAAATGAGCGAAAGTGGAAAACTAAACCTCTTCTCTTTTACCGGGAAAATGAAGATCCTGCATATGAGCTGGATCGCATTTTTTATTACCTTCTTCGTATGGTTTAACCATGCCCCTCTTCTGGGTGCCATTGCGGAATCATTAGGTCTGACGAAAGCAGAAGTTAAAACCCTGCTGATTCTTAACGTCGCTCTGACCATTCCAGCACGTATCATCATAGGTATGCTGACCGATAAATATGGTCCGCGTATTACTTACGCAGCGCTACTGTTTATCGCCAGTATTCCGTGTTTTATGTTTGCATTGTCGACTGACTTTGCAACAGCCGCTATTTCTCGCTTCTTACTGGGTTTCATCGGTGCGGGTTTTGTCGTTGGTATCCGCATGGTGAGTGAGTGGTTCCCTGCAAACGAACTGGGTACGGCTGAAGGCATCTACGGTGGTTGGGGTAACTTCGGTTCTGCTGCTGGTGCAATGCTACTGCCAACACTGGCTCTGTTATTCGGTGGCGAAGACGGCTGGCGTTATGCTGTTGGTCTGACAGGTGCAATGAGTCTGATTTTCAGCTTTATCTGGTACCAAAATGTATCGGATACACCTAAAGGCTCCACCTACTTTAAACCGAAAAAAATCGGTGGCATGGAAGTAACCAGCAAAGGTGATTTTACCTTCATGCTGGTCATGAAAATTCCAATGTACGCTGCGCTTTCTCTTTTAACCTGGAAACTGTCTCCAGCAGGCGTATCTATTCTTTCCGATATGGCAGCAACAGCTATCTATGTGAGTCTGGCGGTTATTTTTGTATACGACTGCTTCAGTGCCTATCGTGTAAACAAAGAGATCTTTGAAACGCCCGTACCAGAAGTTGAGAAATACAAATTCAAACAGGTTGCTGTACTGAATGTACTGTACTTCGCAACGTTTGGTTCTGAGCTGGCTGTGGTTTCTATGCTGCCTCTGTTCTTCTCCGATGTATTTGAACTGGATATGGTTTACGCAGGTCTACTGGCTTCGGCTTACGCGTTTATGAACCTGATGTCTCGTCCAGGCGGAGGTTGGATCAGTGACCGTTTCGGTCGTAAGAAAACTCTGTTGATTCTGACAGCGGGTCTTGCAGCTGGTTATGCAACTATGTCGATGATTGACAGCACATGGCCTCTGTACCTGGCCGTAGCTGCAGCGATGGCATGCTCTTTCTTTGTACAGGCGGGTGAAGGCGCAGTATTTGCGGTTGTCCCTCTGATCAAACGCCGTCTTACCGGTCAGATCGCGGGTATGACAGGCGCTTACGGCAACGTTGGCGCGGTATTTTACCTGACTGTTCTGTCTATGGTTGATTACTCAACATTCTTTACTGTAATTGCTGTTACTGCTGTAATCGGATTTATTACACTGCTGATGCTTGAAGAGCCTAAAGGTCATATGGCAGAAGTTAATGAAGACGGTACAGTAGAATTAATCAAAGTTAACTAAGCCTTAGCTGATTAGATGACATAACCGAAGGCTAGAGGGACAACATCCTTCTGGCCTTTTTCATAAGGTGTCAGATAATTCAGGCTTAACATTAAACAAAGTCAGGCTTTTCAGGTAACCCTATATGAGCAGACAAACCTTATCACTTCGATTTGGTGGCAAATCCACAGCTGGCGTTAAAGATGCCAATCAGGATGCATTTACTGCTCACTTGCCAGACAAAACAGACCTTGAGTTTAAAGGTGGTGCAGCCGTTATCGCAGATGGTGTGAGTAGCTGCAAAGATTCTCATATTGCCAGCCAGACCAGTGTCACCAGTTTTATGCAGGACTACTTCAGTACTCCGCACAGCTGGAGTGTCCGTAACTCTGTATCCCGTGTTTTAACGGCACTCAATAGCTGGTTACATAAAGAAAACTCCCAGAGCAGTCGTGAAAACGACAGTATGTTGTGCACGTTTACTGCTGCGGTTTTGAAATCAAATACCCTGCACCTTTTTCATGTGGGTGATTCCCGGCTGTATCTGTATCAGGACGGAGAGTTGGAACAACTTACGGTTGATCACGTAAGAAAGTCTGGCGGAAAAAATTACCTGTCACGCGCTCTGGGCGCGGATCGTCATCTGGAAGTGGACTACAGCACCCGCTTACTCAAAGAAGGCGACATGTTGCTGATGACCACCGATGGTGTGCATGAGTTCATTAGTCACAAAGCGTTAAAAAAGACATTAGAAAATGGCTTTGAGGATGCTGAAGCCACTGCTGAACAGCTGATAAACCTAGCGCTCGAAAATGGCAGTGATGACAACCTCACAGCATTGATTACCTGTGTTGACCAGCTCCCGAATGAGACTCTGGATGAAAGTCACAATCGCCTTGTAGAACTGCCTATTCCGCCTGTTATGGAGGTAGGTAACAAGATCGATGGATATGAAGTTCTGGATGTAATTTTCAGCGGTACCCGCAGCCATATGTATCTGGTTAAAGATACAGACACCCAGGAACAGTTTGTCCTCAAAGCCCCTTCTGGTAATTTTTCTGAAGATACCCTGTATCTGGATGGTTTTATTCGTGAAGAGTGGGTAGGCCAGAGAATTGATCATCCAAATGTAATGAAAACCTACGCCAGTAATCGCGATAAGCGTTTTCTCTATTACCTTGGTGAGCATATCGAAGGGATGAACCTGCGGGAGTGGATGAACGATAATCCTAATCCTCCTTTGGATCATGTACGCGCATTAACCAAGCAGATTATTCAAGGACTCAGAGCCTTCCAGCGGGCCGATATGGTGCATCAGGATCTGAAACCCGAAAATATCATGATTAATCGTGATGGCCGGGTAAAAATACTCGACTTTGGAACAGTCAAAATTGCGGGTATTGAGGAGATGAATTCGCCTCTGGATAAATCGATTCCTCAAGGCTCCGTGAACTATGTGGCTCCAGAATATTTAATCGGAGAACCCGGAAATTATAAATCAGACCTTTACTCTCTGGGCGTGATTATCTATGAGATGATCACTGGCAAGTTACCCTATAAAGAGATGTCGACTAATCAGGTAACGCTCAACAGTTACAGCGAAATGGACTATACACCTGCACTTCAACATCGAAGAGATCTCCCTCTTTGGGTTGAGGGTTGTTTAAGAAAAGCTGTACAACCAAACCCTCGCTATCGTTATGAAGCATTTTCGGAGCTGGAAACAGACCTGACCCGGCCGAATCAGAGCCTTGAAGCTAAAGTACAGCATCAGCCGATGCTGGAAAAAAATCCATTATTACTCTGGAAAATCATTGCTCTGCTTCTGGCTGCACTGAACCTATCCCAGTTTTTCAGTTAAGCAGGCATTGCACCAAAACAAAGCAACACTTTACCGCACTGCATCAAAACTTAACCAAAATATGGATTTTATATCGTTATAAATTCTCCAAAATCTTTTAACCGGTTAATAAATAAGGACTTATAATAAACTGGCACAACAACTGCTTTATTATAAGCGTAACCGGATTTATTGTGCTGAATTGCGGTTATATACAACAAGCTCTGAGAACAAAGGCGTTCAATATCAACACTCAACGGTGTTGCATATGAACGCCTTTTTTTTTGTTTTGGGATTAACGATAGTGAAAAAACGTCTGGTAATTATTGGAAATGGAATGGCAGCAGGCCGCTTATTACAGCAGCTCATTGAGCATGCTGACGGCCAGTTTGACATTACCGTTTTCGGCGAAGAACCCGGCGGCAGCTATAACCGCGTTTTGTTATCCCCGCTGCTGGGTGGCGAACTAGGACTCGAAAAAGTCATTACTCTAAGCCGCGACTGGTACGAAGAACATAATGTCACCCTGTATTGTGGTGACCCGGCTATCGAGATTGATCGTGAAAAGAAATTAATACTCAGTGAGTCCGGAAAGCGTGTTCACTACGACTCACTGGTGATGGCTACAGGCTCTTACCCGGTTCGAATTCCATTCCCGGGTGTTGATCTGGACGGTGTAATGAGTTTCCGCACGCTTAAAGATGTTGAGCGTATGCAGGAAGTAGCTAAAGAACATAAAAACGCTGTGGTAATTGGTGGTGGCTTCCTTGGTCTGGAAGCCGCTGAAGGCCTGCGTCTGCTAGGTATGAATGTCACGTTATTGCAGAGGGGCAGTCACTTACTGGACCGTCAGCTGGACGCAACCGCAGCAACATTACTATTACATGCACTGGAAGAGCGCGGTCTTAATATCTTCCTGAATGCAGAGACAGAAACGATCAATGGCGACGACAAAGTTACTAGCGTTTCTCTGGCAACTGGAGAAGTTATCGACGCAGACCTCGTCATCATGGCCGTCGGTGTAACGCCAAATAAATCATTGGCCGAAACAAGTGGACTGAAGTGTCAGCGCGGGATTCTGGTCAACGACACTATGCAATCCATTACTGACAGCAATATCTACTCACTGGGTGAGTGCTGTCAGTTTGAAAACTTTACTTACGGCCTTGTTGCACCTATCTGGCAACAAGCCGAAATTCTTACCGCCACGCTCAAAGGTGAGCCTGGTCAGTACCGCGAAGAAGCGGTCGCAACTCAACTTAAGGTCAGCGGAGTAGAGCTGTTTTCATGTGGCTCCCTCGAAGATGGCGAAGGTATCGACACCCTCGTCTACCAAGACCTTAAACACAATGAATATAGAAAATTATGGCTGAAAGACAACTGTTTGGTTGGTGCCGTGCTGTATGGCGATGTCCGTGAGGGACAGTGGTATTTCGATCAGCTAAAACAAAACAACGATCTGAGTGACTGCAGACAACAGCTGTTATTCGGCAGCCCTTTCTGCGACGAGTACATTCAGACAAATTCAATGGGTATAACTTCTATGGCAAATTCTACAGATACAGGTAAACGCCAGCTGGTAGTAGTTGGTAACGGCATGGTTGGCCACCACTTTATAGAAAACTTTGTGGCCAGTGCGATTGCTGATGATTATGAGATCCATGTATTGGCAGAGGAGTCACGTGGCGCGTATGACCGTGTTCACCTGTCTGAATACTTTGGCGGTTCAACTTACGAAGATCTTTGCCTGATAGAAGAGAACTTTTATGAAAAACATGGCGTGCAGCTTCACTTGAGTGAAGGTGCTACGCAGATCGATCGCGATACAAAGCAGGTTATTACCGAGCAAGCTACCTACCCCTACGACACCCTGGTACTTGCTACTGGATCATACCCTTTTGTCCCCCCCATTCCGGGCAATGATGGTGATGCCTGCTTTGTTTATCGCACCCTTGAAGATCTGGATAAGATCCAAGCGTGCGCAACAGATGCCACTGTTGGTGTAGTTGTTGGTGGCGGCCTGCTTGGCCTTGAAGCAGCAAATGCGCTGAAATCTCTTGGCCTTAAATCTCACGTAGTTGAGTTTGCTCCTCGCCTGATGCCAGTGCAGCTGGATGAAGACGGCGGCGAGTTGCTGAAAAAGAAAATCGAAGCTCTGGATGTGGATGTTCATTGTGAAAAAGCCACAACTGAGATCGTAGCTGGTGAAGAACACACCTACCGTATGAACTTCAGTGATGGCTCTTTCCTGGAAACAGACCTGATCCTGTTCTCTGCGGGTATCCGCCCACAAGATGCTCTGGCACGTAGTAGTGCTCTGGAGATCGGCGAACGTGGCGGTATTCTGGTTAATGACCAGTGTCTGACATCTGACAAAGACATCTACGCTATCGGTGAATGTGCCCTATGGAACAATCAGATCTTTGGTCTGGTAGCACCGGGTTACACTATGGCTAAAACAGCCGTTGCTCATATCGCTGGCGATGATGCAGCATTCACAGGTGCAGATATGAGCACCAAACTGAAGCTACTGGGTGTAGATGTAGGTTCTATCGGTGATGCCCACGGTAAAACACCGGGTAGCATCAGCTACCGTTATTTGGATGAAGACGAGCAGATCTACTCTCGTATCATCGTTTCAGAAGACCGCACCAAACTATTGGGTGCTGTATTGGTTGGTGATAACAGCCAATACGACACACTGCTGCAATACGCGTTAAATGGCATCGATCTGCCAGAAAAACCACAAACACTGATTCTGCCATCATTCGATGGAGCGGCTGCCCCTGCCCTGGGTCCTGACGCTCTACCAGATACAGCAACAATCTGTTCATGTCTTAACGTTACTAAAGGTCAGATCTGCTGTTCTATTGATGAAGGCGCAACATCAGTAGCGGATGTAAAAGATGTAACTAAAGCAGCTTCGGGTTGTGGCGGTTGTGCAGCAATGCTGAAGAGTGTTGTGGATTGTGAACTTGAAAAACGCGGAGTTGAAGTGTGTACAGATATCTGTGAACACTTTGAATACACCCGTGAAGAGCTGTATCACATCGTTCGTGTCGAAGGCATTCGCAGCTTCTCTGAAATGCTGGAAAAACACGGTAAAGGTTTAGGCTGTGAAATCTGTAAACCTGCTGTTGGTTCGATTCTGGCGTCGTGCTGGAACGATCACATCATGGAAGAGCCGCTGGTAAGTCTGCAGGACACAAACGATACCTTCATGGCCAACATGCAGAAGAACGGTACATACTCCATCGTTCCACGTGTTGCCGGTGGTGAAATCACTCCGGATAAACTGATCGTACTGGGTCAGGTAGCTAAGAAATATAACCTGTATACCAAAATCACCGGTGGTCAGCGTGTTGACCTGTTTGGTGCTCAGCTGCATGAACTGCCCCTGATCTGGAAAGAACTGGTGGATGCAGGTTTCGAAACGGGCCACGCATACGGCAAATCTTTACGTACGGTTAAATCCTGTGTTGGTAGTACTTGGTGCCGTTACGGTGTTAATGACAGTGCTGGCATGGCGATTCAGCTTGAAAATCGCTACAAGGGCCTGCGCTCCCCGCACAAAATCAAGTTTGCAGTATCCGGCTGCACCCGTGAGTGTGCAGAAGCACAGAGTAAAGACATCGGTGTTATTGCAACAGAAAATGGCTGGAACCTTTATGTCTGCGGTAACGGTGGTATGAAACCCCGTCATGCAGACCTGTTCGCAACGGACCTTGATGATGAAACCCTGGTTAAATATATCGACCGTGTATTGATGTTCTACGTCAAAACGGCTGATCGCCTGCAGCGTACATCGACCTGGATGGACAATCTCGAAGGTGGCCTGGACTACCTGCAGGAAGTAGTTATCGAAGATAAATTAAGCATCTGCGAAGAACTTGAAACTCAGATGTCGCATGTCGTTGACACTTATCAGTGTGAGTGGAAAACCACTCTGGAAGATGAAGAGAAACTGAAACGTTTCCGCACTTTTGTAAACGCTGATGAGCAAGCTGATCCGCAGATCGTTCATATTATTGAACGTGAACAGATTCGTCCTGCTTAATTTAACGACTGAAGAGGAAATAATCATGACAGCTAATCCAAATACTGAATGGAAAAAACTGTGCAGCAAAAATGATCTGATCCCTAATTCAGGCGTTGCAGCACTTCACGAAGGTAATCAGGTAGCTCTGTTCTACATCCCTGGTTATGAAAACGAAGTATATGCCATTGGCAACCACGACCCATTCAGCGGTGCCAATGTCCTTGCTCGCGGTCTGATCGGTGACCTGAAAGGTGAAATCATGGTGGCTTCACCGCTGTACAAGCAGCACTTCTCACTGAAATCCGGCAGCTGCATGGAAGACGAAGAAGTCTCTGTACCGGTATGGCCGGTAAGACTTCAGGGCGACGATGTAGAGATCGTCGCGGCTTAACCTTTTCTTTCTACTCATGGAAGAGTGAACCTGATCTGAAAGCAGTCATACCCCTGTTTTCAGATTATTGGCCCGACTCAATTGACATTGCGCTCTGGGCATTTCAGCCGCAGGTTTTTACCTGCGGTTTTTTTCTTTTTACCCCCTCTACTTGGCCATAAACTATCTGGTTATTGTTCATAAGCCTACACATGGTCTATAAGTTATAGCGTTAAGGAAAATGCTAATTGTCAGGCGGTAGTCCAAAATCAACTTATTGTTCAACAATCTTACTTTAAAAAGTAAGTTACCTAGTCTTGTAAAACTCAATGCAGCCATAGTCGTTATTATGATGAGCATTGGTTCGGCTGATGCACGTGTTATGCTTTTTTCTTCAGTTACAAACGGAGAACCATTTCTATCACTTGGCCGACAAGTCTTAACCGAAGCTTATGAATGTCTTGGGGATTATGAAGTTGAGATCCAAACTTTTCCGGCTAAGCGCGCCTTATATTTTGCCAATCATGGGTATGCTGATGGCGAATTGATTCGGCCAAAACTGGTCGGAGAGTATGACAACCTCAGACGAATAGATGTTCCCCTGTTCTCTTACGAACTCGTCGCAGTCTCAAAACTGCATACTAATATGCCTGGCAGTAAGGTTCAGGATTTTAAGGGGAAGATTGTAGGTATCATTCGGGGCTTTCAATCGACTAAACATATTCCAGAAACATTAAGTAATGCGGTACTTGCTCATGATGGCGAGCACCTGCTTAAGCTTCTGCAAAACGACAGGATAGATTATGCATTCATGATGAAAGAAGCTGCCGTGCAAACTATTACAAAATTTGATCTATCAGAATTAAAAATTCTAACCCCGTCATTAGAAACAAAATGGTTCTATCACTATCTCCACAAAAAAAACTGGCACTTAATTCCTAAATTGGAACACTGCTTAAGAGGGATGAACTTAAACACCGGCACAGTCGAAAAAACGGACTGATTCCAATTGGGGTCAATTCAAAACGAACCTAATTCAAAGGTTTCCCCCTGACTTTCCAGCGTAAGCACACTACGCCCGTTGATCTCTTTTTCTTCAGCTAATTCCACCAGCTGATAAAAAACGGTGCGGTTGATTAAACCACGCATGCCAAAGCGCACATCTATATATGGTGATGGTTCTTGAGTGTTAGGACAAACCTCAACAATAATGGGATGACTCTTACCTGCAATTACCTGATCATCTGTAGTACTGGTAAAAACCAGTTCAGGACCGTACTCCCCTTCTTGCTGATCTACTGATACCAACAGAAATGGAGCATCATCCACCTGAATGCCGACTTTTTCGACTGGGGTTTTCAGGAAGTACTTGCCCTGCTCATGCCATAACACTTTAGAAAACAGTTTAACCATTGCTGGCCGACCAATAGGTGTACCCATATAAAACCAGCGTCCATCTCGGGCAATTCGCATATCAATATCGCCACAAAACTCTGGATTCCATGTTTCCAGTGGAGGTACACCCGAACCGGCTTTCTCTATCGCTTTGCTAGCCTGGTTAAGATCAAATTTGGAGTGGGTCAAAATAAATTTCCATACGTGCTTATTAAATCTACTCAACTATGGCAGAAAAACTTTCATCTTATAACTTAATCACATGAAAATAATTAATTGTTAGAATACGCAGCAATTAAAGACTAAACAGAATTCTAAATACTCATGAAACAAGATCTCAGAACAAAATTTTCCGACGGCAGCCGCGGTGTTTACCTGTTTGGCACAACCCCTCCGAAAGCCGGCACTACAGAAGAAGCTACCTCAGAGATCGCGGACAAGCTGCTCAACCGTTTAGCGCATGTTGAGTTCGATGGTTTGATCGTCTATGACATTCAGGACGAAAGCAGCCGTATTGATAAACCTCGTCCGTTCCCATTTATGCAGACTCTGGACCCACGTGCATATTCCAAATTGCTGCGAGAAAAAGCGGAACGTCCGGTGATTACGTATAAAAGTGTTTCCCAGCGTGACAAAGAGTCCTTTGTAGAATGGCTTGATGAAGCATGGAATGAATACGGCGTGCGTGACACAGTTCTGGTTGGCAGCCCATCTTCTGAAGGTGATATTAAGCTCAGCCTTAATGATGCTTACGCTGCAATTTCAGAACACCAGGCTAACTACCAGCTAGGCGGTGTAACTATTGCTGAACGCCATGCAGCGAAAGGCAATGAGCACGAACGTTTGATCAGCAAATCAGCTCAAGGATGTGAGTTCTTTGTTTCTCAGGCGGTTTATAACGCCCAGGCAACGATTGATATGTTGAGCAGTTACGCCCGTAGTTGTCGTGAAAACGGTACTACACCAAAGCGAGTCATCCTTACGTTTACGCCTTGTGGCAGCACAAAAACACTAGAATTTATGGAATGGCTGGGAATTTCAGTTCCTGAAGCAACACGTTTTCGTATTATGGACGCTAAAAGCCCGCTGCAGGAATCAATTCGTATCTGCCGCAATAATCTTGAACAGATCCTAGAGGCGGTTCAGCATCTGGATATACCAATTGGACTGAATATCGAAAGTCTGACAAACCGCAAAGAAGAGATTGATGCTTCTATTCGATTGTTCAAGTTGTTGAAGTCCATCGTTGATCTAAAGCTGGCAGAGCAACAGTTGTAATACCGTTTGGCGGCCTGCATGGCCGCCATTTATCCAGATACAGCCTTTAAGATAGCTTAACTTCCTTTCCTCTCTTTTCTGAAAGCTCTTCTCCAGATTTCAAATAAAATTTGTGACAGTTCGTCATTTTAAATTCAATTTTGTTGCTTAAAACATTACAAAAAATGTAATAGTTTCCTAATTTGTAACAATTTGTTGCATTTTTAATCCTTGTTTAAGCAACAGTTAAGGTTTAAATTATGACGAATCGTCACAATAAAGATTTTATAGAACACTATGAGCCCAAAAATAGTCGATGAAGTAGCCATCGCTGCACGCGAAGAAGAGATCATGCAAACAGCCCTGAACATCATGGCTGACCAAGGCGTGGCCGGAATGACCATCGACAAAATTGTGGCCAAACTACCCTACTCCAAAGGCACCGTTTATAACCATTTCACCTGTAAGGAAGATCTTCTTACAGGACTATGTAACAGGCACTGCGGCACTCTAACCAATATGTTTCGTCGTGCTTCTGAGTTTGAAGGGAGCTCCCGCGAGAAGATGTTTGCAATTGGCATTGCCTATAAATTGCATTCCCTTCTTTACCCGACAGAATTTATGCTGGTTATTTCAGCAAAAACCCCTTCCGTCAGGGAGAAGTCTACAGCCAAACGACAGGAAGAACATTTGGCACTGGAACAGGCGATCCTGGGCGTTATGCTCAAAATCATCTCTGACGGTCTCTCTTCTGGTGACCTGGCTCTGCAACCCCATTTAAGTCCCGCTCAAGTGGCTTTCTCTTTGTGGGCTATGAGTTTTGGCACCATTGCATTGCTTCATGAATCTCTGGATCGATGCAGTGTACGTTCTGAGATGGAACTGGAGAGAGAATTGATCAACCACTGCAATCTGCTTTTAGATGGACTGCAATGGAAACCTTTTACCACCGATCACGATTGGCTGGAAACGCTCAAGAGACTTAAGGAGGAAGTTTTCAAGGATGAAGTGGCTGAACTGACAAGCAGGTTGAAAAGTTCAGCAATCGATTAATTGACAAAAGCGGCCCTCACCGCTTTTTTAACCAACTTATAGTGACGATACGTCATTTAAATTAACCCCAAGTTGCCAAAGAGCAACCGACCCTTATAGGGAAATTGGAGCAGGAAAATGAGAGATCGATTTTTCCGATTTGTGCTAGATCACCCCATTGTGGTGATACTGCTTTCTGTGCTGTTGGTGTTTGGTGCTGCAAAAAAAGCACCTGATTACCTGATGTCTTTCAAAAGTGATTACCGGGTTTTCTTCAGTGAAGAAAATCCACAGCTCACCGCTTTTGAGACGATGCAAAATGTCTACAGTAAAACTGATAATGTTGCCTTTATTGTCTCTCCTAAGGACGGCAATGTTTTTAAACCTGATACTTTAGCTGCTATTTATGAGCTGACAGAGCTCTCTTGGCAAATTCCTTTTTCAACCCGGGTGGATTCGCTCACCAACTTTCAGCACACCTGGTCAGAAGAAGACGACTTGATTGTTGAGGACCTGGTTCTGGACCCAACCAAAATCTCGACTGAGGATATGCCTCGCATCAAAGAGGTCGCTATCTCAGAACCCATGCTTCTAAATAAGCTGGTCTCCCCTTCAGGCCATGTAACGGTCGTTAATGTAACGGTACAACTCCCTGGGGAAAATCCAATCGTAGAAATACCTCAGGCTGTATCCAAGGTTCGGGAAATCAAGGATAACTTCATAGCCGCTCATCCTGATCTTGAAGTTCGCCTTTCAGGTATGGTCATGATGAATAACAGCTTCTCAGAAGCTGCAATGAACGACCAAACCACCTTAGTTCCATTGATGTTTCTGATCGTTATTGTGGGCATGATCATTCTGCTGAGAACCATAAGCGGTACGATTGCCACTGTTGTGATCATTCTGTTTTCCATATTATCGACTCTGGGGCTTGCAGGTTGGTCAGGCATGTTTATGACCGGACCTTCAGCAAGTGCTCCCACCATGATACTGACACTGGCAGTAGCTGACTGTGTGCATATTCTGACAACGATGTTTTATGAGATGCGCCGTGGTGTTGAAAAGCGCCAAGCAATCACTGACAGTCTGCGAATCAACTTCCAGCCTATCTTCCTGACCAGTGCGACTACCGCGATTGGCTTCCTGAGTCTGAACTTCTCTGACTCACCTCCATTCCGTGACTTGGGTAACATGGTTGCTGTGGGTGTAATGCTGGCGTTTGTTTTCTCTATCACTGTATTCCCTGCAATCCTGCGTCTGTTACCCATGAAGGTGAAACAGCTGGAAGAAGGCCAGAACGACACCATGCATAAACTGGCAGACTTTGTTATTGGCAAACGTCGTGTACTACTGCCGGGTATAGCAGCCATCATGGCCGCCTTTATTCTTCTGGTCCCTCTTAACAAGCTGAATGACGACTTTGTTCAATACTTTGATGAGACCGTTCCTTTCCGTCAGGCTACCGATTACATGCGGGATAACCTCTCCGGAATGACAACGATGGAGATAGCCATTGAGACTAACGAAAGCAGCGGCATCAACGATCCGGGAGTTTTAAAAACGGTTGGAGATCTGACTGATTGGTTACGTGCTCAACCTGAAACAGATCATGTGAATAGTATCAGCGATACCCTTAAGCGCCTGAATAAAAACATGCACGGCGATGATCAGTCGTTCTACACCCTTCCTACAGATCGCGAGTTATCGGCTCAATATCTATTGATGTACGAACTGTCCCTGCCTTATGGCCTGGACCTGAACAATCAATTAAATGTGGACAAATCATCTACCCGTCTGATTACTACCTTCCAGAACCTGACCAGTACGGAACAGATTGAACTGGAAGAACGTATCTACAACTGGGTAGCTGAAAATGCACCTCAGTATAAAGTCTCTATCGCCAGTCCTACCCTTATGTTTGCGCATATAGGTCAACGCAACATATACAGTATGTTGCTGGGTACCTCAGTGGCACTGGTATTAATCTCTATCTTGCTTGGTTTTGCCCTGCGCTCAGTTAAGTTTGGTCTGATCAGCCTGATACCCAACCTTGCCCCCGCCGCTATGGGTTTTGGACTTTGGTACTTGATTGATGGTCAGATCGGTCTGGCTCTGTCTGTAGTAGCAGGTATGACTCTGGGTATCGTGGTTGATGATACGGTGCATTTCCTGAGTAAATATCTACATGCCCGCAGAGACCGTGGTAAAGGCACCCAGGAAGCCGTTGGTTATGCATTTAGCAGCGTAGGTCGTGCCTTGTGGATCACCACCTTTGTACTCTTCGCAGGCTTTATGGTGTTGGCACAGTCCAGCTTCAAAGTGAACGCAGATATGGGACTGCTGACCGGTCTGACAATTGTGATCGCATTGATTGTCGACTTCCTGTTCCTGCCACCGCTTTTGATGAAACTGGATAAATCTGCAGAACCATCAACTGAAACTAATGCTACGTCCGATAACACAACTCACAGCGATAACACGAATAAAGGAGACGATAATGAGTCTGTTAACCAACCCGCTTAAATCAATTCTGATTGCCAGCATCATCGCTGTACCGGCAACTGCTCTGGCAGAAACGGCCGAAGAGAAAGGCCTGCGCATTGCTAAGGAAGCCAAAACCAGTGATTTGGGTTGGCAGGATATGCAAGCTCAGATGAACATGATCCTGCGTAACAAACAGGGTCAGGAAAGTGTTCGCGACATTCGACTGAAATCACTCGAAGTAGATGGTGATGGCGATAAGAGCTTATCTGTATTTGATAAACCTCGTGATGTGAAAGGCACTGCGTTCCTAAGTTTTTCACACCCGGTGGGTGCCGATGATCAATGGTTATACCTACCCGCTCTGAAGCGTGTAAAGCGTATTGCTTCGCGTAACAAATCCGGTCCGTTTATGGGCTCTGAATTTGCTTATGAAGACCTGTCATCGTTCGAAGTCGAAAAATACACCTATAAGTACCTTCAGGATGAAGCCTGTGAAGGTGGTAACTGCTACGTGATTGAGCAGTATCCCGTCGATAAAAACTCCGGTTATACGCGCCGTGTGGTCTGGATTGATGAGGGTGAATACAGACCATGGAAAATCGAATTCTATGATCGCAAAAACTCAGCCCTTAAGACCCTGACCTACCACGGTTACAACGAGTACGAAGGTAAGCACTGGCGTCCGGACCTGATGAAAATGGTTAACCACCAGACGGGCAAAAGCACTGACCTAACCTGGAATAACTACACATTCAAAGCGGGTCTTACGGATGGTGATTTCAACCAAAACACCCTGAAACGGGCGCGTTGATATGCAATTGAAACACACAATATCCAGTGCGGTCCTACTGGCGGGGTTGTCTGCAACCCTGCCGGCAGGCGCCGAAACATTTTATGAGATGTCCGGTAAAGTCAGCGCAGACCTGCGCTACTTTACTCAGGATGCTCAATTCTCTGGTCAGGACTATGACACCAACCTTTCATTTTCAGCAGAGCCTGAGTTCTACTGGGAATGGAATGATGGTACTGACAGCATCACTTTCACACCGTTCCTACGCGTGGATGAAAATGACAATGAACGTACTCATGGAGATATCCGTGAATTAAGCTGGCTGCATGCCGGAGATGACTGGGAAGTCAGGGCCGGTCTGAGCAAAGTGTTCTGGGGTGTTACCGAATTCCAGCATCTGGTTGATGTGATTAACCAGACAGATGGCGTGGAAGACTTTGACGGTGAGGACAAGCTCGGTCAGCAAATGGTAAGCCTGTCTCTGGTTCGCGATTGGGGTATCGTGGATATTTTCCTGCTACCCGGCTTCCGTGAAAGAACTTTTCCGGGTGAAGACGGCCGCCTTCGCTCCGGAATTGTAGTCGACACAGACAAGGCTCAATACGAATCTGGAGCAGGCGAAAAACATCTGGATGCAGCGATCCGCTGGAGTCACACACTAGGTGACTTTGATATGGGCCTGTATTGGTTCCATGGTACCAACCGTGATCCAATCCTGAAACCTCAGATGGTCGCTGGAAACACAGTTCTGGTTCCATACTACGAACAGATGGACCAGATTGGCTTTGATCTTCAAGCAACCATAGACAGCTGGTTATGGAAATTTGAAACCATCCACAGAGATAGCTCCAGTGACGAATACTGGGCAGCTCAGGCGGGTTTCGAATACACCCTCTACGGTATACAGGATTCCTCTGCAGATCTTGGCGTCTTGCTGGAATATGGTTGGGATGAACGTGGTGAAGATGCTGATGCAGCTATCCAGAATGATCTGTTTATAGGCGCTCGTCTGGCTCTTAATGATGTAGAAAGCACTGAAGTACTGGCAGGCATCAGTCATGATCTGGACTATGACAGCCAGAGTCTGATCATAGAAGCCAGTCGCCGCTTTGGTGATAACTGGAATATCAGCATTGATGGCCGTTTTTTCAGTTCAGACGATACAGCCGACCTAAGTTATAACATTAAACAGGATGATCATTTACAGCTGACAATGGAAAGGTATTTCTAAGTACCTTTATCTTTAATTCGTTGATAAATCAGCAGGGGCTGCTGCATCACTTATGAGTAGCTGCTCCTGTTCATTAAGAAGCTGTAACCTGTCCTTATACTTAGCATAGAGTTCTGGTTCCCAGATAATCTGTCCTGCTTCTTTATCCAGCTCATATTTTGCATTAAACAGAAAATCCATCCCGAGCAGCCCGTTACTTTGCGCACTACCACCTCAATAGTCTAAGACTGTAGAAACAATATTCTTTGCCTTATAGGGGCCTATTTCGACTTTATCAAAGCTGATAGTTTGTGTTTTAACCACACTGCCATCCGCTACCCTGGCATTGGCACCACTACGGAAAGAGGGGTTAAGAGATTGCAGAGCATCACGGTGTACCACTGTTACCGAAGCACCAGTATCAATGATAAGTGATACTTGTTTAGAGCGATTACCATAAACAACTTTAACAGGAACCAAAATTCTGTTTCCGAGCAGTTGAAAAGGAGTTTTCCATTTTTCTAACTGTTTTTTAATTTTGGACCTTTCTCGATTCAGCAGAAAAAGCGCTCTTGTTTTGTTGACCTTATATTCAAGAGCGTCCAGCTGCTCCTGAGAGAGATTATGCTCCTGCTCGTCCCGGCTCCTCAGTTGTTCCCTGTATTCAGGTGGTACTTTTGAGAGACTATCAACAAAGATTTTTTTACCCGTTCTGTCTTGATACTGATATATCTCAGCGACAACATTTGTCGCAAAAAATGTTAGCAGCCCCATCAGTAATAAACGGTAAAAATACAGCAAGTTAATCTCCAAGGTGACGACTTACACCAAAAAGGTCCATCAAATAGCCATTTTAACTGCCCAGAAAACCACTCATCCCTTTAAGCGCGAAGATAATTACCACCAGCATAAACACCAGAAAAACCCTAAACATCAGGCAACGAGGGCAAGGTTTCTTTTTAGACATCTCAGCCCCCCGCCAGCTTCACAGTGAAGCCTTCCTTTTCCAGCATCACTTTTAGCTTGTCGCGGTGGTCTCCCTGGATTTCAATGACTCCGTCTTTCAAAGCACCGCCGGTTCCGCAGGTTTTCTTCAGCTTTTTCGCCAAAACTTTTAGTTCTTTCTCCTTAAGAGGAATACCGGTGACAGTGGTTACCCCTTTACCTTTTCTGCCAGAAGTTTCCCGGCGAATACGCACAACCCCATCCAGCGAGTCGAGTCGCTCCCGATCGCTGAGTTCTGCGCACTTGCAGGAATTTACGGGTTCTTCGCACCCTGGGCACAACTGACCTTTATCGGTGGAGTAAACAAGGCCGCTTAATTGATCTTTTAATGATGACACTACAAAAACCTAATGCTGATAATCTGAGAATTATAGATCAGTCTAGAAAAGGGAAACTTACTCAACTTAACCCACCGATCTGGCGTGCAAGATATGCGGCGTAATTATCGGTCATACCGCTTATAAAATCCAAAGCACGCATATAGGCATTATAAAGCGGTAGTTCAGGATCAGGGGAATGAATTCCCATCAGATTGATTATTCGTTCGCTTCGATAGCTTAAGTCTTGCCCTCGCAAGCGGTGGTTTTCAAAAACTGCGTCGCAGAACGCTTCAAGCAATACTCCAAGGGTTGAATAAGCCCCCACTTCAAGCTCAGTTTTACGGGTATCAGGAAACACTTTTTCCCGTGCCAGGCATTTAGCTTCCTGCAAACCTTCCCGTACACTCTGTTCACCATCGTTTAACAGTTCACCTTGATATTGGCCGGACATAATGGCGTCCTGATTATCCATATATGCCTGAACGGCAGAGCCAACCATATACTCCATCGCTTTACCCCGTAGCGCAGAAATTTTCCGTCGTGCAGACGCTGGGGTTGATAGGATTTCATCATCAAACGAGGTATCGCCACAGAGCTTGAGTAGAATCGGTTTGATCTCTTCAAAGCTGAGGATGTTCAGTTCTATAGCATCTTCCAGATCCAGTATGGCATAGCAAATATCATCTGCAGCTTCCATCAGATATGTCAGAGGGTGCCTGCACCAACGATCCTTCCCCTGAGGTATAAGGCCCAGCTCTTTACCGAGCTTATTAAGGATTTCCACCTCTGTTTGATAGGCACTGAATTTGCCTTTCCGAGTCGCATGTTCTGCACTCCAGGGATATTTAAGCAACGCTCCCAGTGTCGGATAAGTTAAACGCAAACCACCAGAAAAAAGGTGATTCTCAATCCGGGTAACCACTCTGAAACCCTGAGCATTTCCTTCGAAAGTCATCAGGTCCAGTTTCTGGTCCTCTGTCAGATCACGCAGTAAAATACTGTCGTTTTGCCGCTTAAACCAATCCCGGATCGCATATTCACCGGCATGCCCAAAAGGCGGATTACCAATATCATGGGCCAGACAAGCCGACTGCACGATCATGCCGATATCATAAGAAGTTGCCCACTCAGGCAGTTGCTCTCTTATCTGCTCACCAACCCTGATACCCAAGCTACGTCCTAGACTTCCCACCTCTATAGAATGGGTAAGACGGGTGTGGATATGGTCGTTAAGCGACATGGGGTGAACCTGGGTTTTTCTACCCAAGCGCCGGAAAGCACTGGAAAAAATGATTCGGTCCTGATCTTTGTGAAAATGACTGCGACCAATTTCTTCCTGAGCAATTTCTCCATGACCATAACGTTTGGTTGTCAGCAAAGTCTGCCACTGCATTTCCATCAAGACTTCCTCAAAAAAATCCTATCTTTATTTGCATCGGCCCAGAACCAGAAAGCTAAAGATGCATCGCCGCTAATTTACTGAAAATTATCGAAAAACCATATAACACAGGGTTAAACAAGCTCGGTTTCTTCAAGCATCATCTTTTCAGTCTCATCGGCAACAATTTGCAAAGCTGCTTTGGTTGTCGCATCCGGGGCTTTGGAAAAATTAAGCCGTATAAAATTACGGTATTTACCCGAAGCAGAAAAAATAACACCAGGAGCAATACTGATATTGTGATTTTCCAGACGCTTATTCAATTTCACACTGTCTATCTCAATCGGCAGTTCAACCCACAAAATGTAACCGCCTTGAGGAAAACTTATCCGGGTACCTTCCGGGAAGTTTCTCTTCACAAGGTCAATCATGATATCCCGAGCATGCTGATACTGCTGACGCATGACTCTTAGGTGTCGCTCGTAATATCCATCCTCAATAAAACTTGCGACAGCCTCTTGCTGTATAGGAGGACTACTGACCGTAGATATGAACTTTTTATGCAGCACTCGATCCGTACATTGCCCAGGGGCTACCCAACCTAAACGTAAGCCGTAAGCAATTGTTTTAGAAAAAGATGAGCAGAGCAAAACTCTACCTTCATCATCAAAAGATTTAATCGTTCTTGGCCGGGGAGATCTGTAGTACAGGTCTCCGTAGATATCGTCTTCAATAATGGGGAGATCATACTGCTGGGCAAGCCTTAGCAACTCTTTACGGCGTGCTTCCGGCATGGTGTAACCCAAAGGGTTATTACAGGTAGGTGTCACCTGAATGGCTTTCACAGGCCATTGCTCAAGCGCTAATTCAAGCGCTTCAATACTAATACCGGTTTCTGGATGGGTGGGGATCTCCAGCGCTTTAAGCCCAAGAGACTTAATCGCCTGTGTGGAGCCATAAAAACTTGGAGAATCAATCGCGACAATGTCACCGGGTTCAGTTACCGCTCTTAGACTGCACATTAGCGCTTCCTGGCAACCGCTGGTGATAATTATTTCATCCGGGTGCAAATTGCAGCCTGAATTAACAGCCAGCCGTGCAATCTGTTTTCGCAGATGCAATGACCCATGCATACTGCTGTAATTGAGGAAATTCTCACTGGTCTGTGCTGCGCAATTAGTCAGAGCTTTCATCAAAGGTTTTAAAGTTGGGGTATTAATATCTGGCTTTGCCGTTCCAAACGCCACATGACCTTGTGAGTCAGATCCGGTCAGCAGATGATAAACCTGATCCCAATAAGTGACCTCCAAAGGCCTTTGAGCCGGGCGACTGACATCAGGCAGTTCAGGAGTTTCCCCTCTGGCACGAACGTAGTAACCCGATTTCACTCTGACTTCTGTATACCCACTTTCTTCCAGCCTCTGATAAGCCTCCTGAACAGTAGAGATACTGACCCCTCTCTCTTTGCTTAGAGCGCGAATCGATGGCAAACGGCTGCCAACAGGATAGTAGCCTCCCTCTATCCGATTAATCAGTTCATCGAAAAGCTGTTCATACAATTTCATATGTTTACACCATTACAAAACACAAAAGCAGTACAGATATACAAAACAACAGCATTACAGAAGTAAAAACCTCAAACTGTAACTTAAATATTAATACTTTTTAAATCTGTATTGCAAAAAAATAAAAACATATCATTTATAAACCAGATCCCGAGTGATCTGTATACATAAATAGCATCCAATTAGGATTTGTAACCAACTTTCTAAAAGCAAGGAGTCGATCATGAAAAGTAATAAGCTCTTTAATATTTTGCTTTTAGGCGGAATTTTGTCAGTGACCTCAGGCTGTGACAGCAGTTATCACCGTTATGATGGGCACTCAGGATTTATATTCGAGCCTCTAAGCACAGATACCTTTGTTCTACAGTATCATGGTACAGCCCGTAACAGCGCAGAGGATGTAGAAGTCATGTGGCATCATGCTGCCCGTGAGATCTGCCGGGGGGCTGGATATCAGCATCATTTTACTGGTCATGAATCTGAGCAAGGTGAAAGTCTGAAGGGAAATGAATTGATTCCTCAAACCTCAGCTCGTTACAGGCTTGCAGGTGAGATCACTTGTCTGACTCCTAATATCGCGTTAAAGCGAGGACAGAAGCAATTATTTAGTGACCACCTTGCCACCAATAATCTTATAAGCGGGCACACCCCTGATTAAGGTTTCCCGGGCAAAAACCTGTGAGCATTCGGGGCACTGACATGGCGTATTTGTGTTATTTTTCACAATACGCTCCTTAAAACACTTAAGCAGTGCTCCCTTCCCACCTTTTTTATATTTGTATAACAAGGCCCCGCACCGAGCGCAGAAAATATTCACTGTTTTTGACGGAGCCTTAGGGTTCGGTTTTGCCATTCTGAGACTTACTACCTATAGAAATGAACTAACTGGAAAACCTATCATCCAAATAATAACGCCCAAGGGATGATTTAATAATGCTGATCAGCACCAAGCGAATGTTAGTTTCGCTGGCACTTATAGCCATACTATCAGGGCATAACCTAGCTGCTTCTGAAGAAGTTCAATACATACTACCTGAGCTACTACTAAAGCGCCTGCAAGAGAGGCAGAACAGCTTAGGTCCCGAATATCAGCCTCGCACTATACATCTAACACCTTCCGGTGAACCAAAGTACACCAACAGATTGTATTTTGAGTCCTCACCCTACCTGCTGCAACATGCTCATAATCCGGTGAACTGGTACAGCTGGAGCCAAGAAGCCTTCACCACAGCGCAGGAACAGAACAAGCCGATTTTCCTGTCAATCGGATATTCAACATGTCATTGGTGCCATGTTATGGAGGAAGAAAGTTTCGAAAATCCATTGATAGCAGGCTTTCTTAATCGGCATTTCATCAGTATAAAAGTGGACCGGGAACAACTGCCCGATATCGAGCACACATATATGCTGGCTGCTTCGATGTTAAGTGGTCAGACCGGCTGGCCCTTAAATGCATTTTTAACACCTGAAGGTGCCCCCTTTTACGCAGCCACATACTTCCCTCCGACACAGTTCCACGAACTCATCAGCGAAGTTTCACAACTCTGGCAGCAACAACCCGAGAAACTAATAAAGAGTGGTTCTGACGTTTTAACCGCGATCCAACAAATCAGCAGCGCAAAACAAAATGCAAAACATCCTACCGCTAAGTTGTCTGAGAAAGCCGCTCATGAATGGCTAAAAATAGCGGATGAACTGCAGGGTGGTTTCGGCATTGCACCTAAATTCCCAAACGAACCCACTTTACTTTTTCTCCTGCAACACAGTATCCAGCACCAGGATCAGAACCTGCTTAATCACCTGAAGAACACTCTTGATGCTATGCAGCAAGGAGGCATATTCGATCAGATTGGTGGGGGCTTTCATCGGTATACAATTGACCCGGGCTGGTTGATACCGCACTTTGAAAAAATGCTCTACAACCAGGCACAGATGCTTCAGGTTTATCTACTCGCCTATCAGGTGACCGGCGATCCAAGTTACCGCCGCACCATTGAAAAGACCCTCTACTACCTTGAAACAGAGATGCGATCTGAAGCAGGGCTTTTCTACTCCGCTACCGATGCAGACAGTGAGGGAGAGGAAGGGAAATATTTTTTGTTGGAATTAAGCCAACTCGAACAAACCCTCACTCCGGAGGAGATCACTCTGGCTAAGCCATTTTATGGTTTTGATGAGGGCACCAATTTTGATGGCAAAAACATATTGTTCTTTCCCCAATCCATTTCTGAATTTGTTATTGATAAGGGCCTTAAAGTACAGGAATTCTTCAGTACCCTTGAAACCATTAACAAAAAACTGCTTCAGGCTCGTATGCAACGCATACCCCCACATAAGGACGACAAAATCATCACGGCCTGGAATAGCATGATGATTGTTTCATTAGTAAAAACTTCGCAAACATTGAAGGAACCACATCATCTGACAGCCGCCAAACAAACTGCTGAGTCACTGTGGGTTAAGCACTATTTAGCCCAAGGGGATCTATTACGCGATACTAGAGAAGGATTACCTGGCAAAAAAGCGAGCCTGGAGGATTACGCTCATTTTGGACTGGCCAACCTTACCCTCTACGATGTCACAGACGATTCCAAATGGCTTGATCGGAGTCTGGATCTTGTAGAAGAGATGCTTGCTCTGTTCTGGGACGAAGCAACATCATCATTCTTTATCTCCAAACAAGACACCCTTTTACCGCTGCGAGCCAAAGACAGAGGTGACCGGGCTACACCTGCAGCAACTTCGGTTGCATATGAGCTTCTAAGCAAATTAGGACGCAGACAACCGGACCAAAGGTTCACACTTCTAGCGCAAAGGCTGATCACCTCCCTTTCAGCTAATCTGTCTGTTAGCCCAATGCAATACAGCTATCTGCTCAAGGCTTTTGATGAACCCGTTACAGGGATGAACACAACACAGTTTGGTGCTCATGGAGCTTTAAAAGCAACCTTATCCAAAGTACGAAATGATTATCTCCTGAGCATTAAATTGAAGCCCGGCTGGCATATCAATGCGCACTCCCCCGGTCACTCTAAACTGGTTGCTACTCAATTGTCCGCTAACTGGATAAAATCGGTAAAGTACCCTCAACATCTGGATAAGCAGGTTAGCTTTATGCAAGGCCCAATCCGGCTGTATGGTAATCAAAGCTCCTTTACCATCACTCCCACTGAGACTAGAAACAATCTCGATCAGCTTTTGAAATTTTCCTACCAGGCGTGCAACGATAAACAGTGCCTACCACCTGAAGTGTTGTTCTTTTCATCAGACATACAATAAAAAAGCGGGCTTAGCCCGCTTTTTCACAATCATCCATTTGCAATTAGTCAGGTTTTAAACTGATTTACCAAACGATTCAATCGCTGCTCTAACTGCACCAACTCTCCTGCCGTTGCAGCGAGATTATCTGCACCGTCACTGGCACGTTCAGAAATATCCGCAATATGTTGAACGCTTCTGCTCAACTCATCTGCAACAGAGGTTTGTTCTTCAGCAGCTGTGGCTATCTGAGCACTCATACCAGTAATCTCACCCACTGACGAAGTGATAATATTTAATTGATCACCTGTATTGGCAGCTTTATCCACTGTTTCTTCGGTTTGATTACGGCTTTTTTCCATCTCTTGTACCGCTTGGCGAGCACCGCTTTGTAACTTCTCGATCATGGTCTGGATTTCATCAGTACTCTGCTGAGTTCTGTTCGCCAGCGTCCTTACCTCATCGGCCACTACCGAGAAACCACGTCCCTGCTCACCAGCCCTAGCAGCCTCAATTGCAGCATTCAATGCCAATAGGTTTGTCTGGTCAGCAATCTCTTTAATGACATTTACTACGGTTCCTATATGTTCAGAGTCTTTATCCAGCTGACCAATCACGTCAGAAGCTGAATTCACTCCACTCTGCAAAGACTGAATAGAACCTATAGTTTCATTCACAACCGCCTGACCACCCAACGCAGCAGAATCGGCGGATTGTGCGGAGTGCGAAGCATTCGCCGCATTCGTAGCCACCTCTTGTACCGCAGCGGCCATTTCATGAATAGCAGCAGCAACCTGCTCGGTTTCTTTTTTCTGCTCATCCACTTCTGTCCGGGTGGTATCTACTACACCGCCCATACGATTCGTGGCGGCTGACAGATCCTGAATACTGCTCTTAACCTCTATTATCAGGTTTTGGATCTTAGTCGCAAAAGCATTAAACCCATGAGCCAGTTCACCTACTTCACCTTTAACATCGGTACTCAGGCGTTTACTCAGATCACCATCACCTTCGCCTATCTCCTTCAGCGCTGCAGCCACATTAGCCAGAGGATTCGCAATACTGTTAGCAAAAACGTATGCGATCAGCCCAAAGATGACAAAGAACCCTGCTCCGATCATGAGAAAAAAGCCCATAAAGCCCGAGATATTATCTTCCAGCTCAGCTTCTGCCTCCACTACAGTGTCATTAATGTCATCAACATAAAAACCTGTACCAATCATCCATTGCCACTTTTCCAAACCAACGGCGTAGCTCAACTTGTCCACGTCAGCGTTGTTTTTAGAGGGTTTGGCCCAGACATACTCAACGAAACCACCGCCTTTTTTAGCCGCTGAAATAAGATCTTTTATGATGTAAACACCATTAGTATCTTTTAAGTCGATCAGGTTTTTACCTTTTAGTTGAGGTTTAGGGCGAGTAGCCAGGTTTGTACCATCGTATTTGTAAACGAAAATATAACCGTCACCTTTCTCTCCATAACTCAGATCAGTAAGGATCTGCAGCACTTCTTCCTGTGCCGCCAGGTCATCAGCAGATGAGGCATCGTATTTTTTCTGAATTGATGCAACCGCTATCTCTACATAATCTCTAAGTGCATCCTTTTTACTGTCCGTTAAATCCTTTCTTAACTCTTCAATTTCATGCTGCCCAATTGCCCTGAGCTCATAATTCACTATGACCTTCACCGCCGCGAGTAAAGCAATTATAGGTATCAGGGTTAACAGAAGGATTTTCTGCTTTAAGGTTAGATTGATCATTAAGTGATCTCCGATCGTCGTTCGCTCTTTTCGAGAGTTATAGTTGTTGTTTTTTTCTAATTATTTACTTGATTATGGTCGCTAATTCGCAAGAAAGTTATGATTTATGGCAAATAATTCAGGCTTCTTTTAATTCGATCGTATTGCCGTCCGGGTCCTTGATATAAATTGACCGCCCGAAGCCGCTAGCACCGTAACGCTGCTCTACTGGACCGCATTCGATGCCTTTATCGTTCATCATTTTTATAATCTGCTCTGGTTCAAAGGGCATAATCTGCAAGCAAAAATGGTCAAGGTTTTTACCACTCTTCTGATCCTCATTCCTGATCATTAAATCAATCAGAGATTCACCAGCTCTCAATTGATACAAAGGTATTTCCTTTACCGTTCTTACCAACTCACAACCCAGAACATCTACATAGAAGTAAAGACTGCGGGTAATATCACTGCAAATAAGAACCACATGATCAAGTTTACACAGCTTAAACAGAACCAGACTCTCCAAAAATTGATTGAAACAAGAACATCAAAATATATTCAGGATATATAGCATCTAGAACCAATATAGGATGAATTACGGAATAGTCAAAAAAACCATCTATCTCAATAGGTTATTTATTCAGTCGATCAAATATTCCTGCGAAGAATTCCCGCAGAGGAATAACCTCTTTTAAAACGACTAAATAATTAGCTAAGATCCCCACTCCATAAAACAATTAAGAACCTCACTTATGCTCAAGTCATTGCTCATATCAGTAATCGTTGTACTTACATTCACTGCCAAATCCTGGGCTGAAGCTAGTAACCCTGTTGTAAATATGCAAACTAATCTTGGCTCTATCACACTTGAGCTTTTCCCTGAACAGTCCCCTGAAACAGTGAAAAACTTTCTGAGCTATGTCGATGAAGGTTTTTATGAGGGCTTAATTTTTCATCGCACCATCGTGGGATTCATGATTCAGGGAGGGGGATTTAATAAAGACTTAGTTCTGAAAGAACCAAAAGACCCAGTCATCAACGAATCCCAGAATGGTTTGAGCAATAAGGCTGGAACCATTGCAATGGCAAGAACCCGCCATCCGCACAGTGCAACATCACAATTTTTTATTAATGCTGTCAGCAACCGCAATCTGGATGCCCAAGGTAGTCGTTTTGGATATACCGTATTTGGACGGGTAACAGAAGGTATGGATCTGGTAATGAAGATCAGCCGTTTGCCCACCGCTCCTAAGGGGATGCATCGGGATGTGCCAGTAGAACCGATTGTGATTAACAAAATCGTGCGGGTAGAGCCTACAGCTTCAGCCAGCGCAAACGATTAGCATTACTCACCACAGTCACCGAGGAAACAGCCATTGCAGCACCCGCAATGGCTGGGTTCAACAATATGCCGGTAAACGGAAATAAAACTCCGGCAGCTACTGGAATTGCCAGGCTGTTGTAGATGAACGCGCCAAATAGATTTTGTTTTATGTTTCTGACTGTTGCTTTCGAAAGTTTGATCGCTTTGGCAACGCCCAGTAACGAACCCGACATTAAAGTCACATCGGCGCTCTCTACAGCAATACCTGAACCTGAGCCAATGGCATAGCCTATATCGGCCTGAGCAAGAGCTGGAGCATCATTCACACCGTCACCCACCATGGCAACAATTTCACCCTGCTGCTGTAACTCCATCACCACTTCTTGTTTCTGATCTGGCTTAACTTCGGCAATTACCTTTAATATTCCCACTTTCGATGCAACGGCTTCAGCTGTAACTTTGTTATCGCCTGAAAGCAAAACGACGTTCAGGCCTGCCTCTTGGAATTGCCGGATAGCCTCTGCTGAATCGGGTTTAACTGGATCAGAAATACCAAATAAGGCTACCAACCGACCATCCAGAGCAACAAAAGCCAGTGATTGCCCGGAAGCGCTCCACTGCTCCGATCGCTCTTGAGCGGGAGAGATGTCAATATTCAGCCTGCGCAACATTGAGGCATTACCAATATGGATCTGCCCTAATTCAGATGTTGCGGAAACACCTTCACCAGAATAACTGTCGAACTGGTCAATCTGTGTAGTTAAACCATCACCATTCTGGGTATCCAGATATCGACACACGGCTTGCGCTAGAGGGTGTTCAGAATGTGTTTCCAGAGTATAAATCAGCTTATTGAGGCTGGCCTTTTGCTCATCGGCTATCCAATACTCAGCAGCCGTCACCTCAGGTTTTCCTTGAGTCACGGTACCGGTTTTATCCAAAACAACTGTGCTAAGGGATTTCGCCAACTGAAGAGCATCCGCATTGCGGATCAAAATACCTTTTCTGGCAGCACTGCCGACAGCAACCATTACAGACATGGGAGTTGCCAACCCTAAAGCACATGGGCAGGCAATAATAAGCACCGTCATCATGGTAATAATTGCGTAAGTTAGCTTCGGTTCTGGTCCTGCAAACCACCAGATTGATGCGGTCAGTAAAGCAATGCCCATGACCACAGGAACAAAAATAGCTGCGACTTTATCGGCCAGTTTGCCCAACTCGGGTTTACTGTTTTGCGCTTTACGGACCGCTACGATAATTTGCGAAAGCACCGTTTGTGAACCGATATTCTGTACTTCGATCAGCAAACTGCCCGAGCCATTAATCGTGCCCCCAACTACCTGCTCTCCCTGCTGTTTATGCACGGGCATTGATTCACCAGTCAGCATTGATTCATCAATGTGGCTTTCACCTGAAACGACAATACCATCGACCGGGACACTGTCTCCCGGTCTGACTCGTACCTCATCCCCAGGGGATAGCAACGACACAGGTACTTCTTTTTCAACCCCGTCCCGAATGCGAATCGCCACCGCCGGTTGCAACTGCAGCAAACTCCTAACAGCGTCACCGGTTTTCTTTCGTGCTCGAGCCTCCAATGCCTGACCCAGCATTATAAAACCAATGATCATCACTGACGCTTCGTAATAAAGATGGGAAGCTTGCGGTGGTAGCTCAATACCAGCAATAGCCACAATGAGTAACCCGGTCGAATATATCCAGGCGGCACCTGTACCCAGTGCTATCAGGGTATCCATATTATAATTACCCTTTCGCGCCGAGCTGATCGCACCCTTGTATATATGCCCCGCAGAAAAGTACAAAACCAGCAAACTCAGCAGCCCAATACCAGAGCCACTGGCGATTCCCGAGGAATTACTGATATCAGGCATATAACCTGACATCCCTTGAACCATCAGCGCTACACCAAGCCCTAGTGCGATGAAACTTTTATACAAAGAATCCAGAAAAGCTTTATGTTCACTTTCCTCAATTTGCTTAAGGTCGTCTTCGCCCTTAATCTCTGTAGCACCATAGCCAGCATCTTCAATTGCAGAGATCACTTGCTCAATTTTTGCGGAAGACGAAACGGTTAAACTGCGATCCGCAAAATTTACCGAATAATCCTCAATAACCTCAGAGCCAGACAAGCCACGCTCAAGAGAACGTACACAGCCGGCACATTTAACACCCTGAAGAGATAACTGATAGATCATGCTGGTTACCTGATAAATTTACGATAACCTAAGAATAAACCCTAAAGTAAGCTTAAGGGTCAAGAGGAGATATCAAGCTTTTGGCTTTCTTTTTTCCATAGCCACATAGGTTCCAGTGAGGCGCAAAGCAGTTTTTCCATCCTGCTCGATCTCAATCACCAAATCCATTCTGGCCCGGCCTTTCTCTGCCATTTTGGCATTGAAAACAGATAATTTATCCGCATCAGGGAGGAAAGTCGCTGCAGTGAAATCAGAGGTAACCGGCAGAAAATATTCAAGATGACTGTCGCGAATAACCACGTCATCATCACGACCCTGATCACGCAGATACAAAGTAACAATACTCCAACCACAGAGCGTAGCTACTGTGGCCAGAGATCCACCAAACCCCGTACCTTTATCATTCACGTTCGGTTCGAGTCGGGCACCCATCTTAAGAGTGGAACCGTCCCACTCCAAGGGAGTAAACCCCATGTGTGTGATGATAGGGATCTGCCCTTTCAACCAGCTTAGGAACTCTTCAGCCTGCTCTTTTCTATTCATCCGGTCCAGTCTGTAACGTATTGGTCAAGGTTGTGCTGTGGCGCCTTTCTCATTTTAGACGCGGTACCCAGATAGATATAACCAATGACTGTTTCATCATCCGTCACACCCAGGCCTTCTTTCACAACCGGGTGATAGGCCATATCACCAGTCCGCCACATTGCGCCAAATCCCTGCGCGAAAGCCGCATGCAGAATATTCTGAGCCGCACAGCCTGCTGAAACTTCCTGTTCAAGCACAGGTACTTTGGGGTGTTTCTGGTTCGCTGCGATCACCACAATCAGCATAGGCGCCCGCAGCGGCATCTTACGAAACTTTTCCTGACGTTCCGGTAGCAGTTCTGCATCATCAGATAATGCAGCTTGCAGAAACAGCTCGCCCAATTGGCTACGATGCTCGCCTTGTACCGTTAAAAAACGCCAAGGTCTTATAGAGCCGTGGTCCGGTGCACGCAGCGCCGCTTTAAAAATATTATCCAGCTGCTCCTGATTAGGTGCAGGTTCCTGTAACGCAGGACATGAGACTCGATTATGCAGGAGTTCTAATGCATCCATTGTCATTCCCTTACTGTCGGCTCAAACGCAAATTATCAATATCGTCCATCTCACTGCTGCGGAATGGATTTATATCCAGGCCGCCGCGACGAACATACCGGGCGTAAACATTCAGGCTTTCGGGTTTGCAGCGTTCCCATAAATCCATGTAGATTTTCTCGACGCATTGTTCGTGGAAATCACCGTGTTCACGATAGGATATGATATATCTGAGTAACCCTTCACGATCGATCTCTTTACCCGAATAACTAATTCCTACCGTCGCCCAGTCAGGTTGACCCGTTACCGGGCAGTTTGACTTCAGGAGGTGGCTAAAGAGTACCTCTTCTACAACATCTTCGCCGGTTTTCAGGAGCTCTGGAGCCGGCGTATACTGCTCAACCTCAATATCCTGATTATCAATACAAAATCCCGTAAATTGACCAAATTCAGGAGCCTGATCTGGGTGATAAATTCTGACATCAACCTGCCCACCCGCAGCTTCACTTAAATCAGCGATCAGGCGTTCTTTAACTTCACTCTCAGATTCAAATTTACTGAGATTGAAAGAGTTCAGGTAAAGCTTGAATGACTTCGACTCAATAATGCTGTCCGAATCAGCAAAGATACGAAATTCTGCCAGCCGGACCTCAGGTTTACCCCTTTTAGTCAGCCAAGAAAGCTCATAAGCGTTCCAGATATCCACCCCTTTAAAGGGTAAGCTCTTGCGCTCTACCCCCTGCTCTTTCCAATTCAGATCTCTCGCTATTGGATATAGCAAGGAAGCATCATAGGTGTTGATATATTGGGTGTCTTGTCCAAGCGGGGACTGATTTAGGGTCTTATTGTCACTCATTAACTACGAATTCCTTTGCCTTTTTTCAGCAGATAAAGGGAATATGAGAAAAGGCCAACAATAAAGATAATAATCATCATGAAGGCAAATCCAATATTGATGTCACTCACCCCAAGAATTCCGTAGCGGAAAGTATTCACCATATAAAGAATCGGATTCAATTGGGATACACCCTGCCAGAACTCTGGCAGCAGTTGGATAGAATAGAACACTCCTCCGAGATAGGTAAGAGGTGTAAGGACGAAGGTGGGGATAATAGCTATGTCATCAAACGAATTGGCGTATACCGCATTGATAAACCCACCGAGCGCAAACAGCACCGCAGTCAGAAAAACCACTGAGATGGTCACCAACAGGTTCTGTACCTGGAGATCCGTAAAGAACAGGGAAAGCAAGGTAACGATGAACCCCACGGCCAAGCCTCGTGTGACCCCACCTATAACATAACCGCTCAATATCACCCACTCAGGGACGGGCGATACCAGCAGTTCCTCAATATGGCGCTGAAACTTGGTACTGTAAAAAGACGACACCACATTACTGTACGAGTTAGTGATCACAGACATCATGATCAGCCCTGGAACTATGTATTCCATGTAATCAAAGCCACCCATTTCACCAATTCGGCTCCCGATCAGGTTACCAAATATAATGAAATACAACGTCATGGTTATCGCTGGCGGTAGGAGTGTCTGAGCCCAGATACGCATGAAACGTTTGATCTCGCGTCGAACGATAGTCCAAAAAGCAATAAGTAAGTCTTGGGCTTGCATCAGCTTTCCTGTTTTAAATTCTTATCAACCAGAGAAACAAACAACTCTTCCAAACGATTGGATTTATTTCGCATACTTCTCACATGAATACCCTTTTCTGCAAGAATAGAAAATAACTCGTTCAATCCCTGGTCTTTCTCCACAGTCACTTCAAGACGATGTTCAGATTCCAACTTAACCTCATAACCAGCCAGTACCGGTGGTTGCTCAAAGGATTCTTCCAGATCGAGTATGAAGGTTTCAGTATTCAGTTGTTGCAACAGCTCCCGCATACTGGTGTCTTTAATAATTGTGCCATGATCAATAATAGCTATATTGCGACACAAACTTTCCGCTTCTTCCAGATAATGTGTTGTGAGAATAATTGTCGTGCCGGTCGCATTAATCTCTTTCAAGAACTCCCACATTGAGCGCCTGAGTTCAATATCAACGCCAGCCGTTGGTTCATCCAGGATTAATAGTTTGGGTTCATGCATCAGTGCACGCGCAATCATGAGGCGACGTTTCATGCCTCCGGAAAGCATTCGGGAAGGACCGTTTCTTTTTTCCCACAAGCCCAGTTTTTTTAAATAAAAATCCGCACGTTCTGCCGCTTTTGAATATGGAATGCCATAGTAACCGGCCTGCGTAGTCAGAATATCCCGCACATTTTCAAACATGTTGAAATTAAATTCCTGGGGAACAACTCCAAGATGCAATTTAGCAGCGGATAGATTCTCATCCAGATCAACGCCAAACACCTCAACCTTACCTTCTGTCTTATTAACCAGTGAAGAAACGATACCCAGTGTTGTGGATTTACCCGCTCCATTTGGACCCAGCAAGGCAAAGAAATCGCCAGCTTTAACCTCAAGGCTGATTCCCTTTAGAGCTTCAAAGCCATTGTCATAGGTTTTCTTCAGATTGCGTATAGAAAGAGCAGACGACATGTATGATCCTGAAATATGGTTGAAACAACAAAGTGGTGCTGATCTGCTGTTTTTCAATGGCTATTAATTGCAACAGGCTGTTGTTTTTGTACAAATATTCTCTTTAAGAGTCTTAACGTGAAGAATAGAATAACGCGATCATTATACCGGAGTTCGCATGACATCTTATCAACAGCATCATCTTAATTTTCTTAAAATTGCCTACAACAACTTCATCAACCGTGATCCGTTCAAATCCGAGCAACCAAACACTGATGATATTGAGTTTATTGAAGAATTCAGAACCCTGATTGATGGCTTTGAAAACTCACCTTCGTCAGCCCATGTTGAAGGGGAAGATTTTATTGATAAGGCTTTTCGTCGTTACCCACAACTGGCTCACCTGATCGCCCGAGATTTACTATGGTATTTCGGCGGTAACAACCTGCACAATTTAACCGATGATGAACTGACAAAATTCCAGCAACTGGATGAAATGCGTTTCGACGCAGAAGAACAAAACAAAGAGTTTGATTATATCAACAGCAGAGCCAATGTATTTGGACAGAACTAATCCGCACACAGACGCTATTTCAGATTAAAAATGGATATCAGGAAAAGGAAAGAAATGGCGTCCCATAGGGGGTTCGAACCCCTGTTACCGCCGTGAAAGGGCGGTGTCCTAGACCACTAGACGAATGGGACGCAATATATCAACTCAAATGAGTTGGAGCGGGAAACGAGGTTCGAACTCGCGACCCCAACCTTGGCAAGGTTGTGCTCTACCACTGAGCTATTCCCGCACTCTTTTAAAAACAGTTCTCAAAGAGAATGGCGTCCCATAGGGGGTTCGAACCCCTGTTACCGCCGTGAAAGGGCGGTGTCCTAGACCACTAGACGAATGGGACGCAACTTCCTCATAAGCGTATCGCTAAAGAGGAGGCGCGTATATTAATGAACAGAAACATACCGGTCAACCCTAAATTCAAGAAAAAAAATAGAGTTTACAAATCCATAGCCAATATAGGTTCGTTCAACAACTAACTATCTGGTTAAACAGGTTTTTTTCTGTAGATGAGGAAAATTCAGGCACAAAAAAACCAGCTAAATGCTGGCTACAATATTGCGAATTTGGAGCGGGAAACGAGGTTCGAACTCGCGACCCCAACCTTGGCAAGGTTGTGCTCTACCACTGAGCTATTCCCGCATGCTATTAAAACAAACAGTTCTCAAGGAGAATGGCGTCCCATAGGGGGTTCGAACCCCTGTTACCGCCGTGAAAGGGCGGTGTCCTAGACCACTAGACGAATGGGACGCATAGCTTCAAAGCGGGGCAAATAATACTGACAACCCCTTTTAATATCAAGCAATTTTTTTATTTTCTCATCTACACAACCACCTGCTTTTCGGATAGTGTAAGGGACTGAAGTAATAGAGATTAGTAGCAATGAGCCCAACCTATATAGCACTGATAATACTCTTCGGCGTTGCCATCATGGCGGGTGTCGCTTTTGTCGTTCAGGATCTGGAAAATAAAAAGCGTGAGAGAAACCTGCGTCTGTTGACACTTAAAACAGCGATCCGACGCGCAACACACCTACTGGACTCATTTCCCCCTATCCTGATTACCAACGAAATTCATACCCTGCTTTGCAAATATATCTCTGTACGCTTGGATGCCATTGCTGAACTCGACCCCAGCCCAGCGAACAAAAACCTACAATCCAAGTTCCATGCTCGAGCATCTTCTATTCCAGAAGCGCTCAACCACCCAGCAGGCTCAATGTCAGTATTTGATAATTCAGTAGAAGCCAACCGGGCACTGGGAGTTGTCAAAGAGTTTGCGGGCTTTGTGGCAGAGATTGGCAACAAAAAAGATATTCGTCCTGATCAGGCGGAGCACCTGACTAAAGAAGCTAAAAGAATCTATATGCGGGTTGAGATAGATATAGACCTGATACAAGCTAGGGAAATTGAAGAAACACAAAGCGCAGAAGTCGTTGTTCACTATTACCGCAGCTGTTTTAAGAAACTGCAGAGCCTTAATATCAACCAGGCTCTGGATAGGCAGCTATACGAGATAAGAACCCATATCACCCAGCTAGCAGAACAGATCGACCAGCATAACGAAGAAAAACGCCAGGCCGAAGAAGCCTCAAAAGATACAGGGAAGAAGTTTAACTTTTAACCGGCTCTGGAACCTCTTGTAATAGTGTTTCATCAGGTTCTTTTTTCCACTCTCTGTCAATCAGGGCATCAGTGATACCTGCACCCGCCCACATCGCAGCCAAGGCTATCCAGGCAGTGATCGAAAAAGCCGAACCACCCGTTAGACCAGCACCTACCGCACAGCCCCCAGCCAACATACCACCCATACCCATGAACGATGCGCCCACAATGTAACGGATCATACTGTGGCCATCCTTGAACCCCTCAATTTTGAAAGTACGGGAAAGCACTGCCGCGAGGAAAGAACCTATAAAGACCCCTGGAACCAACCCCACATCAAAATCCATGGGCGCACCGCCTGGGGTTAAAAAATACATTAACGTATCTGCAGAAGGCCCCGTGAAGGTCATGCTTTCAACCTGAGTAGGTTCAAACGTCTGATAGGACATATGGAAAGTAAACCACCAACCGCCCACCACCATAGCTCCAACGCCGATTGAACCAATCCATGCCCATGCAGTTAAACGATTTTTGATACCGTAAAAAACAGCTACCAGCATACAAAACAAACTGACATAAATGCCGGTGTAATCCCCCAGACCAAGAAAACCGATTAATTCGAGACCACCATCGTCATGTAGCAACCAGGAACCTGCAACACTGTCTCGGGCCGGGGCCAAGATTCCCCTGAGGCTGGCTTGAGCCACTGCCGCAAACAACAAACCAGAGAACAACGCTCTGAGATTCCCAGTGGCTGCCAGCACCAGTAGTCGAGCACCGCATCCTCTAGCCAGCACCATACCAGCACCAAACAATAAGCCCCCTAAAACTGCGCCAGAAAGACTACCGTAAGAAGCCAACATGCGGGAATCACTGAGATCAAGTCCGCCAGTTAGAATTAATACCTGCGTACCTCCAACAGCGGCTGAGAATGTCAGCAGCCAGATAGCCACTTTAGGTCCCATACTGCCACGTACAAACTCCACAACCGCTGCTCGTAAACAAAACTGGCTGCGCTGAGCAAACACCCCGAACAGACACCCAAGAAGCAGCCCTCCCATAGCGGTGGCACCACTCTCCCCCAGGGCATCGATGAGATATTCAAAATCCATGATCAGAACTCTTTTGATAAAACCAATATAAACAACGCAAATTCCAGTAAGGAATAATAACAAAGCTTTTAGTTATATATATTGATTTAGACCAAGAGTCTGTTGATCAATTAAAAGACAGGTTATGAGTAAAATAAAATCTACTTCACATCGGACTGAGTATTGATATTGCGAAGCGATTCAGAGCTATCTGCCACTTTTACTTCGACAACCGGGTGCTGACGATACCACTTATAAACTGCCCTCTCTCCACTCTCTAACCAAACATTCAGGCTGGAAGTTAACGCAGCAGGTATAACAGCGTGTAGAAATTGTGGGCGGTCTTTAGTGGCAAGATAACAGATACTGGAAGGGTTATTCTTTGCGGCAGCAACCAATTCCGCTAATAACGTTTCGTTAAGCCATGGCGTATCACAAGGGAGCACCAATAGATGTGAAAAGTTTTGTTCAAAATGGGACAGGGCTGAATGAATACCTGACAGAGGTCCCTGAAAGTCGGAAAGCTGGTCCGCAATAAGTTTGCATTTAAATTGCGAATAGGTTGATTGATTACGGTTGCAGCTGATCACAAATGCACGGGTAAATCGGGCTGCAAGTTCCAACGCCCGCATCACCATAGGTCGCCCATCAATCAGAATAAGTCCTTTATCCTGACCTCCCATACGACTCCCCTGCCCTCCAGACAGAATCACGGCTGCCATATTGAAATCAGGTTTACTCATTGATTATTCATCACCCTTATTATCTTCAATCGGCATCGACAAAAGATCCAATGCCTCCAAAAGGTTTTCAAAATCCAGAGGTTTCGACAAAATACTGCCGACATTTCCGACTTTGGCAATTCGCTGGAGTTCAGCTTTTTCTGCCTGACCCGTAATCACCAGGCACTTTTGGTCCGGGTATTTTTGCTTAACGTAACCAACGACCTGATCACCAGTTAATTGCGGCATTTTCACATCGGTAATAAATGCATAACATTCACCTTGATCAAGTTCGGCCAAAGCAGCCTTAATCGATGTAAAGCAATGCAGATCATATTGGTCTGTTTCTGACTTAAAGCGCCTTTCCAGACTCTTAAGCATCATCTCTTCATCATCAAGAATGATCAGTTTTCTTTTGCTCACTAGCGATACCCCGAACGCTTAAATTTAATCAAACTATAGCAAATCAACATTAGAACAATGAAAGCGCTACCCGATTACAGGGCAATGAACTTTTGGGTCAATGAAATATTTTTCTAAAGATACGCTGTCCATAAAACAAAAAACCGACCAAGGGTCGGTTGTTTACAGCTCGAACTAATCCTGCAAGTACAATAAATAAAAACCGACCCAGGATCGGTATTTTAATTATTGGTCGGTGTGAGAGGAATTACTCGTCACTCCGTTCCTCGCCCTACGGGTCGTTGCTATCCGCAACATTGTCTCGCTTCGCTCGGCTCGAACGAATCCTGCCATTACAACAAATAAAAACCGACCCAGGGTCGGTATTTTAATTATTGGTCGGTGTGAGAGGATTCGAACCTCCGACCCTCGCCACCCCATGACGATGCGCTACCAGGCTGCGCTACACACCGATGTCAGCAAAGCTGTTGAGGACAGGTATATTATCCTAACGTATTGATGTTTTGAAGCTTTTTACTATCAAGAGTTACATCAGGTGCGCTTCAGATGCTCCAGAATATCTTCCAGCTCTGTAATAGTCTGCCTTAAAAGCTGCTTGTATTGGCTCTGGTCATCTTCATGATTTTCACCAGACAGGTACTGCTTAGCACCGCTCAAGGTATAACCCTGATCATGCAGAAGGTTTTTGATCTGCCTGATCAAAATAACGTCCTGGCGTTGATAGTACCTGCGATTATTACGTTTGACAGGCGAAATCTGGCTAAACTCTTTTTCCCAATAACGTAATACATGCGTTTTGAGATCACAAAGTTTTGCAACTTCGCCGATAGTGAAATAGCGTTTTCCCGGGATGGGGTTCGAGTCGCTACTCTTCTCCGTCTCCAGCATAGGTCTCGACTCGATCCTTCAGCTTCTGACCAGGGCGGAAGGTGACAACACGTCGTGCTGAGATCGGTACTTCTTCCCCGGTTTTTGGATTCCGGCCCGGCCTTTGCCTTTTGTCGCGAAGATCAAAATTGCCGAAGCCGGACAGTTTTACCTGCTCGTTACTTGCTAAACAGGCTCGAATTTCTTCAAAAAACGTTTCCACCATCTCTTTGGCTTCACGCTTATTCAAGCCCAGTTCTTCGTTAAGGCGTTCCGCCATCTCTGCTTTAGTTAACGAGCCCATGATAACTCACCTTTGCTGCTTACTCTCGCAATGAGGCACTAAACTCAATGGCCAGTGCAGAAATAACCGCATCCGTAGCGGTGTTTATTTCTTCATCATTAAGAGTGCGCGAAGGATGCTGCCACGTCAAGCCCAGAGCCAGACTTTTTCTACCTTTTTCAATGCCTTGGCCCTGATATACGTCGAACAGAGTGACATTTTTGATGAATTCGCCTGCCTGTTTCTCAGCAATCTGACGAATTGAATCAAACGCAACCTGCTCATCTACAATTAATGCTAGGTCGCGGCGAGACTCTGGGAACTTAGAAATTTCAGTGTATTTTGACACTTTACCCTGGCACAGAGCAGCCCGGTTAATCTCAAACAGGTAAACCGAACCATTCAGGCTAAGGTCTTTAACCAGATTTGGATGCAGGGCACCAATATAACCAATGGTTTCACCACCAAACTTGATTGCAGCACTTTGCCCAGGATGCAGAGCAACATGGCGATCTGACTCAAAACTGAACTGATCCGCTGCGCCACCTAGTGCCAGAAGCTGTTCCAGATCACCTTTGATATCAAAAAAATCTACTAGTTCTTTACCTGCATTCCAGCCTTCTGGATCACGACCACCCGAAATAAGACCAGCAATGACATTTTCCTGAACGATCTCGCCATTATCGGATGGCAGGAATCGCTGACCAGTCTCAAACATACGGACTCGGCCCTGCTGACGATTCTGGTTATACTGCAGCGCTTTAACCAGACCAGGCCAGATGCTGGTACGCATAATAGCCATCTCAGCTGAGATTGGGTTAGCCAGAGCAATGCCATCATATTTGTCGTCAAACTGCTTCTGCAAACCGGCTTCAATAAAGCTGTAGGTAATAGCTTCCTGGTAACCCAGTGAAATCAGAGTACGACGGACATTATGAATCGAAACTTTAGATTCATCTTTCTCTTTAATAGGCATTGAAGCCGTTGGTGTACGTACTGGCAGATTGTTATAACCATAAACACGCGCCAACTCTTCAATCAGATCCACTTCAATTGCGATATCAAAGCGGTAGGATGGCACTGAAATATGCCATTCACCTTCAGTTGATGTGCTTTCAACCCCCAAACCTAAACGCGTCAGAATTTCTTCAATCTCTTCAGCCGGCATTTCAAAGGCCAGCATACTGTTTACTTTACTGTGACGCAGGTAAACCTGACGCTCTGCAGGCAGCTCGTCAGCGTTGGCTGTTTCAACTACCGGGCCGGCTTCGCCACCTACGATCTCCAGCAACAACTCTGTTGCACGGTTGACCGCTCGTGTCTGAAGCTGCCAGTCAACACCACGTTCAAAGCGATGAGAAGAATCCGTATGCAAGCCATAAGAACGAGCTCGACCTGCTATTGAAATCGGGTTAAAAAACGCACTTTCCAGGAAGATATTCTGAGTTTCAGCTGTGACGCTGGTTGGTTCGCCACCCATGATTCCGGCCATTGCGACTGGACCGCTGGCATCAGTAATCGCCAAAGTATCTGCGTTCAGTTCAACTTCCTGGCCATCCAGTAGTGTCAGTTTTTCGCCCTGCTCAGCACGACGTACAACGATACCACCTGATAACTTATCCAGATCGAAGGCATGCATTGGCTGACCCAGTTCCAGCAACACGTAGTTCGTTACATCAACGACGGGATCAATTGAACGAACACCGGAACGCTCAAGCTTTTGCTTCATCCACAATGGAGTTTCAGCCTGAGGGTTAATACCACGAATCACACGACCCACATAACGCGGACAGTCTGCAGCATCTTTTAATTCAACCGGGAAGGTATCATCAATAACCGCAGCGGTTTCATTATCCGCTACAAAAGTCACTGGTGCTTTATTAAGAACGCCAACTTCACGCGCTAAACCTGAAATGCTTAAGCAATCACCGCGGTTCGGCGTCAGGTCAACGTCGATAATCTGATCATTAAGGTTGAGGTATTCACGGATACATGTGCCTACAGGAGCATCGGCAGACAATTCCATAATGCCGCCATGATCTTCTGAAATACCCAACTCATCTTCGGCGCACAGCATGCCAAACGATTCTACCTGGCGCAGCTTGGCTTTCTTGATCTTAAATTCTTTACCGTCTGGAGTAGGTAATACCGCTCCTACTTGGGCAAACGCAGTTTTCAGGCCGGCACGAGCATTCGGCGCACCACAAACTACCTGAAACTCTTCGGTACCGTTTGTTACCTTACAAACCTGTAGTTTGTCTGCATTTGGGTGCTGTTCCGCTGTTAGAATTTCACCAACAACCACACCGGAGAAATCTTTTGCAGCCGGATCAACTTCGTCTACTTCCAGACCTGCCATTGTGATCTGATCAACAATACCCTGTGTATCTACTTCAGGGTTTACCAGCTCACGTAACCAATTTTCACTGAATTTCATTATGCTTTCCCGAGAATTCTGTTAATAACCGCTATACAAAAACCTTGATCAGTTGAACTGATTCAGGAAACGCAGGTCGTTTTCAAAGAACAAACGCAGGTCATTTACGCCGTAACGCAGCATCGCCAGACGCTCAACCCCCATACCGAAAGCAAAGCCTGTGTACTCTTCCGGATCAATGCCTGAGTATTCAAATACTTTAGGGTGCACCATGCCGCAGCCCAGTACTTCCAGCCATTTACCATCACCACGATCGATATCTACTTCGATGGAAGGCTCAGTGAACGGGAAGTAAGACGGACGGAAACGTACGCGAACATCTTCTTCAAAGAAAGCACGCAGGAACTGCTCCAGAGTACCTTTCAGGTCAGCAAAGCTGATATTTTTATCGACAATAAGGCCTTCTACCTGATGGAACATAGGCGAGTGAGTCTGATCGTAGTCACAACGATACACACGGCCTGGGCAGATAATACGCAATGGTGGCTTTTGAGCTTCCATTGTACGCACCTGAACACCTGAAGTGTGTGTACGCAGCAGCGTATTGGCATTGAAGTAGAACGTATCATGCATCGCACGAGCCGGGTGGTGCGACGGGATATTCAGTGCTTCAAAGTTATGGTAGTCATCCTCTATCTCAGGACCTTCCTCAACGTTGTAACCGATACTCGCGAAAAACTCTTCAATACGCTCCATGGTCTTGGTGACCGGATGAAGACCACCCAGTTCCTGACCACGACCTGGCAGAGTTACATCGATGGTTTCAGCAGCCAGTTTTGTTTCAAGCGCTGCAGCTTCCAGAGTGTCTTTGCGCTCATTGATCTTTACCTGAAGCGCTTGTTTCGCTTCATTGATCTTTGCACCTGCCTGCGGGCGTTCTTCAGGGGAAAGTTTACCCAACCCTTTCAGTAATGCTGTCAACTCACCTTTCTTACCCAGATACTGAACACGCACTTCGTCCAGTTCTTGAGTGGAAGTTGCCTGTGCTACGGCTTCTTCACCTGCAGTCAGCAGGGTTTGAATGTTTTCCATTATCCGGCTCCGAGATAGAAGGAGTTACAATCTAAAGATATAAAATCAGTCACTTTGCTCAAAATTCAACCTTTAAAATTTGAACAAAAAAACCGAAAAAATAGGGGAAGAGCTTGCACCCTTCCCCTATTTCAAAATAGTCGTTTACACGACACTGGGTGCATACTTACGCCAGAGAAGCTTTCGCTTTCTCAACGATTGCAGCAAATGCGCCAGCTTCGTGAACAGCCAGATCAGCCAGAACCTTACGGTCGATTTCGATGTTAGCCTTTTTCAGACCAGCAATGAAACGGCTGTATGACAAACCATTGATACGAGCACCAGCATTGATACGTGCAATCCACAGTGCGCGGAATTGACGCTTACGCTGACGACGGTCACGGTATGCATACTGACCTGCTTTGATAACCGCCTGTTTAGCAACGCGGAATACACGGCTACGAGCACCGTAATAACCTTTTGCTTTTTTCAGGACTTTCTTGTGACGACGACGAGCTATAACACCACGTTTTACGCGAGCCATGTCTTTCTTCCTCTAAATTCTGTTACTAAAAAATCGATTAAATATAAGGCAGCATGCGACGAACCAACGCCTTGTCCGCAGCGTGAACCTGCAGCATAGGGCGAAGCTGACGCTTACGCTTAGTAGATTTCTTAGTCAGAATGTGACTAGTGAAAGACTGCTTGTGTTTGAAGCCGTTAGCGGTTTTTTTAAAACGCTTAGCCGCACCACTATTAGATTTCATTTTTGGCATAACAAAAATTCCCCACGCATTCGTTTAATTTTTTTCACACGAAACAAACGACAAAACCCGCAGCCGACTTTTAACAAGTCAGTCACGGGTCAAGGAAAGTAACGAGTTACTTTTTCTTCTTCGGAGCTAAGACCATGACCAGTTGACGGCCTTCCATCTTAGGACGCTGCTCACAGGTAGCAATTTCTTCCAAGTCTTTTTCAATACGTTGGAGTAATTGCATACCCAGTTCCTGATGGGCCATCTCACGACCGCGATAACGCAGTGTTATCTTGGCTTTATCCCCTGCTTCAAGGAAACGTATCAGGTTGCGTAGTTTTACCTGATAATCCCCTTCTTCCGTATTAGGACGGAATTTCACTTCCTTAATCTGGACCTGATGCTGTTTTTTCTTGGCTTCATTCTTTTGCTTTTTCAGCTCATAGAGATGCTTGCCATAGTCCATCACTTTACAAACGATGGGATCAGCTTCAGAAATTTTCACCAGATCAAGTCCCGCTTCTTGTGCTGCCACAAGAGCGTCATTTACCGGTACGATGCCTATCTGTGTTCCGTCTGGACCAATAAGTCTGCACTGTTTAGTTACTTTCAGTAAGTTCTCATTGATCATGGGCTCTTCTCTGCGAGCGCCCCTTCTGTTATCACGCCTGATGGTGGTATCTCCTGACTTCGATTCGAGACTTTTATTAGTCCTGACGACCTTTCCTGGCGACATCACTGCCAAGAAGGTTTATAAATTCATCTAAAGGCATTGAGCCTAGGTTTTCACCTGTACGAGTTCGAACAGCTACTGTTCCTGCCTCAACTTCTTTATCGCCTATTACAAGAAGGAAAGGTACCTTCTGTAAAGTTCGCTCGCGAATTTTAAAGCCGATCTTCTCATTTCTCAAGTCCGACTCGGCCCGGAAACCTTTATTTTCAAGATTTTGGACAACTTTTTCGCAATATTCTGCTTGTTTGTCGGTAATATTCATCACAACAGTCTGTACAGGAGCCAACCAAGTTGGCAACGCACCTGCGTAGTTTTCGATCAAAATACCAATAAAACGCTCAAATGATCCCAGAATTGCCCGGTGTAACATCACCGGTGTTTCACGATCACCCTGCTCATTTACAAACTGTGCACCCAGACGACCCGGCATTGAGAAATCAACCTGAACAGTACCACACTGCCACACTCGGCCTAAGCAGTCTTTCAGAGAGAACTCAATCTTAGGACCGTAGAAAGCACCTTCACCTGGTAGCTCATCCCACTCAAGCCCTGCCGCATCCAAAGCATCTGCCAAGGCTTTCTCAGCTTTATCCCAAACTTCATCAGAACCCACACGTTGTTCCGGGCGAGTCGATAGTTTGTAGATCACTTCGGTAAAACCAAAGTCCGCATAAACTTCATCAAGGAAAGTGATGAAACGAGCGACTTCTTCCTGGATAGAATTTTCTGCACAGAAAATATGTGCATCATCCTGAACAAAACCACGTACGCGCATAATACCATGTAACGCACCGGAAGGTTCGTTACGGTGACAGCAACCAAACTCTGCTAGACGCAAAGGCAGATCACGGTATGAACGAATGCCTTGATTAAATACCTGAACGTGACATGGGCAGTTCATCGGTTTGATAGCAAAGTCATGGTTCTCTGAGTGTGTCGTAAACATCTCCTCAGAGAATTTATCCCAATGACCGGATTTTTCCCACAGGCTACGCTCTACAACCTGCGGTGTTTTTATTTCATCATAGCCATGCGCACGCTGCTTCTGACGCATGTATTGTTCGATCTGTTGGTACAAAGTCCAACCATTCGGATGCCAGAACACCATGCCCGGTGCTTCTTCCTGTAGGTGGAACATGTTCAACTGCTTACCGAGCTTACGGTGGTCACGCTTTTCCGCTTCTTCCAAACGATGCAGATACGCTTTAAGTGCTTTCTTGTCGCCCCATGCAGTGCCGTAAATACGCTGCAGCATTTCATTATTTGAATCGCCACGCCAGTAGGCACCAGCAACCTTCATTAACTTAAATGCTTTGATATGACCTGTTGAGGGCACGTGTGGCCCACGGCACAGATCGATAAAGTCACCCTGGGAGTAAAAAGACAGATCTTCAGTGTCTGGAACAGCCTGCAGCAATTCTACTTTATACTTCTCGCCCATCTTATCGAACATTTTAGTCGCTTCGTCACGACTCATCAGAGAACGGGTAACGGGTAAATTCTGTTTCGTCAGCTCCGCCATTTTCTTTTCGATCTTTTCCAGATCTTCCGGCGTAAACGGACGCTCGTAAGCAAAATCGTAGTAGAAGCCATCTTCAATAACAGGCCCGATGGTTACCTGTGCACCTGGGAACAGCTCCTGCACTGCCATCGCCATCAAGTGAGCTGTAGAGTGACGAATCACTTCCAGGCCCGCTTCATCGCGTGCGGTGATGATCGCCAGATCGGCGTCATTTTCAATGGTATAGGAGGTATCCACTTCTTTACCGTCAACTTTACCGGCCAGTGCAGCTTTTGCCAGACCAGCACCGATATCAGCGGCAACTTCAAAAACAGTAACAGGGTTAGCAAACTCACGTTTGCTACCGTCAGGTAGGGTAATTACAGGCATGTTAAATCCTTGACTTCAGTGGTGACCCATACGTAAGGCCACTTCATATATTCGTTAAATCTCGATGTCGTACAAACCAAGTACGGGACGAGAGGGCGGATTATAGGGGAAATAAACGCAAGAGGCGATGCTTTCCTGACAAGTTCACCAGAAAACTGACGGCCACTTCCCCCTAAAATTTGTGCCATACTCAGCAGCCATAATTCTTTCTATATCAAAGCTTAGTGTTAAAAAGGGATCAAACTATGCAGGACTATTTAGACAATCTGGATATCAATCAATATCTACCCTCGGCAATTGCCTGGGCCAACAATATTTTCCTGGCCATTATCATTCTTCTTATCGGCTTATGGGCTGCTGGAAAGACTTACAAACTGATTGTTGGTTTAAGCAAAAAGAGCCCACATCTGGACGATACCCTTTTTCGTTTTCTTGGTAGCGTAGCCCGTTATGCCGTCATTGCTTTTGTTATCATCGCGGTGTTAAACCGATTTGGTGTACAAACAACCTCTATTGTCGCGATGCTGGGTGCGGCAGGCATCGCTGTTGGCCTGGCATTACAGGGGACGTTGTCCAACCTGGCTGCTGGGGTAATGCTGATGATCTTCCGTCCTTACAAAGTTGATGATTTCATCGCAGCCGCAGGTCAATTCGGCAAAGTGACTGAAATAGATATGTTCACCACCATCCTTCAAACTTTTGATAACCAGCAAATCATCATCCCCAACAGTCAGATTTGGGGAGACCAGATTATCAATCACTCTCACTATGATATTCGCGGCGTGGATATGCACTTCGGTATCGCTTATGACGAAAACATCGACGCTGCCCGTAAAGTCATCGATGACGTACTGGCTCAACATCCACACATTCTGAAAGACCCAGCGCCTTTTGTTGAGGTAGAAACCCTGAATGACAGTTCTGTTGATTTCCTTGTCAGGCCTTTCTGTAAAGGTGAACACTATTTCGACATACTTTATTCAGTGCCGGAACAGGTAAAGAAAGCGTTAGATGAAAATAATATTGAAATCCCATTCCCACACCGCAAGGTAATTCTTGTCAATGAGAATGCAGTCGCTGAATAGAGTGACTCATAACTGCAGCGATGGGTGAAAAGAGTCTTTCTCTCATCGCTCCCTTAACGGCACTGAACCCTCTTCAATTCTGCCCAATCGGTTGTATAACGTGGAGAAAGGTACTGCCGTTTCATCGCCCAGCTCTGTTCCATACCCTGCCCGGCAAAATTCAAACCGCCCTGAAAGCGCTGATTGATTTGATCTAAGGTACGCATCAGTTGCAGCGCTTTGGGCGAACACAGGTCAGGAGCAAACATATCCGCCTGGTAGTTATCTTCAGGCTGCAGATCATTAAGTACCACTCCCGCCTTCATATACCGATAACCATCCCGATAAATTTGCTGTAGCAGTTGTACCGCTACCTTCATGATAATGCGACTATCATTGGTGGGGGATGGTAACCGGGTGGATATGGCATTACTGTATTTAACCTCAAATGCTGCATTCGGATTAGTACGAATATAAATACTGATATGCCGAGCGAGGCGTTTCTCTGCTCGTAATTTTTCTGCCGCCCGTACCGCATATTCACGAATCGCTTCCTGCAATGGTTGTAACTGGGTAATACGGCTGCTGAACGTGCGACTGCACAACACTTGCTGTTTAGGTTGAGGCTGTTCATCAAACGCAAAACAACTGATGCCTCTCAACTCAAGTACAGTCCGCTCCATCACCACGGAATAACGCCTGCGCATGGTTTCGGGATCACTGGCAGCCAGATCGGCAGCTGTATGAATATTTTCCGCTTTTAATTTTTCCAGATTACGCCGACCAATACCCCACACTTCTGCAACTGGTGTTTTCTGTAGAAGACGTTGCTGCCAGCGCAAATCCGTCAGATCCACCACGCCTCCGGTTTTGGGGTAGTGTTTCGCTGCATAGTTGGCCAGTTTTGCCAGCGTTTTGGTCGGCGCAATGCCGACACCCACTGGAATTCCAACCCAGTTATACACCTCATTTTTCAACTGTTGTCCCAGCGAATTCATATCGGTTACTGCCGCGACCCCTTCCAGATTAAGGAAAGCCTCATCGATTGAATACACCTCTACCTGAGGTGCCAACATCTCCAATACATTCATTACCCGGGCAGACAGATCCGCATAAAGCGCATAATTACTGGAAAACACATACAGTTCTCCACGCTCAACATATTCCCGAACCTGAAAAAACGGGATCGCCATTTTAATTCCCAGTGCTTTAGCCTCGGGAGACCTTGCAACGACACAGCCATCATTATTGGATAACACAACGACTGGTTTATGCTTTAAATCCGGGCGAAATAAACGCTCGCACGAAACATAGAAGCAATTACAGTCAACCAGTGCATAACTCATACTAATCTCTAACGAAAATTATGAATTACATTGGTTACGACCCCAAAGAGCTCCAGGTCACTCTCCTCTTTGAGAACAATAGGTTTGTAACGGGGATTACGTGGCAACAGCTGACACACCGGATGTAACATCAACTGCTTAACAGTCAGCTCGCCCTGAAGAGCAGCAATCACAATATCTTCATGCTTAGCAGTTAAAGAACGGTCGACAATCAAAATATCTCCACTATGTATCCCTGCCCCTAACATCGAATCGCCTTCTGCTCGCACAAAGTAGGTTGCGGAAGGTCTGCTAATCAGCAGCTCATTCAGGTCCAGTGTTTTTTCTACATAGTCCTGCGCCGGACTGGGAAACCCCGCCGAAACGGCAGAAAGATAAAAGGGAATCTTAAGCGCTGAACAAATTTCATGCTTAGCCAGTAATACAGCAGACATTAAACAACCTCAAATATAATACTGTTTATTTATACAGTATAATTAACTCAATTCCTTTTTGCCAAGAGACATTCTGAGAGCTGATTAAAATAAGCCTTGCAAACCTACCTACTGGTAGGTTAAGTTCAATGCATGGATATGAAAGCAAGAATTTTTGAAATTGCTCAGAGGCTCATCCAGCAACGCGGGGTGAATGGCTTCAGTTATGCAGATATAGCTAAAGAGGTCGGTGTTTCTAAACCAAGCTTACACCACCACTTTGCCACGAAAACCGATCTTATTGCACGGTTGATGGAGCGTTATACAGAACAGTTGACGGAATATCTGGAGAGCTACAGCGGTTCACCTGCACAAGAGGCTCTCAATGCCTACTTTGCCTTGTACCAACAAAACCTTGAGAACGAGCGCGCCTGCATGGGAGGAATGCTATCAGCAGAGATTCTGACTCTTGACCCCAGCATTCACCCACTGCTGTCACATTTCTTTAGTTATCAACAAGAGTGGCTGGCTACCGTACTCGAAAAAGGTCGGTCCACTAAGGAACTAAATATCACAAAGACTGCCGAACAACAGGCCTGTTTAATTATTGCTGCTTTGCAGGGAGCGCTGGTCATTTCCAGGGCTGCAGGCAGCAGTACTTTTCTGGATCAGAGCATTGCAGGATTACATGCAGAATTAACGTAAAAACTGTACAAAAATATAGCGCCTCCAAGAGAGGCTATTTTTTTAAACATTAAACCTACCTACTGGTAGGTAGTGAGGGAAGCCATGACTAATAATACAGTAAAAACAGGCACACATTTCTCAGCGATTGACACCGGATCCTGCCAGCAATGGCCCGACTACACAGTAGAACTCCCGGGTATGGAGATTCCTGGCAAGCTCTTTCTGAAAGATCTTCTGAACCTGAGCGGTTGTGAAATTTCAATTAACTCAATGCCTGCTGGAGGTGGAATGCCGATCTATCACAACCATCACCAGAATGAAGAGGTCTATATTTTTATTCAGGGACAGGGGCAACTGCAGGTCGATGGAGAAACACTAGAGATAAAAGAAGGCAGCATTGTCAGAATCAGTCCAGAAGGTGAACGCATCTGGCGCAACAATTCGGATGAATCTCTGGTATACATTATTATTCAGGTCAAACAGAACTCTCTGGAGCAGTACGGCCTTCATGATGCCACCATTCCAGAAAAAGCTGCAAACTGGAGCTAAAGGCTTTCCTGCTCCCTTAAAAAATGCAGGCTTATAGCCTGCACTTTTGTTTACTTAGAATAAAAAATTATTGATCATCAACGATAATCAAATGCAAGATTTCAGGCCCATGTGCACCTTGGACCAATACACCTTCAATATCAGTAGTACCACTCGCTCCGGAAATTAAGCACATGTTTCTAGGCGTAGTGCCACTAGCTGCAATTTCATTAGCAATAAGTGCGTAATCATCCATGTAGTGGAGAATTTTGGATTTTGGCACAACCGCAATCAGATACAACGGCAAGAAGTTCAACAACACTGGCATATTGTCATTGGAATGAACCACAAAAGAGCCTGTTTCCGCGATACCATATTCAGCAAAACATAAACCAACGGTATTATCTTCCTGAATATCGTCATCGATGTTGATATCTTCCCAAGACAAGGCCAAAAGGGACGATTTTTCCTGCACCTTCAGCTTATCCGGAAGATTATATTTAGCTAAAAAGCGTTTAACTGTAACCGGTAATTGATCTAACCCGGAAATACACTCACAGCTCGTTCCTATTACCAGCCCTTTCTCAACACGACGTATCAATGCTTCAGCGGCATCTTCCGAAAGAAGCTCCGGTCGGGCATTCGTACTCTCAGCTAAAATAGCCAAAGCCTCTGCTTCAATAGTGCCCAAATCAGCTTCTTCTGTCGGCTCAGCACGAGAGATAGCAGCGAATATTTCTTCTCTGCTGGATGTTTGTGTTTGCTTATCGATCATACCCGCGTCCTCACTTCTGGCCTTTTTTCATTTTCTTATACTGCTGTATGAACGTTTGCGTTCCGGGCTCGACAAGATCACGGTTTCGCGTCCAACCTTTAGTCATCGGCATTGAACGAATCCAGCCATCTTTACTGAACAACTTCATAAACATTACACCAAAGCTACTGGATAGCTGGAAGAGTGCAGGCCGCTTAGCCATAAAAACGAAAGCTCTTACAAAGAAACGGTTAGTCAGTGGCTCATATTTTTTCTCCCATGACCGCGCTCGTAAGGAACGTAGTAATTTCGGCAAGGGTATGTTGACCGGGCAGACTTCTTCGCATCGACCGTTCAAGGTACAGGCATGGGTCTGCTTATTAGCGACTTTAAGGCTATTAAGATGAGGGGTTAACACTGATCCCATCGGTCCCGGATAAACTGACCCATAAGCGTGCCCACCAATGTGTTTATAAACAACACAGTGGTTCATACAAGCGCCGCAGCGGATACAACGCAGCATCTCTTCCATGCCTTCGGACAGCATTTTTGTGCGTCCGTTATCCACCAGCACAATATGATATTCCTCAGGTCCATCCGCATCATTCTGTCGCTTAGGGCCGTTATGGAAGGTAATGTATTGGGTGATTTCACCACCCGTTGCAGAACGAGTCAGCAAACGCAGAAGTGGAACCGCATGGGCCATAGATGGCACGAGCTTCTCGATACCTGCCGTTACGATATGTACTTTAGGTGGCGTTGTAGTGAGCTCGGCATTACCTTCGTTCGTCACCGTACAGGTTGAGCCACTGTCGGCTAGCAGAAAGTTTGAGCCACTAATACCAATATCAGCTGTTAGAAACTTAGTACGTAAGTCACGACGCGCACTTCTGACCAGCTCAATTATTTCTTCTGAGTAAGTTGGATCTTTATGGTTTTCGCGAAACAGTTTGATCACATCTTCGCGACTACGGTGCATGGCCGGCCATACAATGTGCGAAGGCGGATCCCCTGCTAACTGAATAATATGTTCTGCAAGGTCTGTTTCAACACGATCAATATCCGCATTGTCCAGCGCATGGGAAAGGCCTATCTCTTCCCCTAACATTGATTTACTGCGCGTTACTCGCTTAGCTTCATGCTTACGACAAATATCCAGCACCATTCGAGAGGCTTCTTCAGCTGTACTTGCCCAATGAATGATCGCACCTTGTGCTTTGGCATTTTTTTCAAATTCTGCCAGATAATGCGCCATATACTTGATGGTATGGTCTTTAACTTTTTGACCTTGCAAGCGGGCATTTTCAAACCCGGGAAAGTTAGCAACAGCTTCCGCACGCTTAGCTTCAGCTTTATCAGTTGTTCTGCGAATCACGGCTTTGAGATTGGGCTGAGACAACGCTTCGCTGACATTTTGTTCGAAATTTTCTGGTTTATTTGCTTGCATGCTTGCCTCCCAGAATCTCTGTTGCCATGCCTGCCAGCACTTCTGCAGTGTGGAGGGCTTTGATATCTTTATGACCTTCGCGATTAAGCTTGCCTGCCATATTCATCAAGCACCCCATATCTCCACCGAGCAAGAAATCTGCGTGAGTATCCAGTACGTTTTCTGTTTTCTCTTCCACAATGGCATCGGAAATATCGGAATACTTCACACAAAATGTTCCGCCAAAACCACAACATTCAGAATGACCATGCAGCGGTTTATGCTCTAAGCCCGAAACCTCAGCAAGCATTTTCCGGGGTTGTTCATAGACACCCAGAGATCGATAACCTGAGCAGCTGTCGTGATAGGTGTAACTCCCTTCTAACTCAACCCCTTTTGGCACAAAGTTACAGACATCTACCAGAAACGAGAGCAGTTCATAAGTTTTATCTGCCAAATCCTGGGCACGGATTTGCCATTCCGGTTGTTCTTCAAAGAGAGCTGAAAAATTCTTAATGATCATGCCTGCGCACGAACCAGAAGGCACAATGACATAGTCAAATGACTCAAACTGCGTAATCGTTTCAGACGCTATCTGGCGTGTACCCTCATCATCTCCAGAATTGAACGCAGGTTGTCCACAGCATGATTGATGCTCTGGCACTTCCACACTACAACCCGCTTGTTCAAGCAATTCTAATGCGGCAAATCCTACTGAAGGGCGCATCGTGTTAACCAAGCAAGTTACAAATAGTCCAACACGTTTTCCGGTAAGATCAACACACTCAATTGCTTGCGCTGCCTTACTCCCCACATCAACATAATTCTCTGACATCAGACCCACCTTGTACTCTTATTATTATGGCGACAAATAAACTCTTTGAAGGCTAAGCACATTGTTAGCTTTTGAGAATCAACAAACTTTGCTGCCCATAGCTTGCTGACACTACCCGCAGAAATCAGGTAAATTAAGTTAAACAACACAACTGGTCTGACCAAGAAACTCAATAAAACTTGCCTTGATACAGCATAGTAGCTGTCGCAACATAATTCGCCAGATAGGGCTTTATTCGACCTCTTCCAACTGTTTCCGAGTGTATTCGATATGCTCAATGGCCAATTTTTGTGCAAGATCTGGATTACGATCTAATAGTGCTTGATAAATTTGAGTGTGCTGAGAACGAATCCCATCAGGATAACGACCAAACTTTTTCAGGGTACGGTCCAGAACGCCGTAAATCGCATTAAAACAACTGTTATAAAAAAGCTGACTGAAAGAAATGACCAGAAGGTTATGACTAGCTTCAGCAATCATCATATGGAAACGTAAATCAGCCTTAGCTTTGGCAAGCGTTGTGTTACCACTGTTTCGTTCCTGCATAGCATCATATTCCTGACCGATTTTCCCAAGTTGCTCATTGGTCGCTCTGAGTGCAGCATAATAAGCAGCTTCCCCTTCTAATGCAGCGCGTATTTCCATAACCTGTAATTGATAATCCAGATTATCCCCTATACCTTCCAAAGAGGTTTCAAAGTAAGATTCCAGTGGATTACAGCAAACGGAACCTCCTCCATGATAGGTTTCAATCAATCCTTTTAGTTCAAGATCCTGAAGTGCCTCGCGGACAGTTGCACGAGACATATTAAACCGTGTCGATAATTGCCTCTGAGAGGGTAATTTCTGCCCTGGACAAATGACACCAAAAACAATCTGTTCCTGCAGCTCTTTACTCAGTTTCTGGCTGAGAATATCTGACTCCGTGGTCAAAATTCACCCCTCCATTATGGTCAGACCAGTTATGAGTCTAGCAGCTATATTTCCCGCAAGCTGAACTATTTTTCTGGCAGGCAGCTCGCCACCTACGCCAATGAGATTACTAAAAAGTTATGCTCCCCGTCCTGATCACAAGCATCTTTAATTTTGTTTTTTCTCAAGGCTTAGACATAACCGCCGATACCCTTAATTGCACCATTAAAAACGTGACCCAAGCTGAAGGATTACAGCCCGTTGTCGTAATCAAACTAAGGTTAAGTTATGGAAATTAATGAAATTGCTGCATCAGCCAGCGCAGCTTCTGCTCAGAAAACAGAGACGAGTCATGCGGTTAAAACCGTTGAAATGGCTAATGAAGAGATTGAGCAAACCGGTGAACAGGTATTACAGTTACTGGAATCTGCAACCGAACCGCGCAAACTCAGAGTGGGCGCAGTAACTACACTAGGAATGAATCTGGATATCAAAGCCTGATTCAGTCAGAACAGTCGCCCTTGCGGTGCTGTAAGTTCATCAAAATCCTCCCCTAGAAACTGCATTATCGTTTCGCAAACAGGTCGAATCTGTTTTTCCAGATAATGCTGATAATCCAACGCAGACTGAACGCATTCAATTGGTTCAGCACCGTTCACTGTGATCATATACTCAATATAACTACCGGAACGGTAGGGACAGGGCAAACCCTGTTTATGATAATAATGTTCAGCTTTCAGCCCAGCCTGAACATGTGGCGGTTTGTTTTTGACATATTTATCCAACGACTGCCGTATTCTTTTACGGTAAAGCAGTTTGTCATCATATTCACCGGACATCAGCGCCTTAACACTGGCCTTTACCAGTGACTTCCACTCTTGCCCTCTGAACACTCTTTCATAAAGTTGCTCCTGAAGCTCTCGAGCAAGCGGTGTCCAGTCGGTACGAACATTTTCCAGGCCTTTGAAAACCATGTGGGTATTACCATCTGATAATCTCTGTAGCCCCGCATAACGTTTCTTAGTGCCTTTTTCGGAACCTCTTATGGTTGGCATTAAAAAACGGCAGTAATGTGTTTCATACTCAATTTCCAAAGTGCTTGGCAATTGAAAGCGCTTTTCGAGCTGCGCCTGCCACCAAACATTCAGAAAGCTGGCCAGCTCTTTTCCTTTGTCACCTGCTGCCTCTTCGGGAAAATCATTTCCCAACCAGACAAATACCGAATCCGTATCACCGTAAATCACTTTGAAACCAAAGTGCTCCTCGATACAGTCCCGGGTTTTGGTAAGAATTTCATGTCCACGCAGAGTAATTGAACTGGATAAACGTTGATCATAGAACCGGCAGACATTGGAGCCCAGGACACCGTAAAACGAGTTCATAATAATTTTGATTGCCTGGGATAACGCATTATTCTGGTTCTGCTTTGCCCGGTCTCTGGCTGCCCATAGCTGTTCTATCAGATTGGGAAGTATAGTTTTGCTACGGGAAAATATGGCGTGGTTAAATCCGGGAACCAGATCATCCGGATCAGCCCCTTCCAGCAACCCTTCGGAGAGACCATAAGGGTCAATTTTAAAAGTACGAATAATGCTCGGGTACAGGCTTTTAAAATCCAGAACTAAAACCTGTCGGTACAAACCCGGCTGTGAGTCCATGACATAACCACCCGGGGCACTTAGACCTGAAACACCCGAGGCGTACTCAGGGGCGACATATCCAGCTCTGTGCAGGTGAGGCAGATACTGGTTATCAAATGCTGCAGCGGAGCCCCCCACTTTATCCAGAGGTAAGCCTGTTAAACGAGCTCTTTCGATCAGGTAAGAGATAAGGTCAGCTTTTTTGAAAATATCCCAGACCAACTTACAGTCTTCCAGATTGTATCGAGCAAGGGCGCTTTTATCTTCCCGGAATAAGCGTTGTATTTCTCCGCCACGGTCATCTACATGATCGATTAATTTCCCCCGCTCAAGAAATTCACGGGATACGTATTCCAAAGAAAAGCTTTCAAACTGGTAGGTTGCACCTTTGAGGGTATCGATCCCATCCAGCACGATCCTTCCCGCCATACGGACGAACAGCTTGCCCTGCCCGGACTCGTGCAACTGCATTGTTTGTTGGTCACGCCCGAGAATCAAAGGAATACGATGTGCTTTAGCCCGGTTATCCAATACCCGAAAATCAAAACCAACCACATTCCAGCCGATAAAAATATCCGGATCGTACTGTTGTACTACACCAATAAAAGCCTGCAACAACGCTTTTTCATTATTAACATAACGAACGGTATCAGTATCAACTCCCTCACCTTGCATAAGAACGAGCTGGAAATCATCAGCATAAAAAGCGGCTGATAAAATTTTATCAGCCCGCATAGTCGTTTCGAGATCTATTGAGAGAATTCTAAAAGACGGTTCATATTCGGCGGGTTGAAAACGGATATGTTTGCCCCGTTGATTTACTTCTACGCCGCCCTGCACAAATCGCTCCATAAGATAACGATCTGCGTGCCGAATATCCTCTTCCATCATCACCAGATCATGCCTAGCAAGAAGGTCCTGAACCTGACGGAAAGTTTTTAACCGTTTACAGTAAAGGCCATGAACACCCTTGTAATTAAGGTCGGTCAGATCAACCTTTTCCAGCCGCCAATCACTGATAGGGCTTAACAGTTCAGCAATCTGCTCCACCTGCTCATCGAGCACAAACATGACCGTTTCCTGACCTGCAACACTCACCGGAGTGACCGTTTCATCACTACGAATCCAGTATGTGAGCAGAACTCCGTCACCTGAATCCTGCTGCTGCCGGGTTAAAACAAATCCTTTTATCGATGAGACTTCTGAAGGGAGCATCAGGTATTAATCGAAAGGTGAAACTATGTCGAATTCCATCAACCCAGGAAACGCATCCCGAACATCCGTTTCATGCTCATTCAGGAATAATAGTTTTAAATTAGGACCGGCATCCATGGTCAGGTAGACCGGAACTCCCAAAGCACGAAGTTCCCAAACCTGCTGCATTGCCGCTACGGACTCAGGCTGCCAATACAACAAAGGCGGCCATGAAGCGATCATAGTTGCGTGCATAGACAACGCATTTTGCTCTGCCGTCTGTCCCAGAAGTTCAAAGTCCCGATCTGACAATGCACGTTTAATCGTAGCGAGATCCTGTGCGGCCTGCTGTGGCCATGATTGATAGAGTGGAGCAGATTCCACTGTCCGTTGCATACCGGCTCGCGAATCTACTTTTTTCTCACCTGTTGCGACTTTCAGCAGACCAATTCTGAAACCGGGCCACTCCAGCTCCAACTGTTCAGCACAGCTGTCCATACCATCTTCACGGTTGCCTTTATGCCACTCAACAAAACCCTGATAAATTGACCGGGAGGCACTGCCGCTACCCATCCTGGCAAATGCGGATAACACCTCTGAGGTAAGGCCGAGACCATAAAAGTCATTGATCGCGAGAGTTAAAGCAGCAAAGCCTGACGCAGAAGAGGCCAAACCAGCAGCGGTAGGGATATTATTAACCGTACTTACGCTTACCGGTTGCCTCAGGTCTCTTCTGAACAGATCGATAAAGTTAATAACCTTACGCGCAAATCTGCTGTCAGGTGCCAGCAATTCACCATTAAGGCTGACCTGATCCTCTCCAGTCGTTGACTCAGCTATCTTGGTACGACTACCCAACTCACCCAGTGAAATTGATAAAGAAGCATTGATTGGCAGATTGAGTTCCACATCACGCTTACCCCAGTATTTACAGAGCGCGATATTGCTGGGAGCAAAACACTCAGCCACCGTTCCCGGCTCTAGTTGTTCTGGAATGTAAGCGTTGATAACTGCCTGCTTAGTTATATTCAATGATCACTCCATCTTCTGATACTGCAACAGGAATTTGTTCATAAGGGATCGATATATTTTCATCATTTCCCAAAGCTAAAACACAATCACCCAGGCCGGAACCTGATATTTTTACCCCTTGAATCCGATCACTCTGCCTGAGGCTGTAAACCATATCACTTATGGATTTATCCGAAACACCGAGAGCATCCATCAAGCCTTGATAATTGTTCATCAAAGCCCCCAGGTTAGTCCAATTCTGTTTCTGGATAGCAATTTCCGCTAGCTCAGTGACTTTACCCATCAACTGATAGATCTGTTCATAAATATGAGGATTGCTTCGGGAAAGCTGCTCAACTTTCTTCAACACATCAGGTGTCTTTGTTTTATAACCCGCGTAATAAAGAGATATCTCTGGCAGGCTATTAATTCTTTTGATTTCACGTGGAGCAACTCTGTACGAAACGACTGAGCCAAAAATACTGGCAACCAAATCGGTTCCTGAGCCCCTGCCATCCTGAACCTGATGCACAACAGACAATGATCGATCAAACAGATGTTCGGGAGTGAGATCATCCCCCACAAAAGCGGAAAGAGCAGCAACAACACCTGCGGTGACGGCTGCTGAGGAACCCAGGCCAACCTTGTGCGAAAACTCTGAACGAATCTTAATTTCAAAACCAGATGGCGCTCTAGCTGCAAACAGTTTAACTGCGCTGATTACAAAACTGAGTTCAGGCTCATCAGAAAGATGGTCTAGATCAGACTGATAAGATGCAAGCGCGGAATCAACACGCACCTCCCTATCAGGCAAAGCAGACAGGGTAACGTTTATCCGCTTATCCACTGCACAAGCGAGGGCTTTATGGCCAAAAAGTACTGAATGTTCTCCCATCAGCATAATGCTGCCAGGTACGGATACTTTAATTTTCTGCACTTATGAGTCCTCCTATGCCATCAGCACAGGTTCAAGCTTTATGTTTAACTCGGCTTCTATTTCCGATGGCGGCGTTTCAGGTAGATAAACCAGTACGATCCCACCTGCGTCACCTGTTGCGGAACCTGCGCCACAGATTTTAGCAGCACCACCCAGAGCTTCTATGCAATGTATTGCTGTTGAAACAGGATTCGGCACAACACCAATCTGTTCCAGCAACTTTTCGTTTGCTCGGATGAGTCGTTTTATTTGGGTTGTATCTGGCACACACAACGCCCCTTCCAACTCAGTAGTTACCTGAGTAAATTCTTGCCAGATTGGGGAGCCTTCAAAATTCTCACGAACATACGCAACGGTCTCTCCCGTACTTGAAAGAGGTGAACCGCTGTTCCATAAATACCAGTTTGAATCTAATACTGCCGGCAGTTGAGTTACGCTATCGCCTAATACTTTAACCGTTCCCGCATAAGTTACAGCAGCGGCATCGATTGCGCTGCCACGGCCATGTTGTAGTCGTTCACAATACCGAACTTTTCTACACAACTCGTCGATAGACAAATCTCTTCCAGATATCTGTTGGGAGAGCTTCAATAATGCACAAATGACCGCCGCAGATGAGCCCATGCCTGCACCCGCAGGTATGTCACTCGTAATACGCAAGGTACCAGATACATCACTTCCCTGTTGCATCAAGACATAAATCAACAGATCAAAAGGCGATGACAACACATCAGATATAGGCAACTTCTGATTTAAAAACGCAGAAAATTTCTGATCCAACTGTTCAGTAAATCGGGGTAACTGTTGTGGAGAGAAGGAAGACTGGCCTAATTGGTCCGAGTATATTTTAACCTCCTGACTCGCATCAGGCGTAAAAACAACACTCACTTTTCGAGCCAGCGCAACGGCTAAAGCTGGCCCCCCATAAACAACTGAGTGTTCACCACTCAGAATAAGTTTACCTGTGGCCTCAGCCTTCATTAGCAGACAACGTACTCACGTTTATGACCACTGATTGCCGCAAGACGATAACGGCCAGCTGTTGATGCTGGAATATCATGATGTTCGCCATCCCTAGGGTCAGGATAGCTGCAAAGCTTCAGGTACTCGTCGTAACTGACTTCCTGTCGTGACTCAAGCATCTGCTTATGATTCAGGGTATGCAAACACTTATCGTATCCAGAAACCACCGTACCGGAAAAGAACTCCGATACACATCCGGAACCATAACTGAAAAAGCCGACTTTTTTACCTGCAAGGTTATGTTTGCAGTTTTCCAGCAAAGAACTCAGGCCAATATACATTGATGCCGTGTAGCTGTTACCAATGATGCGGTTGTAATGAAGAGTATCTTCAACCTGCTGTTCAATCTGTTCCAAAGTCAGACCAGCTTGATTGATCTTAGCCAGATGTTTATGTGCTTTTTCTGCCATTCGACTGAATGGCAAGTGATAACAAAAATATGAGAAATCGTTAAACGCCACAGAGCTGGCATCTACGAAATTTTCCCAGGCTTTTTTTAATGATTTCAGATAGATTTTGGTCGAATACTTACCGTCTACTAATGCTGTTGCACGGTAATTTGGGCGCCAGAAATCCATAACATCTTCCGTATGGTTCCCGACTTCCGGATCAATTTCAACCAATCGTGGATTAGCAGAAATAAGCATAGCAACCGCACCACAACCTTGGGTTGCTTCGCCTGAAGTACCAAGGTCATAACGAGCGATATCTGAAGCGATTACCAGAACTTTTTTCTCGGGCTGGCGTGCCACCAAGGCACAGGCCATCTGTATTGCAGCGGTTGCACTGTAGCAAGCCTGCTTCAGCTCAACGACACGACAATTCGAATTAAGACCAAGCAAACGGTGTACATACACCCCGGCAGCCTTGGATTGGTCTACACCTGTTTCCGTAGCGAATAGAAGCGAGCTGATGCAGTCTACACCGACCCGATCTATTACTTGTTGCGCAGCATTCGCTGCCATAGTGACTACATCTTCATCCGGGGCAGCCATGGACATCTTTTCCTGGCCTATTCCGGTGTAGTATTTATCCGACTCGATCTGCTGAACTTCTGCCAGAGTTCTCAAATCTAAAAAATAGTTGGAAGTATAGAAACTAATTTCGTCAATACCGACAGACATTATTGGGTCTCGATCCTAGCTTGCACTCTCTAGCAAAAACGACCGGTTATTAAACAAAGTTGCTACATCCGGTGCGCCAAGCAGAAACATCGCTGTTCTAAATTCTGTTTTGATTTTTTCTATCTCTTCTACCACTGCATCAGCCGATTGCATGGCCGGTTTAAGCAGCGGTGCGGCCATGCCGCATAAGGAGGCGCCGAGTATAACAGATTTAACCATATCAATCCCATCTCTTAAGCCGCCACTTGCAACTATGGTGGCACGATCTAAGTAGTTATTTGCCATCTTTAGTGCCATGGGTGTAGGTATTCCCCAATCCTGAAACACAATTCCCAGATCAACGTTGTCTCTTCGTCGATGAGATTCGATACGACTCCAAGAAGTGCCACCGCAACCGGCCACATCAAAATAGGTGATACCAGAAGCTAAACCTAACTTAATATCAGCGGGTGAAAGCCCACTACCCACCTCTTTTAACATCACTGGGACACTCAACTGAGCAGCCAATCGGGAGATTTTTTCGCCTAAATCAGAAAAATCCGTATCACCCTCAGGCTGAACCGCTTCCTGCAAAGGGTTGAGATGAAGATATAAAGCATCCGCATTTAAACAATCTACCGCAAACTGCGCCTGCTCCGCGGTCATACCACAATTAAACTGGACTGCACCTAAGTTGCCAATTAAGGGGACATCCGGCGCGAACTCTCTCAGTTCAAAACTTTCTCGCGATGCCGGGTTCGTAAACAATACCCTTTGCGATCCAACAGCCATAGCAACTCCAGTTTTCTGAGCAGCTATCGCCAGGTTCCGGTTAATGGTTTTAACCAGTTTATGATCGCCCCCTGTCATTGAGGAAATAAGCAGAGGGAAGGACAAATCATAACCAAGAAATGAGCATGAAGTATCCACCTCAGCCAAAGCGATTTCCGGTAATGCTCTGTGTGTCAGGCGAATAGCATCAAAGTATTGCTTAGACCGATCTGTCAGCGGGTCATTTTCAATCGCTCTGATATGTTCTAACTTACGATCATTAGTTTGATCCGGCATTATCTCTCCAGCTTAAGATGGGCTTCCATCAGTTCGCCTGGGTTGGTTTGCGCTGCAATTAATGACAACTCTCCGCACAACACTGTTGCCGCACAGATAGCGGCCAATCGACGGGCATTTTCACCGGGCGCCCTATCTTCCTTACAGCCTAGGTCAGCAAGGTTTTGTTCTACAAAATCAATACCCTTGCCATTACCAACTGACCCCATGATCAGGTTAGGAAGAGTACAAGAGAAGTACAGATCCCCATCTCGTACCTCTGCGTGCACAATCCCCTGGGAGCCCTCAATAATATTGGCGGCATCCTGCCCCGTAGCCAGATAAAAAGCCAGAAGCATATTCGCGTAGTGGGCATTGGCACTACGCAAACCACCGGCCACCATAGTACCTATAAGGTTCTTTTTGATATTTAGATCAACTACCTTTTCAGGAGTCGTTTTTAAACGTCGCTCACAAACATCACGAGGAATAAGAATTTCGCTGACAACATATTTACCCCGACCCAAAATACCGTTCACTGCCGTTGCTTTCTTATCGGAGCAATAATTACCAGAAATAGATGAATACCGAAGCTGCGGATACTCGGATAAAACCCAGGGGATAATCTTATCCGCTGCATTAGTAACCATGTTATGGCCCGAAGCATCGCCCGTAGTGAATTCCAGTCGAAGATAGATAAGATTAGCCACAATCTGACTGTTCATATCAATCAGTCGTGCAAAGCGGCTCGTCTGCGATACTACTTCATTGAGATCATGCATCCGGGCTTTGATAGAGTTAAGTGCATATAATGCAGCCTCTGCGTCATCCGCTTCCAGCAAAATCGAACGACTCATGCGCTCATCAACAACGGTCGTTTTGATACCATCCGTAAGCATAGAGACTCTCGCTCCTCTGCCAACAGATGGCCAAAGAGGAGTTTCATACGTAGCTAACGGTACTGTAATTTTATCTGCCAATACCGGACCAGAAATTTTAATCGGCCCAACATTGCGCATTGGGATTGGAGCCTGGCTTATTTTATGTGCTTTCATGTAAATTCTTATAAAAGAAAAAGGGTTGCGATGAGCAACCCTTTTTAATGTTAAGTAGCTTGATCTATTTTATAAAAACCACGCCACATTTCCAATTACTGACAGAATTAAATCCCTTAGCCTTAAGACTGAGTTTCCTCAGTAGATTTTTCTTTCGTTTGAACCGTTTCTACATCACCCATAATTGGCTCTGGCATGGTAATTTCCATAATTTCCAATAACCGACCCATACCGTCTAGCAAACGAAAATGAGTGACTACATGATCATACTGAGCATTGGTGAGATCAATTTTAGAAGAAAAAACCTCATTCTCCGTATCCAGTAGATCAAGCAATGAGCGCTGACCTATATCAAACTGTTTTTTATAGGAATCACGCGTAGCCGTACTGGAAATAACATGTTGCTCTAAAAAAGATAACTGTCTCGACAGGATCTGATGAGCATTCCAGGATAAATTTATGCTCTGCACAACTTCTCGTTTAGAATTCATCTGTACAGAACGAGCTTCTTCTATCTGATGCTGAGTCTGACGAACTCGCGCTTTATCTGCACCACCATTGTAGAGGTTATATCGCAAACGAATCATAGCGGTCAGATCTTCGTTGGTTCCATCAACACCATCGATATCATCATTCCAAGTACGATCAATTTCCAGATCCACCCGCGGATAATAATTACGTTTCGCTGCGTTGTACTGAGCTATAGCAGCCTCTGAATCGGCTTGGGCAACCTGAAGTGTAGGGTTGTTTTCATAAGCCACTGTTAACACACTATCGATGTCTCCAGGGATGACTTGCTGGGCCTTATCCACAACCTCTGGATACTGAAGGTCTTCAGGTGCGTCAATACCGACAATACGATAGAAGTTTGCCTCAGCATCCAGTAAATTATTCTCTTCAGCCAAAACATTGACTTCTGCTAATGCCAAACGCCCTTGCGCCTGCTCAATAGAAGCAGCTGCACCTAAACCAGATTCTGAACGTCTCTTAATCTGGTCATAGATTTTAACGTGATTAAAAAGGTTTTCTTTGGTGAGCTTGAGAAGTTCCCTTCTTCTATGAACCTCGGTATAACTTCTGGAAGCTTCCAGAATAAACCCCTCAGCAACCTCTTCAAGTCGGTGATCCGCTGAATTCGCTCGAGCAGTTTGTCTTTTCACTTCACTGGAAGTAGCAAAACCATCAAATAACATTTGACGTATGCTTAGACTAGCTTCACCACGATCCAGTTCTACGTCATCATTCCCACCAGCACGGGTGCTGGAATTATTCGTCCATTCGTAACCAATTCCAGCTGCGAAATCCACTTTTGGATAGTACCCAGATTTTGCCTGTACTATCTCCTGATAAACCGCATTACGGGAATGAACAGCACGTTGAACATCAGGATTCATAGTCAAACCTTGCGCAATGACCTCCTCTAAAGTCGCTGCTTGGGTACCAGTGGCCAGCATCCCTATAGCCACACCAGCAATTACTGACTTGAACATAACTATTCCACCTTTTATTTTCTTTTTATGGTAGCTGATAGCGCTTTATCCAGCCACATTGAAACTTAAGTCAGTGATCCTTTGCTAAAAGAATCAACGATATACGATCTGGAGCACCGGTTTTCTGAAAAATAGAACTCATATGAGCTTTAACAGTTCTTTCTGTGATCTCAAGTTCCCGGGCAATTTCTTTATTGCTGGCTCCGTTTACCAAAACTGACAGAACCTCTTTCTCACGCTCACTCAAGCCCTCAAAGGCTTTTTCTCCGCCGACTGACGTGCTTTCTTTTACTGTTGCAGAGGTTTTATGAAGAAGGTTCTTAAGCAACGTTTGTAATAAATCAGGTCCCGCCCATATATTCCCAGCGGTGACCGCATGAATAACTTCTTTAAATAAGGATTCTGTAATATATGTATTTACATAACCATCAGCGCCGGACTGTAACACCTGCATGCCCTCTTCTGCGCTTGGGACATCAGTACAAATGATTAAGTTGGTTGAAGGCTGCTGTTTTTTATAATTAAAAATTTTTGTGCGACACCCCTGATCAAGAGAAGAGAGGTGAACGATCAGGAAGTCTTCAGATTTGATATCTAAAGGGGATAAATTGGAAACATCAATGTTTCTAGGATGCTTTTCCCTCAACAACACTTTCCAGCGCTCAAGTACGCTAAACTGCTTGCCAATCAAGAATACTTGCATTTTTATATCTTCTTTTTAGCCAGTATCTGCTTACTCGACTTCGCCGAATGCATGTCACACTATAAGCAATATAGTCTTATTATTATGTTACGGGCCTAAAAACCACATCAAAGAAGCGGCTTTTAACCATCTCTAAATCATCACTTAGTTAATAACTAAAAACAAGCCTTAAATATCAGATAGATACACCACCTTCTATCAACGTTCAGTCAATGCCTTATTTTTAGCTTTCAAAACCGGTTTTAACAAGTAAGCCATGACCGTTTTCTTACCAGTCAGAATATCCACACTTACAGTCATACCCGCAATTAAGGGAAGATTTTTATCCGCTGACTTTACGTAGGGCTGACTGGTTTCCAGTCTCACCAGATAATAGCTCACGCCTTCTTCATCAATTATTGTACTCGGGCTTACAAAAACCACTTTCGCATCAACACCACCGTAGATAGAGAAATCATAAGCAGAGACTTTAATCACGGCTGGCTGACCTGGTGAAATATTTGCGATATCAGCAGGTTTTATTTTTGCCTCGACCAATAAGGTATCTTCCCAAGGGATAATATTGAGTAGCTCATCACCTGGCTGGACTACACCTTCAACTGTATTTACCAACAGCTGCTTGACTGTACCTTTCACCGGAGCTCTTACTTCTGCACGATCAATGCGATCGTTCATTCCGGTTAATGCTTCTTTTAACCTGGACATTTCTGCCGCTGCTTCATTTAACTCCCTGCGCGCAGCGTTTCGGAACTGAAGTTCTGCTTCACCCAGATTCTGCTTCGTTTCCTCCAACGTTGATTCGATGCGAGGAATATTTAAGCGTACGCCGGAAAGCTCACCTCGAAGGTCATTAACCTGTCTTTTGAGGCGGAGAAATTCTACTTCAGATATCACCCCTTCCTTTAATAAAGGCTCTGTTATGGTGAGTTCTCGTTTCAATAGGTTGTAGCTTCTAACAAGCTGCTGTTCTTGAGAACGAGCCGCCTTGAGTTCCTGGTTGCGTTGTTTTGCCTGCTGTTTCAATGCCCCTAAAGAAGCCTTAAGTTCCTCTTGGCGTGTCGTATATAAGAACTTTTCCTGCTCAAGCATCGATTGATACTCTTTGGGTAAATCCACATCTTCACCAAAAGGTTTTGAATCAGCCTCTGCTCGTAAACGCGCAGCTTTAGCTTGCAACTCAAATAAACGCACCTCGTTTTCTTTCAATGAACTCGAAAAGCGAATGTCATCAATTCGCAGCAGGACCTGGCCTTTACTGACCAAATCCCCCTCTCGAACTAAGATCTCTGAAACCGCACCACCTTCAAGCGTCTCGATTACCTGCAGTTGACTTGAAGGAATTATCTCGCCATCGCCCCGAGTAATTTCATCCAACTCCGCCCAACTAGCCCAATAGATAGCCAGTAGGATAAAAAGAACGATCATCCATAACAAAGCTCTTGCACCACCGGGGGTCTGCTCCGATATCGCCTCACTGATGCTGCTCATGTACTGTAAATCTTTTTGTTTGCTGGTCATCTGACGTTACCTCTGAATCTGCAAACGGCCCTGCTTCAGAGCCTCCAGCACAGCATCTTTTGGACCATCCGCGACGACGCGCCCGGCATCCATAACAATTATTCGATCAACCAAAGAGAGTAATGACATTTTGTGGGTCACAACTAACATAGTTCGTTCTTTGGAATACTCATTGAGTACTTTCTTTATCTGCTCTTCAGAAGAGTTATCCATAGAAGCAGTAGGCTCATCCAGAATCAGGATATTTGGCTTATGCACTAAAGCCCGTGCCACCGCGATGGTCTGCCTTTGACCGCCCGACAATCCTGAACCACGTTCCCCAACGGGCATATCGAAGCCCTTAGGATGCCGATTGACCATCTCAGCCACTCCCGTCAGATTGGACACTTCAACCAAGCGACTATCTTCAGTCTGGGGAGAACCGATGATAATATTTTCACGGACTGTGCCTGAAAACAGCATGATATCCTGAGGCATATAGCCAAAATTTCTTCTCAAATCGACAGGATCTATTTGCTTCATATCAATCCCATCAATTCTTACTGATCCTTCTCCCGGTTCATACAACCCAAGAACCAACTTCTCGATAGTGGTTTTACCTGAGCCGATTCTGCCTATAAGGGCAACCTTTTCACCCGGTTTAACTGAAAAAGAGACACGATCCAATGCCTTCTGCTCTTGTCCAGGATAAGCAAAGCTGACGTCTTTAAATTCGATAGAGCCTTTAAGCTTATCCCGATGCACAAATTGCTGCCCTTCCTCTCTTTCGGAAGGCAATTCCATAATTTCATTCAATCCTTTTAAAGCAGTAGACGCCTGGTGAAAACCAATCACCAGATTGGCTACCTGACTCATAGGCGCTATCGCCCTTCCGGAAAGAATCACACAGGCAACCAAGGCCCCCATAGTCAGCTCGTGCTCACTAATCAAATACACACCAGTGATGACTATCGCTATAGAAGTAATTTGCTGAACAAATGACGCAAAGTTAACCACAAGCGATGAGAGCATCCTTGATTTAAGACTCCACTTTGCAATATAACCAACTGCCTGTTCCCATGAGAGCTGCAGTGACGAAGTCGCTCGCTGTGTTTTAGCCGTTTCCATGGCTGTCAGACTTTCTATCAGAGTAGAGTTTTTCTGGGCATTAGAGGCAAAGGTTTTCTCTACCGATTTACGTAGTGCCGGCCGAATAATGAAAGAAAATAGAATAATAATCGGAATGGCTACAGCAGGGGCTATCACTAAAGGCCCACCGATAAAACCAATCACGGCCAAGAACAAAAATGCAAACGGCAAATCGATCAGAACGACGTTAGTCGTGGAACTCAGGAAAGATTTAATACTGTCAAATTCCCGAAGATTACTTGCAAAAGAACCCACTGAAGGCGGCAAAGCACTGTATTTGAGTGATAGCACCTTTTCAAAAAGTAATGATGAAAGCATCACATCACCTTTTTTCCCGGCCACCTCAATAAAATAGGATCGCAACATTTTTAGTGCAAAATCAAACAGGTAAACAACAAAAATACCTATTGCCAGCACCCATAATGTTTCAATGGCGTCATTAGGCACAACCCTGTCATAAACATTCATGACAAATAACGGGTTCGCAATCACAAACAGGTTGATTAAAAACGACGCGATTAACACATCTCGGTAAATTGCAGCCGAACGCTTAATTGTCCCCCAGAACCAATGGCCTTTATGGCCTTCCAGAAGCTTTGAAACCTGTTCCTGGAAACGATATTCCAAGCGAATGAAGATTGCGTAGCCGGTGTATGATTCTTCCAGAGTTTCTATGGAGACAGAATGTTCACCACCGCTTTCCGGTTGAATAAGTACAGCTTCACCTGTTTCTTTATCAAACTCCTGCAGGATACAAGCTTTTTCATCTTCCAGAAGAAGAACCGCTGGCAGTACCAAAGGGGAAATATCATTTAATTTTCGCGTTAAGACACGAGCAGAGAAGCCTGCTCTTTTGGCTGCACGAATAAATAACTTAGGTGTGAGTTTATTGTTTTCAAGGGGTAGCCCATCACACAAGACTTCTGCAGAGAACGGTTTATGATTCTGTTTAGTCAGATGAACCAGACATCCTAAAAGTGGATCTTGAGCTGTATCCATTATTCTTGACCTTAGCCCGCTTTGGGCGAGATACTCATGCTATTATGCACTTATGTGTGGAAAAAACTAAACTAATGTAGCAAATCAATATGTTATACGCCATAAGAAACGAAGCAGGTCGCATTGTAAGTTTATCTGAAAGCCTTCAAACAGGCGCAGAACTCGTTAGCATCAAAGATCCGGAAGTTCTTGAGTTTCTGTCAATTGAAGGTAAAGATTTTTCAGCCGAGGCATTTCTTGAGCAAACGGATACAAGTGCTGCCCGTATTCTTGAAGATCTGATCGACGTTCTGATTACAAAAAATCAAATTCTCTTCACTGACTTACCGGAAATGGCACAGAAAAAACTTTTGGGTAGGAAACTTGCGCGAAACTATAATAATCCTGAGAAAGAAGCTCAACCTGAAGCCGCATCCACATTTTTGATCGATGACGACACTATCTAATATTGGCTTATAACTCTTGACTTAAAGGGTCATCAGAATCTTCAGCTGCTTTCCACACTTTTGCCTGAACAAGATCAGACAATCTTCTGGACAGCTCCCAGAAACGAGCTTGTTGCTTGTCCGGTAGAGCACCGAAATAAATCAAAGACATGACTTCCTGAAGGCTACTCATAACTTCAACACCATTTTCGCCTTTTTTAAGCAACTCAATTCCCGTCTGCATTAAATTCAGCGCAATCCCAGAATGCCCAGGCAGCAACTGGTGCGCTTTAAAGAATAAACTGAAGGCCTTAACCAAGTCACCCGCTCTATATGAAGTCATCGCAGTGTAATTCGCCTTACCCCACTCCATTTCGACAATGACACGGCTGAGCTCACGGCGTTTAGTCGAAACCTCATCATGCAGGGGGCTTTCCTGAACGGCTTCCAGCATGATATCAATCCATTTACATTGATTGTCAGAATCCATTCGCTGATAAAAACGCCAAGTCTGCAACAGCATCTGCTGCAACCTATCTTGCTGACCCGCTTTGCGATAAAGGTCACTATTAATTAATTTTGCTCGAAAAATAACCTCTTCATCTTCAGCAAAATCAATCACAACATCTTCAAGCACCCTGATAATTTCAGGCTCAACAGAGTCAAGACTACCGCTGTTTGACTCAATCAACGCTCTGGCTAAACCAAAATAGTTTTCAGGTATCTGGAAGACCGAATAGCGGGCGTAGCGAATGGCCTGCTGAAAAGCAGCTTTGGATATATCCCACTCACCAGTCTGGGAAGCCAATTCAGCCAACTCACCCTGTAATACAGGGACAGTAGGTTGCAGCATCACAGCTTTTCGCATTAACGTTACAGCGCGCTCCAGCTCTCCTCTCAACTTGTAACCACGTGCCAGCCATGTATAAGCTTCAGCACACACATGCTGTTGATCAACTACACGGTTTAAACAAGTTAACGATTGCTCAAATTCACCCATCTGAAAATAAGCTATGCCTTTACCTACCTCAGCCCAAGGCATCTCTCTGTGTTCAATCAAGTGATCAAATAAAAGCCGCGCCTTTTCACTTTCGCCCATCCTAAGAAAGGCAATACCCTTTAGACGCAGAAGAAATACATTCAGTCCTGGAAAGTTTTGTAGCAGACGATCAACAGCCACCAAGACATCTGGGTATTTACCCTGATCTAAAAGTTGCTCTACGGGGCGAATTGAACCTTTGACTCGAAGTTGTTTTTCAAGCCTGAAGCGCACCTTACCTGCATCATAAGGTTTTGAAATATAGGTATCAGGGGAGTTTTCTAATGAACCAAAAAGCAGTTCAGAGTTTTCAGGAGATACTACAAGAAAAAAAGCACTCGAGTTATTAAAAGTTCCTTCAGATTTGGCTTCCTGAAGTAACTGAAGGCCATTTTTTTCATTACTACCCATGTCATAGCAGGCAAAACAGAGATCAAAAGGCATCTCCCGCATCAGGCTCAAAGCCATATTTACTGAGGAGGAAACCTGAACACTGCCCACACCCATACGACTCAGGATTTGTCTTAATGACCCAAGGTCTTCAAGCTTGCTGTCAACGATAAGAGCTGACTTTCCTGAGTAGTTGATTTCCATAGGCGCTATATCACAGAGGTACTGGCAAAAGTACCATATAAATCAGGCCATTATCAAAGTTTAGAGCCAAGATAGGGCCACAAAAAACCCCGCATTGTGAGTGCAGGGTTTTTTTCTTACAAGAACGATCTTAATCGTCTAGAAGATCACGCCCTTTTCCTGCAGCAATACGCATACGTAACGCATTCAACTTAATGAAGCCGGCTGCATCCTTCTGGTCGTATGACCCCGCATCATCCTCAAAAGTTGCAATACTTTCATCAAATAGACTGTCATCTGAGCGACGACCGACAACGTCAACAGAACCTTTATACAGCTTAACACGTACTTCGCCATTTACATTACGCTGAGAATAATCAATCAGCTGCTGCATCATCTTACGCTCTTCTGACCACCAGAAACCGTTATAGATAACTTTAGCGTACTTAGGCATCATCTCATCTTTCAAGTGAGCCGCTTCACGGTCCAAAGTGAGAGATTCAATAGCACGATGAGCTTTAAGCATAATCGTGCCACCCGGTGTTTCATAACAACCCCGAGACTTCATACCTACAAAGCGGTTTTCAACGATATCCAAACGGCCTACACCATTTGCACCACCCACTTTGTTCAGGTATTCAAGCACTGTAGCTGGTGACATTTTTTCACCATTAATCGCAACAATATCGCCTTTCTCATAAGTGAGCTCAAGATATGTTGCCTCATCCGGCGCCTGCTCTGGAGATACAGACCAACGCCACATATCTTCTTCTGCTTCAGCCCACGGATCTTCCAGAATGCCACCTTCATAAGAGATATGAAGTAGGTTTGCATCCATAGAATAAGGAGACTTTTTCTTACTTTTCGCGTAATCGACTTCGATATCGTGAGTTTCACAATAATTCATCAAAGATTCACGAGAGTTTAAGTCCCATTCACGCCAAGGCGCTATCACATGAACTCCCGGCTTCAGTGCATAAGCACCGAGCTCAAAGCGAACCTGATCATTACCTTTACCGGTTGCACCATGAGAGATAGCATCCGCACCTGTCTCGTTCGCAATCTCAATCAGACGCTTAGCGATCAGAGGTCGTGCGATAGAAGTACCCAACAGGTACTCACCTTCATAAATGGTATTCGCGCGGAACATTGGGAAGACATAGTCGCGTACAAACTCTTCACGGAGATCTTCAATATAGATCTCTTTAACCCCTAAGGCTTCAGCTTTGGCACGTGCAGGCTCAACTTCCTCACCCTGCCCTAAATCAGCAGTAAAGGTAACAACTTCTGCATTGTACTCATCTTGTAACCAGCGAACGATAACAGATGTATCAAGGCCACCAGAATAGGCCAGAACGACCTTTTTAATCTCGGACATTCTCAAGCTCCAACTTGCGAATAACACGGCCAACAATGACCGGCTAGGTATTCAAAAAAATAAGCGCGAGATTATAGCAGGACTTTCCCTTATTTAGGAGTCCAAAGAGCAGGAGATATAGGTGAAAAAGTTTAGTTTCTTTCCAAACGAATGGTAACACGACGGTTACGATCACGATTAGCCTTGCTGTTGTTTTTCACAACAGGGTATCGTTCACCATGGTAGCGGGTGATGATCATGTTTGGTTCAAGCCCAAGATTTATGAGATAGGCAGTCACCTCTTCGGCGCGTCTCTTGGAAATATCACGATTCATCAATCGACGACCCATGTTATCCGAATGGCCATCGACGTAAATACCTTTAACACTGTCGTCATTTTGTACATAAAGCGCAATCAACTCGAGGCGTTCCCGGGATGAATCCGAAAGCCGCCACGCCGCAGAAGGAAATAAAATAGCGGTGCGGGCAACCTGTCGAAAATTCACCGGCAACAGCCCTGCCGTACAGTTCACATAATCGGAGTATGCTGACTGAAAGTTCACAGCGGAAACAGAAACCCGGAGTGATTCTGGTGTTCCATACCAATTTTTCGACGTGAAAGTCGGCATCATTCCCTTATGCAGAGCCGCAAGCATATTCTGAGCATGCTGAGTCTCAACCTTCAGATGACCAGTAACCTCTTCAGGCTTAACGGTTGCAATATCTCTTGGAGCTATACCCGGCTGCCAAGGAGCTGCTTCAGCGACCAGCTTAGCCCCTTTTTGAAAATGAATGGTTTCAGTGGGTTTGAGAACAAAACGAACACTTTCCCCTGCCTCGTGCTCGAACACAGCATTGCCGAATGCAGGTATTTGCTGACTCAGGGTACAACTGAATTTAGAAGCAGCCAGGTCCCATTTACTATCATCAATTGATGTGCGATAGGACGCCGCATTGACCTGAGTAACAGATAAAAAGAATATCGCTATTAAAGCGTATCGATAAAACACGTAATTAAACCGCCAGCTAACATATAAAAACACCCACTAGCTCTCTATCGGCACACAGCACCAAATCTTTAAGATAGTGATTGGTGCCCAGTACCTTCCACTGCTAGAATACCTCGCATATTAAACGGAAACCCTCTGCCAAGTAAGGGCTACACTTGAGTAATTCCATCGATAATAAACACGCCATGGCAAATCGCTTCCGTGGCTTCCTCCCTGTGGTTGTTGATGTCGAAACCGCGGGATTTAATTCCAGGACCGATGCACTTTTAGAAATTGCAGCTGTCACCCTCACCATGGATGAAAATGGTTTTCTGATAATTGATCAAAGCTTTGAGGCTCAGGTTGAACCTTTTGAAGGCGCCAACCTTGAGAAATCAGCCTTAGACTTTACCGGCATTGACCCATATGACCCGGATAGGGAATCAGTTCCCGAACGTGAAGCATTAGAGAATATTTTCAAACCGGTGAGAAAAGCGATTAAAGCCCATGATTGCAAACGTGCAATTTTAGTCGGCCACAACGCTTCTTTTGACCAAGGATTCGTTAACGCCGCTTCAGACAGAGCGGATATAAAGCGCAATCCCTTTCATCCATTTTCGACTTTCGATACAGCGTCTCTGGCCGGTTTAGCCTTTGGTCAGACTGTATTAGCAAAAGCCTGCCAGGTAGCCGGAATCGATTTTGATGGCAAAAAAGCGCATTCAGCTCTTTACGATACAACCAAAACAGCTGAACTATTCTGCATCATTGTAAACCGCTGGAAAGAACTCGGTGGCTGGGAAATGGTCGAACAGTTCGAAGATGACTATTAAGCCATCAACACAAATTCTAAAAACAAAAAACCCGCTATACGCGGGTTTTTTTTATCACTGTGTAATACAGCTAATTAAAGGTTGTCTGCTTCTTCAGACAGGTACTTAGCAACACCTTCTGGAGATGCATCCATACCTTTATCACCTTGAGTCCAGCCTGCTGGACAAACTTCACCGTGTTCCTGGTGGAATGCTAACGCATCAACCATACGCAGCATTTCATCTACGTTACGACCCAGCGGCAGATCGTTAACAACCTGGTGACGAACCAGACCATCTTCATCGATCAGGAATGAACCACGGAATGCAACACCACCTTCAGATTCAACATCGTAATCCTGGCAGATGCTGTGAGTCATATCAGCAACCAGCGTGTATTTTACTGGACCGATACCACCTTCGTTAACAGGAGTGTTACGCCAAGCATTGTGAGAGAAGTGAGAATCGATGGAAACACCGATCACTTCAACGCCACGCTTTTCAAACTCTGCTACGCGGTGATCAAATGCCAACAGCTCAGAAGGACAAACAAAAGTAAAATCCAGTGGGTAGAAAAACACAACGGCTTTTTTACCTTTGATTGTTTCGGTCAGGTTGAATGCATCAACGATCTCACCAGTACCCAGTACAGCTGGTGCAGTAAAATCTGGTGCTGGCTTGCCTACAAGTACGCCCATTTGCTATTTCTCCATTAAATGCTTTCTAGCGTTAAGGTTCTTAATCATAGAAAAGGACGCTCCAAAATCAAGCGCCCTTTCAATTTGTATATTCACTGCTGGAAAATTATTCTGCAGCTTCGCTGCCATCAAAAACGACTTCTTTGATCACTTCAGAAAGCTCACCAGAAGCGGCCATTTCACAGATGATATCGCAGCCGCCTATCAGCTCACCTTTGACCCACAATTGAGGGAAGGTCGGCCAGTTAGCATACTTTGGCAGTTCAGCGCGGATTTCAGGATTTTCCAGAATATTTACAAAAGCAAAGCGTTCGCCACAGGCCATCACAGCTTCGGAAGCACGAGAAGAAAAACCACACTGTGGAAAGCGAGGAGTTCCCTTCATGTAAAGCAGAATATCATTGTTTTCGATCTGCTCTTTGATGGTATCAATTACACTCATTCATACACCTATAACATTTAATGCAAAAATCACTTCAGTATTGCGGCGAATAATTTAACACATATCCGACCATCATACTCAGTTAATGTATAGTAAGATTTATCAATTAAGACCATAAATAAAATCTATGGTTTCCAGAATTACTAATTTTCTGTTAAAAAAACAGCTGACTTGCCAAAACAATAAAACATGCATATTATGCGGTCTTTGATTGGCAGCCTTGGCTGCCTTTTTGCGTTGTAGGGAAAAGGAAATATGTCTGTAGATTCAATCATGACAACATACAATCGTTTGTCTGTGGCTTTTGATCACGGTGAAGGCAGCTGGCTGTATGATACCGACGGAAATAAATATCTTGATGCCCTTTCCGGAATTGCTGTTTGCGGGCTGGGGCATGCTCATCCAGCTGTGACACAAGCAATTTGCGAACAAGCAGCAAAGGTTATTCACACATCAAACCTTTATACGATCCCTCTGCAACAACAACTTGCTGATAAGCTGACACAACTATCTGGAATGGATAACGTGTTCTTTGGTAATTCAGGTGCTGAAGCCAATGAAGCCGCAATCAAGCTGGCTCGACGTTATGGCAATACGGTTAAGAAAGTTGAAAAGCCAGCTATCATCGTCATGGAAAATTCCTTTCACGGACGCACCATGGCAACCCTGAGCGCAACCGGTAATCGTGCAGTTCAGGCAGGTTTCGAACCTTTGGTAAGTGGTTTTGTTCGCGCGCCGTTTGATGATATAGAAGCCATTAAAACCATCGCATCAAACAATCCGAACATCGTTGCAGTTTTAGTTGAGCCGATTCAGGGCGAGTCCGGAATTCAAATTCCAGCAAGTGATTACCTGAATCAATTACGCTCAGTATGTGATGAAAATGACTGGCTGTTAATGCTAGACGAAGTACAGACTGGTAACGCACGTTCGGGTAAATATTTCTCCTATCAGCACAATGGAATTTTGCCTGATGTTGTAACTACAGCAAAAGGCTTAGGCAACGGCATGCCAATTGGAGCCTGCCTCGCACGCGGAAAAGCAGCAGCCATTCTTGGTACCGGCACCCATGGTTCTACCTATGGTGGCAACCCTCTTTCATGCGCCGCAGCACTCGCGGTAGTTAATACAATAGAGACTGAAAACCTCTGCGACAGAGCCGCTGAACTTGGCAACAAAATTGTAGCCGGTTTCAAAGATCGCCTGGAACAAGCTGATTACGTCAAAGAAGTACGCAATCAAGGGATGCTGATCGCTATCGAGCTGACTGAAGCAGGTACCGAGTTAGCAGTACTGGCGAAAGTAAAAGGCATATTGCTTAATGTGACTGGTGGCGGAAAAGTTATTCGCTTACTGCCTCCGTTAACGATGACTGATGATGAAGCTGAGCTACTCGTCAATACTCTCTCTACCATCATTAGAGTCTACGCTGCAGATGAGCGTTCACCAGAAACAGAAGCTGCAGACCCAGGGAACGAACGAAGAACATCATGAGTAAAAGCAGACATTTTCTGACACTACTAGATCTGACTCCGGAAGAACTCCGTACATTGGTAAAAAGAGCCAGTGAGCTAAAATCGATCAGAAACAGAGATGAAGTTTACGAGCCTCTTAAAAACAAGGTGATGGCGATGATTTTTGAAAAGTCATCTACCCGCACCCGCGTTTCTTTTGAAGCAGGCATGGCCCAATTTGGTGGACATGCAATGTTTCTGTCCCCACGAGATACCCAGCTGGGACGTGGAGAACCTATAAGTGACAGCGCTCGCGTTATCTCCAGCATGGTCGATGTGGTTATGATCAGAACCTTCAGTCATTCATTGGTTGAAGAGTTTGCCGCTAATTCGTCTGTACCTGTCATCAATGCCCTGACTGATGAATTCCACCCATGTCAGTTACTGGCAGACATGCAGACCTATTTTGAACATCGCGGAGATATCCAAGGTAAGACAGTGACCTGGATTGGAGATGGCAACAACATGTGCCACTCATATATCAATGCAGCTCGCCAGTTTGATTTTAATCTTAGAGTTGCCTGCCCAGAAGGCTTCGACCCAGATCCAGATCTGGTCGCAGCTAACCAGGAACGCGTATTCATCACTCGCTCACCTGAAGAAGGTGTGACTGGAAGTGATCTGATTGTTACTGACGTCTGGGCCTCAATGGGTCAGGAAGAAGAACAAAAAGAACGCGAACAAAAGTTTGCTGGTTTCCAAGTTTCTCCGGCCCTAATGGATAAAGCAAATGAAGGTGCTTTGTTCATGCACTGCCTCCCAGCCCATCGCGGCGAAGAAGTCAGTGAAGACATGCTTGAAGACCCTCGTTCAGTGGTATACGACGAAGCTGAAAATCGCCTTCACGCACAAAAAGCCCTGCTCGAGTTTCTCATGGTCAAGTAAGCGTAATGGGGTGTTTTACCCCATTACCTTCTCTTCTCCACGGACCGTACTATACTGCCTATACTAAACGCCTGACGCGACCGGAGAGATTTGGATGATTGAACTGCGCCATCTGAAAACCCTTTCAGCTCTAAGGGATGCAGGAAGCCTTGTAGAAGCAGCTGATCGCGTTCATTTAACTCAATCCGCCCTTTCCCATCAGATCAAAGATCTGGAGGATCGCCTTAACTGTTCTTTGTTTATTCGTAAAACAAAACCGATCTGTTTTACCAGTGCCGGACAAAGGCTGTTAACTCTGGCCGATGAAATCTTACCGATGATCCGCAATGCAGAGCGCGAAATTGCTCGGCTGGCCGGAGGTGAAGCCGGTCGCCTAAACCTTTGTATTGAATGCCACAGCTGTTTTGATTGGCTTATGCCAACTATTGATCATTTCCGTCAGCACTGGCCTGAAATCGAACTGGATCTCTCCAGCGGCTTCAGCTTCCAGCCATTGCCCGCCTTGGCGCGAGGCGACCTGGATCTAGTCATAACCTCTGACCCAGAAGAACGTACCGGTATTATCTATATTCCACTGTTTACCTATGAGTCTTGCCTTGCCATCTCAAAGCAACATCGACTTATGGCACGCAGGTACATTCATCCTGAAGACCTTGCCCAGGAAACACTGATCACCTACCCGGTCGAACAGCAACGTCTGGACATCTTTAATCATTTTCTGAATGAGGCTGACGTTGAACCTGCAGCAATCCGTACCGCCGAATTAACGGTGATGATGCTGCAACTGGTCGCCAGTGGACGAGGCGTAGCCGCGTTGCCAAACTGGACATTACACGAGTATCTGCAACGCGATTACATTGCAGTCAAACCTCTTGGCGAAAAAGGGGTATGGTGCACACTGTACGCGGCCATCCGTGAAGACCAGAAAGATGCAGAATTTATGGTGGATTTTCTTAACACTGCCAAAGAAGTATCATTCCGAAATCTGACAGGTATCAAGACAGCTTAAAACTACTTATACTGTCTTTACTTGCACCAACACAAGAAACAGAGACAAGCTTCAAATGCTGGCATTTAGAATTGCATTAACCAGCCCTAATTATTTCTCTTCTTTCGCCTACTATATTTAGGTCTGTTGGTCTGTGCGCGAAGCACAGGTTGGCAGGCCGCCTCTCATCCAATTTTCAGTTTATATTGAGTAATACAACGATTACATTTGTTGTGCAGAGGAAAATTTCATCATGGGTAACACAAACTGGACTCCATCAAGCTGGCGAAACCACCCTATCGTTCAGCAACCAGAATACAAAGACACAAAAGCACTATTAAAAGCGGAACAGCAATTATCATCCCTGCCACCTCTGGTTTTTGCCGGTGAGATTGAGAGACTAAAATCCGATCTCGCCAATGTTGCTCAAGGCAAAGCTTTTCTTCTGCAGGGTGGAGATTGTGCTGAAAGTTTTGCTGAATTCGGTGCAGATAAAATCCGTGATACGTTCAAAGTATTAATGCAGATGGCGATCATCATGACTTTTTCCGCCAGCTGCCCTGTTGTAAAAGTTGGGCGCATTGCGGGGCAGTATGCCAAGCCACGTTCCAGCGATATGGAAAGCAGCAATGGTATAGAACTGCCAAGCTACCGGGGTGATATTGTGAACGATATTGGGTTCACCACTGCGGCCAGAGAACCCTCCCCCGAACGACTGGTAACCGCCTACCACCAGGCAGCCTCAACACTCAATTTGTTGCGGGCCTTCGCTCAAGGTGGCTTCGCTGATCTGCACCAGGTACATTCCTGGAACCAGAACTTTGTGACCAATAGCCCTCTCAGTGAAAAATACCAACATCTGGCGGACCAAATAGATCAAAGCCTACGCTTCATGGAAGCCTGTGGAATCAACGCGCAAAACACCCCACAACTGCATGAAACCTCATTGTACACTTCACATGAGGCATTATTACTGGGTTACGAAGAAGCCCTGACACGAAAAGACAGCATCACAGACCAATGGTATGACTGCTCAGCACATATGCTTTGGATCGGAGATCGTACACGCCAGCCAGATCATGCTCACGTTGAATTTTTACGCGGTGTAAAAAACCCTGTCGGTATCAAAGTAGGCCCCACCACTCAGGTAAGTGACCTGGAGAAACTCCTGGAAGTGCTAAACCCCGAGAATCAGGCGGGAAGAATCACGCTGATTGCTCGTATGGGCGCAGAGAAAATCACTGAACACCTGCCTGCCCTTGTGAGAGCAGTTAAGCACTCCGGACATCAGGTTGTGTGGAGTTCTGATCCAATGCACGGCAATACAATTAAAGCGTCCACTGGGTACAAGACACGAAGCGTGGATGCCATCCTTAGAGAGATGAAAGGCTTCTTTGAAGTCCATAAAGCTGAAGGCACTCATGCAGGCGGAGTACACTTTGAAATGACAGGTCAGAATGTTACCGAGTGCATTGGCGGTGCTTACATGATCAGCGAGCAGGATCTGGCAGACCGTTATCATACACACTGTGATCCGCGACTGAATGGCGAGCAGGCTTTAGAACTGGCCTTCCTGATCGCAGATACACTCAAGGCAGCCAGAAGCTAAATACAAGGCTCCCCCCAGCCGGGTGGGAGCCTGTTTATTAATCCCCTAGAATGCCTTTCAGCACGATACTGCGATAACTCACAATACCCAGCACCTTGTCATCTTCAATGACCGGCGCATGAGCCAAACCGAAATTTTCAAACAATCTGGAGCAATACCGGATATCCATATGTGGATCAACCGAAATCACCGGTTTCGCCATGACTTCATAAACATTGACACGCTCAGGTGAACGATCCTCCGCAATGACTTTTTTGGCAATATCTGAAAGCAGAACCATGCCAAATTCATCATCTTCATGGCGTTTGTTAATGATTAGCACCCGCGCAGATTTGTCCTTAAACATTTTCACCGCTTCACTGACAGTCATTAATCCATCGATCATGTCGAATTCATCAGTCATGACATCACGTGTACGGATAATTTTTCGCTCCGAACTCATAACTCTTCCTCAACCACATTTGCTAGCGTCTGCACCTGATGAGTCACCCCAACAGCATCTTCTACATCAATCTGAATCGCTATACCCCTGCCCGGTTCTTCATCCAGTTCAGCCACCTCGGATATAGTTTCAAGAATTTTCCGACTGAGGTGTTCTTCCACAATAAAAAGCACAACATCCCTCTGCGTCTCCAAAGACAAGCCAAAGAATGTTTTCGTTTTATTAACACCTTCGCCACGCGCGTTGTTTATTACAGTGGCACCTGTAGCCCCTGCCTCACGCGCAGCCTTCATTACTTCATCAGTTTTTGAATCTTCAACAAAAACCACTAACAGTTTGAAATGCATATCTGCCTCTTCAGCTTTCGCCAGTTAGTTTGCGTGATCTTTTCGCGCGGAATTCAGACAATTGCGCATATGCCATCACCGTAATCATTGGGAACAGACTGGCAAATGCAATCAGTCCAAAACCATCAATCAAAGCACTCCTGCCGGGAACAGTTTCCGCCAACCCAAGGCCCAGTGCAGCGACCAAAGGTACCGTAACGGTAGATGTCGTTACGCCCCCGGAATCATAGGCAAGCGGGACAATCAATTTTGGAGCATAGAAGGTCTGCACAACAACAACGATGTAACCCGCAATGATGAACCAATGAATAGGATAGCCCGTAACAATACGCCAGGTTCCCAGAGATATACCTACGGCAACACCTATAGCCACCGCAATTCGTAAACCCCATACACCAATAGCACCACCAGACACCTCATTTGCCTTAATCGCCACCGCAATCAGTGAAGGCTCAGCAATGGTGGTACTTGCACCGATGGCAAACGCAAAAATATAAACCCAGAAATAATCCTGCCACTGTAGTGCTCCGGCAACAGCACCACTCCAATGTCTTATAAATTCAGGGTTAGTCAGCTGCTCAGCCATCAACCGGCCGATCGGAAAGAGTGCTTTCTCTAACCCTAATAAAAACAGCGCCAAGCCCAGAATCACATAACCAAAACCAATCAGGACTCTCTTAAGGTTAGGAATAGGACGGCGAATTACCAGAAATTGAAAACCAAAAATGATGGCGGCAATAGGAATAACATCTTTGATAGTTGAGAGAGTGATTCCAAGCAATTGAGATAAGAGCTCCATCAGATCACCATCCCGTAAGCCATAACAAAAATCATCGGCGTTAATGAGGCAAAAGCGATCAAACCAAAACCATCAATCATAGGGTTACGGCCTTCGATAGATGAGGCCAGCCCGACTCCCAAAGCAGTCACCAGGGGTACGGTTATCGTCGAGGTTGTCACACCGCCCGAATCATAAGCAATACCGATAATCTCTTTTGGGGCAAAGGCGGTCATGATTACGACAAGGATGTAACCGCCAATAATCATATACTGGATCGGCCAACCCTTGAGGATACGTAACACACCCAACACAATAGCCAGACCCACTGAGAACGCAACGGTATAGCGCAGACCTGAAGCATAGCTATGTTCCGCTGCCTGAGTTGCCTCAATCATTCCACCGGTCGCTGCCACTGTAGCAGCCTCAGCCGCCACCGCTATCAAAGCAGGTTCAGCAACCGTGGTACCAAATCCCAATGAAAAGGCAAAAATGAGAAGCCAGGTAACACTGCCCTTCCTGGCGAATGCATGAGCCATGCTTTCACCAATAGGAAACAGACCCATTTCAAGACCGTAGATAAAGAAGGTCAAACCAGCGACAACACACAACAGCCCAACCATGATTCCAATAAAATCTGGAACCGGTTGTTGTAACACAGCAATCTGAAAAAATGCGATAACAAGGACAATAGGAGCAAGATCACGCAGGCTTCCCAACATCGATTGCCCTAAAGCGAATAAGCCGCCTCTCAAACTCGGTAACTCCCTGTTAATTAAAAAGATTAAGATAATATTAAATGCGGATAAATTCGTTGACGCACACCAACAAATTGAAGGAAAAAGTAAAATAATTAATGAATGGTATGCGGTTCGCCGGGATCATCCGGAACAATAATATGGCCACTGCTATCCAACACCAAGACGCCCTGCTCAACACCCAATTCAAGCAGTTGATGCAACATCATACGTGTCAGATGCGCACTGATGATCAATCCAGCTGGAGGGTCACCCTCAAACAGATCATCATCAATCAGATCATCCGGCCTCAACCCCAGTAACAGAGGGTTCTCCGCAACGAGTGGTGCAATATCTTCAGGGGCAAAAACGGAATAGTCGGAGGATATATCAAGAGCCAGTTGATAGGCATCTTGTTGTGAGTTTTGTTCTTTAAGTGTATCCAGAAAAGCGGCTTCCGCTGCGGAAAAAATTTGTGACAACTCGCTGGCACCGCCTAAAGCCAGATTCCTCTTGGCTGTCTCCGATGTGCTGAAGTCTATTTCTATCGGGTACTGAGTATCCTGAGTGAGCTCTTCATCATCCACGATAACTCTGCCCTGCTCATCCACATCAAGCCACTCCCTTTCAACCGCAACCGCTAAGAGACCTTCCAACGCGGCCGCAATTATATTGCTGCAAATAATCACACCAACCGCCGGATTTTCACTTTCATTTCGATTCATGATCAGATCCCCAGCTCTTGCTGCAAGTAAAGAGGGATCCTGGTCAATGATTTCAGATAACTGATCCGTGTCTAAGTACAGTTTCTCATGGACCAATCTCTCAGCTGTTAGATAAGGCTCAGAAAAATCACTGGCCTGCATCCGTTCAACGTATTCGATACGGGTACTCTCTAACAGGGCCGTCAGTAATCCACTCATCTGTATCTCTGCACTCATCACAGCTCAAAAATATTAAGGTTAATATGACAATGGTCGATTCTTATTAAGGAAGCAACTAAAAATAATCCTGAAGGGGTAAAAAGATGGGAATTTGGCTTAAAGGTGGTGAAAGCCAACCGGAGGATGAGGAAGAAGGCAGTATCTACATTCTTTCAGATAATTAAATATTAAGGCCTGCACAAATAGCAGGCCTTATTTGATTTAGTGCAGGGTTAATCCTACTGGGTCTATACCCTGTTTAAACTCATCAAAATGATCTCTCAGATTGATGAGTTTAAACAACCCATGATCTTCCGGTGAAGAAGGTAACTCTAACCAGTCAAGGGCATGAACCTTAGTCATGAGTTCGTACTCCCCTATTAAAGCATCCAGATAGATCATCACGGCTTCTACCCTGGGGTCCATATCAAGCTCTTTAGGTGCATCCTGCATATAGACTTCTAACTGCAAACGCTTGTTAACCACAACAATACGACACCAGAACTCGCTGATTTCACTGTACTCTTCACCAATCCTGATACTCAAAGGAATCGGGTCATAGCGGTTATTAAAAGCTTTAAACTCTATTCCGGACAGCTCTGGAGCAGCACCGATCAAACTCAGGACAGCATGTATAGATTCGGGGAAACCATCGCAACCAAAAACCATTTCAACTGCACCTTCCTCCTCATCACTTTGAAAATGAAAAGTCAGATTGCGGTCTATCTTCTGCAACTGGTCACGATACTCCTTGAGTAAAGTTTCAGCTTCAAAACGATCATCGCTGCGACTGGAAAGCAGCTGCTCAATTGTTTCCTGCAGCTGCTGCCAGAATGTATCTATCTTTTTGGGGTCTAATATCATCAAGCTTATTGCGATCAGGTACGAGGAACAACAACACCGGTTTGACCCTGATATTTGCCATCACGGTCTTTATATGAGGTTTCACACACCTCATCACCCTGAAGGAATAACATCTGAGCCACCCCTTCATTTGCGTATATTTTTGCCGGCAGCGGCGTTGTGTTTGAGAATTCTAGTGTCACGTGTCCTTCCCACTCAGGCTCTAAAGGCGTGACATTAACGATGATGCCACAGCGAGCATAGGTGCTTTTCCCCAGACAAATAGTCAAAACATCACGTGGGATCTTGAAATACTCAACTGTTCTGGCAAGGGCGAATGAGTTTGGCGGAATGATACAAACATCCGACTCTACATCCACAAAGCTTCCGGCATCAAAGTCTTTAGGGTCAACAATAGAAGAGTTAATGTTTGTGAATATTTTAAACTCATTTGCACAACGAACGTCATAACCATAGCTGGAGGTACCGTAAGAAACGATACGTGATCCATCCACGTGACGAACCTGCTGCGGTTCAAATGGAGAGATCATTTCATGCTCTTCCGCCATTCTGCGAATCCAACGATCTGCTTTAATACCCATATCAGATAACTCATCTGCCTGAAAAATTGACCGCGAATTGTACCATTTTTCAGATCAAAGACACAAAATGAATCAAGACAAGCTTATAAATAAAAACAGCCCCTATTGGGACTGTTTTTGGAGGGGAAAAGAATAACTAAAGCTAATTCAGAAGATTAGCTGTCTTTTCGTACTGCTCAGCAAGCCAGAATTCTGCTGCTGTTTTCCCTTTATCCCTGAGTACATCAGCCTGCTTACGCAGCTCATTTGCCATCTCTGCTCTGGAAGGCGATACAGGGTTTTGTTTAAGCGTTTTGATGTGTGCGGTTGCTCTATAGTCCATTGTTGAACCCCATCTTATTTTTATTAGTGATTCATAAATTCATTACGCCTGAACTTATAAGTATAGACAACAAAATCAGATCATTTTTTGAACAACAATGATATTGACACAGATCAGGCGACAACTGAATAATTTTTAACCAAAAAAGAACTTTAGCGCTAAACCAAACGGTTAATCATCATCAACCACGATCTGAGGCATCACAACGGACAAATCCCCCTGCCCTGCCTCAACAATCTGAGAGATCTTAGCCGAGATTGATTTATAAAGAGCCGCATGTGTACCTTCAGGATCTGCAACCACGGTTGGTTTGCCTGAATCCGCTTGTTCCCGAATCGACAACGCCAAAGGTAGTTTTCCTAACAGTTCCGCACCGTATTTTTCCGCAATCTCCGCGCCGCCACCTTCACCAAAAATAGACTCAACATGACCGCAGTTACTGCATATATGAGTGCTCATGTTTTCGACGATACCCAATACTGGAATATCCACTTTGCGAAACATCTCGATACCTTTTTTCGCATCCAGCAGCGCAATATCCTGTGGGGTAGTAACAATCACCGCACCAGTGACTGGCACTTTTTGAGACAGTGTCAATTGGATATCCCCGGTACCCGGTGGCATATCAATAAACAGATAATCCAGATCCTGCCACTGAGTCTGGCCAATCAACTGCTGCAAAGCTCCAGCTGCCATTGGGCCTCTCCAGACCATTGCCGTATCATCTTCAATAAGATAACTGATCGACATAGATTGCAGACCATATGCTTCGACAGGCTGCATCAGATTTTCATTAACAGGTTGCGGACGCGTTCCTTCTGCAACACCTAACATCATACCCTGGCTGGGGCCATATATATCCGCATCCAAAATCCCAACCCTGAAGCCTTTAGAAGCCATTGCCAAAGCGAGGTTCACCGTAGTGGTAGACTTACCTACCCCCCCCTTACCCGAAGCAACAGCTATGATGTTTTTTACACCGTCCATTCTTACTCCAAAAAATAACCTAGTAATTTAGTAGGATTATGTAGCGTTTTACGCAAACTGTCTATATTTGACTCCTCCAGCAAGAGGAAGAGTGTTTAAGCCGACAGCTTTTCAGCCATGAGTTTCGCATTAAAGAAATCAGTCTTACCACTGCCGAGTAAAGGCACTTCAGGTACCTGATAAATCTCGGTTGGTAGACTCAAAGCAGGCATACCTCCAGTAATCAGCTGCTGGCGCAGCCCCTCGGTATTTTCTTCACTCTGCATCAGCAGAATAATTTTCTCACCTTTTTTCAAATCAGAGAGGTTCACAGCCACAAGCGGTAATTCCGGCTGGTTTAAAATTTTTCTCACTTCGGATTCCACGCTGCTTAGACTGACCATTTCGCCGCCAATTTTTGCGAAACGGCTAAAGCGATCAACAATGGTCAGGAAACCGTCCTCATCCAGATGCCCTTTATCCCCGCTTTTGTACCAACGTAGTCCATCCATCTCTACAACAACAGAGGCTGTTTTTTCGGGCTGGTTAAGATAGCCCTGCATGATCTGAGTACCGCCTATCAAAATCAAACCATCTTCACCAATCGGCAGTTCTTCAAGAGTTTCAGGATCCACAATACGGAAAGTTGAACCCGGCAGAGCCATACCAACCGTACCTGGCTTATTACCCACCTGGACCTGCCACCAATCGGTATCCAGATAATCTGGCAGGTTGGTACTCGCAACCGGGGTGGTTTCCGTTGAACCGTAACCTTCTACGACCGGCACATGAAATTTTGCTTCAAAACTATCGCGCACCGTCTGATCTAGTTTTTCAGCACCCGCCACAACCGCTCTCAATGAAGTAAACATCATCGGTAACACTTTTTTATTGCGTGTATACATCCTCAGGAATGTGGAAGTAGCACACATCAAAGTGGCTTTATATCTGGCAACCCCTTTGCCTATTTTTGCGGCATCTGTAGGGTCTGGGTGACACACTACAGGCATATCCTCAATTAACGGCATAAAACAGGTTACAGTCAGGCCGAAAGCATGGAACAGCGGCAACGTGGCCATAATGCAGTCATCGCCTCTGACATTCAGAACATCTGCAGTCTGTTTTAAGTTAGCCATGATATTACGATGGCTGAGCATCACGCCTTTAGGCTCACCCTCACTACCCGAAGAGAATAAAATTGCCGCCGTTGCTTCCAAATCCTGAGACTTACACAATACTTTTTGCAGGACAAAGGTCGGCAATACCGACAGGACTGCCAGTGTGAAGGTTGCTTCTGTTTTTGAAATGCTGGCTTTTACATCTTCCATATAGATGACATTACGACCCGCAAACCAGATGTCAGGATCTATACCACGGGCCTTGAGTTTGGAAACAAATTTATGCGCAGTCAGAATAGTTTTAACCTGCGCTTGCTCCAGCGCTGAACTCACAGAGTTTTCAGCCGCAGTGAAGTTTATATTCACCACTGTTTTACCTGCCATTAAGGCCGACATATTCGCAATACATCCTGCTGATGATGTCGGTACCAGCAAACCGATATTCTGCCCCTCAGTTTGCTCTATACGTTTACTGAACAGAGCACAGGCTGTCAGCAGTTTTTTCTGTGATAAAGGCCCACCATCAACATCAGCAACCGCAAAACCAGAACTGGCATTTTTCATCGTTCGAATAAAGGCATATGGCACAGGTTCCAGTGTCTGAGTATGTTTCTCCCAGGCACGAATAGACAGTTCAAAGACCTTTTTCTTCACTTGTGCAGCTGAGCTGCTTATCACCAAAGGTTCGCCAAATGCGACGATCACATCGCGTTTCGAGCCGTTGCTGCGGATTGTTTTCATCTTATCTGTAGATCTGGAGAATCGACTACCCCAAAGACCACGCAGGTAAAAAGGTACGATAACTCCATCGGCATTTTCACAGGCTTTTTCAAAGCCACGTTTAAATTCGCCCAACTGACCGATATGACTGATCGCACCTTCCGGGAATAAACAAACCACCTCGCCGTTGTTCAGTAACTCATTAACCTTAGCCAGAGCTTGTCTGCTTGTACCTCTTGAGATCGGAATCACTTTGTAAATATCCAGGAACCAACGCAGATACCAACGCTCGTAAATATTACGTTCCATTACAAAATGGATATGTCGAGGGCATGCAATCTGGATCATCGCCCAGTCCAACCAGCTAATATGGTTACCAAGTAACAAAGTGCCCTTACCATCTTCCGGAAGGTTCTCAAAACCCAGAACCTGCAGATTATATTTACGCTTGAATAGGAAGCTTACCAGCAGCCGGATAAATGCCTGCGGCAAGGTCATAATCGCAAAACCAGCACCCACCACACCTATAACCGACAGCATTACAAGCTGCCAGAAACTATCTATACCAACCCAGGCACAGAATACGGTCGCCACCAGGAAGCTCAGCATCAGGATGTTTTGAATAAAATTATTCCCGGCCAGAACACGCCCCATCTCATGCTCGGCAGCGTGAAATTGAATCAGGGCATTCAATGGCACGCACATCAAAGCGCCAAACAAACCGATGCCCATAAAGACAAATGTCTGCATTGAAATTGAACCCATCTGCGGCAGTAGAATCAGGCCTAATGCGACACCCAAAGCCCCCACCGGAATCAAACCAACATTGATATAGTGCTTTGACCAACGGGCGGCCAAAGTGGAGCCGATCATAATTCCAATACCCGCTAAAGCCATAACCCCCTGTATAACAAAAGTGTTGTGTTGACCTAAATGATCTTCTGCAAAGGCAGGAAACACTGCCAGCATCACCTGACTGATCGACCAGAAAATTGCCAATCCAAAAATCGACAACCAGATCGCGTGCTTGCCCTTAAGCAGAGATAGATTCGTTTTTAGCGTTCTACCAGAAAGGTAAGCCGCCTTATCAAAATGTGCATTTTTATCCATGGGGTGGAGTTGCGGTAATTTGTATGCCAATACCAGCTCAACCAATGAACCCATTACCAGCAACCAACCCAACGGAGCATTACGCTGAATGCTCTCTTCCGGCGACATATGAACCGCCCCATCAATACGAATCTCAAACAACAGAGAAAACACAACAATGCCGGAAAGGATCGAGATCATGGTGACCGACTGAATCCAGGCATTACCTTCACTCAAATTATTAGCGCCCACCAGCTCTTTGATATAACCGTACTTAGCGGGCGAGTAGAACGCACTCTGTAAAGCCAATACAAAGGTCAACGCAAACGCAGGGATAAACAGGCCGAGGTAATAACAAAGCGTAATCAGCAACGTGATGACTACTGCACCCCAGGCGGTAAATTTCATCACCTGATTTTTGGGGTACTTATCGGAAAGAAAACCTGAAGGGGTAAAAAGAAGAATATAAGGCAGTAAAATAAGGCCATTAACGATTGCAGTCAGGGCTATCTGAAGATCGCCATCATAGGCTTTGAACAGAGTATTCTGGATGACGATTTTATGCCCTGAATCCACAAACGCATTGATAAATGCCATGCAGATAAATGCAACAAATCCCTGAATATATACTAGTGATCGCATTATTCGCTCCAACAGCCGTTTATATTACCAGCCAAGTTTTAAAAGGGTGAATCATTTTTAGCGAATATAAAAAAAGCCGGGGCTAAACCGGCTTCTTTTTTATAAAGCATCATATAATGCTACTTACGGGTCAGATAAACCCCACACTCCAGATGCTCGGTATAAGGGAACTGGTCGAAAATCGCGAAGCGTTCCAGCTTATGGGTCTGGGTAATCACCTCTAAATTCTCTTTCAACGTATCCGGGTTACAAGAGATATAAAGGATGTTCTGATACTCCTGCACCTGCTTAACCGTGTTGTCATCCAGACCGGAGCGCGGCGGATCAACCAACACAGTTGTGAAATTACAGCTATCCAACGCAAGATCTTTAGTTCTGCGTTTTTCGATCTCCCCACTCAAAACCTGAGAGAACTCTTCAGAACTGATACGAACCACATCGACATTATCAATACCGTTGGCTTCGATATTGTACTTCGCAGCATGCACCGATACTTTAGCGATCTCAGTCGCCACAACACGGCCAAAGTTCTGCGCCAATGGCAAAGTAAAGTTACCGTTACCGCAATACAGCTCAACCATATCGCCACCGGCATTCTGAGTGGCATCCAGTGACCATTGGATCATATGGCGGCAGACTTCTGCGTTCGGCTGGCTAAAGCTGTTCTCAACCTGTTTGTAGATGTACTCGCGACCGTTAATATCCAGCTTTTCAATCACATAATCCTGATCCAGTAAAAGTTTGGTTTTACGTGACCGGCCAATGATCTGGATATTAAACTTCTCTTTCAGTTTCCGAGCCTCTGCAACCCACTCCTCATCAATCGGGCGGTGGTACAAAAGGGTCACCAAAAGTTCGCCATTTAAAGTGCACAGGAAATCGATCTGAAAAAGCCTGCGACGCAGTGTTTCATTAGGGCGAATCTCATCCAATAATTTGAACATCACATCATTGATGGGCTTAGCCACCATAGGCCATCCATCAATGCGAATTCGCTCATGTTTATTGCCCTTTTCGAACATCACATAGTAAAGATCATCTTCCTCATGCCATACACGGAATTCACACCGCATACGGTAATGGCTACGAGGAGATTCAAAGACCTCAATTTCCGGCAGATCAAAACCGGAAAACTGCTCACGAACATAAGCCTTTTTCTGCTCTAGCTGGGTTTCGTATTGAGTAGGGTCAACAACAGTTATGGACATTCGTGCCTCGAAGGATCGATAAAGAAGGTTTGATAAAAAAGCGCGCTATTTTAACAACTCTCCATCATAAGAAGAAACAATATAAGTTACCGGTTCATATACGCAGACAAAAAGCGTAAAATTGCGCTCTATTTTTTTACACTTTCAGGTTCTCAGAAAGCTCATGAGCGACAGTAAACGTAAGATTCTTGTAACCAGTGCTCTCCCATACGCTAATGGCCCTATCCATCTGGGCCATCTGGTGGAATACATCCAGACAGATATCTGGGTTCGTTTCCAGAAGCAACGCGGTCATCAGTGCACCTATGTCTGTGCCGATGATGCCCACGGAACTCCGATCATGCTCAAAGCAGATCAGATGGGAATCACACCACAAGAACTTATTGATAAAGTCAGCGAAGAGCACCAGCGCGATTTCTCCGGTTTTATGGTGGGTTTTGATAACTACTACTCAACCCATTCGGAAGAAAACAAATACTTTGCGTCGACTATCTACACAGCTCTGCGTGATGGTGGGCATATTGCTAAAAAAACCATCACTCAGGCATACGACCCGGAAAAAAAGATGTTCCTGCCGGATCGTTTCGTTAAAGGCGAATGCCCTAAGTGTGGTGAGCCGGATCAGTATGGCGATTCCTGTGAAAAATGCGGCGCGACCTACAGCCCGGTTGAGCTGAAAAACGCTTACTCTGCTGTCTCTGGTGCTAAACCAATTGAGAAAGAATCTGAACACTACTTCTTTAAATTGGGTAATTTTGAAGAGTTCCTGCGCGGCTGGGTAAATGAATGCGTACAGGAACAGATGATCCACAAACTCAACGAGTGGTTTGAGTCTGGTCTGCAAAACTGGGATATCTCCCGTGATGCGCCATACTGGGGTTTTGAAATCCCAGATGCACCGGGCAAATACTTCTACGTATGGCTGGACGCCCCAATTGGCTACATGGCCAGCTTTAAGAACTGGTGCGATAAAAACGGCGTGGATTTCGACGAATACTGGTCTGAATCATCTAATGCCGAGCTGTACCACTTTATCGGTAAAGATATCGCCTATTTCCACACCCTGTTCTGGCCTGCAATGCTGGAAGGAGCCGGTTTCCGTAAGCCAAACAAAGTATTCTGTCACGGATTCCTGACCGTAGATGGCCAGAAGATGTCCAAGTCCCGTGGTACCTTCATCATGGCAGAGACATACCTGAACCACCTGCGCCCTGAGTACCTGCGTTATTACTTCGCCGCAAAACTCAGCTCAGGTATTGATGATATTGACCTCAACCTTGAAGACTTCCGTATGCGTGTAAATGCGGATCTGGTGAACAAGGTTGTAAACATCGCTTCCCGTTGTGCAGGTTTCATTAAGAAGAAATCTGACGGTGTAATGTCTGCCGAACTGGCAGAACCTGCCCTGTATCAGGAAGCCGTAGCCGCAGGTGAAACCATCGCAGCAGCTTATGAAAACCGTGAATACGGTAAAGCGATGCGTGAAATCATGGCGATAGCTGACAAAGCCAACCAGTACATTGATGCCGCTGAGCCATGGGTACTGGCTAAGCAGGAAGGTAAAGAGAAAGACGTTCAGGATTGCTGCTCAATGGGCATCAACTTGTTCCGCGTCATCGTAACCTACCTTGCGCCGGTTCTGCCGCAAGTCGCTGAAGATGCACAAGCATTTCTGAATCTGGACAACATGGTCTGGGACAGCATTGAACAGCCATTGCTGGGTCATACCATCAACAAGTTCAAACCGCTGATGCAGCGCGTTGAAGAAGACAAGATCAACGCCATCATCGAAGAGACCAAAGAAGCACTGGCAGCCGTAGCCGCTCAGGCAACTCCAAAGCCAACCGGCCCTCTGGCGGATGAGCCTATTGCTGACACAATCGAATTCCCGGACTTCGCTAAAGTAGACCTGCGTGTAGTACGCATCGCCAAAGCGGAGCATGTAAAAGGTGCAGATAAACTTCTGCAACTGACTCTGGATCTGGGCGGAGAAACCCGCAACGTCTTCGCTGGCATCAAATCAGCCTACAAACCAGAAGATCTGGAAGGCAAACTGACCGTGATGGTTGCTAACCTGGCACCACGCAAGATGAAGTTTGGTGTTTCAGAAGGCATGGTACTGGCAGCAGGACCTGGAGGTGAAGACCTCTGGATTCTTAACCCGGATGAAGGCGCCCAGCCGGGTATGCGGATTAAGTAAATTTAAAAAGTTAAAAGCCGACGATTGTCGGCTTTTTTGTGTCTTGGGTATTAACGTCTGATTAACGGGTCAGAGAACCGCGTAGCGGTTTAGCGGTCCGAGCCCGCAGGGCTGTAGTTGAATGACTTGTTAGCCAGCATCTATGCTGGTTCATTTTACTTTGCTCTCATCTTTCGAGCGGCGGTCAATACAAACAACCCACAAATAAACAGATAAGTGATAGTTACAAAAGCGCTCTTAGAAATCGTAAGAATGCTAGATAGTTGGACGATGCTCTCTGTAATACTTGGGTAATTAGTCAGCATGCTGAAAATAGCGAAATTCTCTGCGTAGTCGAGAAAGCATCCCGCGACAGGGAGTAAACATGCAAATGAAGCTAAAGGGGAAGTGGCTCCGGCTTTAACAAGGAGCCAACATATGATTAGCGCGTGCGAAATACCGAAAGATAAGGGATATACCAAATCCAGAGGGAGTTGAAGTGACAAATACAGGCCTCTCCCTTCGGTTCCAAGCTGTGAGAGTAGCGAAACAGCGTAATCGTATGTATATCCAGTCGGCGACATGTCAAAAAGCATCATCTCTGGCGCATATCCTGAGACCAAAGGTATCGAGTAAAGAATCATCAATAAGTAGACGCTCATGGAAAAGCAAAATGAATATAGGCAAACTTTTCCGCTAGTGTATTTCTTAAGGAGTTCAATGAACACTACGAAGCTTTCCTCTCTTTAGCACCGAAATATCATGACTAGCTAACGCCGCCAGCAGGGGCTGGAGCACGTAGTGCGGAAGTCCCTCTGGCTGGCCTTGTTAAAGGGTTCACAGCTCGGCATCTGCTTCAAACCCAAAATTTTCTACTTCGATGTTCAGTGGTGAGAACACCACAGTGAAACCATATTGGCTGTTTTCAATGATATTGCCATTAACTCCATTAGGTAGGCCGATAAACTTCAGCCTAGGAGGAATGCGCATAGGTACTGAAAATAGTACGCGGAAAGTATTTTTGGCAGTTTTTAGGATTAGGGGGTTATTGGGTAGGTCGGACCTTTGTTGAATTGGAACAAGCTCGGTGGTAATTAACCGTAAAACTTCTTCTGACAACCCGCCCCGCTGGTCAAGTGGAGACTGTGTATATTGCTCAAACTTTGAGACTGCACTTTCCATGGCATTGTATTGGCTAATAACTCGCTGCAACACCTCATCTTTTTGTTCGTATTGCTGGAGGATACCTTGATAATGCGTAAGAATTTTCTCTTTTTGTTGTAGATCAGAGGTATTTGTCTTTATCTGCTCAATGGATTCTTCCATCTTTGCCGTTTGCATATCGGATGCAGCTCTAGACTTTAATCCATGCCAGCCAGCCACTGAGATAATTACCCCAGTGATTAATGGTAAGACTACAGTGCTCAAAAACTGTGGCCAGTATGTAGTCATTAACTCCATGCTTTAATGTTCCTTTCCCTTTAACATTTGTATATACGGGGGTCCGTATATCTACCCCACTGCAAAATTATTCAAACAGATGTAACCGGCTGAAAAATATGAGGAAATTATGATTTGGCTACACTCTCTTCCATGACAAACCGCGCAGGCCCTTTGAATATTGATATACGGGGGTCCGTATATCTGCCTTTGCTCGACTTCCATCTGTCTGATTTATTTATTCTTTTAGCTTAATCCTAGACGCAAAACAAGCCTGAAATGAAGTATCCGAGCGTGTATATCTACCCAATTGCGAGTGGTTTAAAAATATACTGTATGGGCAAACAGACTTATGCTGGTTCTTTTCCACAGAAAATCGGCTCCTATCTTTGATTCTTCTATGGCTTTCAAGATTCTCAAAATTTTATGACATCACTCACACATTATTCCTGTTAAAGTAGCTATGCTTAACGAACTGTTTCTCAGATGCTTGGAGTTAATATGCCGTACAACGATGCGCTTGTTCAGGAACTGAATGTACTTAACCTTTTCAGCCTCAATTCAACTCAGGAAGGAATTAAAGTCCACTCCTCAGCAAAACCTGAAGTCATCGCAGCAACACAAAGGTTGCACGAAAAAGGCCTGATCACGCAGGTGGATGGAGGTTATCTGACTCCGCTCGGTCATGATGCTGCTGAATGCAGCCAGACTCTTCTGACCATACTTAATACTGAGTCACGACAACCGATTTAGAGATATGTAAGGTTTAAAAATGAGGAAGGGCCCGTTTGGGCCCTTTTGGTGTGAAGTGCAAACTCTCGTCTGACTTCTATCACCCTTGATCTGGATGTGTGGCAATAAAATGTGCCATCACTTTCTTCAAGACTTCGGCATGAGCCTCGTCACCTTTGCGTTCCGCTTTGGCAATATCGTCAAGGATAATTTTCTTGATCAATTTATCACCCTCATGCTCTACCAGATAATTACCCATAGCCATAGCAATCATCGGATCAACATGTTCGTGCTCAGCAATTGCCCCAACTTCACCGGGTGTCAGTCCGCTCATTTCCAAGCATTCCTGATAAGTTAACATTGCTCTACCCCTCCTTATTGTTATTGCCTTTGGGATACTCCCTCTTTAATTTCAGTGTAATGCATAAATGCCGCCTGGGACTGTTAATTACCCCATTCTGTCATGAAAAAGAAATGTAGAGTGACTGGGATCAATTTGTTGCAAATTAATGCCTGCGATTTATCATCCCACCACACATGAGACTTATATACATAAGGAATATTTAATGACCCTGAATGACTTTTTACAGCAGCTGGGCAGCAACACAGCTCTGGACTTTGAAGATACTATGCAAGTCATCGCAGATAACTACACCTATACGCCCTCTAGTTTCAAAAATGGCGACCTGGAAAATGAAGCGGGTCAAAATGAAGGCAGCTGTAAGATTTTCGCGTTTGCAAAGATCAACAACCTCAATGAAGAGCAAACCCTGAAATGTTTTGGGCGCTTTTATCAGGATGTTGTGAATACGCCGGATGGCACAGACCACGGCAACATCCGTAACTTCATGCAGTCTGGCTGGAGCGGGATCTCATTTGAAGGTACGCCGTTAGCGTAAAGAAAGAAGCACAAAAAAGCCCGGTAATGACCGGGCTTTTTTTATCTTTTGATCTTTTTCTCTATTGATCTTCTCTGGGAAAGATCAGGCCAGACTGTCGTCTGCCACCTTATATTTTGGATCTTCAATCATATTCACCTCAACCATATTACCGGCCTTTTTCAGCAGTGCTCGGCATTCAGGGCTTAGGTGGCGAAGATGCAGTTCCTTACCTGCTTTTTCGTAGCGTTCTGCCAGCGATTCAATGGCTTCTATCCCTGAGTGGTCCATAACCCGACAGTTTACAAAATCCACAATTACTTCCGGTGGATCAAGACGTGGATTGAACTGATCACGGAAAGCCTGAATGGATGCAAAAAACAGCGGGCCGTTAGGTAAGTAAACCTTGGTGTCATACTCATCACGAACCTCGAAGGTCATGTTACTTGCATGTTTCCAGGCAAATACCAGCGCAGAAATGATGACACCAACAACAACCGCAATCGCCAGATCCTGCCATACCGTTACACCGGTAACCGCTACGACAACAATCAGATCGGACTTAGGAATCTTGCCCCAGAGACGCAGGCTGGCCCATTCGAAGGTGCCAATCACCACGATAAACATAACACCCACAAGGGCTGCAACCGGGATCATCTCAATCAGGCTTGCACCCACAAGAATAAAGGTCAGAAGGAACAGCGCAGCAGAAATACCGGAAGCACGGCCACGACCACCTGAGTTGATGTTAATCATACTCTGGCCGATCATTGCACAGCCGCCCATACCGCCAAAGAAACCAGTCGCTACATTGGCAACACCCTGGCCGATACATTCTTTGTTACCACGGCCACGGGTTTCAGTGATTTCATCAATCAGAGTCAGCGTCAGCAGTGATTCAATCAGGCCAATTGCCGCCAGAATCAGAGCGTAAGGCACGATGATCTGTAGCGTTTCCAGATTGATTGGTACCATAGGAATGTGGAACTGTGGAAGGCCACCTGCGATGGTTGCATCGGCATTACCCGTCATATCCGCCAGTACTGTCTGTACAGTACGAGCATCCAGATCCAGACCAATCACCAATAAAGTTACGGTTACGATGGCTGCCAATGAAGAAGGAATCGCACGCGTCAGCTTAGGCAGGAAGTGAATAATCGCCATAGTTAACGCAACCAGGCCCAGCATCATCGCCATCTGTTCGCCTTGCAGCCACTGCAGATTGCCATTTTCGTCGGCGAACTGGAATTGTTTTGCCTGGGCAAGGAAAATCACTATGGCCAGCCCGTTCACGAAGCCAAGCATTACCGGATAAGGTACCAGGCGGATAAATTTACCCAGTTTGAAAGTACCCGCCAGTATCTGGAATATGCCCATTAAGACCACAGTGGCGAAAAGGTATTCAACACCATGTTGTGCCACCAGACTTACCATCACTACCGCCAGTGCACCGGTAGCACCAGAGATCATTCCAGGGCGACCGCCAATTGCAGCGGTAATCAAGCCAACCATGAAAGCAGCATAGAGACCCACTAAAGGCTCTACACCTGCAACAAAGGCGAAAGCCACAGCTTCTGGAACCAGGGCAAGAGCCACTGTTAATCCAGACAGAAGATCAGCTTTAAGCGATTGTGTACGAGACGCAATTAAATCAATCATTTTCAACCTTTAGGGGTATGCTTCAAAACGATGGGAACGTGCTGCCATTCGTGAGCTTCTGCAACTTAGCTATAACTTAGCTGGGCTCAAACGAAAGACTCCCTGAGAAAGCGCGCGAGTATACCAAAGTAGGAGCTTAATTTCAGGCACTTATGGACGAATAATAGCCATAAGTTTACGTCGCAGGAAGGAAATTTGTGCAATTGCGAGATCATGCGCCAGAGCAACAAGCTCTTTTTCTCCTTTATATTCTTTAATTTCAATCAATTGTGAAATATTAAGCCAGGCCTTAGGCAGTTTATTGCATTGCGACATCATTCCCCCATCCTGATCACGACACATAAACACAACAGTGCCTATTCCTGAGGCCAGAATTCTCGCGCAACACATCGGGCAGGGTTCAAGAGATACATATAAAGTGAGTGATTCCCGATGTGCGTAATCCGGATAATTGGCCTCAAATTCATCCAGTACCTTCATCTCTGCATGAGCAGAGGAATCAAACCTTGGGGAAAAGACCTGATTAGACGACTGCGATAACACTTGGCCATTTGAATCAACAAGAACAGCACCGACACCGTAATTACCTTCTTCCAGAGCACTCAGGGCCAGTTCACAACATAAGAATGGCCATTTATCCGGACTGTTTTCGTATTCGACCCGGAAGGCTGCAACTCTTAACCTGAGATTATTCAATTCTGGGCAGACTTCATTGCTCATATTCATCATCCATAAAAAACTAAAGTAAGTTTAGTTGTTCTGGCTGACCCTGCTCGGATGACTGCAATCTATACCCAACTCCGATGAGTCTTACCGGGCGGCTACCACGACTGTAGGCATCGATCAGTAATTGCCTGAAGTGTTCTAAACCGGGCTTTTCTACCGAATGTTCAGCGGTTGTTTGGACAAAATCATGAAATTTCACCTTCACAACCGCCCCGGCTATGGCGCCATGCTGTTTATTCTTTTCGTAACGCTGCTCAAGTTCCTGAAGTAACAATGGCAGTGCATCGCAGCAGCTTTCCAGGTTCGGAAGATCATGTGGATAGGTATGTTCCACACTGACCGATTTTCTGGTTCGGCTGACCCGAACCGGACGTTCATCGATCCCCCGAGCCAGTTCATACAAACGTTGTCCAAACTTACCAAAACGCTCCAGTAATTCTGCACGTGATTTACTTTGCAGATCCCCACAAGTTGTTACACCATAGCGTTGCATCCGTTCCGCTGTTTTTATACCTACACCCGATATTTTTTGTACCGGTAAACTAAAAATAAAACTCGCCACCTGATCAGGTTTTATCACAAATAAACCATCAGGCTTATTCCAGTCGCTGGCAATTTTTGCCAGGAATTTATTGGGTGCCACACCGGCAGAAATTGTGATTCCTATTTCCTGCCTGACTCTCTGCCTGATCTCTTGAGCAATTAGAGTTGCACTGCCCTGAGCATGCACACTCCCAGAGACATCCAGAAATGCTTCATCCAGAGAAAGAGGCTCGATGATGTCGGTATATTCCCGGAAAACCCGCATAATCTGCTGCGAAACTTCCTTATATTTACTCATGCTGCCTGGAATAACCTGAAGGTCAGGGCATAGCTTTAAAGCTTTAGCTGTGGACATAGCTGAATGCACCCCATATTCACGAGCCTGATAGTTACAGGTCGCAATAACCCCTCTCCTATCTTGACTGCCGCCTACAGCCATAGGAACAGAAGACAGGGAAGGATTGTCGCGCATTTCCACTGCTGCAAAAAAACAATCACAGTCGCAATGAATTATTTTACGGTCCATAAAAACACATACTGTTTATTTATACAGTAAATATAAGATTAAAATACCCGCATGTAAACGCCGTTTTCTTTGCTATTCTATAAGTGTGCAATACACTGGGGTTCTGAGCTGACCACCCTATCCCTCATCCAATCCGTTTGGTCGACTCAGTTCTCCAGCCGCAATCGCCGTAAGGGGTATATAACTATGAGTAAATTCGAAGGCAGAAACAGAAGGTCAGGCACTGAACGCCGAACTCATAGAGATCGCCGCGAAGACATTCGTTTTGAACCGGGTAAAACTGATCGTCGGAAAAGTAAAGGGCGCAGACCAGAAGATAACGACCCTTGGAATCAGGTGCTTAATGAAACAGATGTGAGCCGATAAGCCACACCCTTCACAAAACCGTAAACTAACCGTCAAAGGCCAGTAACAAAACTCTCATATATTTTTCACGTTATGAACACACGTGAAAATACCCTCATCATTCAAGAGCCTACTATTAACGTAGAAAAGGCTCTGGTCAGTAAATATCCTGCTTTTGTCGATAAGCCCGCGCCTTTTAAACGCTCTGCGTTATATATGCTGCGTAAACTTGTCCATGAGAATGAAATCAATAGTTTCCTTGAACTCAATAAGGACGCCAAAGGTTTCGAATTCATCGATCGGGTGCTGGAATATTTCAACTTCGGATACAGCATCAGCAACCGGGATCGCATTAATATTCCCTCTTCGGGACGCGTGGTGATTATCGCCAATCATCCTCTGGGAGCGCTTGATGGACTGGCCCTGTTAAAGATGGTGGGTGAAGTCCGCCGCGATGTAAAAATTGTTGCTAACGATGTCTTGATGAACTTTGATCCCATCAAGAATCTATTCCTGCCCGTTGATAATCTTGGCAAAAGCACCCGAAAGCGTGATATCGCACGAATTGTTGATGCCTTACATCAGGAACAAGCCGTTATTGTATTTCCTGCAGGTGAAGTATCACGAGCGGGTTTAACGGGTATCAAGGACAATAAATGGAACAGTGGTTTTATCCGTTTTGCCCGCAAGGCAAACGCCCCTGTCCAACCTATTTTTATTGGCGGAAAAAACTCTTCGCTGTTTTACAGTATCTCCTATATCAATAAAGCTCTCTCAACCGTATTACTAGCTCGTGAGATGTTCAATAAGCGCTCCGTTACTATCCCAATGCGGGTAGGAGAACCGATCCCTTTCAGCCAGATAGATGCGGTACCGGTTTCTACCGCTGAAAAAGCGAAGTTACTGAAGAAACATCTATACCGGATTGCTAAGAACAAAAAACCGCTCTTCATCACTGAAAAAACAATTGCACACCCTCAGGACCGCCAAATACTGAAGCAGGAGTTAAGGGATTCTGAACTGTTGGGCCAGACTTCTGACGGAAAAAAAATCTACCTGTTTGACTACAAGGCAGAGTCTGCAGTAATTCAGGAAATTGGCCGCTTAAGGGAAATCGCATTCCGTTGTGTAGGCGAAGGAACCGGGGATAAAAAAGACCTCGATCTGTATGACCATAGCTATCGTCATCTCATTCTCTGGGATGAAGAGGAGCTTGAGATTGCCGGAGCTTACAGATTAGCTGAAGCCGGAAAGATGGGAGAGAATCCAACTGATCAGCTGTACAGTGCAACTTTGTTTAAATATGGTGAGCAGATGCAGCCCTATTTTGAGCAGGGCATCGAGCTGGGTCGAAGCTTTGTTCAGCCTAAATACTGGGGTAAACGCAGTCTGGATTATCTCTGGTACGGCATTGGCGCATATCTACGTAAGCACCCAGAGATACGTTATATGTTTGGGCCGGTAAGTTTAAGTAACAGCTACCCTAAAGTTGCTAAGGATATGTTGATCTGGTTCTACAGCCATTATTTTAATGATGCTGAAGACCTGGGTCGTTCATTCTCCCCATACAATCTGGATGAAGAAACGCTGGAAAATATGCAGAGAATGTTTGTCGGCGATAACTACAGAGCTGACTTCCGCATTTTAAAAGAGCAGTTGGAATTTCTGGGTGTAAGCGTACCCACGCTTTATAAGCAATACAGCGAACTTTGTGAAGAAGGCGGTGTTCGTTTTCTGGATTTCGGCGTAGATGCAGACTTCAACTATTGCGTAGATGGTTTAGTACTGGTTGATATTAACTATGTTAAGCAGAAAAAACGCTTACGCTACATTGGATCTGATGATTCAGAGTAAGTAGCCAGTGTCTAGTCCTGATATAGGTT
>JBOEHA010000008.1:0-15085 GCA_050633685.1 Neptuniibacter sp. | reverse complement strand
CAGCCGGCGGTCATAATATTCTAGTGTTATGACCTATTTAAAACCCTATAATATCAATAAGTTAAGAAACAACTACTTTAACAAGGTTTCAACCTGTATTAAAAAATAGCGAGAAAGGGCTTTGGTGCACCTTTCCTTATAACATTCCAATATCATGTACCGCTTTAACCATAAGAAGATGAACATCAATAATGACAGCAAGTATAAGGACACACTGGCTAGCAAAGCTCATAGGGTTTCAAGCGAGAACGCTAGAGATTGATGACAACAGTGTTCTTGCAGATTCGAGCTTAAAGATAGGTTTGAGTGAACAAGCTACCGTACCCACTCTTAGCGAAGGCATACTCTTTAGCTCACTCAAAATAGGCGAGCATATATTTAAAGGCTTACCTAAGAAGACTACTGAGCAGTTTCTCATCACATGTCACCGCTCGTGGTATTTGGCTCGATACGATAAGGTCAAAGAGTTTCACGACAAAACAAGCAGGTATATGACCGCTACGTTCGTCCGGTCATCTAAGTTCGAGAAGCTACAGCAGTTTGCACAGAGCGTTAAAAACACCTATCGCACAACACCGAAAGCTAGCCTTTTACTTCCATCCAATATTCAGCATTCGTTCGATTACATTGACCAAATCATTAACAACAGTGGAAACCTATTAGAGGAAGCGCGCACCGATTTCGTCAAAGCTGAAGCACAACGCTATACAAAGTTATTCGACACTGTTGAAAGCAACCCTTTGACCGATAAGCAACGGGAAGCATGTGTCACTGACAATGATTCAAACCTAGTACTCGCCGGGGCTGGTACAGGCAAAACTAGCGTGATGGTCGGTAAAGCTGGTTACCTTGTTGAAAGCGGCAAGGCTAAGCCAGACGAAATATTGATGCTGGCGTTTGGCAATAAGGCTGCAAAGGAGCTACAAGAACGCATCGAAGAAAAGCTTGGTGACACCAAGATTAAAGCATCTACCTTTCATGCAGTAGGCAAATCAATCATTGCCAAAGTAGAAGGGAAACAACCCTCGGTTTCTGAACTGGCTACCGACGATAAGCTACGCGACAAGTATGTTGATGATGTTCTGACCGAACTATTGGAACAACCGGAATACGAACGGAAAGCCGTTACCTATTTCGAAAAATACTTGTACCCAGATGCCAACTCTTTTGACTTTAAAACTAAGGGTGAGTACTACGAGTACCTAGAGGAAAATGACATCCGCTCTCTGAAAGGCGAACTGGTCAAAAGCTATGGTGAACTTCTAATAGCCAACTACTTGTTTGTTCACGGTATCGAGTACCAATATGAAGCCCAATACAAAATATCAACACAAAATGCCGACTTCCAACAATATAAGCCAGACTTCTACCTAGTCGAACACGACATCTACATTGAGCACTACGGCATTGACCGCGACAAGAACACCGCGCCTTTTATCAACTCGACAAAATACAATCAAGACATTGAATGGAAGCGCAAGACACACGATGAGAATGAAACCACTTGCCTTGAAACTTTTCACTATCAAAAGCAAGAAGGCAATCTTCTCGATAAGCTAGCGGAACAACTCAATAAAAATAACATTGAGATAGAACCGATAGCTGACAAGGCTATTCTCGACACCCTCAAAGAAGCTGGCAAGGTCTCGATACTTGCTCGGCTCCTATCTTCATTACTCGCTAACGTTAAGAACAGCTGCCAATCAGTACAACAAGCAATTTCTATAGCTCAGCAAGCCAGCAACAGCGCGCAGGCAATGGCTGCACTCGACCTATTACTACCAATACTTGAGCGATACGAAGACGCGCTAGAATCACAAGGTGAAATCGACTTCAACGATATGATTCACAATGCAACAGCGTATGTGAATGAAGGAAAGTTTGTACCCAAGTGGAAGTATGTTCTTATTGATGAATTCCAAGACATCGCTTCATCGCGCGCCAATCTAGTTAAGGCTTTACGTGAAGACGCTAAAGACTGTTCATTATTCTGCGTGGGTGACGATTGGCAGTCAATCTACAGATTTACTGGAAGTGACTTACATTACACCACAGAGTTCGAACAAGAATTTGGCTACTACTCACTAACAAAACTCGACAAGACATACCGTTTCAACAATAGCATTTGCGATGTTGCTACCAAGTTTGTCACTCAGAACCCTATTCAGCAAAAGAAACACCTCATTACTAACGATACAGTGAACGAATCAGCTGTTTCTGTTCTACGGGTTAAAGGTAGTAGTGACATCGCTCATATTGATAAAGCACTAGCAAACATTTCCACTCTTGCGAACAAGCCTTCAAGTGTTTATGTAATCAGCAGATACAAGTACTTGGTGAAAAAGGCTGAATTATCCGCAATCGCTAGAAAGTACCCAAACCTAAGTGTAAGCCCAATTTCAATGCATGGGAGTAAGGGTAAAGAAGCCGATTACGTTATAGTCATCGGGCTTGAAAAAGGTAAAAGCGGGTTTCCTTCTGAAAAGGTCACACATCCACTTCTTGAGCTTTATTTACCACCTGAAGAGTCGTTTTTGAACGCCGAAGAACGAAGGCTCTTCTATGTTGCGATTACACGCGCCAAAAAACGCGTTTATCTAGTAGCAGACATGTCCCGTGCAAGTTCATTTATGGCAGACTTACTCAAGAAAGGTGAATATGACCTGTGCCTTGATGAATTTGATACACCAATCGAACAAATAAAGTACAAAGCGATTCCTTGCTCTGAATGTGAGACTGGTACACTGACCATAAGAACAAATGGAAATTCGAATCAGAAGTTTGCAGGGTGTTCAAATTATAAGCGATGCACCCACACAGAATCATGCTGTCCAAAATGTGACACCATCATGGCTCGCAAAGGTCGTTTTAAGATATGTATTAGTTGTGGCTGGAAAGTCCCTATGTGCCAAAAGTGCAACGGTGAAATGCGGAAACGCCCATCTACTGGACACTGGGGATGCAGTAACTATAAAGGCAAAGAAAGCTTTCCAACTTGTACGACTCAAGAAAGTAGTATTAAATTTTAGGGGTACTTAACTGTGAAAAATAAATCAAATTTTTAGTAAAATTAACTTTCAGCAAGGAGCTATTAAAGGTGTCAAAATTAAATGTGGATGTTTATGAGGTTCAGCCTCACGAACTAATGATTGGATTAATTGATGTAATTAGAGAAACTGAAAAGCAAATTGGCTATTACGAGATGAAGAAGATGACGAAAGAGCATCTTGATAAAAACTCGAAGCCTATTTTAGAAAAAAAAGCCAGAAATCTTACCACAGCTGAAGTTGCCGCGCTGGCAAGTAAGCTGTACAACAAACTGATGATGAAAGGCGCGATACAAGCCCTTTCTGCGCTTTCAAAATACCAAGCTGAAGCCAAAGGCATGACACGCCAGCAGTTTTTAAAAGAGTCCCATGACCCTAAAAGACTATCTAGGCATATTAAGGCTACCGGTATTTCAAGACCGCCTAACGTGGCTGCTCACGCTATTGTTAGTGGTAGTCACCCAGAAGCCAATGCCGCAAGGAAAATACTCGCTAAATTTAAGATACGAATAGATGACCCAGATAATGGTATATATCTTCCAAGAGACTCTAGATTTATACCTCATGAAAAAATACCGAATGCGGCGAATCATGCCAAAGTGCATACAGATGAATATTACATTAATGTAACAAATATCTTAAATACAGCAACATCTCAACTTGAATGCAGAGTTGCATTAAAATTGATTGCCAAAAAATTGCAGAATGGAACGTTGGAGTACTGAAATGAAAATATATACGGTTAAACCAGATTCGAGTTTCAGGCTAATGTTCCCAGAAGATTCAGTTTATGACTCTGAAGATTGGGAATTTAAATGCGAGCCTCTTGCGGGAAAGCTACCACTTCATTTTGAAGCATACTTCAGTGATAAAAATGATAAACCCATCCCTGATATTGCTTGGATTGGAATGAACACCTTCGCTTTCAGAGAAGATGTAGCCACCGAGATTTTAGATATTCTTGAAGAATCCGGTGAGCTACTTCCTTTTAAAGTAAATGGTCAACAATGGTATTGCTTTAATGTACTTAAGAAATCCGATAATGCTATAGACCATAAAAAATCAAAATATGAAGCTGAAGAAGATGGGATGCGATTCGGATTACAACAGCCAGCATTTATTATCGAGAACTTACCGGAATCATCGTTGTTCAAGATTAAAGATGATAACTACACTACAACTTACTGCGCCGATAAACGAGAAAGTGACGAAGATGTAGTTGGTAACTTTTTCTGCGCGGTTGCTGGTCACAGATATACTGGACTAAAATTCGAAGAAATATAGAGTTTTTTATTTAAACTAAACCGCTTACTAAAAATGGTAGCTTAAAATGGAAACAGCTAAAAAATTTAAGGTCAAAGTACAGAGAGACCATTTATCTAAAGTTGCTTCTGGCACACCTAAAACAGGCTTGTGCGAGCTAATTTGGAACGCATTTGATGCTGATGCAACCAGTGTAGAAGTCTTCTTTAGTAGCAACGACTTCGGCGTCGACAGAGTTACCATCGCAGACAACGGTACTGGGATAGTATATGAAGATGCAGAAAAACTATTCATAGGTTTAGGTGGCTCGTGGAAATCAAGTGGAAAAAGAACAAATAAAGGGCGCTTTCTACACGGTCAAGAAGGTCAGGGACGCTTTAAATCTTTTACCATTGGGCGAATTGCTGATTGGAATATTGTATACAAAGAAGATGGCAAATTTTACGAATATACAATAGAGGGGAAAGCAGACGCCATAGATGAATTTTCTCTTAGCCCAAAAAAAGAAAGTACCCATAAGAAAACCGGAGTTAGCGTTGAAATTAGCGAGATTTCTAAAAAATTCCACATTTTAGATGGTGAAAAAGCCATAGCTGAACTTGCTCCTGTTTATGCTCTATACCTGAAAAACTATAATGACATTACGCTTCGCATCGACGGTCAAAAACTAGACTCGTCGAAAGTAATAAAAGAGATTAAAAAGATAGCGATTACGCCACTAGAAATTGATGGGCTTGAACATCCGGTTGACATAGAAATTATCGAATGGAATGGCATTACAGAAAAGGAAATTTGGTTTGCTGACTCGAAGGGGTTTCCGCTAGAGGCTTATGAAAAACAAATCCGAGGAATTAGTGATTTAGGATTTAGTGCTTACATTAAATCCGATTACTTCAGAGAGTTGAACAATAAAGGATTACTTTCATTAAGAGACATGGAATCAAGCATCAATAAATGTTGCCAAGAAGCTATTAGCACTATCAAAGAACATTTCTTATCTAAGGCATTAGCAGAAGCCAAGAATCAAATTAATGAGTGGAAAGACGAAGAAGTATACCCATTCAAAGGAACCCCCACCACAGCTGTAGAAGATGCAGAACGAAAGGTATTTGACATAGTAGCAGTAAATATAAACAAAAATCTTCCCGACTTTAAAGAATCAAATAAGAAATCCAAACAGTTTCAACTGAGAATGCTTAAACAGGCAATCGAAAAAAGTCCAGAAGACCTTCAAACAATCATGACAGAGGTTTTAAATCTTCCAAAATCAACTCGGGAACATTTGGCGGAATTATTACAAGATACAAGTCTCTCCTCAATTATTAACGCATCAAAAATAGTCTCAGATAGAATTAAATTTGTTTCTGGGCTAGAGCAATTAATATTTAATTATAAAGATAACTTGAAAGAACGTACTCAGCTCCACAGAATACTCGCGAAAAACACATGGATTTTTGGAGACGCCTTCACTTTATCAGTAGATGACCAATCGCTAACAGAAGTTCTTCGAAAGCACGTAAAGAAACTGGATAAAGATATCGTAATTAATGCGCCGGTAAAACGACTGGACAAAAGGCGTGGCATTGTTGATTTAATGCTTTCGAAACAAATGCCAAAAAATCGCGCAAATGAACTAGAGCACATAGTAGTTGAGCTTAAGAAACCAGACGTAGTTATTGGTCAAAAAGAAATAGACCAAATTAAGAGTTATGCATTCGCTGTAGCAAAAGATGAGCGTTTTAAAAGCTTACGAACAAAATGGGACTTTTGGATAATATCAAATGATTATGATGACCATGCCGAAATGGAGCTTGAAAACGATGCTTATGAAGATGGAGTGATTTATAAAACTTCAAAGAAGCAGGACATAACAATATGGCTCAAAACTTGGTCAGAACTTATTGCGGAAAACAAGCATCGATTAGAGTTTATAAGAGATAAACTTAATTATAATATCAATAAGGAGCAAGCCCTAGACCACCTGAAGAAAACATATTCAGAATACATTGAAGGTGTTATCCCTGAAGATGAGGAAGTAGATGTGGCTTAAGAAGCATCTACAATTTTATTGAATATTTTAAAAGATGGCGGGATTAAGCCGCCACTTTCCGACTACCAAGCATTTCGTTTATGGCGTGTTCAATTTCTTCAAGAAATTCAACTTGTGCATCTGGGCGCACTGACAATTCTTCCACCAGAGCAAGCACATAAGGTCGAAACGCCTGTTCGAAGCACTGCTCAGGGGTTAGGTGTTGCACATCTGCTACCGCTTTGACCAGTGCCACGCATTCAGCCCCAACATTTAAGCAAAGGCGGCTGACGGGTTTATTCGTCGCTGGGCTAATCTGTGTTTTAAGCATTATCAAACTTCCGTTCACTTGTCATCACTTTTTGGTGGAATGCTTTTTCATCCGATGTGAGCAGCTCAGGATTCATAATTGCTTTTTGAGCGATTTTCAGCGCGCGATTTACGTTTGCGCCGAGGTGCTTACGCAGACGCTTCTTAAGACGGTCGTGAGCTATGTGTTCGTTTTGTGGTGAATGAAAAAGTTCGCAATCAATATCTTTAGGCTTCATTTTCTTCACCTTCTGATTCGTCGTTAATGCCGATAACAAGTACCCGGTCGTATTGTTCAAGTTCTTTAATATGACTCAAATTCAAATCACCAATGCCGTTCGATAGCATAGTTGGGTCGATACTTTTTGCTGTTGGAAAGCATTCATGCGCCATGTAGAGAGAATACCGTTCTTGGTCAGTTAGAAGTTCAGCTAAGTCGATTTTCATAATATTTTCCTCGTTTTTGTTTCTTATTATTTATACATGACGAGGAAATCATTTTTTAAGCAGCATATCGTGAAATTGATTTGAAGCATTCATCAAGCCAGCCTTTCCCTATTTCCAACTCTAGTGGCTCAAATACATTACGAATTTCGAATTCAGAATAACCAGCATAATGCATCGCACACACTGCTTTAAAAAATGGTTGGCGACGACCTTCTTTAAGAGTGCGAATATTTGACACAAGCGTACCAACGTCAATATCTTTTTTGTCTCGCTTTACAATATTAACAACCTTCTTTGCAGGTGCCTTGCGGTGTATGTCGTATGGGTCAAGGCACTTCTTTAGCTGGCTGTCACGGCTAAGATTATGGAATTCTAAGAAAGGTTCTGAATCACCGGTGAACGGTAATGTGAACTGGGATACGCCACTTTTAGATGTTGGGTCTATTTTTGCATTCGGCATCTTCTGAACAAACCATTCATAAACAGATTTGTGTTCTTCAAGACTGCATGGTTTTGAGTAAGGTAGGATTACTCGAAAGTTATTAACCGATTCGCTGTTGACGGCACCATCTGCACTTGCAGTGCCGTGGATTATGAAACTCAACTTCTTGCCGAACTGTTCAATAAAGTGGTTAGCCGAATAATCACCACCATCAATATCAAGAATCATGGCGTTTACCGCTAGTACATTCGCCTTGCTACGCAAGCGCGCGCTAGACGCGGCGCGGTCTAATGTGGATGGAATGATTTTGTAAGTATCGTGTTTGTTGCCCTTCACTTTGGCGAACTTCTTCATGTGCGAAACCAAAGATGCCCGGTCATACGACACGTCCAGAATCTCGGTAGCTTTCACTGATTTCACACTGTGAACCATCCCAAATTGAATATCGGGAATGGGGCGGGAACTACTGGTACTCACTGAATTACAAAAAGTGTCACGAGTTCCTTTAGAAAACTGCTTTATAAGAGATTCGTGACAGTTTTTGTTATTATCTGGGTCGAACTGGTACTGGCTAAGAAACTTGTTGGTTCGCTCAAGTTCCTTACGTTCCTTATCGCTCATGGGTTCTTGGTACGGAAAGCAATTATTACCTATAAACTCAAGCGTCCCACCCGTCAGGGTGGCAACGGCTTCAGCCGTGGCATAGTCAGGTGCATAGAAGACATATTGACCAGTTGGCTTACGTTGGCGCGCGCCAGACCGCATAACCCATTGATAATACGGGTCTATCATCATATCGTACCGCAATTCATCATAGGTAAAACCAAGAGTAGCCATGAGTGCTTGTTGGGTTGGCGTTGGATTCATGGCACAGAGGTTTACCATAGTGGTCAGATGCTGATAATCGTTCAATCCGTGGGCTTTAGGTGCGATGTACACGGCGTTTAAATCGGTAGCTACTGATTGGTCATGCTTCTTTTTTTCATCCTCAAAGTCCGCGTTAGCGGTGAAGCCGTAAGGCTTCGAATCAAGCCCGTTCTTTTCCATGTCTTCTTGAATCAAATAGGTGATGTCATCAATGATAAGTTCACCGGTCTCGCTATTCCATTTACCGGTTTCATCATTCATCACGTATTTGCTGAAATTCTTATGGCGGCAAAATTTCACCGTCACTCGTTCAGCTAACGATTTGTCATGTTCAGTACGAACATTCTTGGTTATAGGGTGCGCTTTAAACCGATAACCGTAATATCGGCTGAAAAAATTATATAAAAGTGATTTATCGAGGTTCGCACCCATCACAATCGCATTTCGGAATGGGCGCGGATTCAACAACGATACAAGATGTAGGTCATCGGTAAGCCGATGGTTAAGCATGTCATCCCATTGTTCAGAATCAACCCATAAATGCATATTGCCGTTGGTTAAGTCATAGAACAGTTGAACCAGCGATTCCGGTAATTCACCGTTGTCTAAAAGCTTCTTAGCTGTTTTATCGACTGCCACCAGCCGAATACCATCTAACGCACTACGGTCACTAGCTGGCTTGATATGCTCGCGAAGAAACTTGAAATGCTCTGAGCCGATATTGAAGTAGTTGTTAACCAGCGGCGGTATTTCATCGTATATGACTTGAAAGGTTTTTAACTTGTTGAGCGTTTGTAAGTGGGGTAGTAATTTCCACCCGGCAAAACAGACAATCAGCACGTTTCCGCTATTTTCGTGCTTCTTTTGGAAGTATTTTGAAATACGACTCGTGGCACTGGAACCATGAATGACTTTAATCCGACAATTTGGTTTTTTACTGGCAAGCCGTTTGTAAATACTTTCAGCAAGTTTTGTTGTTGGCACGATGTAGACAAAGTTTTTCTTAGTTGCATTGCTTACTATAAAGTCGAGTACGGCTTCTGTTTTTCCGCCGCCACAGATTGCATTAACTGTATAGATTGATTTGGCGCTTTTGGCGCGCGCATAAATACTCATCGAAGAACATACCTTTATTTTTTTTATTTGTTAGCATCATCTAGAAATTCTCATTGGTTTGGTTTTCATACCTTCCCTTAGCGGGTGCGGCGAACGTTTGACATGGCGTTCGCCGCTTTTATCTACCCTTCAGCCTGTTGACTAGTTTCAACAAGTTCAGCATTTGCCACATCAATCAGTCCCAGTATCGTTTGAGTCAAATTTAGACCTCGTGCTTTACTCACACGGTCAAGCTTGGTTCGAAATTCGCCGGGCATCCAGAAGTTGAAGGTCTTATCTTTGTATTGCGTTTCGGTATTAGCAGGCATTGGTCATTCCTCATGTTTAGGTTCTACATGTATTACTTAGTCTTCTGAATCGCCAAAACTCGAAAATAATTGAAAAAAGTTCAAATACTCTACAAAACACCAATTCAGCCAAAGACAGCTGACACTAAATACAGATGTACCAACGTGGTTGCTCGCCGGTTGGTACGTCATTGGTTGACCGCCACGGTTGTGTGGCACTAGCCCGTACAGTGATTCCTTTCCTCGTATCGCTTGCACGGGCTTTTTTATGTCTCAAAACCACTGTATCATTTCGCTAAACCAACATTAAGCGAATCAATACAGTGTCAAAACAGTCGTATATTGCCTATTACCGGGTATCCACAGACCGCCAAGGTCAATCAGGGTTAGGGCTTGAAGCCCAAGAAACCACCGTTCAAGGCTTCCTGAAGTCCCATGGTGGGCGGCTGGTTGAATCCTTCACAGAAGTGGAATCAGGTAAGAATGGCGACCGTGAACAGCTAGCAAAGGCAATCAATCGCTGTAAGGTGAAGAATGCGGTCTTGCTCGTATCCAAGTTGGACAGACTAAGCCGGTCAGTGGCATTCATAGCCAACCTTCAGCAATCCGGCGTGAAGTTCGTTATTGCTGAGAATCCTCAACTGACTGACCTTACCATTCACATATTGGCAGCAGTGGCACAAGCCGAACGGGAATCTATATCAACCCGTACCAAACAGGCACTACAAGCGGCTAAGCGGCGCGGTGTCACATTAGGCAACCCCAACTTAGATAAAGTCAGGAACACCGACACAACAGCCGCGACCACTACTAGAATGAACAAGGCTGACGAATATGCGGCAATGATGGTGGATGCTATCGAAGATATACGTGAAGAACTGGAAAGCCCTTCATTGCGTCAAATTGCTTCAGAGTTAAACAACCGTGAATTTACGACCCGGCGTGGTTCGGCATGGACAGCCGCCAGTGTTCAGCGTGTGATACAACGAACCCAAGCCGATTGACTCAACTACTCTGTATATTCATTAACATCAAATGAGTACCCACTATGGAACACAGAGTTGAGCTAAGACATAAAACAGATGAAGACGATACCTTGGCGTTTAAGGTGCTTGCCGTTCAGGAGCTTGAAAACCGTAGAGTCGTAAAGAACCTTGGTGATTGGATTGCAACGATTTATTGCACACATGGTGAATCACCGCTTGATATACAGAGCATAACCACAGATGGTGATATTTCGCTTGCGGTGATTATGGAAGCCATAAACCGTATTACAGAAACACACTCCGATTACGACCGTATTTCTAAACTTCCCAACGAATAACAGTTACATTCAGCCTCAAACCACGCTACAAGCCAGTAAACACGGCTGTATCTCCAGTTATTACAGCCTTCGAACACCTTCAACAACGCTGTTTTACTCGTTTTGTCCAAAACGGGCATCTGAAGAATTTCATTTTCAAAAACAGGCTAAATCGAGCCTTTTTTAACGGTGCTGAAGAATCACAAGCCTTTCACCCGGTAATCGCCGCTTCTGAAACGCCATATCCCTGTATTTCACATCCATCACTTCAATTAGCTGAAGAATGAAACCGCCGGTTTTCAGTATTCATTGCTATTCACCAATCTCTCGAACCGACTAGCTTCAAAATCGCAGATTAGGTGAAGAATTATCAACTTTGCCTGAATCAATGATTTCAAATATTCCAAAAACTCAGTGTTAAATGGTTTCAGCATCAATATGGCAGTTACAAGAAGCTGTTCGCGCCTATTCGTAACCAACGAATTTTGATTTGTATAAATACAAGTACAACTTAACTCGATTGGAGACAACAAATGAACCGATTTCTTGAAGCCGCTGGTGTAACTCACTACGAACGCGCAATTCTTACCGCCTTACAAAATGGTGCCGCTGATGGTGCTGAATTAATTACTGACCTACAAGCTTTTGACCAAACACTTGCCGCTGACCGATTGCGTCAATGCTTGGTGAATGTTCAAAACACTTGTGCGCTAAATGAAGGTCGCGCGCAAATCGTTGCTAACGCGTTGGCAGCACTGTAATGGACGACCTTCAGCCATATCGTGATGCTTTAATTGCGCATAACGGAAATCCGAAAGCGTTGGCAGAACAGTACATCTCTGAGCGAGATTTAAGTGGTGTTGATATTCCGAACTTCTGCATGAAAATCAAAAACGCACTTCTGTATGAGCGCATGGATATGGAGCAACAGCGGTTTTATCGTGAACTTATTCGCCAACTTGGGAGCGTTAAAAATGATAAGTGACATTACAAATCTAGACGATTCAACACGCGAAGAAATCATTAAAGAAATCAATATTCTGTTTCGACGCCGTGAGTTCATGCCCTGCCGCTTTACATGGACGCAGCTAAAAACGGTTGCTCAGTATTTGCGAGATAACCACGGTTATCTGCAAGGTGAGACAGTCCAATACATTGATAGCCTGCTCGAACCATACAACGAACCGGAATGCAGCTATATCTTCGCCATTGTTAAGGTTATTGCCAGTGGTGGCGATTTGAAGTCAATACGGTCATCTGTTCGGGCTGATAATCAACGCCTTCGCCGTTTCATCCAGAAGCGAGTTGAAAAGAAAGAATCTAGTTTTCTCGGAAAAATTAAACAATCAATGGGAGTAAAATAATAATGTTAAAAGTATTTTCAGAACTCAAATCAAACTCACCACAACTTTTTTCCGAATGTGTAGCGCAAGCTTCGGCGACACCGGGAGCTGAAGGCTGGCTGGTACTTCGTACTTGGGGTGAGCTGGCAAATACGGCTAAGTTCATGGCGGCACATCAGTTTGAAATCGACAGCAATAAAATTCGGTCGCAGCTAACACCTATCGAATTTACTTTCGTCACAGGTCTTGTAAATACAAACCGTGCAAGTCACATTGAAGCACGAAAATCTCAGCATAAAGTTTATGTACAAAAAAGTGAGCGTTTCGTGAAATGGTTCATCGAGAACAATGAAGCGTTGTTGGAGCTTGAGAAACTCAAAACCAAAGTCGCTGGTCGTCGTATGCCAAGTCAAGCTAGTGATGAATGGTCGAAGATAGCCGCAAGTTTGACAACCTGATTTTAAAAGTTTGAGCACCCTGACTATATTATGAGCCGGGGCGCAATCTACCCCTATTCGGATTGCGTCCCATTTTAAATATTACTTCTTATCTTCGATAGACTTGTAGTAGTAAGCCAAAGCGTCTTTTTCCCGGTCACCCCATGACTCGACAAATTCTTGTGCTTCAGCTTCCATACCTAGTTCATCATGCTCTTCTAGCATTTTGTGAAGCTTTTCACCTAACTCAAATTGCTTCTTCGACTCTTTTTGATATGAACGTCTACGGGCTTTTAACTCTTGTTCAGCCACACGCTTTTTCTCATTACCTAAGAAGGTTCTAACCTTTAGCTGCAACTTATAAGAGCGCGATTTTGAAGGTCTACAGATTCTAATCCCGCCACCCTTAAAGTGAATCTTGATTTCTCGAAGAGCATCATTGAAAATTCTTCGACCATAAGGACTATCAAAGTAGGACTCGATTTCTGATTGAGTTTTATAACCTTTACGGTTCAATTCAGCTATCAATTCTTTCGGCAGGTCTGTATCTAATGTTTCCCAAATCGGAACGCTGTTGAAATTATTATTGATAACAATCTTTGAAGTGATGCTTCTTATCAAAGAATTCATCTTTCTTCGTAATACGATTTTCTCTAACTCATCAGTTGTACACTTAGCTTTTTCGTAGAATTCAATCAATTCGTCTTGGGTACGGCGTTTCAGCCTAGATTCCATTTCTGCTAGATTAAGTTCCCTTTCTTTCAGAAGAAGTTCAAGCTCATCTAAGCGTTTCTCATTTTCAAGCAAGTCTTCATTGAATCCTTTTTGCCTTCGCTTATTGCCTTCCTTTCGCGCCGAATTCATTAGCTTTCGGTTTTCATCGTAATCTTTTTCTTCTTCAGATATGGAGAGTTTCAATGAAGCAATATCGTCGATTAGATTTTTACGCTTTTGAGGGTCATTACCGCCTTTCAGTAATTCATCTAATGGTAATTCGACGACTTCTTTTATGAACTCTTGCTCAAAGTCGTCATACCGCCATGCAGGGCTATCACACCCGTTCTTCCTAAAGGAGTTTGAGCACATCAGATACGTGTCACCTTTGGGTTTTTTACCCTTATCCACATATCGGACTGTTCCACCGCACGACTGGCAGAATACTAACCGCGTGAATATATTCGAGAATTTGTCACCTTTACGCCCACTACCGCTTACCTTTCGTTCTTGCATTCTCGATTGGGCAAGGTCGAACCGTTCTTTGGGAATCACGACAGGGAAATAGTCCGGTATTTCGGCACCGACCTTGGTTTGCTTTCCATCTACCATTCGGTGCGGCTGAAAGGCTCCACAAACTGACTTGTTGTTGAGTATTTTTTTGATATAGCTTTCTTGCCAGCTTCTTGTTTTGGACTTGGTAAACTTAGGGTACGTATTGAGGTTTTGATTGAAGAATCGTGTTATCGAGTTGGCTCCCATATTTTCATCAATAGCCAAATCAAATATCTTTTGCACAACAGTTACGGCTTCGGGGATTAGCTCAATTTCACCGGTTTTCTTATTAAGGTTTAACCAAGCAGGTGTACGGGACGTTATCTTCTTCTCGCCTATGCCATTGCGCTTATTTTCCCATGATTCTTTTAAACGTTTTGACTTGGTAGCGGATTCCTCATGGGCACGAAATAAAACACCTACAGCAGTGTAGAGAAGGTGTTGTTGCTCACCCATTGTGACTCTTGAATATTGTTGTCCATCAATAGTGGTTTCAACCGTCACACCGGTTTCAATGAATTTGACTAGTTCTGCCACGGCTGAGAATGGGTCATCCCGGCTAAACCGGTCGAATGACTCAATCAGCAAGACTACATTATCAGGGTCGAACTCGCGGTCTTTGGCAGCTTCAATGAACTTACCTAACTCACCATCCTTGAAGTTTTTACCCCTATAGGCTGACACACCTATATCTTCTACAGTGTTTTGAAATTCATATCCCCGCTTTTCAGCGTACTTTCTGGACTGTTCCAGTTGTCGCCGCTTACTATCGCCTTTCAGCTGCTCCTTAGTGGACATCCGAATGTAACTGAAGGCGATTTTTTTTCCTGACATTACCGCTACCCGTAGCCTTTAAAATCAACGGATAAAGTATAGTATAAATCGGCTACAACATGCTTTTCTTTGGGCCTCCTGGCACAGGTAAA
>JBOEHA010000007.1:158505-181943 GCA_050633685.1 Neptuniibacter sp. | reverse complement strand
AGGGGAGTCCACATAAGCCACTGGAGCGTAGCGAACCACGTTCTCGCCACTCGAAGCAACCTTGCGGCGTGCTAAAGTGCAGTGGTATTTTGGGTTTGGGGTTTCTCGTAGCAACGTAGTTGCGTGCTCGCCCCTAGAAGCGACGCAGGAGCGCGCTCGCTACTGCCGCTTCACGGCCACAAGGAGGTGTCTATGAGTTATGAAAGTCTGGATGTATGGAAACGTTCATGTCGATTGAGTTGTGATTTGTACATGCAATTGGCGAATTGTCGGGATTACAGTTTTAAGGATCAAATCACTCGCAGTGGTTTATCTGTTCCAAGTAATATCGCAGAAGGGTTTGAACGGGGTTCTGAAAAGGAAAAACGCCAATTTCTTCTTTACGCACGAGGTTCAGCTGCTGAGCTGAAAACACAGATACAGATTGGTACTCGGGTAGGATTTATCCGAAAACAGAAAGCCCCTGCTTTGCTTGATGAGGTATCTGCAATACAGAAAATGCTAGGAAGGCTGATAACTTCTATGGATAAATCAGCACGCTAACGCTACTAGGACGGCTTCGCCTGCTTGTGGCTAGAACACAGCTTCGCTGCTGCTAGGAAAAGCATAAAGGCTCTGGTTTTAGATTTTGAATTTTCTCGTAGCCGCTATACGGCGTGCTCTTAGCCTCGTCTTAGCGCTTGCGCATATCGTGCATATCGATGGATATGCCATTTGTTTGGTAGGTTTTGTAGTTATTACGAGTAGAGGCTAAGACATCCTCACTCTGGACCACGATTTCTAAAATGCGGTTAAAACCGAGCGCATCTTCGGGTATGTCCAGATTGAGGTTTACGAAGACGTCTTTGTGATCAGGGCGTTGAGCGTCCCAGCCTATTTTTACTTTGGCGGCTAGCTCTTCGCTGATCAGACTGTGGGGGATAAAAGATTCTGGCTGAAACTCCCAAAGTTGCTGATCTATACGTTTGGCTTCGGCCTCGTTTGCCGTCTGGATGTAGATTTCGTGACCTAAGCCCAAAATCTTACCGACCAAACGGCAGAGGAAACGACCCCGGGCTTCGGGGTCGGTTGAAGGCAGTACGTAAAAATCAGCTTTGCTGGTCATAAGTTATAAGCCGCAGCTTTATTCCTCTTCCGCAGCCTGGTTCAGCATGTACTGAGTCAGCATGGGTACGCAACGGCCAGTAGAGCCTTTTTCTTTGCCGCCGCTTTTCCATGCTACACCGGCGATGTCCAGATGTGCCCAGCGGTACTCTTTGGTGAAACGGGACAGGAAACATGCCGCAGTAATGGTTCCGCCTGGGCGACCACCAATGTTGGCAATGTCGGCGAAGTTGGAATCCAATTGTTCCTGGAATTCATCCCACAATGGTAGCTGCCAGCCCTTGTCGTCAGCTTGTTCGCCCGCTTCGATCAGTTCCGCAGCCAGTTCGTCATTGTTAGACAGGATGCCGGTAGCGTGATGACCCAGTGCGATAATGCAGGCACCGGTCAGAGTTGCGATATCTACAACGGAAGCGGGTTCAAACTTGCCTGCGTATGTCAGGGCATCACACAGAACCAGACGGCCTTCGGCATCTGTATTCAGAATTTCTACAGTCTGACCGGACATAGTGGTGACGATGTCACCCGGTTTAGTTGCATGACCGCTTGGCATGTTCTCAGCAGCGGCTACGATACCCACTACATTGATTGGCAACGCCATTTCACAGATGGCTGTCATCGCTCCGAATACGCTGGCTGCACCGCACATGTCGTATTTCATTTCGTCCATACCGCCGCCTGGTTTCAGGGAGATACCGCCGGTGTCGAAGGTGATGCCTTTACCTACCATTACATGAGGTTTATCACCTTCTTCTCCGCCTTTGTATTCCATAACAATCAGCTTAGATGGTTCTTCACTGCCGTTACCGACAGAGAGCAGACAGTGCATGCCCAGCTGGTTCATTTCGTCCTCATCCACAATGGTGGTGGAGAGACTTTCGAATTCGTCGTCCAGTTCCAGTGCCTGTTCTGCCAGATACGTTGGCGTACAGAAGTTGCCCGGAAGGTTGCCCAGATCACGGGCGATGCTGGTGCCGTTTACGATAGCGGTGCCATCCATAAGGGCGGTTTCTGCCAGATCAGTATCATCTTCAGAAACATGGATAGAGATCTGTTCCAGTTTGATTGGATCTGCTTTTTTGCTTTTAGTCTCGTCGTAGATGTACAGCTCGTTGCCTGCCCATTCGACCAAGTGGCGTACCTGACGGTACTTATCTTCATCATCAGTTGGCTGGATGTCGATTGCCAGAGCCAGGCTGCTTACGCCCGTGCTCTTAGCAACACCCATAATAGCTTTAACCACTTTGCGGTAGTTACGGTTGTTGCGATCATCGTCTTTACCAAAACCCACCAATAACACGCGCTTTGCAGCCAGCCCGGGGACTTTATGCAATAAAAGCGTCTGCGCGTTCTTGCCGCTGATATCGCCACCTTTCAGGATTTCACTGATGTGGCCGGCACTGGCTTCGTCTGCAGTTTTTGCCGCTGGAGATAGTGTTGAGTCAGCTTCTACTGCCAGAACAAGGCATTCAGTTTCCAGTGAAGTAATATCACTACTTACAATTTCGAAATCCATGTTAGCTCCAATCTGCGGCTTTCTGCCGTACTAAAACGAGACAAAGGTGGCGGATTTAAGGATAATGCCGGTACTTTTTATAATGCATTCCGGCATCGGTGTTTTGTTTGATCCGCGCTAAAGCCGAATAATATAAACCATTTTTAGTTTGGTAACAGGTCTGGCTGGTAAATAGAGTGATCGTTTTTCGCTATCTGGCAAGGGAAGTGATGGTAGGTATGCTGGCAGTAAGCTCAATACTGCTGGTTATCATCATGAGTGGCCGCTTCGTAAAATATCTTACCCGTGCGGCATCGGGTGAATTGTCCCCGGATGTGGTATTCACAATTCTGATGTATCGCGTGCCCAGTTTTCTTGAACTGATCCTGCCCCTGGGACTTTTTCTGGGTTTCCTTCTAGGGTACGGCAGGCTCTACCTTGAAAGTGAGATGACGGTACTCGAAGCCTGCGGTTTAAGTCGCCGGCGTTTGCTCGCTTATTCCATGGGGCCTGCATTATTTGTGGCGATTGTGGTCGGTGTTCTGGGTGTGTACATCACGCCATACAGCGGTGGGCAGGCTAACGAGATTGTTGATCGTCAGGAGACTGACAGCGAATTTGAAAACCTCACACCGGGGCGTTTTCAGAAACAGAAAACCGGTAAGCGGGTGACCTATACGGATTCTCTGGAAGGAGAAGGTCAGTTAGGGATGGTGTTTATTGCTGATCAGAATAAAAGTACTCGGCGTATGCAGATCACTATGGCAAAGACCGGTACTACGCACTTTGATGAGGAAGCTGATCAGCGCTTTCTGGTACTGGAAAATGGTTATCGCTATGAGGGTGTGCCGGGTCAGGGCGACTACATAGAGCTGGGTTATGAGCGTTATGGCACCGAGATAGAGAAAAAGAATCAGGCGATCCGTCTGAATGATGTAGAGACCTTGCCCACGGCATATCTATGGCAATCTGATAAAGATCAGCATCGTGCTCAGCTGCATTGGCGATTATCTCTGCCGGTTCTGGCAATTGTAGTAACAATGCTCGCGGTGCCTTTGAGTAGGGTGAACCCACGTCAGGGGCGCTATGCTCGTCTGGCTCCCTCAATTGTTCTTTATCTGACCTACCTTTCTATTCTGAGCACAGTTACCAGTGATGTTGGTAAAGGTGAATACGGTCCTTGGTCTATCTGGTTTGTACATCTGATCTTCACCTTGTTTGCACTGAATATGTTGTTATTCGGGAATTTCTGGAGTCGTGTCTACAACCGTATACCACCATTGAAGATTAAGCTGTCAGGGAAAAAATCCGGATGAGGTTGTTGGATCATTATATTGCCCGCCATGTATTCGGTGGGTTCCTTGTCGTTCTGTTGGTGATCGTGGGTCTGGATATGATCTTTGCCCTGATCGAAGAGATGAAGGATGTCCGTAACGACTACGATTTTGCTGCAGCTGTTGAATTTATTCTGATGACAGGGCCTAGGCGCTTATATGACTACACGCCGCTGTCGAGTTTGATTGGTTGTTTGATCGGTCTGGGACTGCTGGCCTCCAGCTCTGAATTGACTGTGATGCGGGCTGCGGGTATTTCGACGCTGCAAATTATCATCTCCGTTATGAAACCCGTTTCGGCAATCATTATCGCCACCATGCTGATGGGCGAATATGTGGTACCCGTTACTGAACCTAAGGCGCAGAGTGACCGGCAGGTGAAAATCACCGGTGGAGGGCGTCTGAATGATGCGAGCCGGGTCTGGCACCGGGATGATATGGTGTTTATCCATATCAATGCGGTCGCCAGTGACGGGTCTATCCAGGGTGTGACCCGCTATGAATTTAATGATGACCTGACGCTGGCGCGTACCAGTATTGCCAAATCAGGGCATTATGTCAGTGGCCTCTGGGAGTTGAAAAACATCCGTGAAACGCGTTTTCCTGAGGTGGGTGAAGAACAGCAACTGACAACTAAACAAATCAAAAAAGAGCGCTGGAAAAGCGGGCTAACCCCAGAACTACTGAAGGTTGTCATGGTGAAACCTGATCATCTATCAATCTCTGGATTGGCGGACTACAGCAGTTACCTTGCAGAGCAAGGGCTGGCATCTGAGCAATACCGTGTCGCCTTGTGGAAAAAAACGTTGATGCCATTCGCCATTCTAGGCCTAGTGTTGATCGCGGTTTCCTTTATCTTTGGCCCCCTTAGAAGTGTAACGGTAGGGCAGCGTTTGGTGACCGGGGTGGTGATTGGTCTGGCCTTTAAGTTAACTCAGGATGTTTTGGGGCCGACAAGTTCTGTCTTCGGTTTTGCGCCTTTACTGGCTGTGTGTTTCCCGATTCTGATCTGTTTTGGCTTCGGTTTCTGGCTGTTGCAAAAGGCTCGATAGTTAAAGTATCGGTTTTAGCGATGCTTTTTGTTTATAAAATCGATTTTAATTAATTTTTCCTCTTGGCTATTCTTAATCACATACATAGATTGCCTCCCCAATAAGTGATCTGTTAGTGCTGCCTGATATAGGTAGTTGGCTCTTGATACACAGCACTGTTCCTTTGACCCCGGCTTGCCGGGGTTTTTTATGCCTGTAACGCGGTAATTCGACATAAATCCTGATGAAATACAGGGATTGCGATGGGCAGCGGTTGATTCGCTCGACGTGCTGCTATATTGTTTCGCTATCTTTAACTTTATTAAGTCTGCCGTGATGCCATTTGCTACAGCAATCTTAAAAAATAGCGGAGCAATTGATCGTTTCCCATTTGTGGGTGAACGATGGCGATGGCGTGTCTGAAATATCTGCAGACACTCATATGGCAGGGTTTATCTCTTAGCCTTCTTCAGCTCGCTTTTACGCTGAATATTCCAAGAAATCTCTCCAGTGTTGTCTGCTCAGAACGTCTGAATTGTTTTGTTATTTTTAATCGGCATTGTGAGAAACCATCATGACACCTGAACAGTTTGCGGCACTGACCGCAGAAAACTACAACAGAATCCCTGTTACCAGAGAAGTACTGGCGGATCTGGATACACCGCTGTCTACTTATAAAAAACTGGCAAATGCTCCTTATAGCTACCTGCTCGAGTCTGTTGAAGGTGGTGAAAAATGGGGTCGTTACTCTATTATCGGTTTGCCTTGTCGAACCATTCTTAAAGTTTTTGGTGATCAGGTTGTCATTACTGAAGACGGTAATGAAGTTGAGAATCTGATTGTTGAAGATCCGCTGGAGTTTGTTGAGCAGTTCCAGCAGCGTTACCGTGTGCCTGAGCTGGAAGGTCTGCCGCGTTTTAATGGTGGACTGGTGGGTTACTTTGGCTATGACTGTGTACGTTATGTTGAAAAACGCTTAAAGGACAGTTGCCCAGAAGACGTGATCGGGACGCCGGATATCCTATTGATGGTATCTGATGAGGTGGTGGTTTTTGATAATCTGGCCGGTAAGCTGATTCTGATCACTCATGCTGATCCATCTGAAGCGGATGCTCTGATTGAGGCTGAAACACGTTTGGATCAACTGGTGGATAGCCTGCGTGTTGCTACACCTTATGATCCTCCTTCGGAAAATAATCGAGAAGTTTCCGAAACTGAGTTTAAGTCCAGCTACGGTGAGCAGGCTTACATGGATTCAGTGGAAAAGATCAAAGAGTATGTTCTGGATGGCGATATTATGCAGTGTGTTATTTCACAGCGTATGTCGATTCCTTTTTCCAGCAAGCCGTTAGATCTTTACCGCGCACTGAGATGCCTTAACCCTTCACCTTATATGTACGTGCTTAATCTGGATGAATTCCATGTGGTTGGTTCATCCCCTGAGATTCTGGCACGAGTTGAAGACGGTGAGGTAGCGGTACGTCCGATTGCTGGTACCCGTAAGCGCGGTCTGACACCGGAAGAAGATCTTGCCATGGAGCAGGAGCTTTTAGCCGACCCCAAAGAGATTGCTGAACATCTTATGTTGATTGATCTTGGCCGCAATGATGTCGGTCGTGTGGCAGAGATCGGTGCAGTTGAGCTGACAGATAAGATGATCGTGGAGCGTTATTCCCATGTGATGCATATCGTTTCTAATGTGAACGGTAAACTTAAGCCTGATGTCAGTGCGATGGATGTGTTAAGAGCGACGCTACCAGCGGGCACCTTAAGTGGTGCGCCAAAAGTGCGTGCTATGGAAATTATTGATGAGCTGGAACCAGTAAAACGCGGCGTATATGGCGGTGCGGTGGGGTACCTCTCATGGAATGGCAATATGGATACCGCGATTGCGATCCGTACTGCGGTAATTAAAGATGATGTCCTGCACATTCAGGCAGGCGCAGGTATCGTGGCTGATTCTATTCCGCGTCTGGAATGGAAGGAAACCATGAATAAAGGTCGCGCTGTGTTCAGCGCTGTGGCAATGGTTGAAAAGGGGCTGGATAATCTATGAGTATTTCAGCACACACGACCAGCGTTAATCTTATCTGCGATGAAAGGTTCTGAATTATGTTGTTAATGATTGATAATCTGCATGAGTATCTAGCGCAGTGTATAAACGTCCAGTAGTTACAAGTCATTTGGTTGATTACAAAACGTTTTTTTCCTGTAGCGTTTATTGCGATCTAGCACCATCTTGATAAATTGCGGGTATGAATGCGGGTATGATTCTGGCCATACCCGCACTATCTTTAGTTACTGGATGCATAGTGTTGAGTATATGATGCTCTGGTATTTATCCAGTTGGTGATATCCTGCTCCTTCCACCCCACAGCCCTTTGTCCAAGCTTGATGTTGAGCGGAAATTCTCCAGTCTTCATGAGTGCATAAATTGAGCTTCGACTGAAACCAGTTAACTCAATAACTTGGGGTAAACGTAAAATTCGATTATCCATGACTAACTCCTAATGTTTAATTCAGGAGTATTATGAAGTGTGAGGAGAACCAGTGCGGGTCAGCAAGATGCAAAAATTCATCACTTAATCAATCGACCTCCAGTGCCTTAGATTCGATTTCATCCAAATAATCCGCCCACCATTGCATCATCTCTCTGCGCTTAGATAGATGCTGAGCATGGTTATAAGCTTTTACTACAGAATTTCGTTCGGCATGCGCGAGTTGCCTCTCAATAATTTCGTGTGGCCATTCGTGCTCATGAAGCACTGTTGATGCCGTACCCCTGAATCCATGCGAAGTAATACGGGCTTTATAGCCCATGTACTCTATGGCTCTATTTATCGTGGTGTTGCTCATCGCCGTATTTGCAGTAGAGCGATTTGGAAAAATAAAACCAAATGGCCCTGTAAAAGTTTTAAGCTCTCTTAATAGTTGCATGGCTTGTTTGGATAATGGTACGACATGGGGCTCCCGCATTTTCATACGTTCGCCAGGAATTCGCCATATCGCATTTTCTAGGTCAAACTCATCCCAAATTGCAAGACGTAGCTCGCCGTTTCGAACAAAGGTAAGCAGTAGTAACCTCAATGCAATTATGGTTTGTCGCATTCCTCGTTCTTCATAGGCGTTTAACGCTCTCATAAAACCGCTTAGTTCTGGGCCCTCTAAATGAGGGTGATGCCTGACTCTCGGTCTTGTAATAGCTCCTTGAATGGGGGCTGCTGGATCGTATTCAGCCCTTAATGTTACTACTGCATACCGGAAAATTGCTCCGCACCATTGCTTTACAAGCAATGCAATTGAAGGTGATCCTTTCTTACCTTTTCTTTTATCAACACCTTGTTTCTCTATTTTTTGGACAATTACCAAAATATGGGCAGATTCAACAGACTTGATTGGCAACTTGCCAATTGACGGAAACACATAACGCCGTAAATTGATTTCAATCTGGCGCTTGTAGTTTTCGGACCACTTGGACTTATTCTTTTCTATCCATTCATGAGCCAACGCTTGAAAGGTATTAACGCTTTCCCATTCGTTTTTAACCTTTCGAGACTGTCTGATTGTCGTTGGATGTTTACCTTCTTTTACTAGTTCAGTCGCCTCTTGGCGCTTAATTCTGGCTTCACTAAGGCTAATTGTAGGATAATCACCAATTGTAAAAATTGTTTCTTTTCCAGCAATGCGATACCGGTAACGCCATTTTTTTGCTCCTGATGGTTTAACTTCTAAATACAGACCTGCGCCATCGGTTAATTTTTGTATTTTTTCGGTAGGTTTGATATTTCTGCATTTTGCATCTGACAACTTCATAAATACCCGCCTAATTAGTCAAACCGAAGTTTTGATTTTAATGATTGTTTACGTGATTCTGCTTTGGGTTCTGGCGCTGTACTCATAGAAGTAACTTCACCATCTGGTGCATGGCCATCCACCGGTACAGATGTCGTGGATAGATTGGGTTGGCTCATTTGAATTAAGCCAAAGGTGGCCAGCATCCTCAGACGCTCAGCACGTTCCCGTGGCGGCGTCTTTTCCAATTCTTTGAGCAGTTCAGGGTGGCTCCCTGGGGGAATGTTGACGACAACTCTCATGATCACGCCCCATAAAACCAGAAGCCTCGGACGTTCGCCAAAACAGACTGTTCCGGCACGATGATCTTGCTTCGTGAAAAAATCTCCTTGGCCGCTTCCTTATAAGCCAAGGCTCCACCTCCGGCGATCAATACCAAGTCCGCATTGATGCTTTCGTCACGCATGGATTGGCGCATGGCTGTAAGCGCAACAGGCGCTACCTTTTTCATGGCAGCATTCAGATAAGGTGAAATATCGACTTTTTCTCCAAACAGCAGGACCTGCAAGTCGCCGGTTCTCATGGCTTTTTCAAGTCGATCCATACCTACTTTGGCACCGTGATCTTCCGAAATCAGCTGATCAATGGTTTCCAGTAGCACGGACATTGCCTGAAGACTGGTTCCTGATGAGCTGTAGCGAATTTCTCCGGCCTCAAGGGCAACCCAGTCAACAGAAAAAAAGCCGGGATCTATGACGACGACGCGACCTTCTTCAATCAAGCCCAAATCTCCACCTGTTTGAACCAGATCCATATAGGCACCGGCAGGCTGCGGCAGCACTTTGACGTCATGAACAGTGATGCTGCGCTTAGGCGTCACTTGATGGACACCTTTTAAACGCTGCACAAGGTCAGACTTACGTTGTGGTTCATGAAACTGGGAAACCGGTAATCCAGTGACAACCAAATCGATGGACTCAGTTTCAGCCATCAACAAGGCAGCATGAAAAAGCGCCTTATAGGTTTTTGTGGTCGGATATTCCGGGTGGAGCTCTCGTTCCCAGCCTTGAAGGCGTCCAGCAGGCACACCAGCGGCCCAACGCTCATTATCGACAGATACATACAAACAAGTTTCATCATCGCCACCACCGATACGCTCTGGCATACGATCCGCAGGACCGGCACCCGCAGGTAGAATAATGGTTTTCGGTTCACTGCCTGATTGGCCAATTGCCAGCTTCAGGTTTGAGTAACCGATATCTACGCCTAGTACAAACATACTTATCTCCTGTGCACTCAAAGTGCTCTAACGGTTTTCAATCAACCGCGCTGTTCACGCTTGGGCATTTCCAAGTGCTCTGGCGGTTTACTCAAATGTCATTATCAGGATTCGGTGCACTGGCGGTGGGCAGAAAGGTGACAAATCCTTTCATCTATCTGCCTATTGCATTTTCGCAAAAGTATGAGAATAGGCTCTGTTTGGCGGCTGATGACCTAGCCAAAAAAATCGAGACGCCAAACGTCGTTTGCATTCTGGCCTGAACTTGCCAAACGGTTTGTATCTTCATGGCGATACGTCTTTTTAGGTGTTTTTAAGTGAAATCGGGCTGTATCCCTTGTCAGGTATGGGATTGCGCGAGTTGATTTATATCGAGACGCCAAACAGCGATTGTTAGGGCAGTTTTACGTTTGGCGTTTCGATCCAAAAGCCAAACGGATAGTGGTTTTGGCTTTTGGGGTTAATTGGGTGAGGAAATTGGTTTGGTAGAAATCGTCAATGAACAATGGAAAGCAGAGGTATCAGATTTACTTCAGCAAGAAACGGACAGACTAAAAGCGCTGGCACGAGCTGAAGTTGATGACTTTTGGGTTACCCATTACAAGGTTCGAGAGAATGAGCCCTTTAAAGACTGGGGTCTGCTTGGTGTCCGTATCAGAGACTTTAAGTATGGCTTTGGCATAGAGTGGTACATCAACAGTTTTCACGGTCAACGAGGCAAACGCGTGGTCTTTAGCAAGGGACTGCGTATTTCAAAGACGAAGCTGAGATATTCATTTTTGGACTGCCAAGGTCTAGCCAAAGAATGGGAGCTAGCGCTGGCCATGGAGAAAGAAGAATTCTTCAGTGATGTTCGACGCCAGGTTGATAAGCTCAACATGTTGCGTCGAAGGGTTAATGCATATTGAGATCGTAATCTTCGTAATAGTTGTGAACTAATTAACTAAGATTACGACCCACAATTATGCCCAATAACTATTGCTGGATAGTAATTGGTACATTTACTACAACTGGGTTTAGTATCCAGCCATTAGTCTTTAGCAATCTCACAGCATCACTGTAAAGATTTGTTCCTTCTTTGATTGATTTTATTGTAACAAGTAAAACTGTTTTTTGAGGCGTCGCCGGATTTTGTTCTTCTGCCCTGATGGTCGATTCCATCTTGAGCTTCCATGCAGCAACTCCAGTACCTTGAGGATATCTTTTCTTGTGAGCTTTTGTAGGTGACCACTTAAAGGAGTTCTTTAGCTGGTTAATTTCATATAAGTCTTTTTTCTCAGAAGGCAAAGGCGGTACTTTTCCCTTAAATATAGTTTTTAGCTCCCCTGTTTTTTCGTCCAGAATCTCTTTTGTTTCCCCCATTGAGACGCTAATGTTTACACGACTGTATTCTGAACCAAAAGATCTATCAAAAGGAGGCGAATAAACCAGTGTCATGGCTACTTCTCCCTTAAACATTCCAGCTTCTTGAACTGAAGTTGGCAATGGAATTGGACTTCGCTCAAACTCAACTAATCCATGCCTAACATCGACTTCAAACATCAGTGTGATCTGATCATCTGTGCAATAGAGTAAGTTGTCGATATCTCCAGGCTTTCCAAACCCTGTAGAATACTCGTAACCATTGCAGCCAAGTACTGCTGAATGAATTACTAGTGCTTTTACCTTCTCTGGTGTAGCGACAATTGTTCCGTCTATTGATTTCCATGCATTTGCCGCGATAGAAGAAACTATAGGGGTAGCAAAACTAGTCCCAACAGATTCGAACATTTGGTTGTCTGGTCCACATGATAAGACTCCTATTTGTGCAAAACTTCCGCTGGGAGTGCAGTTTCCTCCATAATGGATAACTTCTGGTTTTGGAGTAAATGCAGGTCCTGGGCCGATTCTCGAAAATGGTGAACATTGGCCTGTTTCAGAAGCGGACAGAGGGTTTTCCTTATGAGCCATTGATCCAACAGTTAATGCTCTTAATGAATCTCCTGGTGAAGATACTCGACTTTCACGGAGCTTTTCTTCTTCAGGTTTGCTCGAAGTAAACGAATTATGATTTCCTGAAGCAACAACAAACAAAATACCATGCTTCTCACTGAGGTCATCAAGGAAGCATCCAAAGTCCGAAAACGTATTAAGTGGAGTTGGCTCTGACCGACCTATTGATAAATTCCAAATTTTGATCTCGGGAAACTCTTCAACTGCTTCTGAGATCATATCCATCAGATCGTCTTCGGAAGCGCTTCCTGATGTATCAAATACGGTAATATCAACTAGTTTTGCTTGCGTGTTAGGGAAACCGCTACCTTGATAATTGAGAGAGCTTGGAGAGGCAATTAACCCTCCTACCATTGTGCCATGAGATGTATCAAGCAGGTCTTCAGGTACAAAAGACTTTCGACCTACGACCCACTTATTAATCTGTATTGATTTTCGGCAAATACCCGAGTCAACAACAGCTACCACCGGATAATCAACGCCTGTTGTTGGGTCGGGTAGCAATAAATTGTCAATCGGACCAACTGGGCTTGTCGCTAATTTATAGTCAGTAGGAGTGTAGGTTGGCATTTCTTCGATAGAGCGCACAGCAACGTTATTTGCCAAGTTTTGAATAGAGAGTTTGCTCTTAGCTTTTACCGTGTGAAATCTGGTATGCGGCGAAAACTCTCTAAAAGTGATATCGAGAGATTCGTTTGCAGTTGATTCATCAAAGTAGTTCTTAACAACAGCGTTCTGGCTGTCTTTTAAGTGATCAAATAGATGAATTTTGTATTTCTGAACACCAGAATCATCGTCATCTAAACTGCTAACTTGAAGCCTATCTTCACTTGAAAATACGCTAATCTCTTCAATTGCTGCGATATCTGGTTGAACTGTTTTTGCCCTAGATTGAACTCTCTGTCTGAGTTGGCCTAACCCCTCCTCATTAGCGCTAACGAGCAAAATTCCAAAATCAGCGCTTCCAATGATAGGGCAAGTATTATCTTTAAATACATTATCTGGTCTGTGCGATTTAGCCAATGCATTCTCTAGTAACCTGACTTTTAGAACAGCTGGCACGTTGGGATGCGATTGAAAGTGCTGTTTTAGTTCTAAAGTAGACTTATCTATATCCGATTGCAGTTTATCAACCAGCTCTTTGGTAACTTCGCGAAGTGGCTTTGGTCCGCTTTTGGGAGGTGGCGTTTCCCTGAAATCGCGTTGCGTAATTTTTACAGCTTGTATTGGGTTATTTTTATTGCTCATTTTCATCCCTATTTAGCAAGTTTGATATTTTTCCTGTAGACATTCCAAATATTTTTGAAAGCAGTCGCACTGTAAAAAGTTCTGAGTTTAGATTTTTCAACTCTACTAGTTTGTCCGTGGCTTCTTTTTCAGACTCAATTACATTTGAGTATCGAACCATTGCAATCCGATACAACAACTCTTGCTCAGTAGTCTGATTTTCATCATTCAAAATCGCTTTTCTTTTTGCTGCAACGCATATTTGAGCAATGATTGCTCCCGATAGTCCAACTGAATGCTCAACTGTTTTCTGTAGCTTAGATGGAGAAAACTCTGCTAACTCATTACGGTAAATCTGTTCTCTTGTAACAGAATCTGGAGCATTTAGTTTAATTCGAAGCTCGAAGCGTCTCCAAACAGCAGGATCCAACAATTGTTCGTGATTTGTTGCGGCAATGATTATTGTATCTTTAGGAAGTGCATCGATATTTTGAAGCAGACTGACTACCACACGTTTTAACTCTCCCAACTCATGTTGATCGTCTCTTGCTTTAGCTAAAGCATCAAACTCATCTAAAAACAAAACGCATGGCTGCTGCGATGCAAAGTCAAAAAGTGATCTTATATTCTTAGATGTTGAGCCAAGAAGCGACGATACCAAAGAATCGCAACGAGCAGTGAACAACGGTAGTTCAAGTTGTGCGGCTACATTGTGAGCAAGTAGTGTTTTACCGCAACCAGGAGGACCATACAACAATAGCGATGGGGCACTACTTAGGCCTGCATCAGCTAATTTTTCTGCTTTTAAAACAAAGGAAATAAATTCATCAACTTGAGCTTTAGTTGTTGCATCAAGAACTGCCATGCCAGAATGATTAGACCCTGGATAGGTAATATCAGCTAACGCCATATGGCTATCTTTATCAACAGGTGCTCTCAACTGCCTTGCTGGCTGTGCCGATGCTAAGTTATAGCCAGAAGCCAGAAGACTATCGGACATGGAAGTTCTTAATCGTTTGGCAATCTTATGCTCTCCATCACTTTCTAATTTGTCTGCAAGAAATTCTGTATAAGCTTTTACCTGATTGATCTTTCCAAGCACTCCACCTTCAATAATTTTTGATAACTCTCTCGCATACTTCATTTTTAGGCCTTTATGTGAACATAGGTGCTGAATTTTGAACATAATAGCACTTAATTGAGTTTTAGTGTAGGTTTTGTGAACGCATTATTGTGGGGCTTCGTCAGTAGTTACGTGAAAAAACTTAATTCAATCCCCCGTTACACAGAGGTGGTACGTTATGCCAACAGGGGCTTAAGCCTGAGACAAATCTTGAATCGTCACATTGTGTAGGACTTCAGCTTTTTCTGGGTATCCGTGTTCAAAAGCTCCCATGGAGATCTCTCAGTCCAGAACCCTTTTCAGTAGTAAAATCGAGTTTTTGATCATTTTTTCTTTTATGAATAGTCAATGTCTTGCGCTTGAAGTCGGCGTCCTGTTCATTCAATACACAGTTCTACACTGCATTGGACCCGGCATAAGAAATAGGTTCTAAGATGGTTAGCTTTCTCTGGCCATGGAGAAAGAAGGTTTCTTCAGTGATATTCGACGCTAGGTTGATAAGATCAACATGATGCGTCGCAGAGTGAATGCGTATTGAGTCAACTGCACTACTTCACTCGCGGTAACTGGTCCCAGCGTGTTGTGTAGGCGGGAGACAAATGCTCTCGCTTCATCGACCAATCTTTCTTCGTACCTTGTCCAGCAAAGAAAACCTTTCCGGCACCGCTTTGATTAATGGTGTCCAATACAGACATTAACTGCTGGCTATTAGAGCGGGTCGTTACTTCATCGAATAGTCCTGGTTGAAACATGCCAGGATCGTAAAAGTCAGACAGCATGACGCCCGCTTTGGCATAACGAAAACCATCCTTCCAAATCCGCTTGAGTAAGTGATTGGCCAGCTCGATAAAATCCCGTGTATCGCAACTGGGGATCAGCAACTCACCCGATGCAGCGTTGCTGTATTGCGGCTCGTTGTCCTTAAAGGGGCTGGTACGTATAAACACGGTCATCACTTTGGCTTGCTGCTGTTCTTTGCGTAGCTTCTCAGTGGCGCGGGTTGCGTATTCACATACGGCCTCACGTAACAATTCAAATTGCGTTACTTTTGCGCCAAATGAACGGCTACAGACGATTTGCTTCTTAGTTGGCGGGATCTCTTCAAGTTCAATGCACGACTCACCATTGAGCTCTCTGACGGTTCTTTCTAAAACCACCGAAAACTGGTCTCTGATGGCTCTAGGAGAGGCATTGGCTAGGTCTAAGGCTGTGGTGATACCCAACGCATTTAAACGCTTAGAAAGCCGTCTACCAACGCCCCAAACATCATCAACCGGAACTAATGCGAGCAATCGACGTTGCCGATCTGGATTGGTTAGGTCTACAACGCCCTGAGTGGCTGGATACTTTTTGGCGGCATAGTTTGCCAGTTTGGCGAGTGTTTTAGTCGGTGCAATGCCTACACAGACGGTGATCCCAGTCCAGTGACCTATCCGCTCTCGCACTTGTTGTCCGAACTCGACAAGGGATAGGGCAGACTCAATACCGGTTAAATCCAAAAACGCTTCGTCGATGGAGTAAACCTCTACTCGTGGTGCCATCTCTTCCAAAGTGCGCATCACTCGGCTGCTCAAATCTGCGTACAGCGCATAGTTGGACGAGAATGCCAAAATGCCATGGCGCTGCATTTCAGCTTTGATCTGAAAGGCGGGTACGCCCATTTTTATACCGAGTAACTTAGCTTCACGCGACCGTGCAACCACGCAGCCGTCGTTGTTGGACAGCACCACAACCGGCGTATCTTTTAAATCAGGACGAAACAGCTTCTCACAACTGGCGTAAAAGTTGTTGCAGTCCACCAAGGCAAATACAGGCATGGGATCGTCACGACTTACGGCGCATGTTTCTCACCACATTGGTGACCACACCAAATATCTCTAACTCTGCCCCTTCAGGAATATGAATGGGCTCATACGCCGGGTTTCTTGGGATCAGCATGACGCACGGCCTTAGTTGAAGCTCCTTTACCGTGAGTTCACCATGGATACCAGCGATGACAATGTCACCGTGTTCTGCTTGGACAGAGCGATCAACCACCAAAATATCATCTGGGTGAATCCCGGCATCAATCATTGAATCACCTTCAACACGCACAAAGAACGTTGCAGCCGGTCGCTTGATGCAAAGCTCGTTAAGGTCGAGCGTTTGCTCAACATAATCCTGCGCTGGGGAGGGAAAACCAGCAGAAACACGTTCCATGAACAATGGAATACGAAGGCGCTTGGCTTTGATGAAGGCAAGTGCGCCGCTACGGCCTATCAGCGAGACACTCATGACGAACCTCGAAAAATCATAATTAATACTGTTTGTTTATACAGTATCTAATGCTATGCTGATTTCTACAAGTAAAATTGTAGGTAAAACTGTAGTTGTTCGAGTAAGACGTTGTGTCGTGGTGATTTCTTTTTTGTGATGAAAAACTAGATGTGGGGGATCGCTCGCCCTCGTCAAAGCCTGCAAGGCTTGGACAATACTGCTTCTGCCTACTGCTCTTGTTTCTGTTACTGATCCTGTTACTGCTACTGGTTAACGCATGGGTCAAGTAACCGTCAGACAAGGCTTGTTGAACCCTTTGCAAAGGGTTTAAAAACAGTTAGTAAAATTCTGCTTCGTATTGAATTTACAGGCTTAAAGCGAAGTCAGGAGCATCATTAAAATGCTCAGTCGAACTCAGTTAAAGCCTTTTGCAACCGTTTGAAAAGGGATTGGCTAAGCCATACGTAAAGGGTATCGGTAAGGGTTACCTAAACGGTTTAGCTAAGGCTTTCTGAAAGGCTTAGCCAAAGCCTTCATACATGGGTTCAACCAATAGAAAGATTGGGTATCCGGAATTTCTGGTTGATAAAATGCCAAAGATGTAAAGAAGAAAATCTTTCTCAGCGGATTATCTGATTGATCCTCTTCAGCCTACTCTACTGCCAATTTTCTGTTTCCACCTTCGCCTGAGTCTTCATAGCGATGCTGACTAGGGAGGACAGCGAGAGCTGGGCAAGCGTCAAAGCGGTTCTGGTTCATGCGCAATCCGGACACCTGCACAACATTCCTCTTGTAAGAAACCGATCAAATTCTCTAGGTGCCCATACTCGGGTATACAGACAATCGTGCGGCTATGTTTCTCCTGCCGGATCAGCCCTACCTTGGCCATGCGCGCAAGGTGATGTGATAGCGTCGAAGCAGGAATACCCAGCCCCTTCTGGATATCTCCGACCGAAGCCCCATCATGGCCAGCTTTGACCAGAAAGCGGAACACGGACAGTCGGTGACTATTCCCTAGCTCAGCTAAGCTGGCTGCAACCTTTTCGTGATCCATAGCACGCCCCAATAATTCGATGTTTCTAGAATTATAGTTGACAGGTCGGATAAACGCAAGTAAGCTGCGTACATCATTTCGACAATACTAGAAATATAGGAGTAATATTGAATGTCACCTCAACTCCAAGACGCTCTAGGCATGTTCGCCTTTCTCGCTATCGAGCTATCGGTTTTATTCATTGGCATTAGCTTGCTGGTCGGAGTTCTTCAACGTCACATCCCACCATCCAAGGTGGAAGCGTTACTGACTTCCAGTGGGAAGCGAGGCTATTTTCTTGCTGCTGGTTTAGGAGCTATAACGCCCTTCTGTAGTTGCTCGACTATCCCCATGTTGAAAGGGTTGATTCGGGCACGGGCCGGTTTTGGGCCGATGATGGTGTTTCTTTTCTCATCTCCGTTGCTGAATCCTATCGTCGTCGGCCTGCTGGTTGCCACGTTTGGATGGACACTTACTGCTATCTATGTGCTCGCCGCTTTGGTGGTCGCGGTAGGTGCCGGATGGCTGCTTCACACGCTTGGCTTCGAGCGTTATGTGCGCCGGACGGCGACACAAGAGAGCAGTGGATGTAGTTCATCAGCAAGCCCGTGCAGTGCTACATCGACCGCATCGAGTTGCGGCACCAACAGCTGCGACACCACTCCGAAGACGGCTTCTTGCGGGGCTGATAGGAAGACAACAGTCTCTACGTCTAGCGAATGCTGTGACAGTCAACCCACTGTCACGGTTAAGAAAGAAGGGAAGTACAGTGGTGTGTGGCGGGAAGCTTGGTCGGACTTTATCGATGTGTTGCCTTACCTGCTCATCGGTATTGCGATTGGCAGCGTGATCTATGGTTTCATGCCCACTGACTTATTGGAGCAGTATGCAGGCCCAGATAATCCCTTTGCCATTCCAGTTGCCGCTGTCATCGGCGTGCCGTTGTATATTCGCGCTGAAGCCGTCATACCTCTGGCAGCGGCTCTGATGGCCAAAGGCGTGGGTGCCGGGACGGTGCTAGCGTTGATCATCGGCAGTGCCGGAGCCAGCCTGACTGAGCTCATTCTGTTGCGCTCTTTGTTCACGCTGAAGCTTTTAGCGGCGTTTTTAGCAGTCATTTTTGCTATGGCGATGATTGCCGGTTACGCCACCTACCTGTTTTTCTGATCAAGGCGGGAGATGATTAATTCGTTAAGCCTTCCTGGGTACCAGTTGGTGGATTCTGATGAGCAGAATGAAGACATACATTTTCGGCTTGAAGCACCTACACCAGTAGCCTGCGAGGGGTGCGGCGTGCAGGGTGAGTTCGTGCGGTTCGGCAAGCGTGACGTTCCCTATCGTGATCTGCCCATCCACGGCAAGCGGGTCACTCTCTGGGTGGTCCGCCGCCGATACACCTGCCGGGCCTGCAAGACAACATTCAGGCCCCAGCTACCGGAGATGGTGGACGGATTCCGTATGACACTGCGGCTGCATGAGTACGTGGAGAAGGAATCCTTCAACCACCCCTACACCTTTGTGGCGGCACAGACCGGCCTGGACGAGAAGACGGTGCGCGACATCTTCAACGCCCGCGCCGAGTTCCTGGGGCGCTGGCACCGCTTCGAGACGCCCCGCATCCTGGGCATTGACGAGCTATACCTGAACAAGCGCTACCGCTGCATTCTGACCAACATTGAGGAGCGAACCCTGCTCGACCTGCTGGCCACCCGCCGCCAGGACGTGGTGACCAACTACCTGATGAAGCTGAAAGACCGGCAGAAGGTCGAGATCGTCAGCATGGACATGTGGAACCCCTACCGGGCAGCGGTCAAGGCTGTGCTGCCCCAGGCCCGTATCGTGGTCGATAAGTTCCATGTGGTGCGCATGGCCAACGATGCCCTAGAGAGAGTGCGCAAGGGCCTCAGAAAGGAGCTGAAACCGTCCCAGAGCCGGACTCTCAAGGGAGACCGGAAAATCCTGCTGAAACGCGCTCACGAAGTCTCAGACCGGGAGCGCCTCATCATGGAGACCTGGACAGGCGCGTTCCCGCAACTGCTGGCCGCCTACGAGCACAAGGAGCGCTTCTACGGCATCTGGGACGCCACCACACGGCTCCAGGCAGAAGCCGCCCTGGACGAGTGGATAGCCACCATCCCGAAGGGCCAAAAGGAAGTCTGGAGCGATCTGGTCAGGGCAGTGGGAAACTGGCGCGAAGAGACCATGACCTACTTCGAGACGGACATGCCCGTCACCAACGCTTACACGGAGTCCATCAACCGACTGGCCAAGGACAAGAACCGTGAAGGGCGCGGTTACTCCTTCGAGGTGATGCGGGCACGAATGCTCTACACCACGAAGCACAAGAAGAAGGCACCGACTGCGAAGGTCTCTCCTTTCTACAAGAAAACCATCGGTTACGGACTGCCGGACTTCGCAGAGGAACTCAACTACGGAGTCGATCTATCAACCATCTGAGGGTGGTATCAGATTGATGGGGTGAAGGTGCCCCATCAACCATTAAATCCGTATACCCGAAAAACGGAGGAGCCAGGATTCTGATTTTACTGCCATTTCCGGACTAGATCACTGCCAAAAGGCCAGCCATCTTGAAAATCCGGCCTTCAAAGACTCAGTTTTAGCAGTAATCAGCTGCGTCATTAATCATTCTTCGAGTTTAATTCAGAATCAACGGGGTCATTCTGGCTGTCTGTTGGCGGAAGATCGATCGAGAATAGCTGGTACCGTTTGTTCTCCCCCAGCTTCTGAGCGTCAGTGGCCCGCGGACCAAGAACCTTATCTACCGCATCGTTTGGAATTGCGGCAAAGACCCTGGCGTACCCGTCAGCGTCCAGCAGACTGTCGAATTCTGTGGAGGTGATTTCGACAGCGTCGCCCAACGAATAAAAACGTGCGGAAAATGGCATCTTGCCAATGTAAAAGATTGGACCGTCTCCCGCTTGCTGAATGCTCTCATACCGGCCTATCAATTGCTTCTCGGTTTTTAGTGGTTTTACTCCGCTCACACCTATGAACACAGAAAGGGTAAAGAGAACGGGTGCAAGTAATACAGCACCCGACCTGATTCTGGACCAGGGACGTAAATTGAGCTGCGACACCCATCCGGCAATCAGAATGGCCGAGAACGGCAGAGAAGGAAGTATGTAAGTCCAGAGCGTGTTGCCTGCCAGGGTAAAGAACAGCATTGGCGTTATCGCACAAAACAACAGATACAGCGTTGAGGCGTCTTGAACAGCACCAGTGAATATATCCTTTGTTTTGCCTCGCGCCGCCGCAAGGCCAAAGCCAACCAAGCCAATGATACCCCAGGGGAATGAAGCCCAAATCCAGAATATCCAGATCATGCCCTTGGGCCGGTCATGGGCACTACCGTACAAATCGCCGGCCCACCCGGGGTCCAGAAACCGGCTAAAGTGTTCGCCAATGATGAAATAGTTGAGGAACCCGGGCGTTTTCAATTCAGCGAGCACGTACCATGGCACGGCAATCGCCAGTGTCAGAAGTGAGCCAAGAAGCCAGGGTAATTTTTTTAACGGTTGTAACTGCTGCCTGAAAATAGCAGCCCATAGCACCAGGGGGGTAACGGTCAATACAACAGCCAACGGTCCCTTTGACAACAAGCCGATAGCCAGGCCCACGAAAAACCACCAGCGCCAATAGTCAGACCGGCCCGAAAGCACGAACCACATGCTCACCAGAGAGAGGGTCGTTCCAAAAACCAGGAATGTATCCGTCATGACTGCGCCAGCACTGATATAAGTGAGTGCCATCGTGGAAAGCACAAGAGTAGACCACCGAGCGACCGCAGCACCTCGCGCATGATTTGCGAGGCACCACGTCAGCCATACGATTCCAATCGTGGCGAACCATGCCGGTAGCCGCAATGAGAATTCAGACAGTCCAAATATCTTTAGAGAGGCCGCTTGAGCCCAGAATGACAGGGGAGGCTTCCCCCAGAACGGAACGCCGGGTTCAAACCAGGGCGTTATCCAGTCCCCGGATTCAGCCATTAACCGAGCGATTTCAGCGTATCGGGGCTCCGTTGTATCCACGAAGGGAAACAGCGTCATTCCGATAAAGCGACTGAACAATACGGCAGCCAGTACCCAGAACCAGGGCTCAAATCGCTTTAGCATTCTTGACGCCTCTGAAGTTGCTGATTTGGTCTCGGCTTGATACCTCTTTGTTCTCGACCACTTCTTCGGTCAGATACAGTGGTCGCTGTTTCGATTCGATGTAGGTTTTGCCCACATACTCACCAACGATACCAACGCTTACCAGTTGTATGCCGCCCAGAAAACTGATGAGGGCGATTAACGATGGGTAGCCGTCAGTCGGATCGCCGAGCATTATTGCCTTCGCTATAATCCAGACACCGAACAATCCACCAACGGAGGCGGCCAGCAAGCCGACAAGCGTTGCCCATCTGAGAGGTGACACTGAGAAGGAAGTCAGGCCTTCAAGGGCCAGGCCGACCAGGCCCGGGTAGTCCCACTTACTCTCGCCAGCCACTCTCAATGCCCGGTCGTATTCGATGATCGTCGTTGGCATACCAACCCAGGCAAAGAGTCCCTTCATGTAGCGGTTGCGCTCTCCTAACCGGAGAAGGGCATCAACTGCCCGCCTGCTCATCAATCGGAAATCACCCGTGTCGACCGGGATTTCAGTGCGACTGGTCTTATTCAGCAAGCGATAGAAAAGGTGCGCACTCCAGCGCTTGAGAAAACTCTCGCCTACACGTGATCGACGTTGCATCAGAACGACATCAAAGCCGGACTTCCAACTCTTGACCATCTCGGGAATGTATTCAGGTGGATCCTGAAGGTCCGCATCCAGAACGATCACCGCATCCCCCTTGGCATGCTCCAGCCCTGCTGTTACCGCTGCCTCTTTGCCAAAGTTGCGGCTTAGCTTGACGAGACGGATGCTCGATTTCCTTTTAATGAAAGTCCTAACAAATTCGGCACTGCCATCCTCGCTACCATCGTCCACAACCACGATCTCCGAGCGAATATCGAGGCTCGCAAGGATCGGCAATACATGCTCAAAGAATAGGGGAAGCATCGAACGCTCATTGAACACCGGAACCACCAGGGAAAGCAGCTCTGATTCATTCGGCGCACGGGAAGTCTCAAGAGGCTTGTTCATGAAATACCAGCCTTTGGTAGACAACATAGTTAAATACAGCGACAGCCGCAGTGGTTAGAAGCTGAGCAGGCACAACAGAGATTTCAAACAGTTGATGCAGGACTAAAAAGATCAGAACGTTCAGGAGAGCTGCGAGTGAACAGGAAAAGGCATATCGCCAGATGGCCTGGATGTGTGGGCGTGCGTTTGGAAAGGCCAAAGTTCGCTGCAACCAGTAGTTGGTAACCGCTCCTACAACGCTTCCAGAAAAGGTGGCTGCTACGGGGGCCATGCCAAGCAGAACCAGGCCGGACATGGCCGCCCAATGGAAAAGGGTTGCCATTCCTCCGGCGGCAATAAATCCACTTATTCTTTTAAGGCTACTCTGATTAATTCCGACGTTCATTTATAATGGATCCAGTCCCGATAACGAGTTAAACCTCATGCGCCAAGATTCCTTTTCCGATGCCGGATTCGAGAAATACCGGAATAAGGAATCAGGGATGTCCCAGTTAAGACAGACAGATTACTGGATAGTTCATATCGGGATCCAAGCATCAGCTCACGCTTTTTCAGACAGCAAGAGTATTCTATTTTCGGTTCAGCCCCGGATAAGACATTTTGGGTATACGGATTTAATGGTTG
>JBOEHA010000007.1:72069-158383 GCA_050633685.1 Neptuniibacter sp. | reverse complement strand
CGCATCACGGTAATCCCCCCGCCCAGTAGTTGACGTCAGAAGTGGAATTTTCTCGTAGTCTGACCCGAGGAGGTTCCATGAAGAAGTCCCGCTTCACCGACAGCCAGATCATCGCCGTACTCAAGCAAGCTCAGGCTGGTACACCCGTTCCGGAGCTGTGCCGCGAGCACGGCATCAGCTCGGCGACGTTCTACAAGTGGCGCAGCAAGTTCGGCGGCATGGACGCGTCGCTGATGTCCCAGCTCAAGGAGTTGCAGGACGAGAACCGGCGCCTGAAGAAGATGTACGCTGACGCCCAGCTCAGTGCGGACCTGCTGAAGGAAGCGTTGTCAAAAAAATGGTGAGGCCATCTCAACGCCGGGAGATGGCCCGAGCAGCGGTTGAGGGCGGACATGCGAGCATCCGGCACGCCTGCCTGACCTTCGAGGTCAGCGAGACCTGCTACCGCTATCAGGCGAAGGCCTGTGAAGAGAACGCCAGGATCGCCGACTGGCTGGTCCGGCTGACCACGGCCTACAAGGATTGGGGCTTCGGCCTGTGTTTCCTGCACCTGCGCAACGTCAAGGGCTTTGGCTGGAACCACAAGCGGGTCTACCGCATCTACCGGGAGCTGGAGTTGAACCTGCGGATCAAGCCGAAGAAGCGGCTCGTGCGCGAGCGTCCGGAGCCGCTGGCGGTGCCCGAGGCGATCAACCAGGTCTGGTCGATGGACTTCATGCACGACCAGCTCAGCGACGGGCGCAACTTCCGGCTGTTCAACGTGCTGGACGACTTCAATCGCGAAGGGCTGGGCATCGAGGTCGACCTATCCCTGCCCGCGGCCCGCGTGATCCGGTCGCTGGAGCAGATCATCGAGTGGCGCGGCAAGCCACGCGTGATCCGTTGCGACAATGGCCCCGAGTACATCAGCGGCGCGCTGCTGGCCTGGGCAGAACGGCAAGGTATCCGGATCGAACACATCCAACCGGGCAAGCCGCAGCAGAACGCCTACGTCGAACGCTACAACCGCACCGTGCGCTACGCCTGGCTGGCCCGAACCCTGTTCGACACCATCGAGCAGGTGCAGGATAAGGCCACCAGCTGGCTATGGACTTACAACCACGAGCGCCCGAACATGGCACTCGGCGGCATCACACCCATGCAAAAACTGGCCCTTGCCGCGTAGCTCCACTTTTGGGGTCCGCTAAAAGCGGGGGGATTACCGTGATGCGGGCACGAATGCTCTACACCACGAAGCACAAGAAGAAGGCACCGACTGCGAAGGTCTCTCCTTTCTACAAGAAAACCATCGGTTACGGACTGCCGGACTTCGCAGAGGAACTCAACTACGGAGTCGATCTATCAACCATCTGAGGGTGGTATCAGATTGATGGGGTGAAGGTGCCCCATCAACCATTAAATCCGTATACCCGAAAGATTAAAAAAACGCAGAGGTATTCAAGGTGCATTTTGAAAAACCTGTGGCACAGTGAAATAACCTAAAGCGAACAATAGAATTGAAGAGGAACCATCAATGACAAGAGCCCCTGCGCCATTTCCGCTAGAGCGCCTCGCGGATATCCCAGAAAGACCAGAAGATTTTAGATTACTGGAGCGTATTCCATTAACGCGTGAACCGCAGACTTGGCCACTTGAACTTTCTCCTATGGTCGGCGATGAACAGCCAATGGTGCTGCTCGATACAGAGACAACCGGACTGTCTGCCGATGACGAGTCCATTATTGAGCTTGGTATGGTTAAGGTGCTTTACAGTCCCTCGGCTAAGCGGATTGTGTCGATTGTTGATGTGATCAGTTTGTATGAAGATCCCGGCAAGCCAATCCCCGAGCTGATTACAGAGTTAACCGGTATTACCGATGACATGGTGCGAGGCCAGCGCATTGATGATTCACTGGTAGCGAGTTGGTTATCCGATGATCCGCTGGTGGTTGCACACAATGCACAGTTTGATCGTCCTTTCTTTGAAAAGCGGTTTGCTGCATTAGGCCATCTATCTTGGGCCTGTTCAGCCAGTGGCATAGATTGGAAGGCGCTGGGTTTTGAAAGTCGAAAGCTTGAGTACCTGCTGCTTCGCTTAGGTTGGTTTTATGAAGGACACCGAGCCGCAACCGATTGTTTGGCGATGGCCTGGTTGTTCCATTTGTTGCCCGAGTCCGTTGCAAACTTGTTGTCTGAAGCAGACAGGCGAACTGTGTTAGTTCGTGCGTTTGGTGCGCCGTTTGACGTAAAGGACTATTTAAAAGAACGTGGTTACCGTTGGCATGACGGCGTTAAAGGTGCCAACAAGCATTGGTGGCGCGAAATCAGCGAAGACGAGTTGCCGCAGGAACAAACTTACCTGGATGATTTGTATCATCGTGGCTCAGAACATGCCCACTATGACTACAAAGATGCCCGTAATCGATTTAAAACTTTGTAGCTCTCTACAAGGTAAGCCTTGCATATTTGAAAACCTCTGGAAAATGGAAAGTGAACTTACGTTATACCCAAACTACTTGGTGTTGCAGCTAGGCGGCAAGTGAGCGAATGCCCATGAGCATAGATCTTCTATGTGATTGGGGTGAGCGAATGCAGGTAACACCGCTGCGGCTGCAAGTAGGCAGGGTATATAACCAACAAGAGGAATCTTTCCATGTACCAAGACACCTACATTGAATACTGGGGCGAAATCTTCATCTCTGCCCGCATCATTGAATTTGGCATCACGTTCGAGCGCTTTCTTAAAGATCCATGGAAGCATTTGATGTCCTGTGGCCAAGAGTCTGCCCCAGACGCGATTGCTGAAGGGATGCTGCCATTGCTACCAGCCCAGGCAGAGGTTGCTAGGCGCATTCGGGAGAGTGAACAACGAGCCCTGATGTCTACAGAGTCGGACAAAGGGGTATCGCATCGCGGTAACATCGTGGTGCCATTGGTTCGGGTAGCGCATTGATAGCGGCTATCAGCAATGGCATGAAACAGTGTCTTCACTCCCATACCTGAGCGGCAATTGCAATCCAGATCAAAAAGTTGCCGCTTAGTCTTCCCTACAAAATAATTTGTGATAGGCTTCAACCTAATAAAATTAATTAGGTTGAAGCCTATTCAGTGTTTTATGGCCATCTGTCCAGCTTCAACCAGTAGAGATTGATTAGTCATTGCGGATAAAGAGCAGCTTTGTGCCATGCCGTTCAATGTGATTAAGCGATGTCTGACGGTATTTTATAAACAGAGTTTTAAGAATCTGGTTGAATTGGATAAACAAGACGCATGACAAATGATGGTCTGAAACAAACGGTAGTGGCGAAGCCAGATAGGCTTTCGCAGATAGCGCAGTTGCCACAAGCAACCAGGGATCGCATTGCCCATATCGATTTCACCTTATTGTTTAAGGGAGAAGCGGTACGGGCAGACTTAGTAGATCGGTTCAGCATAGCTGCTGCACAAGCAACGAAAGACTTCACAATGTACCGAGAGCTTGCGCCAGGCAACATTGAGTATGACCAAAAGCTCAAGTTGCACAAGCGCGGTGAAGCATTTGAGCCCTTGTTCGACTACGACGTTGTGAGAACGCTGGCGACGATTAGCCAAGGGTACGGCGATGGCTTTACTGGAAAGGTAAAACCGCCGCTGGCTTGTGAAGCGCCTTATCACCTTAACAAACCGAATCTATCGATAGTGGCGAAAGTCACCGAGGCCATCCACAAAGGCAAAGCCTTGAGTATCACTTATGTGTCGTTATCGAGCGGTGAAACCACGCGTGAAATTGTTCCGCATACGCTGGTGGACAATGGCCTGCGTTGGCACGTTCGTGGTTATGACCGTAAACATAATGAGTTCCGTGACTTTGTACTGACCCGAATTAAAACAGCGGTCGTGCTTAAGGATTCCACTTTGTCGCTCTCTGTTATCAAAGAAAGTGAGCTCGAAACCCAAGATCGGCAATGGAACCGCTTTGTAGAGCTAGAGTTAGTACCGCACCCACGCATAGAGCACAGCGAAGCGATTGAACTGGATTATGGCATGAAAGGTGGCGTGATGAAGGTTGAGATCAGGGCTGCAACAGCAGGATATTTGCTGAGACTGTGGAATGTCGATTGCTCATCGAAAGCTACTAAGAATGGACAAGGAGAGCATTTGTTCCTAAAAAATAAAGCGGCTTTATACGGTGTTGAAAATCTAGTTATTGCCCCTGGCTATCACGATAAAACTATCACGGACGATATGGAGAGCTAATGCTAAAACTCGAAGACATTAAAAAAGACGCACAAGTTCGTGGCATCCAAGCCGAAGAAATCGTCCGTATTGTTCAGGTAGAACCTGTAGGCGATGCGGCAATTACGGTTTACTACAAAGACAGCCAAGGCAAGCTCGGCGAACAAATGCTGTTTCGCTCTGACGAAGCGCGCTTAAATTTAGCCACTGCCGGTCGGCCATGGGCATTTGATGCACCCGGTGCTGAATTTAAGCTTGGGCTAGAGGCACACCGTATTACTCAAGCTGCTTTGTTTGACCCAATGATGGCGGTGCACACTTCCAATGTAGAGCCGTTACCGCACCAAATATCCGCCGTTTACGAACACATGCTACCAAAGCAGCCGTTACGTTTTGTGCTGGCCGACGACCCTGGTGCTGGTAAAACGATCATGGCAGGCCTGTTAATACGTGAATTATTAATGCGTGCTGATGCCAAGCGCATTCTCATTGTGTCGCCAGGCTCGCTTACTGAGCAATGGCAGGACGAATTGCTTGAAAAGTTTGGTGTTACCTTCGATATTTTCAGCCGTGAAAAACAAGAGCAATGCGCTTCGGGTAATTACTTTGATGAATCCGACCAGCTTATTTGCAGATTAGACCAACTGTCTCGTAATGAAGACTTCCAAGAGAAGCTCAAAAATACCGAGTGGGATTTAATCATTGTTGATGAAGCCCATAAGTTATCGGCTAATTATTTCGGCAACAAGGTTAATAAAACTAAGCGATTTCAGTTAGGTGAGTTACTAGGCTCTATCACACGCCACTACCTACTTATGACAGCAACGCCGCACAACGGTAAAGAAGAAGACTTTCAAATTTGGTTGTCTCTGCTAGATGGTGATCGCTTCTATGGAAAATTCCGCGAAGGTGCCCATAAGGTCGATGTGTCAGACATGATGCGTCGTATGGTAAAAGAGGAGCTACTTAAGTTTGATGGCACGCCTTTGTTCCCAGAGCGTCGCGCTTACACAGCCAATTACGAGCTTTCACCGATGGAGGCATCACTTTACGAACAGGTAACTACCTACGTACGTGAAGAAATGAACCGCGCCGATAATCTAGATGGCCAAAAGAAGAACAACGTTGGCTTCGCATTAACCATGCTGCAACGTCGTTTGGCATCCAGCCCCGAGGCAATCTATCAATCACTGAAACGTCGACGCAAACGTTTAGAAGATCGTTTAGCCGAAACCAAACTTATGGCGCGTGGCCAATCCATAAACAGCGGCGTAGCCGAGACCGTTGGTGAATACAGCGTTAAGAAAAAAATCGACTTGCCCGACAACCTAGATGAGTTGGATGAAGACTTAAGTGCAGAAGAGTACGAGCTCTATGCCGAACAAGTGGTGGATCAAGCATCGGCCGCCGAAACCATCCCAGAACTTGAAGCCGAAATTCTTAGTCTTAAGGATCTTGAATACCAAGCGTTGAGTGTTGTGCAGTCAGGTAATGATAAAAAATGGGAAGAGCTCTCTTGTTTGTTGCAAGACAAACCCGAAATGTTCACTGCAAGCGGTAGTCGCCGAAAGCTCATTATTTTTACCGAGCACAAAGACACGCTTAATTACCTTGTAGCACGTATTGGAGATATGCTTGGTAATACCAATGCTGTGCGAACGATTTATGGTGGAACTAACAGAGACGAACGCAGAAAAATCCAAGAAGAATTCCGTAATGACCCGGAAGTGGTTGTTTTAATTGCAACTGATGCAGCTGGTGAAGGCGTCAACCTACAAAATGCCAACTTGATGGTGAACTACGACTTACCCTGGAACCCAAATCGCTTAGAGCAGCGTTTTGGCCGTATCCACCGTATTGGTCAAACGGAAGTTTGCCACTTATGGAATATCGTCGCGAATGAAACGCGCGAAGGTGAAGTATTCCAAAAACTGTTCGATAAAATCGAAGTAGAAAAAGAAGCGCTTGGCGGCAAGGTATTTGACGTACTGGGTGAAGCCTTCGACAACGTATCGCTAAAAGACCTCTTAGTTGAAGCCATTCGCTATGGAGATGATCCAAAAACCAAAGCCAAAATGAGCGAGGTTATTGAAGGTGCATTGGATGCTGAACACCTAAAAGAAATTATCAAACGAAACGCATTAGTTGACCAACACATGGGGCTTGATGAGCTCTATGCTGTAAAAGAAGAAATGGAAAAAGCCGAAGCACGAAAACTTCAACCCTACTTTATTAGAGCTTTTTTCTCTGAAGCCTTTCAAACCTTAGGTGGTGAATTCCGCGCGCGAGAATCAGGACGTTATGAAGTCCGCCATGTGCCCGCAGCCATTCGTGAGCGTGACCGCATTATCGGCGAAAGCCGCACGCCGGTATTGAAAAAATACGAACGCATATGTTTTGAAAAGCAGCACGTACGCCAAACCGGAAAACCTATGGCGGATATGATCCACCCCATGCACCCGCTTATGCATGCCGCAACTGATTTGGTGCTGCAAGCACACAGACCAAAGCTCAAACAAGGTGCTGTATTAGTTGATCCAAATGATGACAGTACCGATCCCAAAGTTCTGTTCATGGTTGATCATACCGTACGGGAGTCAAGCCAAAGCGGTGACGTGGCATCGCGCCGATTACAATTTGTTGAAATAGACGAACAAGGCAAAGCCATTAATGCAGGTTGGGCACCCCACTTAGACCTACAGTCCATCGACGAATACGATCACAAATTAGTAGGCGATATTCTGCAAGCGGGTTGGCTCAGCCATAACCTAGAAGCACTAGCGCTAAACCATGCCTCACAGCAACTGGTGCCTGAGCACTACGCCGAGGTTAAAGGTCGTCGTGAACGCCAGGCCGATAAAACTATGGCAGCAGTGAATGAGCGCTTAGTGAAAGAAATTAACTATTGGTCTGACCGTTACATCAAATTGCAAGACGACGTAAACGCAGGTAAACAACCTCGTATGCAACCTGAAATGGCTCGTCGCCGCGTGGATGAACTTACAGCGCGTTTAGAGCAACGTAAAGCCGAATTGATTGCGCTTAAAAACGTGGTATCCAGCACACCAGTGGTGATTGGTGGCGCTCTGGTTATCCCTCAAGGCTTATTGTCCATGCGTAAAGGTGAAACTCAGTTTTCGGTGGATGCCGTGGCTCGTGCTCGTGTGGAGCTCGTCGCCATGAATGCGGTGATGCAGGCTGAACTTGCCTTCGGCTATAAAGTCACCGATGTGGGTGCGGAAAAATGCGGTTGGGATGTCACCTCACGCCCGCCTGCGAATGCAGACGGTTCTATCAAGCCCGACCGCCACATCGAAGTAAAAGGTCGCGCCAAAGGCCAAAGCACCATTACCGTGAGCCGCAATGAAATTATTTACGGTTTAAACCAAGCCGACAAATTCATTCTCGCCATTGTGATTGTCAGTGAAAATTCACATGAAGGGCCGTATTACATTAAAAACCCCTTTAGTGTCGAGCCGGATTTTGGCGTGGCCAGTGTTAATTACGACCTCAGTGACCTGCTGTCTAAAGCGGTAACACCGGAGCAAAGTTTATGAAATTAGAAAAAATAACACTTGATAACTTTCGCTGTTATCAGCATTTGGAAATTGAACTGCATCCAAATATAACTGTACTTGCAGCAAATAACGGCCAAGGAAAAACGACTATTTTAGATGCCGTTCGTATTGCACTTTGGCCGTATGTTAGCCAATTTGACTTGGCAAAAACAGCCTATGCAGACCCTGCAAATACCATCACAATCGATGATGTAAGAACAATAAAATCAGTTGAACAGCAATCAAAAACGTTTGGTGCGTTAGATGAAATGGCGCGCCAATTTACATCTTCGATTACGGCAACAGGCAAATACAATGCAACGCAAACTACATGGCAACGTTTTCGAGATAGTGAAGCCAGAAAGTCGCAAACTAAAGATGATGCTGAGTGCAAAAAATTAAAAACTTCAGCTAAGTCATTACAGCAACAAGTGAGGGACTTAAGTATACGACCCATCGACTTACCTGTCTTTGGCTATTACGGCACAGGCCGTTTATGGCGAGAAAAACGCCTTACCGACGGTAAAAAAGGCACCACCGAAAAAAACAACGAACAAATAAGAACCTTTGCATATCGAGATTGCCTAGACCCGGCATCTAGCTTTAAGCAGTTTGAAGACTGGTTTACATCAGCTTATTTAAAGGTCATGGAATACCAGATAAAACAGCTCGAAGATGGTGCAACCTTTATCGAAGTGCCTAATGAACTGCGTCGCCCCGTTAAGGTAGTGCAAGATGCTGTAAATGAAGTGCTAAAGCCGATTGGCTGGCAGCACTTACAATACAGTGAGACATACGATAAATCGCTGATATTAAAGCATCCTGTACATGGGGTAATGAAAACATCCCAATTAAGTGATGGCATAAAAAATATGCTGGCGATGATTGCCGATATTGCATATCGCTGCGTGCTGTTAAATGGTCATTTACAAGATCAAGCCGCTAAACAATCTCCTGGGATTGTAATGATTGACGAAGTGGATATGCACTTACATCCACAATGGCAGCAAACAGTAATAGCCTCGTTACGTAACGCATTTCCGAATATTCAATTTATTGTAACTACGCACAGTCCTCAGGTGCTTTCAACTGTGCCAGCAGAAAGCATACGTGTTATCAAACATGAAATAGACAGTGAAACAAGTCAAATCATTTCAACAGCTAATCCGCCTTTAAAACAAAGTAAAGGCGTAGCCAGTGCTGACGTAATGGCGGATTTGCAACTGGTTGATCCAGTGCCCGATGTGGAAGAGGCCCACTGGCTCACTCAATACAAACAACTCATCAACCAAAGCGAGCATGAGAATAGTGAAGGGGCTGCACTGAAAGAAAAGATCCTTAAGCACTTTGGTGAAACCCATCAAGAGTGGCTGGAATGCGAGCGCTTGATTCGCTTACAAACCATGAAAGCCAAACTACCAAAGCGTAACCAGTAAGGGATAGCTATGCATAAATTAGTTCGCCCAATACCGCCACTATGTTTGAGCCAGTATCAACACGGCAGGGATAACTGGGGCAATGTTACACCAGATCATAAAAGTGAAATCTGGTTAAAGCTGGATGAAATGCAACAGCATCGCTGCGCCTATTGTGAGGCAGCAATTAAAACGGATATAAATACAAGTAACTCGCATATTGAGCATTTAAGGCAGAGGCGGAGCTTCCCTCAAGGAACATTCCTGTGGAGTAACCTATTTGGTTCCTGCAATCGTGTAGACAGTTGCGGTAAGCATAAAGACAACTTGCCGGCATACAATCACCAAGACCTGATCAAGATAGACGAGGAAGACCCAGAACAATTCCTTGAGTTTTTATCAGATGGGAACGCAGTACCTGCCAAGGGTTTAAACCCAGACGAAAAACATCGTGCCGAAGAAACCATTCGCATTTTCAACTTAAATGGTGCTCTGCGCCAAATTAGAGAAACGGCCGTTAAAGGCTACTTGCAAACAGCCGAAGAACTTGCAACTTACGCAGAAGAATTTGACGAAGCAGATTGGTTGCCACTACTACAAGATGAATTAGAAAAAATAAAAAACTTGCCGTTCACCACGGCCATAAAACATGTGCTGCTACCAGCATAAATAGGCCAAAGGCGATAACGAGAACTCAATGACTAGCACAAAAGAAACTAAAATTTACAGCCCCAAAAAGCTAATCGAAGTGGCGCTACCACTAGATGATATAAACGCAGCCTGCGCACATGAAAAAATGCCAGGCATTGGTCCTCATCCTCGAGGCATACATCTATGGTGGGCACGGCGTCCTTTGGCGGCAGCGCGCGCAGTCATTTTTGCGCAAATGGTGAACGATCCTGGCTACCAGCAAGACGGTGGTTTTAAATACGGCGTCAATAAAAAAGAAGCGGAAATAAAACGCGAAAAGTTGTTTCAAATTATTCGTGATTTAGTGAAGTGGGAGAACACCAATAACGAAGAGGTGTTAAACCGCGCCCGCGCAGCCATTAAAGAAAGCTGGCGCGAGACCTGCCATTTAAATCGCAATCACCCGAAAGCAACCGAGTTGTTTAACCCAGAAAAACTGCCTGCTTTTCACGATCCTTTCGCCGGTGGTGGCGCCATTCCGCTTGAAGCTCAACGCCTTGGGCTTGAAAGTTATGCCAGTGATTTAAACCCCGTAGCGGTAATGATCAATAAAGCCATGATCGAGATTCCACCCAAGTTTGCGGGCCAAGCACCTGTGGGGCCACTGCCAGAAGGTGAAAAACAACAAAACCTAATGGAAGATTGGAGTGGTGCTAAAGGCTTAGCTGAAGACGTACGCCGCTATGGTCATTGGATGCGTGAAGAAGCCTTTAAACGGATTGGCCATTTGTATCCCAAAGTTAAAATTACCGATGAGATGATTGCCGAGCGGCCGGATTTAAAACCCTATGCAGGTGAAGAGTTAACAGTGATTGCTTGGCTGTGGACTCGTACGGTTAAAAGTCCAAGTCCGGCGTTTAGTCATGTGAATGTACCCTTGGTACGTTCTTTTGTGCTTTCTAATAAAAAGGGGAAGGAAGCTTGGGTTGAGCCTCTCATTGAGGGTGACTCGTATCGCTTTGAGGTAAGAAAAGGAAAAATGCCGAAAGACGCAATTGGAGGAACTGTTGTACGAACAGGTGGCACCTGCATTCTATCCAAAGCAGCTATCCCTTTTACTCATATTCGCACCGAAGGAAAGGCTGGTCGATTAAAAGAAAAATTAATGGCTATTGTTGCTGACGGAAAAGCCGGTAGAGTTTATCTTTCTCCGACGGATGATATGTTAGAGATAGCAACCTCAGCAAAGCCGGATTGGAAGCCTGAACATGCATTGCCAATAAACCCGAGAGATTTTAAAACTCCAAATTACGGAATGAATAGTTTTGGAGATTTATTTACACCTCGTCAGCTAGTTGCTTTAACAACTTTATCTGACCTTGCTCAAGAGGCTCGCACTAAAGCAATTACTGACGCTAAAAGTTCGGGGATGAGCGACGACGGCATAGGTATAGATGAAGGTGGAGAGAGCGCCACTGCTTATGGGGATGCAATAGCGGTTTTATTAGCTTTTGTAATTGACAGAAGTGCTGACTTTAATAATTCCCTTACCGGCTGGCGCCAAGGTAATGAAAAGATTATGTATCTATTCGCTCGACAAGCTATCCCCATGGTTTGGGATTTTGGCGAAGCCAATATATTGGAAAATGTCGTAGGTGGATTTGAAACTAACCTTGAATACCAGGTTAAATGTTTGTTAAAAACAAGCCAAAACAATTCCATTCATGGATTTGCCACTCAACAAGATGCCGCGACTTCAGATATAGCAATAAATAAGGTCATTTCGAGTGACCCACCATATTACGACAATATTGGTTATGCAGATCTATCAGATTTCTTTTACGTTTGGATGCGGCGTAGTTTGCGTAATATATACCCGAGTTTATTTTCTACATTAGCAGTACCAAAAGCTGAAGAACTGGTAGCTACACCATACAGACATGGAAATAAAGAAAAAGCTGAGCTTTTCTTTTTGGATGGCATGACCCTAGCTATAAAAAATATGGCTCAAAAAGGTCATCCTGCTTATCCCGTGACTATCTACTATGCATTTAAGCAAGCTGAAACCAAAGAAGGAAGCACGTCAAGTACTGGCTGGGAAACTTTTTTAGAGGCAGTAATTCGTGCAGGTTTTTCAATTGATGGTACTTGGCCCGTCAGGTCTGAACAGTCATCTCGGATGATTGGGATCGGCTCTAATGCACTTGCTTCCTCGGTGGTTCTTGTATGTAGAAAGCGAGAAATCGAAGCCGAATCCATCTCCCGTCGTGAATTCCAACGCGAATTACGCGAAAAAATGCCTGATGCTCTGGAAGCTATGATCGGCGGCGAAACCGGCACTACACCTATCGCGCCGGTGGATTTAGCCCAAGCTGCTATTGGTCCTGGAATGGCCATTTATTCCAAATACGCCGCCGTACTCAATCAAGATGGCAGCAAGATGAGTGTGCACGATGCGCTGATTTTAATTAATCGCGCCATTACCGATTACCTCAACCCTGACAGCGGCAACTTTGATGCCGACACTCTGTTTTGTGATGATTGGTTTAGCCAATACGGTTGGGGCGAAGGCCAGTTTGGTGAAGCCGATACCTTGGCCCGCGCCAAAGGCACCTCGGTGGATGGCGTACGCGATGCTGGTGTCATTGAAGCCGGTGGCGGTAAGGTGCGCTTACTAAAATGGAGCGAATACCAACAAGACTGGGACCCAAAAACCGATACCCGCACACCAATCTGGGAAGCCTGCCACCAAATGATTCGCGTGCTAAACCAGCAAGGTGAAGGCGAAGCTGGAAACCTATTGGCCCGCATGCCAGAACGCGGCGAACCCATCCGCCAACTGGCTTATCACTTATACACGCTGTGCGAACGCAAAAAATGGGCAGAAGAAGCCCGCGCCTATAACGAATTAATCGGCTCGTGGCATGCGATTGTTGCGGCTTCGCACGATGTAGGTCAGCAGCACTACGCCGAAACACAAGACATGGGATTTTAGGAGACGAGAATGCATATTGAATCCATCAAATTGAAAAACTTTAAAAGCTTTCAGGATGCTGAAATGCTTAATATCCCGAGATTTTGTGTAATTGTTGGCGCGAACGGAAGTGGCAAATCGACCTTGTTTAGTGTGTTCGAATTTTTGCGAGAAGCACTGGCTAGTAATGTTCACACTGCTCTGGCGAAGCTTGGTGGCAGCCGCGGCTTTAGTGAAGTGCGTAGTAGAGGTAGTGAAGGTAATATCGAAATCGAAATTAAATTTCGAGAACACGACCAATCGCCACTTGTGACGTATTTTCTCTCTGTTGGAGAAAAAGACGGGCGGCCTATCGTGTCGAGGGAGATATTAAAATACCGACGCGGTAGTGGTGGCCAACCTTGGCATTTTTTGGATTTTTCTAATGGTGAAGGCTCTGCAGTAACCAATGAAGTAGAAAATGTATCAGATGTTAAAGAGCTGGATAGAGAGCAGCAAAAATTAAGATCGCCCGATATTTTGGCGGTGAAAGGTTTGGCGCAGTTTGAACGGTTTCCTGCGGTAATGGCCTTAGGCACGTTGATTGAAAATTGGCATATCTCGGATTTTCATATCAGTAGAGCGAGACCAGAACAGGAAGCAGGATATGCCGAACACCTATCCAGAGAGGGTGAAAATTTGTCATTGGTAACTGAATATTTACATACGCGACACCCCGAAATATTTCAGACCGTTTTAAATAAGCTGACGGATCGCGTGCCCGGTATCACCTCGGTCGATGCGAAAACGACAGAAGAAGGCCGTGTGCTTTTACGCTTTCAAGATGGCGCTTTTGAAGACCCGTTTTTAGCACGTTATGTCTCTGACGGCACTATCAAAATGTTTGCATATTTAGTTCTGCTTTACGACCCCACTCCTCATCCTCTGTTATGCGTTGAAGAACCAGAAAACCAGCTTTACCCGAATTTATTGTGGGAATTGGCCGAAGAATTCAGAGCCTATGCCGAACGCGGTGGCCAAGTTTTTGTTTCTAGCCATTCGCCAGACTTTCTCAATGCAGTAAAACTAGAAGAAGTTTATTGGATGGTAAAAGAAAACGGGCGAACCACAATTAAGCGCGCTCAAGATGATAAGCAGATCGCAGCGTTTATGAATGAAGGCGACCAGATGGGGTACCTCTGGAAAGAAGGGTTCTTTCAGGGAGCTGGACCACAATGACACAATTGGTTTTCTTTCTTGAAGAGCCTTCGGCAAAAGAAATGCTGAAGGGGGTGCTGCCAAAGTTTTTGCCTGATAATGTATTTGTTCAGTATGTTGTGTTCGAAGGCAAGCAGGATCTGGATAAGCGGCTCCCCATGCGTTTAAAAGCTTGGCAGCAACCCAATGCTAAATTCGTTGTAGTGCGTGACCAAGACAATGGTGATTGTTTCACTATAAAAAATAATTTGTTTGCAAAATGTATAGACTCAGGAAAACCAGAATCATTGGTTCGAATTGCCTGTCACGAGCTGGAAACCTTTTACCTTGGCGATTTAAATGCGGTCGCTACAGCCATTGGCCCAACTCAACTTAGTAGGTTACAAACAAAGGCTAAATACAGAGACCCAGATCGTTTAGCCAACCCATCTGAAGAGCTAAAGAAGCTGGCACCCAACTATCAAAAAGTGTCTGGCTCACGAGCTATTGGGCCTTTACTGGATATCAATACAAATAAATCTAAGAGTTTCAATGCTCTTATTAATGGCGTGAAACGTTTAGTAGGGGAAGCCGCATGAGTTTAAAACCTTGGCGTGAGATAGCGCGCCCACATAAAGACGTACTGGAAGGCACTTTTAAACAGTCTGAATTTGCTGCTGACATTACGCAGGTTGCCAATGGTACGGCCACACCCGAATACCAAGATGCCGAAAAATTCTTCTCGCGTACCTTTATTACCGAAGGCATGCGTTTATTGCTGATGTCTGTTGCGCAACGTTTAGCAGGCTTAGGCGGTGACCCGGTTATTCAGTTACAAACGGCCTTCGGTGGTGGTAAAACCCACACCATGTTAACGGTATTGCACTTAGCTACTCGCAAAGTAAGTACTGATAAGCTCGAAGGCATACCTCCACTGCTAGACCAAGCAGGCATTACCGAATTACCCAATGCCAATATTGCGGTATTGGATGGCATTGCCTTATCCGTTAGCCAAGGTAAACAGCATGACAGTATTTGCGCCAATACCCTTTGGGGCGAAATGGCTTGGCAGCTGCTGGGCGATGAAGGTTATAGCCTGGTCGCCGCCAGCGACCGTGATGGTACCGCACCGGGTAAAGATGTACTGGCTGAGCTACTCACAAAATCGGCGCCTTGCGTGGTGCTGATTGATGAGCTGCAAAAGTTTTTCAGCGATTTAAAACCCGGCAAGCAACTGAATGCGGGTACTTATGAAGCCAACCTTAAATTTGTACAGGCACTCACCGAAGCGTTTAAAACGGTTCCAAATGCTATCTTGCTGGCATCGCTACCGGAATCTGAAACTGAAGTGGGTGATTCATTTGGTCAGAAAACCTTAGTCGCGTTAGAAAAGCACTTTGGCCGTGTGGAATCTGTTTGGAAGCCTGTCGCAACCGAAGAAGCGTTTGAAATTGTACGCAGACGTTTGTTTGAATCGGCAGGTGATCGTGCACAGATAGAAGGTATAAGTCGACAATTTTGTGATTTTTATCGTCAGAATGCGCAATATTTTCCACTGGAGACGCAATCGAATCAGTATTTCGAGCGCATGTGTACCTCATACCCCATTCACCCCGAAATATTTGATCGCCTTTATGAAGATTGGTCAACGCTGGATAAGTTTCAACGTACACGTGGTGTGCTCCAATATATGGCAGTGATTATTCATCGCTTATGGAACGACAACAATCAAGATGCGTTGATTATGCCAGGATCCATCCCGTTGGATGACAGTCTAGTGCGTAACAAAAGCATTCATTACTTACCCCAAGGTTGGGAACCAGTGCTTGAACGCGAGGTGGATGGTGATCGCTCGGAACCTCATCGCATTGATGGTGACGACACCCGTTTTGGTAGTGTGCAAGCGGCACATCGAGCCATGCGTACGGTTTTCTTGGGGAGTGCCCCCAGCGCGCGCGACCAAGTGGTTAAAGGCATTCAGGTAGAAAGAATATTGCTTGGAACCGTTCAGCCTGGACAAACCGTTGGTGTGTTTGAAGATGTGTTAAAGCGTCTACGTGACCGCTTACATTACTTGTATTCAGATCAAGATCGTTTTTGGCTAGACACCAAGCCTAACCTGCGCCGTGAAATGGAGAGCAGAAAACAAAATATTGATAAGTTAGCACTCAATGATGAGCTAAAGCGCCGAGTGAACAGTGTGTTTGGTCGCAACTCTATATTCGCGGGCGTTCATGTCTTTACCAATTCTGTTGATGTGCCAGACGACTATGGTTCTGGCCCAAGATTAGTCGTATTAGCACCCAACGAAGGCTATACCAAAGCCGATGGCAATAGCGCAATCTCTGCGGCCGAAAAAATATTGAATTTTCGTGGCGACCAACCAAGGCAAAAGCGTAACCGTTTAATATTCTTCGCTGCCGATAGCGATGTTGTGGGTCGTTTAAACGATGCCGGGCGTACTTATTTAGCGTGGCGTGAAATTGTTAGCGACATTGATGAAGGCAAGTTAAACCTCGATCTGTTTCAGGCAAACCTTGCGAAAAAAAGCACTAAAGTGGCTGAGAGTAACCTTCAACAATTGGTTCGTGAGGCCTATAAGTGGATTGTTTGCCCTCTGCAGTTAAAAGCGACAGATAAAACCGTCGACTGGGAAATTGTTTCGGTTTCAACTAATGCTACGAATTTAATCCAAGAAATCGAAAACAGATTGCGTGAAGAAGAGTGGATAACCTCTGAATGGTCCCCCATTCATTTAAAAAACTTACTGGCTCAGTGGTATTTTAAAGAGGGTGTAACTGAAGTTAATAGCCTAAAAGTGTATCAAGATACCTGCCACTATTTGTATTTACCGCGATTGATTAACGACCAAGTGTATCGGAATGCCATTGGTCAAGGCTTGGATAGCGAAGACTTTTTTGGCTTTGCCTCAGGTAAAGATGGCGATGCTTATTTAGGGTTTCGTTTTGGCAATGGTGGCATACCAACACTCGATGATGCCTGCGTGTTAATTGATAAAGATGCGGCAGCAGAGTATCGGGAAAAAACCAAACCCGTTCCGCAACCGACCCCTGCTACAGAACCAACCGGGGTTAATCCGGTACCTCCTTCTGTACCTGGCGGCTCACTAGTAACCCCACCGCAGCCCATACCGGGAGGAGCACCTGCACCAGCGATCCAAACTGCCATTAAAAAACAGTTTTACGGCAACATTGATCTAGACCCTGTGAAAGCCAAAATGGACTTCGCTACCATTGTTGATGAAGTGGTACAACAGTTCACAGCAAAACTGGGTGTTGAGGTTTCTATCTCCGTCGAGATTCAAGCGAAATCTAAGAATGGCTTTGATGAGGCGCTACAACGGACGATCAAAGAGAATTGTAATGTGTTGCGGTTTAGTAGTTCTGAATTTGAGGAGGAGTAGGAATTGATCCTTTGTCATTACGCAAATTGGCTGATTAAAATAAACCGCGCAAGGATGCAAACGTGGCTGCAACGGTAATAGAAGCTTTTAACAAATTTCTGGCCGATCATGTAAATTTGTGTGATGACGAAACCAAGATAGCCAGAGCTAGCCGTGATTGGCTGGTTAGGCAAATCTGTAATTTTCCATCAAAGGTCGATCACTTCCCCCAAGTGTATACGGAGAAAAATATTTTCTTTGGATCATTTGCTCGAAGTACAAAGAAGAGACCCCTTGATGACATTGACATCATGATTTGTCTAAACGCTCAAGGCTCAACTTATTTCGAAGGACTATTAAGTGGCATTTCAATATCTGTTCCAGAGCAATCAACACAGCTCAGGCGTCTATGTGACGATGGAACAGATACTCTCAACTCAATCAAGGTTGTCAATAAAATCGTCTCTGCCCTGAATAATGTTCCTCAATATGCAAGTGCAGACACCAAACGAAATCAAGAGGCCGCTGTATTGTCTCTGACAAGTTATGACTGGAGCTATGACATTGTTCCCTGTTTTTTCACTTCGCCAGACACATATGGAAATTCATTCTATTTAATTCCTGATGGAAGCGGGTCCTGGAAAAAGACCAACCCGATACTCGATCAAAATCGAACGCAAGCAATAAATACAAATCATAATGGCAATGTGCTTAACGTGATCCGGAGTATGAAATACTGGAACAAACGGCCAACGATGCCATCAATGAGCTCCTATCTTCTTGAGGTAATGATCTTAAATTATTATTCGACGCGATCTGATGCGGCAAGTGAATTTGTAGACTTGGAACTTCCTAAGATATTCGAATATATTTGGCTGAATGTGACTAACGATGTAACAGACCCGAAAGGTATGCAAGGCAATATCAATCACCTAACGCAAGTCGAGCGAGACAAGATATCGACACGAGCATGGGTTGATAAAAACAAAGTTATCGAAGCGCGACAATTTGAGTCCGATAAGGATCACCGCAGCTCTATTAAAAAATGGGGTGAAATCTTTGGCAGCAACTTCCCGGATTATGGATAACCAAAGATGAATAGGATTAATGAATTTCAGTCACAAGACTCGAATGTGAAGATCGCAGCAGCGTTCAGGCGCGCCTACAAAATGGCTAAGAATTGGAAGACATGGATATGGCTCCCAGCCATACTACTCTCTGTACTCCAGCTAATCGTCGCTATCAATATTCAAAAAATCATTTCTTTTCCAACTGTAAATCTCGCAGCTTACGTTACCGCCACCACTCTTTTGATGATAATGGCCAGCACGATTGGCAAACACACAAAAATCAATAAATACGTCGGTTTAGGTAGCAATCTACAACGTCTTCACGATTTCAATATTTTAGGCATAGGAATTAAACCAAGCCCAATTGAAACGCCGCAATCTCAAATAAATAGACTGTCCAAAAAGTGGCTCGACAAAAATAGTCAGGACAGACCTAACCTATCAGAATGGTGGCCAGCTAGAGTTTCAGAATTAGGCAAGGAAAAAGGCATAGCACTCTGCCTACTTTCGACATTTCGCTGGGAAACAGAGCTAAGGAAGAAATATGGCGTTGTTTTAGCAATGATATTTATTGTTGCTACAGCTCTGAGTTTATTTCTGATGAACTCATTAAATTACAGAATTGAAGATTACATTGTTCGAATACTCGTACCGATTTCACCTTTCCTAGGTTTATTGATCGATGAATGGTTATGCAATCGAACCAGCATAGATACTGCTTCAAAGTGTTCTGACCAGTGCTTTCAGCTATGGCAGAGTAATGGCGTTGATATTAGTAGTGAATTAAACCAGCTTAGCTACATATGGAACGGCTACAGGGCTAACTCAAACCCTATATTCGACTGGTTATACTGGGCGACACAAAAAGTTATGAACGAAGATATGATAATCGATGCCAATGCTCTTGTAGATGAGGTTTTAGTTCAGAGCCAATGACTCGGTATCTTTAACTCAAAGTTTTTAGCAACATACTGAAGCATCATGTTGATCTCGCGATGCTTTTTTTCATCGTAGGGTAAGCCATTTTGCTTTTTCAGGATAATGTCCTTTAACTCAATCAGGTTAAACATGCCAAGTTTGTAAAAATTTCCCCAGCTAGGAATTCCAAATAAGTTATAAATCGTTTCAGTGGCATCTCGCTCGCTAGCAAGGCGCTTTGGTTCATCGACTTTAGCAAGAGCAGCTTCACCTTCTTCTTTTGTATCGTATGTATTCAGTTGCTTCATAGTTTTGCCACTTAAATAGCTTAAAGATTCGATTATTTATCTGATGACAGATATTGGAATTTACAAAGGATGATACCACTTTTGTAGGGGTATTTATGCTTAGTAGATTTTTAAAGTCGCAACGCCAAACTGAGTCAACTGAATCAGAAATCCCACGCTACCCGCCATTCCTGAAGGGGTTGCCAGCTGCGTCACCTGAAGATTTGCAGTCCACACAAGACGAGCTAATTGCCAAACTGCGCCAGGTACTTGGCTTTAACCAGCGTGATTTTCAACGGTTGATTCAGCCCTGCATTGACCATCTGGCTGCTTATGTTCATTTGTTGCCAGCTTCTGAGCATCATCATCACAGTGGTGCTGGTGGTTTATTACGTCATTCGTTGGAAGTTGCTTTCTGGGCTGCACAAGCTGCTGAAGGGATCATCTTTGTTGCCAGTGGCACACCGGTTGAGAAAAAAGAGCTAGAGCCAAGGTGGCGTGTCGCGGCGGCTCTTGGCGGTTTGTTCCATGATATTGGTAAGCCTGTTTCAGACCTGTCCATTACAGACGAAGATGGACGCTATCAGTGGAACCCTTTTTTAGAAACCTTATCCCAGTGGGCCACTAATAACCGCATTGAACGCTATTTCATTCGCTGGCGCGACGGACGGTGCAAGCGGCACGAGCAATTTTCAATTCTGGTGTTAAACCGGGTGATGACACCTGAGTTGCTCGCCTGGTTAACCCAGCCGGGCCCTGAGATTTTGCAAGCCATGCTGGAGGCAATTGGCAATACCGATCCCGATCATGTCCTGTCCAAATTGGTTATTGAAGCTGACCAAACCAGTGTCCAGCGAGACCTAAAAGCTCAACGAATTTCCGTTGACGACAATGCCCTTGGTGTCCCAGTCGAACGCTATCTACTTGATGCCATGAGGCGATTGCTTGCCAGTTCGCAATGGCTGGTCAATCAGCGAGACGCCAGAGTCTGGGTACGAAAATCGAATCAATCAACCCATCTTTGCCTGGTTTGGAAAAGCGCGGCTAAGGACATCATTGATCTATTGGCCAAAGACAAGATACCTGGCATCCCAAGAGATCCCGATACCCTTGCGGACATCCTCATTGAGCGAGGATTGGCCACTAAATCCGCCTCAAATGAGCGATATGAAAGCCTTGCCCCTGAAGTGCTGATCAAAGACGACAAACCAATCTGGTTACCCATGCTGCATATATCTGAGGCCGATTTATTGTTCAGCTCGAATGTACCAAGTAGCGTGAGACTGTTTAGTAAACCTGAGTGGGAAGCAACACAGCAAACACAAGCAGAGCCACAGAGTCGCTCCAGTGAGTATTCAGACTTGCCTGAAGCGTCATCATCAATCGAACTCAGTAATTCGGCTGAGTCGCCATCGACAAAACCGTCCGACCAAGATGATGAACTTCGTCATGCCAGTGATGTTAATCACCTTCAGGCAAATGAAAATGTTCCGGGTGATGGATATGAAAAGCCAAACGATTCAAGCGATGCTGCTATCGCAGATAACGTAAACCAGCACGATACAGAAGCATTGAATCTCCCTGAATTTTTGGCGTGGCTTCCAGAGGCTAGCAGTGCGTTGGTTATGGTGGGTGAACAGATCTTGATCCGCTATCCCGATGCCGTAAGACATTGGTGTGCTCCCCGAAAACTGCTTGCTGAACTCAGTCGATTAGATTGGCTTGAATTAGATCCCGCAAACCCGACGCGTAAAGCCAGAACTGTGACTACAAATGATGGCGTTCAGGAGCAAGGATTACTGCTGAAAGTATCGATTTCTAAAGGGCTAACTGCACAGATTGACCTTCCCAAACAAGACGCAGAACCGGCGGCAGCAATTCAGAACAAAGAGGCTTCACAGCGTCCGAGTCGAACTGAGACAACCACTGCCCAAGCAAAGGAGCCCGCCACAAGAGCGGAGCGTAAGCAAAAGCCGATTGCGCCCAATGCGAACTCAAGTACAGACCCCAAACACGCGCAGCGGCAACAGATGGTTAGTTTTGTGAAAGATTTGCCCATCTTACTGACCGATGGCGATTACCAAGACGTGGATCATAGTGCCGATGGTATTCGCGTCACGATTAAAACCTTACGGCAAGTCGCCAATGAGCATGGCATTCCAGCCGGACAGCTGCTTCGGGGGATCTCGGTCAGTGACCAATGCCAGTTTGATGAGGGGGAAACGGTTATGTTTACCGCTCACGCTAAACGTTAATCCATTTGAAGTTAAGCGGATTGTAAACGGTTATTTTGCGGAGCATGAATGAAAGAAAACGCATATGAGATGCCCTGGCGCACGAACTATGAAGCCATGGCAGCAGCAGGTTGGCTGGTTGGGGCAACTGGGGCAATTGCCGCAGAAATGCTGACTGAGCTACCACCTGAGCCATTTTGGTGGATGACAGGGATTTCCTCGGGCATGGCGTTGTATCGCCTGCCTGAGGCTTACCGTCTTTATAAGTTGCAGAAGGGGCTAAAAGGCAAACCATTGGCATTTATGGCGCTGTCGCATTTGCAAAAGGTAATGGCAAAACATCCTGATGAATTGTGGTTAGGTTATGGCTTTGAGTGGGACCAACGCCATGCTCAACGTGCTTATGAAATCTTAAAGCGGGATAAGCAAACCTTGCTTCACCAGGGTCACGCCTCTTATCGAAAAAATAGCCAAATGGGTTCGACCTGGATTCATGGTGTCGAGCCCAAAGAAGAAGATGTGTACCAGCCAGTTGGTCACACTGAGGGGCACACCTTAATTGTCGGCACCACCGGTGCGGGAAAAACACGATGCTTTGATGCGATGATCACTCAGGCCATTTTGCGCAATGAAGCCGTGATTATTATTGACCCCAAGGGAGACAAAGAACTTAAGGATAATGCCCAGCGAGCCTGTATTGCCGCCGGTAGTCCTGAGCGCTTTGTGTATTTTCATCCGGGCTTTCCTGAGCATTCAGTACGTCTTAATCCCTTGAGGAACTTTAACCGGGGTACTGAAATTGCCAGCCGTATTGCGGCACTAATCCCATCCGAAACCGGTGCTGATCCATTTAAAGCCTTTGGCCAAATGGCACTGAATAACATAGTGCAAGGTTTGTTGCTTACGTCACAACGTCCTGATCTGAAAACACTGAGACGATTCTTGGAAGGTGGCCCAGAAGGCTTGGTAGTAAAAGCCGTCACAGCCTGGGGTGAGCAGGTGTATCCGAACTTTAGTGTGGAGATCAAGCGCTTTACCGAAAAGGCCAATACCTTGGCAAAACAAGCTATGGCGATGCTGCTTTTTTACTACGAACGCATTCAGCCCATTGCCGCCAATACCGATTTGGAAGGCCTTTTGAGCATGTTTGAGCATGACAGAACCCACTATTCCAAGATGGTGGCCTCATTGATGCCGGTGCTTAATATGCTCACCTCAAGTGAACTTGGCCCACTGTTATCACCTATTGCAAACGACGTGGATGACAGCCGGTTAATTACGGATTCTGGCCGTATTATCAACAATGCCCAAGTGGCCTATATCGGGTTGGATTCATTGACCGACGCCATGGTTGGCAGCGCCATTGGTTCGTTGCTTTTATCCGATCTCACCGCCGTGGCCGGTGACCGCTATAACTATGGTGTTGAAAATCGTCCCGTAAATATCTTCATCGATGAGGCGGCTGAAGTCGTCAACGATCCCTTCATTCAACTGCTCAACAAAGGCCGTGGCGCAAAAATGCGTTGTGTGATTGCTACTCAGACCTTTGCTGACTTTGCAGCTCGTACAGGCAGTGAAGCTAAGGCTCGCCAGGTGTTAGGAAACATCAACAACTTGATAGCCCTTCGGGTGATGGACGCCGAAACGCAGCAATACATAACTGACAATCTGCCTAAGACTCGGTTGCAGTACATCATGCAAACTCAGGGTATGTCGTCCAACTCGGACAGCCCCGCGTTGTTTACCGGCAATCATGGTGAACGCTTGATGGAGGAAGAAGGCGATATGTTTCCACCGCAGTTATTAGGCCAGCTCCCCAACCTGGAGTACATCGCCAAGCTTTCAGGTGGCCGCGTGATCAAAGGTCGTATTCCTATTTTAACCAGCTCTACACAGGCAGCATAAGGAGTCTGTATGCATCATTCTGTCTGTCTGAAAATGACAACACTTACCAGTAAAGAAATGCTCGCTCAGTGGCAGCAACGTAACCCCCAGTTCAAGGAAGCCTTAAGACTGCTTGAAACCGACTGGCCTCATGCTTTGGCCTCGGTGTATTGCTTGGCGGACTACTTAACGGATGCGTTCACTTTAGATGGCCATTCCATCTTTGATTTGTGTCTCTGCAATGGCTTGGGTAGTTATGAAGAAGTCAGTTGTGATGATGATAGTGTACGCCTGTGGCATTTCATTGAGGCACTGACCTGGACTGCCGCCAGTGCTTTAACAGGGATTCGCCTGCGTGATCCTGACCATTTCGAGTGGGCCGCCGTAGATGGTGTGTATTTCTACTCCTGGATTCGTAATCGTCCAAATCGGATGGCGTATCTGGCTGAAGGACGCATCGAAGTGCGTTATGTCAACGGTCATACGACGACAAAGCGGCTTCAACAAGTGATTAAAGCCCGGATTATGACGCCAACCGTTGCAGCCATGCTGGCCCGAGTAGAAGAGGATGTTTGGCATGAGCAAGCATAAGTCGGTTTGGCTGCTGTGTCTGGCACTGATGCTGGAGATTATTGCCATTGGCGTATTAGTGCCCGGTGATTGGACTGGCCGGGTTATTAGTAAAGAGAAACAGATGATCCAAAATCAATTGGGCGCTCAAACAAGCTATTGGATTGGTCAAACTAGCCATGGCTGGTATCAATCATGGGTTGTAGATACGCAGATGGAGCAATCTGTGCGAGATTTTCTAATCCCCACTGAAGAACAGCGACTACGCTCTAAAGGGATGGAGAACATGGGAGGCTTTTGGTTTGTCTGGGTAGAAGACCGCATTCAGGCATTTTTTGATGTGCTGTACCAAGTGTTCACTCGATTTGCTTTGCTGATGGTCTGGTTGCCCTTTGCGCTTATTCTCATGTTACCGGCGCTGTGGGACGGCTTGATGACCTGGAAGATTAAGAAGACAACCTTTGATTTTTCGAGCCCTATTATTCACCGCTACAGCATGATTATCCTGGGCTCAGGTGTCATTTTGCTGTTTATGGGATTGTTCGCCCCGCTGGCTATTCCACCGGTGGTGTTACCGTCGCTGATCATCGGCTTGGCATTGATGGCAGGGTTGGCGTTAAGTCACTTGCAGAAGAAGATATGAGGCCTGTCAGGCCTCATCTTGTAGAGCTAAAACCTCACGCCTACGGTATTACCGTTCTCGTCTTCAGCAGGCAAATGGTAAGTATCAATAAGGTGGCCTTGAAGCCAAATATATTGCGGCATCCAAAACGAGTACTGTCGTATAAGAGCCAATACTTCTTTCAGCGGTTTGTTTGCATGAGGCTCGGCAAGACGGAAGTACATGAATGAGCAATAATCTCGAAAATACTCATGAAGCTCTGAATCCGATAGCGTTTCTTTTAGCGGCCTGTTTTGTTCGTCGTCCTCATCAGGGGAATTGGCATAAATTTCGAATAGCTGCTTTTCAGTGAGCATCTCCAAGAAGTGGTCTTCAATTAAAATTCCATCACTGGTATCGACATCCATACCATCTTTGACATCAAAAGCCATGACACATCCTGAAGATAATGCCACTTCTGTTGGTTTCAGTACGTCATTAGCTTGTACAACCTGATGCCAATGATTAAAACCAACAGAGATTGCAATTTCATCGAGTGCTTGAGTGTGTGGAATAGATTTTTCACGTTTAAGCTTTCGTGCTTTTTGCTTTAAACGTTCAACCGTGGCAGAGGAAATGATTTTAGTAATTTGCATTGAGTTTCTCCTATTAGCGAATACGGTGCCCACTGCCGAGGTCGCAGAAAAAACCTAAGCAAAAAATAAATTTGATATGCATGTCGTCCCGTCCGGGTTTGCTAAAGTGGGCAGCTGGTCTCGACACGACCAATATCCCCATCATATCAACCGCATCAAAAAGATCAATTGTTAGTATTGTCTGAGTAGAACCCTCAAAACCTTCAAGAATTCGGCATCTAGCTGACCACTGAACCTGCCAATCCCAAGGCATCCTTCACTTCTCAATTCAAACAACGAGGAGTGACTATGGAACCTGTGAGTATTCCGTCCTATATCGATGACCCGCCGCACTTCCTGCTTTGGAGTGCCGATGAGATGGCTCCCATTCTGTTGGGGCTAGTGATCGGCATTTTTACCGGTAATGCCTTGGTTTTATGCCTGTTGGGGTTGGTGACAACCAAGCTCTATCGGCGTTTTCGTGATGGTCGCCCTGATGGTTTTATTCTTCACGCCATCTACTGGGCTGGACTGTTGCCAACCAAAGCCAAGACGATCCCTAACCCATTTATCAGGAGCTATCTGCCGTGAAGTTCGACGTGTTTTTAAAATCATGGCAAGGCACGCAATTAGAGAACCGATGGCAGCGGTTCCTGATTGCAGTGCTGGTGCTATCTAATTTGCTGCTTGCGGTAGCGGCATTTTCTCGCAATACCGTGGTAGCTATTCAACCACCAACCTTGTCTGAAACGGCTGAAGTGTCACGAAACCAAGCCACTCAACCTTACCTTGAATCCTGGGGGCTCTACCTGGCTGAGCTTATGGGCAACGTGACGCCGGGTAATGTGTCTTTCATCCGGGTTGCCATTGAGCCGCTGCTTTCTCCAGCGGTGTACCAGCAAGTGGTCGATGCACTGGAGATTCAGGCAAGACAAATCCGCGAAGACCGGGTCACGCTCAAATTCCAACCCAGACAAGTGGAGTATGAGTATGAAACCGGCCATGTCTTTGTGACCGGTTATTCCTTGGTCTCTGGACCATCTGGAGATGAACAGCGTCAAACTCGCACCTATGAGTTTGACATCGACATTGAGCAATACCGTCCAAAGCTCAATTGGATGGATACGTATGAGGGGCAAGCTAGAACGAAGCGCGTTCGTGAAAAGTTGACCCAAGAGCAAAACCGGAGGGTGAATGATGCGAACCAAAATTAGTCGATGGCTGACTCCAAGCTTAATCGCAATCAGCTTGAGTGGCGTCCTGTTATCTCAAGCGTCGTATGCAGACGTGGAATTGCCGATTGTGCCAGCCAGTGTGATGAAGCAGTCTGCTACTGCAAATCCACCGACTCAAACCAATACGGCTTCAACGGATGTGCCAACAACGCTAATGATGACACCGGGAGTTAATGAACTGATCCCTGTAGCTCTTGGTCATCTGAATCGGATTGTGACGCCGTTTGAATCGCCTCAGGTGAGAACAACCAGTGATGCTCAGACGCAAATCAAGGGGAATGTTGTATATGTGGCCACGGACAAAGAATCACCGGTTTCACTTTACATCACTCCGCCTGGTCAGGAAGCGCCCGCATTATCTGTCACCTTAGTACCTCGTCGTATTCCACCGCGTGAAATTACCTTAGCTATTGATGGTCAGCAGTGGCCTATTAAGGGCGTCGTGAACCGAAAAGCCGCCACTTGGGAAACGGCTCAGCCATACGTCGATAGCTTACGTGATTTACTCAGACGCCTTGCACTAAATGAGTTACCACAAGGCTATGACATCCGTTTAGCTGGCCAAACTGACACAAGCCCGAAATGTTTTCAGCCTGGCTTAAAGTTTGGTTTTAAGCAGGGGCAAATTGTGACGGGACATTACTTCACCGTCTATGTAGGACTGGTTGAAAGCTTTGCCGATGAACCGATAGAAGCCAGTGAAATAGCTTGTCATGCACCAGATATAGTGGCAAGCGCCTACTGGCCTCGCAATATCTTGTTGCCGGGTGAAAAGACTGAGTTGTATGTGGTTGTTCGCAATCATCGTGAAGAAGCGGTGGAAAGTCAGCGACCTTCGCTTCTTGTGGGAGGTAAGTAACGATGAAAGCACAATGGGAACAAATGAGCCCGAACATGAAGCGGGGTCTATCGGTTGCTGGTATTGCTGGTGGTCTGATCCTTATGGTGATGGTGTTTTCACCTAATCCTGACGATGGCTCAAGCAGTCGGAACCGGCAGGAAACGATCCGGCACATTCTTACGGATACCAATACTCGTGATGTTGGGGTCGATAGTTTGGCTGCGAACGTAAAACTACTCAGTGAGCGCAATGAACAGTTACGTCGTGAAGTTGAGCGCTTGCGTCGTGACGTCGATTCAGGACGGCTAAGCCCAGGTTCGCCTTCTATACCAAGTGAGGTCAATGCGGAGCTGGCCCGCCTTAGAGCGGAACTTGATGATGTTCGCGCAGGAGGTGATGCAGCAGTTGAAGGCACAAATAGCCGTTTTGAAGTGCCTTTATCTGCCATGGAATTACCCAAAGACGAAAAGCCTCTGCCGTCTAACCCAGACGACTATTTTGCCAATGCGCCGCTGCCTGATCCGCTCTATCAGCAGCCAGCCAATGGCCAAGGTACACGAGCACGAGATGTTCCATTGCCGCCAATCACGATTCGTATGATTGAGCCTGAAGTGGTTGCTGAACCAGAGGTTGTTGTGCAAGAAGCGCCGCCTTTGTATCTACCGGCGGGCAGCATCATCTCAGGTACTTTGATCACCGGTTTGGATGCACCTACTCACGAGTCCGCAAGACACGAGCCTTTTCCTGCATTACTGAGGATTCAAAAGGAAGCCATTTTACCCAACCGATTCAGAGCGGATATCAAAGAGTGTTTCTTGATCGCCGCAGGTTACGGTGATTTGAGCTCTGAGCGTGCCTATTTGCGAGGCGAGACCATTTCATGTGTGAGAGAAGATGGTGGCGTCATTGAAACGCGACTGGATTCTTATGCCGTGGGTGAAGACGGTAAAGCCGGTATTCGTGGCCGATTAGTGTCGAAACAAGGCCAGCTGGTGGCCAAATCGATGATGGCCGGATTCCTTCAGGGCTTGGCAGGCGCATTTGATGTGAATCCTGTACCAACGATTCAGACGGGTAATGCCGGTGATACTCAGTTGTACCAGCAAGTCATGAGCCAAGAAGCATTACAAGGCGCTGCGATTAAAGGCACTGGTAAAGCATTGGATCGAGTGGCCAAGTTCTATTTGGACATGGCAGAAAATATGTTCCCAGTCATAGAGGTAGACGCTGCAAGGAAAATTGAAGTCATAGTCACTCGTGGGGCCTCGTTGTCATTGGCCGCTTCGCAAGGGGGAGGTGCAAGAAGATGAAAAAATCCTGCATGTTGCTAACCGATCGAAGTCCGTTTCAGACAATAAGATGTGTATCCAGAGGAGAGTTAACCATGACGACATCAATGCAGAACAACCCAAAGCACCAGTCAAAACAGTGGTCTAAAGCTGGATTACTTTTATTGGCAGTCGGCTCAACCTTATTGACTGGCTGTAGTTCATTGGGTCTTGGGAGTAGTGAATATGGATGCCCAGGTATGCCTGACGGTGTGCGCTGTTTATCCGCTCGTGAAGTCTATGAGCTTACCAGTAATGGCGCTGCACCCAAGACGATTGATGCTGTGGCGACTCGAATTGGTTCTCCCTCTGGGTATTCACAATCTGATTTAGAGACAGGACTGCTGAACCATCCAGCATTACCTGAGACGCAGCAATCTGCACCTATTCGCATTCCTTCAAGGGTGATGCGAATTTGGATTGCGCCTTGGGAGGATGACCGTGGAGATCTGAATTTATCCAGCTACGTGTTTACCGAAATTGAACCGCGCCGGTGGGATATTGGGGTGTCAGCACCTCGAATGGTTTCGCCTGTGCTACGTCCACTTCAGACTCAGAGCGATTCAACCTCAGCGGGAGCTGATGGTAAGCGCGATAACTTGAGTATCTACGGAGAAACTAACGAATGACAAATGCAGTTCGCACCATTCAAACTCAGCGCCTAATGACCATTGGTGCGCTTGGTTTAATGGCGTTAATGATTTCGGAGCCCTCATTTGCGGGCACCGGTGGTGATGCTTTCACTGATGTGTGGGATACCCTAAAAGATTGGACCCAAGGTACTTTGGGACGGATCGTAGCGGGAGCCATGGTTCTGGTGGGTATTGTGGGCGGTATCGCTCGCCAAAGCTTGATGGCTTTTGCCTTGGGCATTGGTGGCGGTATGGGTCTCTACAATACGCCAACCGTCGTTGAAAGTGTTATGTCTGCAACCTTACCTGTTGTTGCCAGCACTCAAGAAGTTATTGGCACAACTGTTCCAGCAATCAGCGCCGTTTTACTGGGCACCTGAATGTGAGCCATAGTAGGCAGTTCACTTAAGGTAATCAAACTAGGTCTACACAACATCGGGTTATTGGTGATGTTGTGTAGACCTTTTCATTTCAACAACGCCGCATTAGCGGGCTTGGTTTACAGTATTTGGTATATTAATACCTAAAGTGTTAAAATCACTGTCACAATAAACTATATGGTTTATACTGTTCGTGATATTCATACTTTGGGTGTTAAAATGTCATCTAAGATAAACTGGCTTGTTGCTCATACTTCTCCTGGTGCGCTAGTACTTCAGCAATGGCTGACTGAAAACGGTGTGAGCTATTCCTTGGCTCAAAAGTACGCGCAGAACGGTTGGCTAAAGAAGCTATGTTCTGGCGTGTATTATCGTCCAGATGCGCAGGGCGATATAAAGCCAACTTGGGTTGATGCCATTCAAGCATTGGATGTGCAATTGGGCGTTCCAGTTCATTTGGCTGGATTGAGCAGCTTAACTCACCAAGGACTGAGTCACTATTTACAGCTGAACAAAGAGCAAGTTTGGATTTGCGTTAAAAATAAGTCGTCCTTACCAAAATGGTTTCGTGAATTCCCTTATCAGAATTGGTTTTACTGTGGAAATCATAAGCTTGAAGTGAATCCCGAGAAAGATTTGAAAAGGATCACGGTTAAAGAGAAAGAACTCACTGTCAGCTGTGCAGAACTTGCTGCCTATGAAGTGGTAGACGGGATTGGGAAGCTGATTTCATTTGAGCATGTCGCAGAATTATTTCAGGGTTTAGTCAATCTTAGCCCTAGAAAAGTACAAGATATTCTTGAACGAAGCAGCTCTGTTCAGGCAAACCGAATATTTCTATTTCTGGGTCGATACTACGATCACCAGTGGGTCAATCGCATAGATGAAACAAGAATTAAATTGGGGGCAGGAAAGCGGCAGGTTGTCGAAAAAGGACGTTTTGATGAGCGATATCAAATCACAGTGCCAGAGATATTAAGCGTCAAAAAAGGTGAACAACATAATGGATAAAGATAGCCCATATTACAAACAGGTTTCTTTGCTCATAAGAATGCTGCCTGTGGTAGCAACAGAGACGGTTTTTGCACTTAAAGGTGGCACCGCCATTAATTTATTTGTGAGAGATTTTCCTCGGTTATCTGTAGATATTGATCTTGCTTATCTTCCACTTGAACCAAGAGATGAGGCTTTGATTAATGTCAGGGCTGCATTGCAGCGCATTACAGACAGAATCAATACTCAACCAGATATCAGAGCGGCATTTCAGGATAATAAAGCTGATGAACTGAGAATAGTTGTATCAAGTCCGGTTGCGACGATCAAAATTGAAGTGTCGCCCGTCGCCAGAGGTACATTGCATAGTGCAGAAATAATGGCAGTTCAAGAGTCTGTTGAATACGAGTTTGGTTATGCTGAGATTCAGGTAGTCAGTCTTCCCGATCTGTATGGTGGGAAATTGTGTGCTGCAATGGATCGCCAACATCCTCGCGACTTATTTGATGTGCGTATGTTACTTGGCAGTGAAGGGGTTTCGAGAGAGATTTTAGTGGGTTTTTTAACCTATACATTAAGTCATCCTCGGCCTATTAATGAAGTCATGTCGCCAAACTGGCAGCCGCTGAATGAGAAATTTCAGGCAGAATTTGATGGAATGACTTTTGAAAAAGTTGAATGCGAAGACTTAGCTTCTGTTAGGCCTATGATGTTAACTTCGCTGCAAAAACATTTCACAGAAAGGGATTATGCTTTCCTTATGTCATTCAAAAGAGGGCAACCTGACTGGGCATTGTTTGACTATCCTAATGCAGCAGACTTGCCAGCGATTCGTTGGAAGTTGCAGAACATAAACAAATTGGCAAAGAATCAAGCAAAACATCAAGAGCAATTAGATAAATTGAAGCAAGTGCTTGATGATTGGCTTGTTAACGCAAACGCCGAGTAATTCGTTTATAACAAACCTCAACGAGCTATAAGCCCCCTAGTTAGATTGCGATTTCTTCAATCTATCTAACCGAGTCCACATAGGACAACTGCATAGACTGGAGCCTCGATTTACATTAACGAGGACTCCTCATGCGAAAACTATCTCCAATTATTCTGGCGCTTGCGCTGTCTCCTTTGGTTCAAGCTGAACCAGTGTCTGAAGTGTCGCCCGTTGGCAAAATTGACGGCATGGTTTCTTTACCTGTCACGGGTATGAAAGCGGTCGAAAGCAATGGCCGTATTGTTTTCATGTCAGACAGTGGCCGGTTCGTCATTGATGGCACGCTCTATGATGCCTGGTCGAAAAAGCCGCTTACCAGCCTTGAAGAAATTCGAGAAGCGGGAAACACGCTGGATTTAAGTCGCCTTGGCTTAAAAATGGATGATTTGAACCCACTGACGCTGGGCGAAGGCAAAAAGAAAGTGGTGGTCTTTGTTGACCCACGATGCCCGCACTGCCATGAGCTTTTGAAACAAGCTTTACCGCTAACCAAAGAATACACCTTCCAAATACTCCCTGTGCCAGTGCTTGGTCCTGATTCAGAGCGTCAGGTTCGCCAGCTTGGCTGTGCGCGTGATAAAAAAGCAGCCACCGATGCATTGCTCAATGGCCGGATTGGTAACCTAGATCAGGATGATGCCTGCAACTTGGAGCCAATGCAGCGTACTTTGGTGACGGCTCAAATTCTGGGCATTCAAGGTGTACCTTTCATTGTCGCCAATGATGGTCGCATCAGCCGAGGCCGTCCTTATGACCTTTCTGCTTGGTTGGAGGGGCGTTAATGAAAGCCTCTCTGTATTCAGGGCAACGCGCTTCTGAGCTGTTGCCAGTATTAGCCTATTCAGACGATGAGCAACTGTTTTTCATGGAAGACCAGAGTGTTGGCTTTGGTTTTCTATGTGACCCATTGCCTGGTGGTGATGAGTCTGTTGCAGACAGGGTTAATGTTCTACTTAACAACGACTGGCCAAAAGACACTTTGCTGCAATTTGGCCTGTACGCCTCGCCTGATATTCAAACCGACCTTCAGCGCATGATGGGCTTACGGCATCGTCAATCCGATCCATTGCTCAGGGCGTCGATACGCAAACGTGCGGATTTCCTCGATGGCGGCACGGTTCAACCGATAGAAGAATCGACCCAGACTCAGGTTCGCAACTTTCAACTGATCGTCACCTGCAAATTGCCTTTGGAAAGTCCTATTCCGACGGAGCGTGAGTTGAGTCGAGCATCCGCGCTTCGGGCTTCTTTCTCGCAAGCGCTGGCAACGGTTGGTTTTCGTGTTACTGAGATGACTGACCGAAATTGGCTCGCGGCATTAAGTGCTCAGCTTAACTGGGGAAAAGATGCTTCCTGGCGCAATCCATCACCAATCCGCAGTGAGGCAGATAAACCACTTCGAGAGCAAGTGTTGGATTATGACCGAGCTATCAAGGTGGATAGCCAAGGTCTGATGCTGGGTGATTACCGAGTTAAAACCTTATCGTTTAAGCGCTTGCCTGAGCGGATCTGGTTTGGTCATGCCGCAAGTTTTGCGGGCGATATGATGACGGGCAGTCGCGGTTTACGCGGCAGCTTTTTGCTAAATGTCACCATTCACTTTCCCTCAGCTGAGGCGATGCGATCTCGTTTAGAGACGAAGCGTCAATGGGCGGTCAATCAGGCCTATGGCCCGATGCTCAAGTTTGTGCCGGTGCTTGCAGCCAAGAAAAAGGGGTTTGATGTTCTTTTTGAAGCTTTGCAAGAAGGTGATCGTCCTATTCGGGCAAATATGACCTTAACGCTGTTTTCCCCGACGGAAGAGGCGTCCATCAGCTCTGTTTCAAATGCTCGAACCTATTTCAAAGAGCTCGGATTTGAGCTGATGGAAGACAAGTACTTCTGTTTGCCCATTTTCCTGAATGCCTTGCCATTTGGTGCTGACCGCCAGGCGATGAACGACTTGTTTCGATTCAAGACCATGGCGACACGGCATGTCATCCCTCTGTTGCCTTTGTTTGCGGATTGGAAAGGCACTGGCACGCCGGTGATTAACTTTGTTTCCCGTAATGGTCAGATCATGAGTGTGTCCCTTTATGACTCGGGCAGTAATTACAACTGTTGCATCGCGGCGCAATCGGGGTCGGGCAAGTCTTTCCTGGTGAACGAAATCATCTCCTCCTACTTATCTGAAGGCGGGCAATGCTGGGTGATTGATGTTGGCCGCTCTTATGAAAAGCTGTGTGAAGTTTATGACGGAGAGTTCTTACAGTTCGGGCGGGATAGTGGCATTTGCTTAAACCCGTTTGAAATCGTTGAGGACTATGACGAAGAAGCGGATGTACTGGTTGGATTATTGGCCGCAATGGCCGCGCCTACGCAGTCATTAACTGATTTTCAGATGGCCAACCTAAAGCGTCAGACCCGTGAACTGTGGGAGAAAAAAGGTCGTGCCATGTTGGTTGATGATGTGGCAGAGGCTTTAAAAAATCATGAAGACCGACGTGTGCAGGACGTGGGTGAGCAGCTCTATCCGTTTACGACACAGGGCGAATATGGCCGTTTCTTTAATGGCCACAACAATATTCGCTTCAAAAACCGTTTCACCGTTCTGGAGTTAGAAGAGCTCAAGGGACGCAAGCACCTGCAACAAGTGGTGTTGCTTCAGCTTATCTACCAAATCCAACAAGAGATGTACTTAGGTGAGCGTGATCGTCGCAAGATTGTGTTCATTGACGAAGCCTGGGATCTGCTGACTCAAGGTGATGTCGGTAAGTTCATCGAGACGGGTTACCGTCGATTTCGAAAATATGGCGGCAGTGCTGTAACGGTAACGCAGTCGGTCAACGATTTGTATGACAGCCCTACAGGTAAAGCCATCGCTGAAAACTCGGCCAATATGTACCTGCTTGGTCAAAAAGCTGAAACCATCAACGCGCTCAAAAAAGAAGGCCGCTTGCCACTAGGTGAAGGCGGTTATGAGTACCTAAAAACGGTTCATACCGTCACGGGTGTCTATTCCGAAATTTTCTTTATTACCGAAATGGGCACCGGGATTGGCCGCCTCATCGTCGATCCGTTTCACAAGCTGTTGTACTCGTCCCGTGCAGAAGATGTAAACGCGATTAAACAGTTAACGCGCAAAGGCCTTTCTGTTGCTGATGCCATCTCTCAGTTGTTGAAGGAGCGAGGCTATGAATAAGACCACGCTTTGGCCATTTATGGCCTCTATTACTTTGTCTATTGCTGGTAGCGGTTTAATGACCAGCTGGCTCTTAATGAAAACACTCGAACCCATCCACAGCCAGTTGGCGTTAAGTACGCCCATTGCAGTCGTGGATTTTGGGGAGGCTGTGCTGTCACTGGGCCCCAATGCCAGCGAACAAGACATCGAATCCAGGTTGCTTCAGACCAATCAGCAAATTGAAAAGCTAAAAGCAGCCGGTTTTATCGTGCTGGATGCCCAAGCGGTGGTGGGTGCAGATGATTCTGTATTCGTGCCAGTAGGCTCAAAGGAGGTGTCTCATGCAGATACTCCGTAAAAGAATGCCTTGGCGGCCATATCTCATCCGGTTGACCACTCTCGCGTTAATCATGGCCGTGGTAGGCACCTACGCCATGATGCGCTACCGAATAGGTATCGATACCCAGCAAGAGCGATGCCTGCCTGATACCACGGTGTATCTGATTGACCTATGGAATAAAGAGCCCGTTAAGGATGATCTGTATGCCTTCCACTCAAAAGGACTCGCTCCGTTATATAACGACGGTACTCGGATGCTGAAACGCCTAACAGGGATGCCTGGGGATGAAGTCAAGGTGACGCCTGAGCATGTGCTGGTGAACGGTGCTGAAGTCTCTACCGGCATGGCATTAGCCCAGCGTCTTGGTGTAGCGGAATCACAATTTAGCCGCACATTGACGCTGCAAGAAAACGAATATTGGTTTTCCGGCGAGGCTGCTACGAGTTTCGACTCCCGCTATTGGAATGCCGTTAAGCGCGAGCAGATTGTCGGTCGCGCTTGGCCGCTTTGGTAGGAGTTGGATGATGAGAAGACTATGCCTATTATTTTTGTTGGTTGCTCCATTGGCTTGGGTTCAAGTGTCCTGGGCACAAGAGCCTTATCCGTTGTCAGACGAAGACAAAAAGATCGTCGAAATGAGCCGCAGCATTTTACAAAGTGCTGTGGATGGCTCATCTGAATTTATTGAGCCTTTTGCACCGGTTGAACAACCTGTGTCGTTCAAACACAGCGATGAATGGTTGATATTTGCGTCGTCCTCATTGGGTGATTCGTCACTGAAGCAGCTATTTAAAGAGGCCAGTGCTACCGGCGCTATTGTGTTGTTTCGGGGAATTCCTGAAGGAAAGACCTTGGGGGCGGCTATCCGTGATTGGCATACCCTGATGACGGGGCTTGATCCTGTTCCTCAGGTTCGAATCGATCCGAAAGCCTTTGTGCACTGGCGGGTGACTAGCGTGCCTGCCATTTTCCGCATAGAAGATGACAAGGTGACTGCAAGTGCACTAGGGGTTTACAGCAAGGACTGGTTGCAGCGTCAAATTGAAACAGGCAATACCGGTTCATTGGGTAAACGCGGTCCGATTCATTCGATTTTAGAACCGGATTTGATGCAAGTGGCGATGCAGCGTTTACAGTCGATTGACCTGGGCGCGTTAAAGAAAAAAGCCATTGAGCGTTTCTGGTCTCGCCAAACATTTACTGATTTACCCAAAGCCACGCAGTATCGGATAAGAACGGTTGATCCAACCATCGTCATGCAGCGGCCACTATTGGATGCCAATGGCCGAACATTGATCCCAGCAGGAACGCGTATTAACCCGCTAAAAGCCTTGCCGTTTACTCAGCAGCTTGTGGTGTTTAATGCGTCGAACGCTGAAGAAGTGGACGCAGTTGCGCATTGGCTTGAGGGCCAAGATAGGACACTGCGCCGCATTACGCTTATCACTACGCAGCTCGACCGTGCCCAAGGCTGGAATCGCCTCAATGCGCTCGAAAAGACATTGGACAGTCCGGTTTACCTTCTCAATGCCTCGCTAAAGCAGCGCTTTGATTTGCAAGTCACCCCATCGTTTGTTCAAGCAAAGGGACTCGCGTTTGAAATAGAAGAAATTCCAGCAAAGGAGCTTGTTCATGAAAAAGCTCAATAATACGTATCGTCTGTTGCGGACTCTCGTTGTCATGTTTGTCCTAAGCGCAGCTATTCCTGCAAAAGCCGAATTGACCTGCCCAGACGCGGGGTTATTGTCCGGCAAGTTGCTGACGGATGTTTGCTGGTCATGCATTTTTCCTATCCGGGTTGCCGGTCTTCCTCTTGGCTCTGGCAATGTCCCAAGCGGCGCATCAAACAAGTCGTTTTGCTTATGTGAAGACAACTTAGGCGTGCCAAGGCCAGGTATTGTTACCAGCATGTGGGAGCCAGCGCGTCTGATTGAACTGGTCAGAACGCCGGGTTGTTCGCCTTCCCTGGGAGGGATTCGTTTACCGTTAGGTGATAGGCGACTGCAAGGTGGTCATGGCGAGGGTGAATACGACACCGGTGATCTTGCTTTCTACCATTACCATTATTACGCCTTTCCGCTTTTGGTCATGCTCGATTTGTTCATGGATGGCAATTGCAATGCCGATGGTTACATGGACTTTGACTTGATGTATTTGTCGGAATTGGACCCAACATGGCTGAACGATGAACTGGCCTTTTTTACTCAGCCTGAAGCGGCTGCCGTTGCCAATCCATTGGCTATCTCTGCTTGTACCGCTGACGCTGCTTCATCAACGCTTGGTAAACCCATCGACCAGTTGTTTTGGTGTGCTGGCAGTTGGGGCCATCTCTATCCCTTATCTGGCCACACCTTAGCCTTTGGCTCATTAGCAGAAAACACCAGCCATTTAGCGGCGCGTGCAATCGCGGCTCAACACAGGCGTGGTCTTGCTAGACGAACAATGGGGAACAGTGCGCTATGCCGACCTGTTATCGAACCCATGCTGCCGAAATCCCAATACAAGATGAGTATGTTCTTCCCTGTACCGGAAACTGAAAGTGCGCATGTCATCGGTGAAAGCACCATGAAATGGGGAGAGTGGCGAACAATCCCCGGTGCCGGTGAAGATGCGCTCTATATTTTGTGGCGCTGGCAAGACTGCTGTAACTCGGGAGGTTAACCATGAAACCAACACTTTTTACCCGAGTGTTAGCGGGTATTTTATCAATCACTATGGCGTGCTTGCCCTTACATGGTGTGGCCGCGGATGTGCAGCGCCAATCCGGCCTAAGCGGACAACAAGAAGGTAAGCAATTACTGCAAAACTGGACGATGCCCGCACTCAATGGCAATACATTGTCGGTGCCGAATGGCAGTGGTCATGAGTCCATTAACTTGCAAGAGCTTTTCCCTGGTATGGATCAGGGCTCATTGGATGTCTTAACGGGTGTTTATGGCTCTGATACCAGCATGAATCAATTGGGGACGCAGCGCCAAGAGAGCATGGCATCCGAAAGTGGCGCTACGGGTGAAGCATTTCGTTCGCTACAGCAAATCAAAGACAGGTCTCGGCCAGATATGGTCAATGATCCGCTTTGGGCATTAACTGATGCGGTTCAAACTGACCCCAATCTATTAACCCAAAGCTTCCCCGGCTGTGAGTCTCAAGGTGAAGGCAGCCCAAATTACCAGCAATGCGACAGGCTCAATACAGCGGTTAACAGCTGCACTATCACTCACGATTACACGGCGGGCATTATTGAGCATGTTTCAGGACCGATGAACCTCCGCTCTTGTGGTGAAGGGTGTCTTGAAGTTTGGATAGGACGAATTGGCGACAACTACTGGAGTGGCAGTTGTAAAGTATTTGAACAGGCCATCACACTCAAAGTCGTGAACCCCGATGCGATTACCTCAGCCGTTCTTGAGTACGCAAAATGGGATGACTACATGCAAGTGTGGCTTGGCGATCAGAAAGTCTGGTCTGGGCCGAACAATAACTTTCCACCAGAAACGGCAGGTCGCTGCGAGCTTAGTACCAGTTGGGAACGCAATCCTAATACTGACCTCACCGCCAAGCTAAAAGCGGTAGAGCCCGGTTTAGAAGTGCCAGTAAAAATTCGCGTATCGGTAACGGGTAGTGGTGAGGGCTATGCACGCATTAAGGTGCGCTTTGATCCAACCAAGGTGGTGATGAATGATAGTTGGTCGCCACAGTCCTGTATCGAACAAGCCGCGGATATCCCGGCGAAGTTTTCAGACTACAGCATTCAATGCACGGATCAGCCGTCTTCAACCAACGGATGTACGGTGGTTAATGGTGTTTCAGTTTGTGAATCCTACTTTGCCCCAAGCCCAGTGGCTGGCATATCGCCTTTGTGTCGGCGTGTACAAGTTAGTGTGGATGATGAAAGCTATAAGGGGATTGAAAATCAGGCCTGCCAAGTGCTTGAAGAGAATCCTTCTTGTGGATTCATGTCGTCAGAATGTGCCGAGACCAATGATAAAGGTAAATGCATTCGTTTTACCGATACCTATGACTGTGGATTGCAAACCAGCGATCCAAAGTGTGTGGTATCCAATCTTATGCCGAGTAGTTTTGAGGCCTGTGAGCCTACTCAGACGATTACGCCATTTACTGAAACCAAGCATGTACCGGATTACCAGGTGTGCGAGAAGATCAGCACGCTTACTCAGTGTCAGTTAGAGCGACGTGTATCCGCTGAAACCCATCAACAAAGCTGGTCCATCGAACGCGGTTGTTTTAGCTCTGAAACGCTCAGTTTTGTTCCACAGTACAGCAGTACCATGCAAACTGGAAACGCGACGCTGAGAGTGTTTGATAATCAAGATACTGAGATAAAAATCACCGAGTCGCCATCTAAGGCAAATGGTTGGAAAACGACACTTTCACTGACGGGCAATAAGGAAACGGTCACAGAGACGAAACCGTCCATTAAGTACCCTGAAATGACCTGTCCAAAAGGAACCTTGGTTGGCTCATTGTGTAGGGTCGTTAATGGGTCGATTATTTCGTGGCATGAACCCCAGGAGGTCACTCGTTCCAGATGTGAGTCCGGCTGGAACAAAGTCGATTTCGATACTTGCAGCCGAGAAGTTCAGAAGTGCTTGGCTCCTGCGAAACTGAGCGCTTCCATGACCTTCTCTGGCAAGTACTTAGAGCAGGACGTTGTTCATCAATCAAGTGATCCCGGCATAGACCAATGCTTGATGCAAACGGATCAGTTTACTGCGGTGCAGTGGCAGTGTTTGGATACGGGCACAAAACGAATCGACGGGTTAACGGTTGGTAGTAGCGAGTTGGCGAAGCTTGGAAGTCTTTATCCGGCTGTTGTTTCGTCTCCTGCTCATTTAACCAGTCGCGGCAGTTCTGATGGACTGGGGCTCTCATGCTGGAGGGCAAGAGCGACCTACAATGCTTCGACTTCTCATCCAGAGTTCAACATGGGCAGCTCAGATAGCTGGGTAGATGCCAATGGTAATACACAAACCATCGTCAATAACGGACAAAACACGACCACCAATACGTGTGCCGCGCTGGAGCAAAACCCGGCTTGCCAGTATGTCAGAACCGAATGCACTGAAGGCGGGGCTGGTCATGAAGGCTTCTGCTATATCCAAAGTTTGGTGTATGACTGCGGACAAAGCGTTGAAGTGCAAAACGCTCGAATGGAAACTCAATACAACTGTGAGGGGCCAGTTCGCTGCATGGGCACAGATTGTTTAGAGCCAGAGTCAATCAAGCAGGCTAACTTTGCAGAGGCCGCTGCCATGCTTAATGCGGCGCAGTTTATGACCAATGATATGTCATGTACGGGCGCTGATGGCCAAGACAACGTCGAGTGTACGGTCTTTAAAGGTAATGCTGGCCAGTGCAAAAAAGCCGTTGGCGGTATAGTGGATTGCTGTGAAAAGCCAAGTGGCGTGTCGCTATCGGACTACATCACGATGATAGTGGCGGTCAACAAGCTTGATACGGCAGTCATGGCCATGAATCCGTCTTCGGCAATCTATGGTTCCTGGAATACGCTCAGGGAACCAATCACCAGTACTTGGAGTGCGGTCAAAGAGCCCTTTGTGTCTGCATGGGACTCTCTCATGGGGGCTGGGCCATCAACGGCTGCTGGCGCGGGAGCGGAGCAAGCTGCGACTGGCTTCATGCAGGTGTTGACCAACAAAACGGCTGAATGGGTAGGTACGACCTTTGGTTCGGGGGCGCAATCGGCACTGTTTAGCAACGTTGGTGGCGCGGTTGGAGCCGATGGTGTCGTTTCGGGCGGCAACTTTGCGCTGGGTGGCGCTGCGGGCGCGGTTCTGAGTACGGTTATGACGGCCTACATGATTTATTCAGTCACCATGATCCTCATTCAGCTTATCTGGAAATGTGAGCAGAGTGAGTTTGAAATGAATGCCAAGCGGGTATTGAAGAGTTGCCACTATGTAGGTTCTTACTGCAAGTCTAAGTTCTTAGGTGCCTGTGTTGAGAAACGACAATCATATTGTTGCTTTACTTCGCCGCTTTCACGGATCATTCAAGAGCAAGTGCGTCCGCAATTGGGCCTTGGCTGGGGCAGTGCGAAATCTCCCAACTGTGAAGGATTGACCGCGAGTCAGTTAAACCAGGTGGATTGGAGCCAAGTCAATCTGGATGAATGGATAGGTATCTTGTCGATCACGGGCAACCTACCCGAAGTACCGTCACTGGATCTGGAAAGACTCACAGGCTCAGGAAGTACGCTAAACGTGGATGGAAATCGTCAGAGTGCCGCAGAAAGAGCTATTGAAAGGCTAAACGGAATGGATACCCAGAAACTGCGTCAGGAGGCGACGGAAGAAATTTCGGGGAATAATTAAGCGTCCTGTTAGAACGTTTGAGCATAGAATTCAGGGCCAATAATTCTCACCATAAGGTTCCATATTGGTTACTTTAATAAGCATTTACAGCATTTACAGCATTAAAGTAACCAAATTGGCATCCTGTATTACCTGTGATTTAAGCTCCATAAGTTCTAGGGAAGCTCTGATTAAGTCACCAGAAATGAGATAATACAGCCATTGCGGTTTTCAGGAATTTGATAATGGATCAGCTCACTTTTTCAGAAGCGGAATTTCACCACAAGAAGCGTAAGACTCGGCGGGAGAAATTTCTCGACCAAATGGATGAACTGATTCCATGGAAACGCTTAGAGAAGAAGATAGCTCGCTATTATCCAAAGCCTGGTAATGGCCGCAGGCCATATCCTCTCAGCACAATGCTGCGAGTACACTGCATGCAACTGTTCTACAACCTGAGTGATCCTGCAATGGAAGATGCTTTGTACGAGATTGAATCCATGAGACGGTTTGCGGGCCTTAGCTTGTCTGGCCCTTTACCCGATGAGACGACGATTCTTAAGTTCAGGCACCTTCTGGAACAGCATAAACTGGGCAAGGAAATCTTGAAGGAAGTGAACCGTCATCTTGAAAAAGAAGGGCTGCTCCTTCGTGAGGGAACCATTGTTGATGCGACGATTATCTCTGCGCCGACATCGACCAAGAATCAGTCTGGCAAAAGAGATCCCGAAATGCACCAGACCAAGAAAGGTAATGAGTGGCATTTTGGTATGAAGATGCACATAGGCGTGGATGAGACCTTTGGTGTCATACATAGTTTGGAAACGACACCGGCCAATACCCATGATATTACTCAGACAGAACATCTTCTTCACGGTCAGGAAGATACCTTCTGGGGCGACGCGGGCTATCTTGGGGCGGATAAGCGAGAAGAATTGGCTGATAAAAGTATCGACTGGAATATTTCTGCTCGTCCAGGAAAGCGGAAGAGTATGACTGCCGCGGAGTTGCTTCTGGAAAAAACCAAGGCATCAGTTCGGGCGAAAGTTGAGCACCCGTTCCGTCGTATCAAACAACAATTTGGATACAGCAAGGTACGCTATCGCGGCTTGGAGAAGAACAACAACCGGTTGCAAATGCTGGCAGCATTTTCCAATCTGCTGACATGCAAGAATATGCTGCCTGCGTAGGGGAGTTACGCCCCGACTCCGCCCAAACGGGCAGAATCGGAGATAATCTGGCCAAAAAACACGTTATTTTTGGCCCAAACAAAGAAAATTGGAATCTGCTGGTTGTGCGGAGGCTTAATCAGAGCTTCCCTAGATGTGCTCCCTGATTACTGTAAAACAGAGGTATCTGTAAACCCATGCCTTGCTAAGGTAAATACTAATGGCGGTATCGAGGGACTATATTTGGCAATTTAGCGGAAATAAGAGCAGCTAAACTAATAAAAGCAAAGGAGATGGCTAGGCAAGCTGCTAATCCGTATAGCTGGAAAACCCAGCCAGATAATACTGTGCCAATCAAACGGCCCATCGCATTTGCCATATAGTAAAAGCCAACATCAAGGGAAACACCATCGGCATCTGCCATGCTTACAATTAAATAACTGTGTAGCGATGAGTTAATGGCGAACAGTACACCAAATATCATTAAGCCGGTAATGAGTACCGTTTTAACTTCCCAGCTAAAATATAATGATAAGGCGATACCTAATGTCACTAATGCCAACAAGCTTGCCCATTTTACGGTTTCGGTTGCCGGAGATAAGTTGTCTTTGAAGTTGATTAACTTAGGAGCCATTGATTGCACAATGCCGTAACCAATCACCCAAAGCGCCAGGAAGCCACCTACAGTCCAATGGTCCCAATCAAATGCTTGCGATAAAAATACAGGCAGTGCGACGACAAACCAGACGTCACGTGCACCAAATAAGAATAATCGTGCAGCCGACAAAATGTTAATTGAGCGACTCTTTGAAAAAATATCGGTAAACTTGGGCTTGTTCTTTGCTTTTCCTAAGTCACTTTTTAAGGCGTAAAGGCTGTAACACCATACAAGTGTTAATACACCTGCCATTAGCAACATTGCGCCCTTGAAGGATAGCAAGGTTAACAATAAGCCACCTAAGAAAAAGCCAACGCCTTTTAGGGCATTTTTGGAGCCTGTTAATACGGCAACCCATTTAAACAGCGTGCCTTCTTGTCCTGCGGCAACCAATGCCTTAATCGAGCTTTTAGCGCTCATTTTGTTTAAGTCTTTGGCAATGCCTGAAAGCGCTTGTGCAATCATCACATACACAACGGTTAACCATTCAGCCGGAACAGCTAGCATGAGTAAGGCAATAACCTGAATGGCTAAGCCAATGTTCATGGTTTTATTGAGCCCTAAACGAGCACCTAAGAAGCCGCCAACCAAGTTGGTGACAACGCCAAAGATTTCATAAAACAAGAACAACATCGCAATGCTAAGCGGACTATAGCCTAACGCATGGAAATGAAGCACGACTAACATGCGAAGTGCGCCATCTGTTAAGGTAAATGCCCAGTAGTTACCTGTTACAACGAGGTACTGCTTTATATCGTCTGATAATGATGCCAAGCGCTTCATATTATTACATTATCCTTTAATTGAAAGGCCAACTTTACGAGCAAGCTCAGCCGTTCTGTTCGCGTATCCCCATTCGTTGTCATACCATGTATACAGCTTCACTTGAGTGCCGTTGACCACCATTGTTGATAACGCATCGACGATGCTAGAGCGTGGATCGGTTTTATAGTCGATTGACACAAGTGGCTTTTCTTCATAGCCCAAAATGCCTTTTAACTCGCCCTCAGCCGCTTCTTTCATCCAAGCGTTAATTTCAGCTTCCGATGTAGGACGCTCAACTTCAAATACACAATCAGTAAGCGATGCATTCGCCAATGGTACGCGTACTGCATGACCGTTCAGCTTGCCTTTCAACTCAGGGAAAATATGGGTGATCGCTGTTGCAGAGCCAGTGGTGGTTGGAATAAGGCTCATGCCACAGGCTCGCGCTCTACGTAAATCTTTATGCGGTGCATCCAAAATGGTTTGAGTATTGGTAATATCGTGGATGGTTGTCATCGAGCCATGTTTGATGCCGATTTTATCCTGTAAAACCTTCACGACTGGAGCTAAGCAGTTGGTGGTGCAAGACGCTGCCGTAACGATGGCGTGTTGCTTAACATCGTACAGGTGGTCGTTAACACCCATAACCACATTGAGCACGCCTTCTTCTTTGACTGGTGCAGTGACCACTACTTTCTTAACACCTTGATCTAAATAGGCTTGCAGTAACTCGGTTTTCTTCATCTTGCCTGATGCTTCAATGACCAAATCACATTCAGACCAATCGGTATCGCTAATCGCTTTGTTTTGCGTTACACGAATAGCTTGACCGTCGATTTTCACATTATTTTCATCATGAGTTACATCATGTGACCAGGTGCCATGTACAGAATCATACTTTAACAAATGAGCTAGTGTTTCTGCGTTGCCAGCAGGGTCGTTGATTTGGACAAATTCTACGTCTTGCCAGCCAAAAGCGGCTCTAAGTGTTAATCGTCCCATGCGGCCAAACCCGTTAATACCAATTTTAATTGCCATTTTTAAGCCCCTACTTTTTGAAACGCATTGAAAAAAGAAAGTTGAACTGGATGTGAAAGCGCCTTAGGGCGTACTTTCTGTACTTGGTTAATAATCTCTGTTTTGTCGTAGCCTAGTTCATACATGAGTAGTCCAATAACTAAGCCCGTGCGACCAGAGCCGCCTTTGCAATGGACTGCAACCGTGCCTTGATTGCGCAAAATAGATAGCAAGTCATCAAGGTGACATTTGAAAGCCGTTGCAAAATCTTCATTCGGTGCATCGTTATCTAAAATAGGTAACTGAAACCATTTTATGCCTTGTTCGTTACACGCATGGGGAAGTGTTTCTGCTTCGTTTTTCTTCATTTCTGCGTCATACATCAGAGTAACGATCGCTTGTGCACCTGCATTTTTCAATTGCTTTACAGACGTTGTTAAATCAACGTCCTTTGTTCCGGGACATGGTGTAAAGATAAAGCGAGCGCCATTATCAAGTTTGAGCAGATCAAAAGGATGAGTCATGAAGATTGCTCCTGTAGCCATTCTTTGATTTGTGCTGAGTGCGGCATAGAGCCTGAATGGACTAATTGCTCATCAATCACAACGGCGGGTGTGCTCATAACGCCATAGGACATGATTATCTCGGGCGATGTTTCTTTTGACACATTGACAGAGACATTGATTTCACTGGCTATTTTTTCAATCAGTTCTGCGGTTTTTACACATTTAGTGCAGCCGCTACCGAGTACTTTTATTTGTTTCATAAATCACCTCATAAAAAAGAAGAAAATGCGTTAAATAACCACCCAACAAGGGTAAATGACACTAACAACATGGCAAATACCGTCGCCAGTAAACGCCATTGCATTACTTGTTTGAGCAAAATAAATTCAGGGAAACTGGCTGCTACCGTACTCATACAGAATGCGAGGGTCGTGCCAATGGGTAAGCCATTGACGATCAGGCTTTCCATCACCGGAATGACGCCGGTGGCATTTGAATACAGTGGAATGCCTACTAGTACAGCCACTGGAACCGACCACCATTGACCGTCACCTAAATGCTGTTCAATCCACCCGTCGGGCAAAAATCCATGTAATGCGGCCCCTAAGCCAACGCCGATAATGACCCATTTCCAGACACGGCCAAATATTTCTAATGTTTCTGCTTTTGCAAAATCATGACGTTCGACAAAGGTCATTTTTATTGTGTCGGGATTGGTTGAAGTGTTTTTTTGCTGTGCCTGGCCTTTTGCCAGTGCCTTTGCCGCAAAGGATTGCAACCAGCGCTCGGCTTTAATGGTGTCTAAAAATAAGCCCCCTAAAATACCCACTGCCATGCCAATCACCACATAAAGTAAGGTGAACTTCCAGCCCAGTAAGCTCATTAACAGCAGAACGGCAACTTCATTAATGAGGGGCGATGTGAGCAGAAATGCCATGGTTATGCCAACGGGAATGCCTGCGGAGGTAAATCCTAAAAACACCGGGATACTGGAGCATGAACAAAAAGGGGTGATCGCACCAAAGCTGGAGCCTAAGAGGTAACCGATTCCACGATTTTTACCTGCAAGATAATCCCTAACACGTTCGACATTAAGCGATGCACGCAGCAAGGCAATGATATAAATCATGACGAGTAGCAGTGCGAATATCTTGCTGACATCTTCGATAAAAAAGTGTGTCGCATCACCTAATTTCGTATCTGCTGAAAGTGCGAGTAAGGAAAAAGTGACCCAATCGGCAAACAGAGTAAAAATCTCAAACATTAGACTTCTCCAAACCAATGCCGAGTGCGGTTGACAAACCAAACCAAACTTAACATAACCGGAACCTCAACAAGTACGCCAACGACTGTAGCCAGTGCTGCGCCTGAATTGAGGCCAAAAAGAGAGATAGCTACAGCGACTGCCAACTCAAAGAAATTTGATGTGCCAATTAAGCACGATGGTCCTGCAATGTTGTGTTTAAGCTTGAGTTTTACCGCAATAAAATAGGCAATAATGAAAATGCCATAAGTTTGAATAACCAGCGGAATCGCGATTAACAAGATATTGAGTGGTTGATCTAAAATGGTGTTCGCTTGAAAGCCGAAAAGTAGTACTACTGTCGCTAACAAGCCAATGACTGAAAAAGGTTTTAGCTTTTCTAATAATGAGATAATTGCAGTTTCATCACGACCTGAGCGGTTTAAACTTCTTCTGGTGAGTACGCCTGCGATTAAGGGTAGCAATACGTATAAGACGACAGAAATAAACAAAGTTCCCCAAGGCACATGAATATCGGTCACTCCCAGCAATAACCCTGCAATTGGAGCGAACGCAAAAATCATGATGATATCGTTAACCGAAACTTGAACTAACGTGTAGTTTGCATCGCCTTTAGTCAGTTGTGACCAGACAAATACCATTGCCGTACACGGTGCTACGCCAAGTAAAATCATTCCTGCGATATATTCTTGCGCGGTTTCCGGTGAAACAAAATCGGCAAATAGTCCTTCAAAAAACAACCAACCTAATGCCGCCATTGAAAACGGTTTGATAAGCCAGTTAATCACTAAGGTTAATACAAGCCCTTGCGGGTTTTTGCCAACTTCTTTAATTGTTGTGAAATCTATTTGAACCATCATGGGGTAGATCATTACCCAAATGAAGACGGCAACGACTATATTGACATGTGCGACTTCCAGCTTTGCTATCGCTTCAAAAATCGGAGGATAGATAACGCCCAATGTCACACCTGCGGCAATAGATATCGCTACCCAAACAGATAAGTAGCGTTCAAAAATACCCATATTTAATCTCCTTATTCGCAGCAGCTAGCCACTCGGGTCGGTCGATCACCCATCGTATTTAATCGAGCTAACTCTTGTTCGATGAAAATCGGCTCATTAACGACTGTTGATGTGATAATTTGTTTCATCCAGGCAGGTAATGTTGGATTAATTGAATAAAATACCCATTGCTGGTGTTTTCTGTCAGATAGAATGCCTGACTTTCTGAGTTGTGCGAGGTGACGAGAAACCTTAGGTTGGCTTTCTTCATCCAGTGCAATCATTAATTCACAAACACACACTTCTTTTTCCACTGCAATAATTAATAGTGTTTTTAAGCGAATATCATCAGCCAGAGCTTTGTAAAAAGTAGTAGGTGTTATAGGCGAGGGTTTTTGCTTTTGTTGTATAAGCAAAAACATTTTTATGCGTTCATTGAGCTCTTGTAGCGTTTTTTCAAATGGATTGGCTCCTTTGCGTGACCGAGGCTCAGGAAAATCCCAAGCAAGGCAATTAGTGCCTTTTACTCGGTTGTCGCATTCTATTGCGGCCTTATCACATAGTGTAATGACGAAATCGAAATGGATACTGGAAACTTCATCGAGGTGCTTAGAGCGTAAGCCATCGGTACTTAATCCAAAGTGTTCAATAGCGGACAGAGTTCGATTATCAACACTATGTGGCTCAGTCCCAGCGCTGTAGACTTCGTAGTCACCTTTACCATGATGTTTTAACAATGCTTCGGCCATAATGGATCTAGCCGAATTTTCAGTACATAAGAAGAGTACCTTCATAACATGCTCCATAACAAATTTATTATATAATAAATTTGTTATGTTATTTGTGCAACATTAATCCCAGGAAAAGATGATTTCTTTGGGTCGGTAGGTACTTAGCCCCTTCGAGAGGGGCTAGTTGAGGGGGAGCCTAGCTGGCTAGTTGGAGGGAGTATCTGTTTCCTCTTCAGTGATATCGTCATCGGTTGAAGGCACCGCTTGCTCAACTTCTGCTTCTTTACCCTTAGCTTGGGCTGATTTTCGTGCTCGAATTTCGATATCAATAATGCGTCGAGCCAGTTTGATGATGCGCTGTTGCCATGCGTAGTTACCATCAACACGTTGTTTGTTGCTAAGCACGCTAGATAACCAGAGTGTGTCCATTGAGATCATCAACGCATCGAGTTTGCGCACTAAGCCAACAAACTGGCCAACTTGGGGCGAGCTTATTTTGGCATTGAAGGTAATCGGGTCGGTGTAGTCAGGTACTTCATCGATACCGTTGGACTCCATCAGTTTGTCCAAACGAGCTTGTTCGTTGTCTACCGCCTTAGCGCAATCCTCGATCAGCTGGCTAATGATCTGTTCCACTTCATCAATTTCGTTCTCATCGCCAATGATGCGTAGGATGACATCGATTCCGTAAAGCGCACTGACCGTCCGTCTAAAAACACGGTCAACGACACGTTGCGCCTGTAAGCTATTAATTGTGAATGATTGTTCAAAGATGGGTTTTGAGTAATTGGGTTTTGCTTGGGCCATAAGTTTGCTCCTGATATGACAATAATCAGTCCCTAGCCTAATCCTCTGTGAGGTAATGGCCTTTCAGCTAGGTGGAAGAATTGAGCATCTTTCTAACTATCCTGTCTGGATAAGACGGTTACACTGACTATCAAATATTGCTGATCTGTTTCAGTGATATCTGCGCCTGAGAGCATGAGCTCAAAGGAAGCCCGCCGCTGAGTTTTCTCAGTGGTACTAAGAGGTAGCTAGCCTCCTTAAACAAATAGCCTGCATGTTTTTACATGCTCAACCATGCGTTCCTTGCGGTTCGCCTTTTCACCACCCAACTGGGGGAGTTTTCCCCAGTTGGGGGTGACTCCTTCACAACCAAATTAAGGAGTCACCAATGGAATATATCTTCGGATTTATTATCCAAATCGCAGGCATTATGTTGCTTGCAAAACTGAGCTGGTCGCTTTTGCGATTGCTTGCTCGTCAAAGCGTGCGCCCGTTTCGATTTGTACTTACTCAAATCAAGCGATTGCTCACACCAACACCAAAACGTCGTCCAATGGCAGTGCCTAAAGCTCCTGGTATGCCCCGTTTGACATCTGCGTTTTACAAAGAGCCACATCAGTACGACATGGCTTTACTCGAAATACCAACCTATCTGCGCCGTCAGTCTTCTTTGCCCAGCCGGGCAGAAACGACTGTGTGCACAGAGTTCAACTAAGACGAGGAGAACATCATGAAAAACCAAGTAACACTCATAGGCTACGTTGGCGCTGAGCCAGAGACGCGAGCCTATCCATCAGGTGATTTGGTGACCAGCATTTCACTGGCCACTTCTGAGAAATGGCGCGACCGTCAATCCAATGAGCTCAAAGAGCATACGGAATGGCATCGGGTCGTTTTTCGAGATCGTGGTGGATTTAAGTTAGGGCTAAGAGCAAAAGATTTAATCCAAAAAGGAGCGAAGCTTTTTGTTCAAGGGCCTCAGCGCACGCGTTCATGGGAGAAAGATGGCATTAAGCATCGATTGACCGAAGTGGACGCGGACGAGTTTCTGCTTCTTGATAGTGTAAACAAAGCATCTGAGCCATCAGCGGCGGATGATGCGAGCTCCCAAGCTAATTGGGCACAAACTTATCCTGAACCAGATTTTTAACCGAGCGATAACGCTTTAACCCAGCCGGGAGTACTTTCCCGTCAGGGGCAGACTCCCACTTTGATTGTCGGAGTCCAAAATGGAAAAACCAAAGCTAATCCAACGCTTTGCTGAGCGCTTTAGTGTCGATCCAAACAAACTGTTCGATACCCTAAAAGCAACAGCATTCAAGCAACGTGACGGTAGTGCACCGACCAATGAGCAGATGATGGCGCTCTTGGTGGTTGCAGATCAGTACGGCTTGAACCCTTTCACCAAAGAGATTTTTGCGTTCCCTGATAAACAAGCTGGAATTATTCCAGTGGTAGGTGTCGATGGATGGTCTCGCATCATCAATCAACACGACCAGTTTGATGGCATGGAGTTCAAGACTTCAGAAACCAAAGTCTCACTGGATGGCGCGAAAGAATGCCCGGAATGGATGGAATGCATTATCTATCGGCGCGACCGTTCGCACCCAGTCAAAATCACTGAATACCTGGATGAAGTCTATCGACCGCCTTTTGAAGGTAACGGCAAAAATGGCCCTTACCGGGTAGATGGTCCATGGCAGACGCACACTAAGCGAATGCTAAGGCATAAATCCATGATCCAGTGTTCCCGCATTGCGTTTGGCTTTGTGGGAATTTTCGATCAAGACGAAGCGGAGCGAATTATCGAAGGCCAAGCAACACATGTTGTTGAGCCATCTGTGATTCCACCCGAGCAAGTTGATGATCGAACCCGAGGGCTTGTTTACAAGCTTATCGAGCGGGCGGAAGCTTCAAACGCTTGGAATAGTGCATTGGAATATGCCAATGAACATTTTCAAGGTGTTGAACTGACGTTTGCGAAACAAGAAATATTTAATGCACAGCAACAAGCAGCCAAAGCGCTCACACAGCCTTTAGCTTCTTAGCGCCACGCATTCATTTTACTAACCCTGGCGGGATTATTCTCCCGTCAGGGGGAAGGTCTCGTCTTTTTTTTTGGAGATCTTCCATGACTAAATCAGCCTCACTTTTTCGCTTGGTATTGGTTGTTGCCCTTGTCGTAGGTTCGATTCAAGCTGGTAAAGCGGCAATTGATTCGGTTCAAGCGAGTGTTGTTCAGCACCAAACAGCGTTAGTAAAAGCTGCAAAGTAACCACTTAACCCTGAAGGGGAGTTCTCTCCTTCGGGGGAGTCTCCCCTCAAAGGAGACAATATGAAGGTTATCGACCTATCACAACGTACTCCTGCATGGCACCAGTGGCGCATTGCAGGGGTTACGGCATCTGAAGCCCCAATTATTATGGGGCGTTCACCCTACAAAACACCTTGGCGATTATGGGCAGAAAAAACCGGATTCGTATTACCGGAAGACCTGTCTAATAATCCCAATGTGCTTCGCGGTATACGGTTGGAGCCTCAAGCAAGGCGAGCATTTGAGAATGCGCATAATGACTTTCTTCTGCCGTTATGTGCAGAAGCCGATCATAACGCAATCTTTCGAGCCAGCTTTGATGGCGTCAACGATGCGGGCGAACCCGTTGAACTGAAATGTCCTTGCCAGTCAGTTTTTGAGGATGTGCAAGCTCACCGAGAACAAAGCGAGGCGTACCAGTTGTATTGGGTGCAAGTACAGCATCAAATACTGGTCGCCAATAGCACGCGAGGTTGGTTGGTTTTCTATTTTGAGGATCAACTGATTGAGTTTGAAATACAACGAGACGCGGCGTTCTTAACTGAGTTGCAAGAAACAGCGCTTCAGTTTTGGGAGTTAGTACAGACCAAAAAAGAACCGTCAAAATGCCCTGAGCAAGATTGTTTTGTTCCCAAGGGTGAAGCCCAATACCGTTGGACATCGCTGTCTCGACAGTATTGCTCAGCACATGCCGAAGTGGTCCGACTGGAAAATCACATTAAATCTTTGAAAGAGGAAATGCGAGACGCCCAGTCAAAATTGGTCGCCATGATGGGTAACTACGCTCATGCCGACTATGCTGGGGTCAAACTCAGCCGCTACATGATGGCGGGCACGGTGGACTATAAGCAATTGGCCACCGATAAGTTAGGCGAGCTGGATGAACAGGTTTTAGCCGCTTACCGAAAAGCGCCACAAGAGCGGTTGCGCATTAGCACCAATAAGCCAGAGCAGCCCGTTGAAACACCAATCAAAATCAGTCTTGAGCAAGATAACTTGGTTCTGCCAGGTGACTCGCCGAGCTCATTTTATTTTTAACGTTCACTTGGAGCCGATTTCGGCTCCTTTCTCATGCGCTTACATCGAGTGCATCAGAAAGCAGTTTCACTCGTAGCCAATGCTGGGTATGAATGATAGAGCGAGCTGAACTCTTACATACACAGCCATACCACAATCAACACACCACCCGACGGGGACTTCATTCCCTGTTGGGGCATGGGGCCTCGTTAAAACTAATGAGGTTTACCATGACAGAACAATCCCCATTTTTGGTTCAAGTGAATCAAGCGTTTAATGTCCCGGCTCCTGATGCTTTCGTTCTGGAAGGATATGGTGCCGACACTACCCATCCAAACATTCCCGTTCGCAAGGACGAGTATGTTTTTAGAAAAGAAGACTTACGTGACGTATTGGCGTTCTTGTCTCACCCAGACGGTGACGGTTTGTATATTACAGGCCCCACTGGATGCGGTAAGACCTCGCTAATTTGCCAAGTTGCTTCTCGATTGAATTGGCCTGTTCAGCAAATTACTGCGCACGGTCGATTGGAGTTGTCCGATCTTATCGGTCACCACACGCTGGTTAATGGCAACATGACCTTTGTGTATGGACCGCTGGCACTGGCTGTTAAGCATGGCCATTTGCTGATCATTAATGAAATGGATCTTGCTGAGCCTGCTGAACTGGCTGGGCTCAATGACATTTTGGAAGGTGCCCCGTTGGTCATCGCACAAAATGGCGGTGAGATCATCATGCCACATGCCAAGTTTCGTTTTATCGCTACCGGCAACAGTGCGGGCAGCGGTGACCAAACGGGCTTGTATCAAGGTGTGCTCCAACAGAATTTGGCTTTTCTTGATCGCTTTAGAATCATCGAAGCGACCTATGCAGAGCCTTCTGTAGAGGAAGCCATTCTGGAGAACGTTGCGCCGGGCTTGCCAGAAGTCTTTCGCCAAAAAATGGTGAAAGTGGCTGGTGACATTCGTCGTCTCTTTATTGGGGGCGCGGATGGCGGTGCTGAGCTTAGTATCACCATGTCCACTAGGACCTTGGTGCGCTGGGCAAAGTTAACACTTGCTTTTAAAGGCGCTCCTAACGCAGTGGAGTATGCACTGGTTCGGTCTTTGACGGCTCGTGCTGAGTTGGAGCAACGTGAAGCCATTCACCGTATTGCCGCTGATGTCTTCGGTGACCACTGGGAGGATTGATGATGGAAAATTGCTTTGCTCTTTACCGTTACAGTCATTCTGATGGGACAGCCAAAGAATGGGCCATTTACGTTGGATCAGACACCCAGGAGATTGAAGTTCGGTTTGGAAAAGCCGGTCAATTGTCGCAGCAGCGATTGATTGACTCGACTGATCCTAACGCTGAAGCAGACCGAAGAATCAATGAGAAAATCAACAAGGGTTATCGATTTGTTGGACAAGTCGGCATTGATCATCAAGGGCGGCCATTTGAACTCTCAAATGCGCTAGATAGCGTCGCGTGCGCCAATAACGTCAGTTGGGAGTTTCGTACTCGCAAGGACGTCAATGGCCAAATCTCGCTGGCTCAAAAAGCGTTGTTCGATATGGCAAAGCTGCTTGAAGCCTATGGCTTGGCTGTTATTGATGATAACCAGGTCAGGATTGGAGAATGGTCATTAGGGTTTTGCAAAAGCGGATTACCTAGTACCAATCAAATCAGCATGGTGTCAGGTGAAGGCGCTGGCATTGTTAACACTGATGATGGCCCGTGGCCATTGTTGCTGTTACTGGCCTTTAAGCGTCAATTACCACCACTGTGTTCGCTCACAGTAGCGAGTCCTGAAGGGATAGAAGTATCCGACCAACTGAAGTTGGAAAAAGATGTATTGAGGTTATTAGGCAGTGATTTAGAACGGGTTCGCCCGATAGCTGAAGCACTGGACTTAATGCCTGCGAAAATCGATCTCAACCAATCGTCGCCTGATTCGCAAAATTACTATTTCTGATAGTGGTATTGCCATTAGCGCGTCAACTACTACCACCCAAACGGGGGCCATTGCTCCTGTTGGGAGTGGTGCGTCCCCATCTCGCATGAGGATGCACTATGAGTATTCAAACCCTCGACAAACTTTTGATTTGTCACATCGACTGTTCCATCTGGAGCGGTAGAAAAAAACTAAGGCCTGAAGATTTCAGATTAGCCAATGGCAGCCAACTTCCACCGAAGGATGTTGCCAGCTTAGGGAGTAAAAAAATTTGCGACCCAGAGGCATTGGCGAACTTTGAAAGGCTTAAGAAAGAAGCGCAGCGCTTGTGTGAGCAAGTCGGTGTGCGGTTTTTAGGTGGCTATGCCGTCCCTGAAGACCGAATTGATCAGATTGTTCCAGAGCTTGACCGGATCGGTCAGGAGTTTGCGCAGTGCAAGCAGTTGTTCTTGGACAACTATGATCAGGTGACGTTTGACTGGGTTGCAAAACACCCGGAATTTGCAGATGCAATCCGACGTGCATTATCACCCATCGAAGACGTGGAACAACGGCTTCAGTTCGATTATGCCATTTATCGAATGCAACCGGCTGAACAAGGTGGTGGCTTAGATGACAAGGTCAATGGCATGGGACACACCCTCTTTAGGGAGGTTGCTCGTGATGCCAATGAACTGTTTGAGCGTTCCGTTGCAGGTAAGAATCAAATCAGTCAGCGTGCCCTTAATCCTCTCAAACGGTTAAGAGACAAGTTGGATGGTTTGTCATTCCTGGATCATCGAGTTCAACCGATGGTTGAAGCGATGGACAATTTATTTGTTCGTCTGCCGAAGACCGGCCCTGTGACAGACAATCTCTATCACGAACTGATGGCGACCATTTTAATTTTGTCTGATCCAGACAAGATGAGAATGCACGGTGAAGGCCAATTGGATATCAGGCAACTGATGCCCAAACCAGAACCTAAACCCGCACAGCCAGTATCTGCTCAGGCAGATAACTTGCGTGCAATACCCCAACCAACCGTCAGACCAAACCTTGGTTCGACTGTACCAAACTCATTTTATTTTTAACGTCCTTGAGGGCATGTTGCCCTGAAGGGCGCATGTCCTCTGAACTATGTAAGAGGAAATTATGCAATCAACCATCCATAACCCCAGCCAACTGAACCAGTTTGAAGCACATTTTCGTGGTGTGACTGATGCTGTTGAAAGTGAATCGATACCAGAAGTGGCGTGTTGTCGAACGTTAGTACAACGGTCGTACTCAACACATAGTGTCGTGATCCCCAAGAACCCTGTGCTGATCGCAGATGCGGACGCACAAGGAGCTTGGGTAACGGCCATGGTATTTGTTCCAAACATGGCATTGCAGCAAACCGCTTATGAGCGGGCCTGGCTGCAATATCAACACGAGGTGTCTACTCAGTTACAAGACCAGTACGGTCTGACATTGGATGACATCCTGAGTTTAGACCAGCTTAAAACGTCATTTGAGCAGCACGAGAGTCCAGCTCAATTGGTGGCTTGGTTAGGTCAAAAATACGACCTAGATAAGCTAAAAGCACAGGTTTAAACACCCACATTCCCAGCGGGGAAACGCTCCCGCTGAGGGAGTATTCCCCCTAATGATTAGGAGACTCCCATGAATCATCCATTAAAAAACGCACTGCCAATCGTTGCCGCAGCTTATGGCGAAAAGTTTGGTGTGAAGGTGCTTATTCAAGGACAAGATGCGTTTACCGATGGTGAGCGGATTGTGATCCCAACAGCAAACCCAGACGACCCACACTATCAACAGATTGCTTGGGGTTATCTGGCTCATGAAGCGGCGCATATTCGGCATACTAATTTTGACATGGTGCAGAAGGCGTCGTCCAAACCGATCCGTAAGGCACTTCTCAATATCATTGAGGACGTTCGCATTGAAAACGAATTGGCAAAGGATTACCCCGGAACCCGGCGCAGTATTTCGCAAGTGATTGAGTACATGGTGGACACACAGCAAATGTGTGTACCTGAACAGCTTGAGCCTGCATCTAACTTGCAAGCCTGGTTGTTGTTCCGCTTGAGATGCCATTTTCTGGGCCAGAAAGCGCTGACGCCTTTGTATCAAGCAGTCGATGAAAGAGTGAGACAACTCTTTCCTGCCGCAGCGATGAGCCGGTTAAGCGCCATGCTGACAGCAGTGCCTAGCCTGGCGTCTACAGGTGAAGTGCTAAAACTTGTCGATGCCATCGTTGCCATGTTGGAAGAAGAATCTCGTCCACCACAGGATGAGTCGGATGCTGATAGCGGTAATGACATTGGACAAGATGCGAGTAATGACAGCAATAGCAGTAGTGGCAGTCAAACCCCGGAAACTGGTTCGTCTGCAACAGGGGATGCTGATGAAACGGGTGATTCTGATAACTCTGATCAAGCTGACAATTTGCGACAAGCCTTAGAGGCCAGTGCCGCTCAGTTTGAACTCGATACCTTTGCCCAAGTGGCAGAAGTGTTGTCGGAACAAGCTGAAGGACATCAGGGCGTCACTCCACTCAGTTTGCCTCAAGCAGAGCAAGCTATGTTGGGTGATGAGGCTATCTTGACCTTATCGGCGTCTGAGTCGGCTCAAATTCGAGCCCGACTTAGGGGCATGGTTCAGTCCAGTCAGGACAATCGGAATCATGCCAAACGGTACGGTCTTCGAGTTGCAACTCATCGTCTTGCCGCTTCACAAGCCGGTGAGTCGAGATTGTTTATTCAAAGGCAGCCTCGCATTGCGCCCAATGCTGCGGTGCACTTGCTTGTCGATATATCGGGTTCAATGGGTAAGCCCATTGGCGAGGGGAATCGCAAGTACTTTCATGTTGCCAATGAAGCCGCTTTGGCTTTGGCCATGGCACTGGAAGGCATACCGGGTGTTGTACCTGCGGTCAGTTATTTTCCTGGTATTCATCAGGAAGTTTCTATCGCGTTATTACCCAAGCAATCGGTTCGACATCGGGCCGCCTGTTTTGACCAAAAACCACGAGGTTGTACACCTATGGCACAAGCGATGTGGTTTGCGGCAAACAGTTTGTTGGCACAAAAACAGAAGCGAAAGCTAATGATAGTGCTAACCGATGGTGACCCAGATGATTGGGCTGCTACGCATGACATTGTTGACCGGTGCAGACGAAGTGGCTTTGAGCTGCTGGGAATAGGGATTCAAACACGCAGTGTTGAGAAATTCTTTCCTCAAAGCATCGTGATTAACGACGTCAAAGATCTGAAGCGTGAGTTATTCGAAGTAACACAACAACTGTTAGTTCAGTAACCACATCAACTTTACCACCCTGCGGGGACGATTCCGTCCCCGTCAGGGCATGGGTTCGTCTCCGCTTTTTTTTTGGAGACTCCTATGAAAAACAAAAAGTTCTTAGCTGGCGAAGAAGCCGGTACTTACATCGTTCCTGAGCAAGTGACTGAAGCAGATATTTTAGATATGGCGCTTAAGCTTGCCCGTGGTCGATTGAGTAAAGGTCGCAAAATTGAACAGCCATCATCGGCGTTCTCATACCTGCAAACACTGATGCACGAGTATGAGCACGAAGTCTTTGGCGTACTGTTTCTTGATACAAAGCATCGCGTTATTCGATTTGAAGAGCTGTTCAAAGGCACTTTAGATGCGGCGAGCGTGTATCCAAGGGAAGTAACAAAACGAGCGCTAGAACTTAATGCGGCAGCAGTGATACTGGTTCACAACCATCCATCGGGTGATCCTGAACCCAGTGAAGCTGATAAACGCATCACTCATCGACTCCGTGACGCCTTGTCACTTGTTGATATTCGAACGCTTGACCATGTCGTGGTCGCATCCGAGGGCTGCGTTTCGCTTGCCGAACGCGGTTATCTTTAATGAATGGGCGCATTGCCCATTCTCCTTCATCACAAAAGCAGTCCTATCAACACACGTCATCACAGCTCGAATTTCTATTTGAGTTTGATGATGCCCTAGTCACTTGGTCTGACACGGAAATCTGGCAGTTACGCGAAGGCATTCTATTGGATGCGATCCGTGTATTGCTGGACGGTCGTGTCAGTACTCGATTGCGAAAGGATGTGTTGTCGTGGATTCAAAATGACGAATTAACGCCATTTTGCTTTCGTGTTTGCGCGATGGCTGCGGTTGTCGATCCTGATGTGCTTCGTGATTCCATCATGTGGCTATTAAGACGACATGGTATCCAGCTTGACTAACGTTCCTGCATTAACCAAACGGCTCAATGCAGGACCCAAGCTGACTTTTACCACCTGTGGTAGGAGTCGGCTTTTTACTTAAGGAGGTTATATGGCGTTACCTTTACAGATTGAAACAGTGAGGCCATATCTTAATGGCCAATGGCTTCAAATACTGGCGGCGTTGGTGCCAGAACTTGATGCCGCTATTGCTCGAAAAGGCCGTCATGTGGCTTGTCCTGTTCATGGCGGTCGTGATGGCTTTAGGCTGTTCAAAGATGCTGAATATACCGGAGGTGGCGTTTGTAACACCTGCGGGATCTTTCATGATGGTTTTGAACTGTTGTCTTGGATTAATGGATGGAACTTTGCTCAGTCTATTGAAGCAATCGGCCAAGTTCTATGTATTCAACCCGGACAAATACAAGCGTCTACTCGGCCAATACCGAGTAACGCTGTTGATTGGAAGGCTAGAAAGCAGGACGAGGACAAAGCGATTATCCATCGCTTGAATCAAACCTGGGGAGAAACGTTATCTCTTGCAGATACTCGTGCGCAACCGGTTTGGAACTACTTGCATCGTCGTGGCATTGTGACGCGGCTTCGTCCTGAATGGGATTCGGTGCTGAGGTTTCATCCTAACTTGCCTTACCATGATGAAGATGGTCTGTTTATCGATAGCTACCCAGCGCTGCTAGGTAAAATCGTTACTCAGCAAGGGCGTTCGGCCACGTTTCATCGGATCTACCTAAGTGAAGATGGATTCAAAGCGGGGGTTGAAAAGCCTAAAAAGATGATGCCCATACCAAGTGACAGAACAATCACTGGTGGTGCTATTCCGATAGGTGAGCCTGGTGAGGTATTAGGTGTTTCTGAAGGCATCGAAACAGCTCTAGCGGTTACCAGAGCTACGGGACAAACATGTTGGTCGGTTGTGAATGCAACGCTACTGGCTAGGTTTGAACCACCAAGTAATGTGAAAATGCTGTACATCTGGGCAGATCACGATCTCTCTGAGACCGGCCTGAATGCAGCGAATGAACTCAAGAAAAAAGCCTGGCAGAAAGGCATTCTGACACAAGTCCTGATCCCTCCGATACCAACGTCACTTGGCGTGAAAAGTTGGGATTGGAATGATGTGCTGAATGTTTACGGTGCCATGGGCTTTCCTAAAGTTCATACCTGATCCAAGGGGCTTCGGCCCCTTTTTTTGCGCCTTGCATATTTGAAAAAACATGGAGAATGAAAAATAGATAACCAATAGGAGAAAAAAACATGATGGTATTAACCCTGTTAACAAAGCAGACTGATGGCAAGTATACGGTGTACTGGAAGACCGGCCTTCGAAGAGGTGGTGAGCTAAAGGTCAATTTAGGTGAGCAATACGACAAGCTACCTGAGCAGCAAAAGCCAATTGCAGCTGAGCTCTATGCGATTCATCACCTACTGTCAGTGAAAGAGGTGATGGGGAGTAACCGAAGCGGCAATGGGCTTCAAATCCGAGTCAGTAAAGGTGCCATCAAAAAGTTACAGAAACAACGCTCAACTCAGCATTCACTTTACAGCCTGACTAGGTTTTTGCTCACCCGTTACCAGGAAGCACAGATCTCGGTAGAAAAGAGTGACGATTGGCTCTCATATCTCTTCGAGGAATACAGTGTGGATAATGTTACGGTGAGAGACATCGATGAGGTAATAAATGTTCCGAACATTGGACCTGTCGTGGTGACTCATCATGCACTGGATCGGTTTGTGGAACGGCTTTCAGACGGCGTACCTAAGCATCCTTGGAAGGCTTTGTGCTCAAAGCTGCTATGTTCGGGGCTAACTAAAACTCAGTTGCCAGAAAACGTCGCTATCCAAAAAGCAAAAAAATATGCCCAAGAGGCCGAGTTCTGGCAGCATGTGGGGAGCAAAATGTACTTTGTCATGGTTCCAAGTTGCTCAATTAAAATTTTGGTTACGGTTATTGCAGTAAAGTGAGCTAACGTAGTATTCGAAGTTTCTGAATATTGCTTTATGTGCCAGAAGTAGACGTTAGAGGTCTACCTTGAGCACTGATCTGGTCGATTCATCTTTTCCTTTTTTGAACTGCACGATCCATACGTTTTCAGTTTTTCTTTGTGATGGTTGCCTGAATTTCAAAAATCCTATATATTTTTTAGTGGCGCTAGCCACACTTGCACACGAGTGAAAAACAGCAAATTGACCTGAAAAGGCGTATAGAGAACCCAATATTTACTTAAATTTTAATTATACATACATGGCTTGAGAGATCATGTTGTAATCGTGTGTAGCAATGATTGATAACGGTTAATAACTGTCTCAAGCATATGGATATGTATATGAAAAGTTTAAAACCCATCATTTTTACGGCTCATTCTGAGTTAAAAACAGCAATTCCATCAATAAAGAAAAGCCATTTATACGAAGCGTTCGCAGCATTTTGCGGCTTTAAAAGCTACGCGGCATTTCAAGTTGCCTCTGAATATAGAGTTGAAAACCTTGAGATCGCAAATAGACAGTGCTTTGAGCGCTTGCAAGCTTTGGATTTTGATGCAGGTGTTACGCTTCAAGTATGCCAGCGAATCCAGCAAGCTTGGGAGCAATTTAACATTATCTCTTTAGATGATGTTTATGCATTTTATGCTGAGGCTTCTTTTGAAGAAGCATTAGGTGAAACACGAATGCTAGGTGTTTTAACCTCATTCATAGATGCAAATGACTCAGAAGCGATATTGGTTGGTCTTGTTGTAGCTGCGACATTATTGGCTGAATATGAAGGCAATCCGGATAACAGAAGTGGCGAGTTCTGGTATAACAAAAAACTAGCTGGTCATTCGCTTAATGTAATTCAGTCTGACGTTGCTGAGCAATACCAGAAAATCGTCCCTTATCGAGAGCTTTTAACGCTGGTATTAAAGAAATTTGAAAACAGTAATGATGCGGTATTTCCAATTCCTTCATCGTTGAAACCAATCTATGATCAATGTGGTGACGGCCATAGCCACTGCTGGAGTGGCTATTTTTATGATGATCCTTATGTTGTGATTGAGGCTATTGGATATGCTTTGCATTGTCATGACGAAGATGAGCCAGTAATCCCAATTAGTTTTTATCTTGATTGGCTAAAAGCTGAAATGATTGTTGCTCCGTCACGCGAAGGGTTGATTGAAATAATCGAAGCTACGATTAGTGAAACTGAAAAGTGGTTTTGGTATTACGTTGGTCTACAGGATGATATCGACGTAACCAAAGATTGTTACAGGGCAATCAATGCTGACACTGGTGAAGATTATGATGATTATGGGCCAGCAGTAGCTGTTGGCGATGACGGTGTAGCGCTTCCAATTATTTCTGACGACTTAAAACTTAAACTAAAAACTGTTGCTCAAAAGCTTATCTCTTAATCTTTGAGATAAAAGTGATGGCTATGCTGAGGCTTAGCCTTTCGCTCAAAGCGTAAAATCATATCTTTTGTTCATTAACGTTAGCTGTTGTTACTAGTCACAACAGCTAGTCAGAAACACACACAATTCCTTCATCTATCTGGCCAATCGCTCTTACCGGGATCATTAGCATGTTAGCTCTATGAAATTTTCTGGAGCTGACAATGAGAACGCCTTTGTTACCTTGGTTTATCCTATGGGTGACCATCCCAATCATTATTTTCTTTCTATTCATCTTACCCGCCTATGCCAGTGACGAGCCATTCTATCAGCGTGGTCAGGAAGGCTGGTTTTGGTATCAGGTCATTCCTGAGCCAGCGGAGGCTGAAGAGCTTATTAAGCCGGAATCTGGTGCGGCAGAGTCGAGTCAGAGCGGGCTAAAGCCTTTCAGTGCTGCCTGGTTTCGTGAGCACATGCAGTCGTTCATGGACAAGGCAATTGATGAGCCGACGAATGAGAACGTCAGAGCCTATCTATATCTCCAGCGCGTCATGATGGATAAGGGCTCACAGTTTGCTGATGTTAGTCAGCAGGTAGTCATGGGCGATCCAGTTTTGGATGAAATCAGTCGCAGACCCTTGGCTACCTATGCTGCCAATCGGATGGATCGAGAAGCTGGCGCTCAACGAGATATTGCTTTAGGTGAAGTAGCAAAACGGGCTGGCTTATTCTTCTTCTATCGTTCTGATTGCCCTTACTGCCATGCTCAAGCGCCTATCATCGAATCAATGGCTTTGAACTATGGTTTCGAGGTGTTTGCTATTGCAGTCGATGGCTTGCCTTTACCGGGTGGAGAGTTTCATAATTACAAAGTCGATTCAGGACAAGCTCAATCCTTGTCCGTTACGACTGTCCCTGCCGTGTTCTTAGTTGATCCGCCTAATGTCATCACTCCGATTGGCCAAGGCGCAATGAGCCTTGATGAGCTCAATAATCGAATCATTCTTGCAGCCCATCAAGCCGGTTGGATTGACGATCAAACTTACTATGCCACCAGACCTGTTCAACCCGGCGTGTCACTCGCGATGTCAGCCCAAGAGCTTAACGAAAAGATATTACAGGACCCTGAGTTCCTTGTTCGCTATCTGCGTGCACAAGGAGGGTTATAACAATGAAAAAAGTATTCCGAGTATCGCTAATCGCCTGTGCGATTGGTTTTTCGTCTATGAGCCAAGCAAGCTTGCAACAGGAGATGAACCAGTTATTTGGTTCAATGACCAACAGCACTGCGCCTGGTGTATTCGAGAGTCAGCGGCGTGGCGTTATATCTGGCGGAAGTGTTGTTGTCCGTAACAGAATCATGAACGAAAACCTCGTCTCTATGGTGCCTCCGTCATTCCAAGCTGGTTGTGGCGGCATTGATATGTTCGCAGGAAGTTTGTCATTTGTTAATGCTGATCAGTTCGTTCAATTGCTTCGCTCTGTAGCGGCAAATGCCAAAGGGTACGCATTCCAATTGGCGCTCAGTGCTATGTGTGAGAAATGCTCTCAGCACATGGAGACACTGCAAAAGAAAATCCAGCAGTTGAACGAGTATTTCGGCAATTCCTGTCAAATGGCTCAGGGAGTCGTGAACGATACCCTGGCTGCTTTTGGTAAAAAGGGGCAAACAGAAGCCAGCATGTTGAGCTCACTTAAAGGGGCTGGAGACGTTTTTACCAGTTGGAGTGAGTCCAATGGTAAGAACCCATATGAGAACGCTTCGAGTGTCGCGGCATCAGATGTAAACAGAACGATTAAAGGTAATTTGGTTTGGCGAGCACTGAAACGTCATTCGGCATCAAGCTGGTTTGCATCGGGGGATGACCGTTTTCTTGAAGCGGTTATGTCGGTGACTGGTTCGATTATCGTTGGTGATTTAGCGAATGCCGCTGATGGCCAAGGTAAAGCCCCAAAACTGACCAGACTGAATGGCAATAAAGTGACTATTGAGCATTTAATTCATGGCGGTAACGTCGCTATGTACCGATGTGACACAGTGACGCAAGACGGTTGTTTGAACCCGACAATCACTAACGTGACCCTTACCGGGTTATCAACTCAGGTAGAAAATTTACTTCTTGGTACAGGTTCTAGTAACGGCATTATTTTTAAATTTGCTCGAAATACAGGGGCTGCTAGCACCACCGAAAAGGCTTTTATGACCTCGGCTCCCGCGAGCATTGGCGGCATGATTCGAACACTTTCTGCATTAAATGAAGGGGCCGCTAGGTCTTTTGCTTCACGAGCAGCACCATTTATTGCTGTTGAGATGGCCCGGGCATTGGTTGAAGACATGCTCAACGCAGCTAGAAGCACATCTGGTGTGGAAGATCATGCCTATGCGAAGTTGTTAACCGAAGACCTTGAACGTGCACGTCGCCAAATCAATGAGGAGTACGCTGCGTTGCAGCGAAGATACGGCTCAGAGCAAGAATTGCTGGCGCATTTTAACCAGGTGATTCAGACCATTCGCAAACAGCGTTATTACACCGTTAAATCTACGGCGCTGGGGGAATAGGTCATGTGGGAAATCTATTCCATCGGGGATTCGGCTTTTTTAGAGCAGGTCCTGAACGCTGTCGCGATGATCACTGGTACAGGCGATTTTACTTCAATGGTTCGGATTGGCTTGCTCATTGGGGTATTGATGGTCTCTGTTCAGGCCTTAATGCAAGGCGGTCGTGGGATTAACTTTCAACACGTTTTAGTCTCATGGCTAGTCTTTGCAACCATGTTTGGACCCAGTACCCGAGTGAGCATTGAGGATGCGTACACGGGACAAGTTCGAGTGGTTGATAATGTGCCCATCGGTGTTGCTGCCGCAGGCAGTACGATTTCGACTGTTGGCTTTCAAATCACGCGATTGTTTGAAACTGCGTTCTCAACTCCCGCCATGACGGAATACGGCTTTGCATCCAGTTTACAGTCACTGATTAAAGTGAGAAAACAGGTGATGGATCGCTCTGGGTTGGGTGATGCAAATCGTGTCGGTGGCTCAGATATCGAGCAATCGTGGTTTAACTATATCAAAGAATGCACCTTGATTGGCATCGACATCGGCCAAAAGAACCTAGATCAGGTGCTGAGTGATCCTAACCCGATGACTGCGATTAGGTTTGATTCGCGCATATATGGCACACGCATCATGCTCAGTGGTAGCAGTAGCGATCTGGACTGCACCGATGCCTATAGCCAACTGAAACTCATGACAGAATCAACCTTCATTCCAAGGCTTAAACAGGTTTTGTCAGCCTCATTGGGGACTTCGTCAGCAACGGATACTGATGACGTGATCCGAAATGCACTGAATAACCTTGGTTTGGCTTCAGTTAACACTCAAGAGTACATGACCGCGTCGGTGCTTTTGCCTATTTATGAGCAAAGCGTGACAGGCAAGTATATGGATGATCAAGCTTTCACCGCAGCCGTCATGGTTAACCAAGCGATTGAGCAGCGCAATACGCAATGGGCGGCGGAGCAGACCCTGTTCCAAAGTATCGTTCGTCCGATGATGACGTTTTTTGAGGGGTTCATTTACGCCATCACCCCATTGATGGCCTTTGTGATTGCCCTTGGCCAAATCGGGATGCGAATGGCCGGGAAGTACTTGTTAATCCTGCTTTGGATTCAACTTTGGATGCCTGTCATGGCCATCATTAACCTATATATCCATTTAACTGTTGCTGGGAAAATGTCGGCTCTTGATGCCTTTGCAGGTACAGAAGTGCCATCTTTTGCTGGGATGATGCAGATGGATTCAGTGCTGCAAACCTGGATAGCTACTGGCGGCATGTTGGCGTCGAGTGTTCCGGCGATTTCGCTCATGCTCGTGTATGGCTCAGCAATAACCGCTACCCACTTGGCTGGACGTCTTCAAAACGGTGATGCCATTGATGAAAAGATGGCAAGTCCAGATGTCGCGAAAAATGCCCCGGTGATGCAATCACAGTCAATGTTCCAAAATTCAGCCCTCACTGGTTCTGCTATGACCGGCGCGTCAAACCTACTTAGCAGTTTCTCTGTCGGAAATGCGGTGGGTTCAATGGTCGGCTCTGCAAAAGAATCCATGACTCAGGCAACTCAAGCCTTTAGCCGTCAAGTTGGCAATACCATGAGCCGAACTTTTGGTGAAAAGCTAAGTTACGACAACCTTTCTTCGGTTGGACGTCAGATTGGTTCTTCTAATTCCGCATCTAGCGCCGTTGTTAATCAGGTCACTGATGACCTGCAAACACGGTATGGTTTCGGAGACGATAAAAAAGACGCTGTACGTGGCTTGGTATCGGGCGTGTTATCGGGAGGCCTTAGGGTCGGTGGAGATGGAACCATTACAAATACCGGTGATAAAGAAGTAGCAGATAAAGGGTTCTTGGGAAGATTACTTGGTACAGGGGGGAATGACTCTCCACAAGGTAACCTACCAGGAGTGGATAAGCCTGAATCATCAAGAGTGCCAAAAATATCACGGTTACGAGCAGGCTTGGATTTAGGTGGTAACTTTAGTGGCCAAGTTGAGTCGTCAGAGGGCAGTTCTCGGTCAACGACCGCAAATACGCTCACTGGGGAGATGCAAAGCTTGGCATCAAGTGATTCACGACGTGCTGAGTATCGCGATGCAATGGTTAAGGACCTTTCAGATTCAAGACGTTCTGGCGTTGAGATGTCGTTGTCTAACCAAGACTATCAGTCACTTCAGAGTTCAGCACAAGACGTTGTCACGGCATCAAACCGCTTTAGTGAGCTTGATCAGGCCAGCTACAGTCTATCAGGACAAAGAAATACTGATGGTGCGACGTTAACCCGATTAGCGGCGGATAATCCTGAAGTCATGGATTATTTAGGTCGCTATATGAACCAGCATGTTGAAGCCGGTAACCGATTACGTGAAAACCTTCCAATTTATCAGCGCTTGCTACCTGATGATAATCAGGCGTATGTGGCCGCAGCTATGGAGTCTTTAACCTATAGCAACTCCTCAACGCCCGCTGAACGAGACAATGATTATCAAGCAGCAATGACTGTTATGGCCATGGCTACTGGAGCCGATTTACGATCAATTCAACCGCGCTCAAATGAAGGCTTGTCATCAGCTGCACCTACTTTTGGTGGCACTCAAAGCCAAGTGGAATCGGGGGTATTGGGCGGCTACGAGGATGCTGCTACTGTTCAAACGCAGTTCAATTCGGCTCAATCTGCTTACCAAACCAATCTGTCTGGTGTAGATGGACAGCTGAATGCGCATCAGCAACAAGCCAAGCAGGCCGTAGCTACTGACACAAGCACCTATCAATCTGGACTAAACAGTGAAGCTGGCTCTCAGTGGCGATCTCGCATTATGGCTGATGATAGTGGAGTTTCTGGTGCTGAAATGTTCTTCAACAGCGCCAGTGCTATTGGTGATTTCAGTGGCAAGCATACTGATGCAGCACTGCATACCTTGAATCACTTTGGCGAAGACTATGAGAGTTACAAAGAACAAGCGCTTGAAGATCCTGGCTCACGAGGTTTCTTGCACAATGCAACGGTGGCCAGCAAATCAACATGGGATGGGTTAAAAGCAGCCGTTGATGCAGGAACCTCTTTAGAAAATCCTTTGACGGCGTTTAATGATGCATACAGTGGATCGAGTTCGCAGTATGCCTCCGAAGTTAACTGGGGCACTAAGTCTGAAGCCATGTTGGCTGGGGCATTCGGTGCGGCAGTTAACAATCGATATGGTGAGTTCTTAGAACAGTACGCCGATGATTTTAAACAGGAGGCATACAGCGAAGGGCAGAGAATGGGATTGACCCCGATTCAAAGTCAAGTGTTCGCTCAAGCTTTCAATGAAGGTTTGGCGGGGCGCGTTTTCAACTCTGAAGACTCATCGAGTTGGTCGCCTGAAATGCTTGGCCTAAGGGAACAAATGCTAAATGAGTATCGTCAAAAGGATGAGAGTGGCGCTTACATCCCCGACAGTGTGTCCGAAGAAGATAAAGCATTTGTGGATAAGCAGATAGCTGTGATCTCAAATGCATCGCTTGCGGGAGATTATGCTCAGAACAACTTGATCGATATTAGGGCCTATAACCAGGCATCAGGAAGGAACTGAAAATAGAAGGTAGCCAGCTTGTGATGGGCTGGCTATTTTTTTGGCCTTTTGGGGAGGATAGATGAGCGACCGTCTGCAAATTCGTTTACCCAGTACCAATATTTTTTTTCGCTCAGGCTTAGTTCTCGACCGGTATCTTTCAGTTGTCTTTGAAATAAATGGATTAGTCCGCTTAAGCCTAAGAAAGCTAAACCGACACATAAAATTTCCCAACTCGCTTGCCAATATGCGATTGCTAAAAACATAGTGGTGATGGTTATAAGTCCGATAGGACTAGCCGTTGCTTTGAATCCCAAGTAGCTGAAAAAAACGATGGTGCAAATCAGAAATGGCAAAGCCGCTAACTTGGCAAATGCCGTTAATATTTCTGATGGAAAAAAATGAGCCGCAGCCAAAGTCGCCAGAAAAAGCCCCAGTGATATAAACCAGCAGCGTGCTGGTAAAGATTTAAGTAAGTTTGTCATCTTCTTAGTACTCTCAAAGTGCACGGGAGGTGCACAATCAAATCATGTATCAGCATGTTAGTTCTCAAAAAGTGCTCTAGTGGTTTGCTCAGCCATAATCTCGCACACAGGACATTTAAGCTGAATGCGCTGTTGAGATACCGTCAAATACAGACTACCGCATCGACACCGGTGTAAGGATGCAAGCTGTGATCTTAAATCACGAGCTAGAACCCAACCTTCATTGATGGTCAGTTTTTTCCAGGGGATTTCAGCTGGAAGATCTGCTTCTTCCCTTGCAACCAAATACGCATCGTAAGCCTTCATCAAAGCATCAATATTTAATTGCTTGTAGACATTATCCCCCCCAATATTGACATAAAGCGCCATCAGCAGGGAGCCTTCAACTAAGGCTCTTCTGCTTTTAACAATGGCATCAGATTCTGGCAATTGACCAGGGCAAGGTGACTTGCCAGTTACTTCTTTGTGGAGCCTTCTGATAATGTGGATTGGCAAACCTGTATCGAGCGCGATAATGGTTGTTCGAAATCCGTATTTAATAAGCAGCGAGGCTCGGGTAAATAGCTCACTTTTGGACAGGTTATCAATCATGCATCCCCCTTATTGTTTAGGGTTGATAATAAATAAGCGATTCTTGGGATACCTGTGCCTTTGCTCTTCACCATCTCAATCAGTTGGCTTTGGTTACCCCTTGGTTGAAACAGCATGAATGATGAGGTCGCCACTCGTTGCAGGTCGTCAACACCAGCATTAATCAGAGCATCAACCACGTCGCGTGTAAGTCCAAAGCGCAAGACGGCCTCTTGCGGATCAATTCGCGCTAATTCTCGTGCTGCGTGTAGGTACGCCAAATTTAATTGATAGAAGTCTTGTTGATTGGTTGTCATTGACGGACCTCCAGTTCATGTAAAATATTGCGATAAATAGAAAGCACTCTTTGCCCATACCAGCGTGCACGCTCTTCGTTCCAACTGTGATAGCGGCCTATGCCAAGCTCTAAATCATTTGGTGAAGACTTAATTGCTTCGGCCAAAATACTTGAGCCGACCGTAAGGTTGGTGATGGGGTCTAGCAGTTCCGCTGCTGAGCTCACCCGATGCCCATGCCAATGCAAATTGATTTGCATAAGGCCAATATCGAGCTGATATTTTTCAGTCTCTTGCAGTGCCTGGTTTAACAGTTGCTCTGCTTCTGTCTTAGATTTGGCGTAGGTTGCGTTTGAGCCATTGCGAATTGCGTATGGCCATGGACTGGTCATGTTGAGACCACGATGTGAGGCCGACTCAGCCAAGGCAACGGCGTAGAGCATGACTGGATCAATGCCAACGCTTTGTGCTGCTTTTTCCCACTGATAGCCCGGAAACGCATAGACTGAAGTGCTTGCGGACATGGCTATCACTAGGGCAATGGTTTTTGCTTTAATCGTTTTCATTTTTGTCCTCTAATTGATTTCCGAGAAGCGCCTGAATGGCTTTCGGGCTTATTCTTTTTAATGGCACTGCGCTAAAGTCGGCGATGCCTCTCGTATAAACTTGTGCCGCTTTTGACCAGTCGCCTACGGCAACAGGCGCTTGCATATCAAATCCTTTTTGCTGGTTCTGATGGTCTGCAATACCCTGTAATAGCCTTGGGTATTCACCCACTTCGTCCCGTAGCAAGTAAGCCTGGTAGCGTGTTAAAAACTCTTTTTGCTTAAAGGGGTATTCCCTGTCATCAACTTTGCAGAGTTCAACCCATCCACCCATGTCTGAAATCACGCGGTGGATAAGCGCATCGTCAAACATCACGGATGTCCAAGCGCCAACCTGACGAACAGCCTTGTCAACTTTGTTCCAAGCAATCATGGCTCTTGAACCTGAGTTGCCATCGATATGCTTGATGACGTCAGCGGGCTTTGGAAAAAATTGCCCATTATCCGGTGATTGAATATGCCGAGTCAGACCGATTCGCACTTCTTCAATGCTATAAGTACGAAGGGCTTCAAATGCGATGGATAGCAATTGTGGTGATACGCTTTTGCCATACATGGCCCAAGCAGCTCCCCAAACTTCAGCAAACTCGCGTTTATCAACCTCCTGCACTTGAACGAACCTCCCGAATACCTGGTCCGGCCCAGCTTTCAGCAATGCGGCGATTGCTTTCTTCAATGTTCAATTGGTGATTGCTGCCCTTTAGGCTCGTCGATAATTGCTGTACTTCATCAATGCGAACGTACTCGTCTTCCCATTGCCGGTTTAAAAGCCAGTTATGTGGCATAGGGGTCTTAGTCCGATCTTGATATTGCAATCGGTTGTCTCGTTGCTCTTTCCAGCGTGTTAGAACTTCCAAGGCGAGTTCATGGTCTTCATTGAGGCCCATGCGTAGCCATTCTTCTTTGGCTTTCGCTTTTTTTTCTTTGCGTATTTGTACATCCCAGAAGTCTTCAAACTGTATCTGGTCAACAGTTTTAACTGTTGGTTTATTGCTTCTCTCAGAGTCATCCGACCGTTGAGAGTCCCTTACCGGGTTGCCATCAGGCATAAACAATGATGAAAATTCTTCTGGTAGCCGAGCTTGAAAAGCGGCAAGAGATTTCAAAAGTGATGCCATACCAATGAAGTCGGCAGGTACATCTTTAAGCAACCGAAAGGCTGCCTTACCTTGGTTTGGGTTTTCGATTGGGTTGTGCTTCAGAAAGCTTCGAATCAAAGTCCAACCAGATTCCTCGCAACGAATGAGGAACTGATCTTGTTCTAACTCACTTAACGCCTTGGCAACCTGTTGCTCATCCCAGTTCAAGTCAGAAGCAACGTAACCAATCGGAAGTCGAAAGCAGCCAAGCAAATTACAATGCGGGCATGTAAGCAAATACAGTCCTAGCAACTTCGCTGAGTCACTCCAGGACAAAACATTTTGCTTTAGCCAAAAGCGGGTATAGACCTTGCCATAATCACGCATGGAGGTACTCGCTTTTGTGTTTACGTAAAATGCTGACCATTACTTGCCCTTAATCCTACTGGTTACTGGCTTTCAGCTCGCTTGGGCATTCCGGATAGATGTCCGGTCTTAACTGAGATCGGGTTACCTGTCCTTGCGTAGCTTGTTCGATGGGTAAAACGAATTCAGCGGGAACACGCCCTGATTTATTCAACCAAAACCAGACGTTTTGCTGTTTTGAGTTGATGGCTCGTGCTAATGCTGATTGCCCGCCGACCAAGTCAATGGCACGGCGGAGATGTTTTTGTGTCGTGTTGAACACTTCCATACCGTCTCCTGTTACAATAATAACTGTTACAAGATTGAATGTTACAGTTTAAACTGTAGATAAGTCAACAGTTAAAATTGTTGAAAGGCTACAGTTTTATTTGTAGAATACGGGCTTATGAAAACTTTATCCGAACGACTAAACCATGCCTTGCAGCTTACTGGGGTGACTCAGTCTGAGTTGGCTCGTCGCATTGGTATCAAACAGCAGTCGATCAGCCAGATTTGCTCTGGTAAATCGGCTAGGTCTCGTTACACCATGCAGATCGCGGAGGCGCTTCGCGTGAATGCTCATTGGCTCGCCACAGGTGATGGCGAGATTGGCTTGGGGGTCGGTAATGTAGAAGTCGGGCCTGATATTAAGGGAAGAATTCCTCTCATTAACTGGGTTCAGGCCGGTGATTGGACTGAAATAGCGGAGGGATTTGCCCATGAAGATGCTGAGGAGTGGCGTGAAGTCACTGGGAAAGCACATGAGGGTTGTTTCGCACTTCGCGTAAAAGGCGACAGTATGGAAAATCCAAGCGGAAAAAAATCCATACCTGAGGGGGCAGTGATCGTTGTTGATCCTGAGTTACCTTACTCTTCAGGTTCATTGGTTGTTGCGCGTTTGGATGATTCGAAAGAAGCAACCTTTAAGCAGTTGGTTATTGATGGTGAACAGAAGTATCTAAAACCTTTGAACCCGCAATACCCTGCAATACCGATCAACGGCAACTGCACCATCATCGGTGTAGTACGACAAGCTATCATCGATTTCTGGTAGTATGGACCTAGTAAGTTTTGTCTTTGAACTCGGATTCTGAGCGAACCGGTTGTAGCTCAATGTTGGACTCCGGTTTTTAAATTTTTATTGATATGTGTGTAAATAAGCACTGATTGAAATTGCGGGTATGAATGCGGGTATGGTTACCATCGCTGTGATAAAATTTACAATTAAAACAATGAGGTAATGCCTGTATGCTACTTATGATAGATAACTACGACTCGTTTACGTACAACGTTGTACAGTATCTGGGTGAGCTGGGCGCAGATGTTCAGGTGCACCGTAATGATGAGATCACGATTGAGGAAATTGAAGCGCTCAATCCAACGCAGTTGGTGATCTCGCCGGGACCCTGTACACCGAACGAGGCAGGTATATCCGTAGCTGCCATTAAACATTTTGCTGGCGAACTGCCTATTCTTGGGATCTGCTTGGGGCATCAGAGTATTGGGCAGGCGTTTGGTGGTGATATTGTGCGTGCTAAGCAGGTGATGCATGGCAAGTTGTCGCCCGTACATCATGAGAGTAAAGGTGTGTTTGCCGGACTGAATAATCCGGTGGAAGTGACACGCTACCACTCGTTGGTAATCGACCAGAAGACTCTCCCTGATTGTCTTGAGATCACATCGTGGACTCAGGATGATGAGGGTAATATTGATGAGATTATGGGTGTGCGTCATAAAGAGCTGGATATCGAAGGTGTTCAGTTCCACCCGGAATCTATTCTGACCGAACAGGGTCATGAGTTATTGGCTAATTTCCTGAAGCGCAGCTAACACTGAGCTCAAAAGAAAAAACAGGATATGAACATGGATATTAAACAGGCATTGGCATCAGTCGTTGAAGGCCGCAACCTGACTGAAGCGGAAATGAAGCAAGTGATGAACCAGATCATGACGGGCAATGCGACCGATGCCCAGATTGGTGGGTTGTTGATCGCACTGCGCATGAAAGGTGAAACGGTTGAAGAGATCACTGGTGCTGCAGACGCAATGCGTGAACTGGCGACCCCAGTAACCATCTCCGCAGGCAAAGCGGTTGATATTGTAGGTACCGGCGGTGACGGTGCGAATCTGTTTAATGTTTCCAGTGCATGCTCTTTTGTTGTGGCTGCTGCGGGCGGCAATGTTGCAAAACATGGTAACCGTTCAGTTTCTTCCAGTTCTGGTTCTGCGGATCTGCTGGAAACCGCTGGTGTTAATCTGGCGCTGAATCCTGAGCAGGTTGCTCAGTGTATCGATCAGGTGGGTGTGGGCTTTATGTTTGCGCCACAACATCACAGTGCGATGAAGCACGCCATAGGCCCGCGTAAAGAGATGGCGTTACGCACCTTGTTTAACATCCTCGGTCCATTGACGAATCCGGCGGGCGCTAAACACTACCTTTTGGGTGTGTTTGATAAATCCCTGTGTAAACCTATGGCTGAAGCGCTGAACTCTTTGGGTGCGGTGCATGCTTTGGTGGTTCATGCAGCGGAAGGTCTGGATGAGATCAGCCTTGCAGGTGAAACTTTCGTCGCTGAATTAAAAGATGGTGCGGTAACAGAATATTCTATCACTGCCGAAGATGCTGGTCTGGAAAAGCAGTCTCTGGATGGCTTGCAGGTGAACAGCTCCAACGAAAGTTTTGCGCTGATAGAATCCGCCTTTGCTGGTGAACATGCAAAAGCCATTGATATTATTGCCCTGAACTCAGGCGCAGCACTATATGCTGCTGACTTGGCAGACTCCCTCAAAGAGGGGGTAGCTAAAGCAAAAGAAGCGATTGTGTCTGGCCGTGCTGCGGCAAAAGTTAAAGAGCTGGCTGAATTCAGTCAGGCTTTTAAAGGTTAAGAGATGTCTGATACTCCAACAATTTTAAAGAAGATTCTCGCGCGCAAGGCAGAAGAAGTTTCTGAGCGAGCACCTAAGGTTTCTATCGCCGATCTGAAAGCACGTATTGCGGATCAGAAAGGAACAGATTTTGATCCCCGTGGTTTTGCTGCAAGTATGGAGCGTGCGATTGCTGAAGGCCGTTCGGCTGTAATCGCGGAAGCGAAAAAGCACAGCCCATCAAAAGGCCTGTTGCGCGATCCTTTCCTGCCTGCCGAAATTGCTAAATCCTATGAGCGCGGTGGTGCGAGTTGCCTTTCGGTTCTGACGGATAAAGATTACTTCCATGGTTCTGAAGAGTATTTGATGGCAGCTCGGGCAGCCTGTTCGCTGCCGATTATTCGTAAAGATTTTATCGTCGACCCATATCAGGTGTATGAAGCAAGAGCGATTGGTGCAGATTGTATCCTGTTGATTGTTTCCGCTTTGGAAGATCAGCAGATGGCGGATCTGAATGGCCTGGCTGTTGAGCTGGGAATGGATGTGCTGATTGAAGTGCATGGTGCAGATGAACTGGATCGCGCTCTACCGCTTAATAATAAGCTGGTGGGCATTAACAACCGTAACCTGCATACGTTCGAAGTGACTCTGAATAATACCTATGATCTGCTTTCATCGATTCCGGGTGATCGCATTGTTGTGACTGAGAGTGGTATTCACTCCCGTGAAAATGTGCAGGCCATGCGCGAGCATAACGTCCACAGCTTTCTGGTGGGTGAGGCATTTATGCGTGCTGAAGATCCGGGTCAGAAATTAAAAGAATTGTTTGAATAAGGTAATAACTCCATGGGTATGAGTGCCAAAGTAAAGTGGGATGGTGATGTGCGTTTTCAGGGCACAACGGGTTCCGGCTTTGATGTAATGATTGATGGTGAACTGCAGCAAGGGCCGCGCCCGATGGAGCTGATGTTGCTCGGTCTGGGTGGCTGCACCAGTTATGATGTGGTGGGTATCCTTAAGAAAACCCGTCAAGATGTGGTGGATTGTGTAGCCGAAATCGATGCTGAACGTGCCGATGAAGTGCCTTCCGTTTTCACAAAAATTCATGTGAAATTTATTGTGTCTGGACGTGATCTGAATCCCAAAAAAGTGGAACGTGCGGTCAAGCTATCTGCTGAGCAATACTGCTCTGCTTCTTTGATGCTGGAGAAGGGTGGTGTTGAGATCACTCACAGCTATGAGATTGTAGAAGTAAAATGATTTCGCTTTCCGCGTACCTGTTCAAGGTGCGCTCCAATTAAGCAGCGATGTCAGGCTGCTAAGGATGAATATAGGGATTATCTCTAAGCATCTCTACAGCAAGGTCAATGAATGATCTGATCTTGCTGTTACTCTTACGACCCTCAAGATAGACAATGCTGACTGGAAGTGGGTCAGATTCGTAGTCAATTAATACCCGTTCCAGGCTACCGTTTTCAAACTCTTCACCTGCCTGATATGACATCAGGCGAGTAATTCCCAATCCATGTTTTGCAGCCTCTACCGCTGCTGCATTTTGGCTGCAGTTTAATCTGGGGCTGACTTTTATTTTTGTGGTGTTGCCGTTTGATTCAAATTTCCAGGTTGTTGAATTTTCCACAGCTCCGGCTTGAATGATTTTGTGATGGAGCAGATCGGAAGGTTGTTGAGGGTAACCACGATTTTTAAAATAGTCAGGTGCACCGCACACGACTTTTCTAATGCTGCCAACCTGAGTGGCAAAAAGCCCGGAATCCTTTAGATGGCCAATGCGGATGGCGATATCCAGCCCTTCTTCCATCAGGTTGCCGATGCGATCATAAAATAAAGCATTTACGCTCACTTCTGGATTCAGCTGCAAATATTTATACACCACAGGCATGACATGTTTCTGACCAAATAAAACCGGGGCAGTAATTGATAGTGTTCCTTTGGGTTGAGAGTAGATCCCTGTTGCGTTGGCCTCTGCTTGTTCAACTTCCTGCAGTATGCGTTTGGCGTCATTAAAGAACAGTAACCCACTATCGGTCAGGCGAACATTACGAGTCGTACGATTGAGCAGGCGTACACCGAGATGTCCTTCCAGTTGGGCAACTGATTTTGTAACAGTGGGAGCTGAGAGGTCTAAATGCCGACTGGCTTCTACAAAGCTTTGGCATTCCACTACTTCCACAAATACGCGCATTACTTCCAGTTTGTTCATGCTAAACCTCTGGAGAGGGTTGATTCTTTCCTATTAGGAAATAGTTAATTTATATTTCATCTAATTATTCGTGTAAATGTTAATTGTATTCTGGGTGGCGATCATTATGAAAATCATATTAAGGAGATCGTCATGTCCAGAATTAATACCCCGACAACAATTTCAGATGCCCCTGAAGCTGCTAAGGCTTCGCTTGAAGCGGTGAATGGCCTGCTTGGCGCAGTGCCTAACCTATTCAGAATTACTGCTAACAGTCCACAAACGCTGGAAGGTTATCTGAGCCTTAATGGTGCTCTTGGTAAAGGCAGCTTATCCATTCAAACCCGCGAACGCATTGCTCTGGCTGTTGCTGAGGTAAATGGCTGTGAGTATTGCTTGGCTGCACACAATTATCTGGGAACAAATCTGGCTAATTTAAGTGAAGTTGAGATTGAAGCTGCACGTCGTGGCACATCCAATGACTCTAAAGCTGCAGTTGCGGTTGAACTGGCAGTAAAGATTACACGTGGTCGAGGTTCTGTAACGGATGCTGATGTGCAGGCAGCTAAACAAGCGGGTTACAGCGACGCTGAAATTGTCGAAATTGTAGGCAATGTTGCCCTCAATACTTTGACGAATTACATCAATGAAGTGTTAGGGACGGATATAGATTTCCCGCAGGTAGAAACATTGGCTGCCTGAAAATAACCCCTGGGAGGTGTATTGGTCATCTCCCGTATTAAAAGGAGAATAAAATGTTAAGACCACCATTACCCCCTTTTACTGAAGACACTGCACGTCAAAAAGTTCGTCTCGCTGAAGATGGCTGGAACAGCCGTGATCCAGAAAAGGTGGCTCAGGCTTATACCCGCGATAGCCAATGGCGTAACCGAACTCATTTTGTCTCGAACCGAGAGCAGGCGGAAAGCTTTCTAAGCAGAAAATGGGAAAAGGAAAACCAGTATCGCCTCATAAAAGAGCTGTTTGCTTTCAAGGAAAATCGAATAGCAGTGCGTTACGCCTATGAATGGTGTGATGACAAGGGTAACTGGTTCCGATCATACGGCAATGAAAATTGGGTTTTTGCAGAAGATGGTTTGATGAAAGAGCGGTATGCAAGCATCAATGACCTTCCAATAGATGAATCGGATCGAAAATTCCATTGGCCCCAGGGGCGACGTCCGGATGATCATCCGGGTTTGAGTGAGCTAGGACTCTGAAACATAGGCGGTTGTAGGAGGAAGAGATGAAACCACATACAAATGCTTCTTCATGCGGGGTGCAGATTACCCTCTGTATTTTAATGTTGTTCCCGATGGGATATGTATACGCGGATGAAAGTTTGTCTTTAGCGGAGATTTATCCTGCAAGTAGTTACTTAATAACTTGTTCGGAAAATGATGTTGTATGCGATATAGCAGAGGCTCCTAAGGCCGCTGTCGTGGTTTCATTTCAAGCACTATTAATAAGAATTTCTTCAGGTCATGAGAGTGGTCACTATGACTCGTCTGTTTACAGTTGTGATGAGATTTCCGGGCTGCAAGAAAGTTCTTTGGGAAATGTCACTGAAGTCCCGGCTGGCAACGGAAAGTCTGGTTGCATTGGTTTGCCAGATAGCCTTTTTTGCTTATTTCAAGCCTCAAGTAACAGGCTGGCTATGCAATGTTGGGCTCTGTCGATTCCGGATCAATTCAATAATAGGTTCTCAAACAGTTCAGAACATCTCAATTTTAAGTCTGTGCCTAATCACTTTTTACAGAAAGGTTTAAAGCTGAAACGGTTCGAAGCCAATAAGCCCCGCCGGTATTTTCTTTAATCGGGATCTTATTCTGGAGTCATGATAATGCGAAAGAATATTTGTATTAGCTACAGGTTAGTTGTATCGCTTCCCTTAATTTTTTTACTGTGCGGCCATGAGGTTATGGCAATGGGAGCACCTCTGGGGAAAGTGTTGGTTCCTGCAGGAAGTTTCCGGGTTGGATGTTCAGTCGGCGATGGTTTGTGTGGTGTTGATGAAGGCCCTAAAGGAGGAGTGTTGGTGTCTGTCCCGGCTTTTTATATTGATATTTCAGAGGTTTCGGTCGCGGAATATCGGAACTGTGTGGAAGCCTCGGCTTGTAAGATTCCCTTTACCTATAAACGAACCCATTACTGCAATTATGACGCGCCAGGAAGAGATGAATATCCCGTCAATTGTGTTAATTGGCAGCAGGCCAGTAATTATTGTCGTTGGCAAGGAGGTCGGCTTGCATTTGAAGTGGAGTGGGAAAAAGCGGCCCGAGCCGGAACAAGCAATGCCCACCCATGGGGAAGTCAGCCTGCTTCCTGCGAACGTGCGGTGATGGATCCAGGGAAGCCGGGAGAAAAAGATACCGAGACAGATGGTTGTTGGCGAGATCTGACATGGCCGCGCAATAGTTTTCCGGCCAATCAATTGGGTCTGTACGATATGGTGGGAGGTCTCAGCGAGTGGGTGATGGACTGGTATACAGTGGATTTACACCTCAATTTTTATCAAAAGGGGCGGTTGCTTGGGCCTGAAAAGGGCGAGTTGAAAGTTATCAAAGGTGGTGCTTGGGATGAGAAATTCTGGGCGCAACGCGTATCAAACAGATTTGCAAAACCTGTTAAGGGTAATCCTGATCTGTATGGTTCTAATGGCATTCGTTGCGTCACTCCGTTGCCGAGCTCCCTGGGTCGGTCTTTAGGTACGAGGTATGAGTGATTTTTGGGTGGTTGATATCGAAGCTAGCGGCCTGAGTCCAAGGAGTTACCCGATCGAGATCGGTTTGTTTAATGGAATAGATCACTATCAAACCCTGATCTGCCCGGAAGAGGAGTGGCAGCACTGGAGTGATAGGGCGGAGAGTTTACATGGATTGTCGCGTCATTATCTGGAAAAGCATGGGTCTGCAGCTCGTAAAGTATGTGAAGAAATAAATAATCTGGTTGGGGGGTGTGTGCTGTTTTCTGATCATGACGACTGGGATGGTTTTTGGTTGCAGCGTTTGTATGCCAGCACAGGGGTTCAACAGCAGTTCTTAGTTGCTAGCTTGATTGAATTACTGGGTCAGGGAAAACAAGAAGAGTTCTCTGCTTTGGTTTCTGAGCTAAGGCGGAGAGGGAAATATAGAAGTCATAGAGCTCTGGATGATGCTGGGGTCTTCCATCAGGCGGCACAGTTTATGTTGCAGAAAAATGCGACATGACAGTTAAGACAACAGCAGTCCACCCCCACATTTTTAAACGCACAGAGCATACTTGTATTTAATCTTGCATCAGGCTTGCAAGGTGCGTAAAATTACGCGTCCTTTGGAAAGCTATTTCCAATCTCCTTGCCTTAGGTCACATGGTGTGGTCCGGAGGCTATTAACCCGAAAGGAGCTACAATGCGTCATTATGAAATCGTCTTTCTGGTTCACCCGAACCAGAGTGAGCAGGTTCCAGCGATGGTTGAGCGTTACACTTCTCTGATTGAGAGTGCAGAAGGCACAATCCACCGCATGGAAGACTGGGGTCGTCGTCAACTGGCTTACCCAATCAACAATGCTCACAAAGCACACTACGTCCTGATGAACATCGAATGTGATCAGGCAACTCTGGATGAGCTGGAAGGCCTGTTCCGTTACAACGATGCAGTTCTGCGTAACATGGTAATTCGCCGTAAAGCAGCGATCACTGAGATCTCTCCAATTAAAGCAGCTGAATCCCGCGAAGAGCGTAAGCCTCGTCGTGATGATAACAAGCCTGCTGAAAAACCAGCAGAAAAACCTGCTGAAGCTGCGGCTCCAAAAGCTGAAGCTTCTGAAGAAGTTGCTAAAGAAGCTGCTGAATAATCTGAATTCTGAGGAGAGATACAATGGCTCGTTTTTTCCGCCGTCGTAAGTTCTGCCGTTTTACGGCTGAAGGTGTTCAGGAGATCGATTACAAAGATCTGGACACTTTAAAAGGTTACATCACTGAAACTGGCAAAATCGTACCTAGTCGTATCACTGGTACTAAAGCGCGTTACCAGCGTCAGCTGGCAACTGCTATCAAGCGTGCTCGTTTCGTTGCACTGCTGCCTTACACTGATAGTCATCAGTAAGAGGTAGTCGAGTCGTGCGAGCCTTGGCTGAATTTATCATGCGAGGCCGCAAGCAAGCGGCTCTTGTGGCGGTTATTGCCGCCTTGCTGCCACTGTTCTATTGGGTAAGCGCAGCGGCTGTCGCACTGGTCACTTTACGTAAGGGACCCCGCGATGGTAGCGGACTTCTGGTTTGGGCTATTTTGCCTGCAGGAGTCTGGGCATACAGTGTGTCCGACCCGACACCACTGGCCGTAATTGCAGGTACTTATCTGCTGGCGGTTGCTTTACGAGAAACGGCGAACTGGTCCAAGGTGCTTATGTTAGCGCTGCCGATTGGAGCTGTAGCCGGAGTGGGTATGGAATTCGTACTCGGCGGTTATCTTGGTGAAGTGATTGATCAGACTGAAAAGTTTTTGATTCAGTCAGCGGGCGAAACCTCTAAGCAGGTGAGCCTCGATAAAGAACTGTTACGGCAGTTAATGTTGGGTGGTTTAGCATCAGTTCATACGCTGATGATGGTAGTCAGTTTGTTCCTGGCGCGTTCCTGGCAAGCGGGGTTATTTAATCCCGGAGGGTTCCAGAAAGAGTTTCATGCTTTGAGACTCCCGGTACCTTACACAGGCGCTTTGCTGGCGATCGCTCTGATCTGCTATCAGTTAGATCTGGACTTGATGCGTTGGTTGCCACTGTTGCTATTACCCTGGATCTTTGCGGGTGTCGCATTGGTTCATGGCAGTTTGGCAAAACGTGATTTAGGCAAGCCCTGGTTGATCGGTTTTTACCTTTCAACCCTATTTATGGGGCAATTTGTGATTTCGCTGTTGGTGTTTGCAGCTGTAATCGACAGTCTTGTTGATTTCAGATCGCGGATACCGGCGAAGAACTAGGACTGCATTAATTGCAGAACAAAAGAGGTTTACGAGATGGAAGTTATTCTGCTCGAGAAAATTGGTAAGCTGGGTAACCTCGGTGACAAAGTTTCCGTGAAAAGCGGTTTCGGTCGTAACTACCTGGTACCGCAGGGCAAAGCTGTTCCTGCAACTGAAGCTAATGTTGCTAAATTTGAAGAGCGTCGCGCTGAATTAGAAGCGGCTGCTGCTGAAACACTGGCAACTGCAACTGCACGTGCTGAAGGTCTGAACGAGAAAGAAGTTACTATCACTGCTAAATGTGGCGAAGAAGGTAAACTGTTCGGTTCTATCGGTACGCGTGATATTGCTGACGCAATCACTGCTGCTGGCGCAGAAGTATGTAAAAGTGAAGTTCGTCTGCCAGAGGGCGCTCTGCGTTCTATCGGTGAGTTCGATATCGCTATTCAGCTTCACCCAGAAATAACTTCAGTAGTTAAGCTGTCTGTCGTAGGCGAATAATCGTCTTTCGATAAACAGAACTGTACTGTACACAAAGCACTGCGTAGAATACTGCGCAGTGCTTTTTTGTTTTTTAGCCACTGAAAATTATGGAACCCATTCAACTCACAGACGCTGATCTGGAAAAGATCAAAGCCCCACCTCATTCCCTTGAAGCTGAACAATCGGTTCTGGGTGGATTGATGTTGGACAACAACGCCTGGGACACGGTCTCGGAAATCGTTGTTGAGGACAACTTTTATCGTCAGGAGCATCGTAAGATCTTCCGCACCATGATCAAACTGGTGAACGACGGTAATCCTATTGATGTGGTCACCCTTTCAGAAGAACTTGATCGAACTGCAGAGCTGGAAACAGCGGGTGGTTTGGATTATCTGGTTGAGCTGGCGAAAAATACGCCAAGTGCCTCCAATATTCGCGCTTATTCAGAAATCGTCCGTGACCGTGCTTTGCTGCGGCAGATGATTGCTGCAGCAAATGAAATTGCTGACAATGCCTTCCATCCGGATGGGCGCAGTTCCGAAGATGTTCTGAACGATGCCGAACAGAAAATCTTCTCCATCGCTGAAAATCGCCCTAACCAAGGGGGTCCGGAAGGGGTTAATGTACTGCTGAAAAAGGCAGTCGACCGTATAGACACCCTGTTTAACAGTGATGGTGATCTCACCGGTGTGACAACTGGTTTTGACGATCTGGACCAGAAAACCGCTGGTTTACAGCCTTCTGACCTGATTATTGTCGCGGCCCGACCTTCCATGGGTAAAACAACTTTTGCCATGAACCTGGTTGAGAATGCGCTAATGGCGACCGACAAACCTGTTCTGGTATTCAGCCTTGAGATGCCCGCGGATCAGTTGGTGACTCGTATGTTGTCCTCTCTGGGTCGTATTGATCAGACGCGTGTACGTACCGGTATGCTGGAGGAAGAGGATTGGCCGAAGCTGACGACTGCCGTAAACATGATGCGGGATAAACCGCTGTTTATTGATGATCAGGCCGGTATCAGCCCTAATGAGATGCGCACCCGTGCTCGTCGTATTGTGCGTGAGCATGGTGATCTGGCCATGATCATGGTCGATTATCTGCAGTTGATGCAGATGAAGGGGTCGGGTATTGAAAGCCGTACACAAGAGATCTCTGAGATTTCACGCTCACTCAAAGCGTTAGCAAAAGAGCTCAAATGCCCGGTGGTTGCTTTGTCTCAGCTGAACCGATCTTTGGAGCAGCGGCCCAACAAACGCCCGGTTAACTCTGACTTGCGTGAATCGGGTGCGATCGAGCAGGATGCCGATGTCATTATGTTTATCTATCGTGATGAAGTTTATAACGAAGATTCGGAACATAAAGGTGTGGCAGAAATTATTATCGGTAAGCAGCGTAATGGTCCTATTGGAGTCAGTCGTCTGGCCTTTATTGGTAAGTACACCAAATTTGAAAATCTGGCACCGGATATATATTCCCAGTACGCCGGGATGGATGATTAATTAAAAAGCCTCTTAGTGAGGCTTTTTAATTATCTGGAGAAAAGGTCTATCAGGCGTCTTTGACGACTTTATGCATAAAGGCTTCCGGGATGGTTTCAATTTTCCGGGCATCGTAATCAAAGAAAACCATACCCGTTTTGGCGTGGGCTACTTCAACTGCGGTTTTTTTATTGCTGACCAGATAAAACATATCACAGCCATATTTATTGAAGTCGCCTAATGCAACGTCGATTCGGAGTTGATCCCCATGAAAACCTTCAGCTTTATAAACAATGGCTGAGTCAGTCATGATCAGACCAAGACCTTCGATATCCAGCTCAGAATAATGGTAGTGATGCAGAAATCTGACGCGAGCTTCGTGAATTATGGATAACATGGCGTCATTACTGAGGTGGCCTCCGTAATTTATATCGCCAATTCTGACTGGAAGTTCTGTGGAAAAGATATAATTTTCCGGCATATCGATTTTTATTCTTGCCATGTTTATCCCCTATACTCGGCTACTGCTTCGACCATACCTGTGGTGAGATGATGAAGGTCGTCATTATTCATTACATAAGGTGGCATAACATAGACCAATTTTCCAAAGGGTCTTATCCAAAGGCCTCTTTTAATAAACAGTTTTTGGATTTCTGCTGTGTTTACCGCTTCTTTCATCTCGATAACGCCGATGGCGCCCAGGCAGCGGACATCAGTAACTGATTCTATATTTCGGGCTTCAGCCAGACCTGTTTTGAGGCCCTGTTCAATTCTCAGTACATTGCTTTGCCAGTCTGAGCTGATCAGTAACTCCAGACTTTTATTTGCGACAGCGCAAGCCAGTGGATTGCCCATGAACGTTGGTCCATGCATAAAACAACCGGCTCCACCCTGAGATATTGTTTCCCCAATATGAGACGTGGTTAAGGTTGCGGCAAGTGTCATATAACCACCGGTCAGTGCTTTGCCGACACAAAGAATATCCGGTGTGATGCCAGCGTGTTCACAGGCGAATAGTTTTCCACTGCGGCCGAATCCGGTTGCGATTTCGTCTGCGATTAATAACACGTTGTGCTGCTCACACAGATGTTTGGCCGCTTTGAGGTATTCCGGGGAATAAAAGCGCATACCTCCGGCTCCCTGAACTACAGGTTCCAGTATCAGGGCGGCTATATTGTCGCGGTTACTTTTCAGCATCTCGCTGAGTGGATGGATGTCTTCCGGATTCCAGTCAGCATCAAAAGCGGTTTGAGGCGCTGGTGCAAAAAAGTGTTTTGGCAGTACCTCTGTGAAAATTTCATGCATACCGGTAACGGGGTCGCAGACTGACATGGCACCGAAGGTGTCGCCATGGTAACCATTGCGAATTGTAATAAGTCGGTTCTTCTCCGGTTTGCCTGCGGCATGCCAGTATTGCAAAGCCATTTTGATAGCAACTTCCACTGCCACAGAGCCTGAGTCAGCCAGGAAAACCTTATCTAATTGCGAAGGCGTGTAGTCAACAAGTTTACGGCAGAGTTCAATGGCTGGCTCGTGTGTGAGTCCGCCAAACATCACATGAGACATTTTATCGATCTGCTCATGAGCAGCCTGATTCAGTTCTGCGTTGTTGTAGCCATGAATGACCGACCACCAAGAGGCCATTCCATCAATCAACTCCCGGCCATCTGCAAGCTTAATACGAACGCCTGAGGCTGATTCGACGGCATACATAGGTGGAGGGTTAATCATTGAGGAGTAAGGATGCCAGATATGCTGTTGGTCAAAAGCGATCTGCTCTGGTGCTGTAGTCATGCGCTGGTGTTCCTTAGGCTTGTTAGGTCGGACAGATGGGTATTTTCAATTAACCGATAAATAAATGCAAGGTTTGACCAAAGTTTTAGGGAACCAATTGCTATTAATGTGTTCTATTAACCAGAGATTGAGATAGAGAATAAAAAAGAAAAAATTTTTGAAACTTTATTCTTAACCCTCAGTCACAGAACGCATGAGCAGTGACAGGCTCACATAATCGTAAGCAAATTAAAAAAATTTAGATTGGGGTAAATTCAAATGGCTAATAATTCTACTGTAAAACCTATGGTTGCTGCTGTTGGCGCAGCGTTCATTGCTGGCATGGCTACTGCACCAGTTGCAACTGCGGCTGAGAACCCATTTGCTGCGACTGAACTGTCTTCAGGATACAGCCAGCAGGTTGCTATGAACGAAGGTAAGTGCGGCGAAGGTAAGTGTGGCGGTAAAAAAGCTGAAG
>JBOEHA010000007.1:0-71988 GCA_050633685.1 Neptuniibacter sp. | reverse complement strand
AAGTGCGGCGAAGGTAAATGCGGCGGCAAAAAAGCTGAAGGCGAAGGTAAATGTGGTGAAGGTAAATGCGGTGGTTCTAAGTAACCTTCGTTATGCTTCCTAGTAGCTAGACCCCTGGCCCTGCTATGCGGGGCTTTTTTATCTCCTTTCCTGAGGTGAACTATGGAAAATAAATCTTATCCCGTGAACGGGGCTGGTTTCGGTTACCGAAGATGCATGAGTGAAACACTGAAAGAGGTGGATGCTGCAGCGTTTGATTTTCTGGAAATCGCGCCTGAAAACTGGATGGGATTGGGTGGACGTTTTGGTAAATCTTTTAAACGTTACACAGAACAGTTTTCATTTATGGCTCATGGGCTTTCACTTTCTATTGGTGGTCCAACGCCTCTGGACATGGAGTTCTTAAAGAATCTCAAGGGTTTTATCGCGGAGCATAATATCAGGGGCTATTCGGAACATTTGAGTTACTGTTCGGATGATGGTCATCTTTATGATTTGATGCCGATTCCTTTTACAGAGGAAGCGGTTAAGTATGTGGCAGAGCGGATTCGTACCGTACAGGATGTACTGGAGCAGCGCATCGCTATGGAAAATGTCTCTTTTTACGCAGCTCCTGGAGCAGAGATGACAGAGCAGGAGTTTCTGTTAGCGGTTCTTGAGGAAGCTGATTGTGATCTGCTGCTGGATGTAAACAATATTTATGTGAACAGCATTAATCACAGTTACGATGCGGAACAGTTTTTAAGTGCTATGCCAGCTGAGCGGATCATGTATGTGCACATTGCTGGTCATTACAACGAAGCCGAAGATCTTATTGTCGATACCCATGGTGCGGATGTGATCGATCCGGTCTGGCGTTTGCTGCAAAAAGCGTATGACCAGTTTGGTGCATTGCCTACGCTGCTTGAGAGGGATTTTAATATCCCGCCTATGCCGGAACTGTTGAAAGAAGTTGAACAGATTCGTTTTTATCAAAATCAGTGGAAAATGAGCCATGCACAAACAGTTGCCTGATTTTCAGCAGCTGCAATATCAGTTTGCAGCTCATATCCGTAACCCAGAAAGAAATGAAATGCCCTCTGATATTGAAGATCGGAGAATGGCAATCTACCGTGATCTTTTCTTTAACAATGTGAAGGGTTTTCTGGAAGGTGTTTTCCCTGTTTACAGAAAGATCAGTAATGATGATTACTGGCTGAAACTGGCTCGGGAGTTTTTCGATCATCACCACTGTCATACACCGTATTTTCTGGAGATAGGTCAGGAGTTTCTGGAGTTTGTTAATAATGAGCGCGAGCCCTCAGATGAAGATCCCGCATTTATGCAGGAGCTGTTGCATTATGAATGGGTCGAACTTGCTTTGGATGCCTCAGAAATACAACTGCCCCTGGATAACGTAAATGCCAACGGTGATCTATTAGCAGGTCATCCTGTGCAGTCCCCATTAGCGTGGTTGCTTTCCTATCAGTTCCCGGTGCACTGCATCCGTCCTGATTACCAGCCTGAGGTTCCACCTGAGAATCCTACTTTCCTTATTGCTTACCGTGATCGGGAATTTGAAGTGCATTTCATGGAAGTTAATTCTGTTACCGGTCGGTTGTTATACCTGTTATCAGAAAATGAAAAGATGAGCGGTGAGCAAGCCTTGTCACAGATAGCTGAGGAGATGCAGCACCCGGATACTGAACAGGTTATCAATGGTGGTCTAAAAACGATGGAACATTTGCGCTCTAAGGGAATCATACTGGGTACAACACAATAATTCTTCTCCCTGGCTTGAGTGTCAGGTTTGGACTAAGGGTGAAACAATGGCAAATGCAGTGATTAATTTTGCTAACCGTTTACAGAATGTGCTGAATTGCACACGTTGCGCAGATGGCTTAGCTCCTCTGCTGTTACGTCTTTATCTGGCTCCGGTATTTTTACAGGCCGGTTGGAATAAACTCTCTCATTTTGAAGACACCGCCGCGTGGTTTGGTAATCCTGAATGGGGTCTGGGTTTACCGATGCCAGAGGTAATGGCTGCTTTGGCGGCGGGTACAGAATTTCTCGGGGGGATTCTTTTAATTGTTGGTCTGGCTGTACGTTGGATCAGTATTCCTCTGATGGTGACAATGCTGGTGGCTGCATTCGCGGTGCATTGGGAGAATGGTTGGCTGGCGATTGCTGATGGTGGAAGCTGGTTGGCTAATGAGCGTGTTATGGAGGCTCAGGAGCGTTTGTCTGCGGCTAAAGGAATTCTTCAGGAGCATGGTAACTACAGTTGGTTAACAGGCAAGGGTTCGGTTGTGATTTTGAATAATGGTATTGAGTTTGCCATTACTTACTTTGTTATGTTGTTGAGCCTGTTTTTTACCGGAGCAGGGCGTTTTGTCAGTATCGATTACTGGGTCGCCAAATGTTGCAGTGATAAATAGTCTGCAAGAAATTAAAAAAGGCCGCATATAGCGGCCTTTTTAGTTGGATCAAGCTTAGTGCTGGCGTGGCGTTGTCATAATGCAATACATCGCATCAGCATACCAATGAGAAGCGCTCATCATGTCATTGATATTTTCTGATTCAAACAGTCTTTCAATATAACCTTCATAGAGAGCGCTGCTTTCTTCTATAAGATTGTCTACTTGTGCGATGAATAAGTTCATAACATACCTCTTTTAACGAATACTCCCTCAAGCTTTTCCATATGCAAATTTATGCTTAACTAATTCCTGACTATTCTACCCGGATATTAGACTTTGGTCAAATATTGAGCTGTCAGTTTGAAGGTTCCACGAGATCAATTGAGTCGACAAAAATCGTCTCAGAAGTGATTCGAAAGCGGATGTTTGTATGGTGTAGACGAACGCCATAGCCTTTTTCTGTACTGTCTTTTTTGTAAGCTGGCCTTGGGTCGCAACGGAGTAATTCTTCTACTTGTTGTTGATACGGTTGTTGCAGGAGTAAACCGACCTTTTCACAGCAATGGAGTGCTTGCTCAGAAAAATGTACTTCCTGTTTCAACAGAGGAATATCAGTGGCAAATTCGCAAGAGGCATCAGAAATGCTGTCGGAATAAGGTAAATAGGGTTTTATATCGATTATTGGAGTGCCATCAAGCAGATCGGCACTACTGATCACAAGCTGAATATTACCTTTTGTTTCTTCTATAGCGATGAGCTTTACGGGTGACATGCCGATAGGGTTGGGCCTGAATGGCGAGCGGGTTGCAAAAACGCCCATACGTTTATTACCGCCCAAACGAGGAGGGCGAACGGTTTGCGACCAACCTTTATCCACGCACTCGCTGAAAACAAACAACAACCAGATATGGCTACATTGTTCCAGTCCGCGGATGGTATCTGCATGATTGCACTGGCCCAGTAGCTCGACCCTTGAAATGAGATTGGGGGCAAGACCGGGTTGACGGGGAATGCCAAACTTTTCCCGGTAAGGGCTGTGGACGACCCCGATCGGGATAAATGAATAACTGTCTGTCATAACGCTAAGAACTCAGACGTCTGTAAGATCGGCTGATTATCTACCGTAGCCGGATTTAATAGCAAACAAATATCTCGTCATGAATTCAGTATCTCTTCGCGTGTTTCCATAGGTGTGATGCTACTCCAGTAACGACCCGCTTTTTCTACTTGTTCAGCTAAGCGATGTATATGGCTGAGGGCGTCCAGTAGCATAATGCTGTCTTGTGGTTTCAGTGAGCCTGATAATGTGGACTCCATCACCTGCGATTTTATATGTTGATATTGCTTCTCAAGGTCTTTCAGTAGTTGCCTGCTTTCGATACCGGACAGGTTATAGGTACTGTGGATTTCACTGCTATCAATCAACTCAATAATTTGTTGCTGGAAATTATGAATCAACTCTTTGAGCGAATGATCGGACACTAGATCAAAGAATTCATAATAGTTCGGCATGAGAGAAGATAACCTGGCAATTTCACTGTAGTAACGCGTAATTCTCATCGCTGTTGGAAGAATAATACTGATCTCTTCAGTGAGATTTTCCCGGGCTATATTCTGATTATATTTGCCAATTTTACCGTTCAGCTTGTGAATGCTGTTCATCATTGAGGTCAGTATCGACATATCCTTTGCGTCGGCACTGATTGCTGCTCTTGCCATGGTTGAACTGAGTTGGCTGACTCGCATCAGTTCGTTGTTCATCGCTTCAATCGCTAAGCTGGGTGTGGTGAGCAGGGTCTTATCCAGGAATTCAGTACGACTGAGATCTTCTTCCTGCGAACGAAACCGGCGCCTGAGAAAATGTTCCAACTTATCGGTGAGAGGCCACATGATGGCGACGCCCACAACATTGAAGATGGTATGAAACAGCGCCAGTAAAGTTACGTAATCATAATTGATGGTGTTCCCATCGATCAGGCTGGCAGTCAGTATCAGTAGGAATACACAGACAGTGCCGGTGATTAGGTTAAAAATCACATGGGCAGCGGCAATGCGTTTCGCATTAGAGGTTGCCCCAATTACTGATAAAACGGCTGTTGAGGTGGTACCAAGGTTAGCCCCAATTACAAGAGCTCCGGCAGCCGCGAGAGGGATGGAACCGGCTGCGGTCAGGGACAGTGTTACTGCCATGGCGGCAGAGGATGACTGCATCAGAAATGTTAGTACAAAACCGGCAACTACAAAGAGGATAAGGCCCAAGCTGGATTGTTGTATCTCTGCGAGGGGGAGTTGTTCATCGAGTCCTTCAAAGGCGGTTTTCAGGAAATCCAGCCCAATGAAGAATAAACCGAAACCTGCCAGTGCCATGCCCAGATGGCTGATCTTGCGTTCATTGCCCGTCAGTTTCAGCAGCATCCCGACCGCCACCAGTGGGAGGGCGAATGCGCTGATTTTAATCTTGAAGCCTATGATGGCAACAAGCCAGCCGGTCATGGTTGTACCGATGTTACAACCATAGATTACGTTTATTGATTGTCGTAGGCGCAATAGGCCTGCATTTACAAAACCAATAGTCGCCACTGTTACAGCACTGGATGATTGCACAAGCGCTGTAATTAATATTCCTGAGACCAGCCCCCGTCCCGGAGACTTTGTGGCAGCTTCAAGGGTTTTCTTTAATTTCTGACCGGCAGCCTGTTTCATACCGCTGGTCATTAAGTGCATGCCGAGAAGAAAAAGACCAAGTCCCCCGGCCAGATCCCCTAATAGTCCTAAGTTCATAGCCAATCTTATTTTGAAAAATTTCTTTAATTGTTGTTGCTGAATCAATGTTTAGCAATGATCAGGGTTAAAGAAATGGTTTAATGTTCCGTTCGGGCAATGACTATAGCCTCAACATGTTTAACTCCTGCACTTTTTAAACAACGGGCAGCTTCATTTAATGTTGCGCCAGTGGTCATAACATCATCGATTAGCATGACAGATTCATAATTGATTGGGCGGCACTTAAATGCCCCTTTGGGATTGTTGAGCCTTGAGGATCGAGGTAGCTGCATCTGTCTTTCTGTTTTTTTAATTTTAACCAAACAGTTTCGATCAACTGGAATGTCGATATGTTTTGAAAGTTCGGTTGCCAGTAACTCTGCTTGATTAAACCCGCGCTTGAAACGACTGAAGGAATGCATTGGGATTGGGATAAGAGTCTCTAGTTCAGGGTTAAGTTTGATTCGGTCGGCAGTAAGCGCCGCCAGATGCCCAATTAATTGGGGTTGGTGGCTGTATTTGATCTTGCCGATGAGTTTGTTAATAGGAAAGCTGTATTCAAATAAAGCGGTGACGTTGTCGTAAAAGGGTAGTTTTTTCTGGCACTCAGCACAGATCAGTATCCCGTCCTGATTGCTTATTGGGATTGAGCAGATGCTGCAACCGTTGTTTAGCCAGGGAAGATCATTAGTGCAGGCTTCGCAGAAACCTGAGGGGAGGCATGAATGGTTTTTACATAAAACGCACTGGTTAAATAGTGATCTGTAGTTTACCTTAGGTGTAATCATTGGTTGACAGCTCCGTCTGTCAGGATAAAATTGCCACATTCCATTGTGAGCAGAATAACAAGCCGCCAAGTAAGAAGCTTAAGCGGTTATTTTCCGGGAGAATGAGCAAGATGCAACAGTTGGGTGAAATTCGTCATGACTGGACGGAAGCGGATGTAAAAGCGCTTTTCGAGCTGCCGTTTAATGATCTGATGTTTAAAGCACAGACTGTGCATCGCCAGAATTTTGATCCTAATGAAGTGCAGGTCAGTACTTTGTTATCTATTAAGACCGGTGCTTGCCCAGAAGACTGTAAATATTGTCCGCAGAGTGGTCATTACAACACAGGGTTGGAGAAGGAACGCTTGATGCAAGTTGAGCAGGTTCTGGAAAAGGCCAAAAAAGCCAAAGAAACCGGTTCTACCCGTTTCTGTATGGGGGCTGCCTGGAAACACCCTGCAGATAAAGATATGCCTTACGTCGTTGAGATGGTTAAGCGGGTCAAAGAGCTGGGTCTGGAAACCTGTATGACGCTGGGAATGCTGGATGAAGATAAAGCTGGCCAGCTCGCGGATGCAGGACTTGATTACTACAATCATAACCTCGATACGTCGCCGGAGTTTTACGACAAAATCATTACTACCCGTACTTATCAGGACCGACTGGATACCCTGCAGAATGTCCGCGACTCGGGTATGAAGATATGCAGTGGCGGTATTCTTGGTATGGGCGAAACGGCGACAGACCGCTACGGTCTTTTAATGCAGTTAGCGAACATGCCCGTTCAGCCGGAAAGTGTCCCAATCAATATGCTGGTTAAAGTAGAGGGTACTCCTCTGGAAAATGTTGATGATCTGGACCATCTGGACTTTATCCGCACCATTGCGGTAGCTCGTATCATGATGCCTGAATCCCATGTTCGTCTTTCTGCTGGCCGTGAAAAAATGAGCGATGAGATGCAGGCTATGACCTTCTTCGCAGGTGCTAACTCCATCTTCTATGGTGAGTGCCTGTTGACGACGCCTAATCCTGAAACCCATAGAGATATCCAGTTATTCCGTAAGCTCGGTATTAATATGGAACAGAAAATTTCTGACTCTGATGAGACTCAGGAAGCAGCTCTAATGAACAACCTTCAGAAACAACAGGATCGTGAGCATTTCTACGAAGCCTGATTAATCACGGAGGCGTTTGCCTCCGTCAGTTAAGAACTTCATATGTCATTTGATGAGTTATCAGCTGAGCTGAATAATCGTAAGCAGCAATTTCTTTATCGCCAACGGCGTACTCTGGAAACTCCACAACAACCTTTGGTAAAAGTGGATGGTAGAGAGTACCTGGCATTCTGCTCAAATGATTATCTGGGGCTGGCAAACCACCCTGATTTGATTAGTAGTTTTCAGCAAGCAGCGAATATCTATGGTGTAGGTGGTGGAGCATCTCATCTGGTTAATGGTCACAGTCATGCTCACCACGAACTGGAAGAAGCATTAGCTGAGTTTACAGGGCGACCCAGAGCGCTGCTGTTCTCGACTGGTTATATGGCAAATCTGGGTGCCGTTAATGCCCTGTTGGATAAACAGGATGCGGTTTTTCAAGATCGTATCAATCATGCGTCATTACTGGATGCCGGGCTGTTAAGTGGTGCCAGGTTTCAGCGTTACCTGCATAACGATGTAGAAAGTCTGGATAAGCGTTTAGGGAAAACGGATGCGCGTCGTAAATTGGTAGTTACCGATGGCGTGTTCAGTATGGACGGCGACATTGCAGACCTGCCAGAGATTGCCAGCGTTTGCCAGAAACATAATGCTTGGTTAATGGTAGATGATGCCCATGGTTTTGGTTGCCTGGGTAAACATGGTGGCGGCTGTGCGGAATCCTTTGATATGTCCGTGGACCAGTTACAAGTGTTGGTTGGGACTCTGGGTAAAGGTTTCGGTACAGCCGGGGCATTTGTCGCGGGATCAGAAGAACTGATAGAAACATTAATTCAGCATGCCAGAACCTATATCTACACAACCAGTATGCCACCGGCTGTTGCAGCGGCGACCCTGACCAGCCTGAAAATCCTGAAATCAGAAAGCTGGCGTCGTGACAAACTACAGGCACTGATCAAGCAGTTCCGACAAGGTTGCGAACAACTGGGTTTGCAACTGATGGATTCGCCAACGCCGATCCAGCCAATCCTGATTGGAGAATCTGATAAAGCGCTAGAGATCAGTCAGGGTCTTGAGCGTGAAGGGATCTTTATCAGTGCGATAAGGCCACCTACAGTGCCTCAGGGAAGTGCTCGACTAAGAGTGACATTGAGTGCTGCCCATGATGAAACTCAAGTAGATGTCTTATTGAGCAAGCTTGAAAAAGTTGCTTCAGCGAGTGGAATTATATGAGCCTGTGGATAGAGTCCAGAGAAAATCCGGGCAAACCTGAAATGGTGTTGTTACATGGTTGGGGTATGAGCAGTGCTGTTTGGGGAGCGTTTGCTGATGCACTTTCTGAATATTTTAGTTTGACGCTGGTCGATCTTCCCGGCCTGGGTAAAAGCCGCGACTATCCTAAACCCTATACAACAGATGCTGTTGTAGATCTGTTGGGGGGGCATGGCCCCGATCAGGCTATCTGGTTGGGCTGGTCTATGGGTGGGCAGATAGCTGTCGCATTTGCGGAACGTTTTCCCGAACGGGTTACTAAGCTGATTACGATTGCTTCCAATCCTTGTTTTGTTGAACGTGATGATTGGCCGTCTGCAATGTTGGAGAAAACGCATCTTCAGTTTGAGCAATCCCTCTCCGATAACCCAGATAAAACCTTGGTCCGTTTCTGTATGTTACAAACACAGGGTGCAGAAAAAGGTAAAGAAACCCTGAAAATGCTTAGAACTCTTTTGGCGGATACAACCCATACGGCCCCTAAAGAGAGCCTTTCTGCACTCAAAGATGATGTCCGACAGCAGTTGGGTTGCCTTAAGTTGCCCATTTTACAGTTGTTTGGTGAAAAGGATTTACTGGTACCAGCTTCTGCGGCGAGTGGTTGTGAGCGTCTTACCGGCCAGCAGACAATTACCTATGCTGGCGCGGGGCATCTGCCGTTTTACTCTCATCAAGAACAAGTATTAAACGACATTATGGCTTTTTGTGTGGTGGAGCCATAAGTGGTGCAGCAATTGATTGATAAACAACGAATTGCAAACTCATTCAGTAATGCGGCCAGTACTTACGATAGTCTGGCAGAGTTGCAACGTCAGGTCGGGACTGAGCTTCTGGATTATCTACCTGAGCCGCATCCAGATAACATACTGGATCTTGGTTGCGGTACGGGTTACTTCACGCCAATTTTGAAACAGCACTATCCGGATGCTTATTTATACAATCTGGATTTGGCTTTGGGGATGCTTCACTACGCGCGTAGTCATCGCCCTGCAGAGAATGCCAGTTGGTTGTGTGCCGATGCTGAATCGTTACCGCTGGCGGATAAAAGCATCAACCTGATCTATTCCTCGTTGGCTATTCAATGGTGTGAAAATATCGGTCAGTTATTTTCTGAGGTTCAGCGGATACTGAAACCCGGGGGGCAGTTTGTGTTTGCGACGCTGGGGGCGGAAACCTTATCTGAGTTAAAAGTGGCCTGGCAATCCGCAGATACGGATACCCATGTAAACCGGTTTTTTGACCAGTCACATATCCGAGCAAATATCCACGAGGGACTTAACGTCAATTCCTTTCATGAAGACAGTAAGATTTTGAAATATCGGGAATTAAAAGAACTGACCGATGAGCTAAAAGGGATTGGGGCGCACAACATGAATTCTGGTCAGCCTGTCGGTTTGGTTGGGCGAGAAAAACTACGTAGATTCAAGGCCGGTTATGAAGCCCAGAGAATGGCTGACGGTATGCTTCCGGCTACATACCAAGTGTTTTATGTTGTTCTTGAGAAACCATTAGAGAATTAAGCAGACAGATGGCAAAGCATAGTTTTTTCCTTACAGGGACCGATACTGATGTTGGCAAAACGGTTGTGGCAGCGGGATTACTCGCAGCAGCCAATGCTAAGGGATTAAGCTCTATGGGATTAAAGCCTATAGCAGCCGGTTGCGATGAAACCGAAGAGGGTTTACGCAATGATGATGCATTAAAGATACAGAGTGCGGCGAGCATTCAACTGCCCTATGAACAGATAAACCCGATTGCATTTGCGCCACCTATTGCGCCTCATATAGCTGCGATGCAGGAAAAGAGGCTGTTAAGTGCAGATCGCATTTCCGGATTATGCAAAGGGGCACTGATGCAACCTGCAGACTTCGCCATAGTTGAAGGTGCAGGGGGGTGGCGGGTGCCTCTGAGTCATAGAGAAACCTTTGCGCACATCGCAAAACATCTCAACCTGCCTGTCATTATGGTTGTGGGTATGAAACTGGGTTGCATTAACCATGCTCTGTTAACCGCTGAGGCGATTGCGCGGGATGGCTTAAAATTGGCTGGATGGGTGGCCAATCGGGTCGATCCGGATATGGCCTGTTATGACGAAAATGCTGCCACAATTGAGATGATGCTTAGGGCGCCTCTGTTGGGTGAAGTACCGCATTTGGTTGACCCTTCTGCTGTTAATGTTGCCGAATATTTTGATCTGGATAAGTTAATTGAAGCTTGATTTGGCTAAAAAATGAACATTTATGCCGATTGAGCTATAATTACTGCTGCAATAGTGCTGTCTGGAATTTTTCTGGAGGTGGGATAATGAATGTAACAAATTCACTGCAAACCGGATTTATCGGCATAAACCGTGGCTTAGATAATTCTCCAAGAGCGGCTGGTGATGTAACAGGTTCGGGTAAACCCGATCAACCAGAGCAGGCGACAGGAGTTGTTCGTGATCAAGCAGTGACGGAATCGGCTGGTGGTGGCGAAGTCGTTGCCGCAGAAACCAAAGTGGTGAGTCAGGCTGTAGAACCTGGTGAACCCGGTGGTATTATCAATATAAAGGTCTGATCCAAGAAAAGCTTTGGATGTGGCCTTTTTTATATAACTTGAATAGGTAAATTTTAAGGGGGGAGTGAATGCAGATCGTTCTGGCAGCTCAATCTCAAACCTTAAATTCAAATGCAGTCTCTCAGGAACTTCGTTCCCGCGAAGTTCAACAGTTTCTTTCGTCTTCCAAAAGTTTACCTGTCGAAGAAGAGCTTCAATCTTCTCGCAATCTTTTTAACCGCGACCGTGTCACTATTTCCCCTCAGGCCGCAGAATTATCTCGCCTGGCATCCGCAGGTGAGACTCAGCTTGAGACTGAAGAGGGTGAGTTTGTAGGGTTAGAATCTTCAGGTGCATCGCCTCAGTCCTCTATAACTGCTAGTCGTGCAGAAACGGAGGAAATTGAGAGGCGAGAGCTGGAACAGACCCGTGAATTGTCTAAAAGAGATAGAGAAGTTCGTGCCCATGAGCAAGCGCATGCTGCTATAGGTGGTCAGTACGCTTCTGCCCCCAGTTTTACATATGAACGAGGTCCCGATGGGCGTTTGTATGCAGTGGAAGGGGAAGTGAAAATTGATACATCCCCAATACCAAATGACCCCGAAGCAACTCTGGAGAAAGCTGAAACTATCCAGCGAGCAGCATTAGGGGTAGCGGAGCCCTCTCCAGCTGATCGTGCAGCTGCCGCAGATGCCAGAGCGATGGCCGCAGATGCGAGGGCCGAACTTTTGAGGCAGGATGAGCAGCAGCGTACTGCGCAGGCTGAAGCTCGAAGTTCAGATGAAGAACAGGACGAAGATGACAACCCAACTGCAGGCGAGCGTTTACAAGAGTTCCGTGATCAGCAGCAAGCTCGATCCTCTGGTGCTGCTGAAGCCTTAGAAGATTTCAACGATCTGTTAACTGATATCAATAAACAACTGGCTGAAATTAACAAGAAGCTGGTTGATGCCGGTGTACTTCAAAAGCTGATTCCTGAGGGAGCCTTCCTCGATCAGCGTGTCTGATTAATCTGCCAGATATTCCACAATCAACTTCGTAAATTCTGCTGGTTTTTCCGCATGTGGCCAATGGCCTGCATTCTTGATTACTTTGTAATCCGCTTTTGGAAAAAGCTTTAAAACAGCATCCCGATATTCCGGAACCATATAATCTGAATTAGCCCCTTTAATAAAAAGAACCGGTTCAGGGTAAGAAGTACCTTCAGGTGCGGCGCTGATGTTGTCGTAGTCATCATAAAGAGCTTGCAGGTTCATTCTCCAGCCGAACTCTTTGTTTTCAGTGCGATAGAGGTTGGTCAGCAGAAATGCTCTGACGGCAGCATCGTCAACATATTCCGCAAGTGTCTGATCGGCCTCTCCTCTGGATTTAAGGTTTGTCAGGTCTATGGAGAACAGGCCTTTGAATACATCGTCATGGTGAGCCGAGTATTGCACCGGAGCTATATCCACAATAATCAGTTTTTCTATTAAATCAGGATGATTCAGTGCCAGCTGCATTGCCACTTTGCCACCCATTGAATGACCCAGAATATGAGCTTTGCTAAGACCAAGGTGAGTCATGAGTTCGACGATATCAGATGCCATAAGTGAGTAATCAATGTCATCACAGTGTGGAGACTTTCCGTGATTTCTCATATCAACGGCGATGACTTGGTAGTCATTCGAGAGGGCTTTGATCTGGTTATTCCAGTTAAGGAAAGTACCAAACAAGCCGTGCATGATAATAAGAGGTTTTCCTTCACCAAAGATCTGATAATTCAAAAGCATGTTATTTGCCTAAAATAAAGGCGGCTTAGAAGCCGCCTGTGTTTATTCTAATTGCTACAATCTTACAAAATTTCCAACAGCTCAACATCAAATACAAGAGCTGAGTAAGGAGGGATGCCACCTGGAGAACCTTGTGCACCGTATGCAAGGCCATAAGGAATGAATAGCTTCCATTTCGCGCCTTTGTTCATCAGCTGCAGGGCTTCAGTCCAGCCAGCAATTACACCACCTACAGGGAATTCAGCAGGCTGGCCGCGGTCGTATGAGCTATCAAACACTTTACCGTCGATGAAAGTACCGTGGTAATGGGTGCGAACTTTAGACTCTTTAGAAGGTTTGTCGCTGCCTTCTTCGCCCGCTTCAATGATTTCGTACTGCAGGCCAGATTCCAACACTACAACACCGTCACGCTTAGCGTTTTCTGCCAGGAAGGCTTCGCCTTCTGCTGATGCTTCTTTAGACGCTTCTTCCTGCTGAGCACGCAGGCGCTCATTAAGAACGTTAAACGCTTCTTGAATATCTTTTACTTCAACACGCATTGCTGCGCCATCCAGAGCATCTGCGATGCCTGCGGAAATTGCGCTTACATCCATACCATCAAATGGCTGTTGTGCCAGTTGGTCTCCCATTTGGCGACCGATACCGTAGCTTGCTTTTTGTTCCAGTGTTTCCAGTTGTACTTCAGACATTGATATAGTCTCGCTTGGTCATAAAAAACGAGCTCAAATCAGGGCTCGTTGCGAAGATCGTTATTGATTCAAAAATAATATGGGGTCAACTCTGGTGTTATTCAAGCTCACACTCCAATGGAGATGTGGACCGGTAACTCGACCGGTTTTTCCGATCAGTCCAATCAAGTCTCCAGTGTTAACTCTATCCCCAATTTTTGCCTCAATTTTGCTCATGTGGCAGTACATGGTTGTCAGGCCATGACCATGATCAATGATCACTGTATTGCCATTAAAAAAATAATTACCGGTATCTGCAATCACCCCGGCGGCAGGTGCTGTGATTGGAGCTCCTACTGGAGCGGCTATATCTAAACCACTGTGCGGATTTCGTGGCTGTTTGTTGAAAAAGCGTTTGAGGCCAAATGGACTGCTGAAAGGGCCATTAGCGGGTAGTTCAAATCGGGTGACCGGCTGTTCAGGTAGGCTCCAGAGTTTAAAGGCTGCTGTCATTTTTGCTTTTTCTCTGCGCCAGCGTTTCACATCTTCAGGGTCTGGCTCCACATGGCGTTTATTTTTTATGGTCAGATACTGAGCTTTATACTCTTTGCCTGCGATATTGAAATAGAATGAAGTGGCATTAGCCCGCAGGTGTTGTTTTTGGTCGGGTTTTGCGCTCAAGGGTATGCCTGCTATAGCAATCCAGTGGCTTTGTTCCTCATAAGGGGTTCCCTTGGAGCTAACCACCATGACTTGATTGCTTTTATACCATGCTGATGGCAATTTATTTTGGTCCAAACCATCCAGAGGGATGATTGCGACCCCGCCAGGTACCCGGCTTTCTTTTGGTAACTCCATTGCGCTGAGCTGGAAGCTTAATAAGCTAACAAAGAACAATACGCTAATACGAATAAACATCTTTAATATATGAGGCATCTTGTTAGTCCGTGATTTTTTCTATGCGGCTATGAATGCGGCCTTGTCTCAGTTGCGTTTCTATCTGGTCGCCAACCGAAACCTGAGCAGTATCCATCAGGACTGTACCTTGCTCATCCTTAACAATTGCGTAACCGCGTTCCAGTGTCGCCAGAGGGCTGACCGTATTGAGCTGGTGTATGAGAGAAGCGAGTTTAAGCTTGTTTTGTTTCAGTAGAGTGAGAGTGGCCTGGGTTAATCGGGCGTGAAGGTTCGCGGTTCTATCCTTTTGCCGTTCCAGTAACTGAGTAGGTGATTTGGATTTCAGGCGGCTGGAGAGCGCGCTGTTTTTTTGTGCTTTATCTAAGAGTATGAGCTTGATGCTTTTGTGTAATCGCAGTTCGAGATTATCTAAACGTTGAGCCTGCTCTCTAAGTTTTTGTCCCGGATGGCGCAGTCTCTGTTTTAAATGTCTTACTTGGGTTTCTGCTTTTTCGATACGCAGGTTCATTAAACGCATCAGGCGCTCTTGTAGCTGATTTACTCTAAGCTTCAATTGATGTTGATCAGGACTTATTAGCTCCGCAGCCGCCGAAGGCGTGGGAGCCCGGACGTCAGCAATAAAGTCGGAAATAACCACATCAACTTCGTGACCAACAGCGCTTATGACAGGGATTTCGCAGTCAAACAGTGTTCGCGCAACCCGTTCGTCATTAAAAGCCCATAGATCTTCGAGTGAGCCGCCGCCGCGTCCAACTATGAGGATGTCACATTCTTGGTGGGCTTCGGCGAGAATAATGGATCGACAAATTTGTTCTGGAGCATCCTCACCCTGAACCGCTGTAGGGTAGATAGTCACGGGCAAGCCGGGGAAACGTCTTTTTAATACAGTTAGAATATCGTGAACAGCTGCACCTGTAGGTGAGGTTACAATCCCCAAATGAGTGGGTTGTTTGGGGAGTGGTTTTTTGTGGTTTGTGTCAAATAAACCTTCTTTCTGAAGCTTTGCTTTCAGTTGATCAAATGCGATCTGTAAAGCACCACTGCCAGCAGGTTCCAAATGTTCGCAGATAAGTTGGTATTCGCCACGGCCTTCATAGAGGCTGACTTTGGCTTTAACTACGACTCTGTCACCGTTTTGAGGCGGTGTACGAAGTTGAAAATTGCGATTCTTAAACATCGCACAGCGAACCTGGGCTTTACTGTCCTTGAGGGTAAAATACCAATGACCAGAGCTGGGGCGTGCAAAATTGGATATTTCGCCTTCTACAAGAATGGTTAGGAATGACCTTTCCAGAAGGGTTCGGGCCTGACGGTTAAGTTCCGAAACACTGATGGTCGGTTGTTTTACGGAATTTGGGTGCAGTATTTCGTTCAACATGCGTGATATCTTAAACCATCTGCTTCGATTGGCTAGCCACAATTGCTATATTTAGAATTCAGGCTTTAATTAGTTCGTCACGATTAACTTTTAGATTGAGACAAAAGGCTAATTTCTGTATAATTTCGCGTTTAAATTTTTCTGACTATAGGCTGGCAAAGAATGTTGCGAATTGCTGAGGAAGCACTCACTTTTGACGATGTGTTGCTGGTTCCGGGCTACTCTGAAGTACTGCCAAAGGACGTATCACTGAAAACTCGCCTGACCAAAGGTATTGAACTGAATATTCCTTTGGTTTCAGCCGCGATGGATACTGTAACAGAATCCGGTCTGGCAATTGCCATGGCGCAGGAAGGTGGCATCGGTATCATCCATAAAAATCTGACGATCGAGCAGCAGGCTACTGAAGTTCGCCGTGTGAAAAAGTATGAAGCGGGTGTCGTGAGTGACCCGGTTACATGCCGCTCCGACATTAGTGTTGGTGAGCTTCGCATTTTGGCAGAACAGGTTGGTTTCTCTGGATTTCCTGTAGTTGATGATGGTGAGCTGGTCGGCATTGTGACTGACCGTGACTTCCGCTTTGAACAAAAGTTGGAAGCAAAAGTTTCATCGATCATGACTCCAAAAGAGCGCCTGGTTACAGTTAAAGAGGGCGTTGACCCTGATGACGTACGTAATCTATTGCGCAAACACCGTATCGAAAAAATCCTGGTAGTTGATGATGCCTTTAAGTTACAGGGCATGATGACTGTTAAGGATATGAACAAGGCTCAGTCTCACCCGAGTGCTGCGAAAGACGTAAAAGGTCGTTTGATTGTCGGTGCTGCTGTTGGTACTGGCCCGGAAACACCTGATCGCGTAACCGCTCTGGTTGAAGCAGGTGTTGATGTGATCATTGTTGATACTGCTCATGGTCATTCCAAGGGCGTTATTGATCGTGTTGCTTGGGTTAAGCAGACTTATCCGCAAGTTCAGGTAATTGGTGGCAATATTGCTACTGCTGAAGCGGCTATTGCCCTTGCAGATGCAGGTGCAGATGGCGTTAAAGTAGGTATTGGCCCGGGTTCTATCTGTACTACGCGTATCGTAGCGGGTGTAGGTGTTCCACAGATCAGCGCGGTGGCAAACGTTGCGGCAGCATTGTCTGAGCGTGGTGTTCCTGTGATTGCGGATGGCGGTGTTCGTTTTTCCGGTGATCTGGCTAAAGCTGTTGTTGCTGGTGCATCCGCTATCATGGTGGGTTCTATGCTGGCGGGTACTGATGAAGCGCCTGGTGAAGTTGAGTTGTTCCAGGGGCGTGCATTTAAATCATACCGTGGTATGGGTTCATTGGGAGCGATGGGTCAGTCTTCTGGTTCATCTGATCGATACTTCCAGGATGCATCTAAAGGTGTTGAAAAGCTGGTTCCTGAAGGTATTGAGGGACGCGTTCCTTGTAAAGGCCCAATGGGCGGAGTGGTTCATCAGTTAGTGGGTGGCCTGCGTGCAGCCATGGGTTATACCGGTAGTGCCGATATTCAAACCATGCGTACGGTTCCACAGTTTGTTCGCATTACTAATGCGGGTATGAGTGAGAGCCATGTTCACGATGTAAGCATCACTAAAGAAGCTCCAAACTATCGTGTAAGCTAAGTATATAAACTCTGAAAAGAGGGGTGGATATTTTCCGCCCCCTTTTTTTTTTGCGGCGACGCTAAGGTCGCAAAGTTAAGAGATTGAAGGTTATGACCAAAGATATTCACGCTCAACGAATTCTGATTCTGGATTTTGGTTCTCAATACACTCAGTTGATTGCACGTCGTGTACGTGAAATTGGTGTTTATTGTGAAATTCATGCATGGGATATGTCTGAAGAAGATATCCGTGAATTTGCACCCAAGGGCGTTATCCTGGCCGGTGGGCCTGAGTCGGTAACAGAAGGTGATTCACCTCGTGCACCAGAGATCGTGTTTAATCTGGATGTGCCGGTACTTGGCATCTGTTACGGCATGCAGACTATGGCGGCACAAATGGGTGGTCAGGTCTCTTCCTCCGACAAGCGTGAGTTTGGTTATGCTCAGGTACGTTTAGATGCAAGTCCTAGTCGTTTGTTGGAAGGTATTGAAGATCACGTAGCAAACAACGGTTCACTTTCTCTGGATGTATGGATGAGCCACGGTGACAAGGTCACTGAATTGCCGGAAGGTTTCGCTGTCATTGCATCCACAGAATCTGCTCCTATAGCTGCGATGTGCCATCCGCAGAAAAAATTCTTTGGTGTTCAGTTCCACCCTGAAGTAACACACACTAAGCAGGGTGGTCGCATTCTTGAGCGCTTTGTAATCGAAATATGTGGTACTGAAGCGCTCTGGAACTCTGCAAATATCATTGCTGACCAGATCGAAAAAGTTCGCGCTCAGGTTGGGGGTCAGAAGGTTCTTCTGGGCTTGTCTGGCGGTGTTGATTCCTCTGTTGTGGCGGCCTTGTTGCACAAAGCAATTGGTGATCAGCTAACTTGTGTATTTGTGGATAATGGTCTTCTGCGAAAGCAGGAAGGCGATCAGGTTATGGACATGTTCGCTAAGAATATGGGCGTAAAAGTGATCCGTTCTGATGCTGAAGATCTGTTTCTGGGGCGTTTGGAAGGTGAAAACGATCCTGAGAAGAAACGTAAGATTATTGGTAATACCTTCATTGAAGTATTCGATGATGAAGCAACTAAACTGACCGATGTTAACTTCCTGGCGCAGGGTACGATATATCCAGATGTGATTGAGTCAGCAGCTGCAAAGACTGGCAAGGCGCACGTAATTAAGTCTCACCACAATGTGGGTGGTTTGCCTGAAGATATGCAGTTTGATCTGGTTGAGCCACTTCGTGAATTGTTTAAAGATGAAGTACGTAAACTGGGTCTGGAACTGGGGCTACCATACGATATGGTTTACCGTCACCCGTTCCCTGGTCCTGGTCTGGGCGTACGTATTCTGGGTGAAGTTAAGAAAGAGTATGCGAATATCCTGCGTGAAGCGGATGCGATCTTTATTGAAGAGCTTCATAAAGCAGATTGGTATCATAAGACCAGTCAGGCGTTTGCTGTATTCCTGCCGGTTAAGTCTGTAGGCGTTGTCGGAGATGGTCGTCGTTATGAGTATGTTATTGCGATTCGTGCTGTAGAAACAATCGACTTTATGACTGCTCGTTGGGCGCATCTGCCTTATGAGCTGCTGGAAACTGTATCCAGTCGTATTATCAACGAGATACCGAAAGTATCCCGTGTGACTTATGATATAAGTTCTAAGCCGCCAGCAACGATTGAGTGGGAATGATCTGATTCTTCTCCTAAAGCTGCTATGATAAAAAGCCTGCTAAACGCGGGCTTTTTTATTTTCAGAAAACACCAATATGTCAGATCAACTATTGCAAGATGAGCTGTGGATGCATGAGGCCCTATCATTGGCTGATCATGCAGAAAATGCCGGTGAAGTCCCAGTCGGTGCTGTTGTTGTGCTTAATGGAGAGGTCATTGGGGAAGGCTGGAATCACCCTATCAGTGGGCATGATCCTACAGCTCATGCAGAAATTATGGCATTGCGTGATGCTGCATCACGTGTCGGTAATTATCGCCTGGTAAATGCTGATTTATATGTCACGATCGAGCCTTGTACTATGTGTGCGGGCGCTATGGTTCACTCACGAATACGGCGTTTGGTTTATGGTGCTCCTGAGGAAAAGTCAGGGGTGGCTCAAAGCAATGGGCTGCTGTTTGAACAACCTTGGATTAATCATCACGTTGAGATTGTTTCGGGCGTGTTGGCAGAGCGGTGTGCTGATAAAATCAGCGGTTTTTTCCAACGTCGCAGAGCGGAGAAAAAAGCCATAAAGAAAGCGGCTAAAGAACAGGGCGATTAAAGTGCTGGAAGAATGTCTTCTTTGACTGTAGCAGAGTCCCAGCTCTCATGGTCAGGGTCCATATCAGCGTCTTCATCCTGTTTTTTTGCCTGACGCACCTGTATTTCCCACTGTAGAAGTTCAATGTACTTCCTGATATTGCTGACATAGTGAACGGGTTCATAACCACGGGCATACCCGTAACGAACTGTGCTGTAATGTTTTTCCTGTGTCAGCAGAGGAAGGTGTCTTTTAACATCATCCCATTTGTCTGGATTAAGGCCTGCACGAGATGTTAAGACCCTAGCATCCTCAAGATGACCATAGCCGACATTGTATCCGGCCAGGGCAAACCATGTGTGATCGGGTTGTGGGATGCGGTCTGGTATCTTTTTCATGACTGATACCAGATAGTGCGCGCCCCCGATAATGCTTTGCATCGGGTCAGTTCTATCGGTGACTTTCACCTCTTTAGCTGCAGCGTTAGTGAGCATCATGATTCCTTTAACGCCGGTTGGGGACACGGCTTTAGGGTCCCAATGGGACTCCTGGTAAGCAATGGCTGCCAGTAACTGCCAATCAATATCTGTTTCTTGTTCCGCCATAAAAAAGTACTGTTCAATTTTAGGAAAGCGGGTTTGCATATCCTCACGGAAGGTTGTCGTATCGTAATAATTTAAACTGTTACTGCGCTGAAAATACGTAATTTTAAGTGCTTCTATAAGCTTCTTGGTGCTATCTAGAGCAAGAAACCTGTTTACAGAGTCGATCAGTGATTTATCACCGTAAGGTTTAAGCATCCAGGCTAAAGGTTGTTCGGCATCCAGGTCGAATGCTTTTTTCAGGCCCGGGAAAAATGTTTTTTGCGTATCAAAGGCAACGGCATCGGTAATTGTGTAATCGATCTCCTTGGCATGGACTTTTTCCAGCAGCTCTATGGCGGACAGTTCGGCTGTCTCTTCCCATTTAAGTTCGGGGTGCTCTGTTTGTAGTGCTTTCAATAGTTCTGAGTGGCTGCTGTTTGCAAGTATGACTAATCTTTTATCTTTGCTTATGAGGTCGCTGAGATTTTTTGGTGCGGGTTGGCCTTGAGTTGTTCGGTATATCAGTGCGGTTGTGGTGTGCAGGTAGGGTGTCGAAAAGTCAAAGCTCTCTTTTCTCTGCTCTGTAGCAGTGAGCATGGCGCCAGTAATATGAGCATCCCTGTTATCCATGGTGGTGAATAACCCGCCAAATGAAGAAGGGAGGACTAATTCGAGTTTGATACCTAAGTGGTCGGCGTATGCTTTGGCAAGGTCATATTCGAAGCCAGCGGGCTCGCCTTTTTCGATAAAATACGTATTCGGGGAGTTACGGGTGGCCAGTTTCAGGGTGCCAGATTCTATAATCGCTCCAAGCTGAGTTTTGCTATTCCAGCTCAATAAGGCTGGAATGCAGAACAGCAATAGAATGACTAAGGCGTATGCAGCATCTTTTTTCCGAGTTATATCAAACATCGTACGGCTTTTCTGGTATCCATCAGGCTGATTCGGTAAAATTCACATCCTGAATTTCTCCTGTAACCGCTGCCGGAAATGGCACAGCTACCAAGAGGCTCTATAAGAGATGCTGGCACTGCGCGGAGCACCTGCTCTTTCAGCTTTTCGCCATGAAAAGCTACTTTCTGTTCTTCAGTCTAAAATTCCTGCCGTAACAGGTCTATATGCTGAATTTATGCACTTTTCCGATCTGTCACAAGCTTTATCGGAAGATCAACAGCAAATTCTTGAGCGCATTCTGCGCTATGGACCCAAGGCAGAGGTTCAGGAACCAAGCGGCCAGCTGTTTCTGGTAGTGCCTCGTCTGGGCACAATATCACCCTGGTCATCTAAGGCTACCGACATTGCTCACAACTGTGGCTTAGAGTCGATAAAACGCCTAGAGCGAGGTATTGCTTACTATGTTCAGTCTGCTTCACCGCTATCGGATGCCGATCAGCAGGTAATTGCGGATCAGTTATTTGATCGTATGGTTGAAGCAGTACTTACCAGTATAGATGCTGCTGCGGATCTTTTTGTTGAAGAACAGCCAAAGCCGCTCACAACTGTAGATATTCTGGCAGGCAAACGTGACGCTTTGGTAAAAGCGAATGTGGATTTGGGGCTGGCGCTGGCAGATGATGAAATTGATTATCTGGTAGAGAGCTTTACTGATTTACAGAGAAACCCAACGGACGTTGAGTTAATGATGTTTGCGCAGGCAAACTCAGAACATTGCCGCCATAAGATCTTTAATGCTTCCTGGGATATTGATGGTGAATCGCAGGAAAAATCTCTGTTCGCGATGATCCGAAACACCAATGAGCTGGGTGGTGAAAATGTGTTGTCCGCGTATAAAGACAACGCGGCAGTGATGGTGGGTAGCAAAGCAGGCCGTTTCTTCCCGAAACCTGATGGCAAAGAGTACAGCTACAATCAGGAAGATATTCAGATTCTGATGAAAGTTGAAACTCATAACCACCCTACAGCGATTGCACCGCACTCTGGTGCAGCGACCGGTTCCGGTGGCGAGATTCGTGATGAAGGAGCGACAGGCAAAGGCTCTAAACCAAAAGCCGGTCTGACAGGTTTTACTGTATCCGATTTGAATATCCCAGGTTTTGAGCAGCCTTGGGAATCTAAATACGGCAAACCAGAGCGCATTGTTACGCCTCTGGATATTATGCTGGAAGGCCCGATTGGTGGCGCCGCATTTAATAATGAATTTGGTCGTCCAGCACTGACGGGTTACTTCCGTACTTTCGAGCAGAAAGTAAACGGCGCTGCCGGCGAAGAGGTGCGAGGTTATCACAAGCCGATTATGATCGCTGGTGGTCTGGGTAATATACGTGATGACCATGTCGAAAAAGGTGAAATTCCTGTTGGTGCAAAACTGATCTGTCTGGGTGGTCCTGCAATGCAGATCGGTCTGGGCGGTGGTGCTGCGTCATCTATGGCATCCGGTTCCTCATCAGCGGACCTCGATTTTGCATCTGTTCAACGTGATAACCCTGAACTAGAACGTCGCTGTCAGGAAGTTATCGACCAGTGTTGGCAGTTGGGTGATGAAAACCCAATCGCATTTATTCACGATGTCGGTGCTGGTGGTTTGTCCAATGCTTTTCCTGAACTGGTGAAAGATGGCGATCGTGGCGGCAACTTTGAGTTGCGTAACGTAAATAATGATGAGCCAGGAATGTCACCGTTAGCGATCTGGTGTAACGAAGCTCAGGAACGTTATGTTATGGCTGTGCCGCCTGCTGATCTGGAGCGTTTTGAAGCAATCTGTCAGCGTGAACGTTGTCCTTATGCTGTAGTCGGTGAGGCTGTTGAAGAGATGCACCTCACGCTGGGTGATACTCACTTCGAGAATAAGCCTGTAGATCTGCCGATGAGTGTTTTGTTTGGCAAGCCGCCAAAAATGCACCGTTCTGTTGAACGTAAGACATATGAGGTCCAGGACTTTGATACTACCAGGGTTGATTTGAAAGAAGCCGCGGAGCGGGTTCTGAAGCTACCTTCTGTCGCCTCTAAATCTTTCCTTATCACCATTGGTGACCGGTCTATCACGGGCCAGGTGGCACGTGATCAAATGGTTGGACCTTGGCAAATCCCAGTGGCGGATTGTGCGGTTACTACCGCTTCTTATGACACTTATGCGGGTGAAGCAATGGCGATGGGTGAGCGTACACCTCTAGCATTGGTTGACTCTCCTGCTTCGGGTCGTATGGCGATTGGTGAAACAGTTACCAACATGGCTTCTGCGCGTATTGCGGAGCTTAAGGATATTAAGTTATCTGCAAACTGGATGTGTGCAGCGGGTCACCCAGGTGAAGATGAAAAACTCTATGACACGGTTAAAGCTGTTGGTATGGAGCTTTGCCCTGAGTTAGGAATTACCATTCCGGTAGGTAAAGACTCAATGTCTATGCGTACCGTTTGGAATGATGATGGTGAAGATAAGTCGGTTACGGCTCCTATGTCTTTGGTTATTTCTGGCTTTGCTCCGGTTACTGATACCCGTAAAACTCTGACTCCTCAGCTACGCACAGATAAAGGTGATACAGATCTGATTTTGTTGGACCTGGGTAATGGTCAGAATCGCATCGGTTTGTCTGCGCTGGCGCAGGTATATAACGAAGTCGGTCAGTCAGTACCTGATATTGAACAGCCTGAGCAACTTGCGGCTTTCTTTGCTGCGATTCAGGAGTTGAATGAGCAAGGTCTGCTACTTGCTTACCATGATCGCTCCGATGGTGGCTTATTTACTACGATTGCTGAGATGGCGTTTGCAGGTAAAACAGGTGTTGATATCAATCTGGATATGCTGGCAGGAGAAAGTTCTGAGCTAGCAGCTGCTCTTTTCTCGGAAGAGTTAGGTGCGGTTATTCAGGTGAAACGTGATGATCTGGAAACCGTTCTGAATGAGCTTAATGCTGCAGGATTGGCTGATCTTGCGCAGGTTGTCGGTTCTACTAATCTGGATGATGAGATTCGCTTCCACTTTGATGAAGAGGAAGTTTATTCGGAATCTCGAGTACAGCTGCAGCGCTGGTGGGCAGAAACGTCTTATCAGATTCAGTCTCTGCGTGATAATTCAGAATGTGCGAAGCAGGAATTTGATCGTATTCTTGATAAAGATGATCCGGGCCTTAATGCTGAGTTGACGTTTGATATCAATGAAGATGTAACCGCACCATTTATTCAGACGGGTATTCGCCCGCAAATGGCCATCGTACGAGAGCAGGGGGTTAACGGTCAGATAGAGATGGCTGCTGCTTTTGATCGTGCTGGATTTGCTGCGGTTGATGTTCATATGAGTGATATTCTGGCCGGTCGGGTAGAGTTGGATCAATTTAAAGGTCTGGTTGCTTGTGGCGGCTTCTCATACGGTGACGTACTGGGTGCTGGTGAAGGTTGGGCTAAATCGATTCTGTTCAACTCTCGTGCTCGTGATCAATTCCAGTCATTCTTTAATCGTGAAGATACTTTTGCGTTAGGTATCTGTAACGGTTGTCAGATGTTGTCTAACTTACATGAGTTGATTCCGGGTTCTGATTTGTGGCCGCACTTTGTGCGTAACGTATCAGAGCAGTTTGAAGCACGAGTTGCTATGGTAGAGGTTCAGGAGTCTAACTCAATCTTCCTGCAAGGGATGGCTGGTTCTCGTATGCCGATAGCTGTTGCACATGGTGAAGGCCGTGCTGAGTTTAAAGATGATGCGCACCTTGTAGGTCTGTCATCGTCCGGCACAGTAGCGTTGAGTTATGTTGATAACTTTGGTCAGCAAACTGAGGTGTATCCAGCGAACCCGAATGGCTCGCCGCAAGGGATTACTGGGGTTACAACGACAGATGGTCGCGTAACTATTATGATGCCTCATCCTGAACGAGTATTCCGCTCGGTAACCAATAGCTGGGCACCGGATGAGTGGGCGGAAGATGGAGCATGGATGAGAATGTTCCGCAATGCCAGGGTCTGGGTTGGCTAGAATTAGCTAGAAGGTAGAAATAAAAAAGGTGGCATTAGCCACCTTTTTTTATGGAGAATTCCTCAGGGACGAACGTAGATATATCCTTGTTGTTGCAGGCGAACAATTTCTGGTAATCCTGCTTTTACTACGTCTTCTGCTTCCACTTCATAAAGGTCATCACGGGTGACTTTAAATCCGTCAAGGCTGTTACCACAAATTACAAACTGCACATCGTTGAGTCTCAATGAATCGATAGTGGTTTGCTTGGCATCGTCATCAAGTGCTTCCATGAAGTATTTAATTGCAGGCCCGTGAACCACCGCTTTGATCTCAAGATTGTCTTCACCGACTTCATTAATATGGTTGTTCATATTAGTAAATGTGGCTGAGATCCGTTTAGGGTCATCATAATTAATATGGTAGAGAACTTTTTGAGGTTCGTAATTCTCGGCGTAAGCGTTAACGCTGAGAGCGGAACCTAAGATTAGGTAGGCTATAACCCTGAGGGGAAAAAAGTTTCTCATTTTAAGTCAGCCTATGAAGGTAAAGCTTGAGGGTTTTTATTTGTTCGGTGAATTTTCCAGGACTTTTTCGCCGACAATCTCAATTTCTACGCGACGGTTAGCAAATAAACAGTCGATCAGTTCAATGCCACTACTGCTTTCACAAGCTTGGGCGGGTACCCGTTCGCCTTTATAATCAGTGGTGATTTTTGAGGCATCAACACCGTTGTTAATTAATTTACTTTCAACGGCATCAACTCGGCGTTTGGATAATAGGTCGTTATATTCGTCAGACCCTAGTCGGTCAGCATGTCCTACCAGAGTTACGGAATCCAGTTGTTTTAAACCGTCAACATAGTTAACGATATCTTGAATGTCATCCACTTCGGCACTGTCAAAAGCAAAATAAACAATATGTTTTTCTTCCGCACCTACCAGTGTAACTTCTTCATGTTGGTGAGGCTCACAACCATCAGGAGTCTTGCCCCAGAAATCCAATTTCGGGCATTCAGGATGAGCAAAAATTGAACTTGAGGAAGTTATTGCTGTTAGTAAAGCAATTATAAGAGCAGGCTTGTGCATGATCTCACCTTGAGTCAGGTTGTTATTATTGTAGCCTTGAACAAATGGGCCAAACACAACGAGGGTAACCTAATCGCCCTCGTTGTATTTAGCAGTTTAGCACTTTATTTTGTGCCTGAAATCTCAACTTCAACGCGACGGTTAGCGCGTAGGCAGTCAATCAGAGTGGCACCACGAAGACCTTCGCAAGATTTAGCAGGTGAGCCTTCGCCCATGTAACCAGTGCTGATCGCAGAGCCGGAAACGCCGCCAGATTGCAGTGCAGAAGAAACTGCTTCAACACGTTTCTGAGACAGGGCATCGTTGTATGCATTTGAACCGATACGGTCAGCATGACCTACTAGTTTTACACTTGTTACAGTCATTAAAGAGTTGATGTAGCTTGAAATATCGCTCACATCGCCAGCATCAGAACTGTCGAAATCGAAGTACACAATGTGCTTTTCAACTACAGATGTTGGTGCTGGAGCCGGTGCTGGAGCTGGGGCCGGTGCTGGAGCTTCAGCCATTGGCTCTTTATAGCCGTCACAGCCTTTTACAATGTTTTCTTCTTTCCAGGAACCGTGGCGCCAGCAACCGCCGCTACCAGTTTTCCAGATCGTGCTGTTAGGAGTTTCGTCCCAGTAACCAGCATTTTCAGGGTGCGCCTGAACGCCTGTAGCCAGTCCCATTGCTATTACAAGCCCAGAAGCGATAGCTAGTTTTTTCATGATTGCTGTCCTTAAAATAATTGGGGTTATATGGTTAGAAATAATAAGTCATTATTTGTTTATTACAACTACCCTAAGCTTAACCTTAGGTAAATATGACAAAATAACGAGCTGTTTATATTAAGATTTTAGTCTTATATGCGATTTTTCTTATGATCTACGGCAAAACTTTCTTATAAGGTTTGATTGTGACCTTTTTGTATACGCCGGCAAAAATGTAAGGATCCTGATGAGCCCAGTGTTCCGCATCTTCCAAGGAGTTGAACTCTGCAACCACTAAACTTCCGGTAAAACCAGCGTCTCCAGGGTTTTCATTGTCTATTGCCGGATGAGGGCCAGCAATCAGAAGTCTGCCTTCATCATTTAATTTCTGAAGTCTGGCCAGATGATCGGGTCTGGCTGCCAGGCGTTTTTCAAGGCTGTTTTCAATATCTTCAGAAATAATAGCGTAATACATTACACTTCCTCGTTTTGATCAGTATTCTCAGTTTGCTGAATGTGTTTTGATAGATAAAGGCCTTGAGCGAGAATAAATAATAGTGTCAGCCCAAGCATGCCGAATAATTTGAAGTTGACCCAGGTTTCTTCGCTGAATGAGTAGGCTACAAATAGGTTGATCACGCCCATCAGCATAAAAAAGACAACCCAGGCAGCGTTCAGGTGTTTCCAAGCATTGTCAGGCAGGGAAATATTACTCCCCATTATTCTTTCTACAATGGTTTTTTCGCCGATAAATTGGCTGCCAAGAAACGCTAAGCCAAACAGCCAGTTTACGACAGTAGGTTTCCACTGAATGAAGGTTTTGTCCTGAAACAGGACGGTTGCTCCGCCCAGAACAATTACCAATGCCAGAGTTACCAGCTGCATCTTTTCAATTTTATGGGTTTTAATCCACGTATAAAGCATTTGCAGCAGCGTGGCTGGGATCAGGATGGCAGTTGCCAGAATTATGTCGTTTGTGGTCTTGTAGACGATGAAAAAAATAACAATCGGTAAAAAGTCGAGTAACAGCTTCATAATGAATACAATAGATTAAATTTAATTAAGTATAAGGCTGATAGGCCCTTTGATAAACACTGCAAACCTTATGGATTTACCACGATACGACCTGCACTGCCATTCTACCGCTTCTGATGGTGTGCTGTCGCCTGTAGAAATTTTACAGCTTGCGCAGGATAAGAATATTAATGTGCTGGCTCTGACGGACCACGACACGATTGCTGGGGCTCAGGCACTGTGTTCCGCTCAGCAATGCGGTGTTAAATTAATCCTTGGGGCTGAATTTACCTGTCAGTGGAATTCCAGGATTCTGCATATTTTAGGCTTGGGTATTAATGGTGAGTCTGTAGAACTGCGTAACTATTTATGTCGTCTTGAGTCGCTGCGTACTCAAAGGGCTGAAAAAATTGCTGAGCGATTAATCAAAATGGGATTGCCGGATTTATTTGAGGCTGCGGCAAAAGCAGCTGACGGTGGGAGTATTGGTCGTCCACATTTTGCGAGGGTTATGCAAGAAAAGGGCATAGTATCTACTCAGCAGCAGGCATTTAAAAAATATCTTGGGGCGGGTAAAAAAGGTGACGTCAAAATTGAATGGCCCGAATTAAGTGAAACGGTTTCTACAATTTCTCAGGCATCTGGTTTATCTGTCTTAGCGCATCCTACAAAATATAAGATGACCTTTACTAAAATCAGAGAGGTGATACATGCATTCAAAGAAGTCGGTGGGGCTGGAATTGAGGTTTCATATCCTGGGGTTACGCCTGATCAGCACATGCACCTGAACCGAATAGCTAAAACAAATCAGCTTTTTGTTTCAGCAGGTAGTGATTTTCACTCGCCTAATCATGGTTGGAATGATTTAGGGAAATTTCCTGCATTAAAGGAGACAGATAACCATATATTGCATAAGCTTTTAAGTTAATATTGGTTGTGTTTCAGGATTCCTGATCCGAAATGATAATTAAATAATTAGGTATGTGTTAAGTGAGTCAGTTTTTTCAAATTCACCCGGATAATCCACAAAAGCGTTTAATTAATCAGGCCGTCGATATAATCAACAAAGGTGGTGTTGTTGTTTACCCTACTGATTGTGCTTATGCCTTGGGTTGTCATTTAGGTGATAAGTCTGCGCTGGAGAAAATTAAAAGAATCAGACAGCTGGATGATAAACATAACTTTACTCTTGTTTGTCGTGATCTCAGTGAAATTAGCACCTATGCAAAGGTTGATAATAGTGCGTATCGTTTATTAAAAGCGCATACTCCTGGTGCGTATACGTTTATTTTAAAGGCTACTTCTGAAGTTCCCCGAAGATTGCTTCACCCCAAAAGAAGAACAATTGGAATAAGAATTCCTGAAAATGAAATTGCATTGGCTCTTACTGAAAGTTTAGGTGAGCCAATAATGAGTACATCTCTGATTATGCCAGGTGATGAAATGCCGTTAATGGACCCTTATGATATCCGGGAAGTATTGCAGCATCATGTTGATCTGGTTATTGATGGCGGTTATTGCGGTATGGAAGCAACCAGTGTTATTAATTTAGTGGACGAAGTTCCTGAAGTTATCCGGCAAGGGGCGGGTGATGTTTCTGACTTTTAAAATATATTTTTTATATTTTAATTTATTATTGAAAGAAAATTGTCTATATAGATAATTGTTGTGCTCTTTTTATAATAAGGTGGATGGTGATGTCTGATTTTTTAAAAGTTCTTACCCGAAAAAATTCTCTGCGAAAACAATGTCAGCAGTTAAGTGTTTCTGAGTTGGAAAAAGTTATTTCTGATTTAAATGTGATTGTTGAAGATAAGCGTGCTGAAGAAGAGGCTGTTGCGGCTGCGGATAAGGCTAAACAAGAAAAAATTGAGGCAATTCGCAATTCCATGTTAGAGGCAGGTGTAGATATTAACGACCTTGTCAGTTTGGTGGGTGAAGCTTCCTCCGGCGTAAAAAAGAAAGTGGGTCCAAAATATCGGATCGAGGATGATGAGGGTAATGTTCATGAATGGTCTGGTCGAGGCAGAACGCCTTTGGCTTTTCAGGCTTATTTCGATAAAGGATTTACTAAAGACGACTGCCTGATTTAAAATAAGCAGTACGTTTTGATAGGGCCCTTTCATTAATCTGGAAGGGCTTTTTTATTTTTTAATATTAGTTCTATTTAGGTGCGTCCAATGTCTGATGAAAAGTTACATAAAGTTTTGGCGCGCTCCGGTGTAGGCTCACGTCGTGAGATGGAGCGTTGGATTTCTGCGGGTAGAGTTGCTGTTAATGGGCAAGTGGCTACTCTCGGGGATCGGATTTCAGAATCTGATACGGTTAAGGTTGATGGCGAAGATGTTAACCTGATTTTTGATCGCCAGGCACAAAGAAGAGTGCTTGTTTATAACAAGCCAGTGGGTGAGATTTGCACTAGGCATGATCCAGAAGGTCGACCTACCGTGTTTAGGCATCTGCCGCCATTGAAGGAAGGGCGTTGGATTGCAATCGGCCGTTTGGACATTAATACGTCAGGTTTGCTCCTGTTCACCACTGACGGTGAGCTTGCAAATGCCCTTATGCATCCATCTGCGCAAATTGATCGTGAGTACGCAGTGCGAGTTCTGGGTAATGTCGATGATGGCATGCTGGAAAGATTGAAAAAAGGTGTGCTTCTGGAAGATGGGATGGCTCGCTTCACTGATGTTCAGTTCTTTGATGGTGAAGGTGCAAATAAGTGGTTCCACTGTGTCGTTATGGAAGGCAGAAACCGAGAAGTTCGCCGCTTATGGGAATCTCAGGAAGTGCAAGTGAACCGTTTGAAGCGTGTGCGCTTTGGGCCAATATTTCTACCGAGTGAAGTTAAGTCTGGGATGTGGAAAGAGATGCCGGTTAAAGAAGTTAATTCCTTGTCAAAGATGCTGGAGTTAAAACCGAAATCCGCGCCAAAGATGAGCATAGCCGAAAAGGAAACGCTTGAGCGTCGGTATAAAAAGCAGAGAGCCAGACGTCAGGAAGGTAATTAGGGAAAAGAAAAAAGCAGCTGATACAGCTGCTTTTTTGATGGTGCCTTATTGGGCGTCTAGTGATTGTCCGTTCACCTCGATACTGTCCTTGCCCATAAGGTAAAGGTAGAGTGGCATGATATCTTCTGGTGTTGTAACGGTGCCTGGATTTTCTGCTGGGTAGGCGTCTGCTCTCATCTGTGTTCTGGTGGCTCCAGGATTAATGCAGTTTGAGCGGATGCTGCTGATGTTGCTCACTTCATCGGCCAGTGTTTGCATCATGCCTTCAGTTGCGAATTTGGATACCGCATAGGCTCCCCAGTATGCTTTGCTTTTTCTGCCAACGCCTGAACTGGTGAAGATAATTGAGGCGTTATCAGAGCGTTCGAGCAGTGGCATCAGGATTTGGGTTAGCATAAATGGTGCATTAACATTGACCTGCATAACCTGCTGCCAGATCACGGGGTCGTATGATTCAATCGGGGTTCTGACTCCCAACAGTCCGGCGTTATGAAGAATGCCATCTAGTTTGCCGAATTCCTGCTCTAATGTGTTGGTCAGCTCAATGAAATCGTGTTCCTGGGCGCTCTCCAGATTAAGTGGAACTAGAGCGGGTTGAGGGTGCCCGGCAGCTTCAATTTCATCGTATACATGTTCAAGTTTTTCCAGTGTCCTTCCCAGAAGAATTACCGTGGCACCATGGGCTGCATAGGTTTTGGCTGCCACGCGGCCAATGCCATCCCCTGCACCTGTTACCAGTATGATGCGATCTTTCAGAAGGTCTTCAGGTGCTTGATATTCAAACATAGTTATTCTTTCCTGGGTGAGGCTTTAAATATTATATAGAGATTGTAGCAGGGGCTGGAGCTCTGTTGCACTTGAGATGTAATGATCTGCCAGCCAGGTTGATGGGTCTTCATTCTCACCAAGGTAGCCATAAGTTGCGGCTACTGTGGTCATTCCGGCGCGCCTTCCTGCTTCAATATCGCGGATATGATCACCGACGTAAACGCTGTTTTCGGCGCTGCAACCTATCTGTTTACAGGCCAGGTGCAGTGATTCAGGGTGGGGTTTACGTTCTGTAACGTGGTCTGGACAGATTATGCTGTCAGCTCTTTCAAAGAGATTGAGTCCTTGCATGACCGGGATGGTATATAACTCCGGTTTGTTAGTAACGACTCCCCAGGCAATGTTGTGCTTTTCAAGCCAGATCAAGCAGTTGTCCAGGCCAGGGAAAAGTTTGCTGTCTACGTCAAGATGCGAGAGGTAGATCTCAAGCATGCGCTGATGTAGACGTTTAAATTCGGTTTCGCCCTCTGAATAGCCAAAAGAGGCTTCAACCATTGCGCGGGCACCGTTGGATACGTATTTGCGAAGAAAATCATAACTGACGATATCGCGGTGTTCTTCCTGCAGGAGCTGATTGATCACCCAGTGAAAATCGGGCGCGGTATCAATTAGAGTACCGTCCAGATCAAATAATACGGATTCTGGCTTGTTTTCCATAAATTTAGGCGGGTTTCTCAGTGGCCATCAGGTAGTTTACGTCAACATCTGTCGCGGAAAGGCTGTAGGTTTTGGATAGCGGATTGTAAGTCATTCCGCAGATGTCGGTGTTTGTGAGGCCGCTATTTCTAATCCATGTGCCAAGTTCAGAAGGGCGGATGAACTTTTTAAAATCATGAGTACCATCTGGAACCAGTTTCAGTACTTTTTCGGCGCCGAGAATTGCAAATAGATAGCTCTTTGGGTTTCTGTTTAGGGTGGAGAAGAAAACTTTGCCGCCGGGTTTGCAGAGTTTGGCGCATGCCTGAACAATGGATGATGGATCAGGCACATGTTCCAGCATTTCCATGCAGGTGACGACATCGAATGACTCTGGTAGTTCTTCTGCCAATTCCTCTACTGTGATCTGTTTGTAAGTAACATTCACGCCGCTTTCCAGGCCGTGTAGCTTAGCAACTTTTAATGGCGCTGCCCCCATGTCTATACCGGTTACTTCAGCGCCACGCTGGGCCATGGACTCTGCTAAGATTCCACCACCGCAGCCAACATCCAGTACTTTCTTTTCTGCCAGAAGGGCGATGCGATCAATGAAACCTACCCGAAGTGGATTGATATCGTGCAAGGGTTTAAATTCACTGTTTTTGTCCCACCATTTGCTGGCAAGCTCTTCAAACTTAGCGATTTCTTCAGGATCAACGTTCATTTGGGTATTGCTTTCGGGCTGTGACATGGTGTTCTTACTATCTGAAATTTAGCTGCATTCTAGCATCCGTAGAGGGTTCAAAAACAGTGCAAAAAAAAATGCAGAAATTAAATCCATAAGCCCTTATTTTTTCAGGATTCTGTTAAAGGAAATGTGATATACTCCGGCGGTTAAAAATATCCGCGGAAACCTTCCGTTTCTAGAGCGAATCAAGGATAGGGAATGGGTGATCTAGCCAGAGAAATTCTGCCAGTAAACATCGAAGATGAACTGAAGCAGTCATACCTTGATTACGCAATGAGCGTAATCGTCGGTCGAGCCTTGCCAGATGCGCGAGACGGCCTGAAACCAGTACACAGACGCGTTTTGTTCGCTATGAACGAGCTGGGTAACGACTGGAATAAAGCATATAAAAAGTCTGCCCGTGTTGTAGGCGATGTTATCGGTAAATACCACCCTCATGGTGATAGTGCGGTATACGACACTATCGTACGTATGGCGCAGGACTTTTCCATGCGTTATACCCTTGTGGATGGGCAAGGTAACTTCGGTTCTATTGATGGCGATTCGGCAGCGGCCATGCGATACACCGAGATTCGCATGGATAAAATTTCCCATGAGCTTTTAGCTGATCTGGAAAAAGAGACCGTTGATTTCGTAGATAACTACGATGGCACCGAAAAGATTCCGGAAGTTTTGCCGACACGCGTACCTAATCTGTTGGTAAACGGTTCCTCTGGTATCGCCGTGGGTATGGCAACCAACATTCCTCCGCATAATATTTCTGAAGTTGTACGTGGTTGTATTGCGCTGATTGAGAATGAAAACCTCAGTGTTGATGAGCTGATGGAGTTTATTCCTGGGCCAGATTTCCCGACAGGGGGGATCATTAACGGCCGCGCGGGAATTTTGCAGGCATACAGAACCGGGCGTGGGCGTATTTATGTCCGTGCTAAATACCATGTGGAAGAAGATCAGAAGAACGGCAAACCGTCACTGATCATCACTGAGATTCCTTACCAGTTAAATAAAGCGCGTCTGATCGAGAAGATCGCGGAACTGGTAAAAGATAAAAAGATTGAAGGTATCACTGAACTGCGCGATGAGTCTGATAAAGACGGTATGCGGATTGTTATTGAACTACGTCGTGGTGAAGTGCCAGATGTGGTTATCAATAACTTGTTCGCGCAGACACAGATGGAGTCTGTTTTTGGTATCAATATGGTGGCGTTGGTTGATGGTCAGCCACGTATCCTTGATCTGAAAACTGCGCTTGAATGCTTTATCCGTCACCGCCGAGAAGTGGTAACACGTCGTACGGTTTACTTGCTGCGTAAAGCGCGTGAACGTGGTCATATTCTTGAAGGTCTGGCGGTAGCGCTGGCGAATATTGATCCGGTGATTGAACTGATCAAGAAGTCGCCAACACCTGCAGAAGCAAAAGAGAAACTTATTGCGGCTTCCTGGGCTCCAGGTGATGTTATCCAGATGCTGGAACGCGCAGGTGAAGATGCCTGCCGTCCGGAAGAACTGGAAGAACAGTATGGTCTGCGTGATGGTAAATATAATCTGTCGCCAGCTCAGGCTCAGGCAATTCTTGAGCTGCGTCTGCATCGTCTGACCGGTTTAGAGCATGAGAAACTCATTGCTGAATACAAAGAGCTTCTGGAAAAAATAGCTGAGCTATTGAAGATTCTGGGTTCTCATGAACGTTTGATGGAAGTTATCCGTGAAGAACTTGATGCGATCTTGGAGGAGTATGGTGATGAGCGCCGCACTGAGATCACTGCTTCACGTAAAGACCTGACAGTTGCAGATCTGATTACAGAAGAAGATATGGTGGTAACTATATCTCATGGTGGTTATGCGAAGACTCAGCCTCTGACAGATTACCAGTCCCAGCGTCGTGGTGGTAAAGGTAAGTCTGCGGCAGCGATTAAAGATGAAGACTTCATCGAACACCTACTGATTGCAAATACTCACGATACGATACTTTGCTTTACTGATCGCGGCAAGGTGTATTGGTTGCGTGTATTTGAAATTCCGGTGGCCAGCCGTATTGCTCGTGGTCGACCAATCGTCAATATCTTACCTTTAGATGAAGGCGAGCGTGTAAGTACAATTCTGCCGGTAGGTGAGTATGAGGAAGATAAGTTTATCTTCATGGCTACCGCTTCTGGTACGGTTAAGAAAACTTCTCTTACTAATTTCTCTCGTCCACGCTCAAGCGGATTGATCGCATTGGATCTGTTGGACGATGATCATCTGATCGGTGCCTCTATTACTGATGGTAGTGATGATGTCATGTTGATGACGAGTGCCGGTAAATCTATGCGCTTCAATGAAAATGATGTACGCCCGATGGGACGTACTGCGCGTGGTGTGCGGGGCGTTAAGATGGATGATGGCGTCAAGGTAATCTCACTGATAATTCCTAAAGAAGGCGGCAAGATTCTAACGGCTTCTGAAAATGGCTATGGTAAGAAAACTGCTGTTGAAGACTTCCCTGTTAAAGGTCGTGGTGGTCAAGGCGTTATCGCTCAGCAATGTTCGGATCGTAATGGTTCGTTAGCTGGAGCCGTTCAAGTGTTCTCTGGTGATGATGTGATGTTGATCAGTGATCGCGGCACATTGGTACGTACCGGTTGTGATGATATCTCTGAATTAAGCCGTAATACCCAGGGTGTGACTTTGATTCGCGTAAATGATGAGGAGGCGCTCGTCAGTGTTGCCAGAATTGAAGAGCCTGATGAGGAAGAGGTTGACGCTGAATCTGTTGATTCGACAGTCGAGACTGAGGATCAGCCCTCTGTAGAAGAGTAATCCTACCTATATAGTGCGGCTCTTCGGGGCCGCGTTTTTTATAATTGCTTTGTAAGTTAGAGTGAATAAAGCAAATGACACGTAAGTACAATTTCAGTGCAGGCCCCGCTGGGCTGCCGGATGAGGTGTTGCTGCAAGCGCAAGAAGAACTTTTAGACTGGCACGGAAAAGGCCTTTCCATTATGGAAATGAGCCACCGCAGTAAAGAGTTCGTATCTGTGGCTGAAACAGCCGAGCAGGATCTTCGTGATCTCATGGGAATTGGAAATAACCACAAAGTGTTATTCCTGCAAGGCGGGGCTACTTCGCAGTTCTCTATGATTCCAATGAATCTGTTGCGAGGTAAAGATACCGCTGATTATATCAATACAGGTATCTGGTCCAAAAAAGCGATTAAAGAAGCTGCTCGTTTTTGTAATGTGCAATTGGCGGGAAGCAGTGAAGACAATGGGTTTACCTCCGTTCCTGGGCAGAATGAGCTGGTTCTGAATCCAGATGCAGCGTATCTGCACTATACACCAAACGAAACGATTGGTGGCCTTGAGTACGATTACATTCCACAATCAGGTGATGTGCCTCTGGTGGCTGACCTGTCTTCAACAATCTTGTCTCGTCCGCTGAATGTAGACCAGTTTGGTTTGATCTATGCTGGTGCTCAGAAAAATATTGGGCCTGCGGGTTTGACAGTTGTAATTGTTCGCGAAGATTTGTTGGGTGACGTGATTCCCGGAGCTCCAAGCATGTTTGATTACAAAATTCATGCGGACGCTGATTCTATGAGTAACACACCACCCACCTATGGCTGGTATTTGGCAGGGTTGGTTTTTCAGTGGCTTAAAGCTCAGGGTGGTGTGGAAGCAATTGCCAAAGTAAATCAGCGCAAAGCAGAAAAGTTGTATTCTGCCATTGATGAGAGCGACTTTTACGCCAACCCAATGGCTAAAGCGAATCGTTCCTGGATGAATGTGCCCTTTACTCTCGCTGATGATGCTTTGGATAAACTTTTCCTGGAGCAGGCTGAAGAAGCAGGCTTGCTAAACCTGAAAGGGCATCGTTCCGTAGGTGGAATGAGAGCAAGTATCTATAATGCTGTACCGGAAAGGGCCGTAGATGCCTTGATCGAATTTATGCAGCAGTTTGAAAAGCATAATGCGTAATTACAGTCCGTAAGATAAGTAAACGACTATGAGCGAACAGGAAAAAGAGTTACGTGTATTAAGAGATCAGATTGATTCTATTGATCGACAGATGCACGAATTACTGAATAAACGAGCTAAATGTGCCCAGAGTGTTGCTGAAGTTAAGCAAAAATATCAGGGTGATCAAAGTGCTGTGTTCTATCGTCCTGAGCGGGAAGCCCAAGTATTACGTGCCGTAATGGAGCGTAACGAAGGGCCGCTGGCTGATAAAGAAGTGGCTCGTTTGTTTCGCGAAATTATGTCGGTTTGCCTTGCATTGGAAGAACCGATGCGAGTGGCTTTTCTGGGGCCTGAGGGAACATTTACCCAGCAAGCTGCACAAAAACACTTTGGTCATTCTGCGCGTAACCTTCCTATGCAGTCTCTTCGGGATGTTTTTCGGGAGGTGCAATCCGGTGCTGCTCATTATGGTGTTGTACCGATTGAAAATTCAACGGAAGGTGTGATCAGTCATACGCTGGATCTGTTTAAACAGTTTGATCTGAAGATATGTGGAGAAGTAGAAGTTCCGGTGCATCTGCACCTGCTGGTGAATAAAGGTGATGATCTGGATGCCATCAAACGCATATATTCTCATCAACAGTCATTAGCCCAGAGCCGGGACTGGCTGGATGCACGTTATCCACATGTTGAGAAAATAGCTGTAAGTTCCAATGCTGAAGCTGCACGTATTGCTGCAGGAGAAGGCGCGGGATCAGCCGCTATTGCTGGCGATATGGCAGCAGACTTGTATGAATTAGACCCGGCAATAAAAAATATCGAAGATCAGGCGGACAACGCTACTCGTTTTTTGATTATTGGCGATCAGGATGTTGGGTCGAGTGGAGATGATAAAACGTCCATATTGATTTCTGTTCCTGATACACCGGGTGCTTTATATCAGTTGCTCGAGCCTTTTCATCGTTACCAGTTAAGTCTCACGCGAGTAGAGACGCGTTCCTCCTCGAAGAACTCTTTGTTTTATATAGATTTTGAAGGCCATAGTGAAAGCGAGCTTGTTCAGAAAGCCTTATCTGAGCTAATTCAGTCCAGTATTGAATTGAAAATCCTGGGATCTTACCCTCGAGCAGTGCTCTGAGGTTTGGCTTATGAGCTGTGACTTTATCTCCCTTGCAGCACCTGGTGTTCAGGATCTTCATCCTTATCAGCCAGGTAAACCTCCAGAAGAGCTGGAAAGGGAGTTGGGTCTAAAAAATGTTGTTAAGCTGGCGAGTAATGAAAATCCTTTAGGTCCATCTCCGAAAGCGATAACGGCAATTAAAGAGCATTTGAATAAAATCTCTTTTTATCCGGATAGTGGTGGATATCGCTTAAAGGAGGCTTTGTCTGATAAGTTCGGTTTTTCACCAGATCAGATAACTCTTGGGAATGGCTCCAACGATGTATTGGATCTTGTTGCTCGTGCATATCTAAGGCCAGGAGATGAGGTTGTTTTCTCGGAATATGCGTTTGTTGTGTATTCCATTGTTACTCAAGCCTGTGGTGCTAAAGCCGTAGTGACACCCTCTAGGGAATGGGGGCATGATTTAGAAACGATGTTAGCCGCTATAACGTCGCGAACACGTATAGTGTTTATTGCAAATCCCAACAACCCGACCGGAACCTGGGTTGCGCAAGAGCAGTTGACTGCTTTTTTAGCCCAGGTGCCAAGCGATACTTTGGTTGTTTTGGATGAGGCTTATATTGAGTACACGTGCAAGGGTGAGTTACCTGATGGTCTGGATTTTCTTGAGAAATATCCAAATTTAATTGTTACCCGTACCTTTTCAAAAGCTTATGGCTTGGCCGGTTTAAGAGTGGGTTATAGTGTATCGGACATTCAGGTTGCAAATGTGCTTAGCCGCGTGCGCCAGCCTTTTAATGTAAATAGTCTGGCTCTGATTGCAGCTGAAAATGCGCTGGGTGATGATGAGCATATTGCTAAAACAATACAAACGAATAATGCAGGCAGGCTTTTTCTGGAGAATGATCTGCACGGTTTGGGTTTAAGCACGATTCCTTCAGTAGGGAATTTTATAACAGTAGATTTTAAACGTGATGCGATTCCGGTTTATCAGGCGATGCTAGAACAAGGGGTGATTGTTCGGCCTGTAGCAAACTATGGTATGCCGCATCATTTACGAATCAGCATAGGCACCCGGTCCGAAAATGAGAGATGCCTCTCAGTTTTGCAGAAGGTGATAAATAACTTTGAATAATAAAATTAATAAAACGCTGATTATCGGCTTAGGTTTAATTGGAGGCTCGCTTGCCAAAGCGCTGAAGATAAATCGTAAGTTTGGGCAGGTCATTGGTTATGACAGGGACCCCGAAGAAACTCAAAAAGGTCTCCAAATCGGCGTGGTTGATATTGCTGCCGAAAGTCTGGCAGAAGCGGTAGAAGAGGCAGATTTAATTGTTCTTGCTGTTCCTGTGAAAGCGATGGAAAAGGTTCTGGTGGATATAGCGCCGTTCATTTCCGAAGAAACGCTTATTACCGATGTAGGTAGTACAAAAGCCAATGTAGTTGATGCAGCAAAGAGAGTATTCTCAACGTTGCCCGTGGGTTTTGTGCCGGGGCATCCAATAGCCGGATCTGAGAAAAGCGGTGTGGATGCAGCAGATGAAAGCTTATTTGAAAAGCATAAGGTGATTTTGACACCTTTAGCAGAATCTTCATCTGAGGCTGTTAATGTATTCACGCACATGTGGCAGTCCACTGGGGCGGAAGTCCTTAAGATGGACGTGGAAAAACATGATGAGGTGCTTGCTGCAACCAGCCATCTGCCTCATTTGCTGGCGTTTTCGCTTGTAGATACGCTGGCGCAGGAGCAGGACAATAATACCGATATATTTCGTTATGCTGCTGGCGGGTTTAGAGACTTTACGCGCATAGCAGGAAGCGATCCAACCATGTGGCACGATATCTGTCTGGCAAATAAAGGCGCGATTCTAGCGCAGCTGGATTGTTTTACACATGGGGTAAGTAAGTTACGAGCTGCAATTGACAATGGTGATAGTGAATCATTGCTAGGCACTTTTACCCGTGCGCGTGCAGCACGGGAGCATTTTTCAAGAATTCTTTCAGGTACAGCATATTCTCAAGGTATGAGTGAACAAAATGTAACCTTCCGTACCCAGCCTGGTGGTAGCGTGAAAGGTAGAATCCGTGTTCCAGGCGATAAATCAATTTCTCATCGTTCTATTATGCTGGGTTCTCTGGCTGATGGCGTTACTGAGGTCACCGGATTTTTAGAAGGTGAAGACAGTCTGGCGACACTTCAGGCGTTCCGTGATATGGGCGTCGTCATTGAAGGCCCTAATGATGGAGAAGTCACTATTTATGGCGTTGGCCTGAATGGTTTGCAAGAGCCTCCAGGGCCTCTGTATGTTGGTAATTCCGGAACCTCTATGAGGTTGCTGTCGGGTTTGCTGGCAGCGCAATCATTTGATACTGAACTTACCGGTGATGCGTCTTTGACAAAGCGTCCAATGGGGCGTGTTGCTGACCCTCTGCGCCTTATGGGGGCTGAAATTGAAACCGCTGAAAATGGTCGCCCCCCTTTAAAGATTAAAGGTGGTCAGGCGCTTAAGGGCATGCATTACGATATGCCGATGGCCAGTGCACAGGTTAAATCCTGTCTATTGCTTGCCGGCTTGTATGCGGATGGAGAAACATCGGTCACAGAACCTGCACCGACTCGAGACCATACCGAAAGAATGCTCACTGGTTTTGGCTACTCAGTAAAACAGGAAAACGCTACAGCAGCGGTTTCTTCTGGTGGTCAGCTTCATGCTACACGTATTGATGTACCTGCAGATATCTCTTCAGCTACCTTCTTTATGGTGGCAGCGGCTATTTCGCCAGGGTCTGATTTGACTCTGGAGCATGTCGGTATTAATCCAACACGTATTGGTATTATCAATATCCTGCGCCTCATGGGAGCGGATCTTGAATTACAGAATGAGCGGGAAGTGGGCGGTGAGCCCGTAGCGGATATTCGCGTGAAATATACACCCCTCAAAGGTATTCACATTCCTGAAGATCAAGTACCACTGGCAATCGACGAATTTCCGGCGCTGTTTGTTGCAGCTGCATGCGCTGAAGGCACCACTGTTGTTTCTGGAGCTGAGGAGTTACGGGTTAAAGAAAGTGACAGAATTCAGTCCATGGTCGATGGTCTTAAAACACTGGGTGTTGATATTGAGGGAACTCCCGATGGAGCAATCATAAAAGGTGGTTCGATCGGCGGAGGTGTTGTCGAAAGTCATGATGATCACCGTATTGCTATGTCATTCTGTGTAGCTTCATTACGTGCCACGGATGAAATAACCATCAATGAATGTGCGAATGTGGCGACCTCTTTCCCAAGGTTTGTAGAGTTAGCTCAAATGGCCGGTATCAAGGTTGAAAAGGAGGAGGGCTGATGTCTATCGGACAGGTGCCCGTTATTACCGTTGATGGGCCGAGTGGTTCCGGTAAAGGAACTATATGCCAGTTATTATCCAGAGAACTGAACTGGGGGCTACTTGATAGCGGTGCATTATACCGTTTAGTGGGTCTTGCAGCGAAGCATCATGGTGTAGAGCTGGATAATCAGGAAGCATTAGTTGTTCTTGCCGCTCACCTTGATGTTCAGTTTGTTGCGCGTGAAGATGATAGCGTTCAGATTATCCTTGAAGGCGAAGAAGTGACTGATGTTATTAGAACTGAGGCTGTCGGGAAGGATGCATCAATCGTTGCCGCTTTACCGGAAGTTCGAGAAGCGTTGCTCGGTCGTCAGAGAGCATTTGCAGAACTTCCTGGTCTGATTGCGGATGGCCGTGATATGGGAACAGTGGTTTTTCCTGAAGCCGGTTTGAAAGTATATCTGGATGCCAGTGCTGATGAGCGGGCGGTCAGACGGTATAACCAGTTGATAAACAAGGGGCTCGATGCTAGTCTTCAGGCTATATTAGAGGATATACAGGCGCGAGATGACCGGGATATGAACCGTGCAGTCGCGCCTTTGAAACCCGCGGCGGATGCAGTCATTCTCGATACGACCAAAATGTCGATCGACGAGGTTCTTGCCGCTGTATTGGATGAAGCGAGACATAAAGGTCTACGTTGAGCCTTCCCAGGTGCTGATGAATGCGGGATGAAACTGATATGAGCGAAAGCTTTGCTGAACTGTTTGAAGAAAGCCTCCAAGAATTGGAAATGGCACCCGGCGCTATAGTGACGGGTATTGTGGTTGCGATTGACAGTGACTATGTAGTGGTCAATGCAGGCCTGAAATCAGAAGGTGTCATTCCTAAAAGTCAGTTCCTGAACGAAGAGGGTGAACTAACCATTACTGAGGGCGATGAGGTCAAAGTTGCCCTTGAAGCGCTGGAAGATGGTTTTGGTACAACCTTGCTCTCAAGGGATAAAGCTAAGCGAGCTGAAGCCTGGACTGAACTGGAAAAAGCTTACGAAGCTGACGAAATTGTTAAAGGTCATATCACTGGTAAAGTGCGTGGTGGTTTCACAGTTAATGTAAACACTATCAACGCATTTCTCCCGGGGTCTCTTGTTGATGTTCGTCCATTGAGAGATACCTCACATCTCGAATCTCAGGAATTAGAGCTTAAACTGGTCAAACTCGACGCGAAACGAAACAATATTGTTGTTTCGCGAAGAGCTGTACTTGAAGCAGCGTACAGCGAAGAAAGAGAGAAGCTTCTTGCAAACATGAAAGAAGGCGTTGTGGTCAAAGGTATTGTTAAAAATATCACAGACTATGGCGCCTTTATTGATCTTGGCGGAATTGACGGGCTGCTGCATATTACTGACATTGCCTGGAAGCGTGTTAAACATCCTTCAGAAACACTCAGCGTAGGTCAGGAACTCGATGTACAGGTGCTTCGTTTTGATAAAGAACGTAGCCGGGTTTCACTTGGCTTAAAACAGCTGACTGATGATCCATGGACACAGCTTATCTCCAATTATACTGTGGGCTCCAAGGCGAAAGCCCGTGTGACAAACCTTACGGATTATGGCTGCTTTGCTGAAATTGAGAACGGCATTGAAGGGTTGATCCACGTTTCTGAAATGGATTGGACCAATAAGAATGTTCATCCATCGAAAGTTGTACAGGTCGGTGATGAAATCGAGGTTATGTTACTGGATATTGACCAGGAACGGCGCCGTATTTCTTTGGGTATGAAGCAGTGTAAACCCAACCCTTGGGAAGAGTTTGCCAGCACATTCAAGAAAGGGGATGAGCTCGGTGGTAAAATTCGTTCTATTACAGATTTTGGTGTCTTTATCGGCTTAGAAGGTGGAATTGACGGTTTGGTTCACCTTTCAGATCTGTCCTGGGATGAAGCTGGTGAGGTTGCAGTGAAAGCCTATTCTAAAGGCGACGAAATTTCTGCAATGGTGCTTTCTGTTGATCCTGAACGTGAAAGAATTGCATTGGGTATCAAACAGTTAAGTGCGGATCCGTTTTCTGATTTTGCAGCTAAAAACTCCAAAGGCACTGCTGTGAAAGGCGTTGTGTCAGAAGTAACCGATAAAGCTGTGAGTGTGACACTGGCTGAAGGGGTTGAGGCCAGCTTAAGAATTGCCGATGCATCCAGAGAAAGAATCGAAAGTCTTTCTGATCTGTATAAGATTGGTGATGAAGTGAATGCGGTTATTAGCAATTTGGATCGCCGCAACCGAGTGATCTCTTTATCCGTGAAACAGCTTGAAATTAATCAAGAAAAGCAGGCAATGGATAAAATGAGTCAGCAATCTGAAGTCGATATCTCAGGGCCTACTACTATAGGTGACTTGATCAAGGCACAGTTGCAGAAAGATGATTCATAATAACAAGATCGTGATCTCTAGACAGAGTTGATGGGAGTTTAATATGACTAAATCCGAGCTGATTGAAATATTAGTGGATCGTCATGATCAGTTGTCAGTTAAGGATATAGAGCTGTCAGTCAAAACGATGCTTGACCATATGACAGAGTCGTTATCTGAGGGAAATCGTATAGAAATTCGAGGTTTTGGTAGCTTTTCGCTACATTTCCGAGCACCGCGAACGGGGCGTAACCCTAAAACAGGTGAATCTGTTTCTTTGGATGCTAAATATGTTCCTCATTTTAAACCGGGTAAAGAGCTGAGAGAGCAAGTAAACGACTCGATCAATCAATAAACTCAAAGGTGATTTTGGTGCGATTTATCAAAACCTTGATAATAGCTGTATTGGTACTGCTAGTTTTGCTTGTAGGTATTACATTCAGCATACATAACACAGAAAAAGTTGTTATCGATCTTGTTGTTCTGCAGTTGCCAGAAGCAAGCTTGTCTCTCTGGCTGATAGCTGCATTTGTTACGGGCGGATTTTTGGGTGTTATTCTAAGTGTCTTTACAGTTTTCTCTTTGAAAACCCGCTTAGGTTCAGCAAAACGCAAAGCGTCCAGCGCCCAAAAAGAGTTGGATCATTTGAGAGTTTCAAACCTCAAAGATGCTGTTTAGTGCCGAAAACTATCTCCTTGTCATTCCTCTTGCACTTGCCGTCGGGATAGGGTGGTGGTTAGGGAAGAGAGAATGCAAAAGAGCGCCTGGGCCTATTTCAACAAACCTGAGTAATGAGTACTTCACAGGTCTTGACTACTTACTGAACGAAAAAATGGATGAAGCAATAGAAAGCTTCATTCGAGCCCTAGAGATTAACTCTGACACCATTCCTGCCCATATTGCGCTAGCAAAACTGTTTCGTCGTAAAGGTGATGTAGATAGAGCCATAAAAATACACCAGAATCTGTTGGCTCGCCCTGACCTTAGCAGAAACGACTTTATGCGAGTGCAGATGGCCCTGGCCAGAGATTATTATGCTGTGGGCTTGCTGGACAGAGCTGAAAACCTTTTGCAGGAAATTATTAAAACCTCTTCTAAATCGGTTAAAGCTAAAGCTATAACTTTACTTATAAAACTCTACGAAAAAGAGGGTGAATGGCAAAGCGCTCTTGACGCTGCTGAAATGCTTTCACCTGACGCCAAAAAAGATATTGCTAATGAACTCTCTCATTATTGCTGCGAATTGGCTGAAGAGAGTGTCAACTCTAAGCGTACTAAGCAGGCAGGGGAATTCCTTAAAAAGGCATCTGTATTCGACTCTGCTAACGTCAGGGTAAGTTTGCAGCAGGCTTATTTGGACATGGGTGCTGAAAACTGGAAGCAAGCAGTTAAACACCTGAAGTCAGTGGGCCGGAAAGATAAGTTATTTGTTTCCGAAACCATTCCGTATATGAAAACCTGTTGTGAGAAAATCAATTCAATGGGTGAATTTGAGAGTTATTTACGCCTTAATCTTGGAGTCGCAGCTTCTACGTCTGTCATCATTGCATTAGCTGACCTGATAAAACAGGAGAAGGGTGTATATGCGGCTGGAAGTTTTATTACGGAAGAACTCAAGCGCAGGCCTTCGATAAAAGGTTTCAATAGCCTCATCGATCTCCATATTGAATATGGTTCAGACAGTGCTAAAGATAGCCTCAGTGTACTTAGAGGCCTAACTGGGCAGTTGGAGATATCTAAGCCTATTTATCGGTGTAATAGTTGCGGTTTTTCAGGAAGAACTCTTGCCTGGCAGTGTCCTTCTTGCAAGAACTGGGGAACTACCAAGCCTATTCAGGGGCTTGAGGGTGAATAAATTAATTTAGGAATATCTATGTCTACAGATAAAAAGCGTGTGATTGTAGCGCTTGATTACCCAAATAAAGAGCAAGCATTAGCTATAGCTAATCAACTGGACCCTGCGCAGTGTCGGGTCAAGGTAGGTAAGGAGTTATTTACGCGCTGCGGGCCATCTATTGTTGAGTCCCTACACACTGCTGGTTTTGACGTTTTCCTCGATCTGAAATTCCATGATATTCCTAATACAACTGCAAAAGCGGTAAGAGCAGCTGCGGAAATGGGCGTGTGGATGGTAAATGTTCATGCTTCTGGTGGCCGGCGTATGATGGAAGCCGCTAAAAATGAACTGGAACAGGTCAATGGCGCTGATACATTATTGATAGCTGTCACCGTGCTTACCAGTATGGAGCGTTCAGACCTCAAGGATATTGGTTTAGATATTGATCCGTTAGAACATGTAAAGCGCTTGGCGTCACTCACTGAGCAGAGTGGGCTGGATGGTGTGGTTTGTTCTGCTCAGGAAGTTACACCACTTAGAAGCGTAATAGGAAGCGATTTTCAACTGGTTACGCCGGGAATCAGACCGGCAGATACGGAAGTAGGTGATCAGAAGCGCATTATGACCCCGTCCGATGCCATTCAGGCGGGTAGCGATTATTTGGTTATTGGGCGCCCGATTACAAAAGCAGCCTCTCCTTTGGATGCGCTGGCAAAGATCCAGTCTGAACTTTCTGAATTGATTTAGTAATCATCTAAGGCTATAAATAGTTCTGACACATGGATGATGTCAGAACTTACATAAAAAGGATTTTATTATGAAACTCTTTTCGTTAAGAGCATTTGTGCTCGCCCTTCTCTGTTCAATTTCTCTTTCTACTTTTGCTGGTGTAGATATCAATTCTGCTTCTGCTGAGCAGTTGGCTAAAAGCCTGAATGGTATTGGCCCAGCAAAAGCTGCTGCTATTGTTGCTTATCGAGATGCTAATGGGCCTTTTAATTCGGTTGATCAGCTTACGAAAGTAAAAGGAATAGGCTCAGGTACTGTGGAAAAAAACAGGCAGTTAATAGAGCTCGGTACACCTGATGTTGCGGATAAAAAAGAGTAGTTAGCTTGCTATAACCAGGCGGCTCCTCTGACACCACTGGAGTCGCCGTATTTTGCTTTGAGTATCACTGTTGATACATGATCAGAAAAAACATACATACCAAGGCGCTCTTGAACAGAAGGGTAGATTGATTCCTGATTTGAAACGCCTCCACCCAATATAATTGCCTCTGGATCAAGAAGATTGATCACTGAAGAAAGCGCCTTTGCTAACAGGTCGATGTACTGTTCACAGTGCACTTTACAGCGTGGATCGCCAGTTTTAGCTTTTTTCCAGATAGTTTCTGTATTTAATGTTTCGTGATAACGCGCATTGAAGGCTTTAGAGAATCCAGTGCCGGATAAATAAGTTTCTATGCAGTTCTTTTTGCCGCAATAACATTCTCTATCAAGTCGTTCTGCTTCGTCCGTCCAAGGCATTGGATTGTGTCCCCATTCTCCACAGATTGCGTTAGGTCCTGTAAGGCGCTTTTGGTTAATGACAATACCTCCTCCGACACCAGTACCGAGGATGACGCCAAAAACTGAATTATAGGGCTTTCCGCTGCCATCAATGGCTTCTGAAAGTGCAAAACAATCTGCATCGTTGGCGAAGCTAACTGGACGACCTAGTAGGCTTTGCATATCCGTGCCAAGCCTATGGCCAATCAAACAGGTGGAATTCGCATTTTTGATCAAGCCAGTTGCTGGCGACACGGATCCAGGAATCCCTATTCCTATACTATCGGCCGTTCTTTTCTGCTGTTTTTCACAATCTCGGATCAGTTCCTTGATGGATTGCAGGGTTGCTTGGTAATTACCTTGCGGGGTTGGAACGCGTTTACGATAAGTTTCTTGAGAGGCATCATCGAGTGCAATAATCTCTATTTTAGTACCGCCAAGGTCTACACCAATGCGCATATCTAAACCGTTTAAGTCAGCTTCTAATCTTTGGATTAGAGGATAAAGGCTAACGTAGCAGGAATAAACAATAAGCTTCCGATATTCCCGAGGAGAACAATAGAGGCTACTTGTTGAGGTTCTTGTTTATAGCGTTCAGCTATCATGTAGTTAAGAACGGCTGGTGGTAATGCTCCAAACACAACCAGATATGCAAACTGGGTTTCAGTAAGCGGCATAATCTGCTGAACTAATAACGCAATGGCGATGCCGCTTATAGGACATAAAACAGCGCCTAATGTTCCTACTTTCCAGTTTGATAAATCTACACTTAGCATCCTGACACCTAATGAAAAAAGCATAAGGGGGATAGCAATTTGCCCTAGCATCTCAATAAATGTGTGCGCTGCTTTGGGGAGGTGAAGATCAAAACTACTCCAGATAAGGCCAAGAATTGTAGCAACAATCATCGGCATCTTAAGTAGGTTATACAATTTGGTGCGGTGGTCAAGTATGTAGATGCCGACTGTGAAATGCAGCACATTCTCGACAAGAAAGAGTACAACTGCTGCAGGCAAAGCTTGTTCCCCAAATGCCAGAATGATCAATGGAATACCCAAATTACCACTGTTGCTGAACATCATAGGTGGAATAAATGTTTTGGGGTGAACCGAGAGTAATTTACATATGGGGAGCAACAATAAACCTGAACCAAGGACAATGACTGCGGCACCTATGGCAAGGTCCTGGTATAGGATAAGGTCGAAAGACTCTGCTGACAGAACGGCGAAAATAAGAGCAGGAGTAAACACGTCGATATTCAGTTGATTAGCCACTGACATATCTGGTTTGAATTTGCGAGCATACAGAAATCCCACCGTGACAATTGCCACGAGCGGGAAGACGGTCAGAAATATACGTTCAACTAAGAGACTTTGCGCTTCCATGTTGCTGGGTCCTTTTATTTAAAGCAAAGCCTTGATTGAAATTACGTGTATTCTTTACCGGTAGGTACAACAAGAACAGGAATTTTAGCGTTACGCATTACTTGCTGACTGGTATGGCTATGATGGCCAAAACGGTTTTCTGCGCCCATAACGATCATATCAGCATTGATGAGGTTGGCTGCATCTAAAATTGCATCTGTATAGTTGCCTTCTGCAACTTTGTATTCAATATCTAGGGCAACGCTATTTTCCAAACTTTGCATCTCTTCTGCACAGAAGGTTTCTATCCGGTCGTGCATGGTCTTGTGGATTTCCTTAATACCCTCATCGTGCATCTGTTTGATAAGGTCTTCAGATACATAATTTTGTATCAAGGCGTGACCCATTTCTCCCATAGGCTCAACAACGTGAAGCATAATGATTTTTGCATTATTTGCAGTGGCCAGCTTCACGGCCTGGCGGAAAACTGGGCGTGTGTGTTTTCCGAGTGAGGTAGCGTATAGGATCGTTTTGATTTCAGGTAAAGCCATGATCTTCATCCTCAAGCTAATTGTTATTTATTGCATTGCGATTGATGAAAAGTAGCTGTTTTTTCATCAGTCTGCGTAATTTTTAAGGCTTTCAAGCGAATTTCAGCCTTATATTGTGCGGATTTAATATTAATGCGGGCCGCAGCCGCATTTAGTTTTAACGGTTTTACCTATGCCAGGGTTAAACGTATTCGAGGGGTCAAGACTGGAATAGAAGTTCTGTAACCCTTCTTCCGCTTCATACAGGTGCCCAACATTGTGTTCAGCAGGGTATTTAGCGCCTTTTTTCTTCAACAGGTCCAGCATCATCTGTTTTACTGCTTTACCATCTACGCCTTTTTTCAGGATGTAGTCCTGATGAAAAACGTGACACATAAAATGACCGTAGTAGAGTGAATGAACGATATGTTTACTGATTTCTTCAGGCAATTGTTCAACCCAATCCGGGTCATTACGTCGTAATGCGATATCCAGTGCCAGAATATCTTCTACGTCCTGTTGATGGATGATTTGGTAGCGGATAGCAGCACCTGCAGCCGCAAATCGGTGCAGGTACGCTTTCTTTGCTTCGTCAGCATCACACTCAAAAAAGTCCCCTTCTTTGCTTGTCGCAAAAAACTTTTTCAAGAATTTATCTGCTTCAGCAATACCGCCATCACTCATCTTTAGGACGAGATAATGATCGTACTTTTCACGGAAGTCGCGCATCCGTTTGGGTAAAATATTCGGCCAGCAATAGCTTGCAAGCTGCATCACCCGATCAGGGATGTCTTTAGGTAGAAAGCTGATTTTGTTCAAATAAGCAGAGATTCTGCCTTTCATGGCAAAGAGGCGAGGCAGAGGATCGGTACCAAAGTAATTGATCATCATAAACGTATCTTTGCCGTACTTTTCAGCTATGTCGTAGATGTCTTTATGCATATATTCCGCCACTTCCGGCAGATTATTGAAGTGCTGCAGAATATGGCGGCGAATTTCCGTAAGTTCATTAGCATCGTTAGTACCGATGTAATACACCTGCTCTTTCTTAGCAACAGGGAAAGTATCTAATCGAACGGCAAAGACACCGACTTTGCCGGCACAGCCGCTGGCTTCATATAGACGACTGGTGTCCGCGTTATAACGCGCAGGTGTATCCGCATCTACATCGCGAACAATCTCAGGGTAGTCATTTGCAGATGCTTTATAACGACTGGGTTTGATGTCGGAATCAGAAAAATTGCGTTGTTCTAAATTTGTAAGAATCTCTTCCGGTGTATCCCCCAGCTCTATGCCAAGGTGGTTGATTAACTCCAAATTTCCTTGTTCGTCCAATTGGGCAAAGAGTGATAGCTCTGTGTAAGCAGGACCTCTCTGGACCAGAGCGCCGCCTGAATTATTCGCAATACCGCCTACAATAGATGCTCCAATGCATGAAGAGCCGATCACAGAGTGAGGCGCGCGATTAATAGGTTTCAGCATTTTTTCCAGAGTAAATAGAGTTGACCCAGGAAAACTGATGATCTGTTTGCCTTCATCCAATAGGTATATTTTGTCCATACGTGTGGTGTTTATAACAATGATCTCGCGATCATAATCATCACCACTTGGGGTAGAGCCTTCGGTGAGCCCCGTATTGGCAGCCTGCATAATCACAATCATGTCAGCTTCTATACATGCTTTCAGAGCCCGCCACTGATCAAGAAGAGTGGTGGGGAATACAACGGCTAATGCTGATCCCTGGCCAGATCTAAACCCGGTACGATAATGTTCAGTCTGATTCTCACCTGTGAGAACGTTTTTTTCGCCAAGAATAGAAACTAGGTGGCCGACAATGTTGTGATTGGACATAAATTAACTCTCGAACTTAGCGGTGTTTATCTAATTATTATCAATAGAACAGCCCCGACTTGATCCATGCGGGGCTGTTATCACTATCAACTGTAGGCGATAGTTGGCAGCCAGAGCACGATCTGAGGCCAGAAAACTAGGACCAGAAGAGCAGCTAACTGCAGAACGATAAATGGAATGACCCCTTTGTAAATATCTGTAATCTTTACATTCGGTGGGCAGACTCCCTTCAAATAGAATAGAGCGAAACCGACCGGCGGGGTTAAGAACGATGTTTGTAAGGCCATGGCGACAAGCATCACGAACCAAACAAGTTCAGGGTTATCGATGCCGGGCGCAGAAATATCGAGCCCTAAGGCCGATATAACCGGAGCTAGTAGGGGCAGTATTATGAGTGTGATTTCTATCCAGTCCAGGAAAAAACCTAGTAGGAAGATCACACCCAGAATGAAGAAGATGATGCCGTAAGGGCCAAATGGAAGACCCGTGAGGAATTCTTCGATCATTTCATCTCCGCCCAGCTCTCGTAGAACCAGAGCGAAACAAGTTGCGCCAATAAAGATTGCAAAGATGTAGGCAGTTGTATTCATTGTACCGCCGACTACTTCATGGAGTACTTTGAAGTTGAACTTTCTGTTGTACATCGCCAGAAGTGTTGCGCCAAAGGCACCAACACCTGCAGCTTCAGTGGGGGTGGCTATTCCTGCGAAAATAGAACCCAATACAACAAAAATTAACAAGACAGTTGGCAGGACATCTTTGAGCACATTAAAGAAAATACCAAAAGTAACGGGCTTGGCATCATCGGGAACAGGTAAGTGCTTTGGATTAATAAATCCGCGGACAACAATATAAATGATATAGAACGAGCCCAGCATCAGTCCTGGGAATACTGCTCCCATAAACAGGTCACCAACAGAAAGGCCTAGCTGATCTGCCATGATTACCAGCATAATGCTGGGTGGGATCAGGATGCCTAATGTGCCCGCTGAGGCGATTGTGCCCAGTGCTAATGGCATGTTGTAGCCCTGCTTGGTCATTGCCGGTAGTGACATGACAGCAAGAAGTACGACAGAAGCCCCGATAATTCCTGTTGATGCGGCAAGGATAATGCCGATAGCTGTAACCGTAATAGCCAGACCACCATGTACCCGTCCAAACAGCTCTTGCATCGATTTCATCAGGCGTTCTGCTACTCCTGATTTATCCAGCATGATCCCCATGAAAATAAACATGGGTAGAGCTACCAGGATCCAGTTTTCCATTATGGTCCAGAGTCGATTTACCACGAGTCCTAATGTGGTGTAATCCAGCCCAGTCATTGTGTCCATATAGGTATCAGTGAACTGGCCCAGAAAAGCAAAAATAATTCCTATGCCGCCTAAAACCCAGGCGACGGGTATGCCTGTAAAGAGTAGCGCGATGAAAGACAGGAACATCGCGATAACGAGAACTTCATTCGCTTCCATCAGTCATCACCTTTAATCAGTAGTGTAATATCGCGGATAAAGCGGGAAATAACCGCTAAAGCCAATAGAGCAAAACTTACCGGGATAACCCCTTTTATAAGCCAGCGATATGGGAGGCCTGAAGCGGCTTCCGAGGATTCATTTACACGGTATGATTCGTAAGTGAAATCGATACCCTGTAAAAAGATGATAATGATGAATGGCATCACCATTGTAGGGATGCTAATTACTTCAATGATACGTTTTGTTTTTGCACGCAGGCGAGAATAAAACAAATCCACACGGATGTGGGCATTTGTCGTTTGAGCATAAGATAAGCCAAACATCACGCCGATAGAGTATAGGTGCCATTGGAGCTCCTCAAGGGCGATCATGCCGCTTGCGAAGCCTTTACGCAGGATTACCTGCAACATAATTACCAGCACCAGAACAACATAAGCCCAAGCGATCGTGAGACCAACTCTCTGGATGAATTTATCAATCGCATCAGAGAGTGGTACTGGGGTCAGTTTTTCGTTTTCAGTCACGGAAACTTACCTTCGCGATTTGTTAGGTGGGGTGGATAACCTGAACACCTAATTATTTATAGTTATTAAAAACGCCCAGATACAAATAGGGCGGCAAATGCCGCCCTTAAAAGTTCAGCGGATGGGCAGCCGCTGAATAGTGGGGTTACTTAGCTGCTCGAGGTAGGAATGCGTTCGCTTCCCACAGATCGTAACCAGAACGGAATGTGCTCATGTCATCCCAAACTTTCTTGAAGAATGGGTCAGCAGCAGTTTTCTCTGCAACCACTTCATCCCATGTGGATTTGAACGTGTTAAGCATTGTGTCGTTCCAATAACGAATTTCAACGCCATTTTCGGCAGCTTTCTGCATAACAGGGAACTGCATCGCTTCACCTTCAGCAATAGCATTAGTCATAGACGCTTTACAGGTTGTATCAACCAGTGCCTGCTGACCCTTGCTCATTTTGCCCCAAGTGTCTTTGTTGATTAGCAGCTCGAATACAGTTGCTTGCTGGTGCCAGCCTGGGAAGTAGTTGTACTTTACAATCTTGTGGAAGCCTAAGCGTTGGTCGATGGCTGGCTGCGAGAACTCAGAGGCATCGATAGCGCCTTTTTCCAGAGCGCCAAAGATTTCGCCGCCTGGAAGTTGTACGGTACCTACACCCAGCTTCTCCATTACATCTGCACCTAGGCCGAAGAAACGCATGTTCAGACCTTTCAGATCTTCAGGTTTTTCGATTGGTTTGGAGAACCAGCCAGAAGTCTCTGGAGAGATGATTGCACAAGGCATAACTTTTACGTTATAGCCCGCGTTGTCGTACATTTCCTGATAGAGACTCATTCCATTGCCGTAATAAAGCCATGCCATGTACTCACCTGCTTCTGGACCAAAAGGTACTGCAGAGAACAGAGCCGCGGCAGGCATTTTGCCTTGCCAGTAACCAGCAGTTGAGTAGCCTGAATTTACTTTACCTGAAGAAACCGCGTCCAGAATCTCTTTAGGACTCACCAGTTTTCCTGGTTCGTAGATCTTCATTTTTACTTTACCGTCACTCACAGTTTTCAACTGATCAGCAACCCAAACGATTGGGGTTCCAAGAGCAGGAAGGTGAGAGCCGAATGCGATTGGAGTTTTCAGAAGTAGTTTGTCAGCAGCCTGAGCTGGAGCTGTGGTGCCTGCTATAGCAGCGGTTACAACAGCTGCAGAGATCAAAGACTTGGCGAACTTTTTCATGTCACATCCTCTAGAGATTCGTTTTTATATTTAGTATCGAGCCGCTATGAACAGAAGGTAAGACCTGTAAAAGTTCCTCTGCTGCATTGCGGAAATCTCAATTGGTATTACCAATTTACCATAAGAGACTTCCTACTGTATTTTTTTTGAACAGGGTGTGTCAATGTTTTTTTTCGGTTTGCTTACTATAGTCTAAACGTGATTGTGTGCCATTTTAGCTCTATATATTTATTTGTAAGGGGTTTTTGGGGTTTGGTATAGGATCAAATAATAATTAAAAAAAACTCTCTTGTGTTTCGATAATAAGTTGAACTAGTATCATTATTGGTCATACCAATATAATTTGAGTGTTGAGTAATGAGTTATAACAGAGTCAAACAGCCGAAAATTTCAGATGTGATCATGGAGCAAATGGAAGCCATGATTTTGGAAGGTACTCTTAAGCCGGGTCAGAAATTGCCTCCAGAGCGAGAATTAGCGAAGCAGTTTGAGGTTTCAAGGCCTTCATTGCGTGAAGCAGTGCAGAAACTTGCGGCGAAAGGGTTGTTAATTAGCAGGCAGGGAGGAGGGACTTATGTTTCAGAAGATCTTGGAGGCTCTTTTTCCGACCCGCTCCTGGAATTGTTCCGTACACACCCGGAAGCGCAGTATGACTTACTTGAATTTCGTCACGCCTTAGAAGGGGTCTCTGCGTATTATGCAGCGTTGAGAAGTACGCCAGCGGATAAAGAAGCAATTTTACAAAGTTATGCTGAACTTCAGCGCTACCATGATAATAAGGATATACAGCAAGAAGTTTATGCCGATGTGGACTTTCATCTCGCTATAGCGGCCTCAACCCACAATATGGTTCTTTTGCATATGATGCGGGCGCTTTTTAATCTGCTGCGTGAGCATATCTGGGATAACCTCAAAAACATCTATCCGCGTTCGGATTACAGGGAAAAAATTCACTCACAGCACAAGGTGCTTATGGATGCTATTCTCGAAGGGGATCCCGAAAAAGCTAGGCAGGCTGCGCACCACCATCTTGCTTATGTGGAAGATGCTTTACTTGAGGGAGAGCGTGAAAATACTCGTTTGGAAAGGGCGCTGAGGAGAGCTAATGTTCCTTAGTCTGTATATTTACTACATAAAGGGTGCTTTAAAATAGATTATTTTGAATATTCACCTTTTTTGTAGACGTGTATTTAATATTTATGTAGTATAACTACAAGATAATTACATAATTAAAGCTTGGCTTGATGTCGTTGTTCTTCTGATAGGGAATGAAGAGGGCTTTAGGTCAAAGCGAATAACTAAAAAACACATTAAGCGTTAACTTTTGAGAGTGGAGAGGTCAAAGTGCAAGACATTATTGATGACGTCGATCCGGTTGAAACACAGGAATGGCTGGACGCGCTTGAGTCCGTTGCCAAGAATGATGGTGACGATCGTGCAAAATATATTCTGCGTAAACTAGGTGAGAAGGCGAATGATATGGGTGTTGATTCAGCAACTGCGCTGACGACACCTTACCGCAATACAATTTCGGTTAAAGATGAAGCTCACATGCCTGGCGATCTATTTATGGAACGCCGAATTCGTTCCTTTATTCGCTGGAATGCCATGGCAATGGTAATGCGAGCCAATGATAATGATGATGGTCTTGGCGGCCATATCTCATCTTTCTCCTCCTCTGCAACCCTTTACGATATCGGTTTTAACTACTTTTTCCGTGGTAACGAAGGTCAGGAATCTGACATGGTCTTCTTCCAGGGGCACATTTCTCCGGGTATTTACTCGCGTGCATATCTCGAAGGGCGTCTATCTGAAGATCAGATGGATAACTACCGTCGTGAAGTAGATGGTGGTGGTCTTTCATCTTACCCGCATCCTTGGCTAATGCCTGATTTTTGGCAGTTCCCAACGGTATCTATGGGTCTTGGTCCTATTCAGGCGATCTATCAAGCACATGTTATGCGTTATCTGTCAGCTCGTGATTTGATCAATCGTGGTGACCGTAAAGTATGGGCATTCCTGGGTGATGGTGAGTGTGATGAGCCGGAATCTTTAGGTGCGATTTCCCTTGCGGGTCGTGAAGAGCTGGAGAACCTGATTTTTGTAGTCAACTGTAACCTGCAGCGTCTGGACGGACCTGTACGTGGTAACGGTAAGATTGTTCAAGAGCTAGAAGGTATCTTCCGCGGTGCGGGTTGGAACGTTATTAAGTGTCTTTGGGGTCGTCATTGGGACGCTCTGTTTGAAAAAGATACCAAAGGTTTACTACAAAAGCGCTTTGATGAAGTGTGTGATGGTGAGCTGCAAAATTACAAAGCAAATGGCGGCGCATACACGCGTGAGCATTTCTTTGGCAAATACCCAGAGCTTCTTGAGTTAGTTGCAGATCTATCTGACGACGACATCATGAACCTTAACCGTGGTGGTCATGATCCATATAAAGTATTCGCTGCATATAATGAAGCAGTGAATCATAAAGGTCAGCCAACGGTAATTCTGGCGCAGACTGTTAAAGGTTACGGTACAGGTAAATCAGGCGAAGCTAAAAACGATACCCACTCTATGAAGAAAGTGGCTATTGATGACCTGAAAGATTTCCGTGATCGTTTTAATATCCCATTGTCGGATGATCAGCTGAAAGACGTGCCTTACTACCGTCCAGCACCTGATTCTCCAGAAATGAAATACATGTTCGAACGCCGTGCAAGCTTGGGTGGTTTCTACCCAGTACGTCGCACAGAGTTTGAAAAACTGGAAACACCACCACTATCTGATTTTGACGGTCAGCTTAAAGACAGTGGTAAGCGTGCGTCCTCTACCCAGATGGTACTTAACCGTGTCATGAGCACACTGGTTAAAGATAAGAACATGGGCGAGCGCGTTGTGCCTATCGTTCCTGATGAAGCGCGTACTTTCGGTATGGAAGGCATGTTCCGTCAGCTAGGTATCTATACCTCTGCGGGCCAGCGTTATGTGCCACACGACTCTGATCAGATCATGTTCTATAAAGAATCTAAAACAGGTCAGATTCTTGAAGAAGGTATCAACGAAGCGGGTGCAATGTCTGCATGGATGGCTGCGGCTACTTCATATGCAAACAATAACTGCACCATGGTGCCGTTCTATATCTACTACTCAATGTTTGGTTTCCAGCGCATCATGGATTTGGCATGGGCAGCGGGTGATATGCAAGCACGTGGCTTCCTAATTGGTGCTACATCGGGTCGTACAACATTGAACGGTGAAGGTTTGCAGCATCAGGATGGTCACAGCCACCTAATGGCTCAGATGATCCCTAACTGCGTATCTTATGATCCGACATACGGTTATGAATTAGCGGTGATCGTTCAAGACGGTATGCGTCGTATGTATCAGGAGCAGGAAAACCGCTTCTACTACATCACAACAATGAATGAAAACTACCACCACCCAGCCATGCCGCAAGGTGCCGAAGAAGGCATCATCAAAGGCATGTATCTTCTTAAAGAAGGTAAAGACGCTGAGAAGAAAGTTCAGCTAATGGGTTGTGGCACCATCTTGCGTGAAGTTGAAGCTGCGGCAGAGATCTTGCGTGATGATTACGGTATCGAATCTGATATCTGGAGTACGACTTCAATCAACGAGTTACGTCGTGAAGCAATGACCGTAGCCCGTGAAAATATGCTAAACCCAGAAGCTGAGCCGAAGAAAGCTTACGTTACAGAATGTATCGAAAGCCGCGGTTCAATGCCGGTTATCGCTTCAACTGATTACATGCGTTCTTATGCAGATCAGTTGCGTGAATTCATCCCTGGCAACTTTAAAGTATTGGGTACTGACGGTTACGGCCGTTCAGATACGCGTACTAAGTTACGCGAATTCTTTGAAGTTAACCGCTACTACGTAGTCCTGGCCGCGCTTAAAGCGTTACATGAAGAAGGCAAGGTAGAAGGCGCTGAAGTCGCTAAAGCCATGCAGAAGTTCAACATTAACCCGGCTAAACCGGCACCGTGGACTGTTTAGTCTGCGTTGAACTTCTTAACGGCTTAGAACTGGAGGATTTATAGTGAGTATTATCACAATTACAGTTCCTGACTTATCAGGCTCAACCGATGTTGATGTAGTAGAAGTGCTGGTGAAAGCTGGTGATTCTATTAGCGAAGGCGATAGCTTGATTGTTCTGGAAACAGATAAAGCGTCTATGGAAGTACCGTCTACCGAATCAGGTGTAGTCGTTGCGGTTAAAATTAATGTTGATGATCAGGTCAATGAAGGCGATGTCCTTATTGATTTAGATACCGGAGCGGGTGCTGAAGCAGCACCTGCAGAAACTCCGGTTGTCGAAGCTGCGCCTGAACCCGCTGCTCCAGCGGAACCTGCTCCAGCAGCAGCCGCTGCGGTAGAAGGGATTTTGATTCCCGACCTATCCGGCGCAACAGATGTTGACGTTGTTGAGGTCTTAGTGAAAGACGGCGACAGTGTAGAAGAGGGTGATAGTTTAATCGTCCTTGAAACAGATAAAGCATCTATGGAAGTGCCAGCACCTAAGTCCGGTGTTGTTGTTTCTATGAAAATTAAAGTAGACGACCAGGTCAACGAAGGCGATCTGTTGCTAGATCTTCAGGTTGGCGGTGCTAATGCGCCAGCGGCGGCTCAGTCTGCACCAGCAGCTGAAACAGCCCCGGAAGCAGCGCCAGCAGCAGCTCCTGTTGCAGGAGGCAAAGAAAACGTTCTGATTCCTGATCTTTCAGGTGCTACAGACGTTGATGTTGTCGAAGTGCTTGTTAAAGATGGTGATACGGTTGCTGAAGGCGATAGCATCATTGTTCTGGAAACAGATAAAGCATCAATGGAAGTGCCTGCGCCGAAAGGTGGTGTGGTTGTTTCCATTAAGATCAATGAAGGCGATACAGTAAACGAAGGTGATCTGTTAATGGAGCTTGAAGTAGCAGGTGGCGCAGCGCCAGCAGCTGCACCGGCTCCTGCTGCATCTCCGGCAGTGTCAGCTCCCGCAGCTGCACCGGCTAAGACTGCTACGCCAGCACCAGCTTCTGGTGCTGATAAAGCTGAGCTTGAGAAGAAAAACCGTACTGTTCATGCAGGTCCAGCAGTTCGATCTGTTGCTCGTGAATTTGGTGTAGATCTTTCTCAGGTAACAGGCACAGGTCGCCGTGGTCGTATCCTTAAAGAAGATGTTCAAGCGTACGTTAAAGGTGCACTTAAGCAGCTAGCTGAAAAACCCAAAGCGGGTACAGTTACCGGTGGATCAGGTATCCCTGCGATTCCTGAAGTGGATTTCAGCAAGTTTGGTGAAGTTGAAGTTGAGAAGCTGAGCAAAATTGCAAAAGTAACTCGCGATAATATGAGCCGCTGCTGGTTGAATATTCCGCACGTTACTCAGTTTGACAAAGCTGACATCACAGAGCTGGAAGCGTTCCGTAAAGAGATGAAGGATGAGGCGGCGAAATCAGGTGTACGCCTAACGCCACTACCTTTCATGTTGAAAGCGATCGCGATTGCATTGAAAGCGCATCCTAAGTTCAACGCATCACTTCACGCAGATGGCGAGCATATTGTTTACAAAAAATATGTGAACATCGGTATGGCAGTCGATACGCCGAATGGTCTGATGGTTCCAGTGATCAAAGATGCAGATAAGAAGAGCATCTACGAACTCTCAAACGAGGCAATCGAATTAGCAGGCAAAGCGAAAGATCGTAAGCTGAAACCAGCAGAAATGCAGGGTGCATGCTTCACAATCTCAAGCTTGGGTGGCATTGGCGGTACTGGCTTTACGCCAATCGTAAATGCTCCAGAGGTTGCGATTCTGGGTGTGTCTAAAGCGGATATCGAGCCACGATGGAACGGTAAAGAGTTTGAGCCACGTAAGATGTTGCCGTTGTGTCTCTCTTATGATCACCGTGCTATCAATGGCGGCGATGCTGGCAAGTTCCTTACATACCTTAACAGTCTGCTGAGTGATATTCGTCGCTTAGTGCTGTAATAACCAATTTACCAATCCCTTGGCTCAACGCCTCCTCGGAGGCGATCTTTTTCCAGGGGGGTAGATAAACAAACGGCGACTCTGTGCAGGAGGTCGCCGTTTTTTTTGCTCTTTTTAAGCAATTGAACCATTCATAGTGTAATTACTCCTCAGGTAGAAATAACTTTTTCATTTTTGCTAGTTATAATGTTGCAATTGCGTTAATTTTAGACCTCGAGTAAGGGCTGGGTGCGGCTTGCGCCTGAAGTGCTGACAAAGGATAAATGGATGAAAGTTACAGTATTTGGTATCGGTTACGTTGGTCTGGTACAGGCCGCAGTATTGGCGGATGTTGGGCACGAAGTTGTCTGCGTGGATGTTGATCAAGACAAGGTTGATAACCTGAAAAAAGGGGTTATTCCGATTTATGAACCAGGTCTAACGCCTATTGTTCAGAGTAACTTTGCCGAAGGGCGCTTGCATTTTACAACCGATCCTGAAGAAGGTGTACGTCATGCGGAACTGCAGTTCATAGCTGTAGGTACGCCACCTGATGAAGATGGATCTGCTGATCTTAAATATGTTTTGGCTGTCGCGGAAACAATCGCTAAATATATGTCAGCGCCAAAAATCGTCATTGATAAATCTACTGTACCTGTTGGTACTGCAGATAAAGTATCTGAGAAAATTGCTTCGGTACTTAATGAACGAGGTGAAAATATCGAGTTTCATGTTGCGTCCAACCCGGAATTCCTGAAAGAAGGAGCTGCGGTAAGCGACTGTATGAAGCCCGACCGCATTGTAATTGGTACAGACAGTGAACATGTTGAGACTCAGATGCGGGAGTTATACTCTGCCTTCAACCGTAATCATGACCGTATTATTTTTATGGATGTACGCAGTGCCGAATTAACAAAGTACGCGGCAAATTGTATGCTGGCAACCAAAATCAGCTTTATGAATGAAATCTCTAATCTTGCTGAGCGTTTGGGGGCGGATATAGAGAACGTCCGTAAAGGTATTGGTTCGGATGAGCGAATAGGTCACCACTTTATTTACGCAGGTTGTGGTTACGGTGGGTCATGTTTCCCTAAAGATGTTCAGGCTTTAGTACGTACTGCTGATGGTATTGAATATGAAGCTGAGTTGTTGAAGTCTGTTGAGGCTGTCAATTACCGACAGAAAGCATCCCTTTTTCAACATGTTAATCGTTATTTTGAAGGCGACCTTTCGGGTAAAACAATCGCTGTTTGGGGATTGTCCTTTAAGCCAAAGACTGACGATATGCGTGAAGCAACCAGTCGGGTATTAATGGAAGCGTTGTGGGATAAGGGTGCCCAAGTCCGCGCCTATGACCCAGAAGCAATGGAAGAGGCTCAAAGGATATATGGGCATCGCCCCGATCTCGAACTGGTCGGGACGAAAGAAAGTGCTTTGCAAGGTGCTGACATATTAGTGATTTGTACTGAGTGGCGTGCTTTTTGGTCGCCAGACTTCGGTGTAATTAAAGAAAGTCTTGCTAATCCTGTGATAGTTGATGGCAGGAATATGTATGAGCCTGATTTGGTAGAGCGTTACGGTCTTGAGTATTATGGCATTGGTCGTGGGCGCAGTATTCAGATTCATAAGTAATATGATTAGGTAATATTTTTAGATTAATTTCAGTGGGTTGAATGGCCCTGTTAGTATGTGTGAGATATAGAGTGCCGAATTAGAAGTAAGGATTAGGGCATTCCTTTGATAAGGGTAATCAATGAAAGTTTTAGTTACTGGTGGTGCTGGGTTTATTGGTAGTGCTGTCGTTCGGCATATTATTGAAAATACTTCTGATGAAGTGGTGAATGTCGATTGTTTAACATATGCGGGTAATCCTGACTCTTTAAAAACGATCGATCAGGATCCTCGTTATACTTTTGAAAAAGTAGATATTTGTGATATCGAAGCTTTAAAGAATGTGTTTTTGAAACATGCTCCCGATGCTGTTATGCATTTAGCAGCCGAGTCACATGTTGATCGTTCTATAGAAGAGCCGGGGCAGTTTATACAAACCAATTTGGTCGGAACATATAACCTACTTCAGGTAAGTAGGGACTATCTGCAAGACAAGTCTGATTCCTTTAAAGCGGAATTTCGTTTTCACCATATATCCACTGACGAAGTCTATGGTGATCTCGAAGATGATGGCTTGTTTACAGAAGAAACTCCCTATGCGCCTAGTTCTCCATACTCAGCCAGTAAAGCTGGATCAGATCATCTTGTAAGGGCATGGTATCGAACCTTTGAATTACCGGTGCTGGTAACTAATTGTTCTAATAATTATGGTCCCTATCATTTTCCCGAAAAATTGATTCCACACGTAATCTTGAATGCACTGGATGGTAAGCCGTTACCTATCTATGGTAATGGTTTGCAGGTAAGAGATTGGTTGTATGTAGAGGATCACGCTAGAGCACTATATAAAGTGCTTACAGAGGGTGTACCTGGAGAAACCTATAATATTGGTGGTCATAATGAGAAAGCCAATATTGATGTCGTAAAGAATATTTGTGCTCTTCTTGAAGAGCTTAAACCCGAAAAACCAGCCAACATAGCTAATTATGACGAATTGATCACATTTGTGAAGGATCGACCTGGTCATGATCTCAGATATGCGATTGATGCTTCAAAAATTTCTAATGAGCTTGGCTGGGATCCTGTTGAGAGTTTTGAATCGGGCCTTCGTAAGACGGTAATCTGGTATCTTGAAAATCGTGAGTGGTGGGAAAGGGTTCTCAATGGCGATTATAAGCTTGAGCGTATAGGGTAGAAAGTAAGCTGGAATTAGTCTTTTTGATCAGGAGTGGAAATGAAAAAGTATAAAGGTATTGTGCTTGCAGGTGGTTCAGGGACGCGACTTCACCCCATTACCAGAGGGGTCTCTAAGCAGATGTTGCCTATTTATGATAAACCAATGATCTATTATCCAATATCAGTACTTATGTTATCGGGTATTCGGGATATTCTGATTATTTCTACCCCTGACGATCTACCAGGTTTCCAGAAACTTTTAGGTACCGGCGAAGACTTTGGAGTGAATTTTTCGTATCAGGTTCAACCAAGCCCTGATGGCCTGGCTCAGGCCTTTTTACTTGGCGACAGTTTTATTGGTAATGATAATGTCTGCCTGGTTTTAGGTGACAATATTTTTTATGGTCAACACTTTTCAGATAAACTAACTTCAGCCGTTTCCAGGGATACGGGGGCTACGGTATTTGGTTATCATGTCAACGATCCAGAACGTTTTGGTGTGGTTGAGTTTAATGGTGACGGAAAAGCTGTATCTATTGAAGAGAAGCCAGAAAACCCTAAGTCTGAATATGCGGTTACCGGTTTGTATTTCTACGACAATGATGTGGTCTCTATTGCTAAGGAAGTGAAACCATCTTGGCGTGGAGAGTTGGAAATCACAGATGTGAACAACGCTTACCTCCAACAAGGTAATTTGAATGTAGAACTGCTTGGAAGAGGTTTTGCCTGGTTAGATACAGGAACACATGATTCCTTGCTTGAGGCGGGGCAGTTTGTACAGACAATAGAACATCGTCAGGGATTGAAAGTCGCATGTTTGGAGGAAATTTCTTACCGTAATCAATGGATCTCGTCCGATCAGTTAGCCGAAAAGGCCGACCTTCTCAAGAAAACAGGCTATGGTGCATATTTGCAGTCTCTACTAAAAGGAACTGCATAGTGAATGTAATTAAAACTGATGTTGAAGGTGTTGTGATTATAGAGCCGAAGGTATTTGGGGATGAGCGCGGCTTTTTTCTGGAGACTTTTCAGGCCAAACGTTACCAAGAAGAGGCGGGAATAGAACTTTCATTTGTTCAGGATAATCACTCCCGTTCTACCCGGGGGGTGCTTCGCGGATTACATTTCCAAAAATCCAAACCACAAGGTAAGTTGGTCAGAGTTGTTAGTGGAGAGGTTTTTGATGTTGCCGTCGACATACGCCCTGATTCAGTGACCTATGGAAAATGGGCGGGAACTATTCTCTCAGCTGAAAATAAACGTCAGTTTTGGGTTCCTCCAGGGCTCGCACATGGGTTTGTTGTATTATCAGATACAGCCGACTTTGAATATAAGTGTACAGACTACTACGATCCTACGGATGAAGGGTGCCTCATCTGGAATGATCCTGATCTTGCTATCGAATGGCCTATCACTGAACCCATATTATCCGAAAAAGATAAAATGGGTCTGTTATTCAAGGAATTGTAATGTTTAGAGTGTTACTGACTGGTGCTAATGGACAGTTAGGTTCGTTATTGCTTAATTACCTCAGGGAAGCCGGTTATGAGGTAAAGGGCGGGGATGTTGGTGAACTGGATATTACTGATCTTGAGTCAGTTATGTGCATTCAGGATTGGGCTCCTGACATTATTGTTAACGCGGCTGCCTATACAGCAGTGGATAAAGCTGAATCTGAAGAAGAGTTGGCTTATGCAGTGAATGCCTTGGGGGTTAAACACCTTTTAGCGCTTGCTCAGGAGCTTAAATGTCCATTGATCAATGTTTCTACGGATTATGTGTTCGATGGCCAGGCATCATCGCCGTATCGGGTTGAAGAAAAAACCTCCCCACTCGGTGTATATGGAAGAACTAAAAGGGCTGGAGAAGAGTTTTTAGACGCTTCAGACCACCCATTTATCAATATTCGTACGAGTTGGGTGTTTGGTGAGAATGGGAACAACTTTGTTAAGACTATGCTTAGGCTTGGCAAAGAAAGAGATAGTTTGTCTGTTGTGGCGGATCAACGGGGTTGTCCTACGTATGCTGGAGACCTTGCTAAAGCGATTCTAGTCATAGTAAATCGATATAGAAATGATGGTTTCTTTGCTAAAGGCCATTACCATTTTTGTGGTAATAAAGAGGTGAGTTGGTTTGAATTTGCCGAGACAATTTTTGCAGTCGCGAATACCGCAGGTGTATTAGAAAAGAGTCCCTCTCTGACTCCTATCCCTACATCTGATTATCCAACTCCAGCAGCCAGACCAGCATACTCAGTATTAGATTGTTCTAAAATCACTGGTGTATATGATATTGAGTCTTCGGACTGGAATGAAGCGCTGAATAAAATTATTCCAGAGATTTAGTTTTAATTTTGATATTGTTTTTTTGCTGCGTTTCTTTTAAAAACTGCTTCCGTCTTTTGTGGAGTAATGCTATCCCCAGAAAACACCCGACAATATTGGCGAGTATATCTAAAAGTGAAAACTCCCGACTGGGAGATAGATAGTGTTGAATAAATTCCGACCCGACTGCAAAGAAAATAGCTGCGCTAAGAAATATACTTAGCAGCAGCCCTTTCAGAAGCTTAATGCCAACATAACAAATTGAAGCGAAGCCAATAACGTGGCCGATTTTGTCAAGATGGCCCGGAATATTAGGAACCAGCCCTTCGCTAAACAGCGCAAAACAAAATGCAGCTAACACCAAGAGGCTTATAGTTAGGCCTAATTTACTAGCCTGCTCTGATGTGGGCATCCTCTTTTATCTTCCAATACCTTTATAAGCAATTCCATATTCATTAAGGATCGCTTTATCGTAGATATTTCGACCATCAATGATAAGAGGGTTACTCATAAGGGAAGTTAGCCGGCGGTAATCCGGAGACCAGTACTCTGACCACTCAGTAACTAAGAGCAGTGCTTCGCTACCCGTGAGGGCTTCATATTTATCTGAATGGTAAAAAAGCTGGTTGGAGTGAAGGTGGTCTTTAAAATACTCTCTTATATTTTCAAGTGCTTGTGGGTCATGTACATGCACTTTAACTGATTGCGCTAATAAAGCTTCTATCAGCTTCAGGCTTGGCCCATTATCAATACTGGCTGTTTCTGGTTTAAAGGCTGCGCCCCATACCGTGACTGTTTTTTCTTTCAGGTTTCCGGAATAGTGTTGCCAGAGTTTACGAAACACGATGTCTTTTTGGACTTCATTCTGGTTTACAACAGTTTTGACCAAAGAGGGTGTTTTAGATTGTTCAAAGATATCTGAAAAGCGAGACAGGTACTCAGAAAAGTTAAGACCGCCAAATCCGCAACCAGGATAAAGGTAGTGACTCCCTATTCTTGGGTCCGCACCCATGCTGTCACGAATAACTTCAATGTCGACATCTAAGTTATCAGCTAGATTTGCCAATTCGTTTACATAACCAAGACGTAGTGCCAGCATTCCTGTAACAGCAAATTTTGTAAATTCCGCTTCTTTTGCAGTCATTACCTGAAAGTGTTCAATCTGTTTGCTGAATGGGCGGATAACAGCTTGTGCAATGGATAAGCCCCAAGAGTTTTCGCTGCCTAGAGTGATTCTCTTAGGTGAAGAGAATCCGGTTATGGCATGTCCTTCTTGTAAGTAATCAGGAATGCAAACCACTACCTGATTGTTATCACAATCCAAATAGCTTTGTAGTAGATCAGTAGAGCCAACCCCGAAGTTGCATTGATTAACAACAAGGATGTTTTCACTTTTGGTATCGGCTATTTTCTTTGCGATAGCTACAGCATTCTTTTGTTCGGTGGGTTTAAGTGCTAACCAATGAACTTCAGGAGAGTTGTTCTCATCAGGGGTTCCACGTGAAAGTCTTCCTGAAGCGATCATTTTTACGGTTAAATCATACAAGCCGGGTTCATTTTTTAGTACAGATATTGAATCAAGTGGTGTTTTGTCTTCCGAATTCCACTCTACAATAAGTACTTCGTTTCCGGCTTGAGCAAGACAAGAAGCGGCTGTCCAAGCGGTCAAATCTGTACCATAAACATGTATGTTCACAGCGGGCTCCTGTATCAGTATTTAAGCTGGGTGTTTTTAAAATGATTAAGCAAGCCGCCTGTCGAACAATCGAGGGAGCTGCTATGGTTTGAAGTCTGTTCAAATTCATCAAGTAATGAAGTAGCTACTTGTTTACCAAGTTCTACCCCCCATTGATCAAAGGGATTAATCTCCCAAATAACAGACTGTACAAACACCTTGTGCTCATACATAGCGATCAGGCTACCAAACGTTTCTGGTGTTAATTGTTCAAGCACGATTGTGGTGCTTGGTTGGTTGCCGTGATAACGCTTATGGCTTGGAGCATCACTCGAGTCTTTCAGTACTTTATCTCCTAACGCGAGGAGTCGGGATTGAGCTAAGCAGTTAGCAAGTGCTAGCTTATGCTGTTCCTGTAGGTCCTGTCCTAGCCCTTCGTAGCGTTGTACTGAAACTATGAAATCACACATGACCGATTCAGTGCCTTGGTGAAGCAGCTGATAAAAGGCATGTTGGGCATTAGGACCTATTTCGCCCCATAAAATAGGGCAGGTGCTGTATTGGAGCTTCTCGCCCTGCTTGGTAACGTTTTTGCCGTTACTCTCCATTTCCAGCTGTTCTAAATAGGCAGGTAGGTGAGCAAGGCGTCCATCGTAAGGTAGAATGGCATGCCCGTGTATATTTAAGAAATTAATGTTCCAGATGCCTATGAGTCCTAAGAGTACGGGTATGTTTTCGTGGAAACTCGCTTCTCTGAAGTGCTGATCCATCTGGTGGGCACCCGATAACATTTTCCTGAAATTCTCAACCCCGATCTGCAATGCAATTGGAAACCCGATTACGGACCACATTGAATATCTTCCGCCAGTCCAATCCCAAAACAGTAATTGGTTTTCTAACGGAATTCCCCATTCCAGCGCTTTTTCCGGTTTGGTTGTCACTCCAATAAAATGGTGAAGGCTGATAGCCTCTGCTGTAAGCCCGCTTGCATGAATTAGCCATTCTCGAGCTGTTTTGGCGTTTGCTAGGGTATCTATGGTGGAAAAAGACTTTGAAGAGATTATGAATAGGGTGGATGAAGGATCTAGTTGGTCGAGAAGTTTAGCGAGCTGGCTGCCGTCCATCGAAGAGACAAAATGCATGTTGATATGCTTTGATGCCTCTGAACTGAAGCGCGATAATGCTCTACAGCTCATGAGGGGGCCAAGATCTGAACCTCCGACCCCTATATTCACGACTTCTTTGATCGGGCTTCCATCAAACCCTCGCCATTGGCCTTTTTGGATTTTATCGATCAGCTCCGCCATTTTATCCAGAGATCGGTGAACATCTTCGATAATGTTGTGGTTATTTATGTGGACAGGGCTTTCTAATGGGGTTCTAAGAGCTGTGTGAAGAGCTGAGCGTTCCTCAGAGTTATTAACGTGTTCACCTGTAAAAAGCTTCTCAATCCAACCTTGCAGGTCTTGTTGATTGGCAAGTTCAATCAGCTTCTCAATGGTTTCGTTGGTCACCCTTTGTTTGCTCAGATCAAGCATAAGTCTGCCTGAGCTGAAGCTAAGTTTATCAAATCGTTCGGCTGACTGAGATAGTAGATCTGCAAGATGGACGGATGATAGGGCCTCAGCATGATCTGTGAGTGATTCCCAAGCAGGGGACTGATTGACCAGCATAGTGTTAATTATCCAAGTTATTCAAAAAAGCCTTTAACCCATCTTCAGTTTCAGGGTGTTGTAGCCCGTATGCAACGTTTGCTTGTAGGTATCCTAATTTGCTGCCGCAGTCATAGGTTTTGCCCATCATTCTGTATGCATCGACAGGATTGGATTCTAAGAGGGCGTCCAAGGCATCTGTAAGTTGTATTTCACCGCCCGCTCCAGGTTGGGTGTCGCTGAGAAGCTGCATAATTTCCCCTGGAAGCACATAGCGTCCGACTACTGCAAGGTTTGATGGCGCGTCTTCTTTCGCTGGCTTTTCAACCATGCCTTTTATTGATACAGATTCGCCCGCCGAAGGTGATTGACCGTTGCAATCGGAAATGCCATACATATGTACTTTATCTTCAGGGACCGCTTCAACCATGATTTGGGCAGCATTGGATGTTTCAAAGTTCTGAATCATTCGGGATAAATCGGTTTCAGAATTGGCGTAATTATTTACGAGAACATCAGGAAGGATAACCACGAAAGGTGAATTATTTACAAGGCTGGAAGCGCAATGAATCGCATGCCCAAGACCTAATGCTTCCGGTTGTCTCACAGAAGAAATGGTCACATCTTTTGGGATAATATTTGCCACTGATTCCAGAATTGTCGTTTTGCCTTTCTTCGACAGCTCAGCTTCAAGTTCATAATGCTTATCGAAATGGTCTTCGATTGCTGATTTGCTGCTGCGGGTAACTAAAATAATCTCTTTAATACCAGACTTTACAGCTTCTTCAACAACATGCTGTATTACAGGTTTGTCTACTACGGGCATCATCTCTTTAGGGATGGATTTACTAGCGGGCAGAACCCGGGTTCCCAGTCCTGCAACTGGAATAACTGCTTTATAAACAGAGCTCATTATTACACCAAGAAATTATATAGTTAAAAATGAATCATGATGGGGGCTTTAGTCTTAAAAACTCAACCGTGCTCACTGCAACTAAAAAAGATAACCAATACTAATGCCCGCGTATATCTCCGAGTAGGACTCTCCAGTTGCGTCGGAGTCTCGTGCTTCGTATTCTGTCAGGAGTTTCCAGGACCAATTTCTATCAATTGTTTTTCTGAAAGACACAGTGGTCTTTTCTAGATCGTAATCGCGACTTGGTTGGCTTTTGTATGCAATACCTGAATGTGAAAAGCGGGCATTAATAACAGTACGGCTATCCCATTTGTAGGTGATTCCTGTGGAAAAAATAGACTCTTTAAGGTCATTGACTGAAGAAGTTAAGTACTGTTCGTCATTTATTTCAAAACCAAGCTTCAGTGTGCAGGCGCGGCACAGGTCATAATAGCTGTATGATAATTTAATTTTTTCTCGTAACAATTGATCAAGTTCATTCCTGTTGCCATCAATAGAACTTAAAAGATCTGATTGGTTTCCGTCACCAAAAGAGGTGTCGGTAAGAATTCTGCTGGCATCGAGGCTTAATTGATGTGTGTTGTCTTTATAGGCAGCATTTAAAGCTAAATAAGGTTCTTCTGAATCCCTTGAGTCGGAAGAATAGCGGTTTATACCCACATCTGCGCTGTAGGATAAGCGCCTTTTGGTATTCCCATATCCGATTAGGAATTGATCGTAGTCCTGATTGGGTTCATTTGAATCATAATCGATCTTGGTTGTTTGGTATTGCGCATTAATATAGCTATTGCTGCTTAAATTTAATTGCCAGGTGCCGGTCAAGCCGAAGCGAGTGCTGTTTTGTGTGCTACTAGAACCGTAATCAATTTCCTGGATTGAAGGTGTGACAAAGATTGTTTGCTTAGAAGAGGGTGAAAAGTCGGCTGTTAGTTGAGCGCCGTAAATATTTCGTTCTTCAAGGTTGTTATTTGTCTCGGCAACACCAGGGTCTTTGAGGAGTTGCTTAATGCTGTGATCCAGCTTAGCTTTAAGATTCGAGGCGAGGGTAAAATTAAGGCTTGAATCGCCATTAATATTCAGCTCATCGTCAGATGATCCCTCCTCAAAGTGTTCATACTCAAGTTCGTAATCTAGAACGACATCTGCGTTAGAATCAAAACGCTTTTCCCACTTGATATTGAGCCCAACGATATCTTGTCGCTCATCAATGGCAGTATTTTTGGCTGTTTTGTTGGCGTTGTCACTAAATCCAGTGGTGCCAGTCAATTCAATGGAGGGTGTGGCTGCTGATAGATGGCTACTAGAAAAGCACACAGCAGCCAATATTGGCCCTAGATGTAAGTATGAAATTTTATTCCGTTCAATCATCTTTGTGCCTTATTCAGGAACTGTGATTATGTCAGAAGGAGCTAGAGAGTAATTCGTATCCAATTTACCCTGCTTTAATATGTCATCTAAGTAAATCGGGTAGACTTGAATGCCGTCGGCAGTTTTGCGGTACAAGCGTGCGTTGTTTTCATCCGCAAATTCTGTTGTGCCACCTGACTGTAATACCAAGTCTAAAACAGTCATGCCCTGTCGCCACGGAACAGAAATGGGTGAAGCAACAGCGCCGGTTACCCTAACTCTTTGTGAAAAGTGAACACTGCTGGCTTCGGTTACTATCACGGTCACATTAGGTTGTTTTAAGTAATCAGAGAGTTTTTCGGTGATTTCATCCTTTAGCTGAGCCGTGGTTTTACCTTTGGCTTCTATTTCTCCAGCTAGTGGGATTGCGATAATTCCATCTGGGCGAACCGGTACTTCAACAGATATTTCTGGGTTACGCCATACTCTAATATCCAGCCGGTCGTTGTTACCTATTATGTAAGGCTGAGTTTCAACCGAGAAATCTTCAGGAGGGGCTGTTTGGGTAACCGGGGCGATTGAATTACACCCGGTGAGGAAGAGGACGGTCAGAGCTGAGATGGATAGAATTCTGGTCTTCATAGCATTATTCCCTGGTCGGCTTCGTGACTACCACTATATAACAGAGTTAGTCAGTAATTATTGTTAAACCATTCAATGCAAATAGTTGGAAGTATTCTGTCTTCAAAAGTGCTCTTGTGTAAAGGGTTGCTGAGTAAATTTTGTTAGATGGCGGAATTAAAGTGACTATATAAGGTAGAAATGATGTATGTAGGTTTGGTTTTTGTTTGTTGTAAAAGAAATCGACACAAGTTTCTGTAGTGGTTGTTCGTTCTTAATATATTGTTTTATTTGATTTATTTTAATTTTTACTGTTTCTTGGGATCTGTTTTATCATCCTGGCTGCGTAACTTATATCAAGGTGTTAAATTTTTCGGCGTAAAGAATTTGATAATGTGTCGGAGGTCTTTACATGGTTGTGGTTTATTTGTCGTTTCTTTTGGTTTTGTTTTTTAACTAGTTGTTTTGTATGTGTTTATTGTTTTTGGCATATTCAGTGCTTTATTGTTAATTACCTGGAGGGCTCTGCGGCTGAGTGTGCGGCAAGAGGCTGATTAAAAGGAAAATTAAA
>JBOEHA010000006.1:0-114076 GCA_050633685.1 Neptuniibacter sp. | reverse complement strand
AAGAAGTTGAGCGTGGTCAGGTACTGGCTGCTCCAGGTTCTATCACTCCTCACACTCGTTTCGAAGGTGAAGTATACGTACTGTCCAAAGAAGAAGGTGGTCGTCACACTCCATTCTTCAAAGGCTACCGTCCACAGTTCTACTTCCGTACAACTGACATCACTGGTGCATGTGAGTTGCCAGAGGGTGTAGAAATGGTAATGCCAGGCGATAACATCAAAATGGATGTTACCCTGATCAACCCAGTTGCGATGGAAGAAGGTCTGCGCTTTGCGATCCGTGAAGGCGGTCGTACAGTAGGTGCAGGCGTTGTATCTAAGATTGTTGAGTAATTAATACTCTTTGATTTAAAAAGCCCTCTTTATGAGGGCTTTTTTGTGTCTGCTGAAAAGTAAAATCGGCCATTTCAGGTTAATTGTTTGTTAATTGTACAAATTGATTGTATTCACTGTTGACCTTGGCTGGTGACATCAGTAGAATTTGCGTCCCCCTCAAAGTAGGGGGAGGTCGGCGTATGCCGTAAATTTATTTTTTGGAAATGTGTGATCGAAATGCAGAATCAGAAAATTCGTATTCGTCTGAAAGCCTTTGATCATCGCTTGATCGACTCTTCTGCGCAGGAAATCGTTGATACTGCGAAAAGAACTGGCGCTCAGGTACGTGGCCCGATCCCACTTCCTACCCGCAAAGAACGCTTTACCGTTCTGGTTTCTCCTCACGTGAATAAAGATGCACGTGATCAGTATGAAATCCGTACGCACAAGCGTGTTCTAGACATCGTTGAACCAACTGAAAAAACAGTTGATGCATTGATGAAGCTAGATCTTGCTGCGGGTGTTGAAGTGCAGATCAGCCTCGGCTAATAAGGCAACTGCGCAGAATTAATTTTAATTAATGAAGCGCTTTTTTAGTGTGGAATGCTCTGGGAAGGGCAGCCGTAGTGGGTAACAGCCCCGTACACAACTGGCAAGAGGTTTTAAAAGAAATGTCTGTAGGTTTAATCGGACGTAAAGCGGGTATGACTCGTGTCTTCACTGAAGACGGCGTATCCGTGCCAGTCACCGTCATCGAAGTGGAACCGAATCGCGTTACCGCTGTGAAAACAGAGGAAACTGATGGCTACACTGCTGTGCAGGTTACTACTGGTTCTAAGAAGGCTAATCGCCTTTCTAAGCCAGACGCAGGTAACTTTGCTAAAGCAGGCGTAGAAGCAGGACGTGGTTTGTGGGAGTTCCGCCTGTCGGGTGGCGACGAAGTCAACGTTGGCGAAGAGCTAACAGTTGCGCGCTTCGAAGCAGGTCAGAAAGTTGACGTAACAGGTCAGTCTAAAGGTAAAGGTTTCCAGGGTGGCGTTAAACGCTGGAACTTCTCCATGCAGGACGCGACTCACGGTAACTCTCTTTCTCACCGTGCTCCGGGTTCAATTGGTCAATGTCAGACTCCTGGTCGTGTTTGGAAAGGCAAGAAGATGGCAGGTCAGATGGGTAATGCACAGGTAACTGTTCAGACCCTGGAAGTCGTTCGCGTAGATGCGGAACGCAACCTGTTGTTGATCAAAGGTGCTGTTCCAGGCGCAACTGGCGGTGACGTAATCGTTAAACCAGCTGTTAAAGCTGGCGCCTAAGGGGGTTTGAAATGAATCTGAATTTAGCTGGAGCTAATGGTTCGGTTGAAGTTTCCGACCTGGCTTTTGGTAAAGAATTCAACGAGACACTGGTTCACCAGGTTGTAACTGCTTACATGGCAGGTGCACGTCAGGGAACTAAGGCTCAGAAAAACCGTTCAGCGGTTTCTGGTGGTGGTGCGAAGCCATGGCGTCAGAAAGGTACTGGTCGTGCGCGTGCGGGAACGAGTCGTTCTCCAATCTGGCGTGCGGGTGGTGTTACCTTTGCTGCTCAGCCTCGTGACTACTCTCAGAAAGTGAACAAGAAAATGTTCCGCGCAGCAATGCGTTGCATCTTCTCTGAGCTGGTTCGTCAAGAGCGTCTTGTTGTTGTTGAAGAATTTGCTGTTGAGTCTCCAAAGACTAAACAGTTTGTGGCTAAGCTGAATGAGCTTGAGCTGACTAATGCACTGCTGATTACAGAAGATGTAGAGCAGAACTTGTACCTGGCATCTCGCAACGTTCCACACGTTGATGTACGCGATGCTGCTGGTGTTGACCCGGTTTCCCTGGTTGGCTTCGATAAAGTACTGGTTACTGTTGCTGCTCTGAAGAAGATCGAGGAGAAGCTGGCATGAAACAGGAACGCATTTATCAAGTGCTGCTGGGTCCGCACATCTCCGAGAAAGCTACTATCGTAGCTGAAGGTTCTCAGCAGGTTGTTTTTCGTGTAGCAAAAGACGCTACTAAGCCGGAAATCAAACAAGCAGTTGAAGAGCTGTTCAACGTCAAAGTTAAAGGCGTTAACGTTCTCAATGCGAAGGGCAAAACCAAGCGTACACAGCGTGGTTTGGGCAAGCGTAGCGATGTGCGTAAAGCATACGTTGCACTGGCTGACGGCTCTGAGATTGATTTCCTGGGTGGCGAGTAAAAGAGGGTTTAAAAAATGGCAATGACTAAATCTAAGCCGACCTCTGCTGGACGCCGTCATGTAGTGACAGTGACTAATTCTGAGCTACACAAAGGCAAGCCGTATGCAGCTCTGACTGAGAAGAAGAGCAAGAGCGGTGGTCGTAACCACCACGGTCGCATCACGACTCGTCATATTGGCGGTGGTCACAAACAGCAGTACCGTATTATTGATTTTCGTCGTAATAAGGACAATATCCCAGCGACTATTGAGCGCCTGGAATATGATCCGAACCGTTCTGCGCATATTGCACTGGTTGTATATGCTGACGGTGAGCGTCGTTACATCATTGCACCTAAAGGTGTTTCTGCAGGCGCCAAGATTATGTCTGGCGACGCTGTAGATATTAAGCCTGGTAACACTATGCCTTTGCGCAACATTCCAGTGGGTTCTGTAATTCACTGTGTTGAGCTTAAGCCTGGTAAAGGTGCTCAGATTGCTCGTTCTGCGGGTACATCTGCACAGTTGGTAGCACGTGAAGGTGCTTACGCTACATTACGTCTGCGTTCAGGCGAAATGCGTAAAGTCCTGGTTGAATGTCGTGCAACTCTGGGTGAAGTGAGCAACAGTGAACATTCTCTGCGTCAGCTGGGTAAAGCGGGTGCTACGCGTTGGCGTGGTGTTCGTCCTACTGTACGTGGTGTTGCGATGAACCCAGTTGACCACCCACACGGTGGTGGTGAAGGTCGTACTTCCGGTGGTCGTCACCCAGTGACACCATGGGGTGTTCCGACTAAGGGTTATAAAACTCGTAAGAACAAGCGTACTGACAAGTTGATCGTACGCCGTCGTAACGCTAAGTAAGAGGATACAGCTGTGCCACGTTCACTTAAGAAAGGTCCTTTTATCGACCTTCACTTGTTGAAAAAGGTAGAGGCTGCGATTGAAAGCAACGACCGTCGTCCAATCAAAACTTGGTCTCGTCGTTCTACGATTTTTCCGAACTTCGTAGGTCTGACAATTGCAGTACACAATGGCCGTCAGCATGTTCCAGTGTTTGTCACTGAGGATATGGTAGGTCACAAACTGGGCGAGTTTGCCGTGACACGTAACTATCGTGGTCACGTAGTAGACAAGAAAGCCAAGAAATAAGGAGTAAGATGATGGAAGTTGCCGCTAAGCACAAAGGCGCCCGCATCTCTGCACAGAAAGCTCGTCTGGTTGCTGATCAGATTCGCGGAAAATCTGTGGGTGAAGCTCTGGACATCCTGGCTTACAGCCCGAAAAAAGGTGCGGATCTTGTTAAGAAAGTACTGGAGTCTGCTATTGCTAACGCAGAGCATAACGAAGGTGCTGATATTGATGAGCTACGCGTTTCTACAGTTTTTGTTGATGAAGCAATGACTATGAAGCGTATTAAGCCGCGTGCGAAAGGTCGCGCTGATCGTATTTTGAAGCGCTCCTGTCACATCACTGTAAAAGTGGCCGACTGAGCTGACTGCTAGGAGATTCCGTTATGGGTCAGAAAGTACATCCGACCGGTATTCGCCTTGGTATCGTTAAAGACCACACTTCTGTGTGGTACGCCGATAAGAGCGAATACGCAAGCAAGCTGCAGAATGATCTGCAGGTGCGTGAGTACCTGGATAAGCAGCTTGAAAAAGCATCTGTAAGCCGCATCGAAATCGAGCGTCCTGCACAGAATGCAAAAATTACCATTCACACTGCTCGTCCGGGCATCGTGATTGGTAAAAAAGGTGAAGATGTTGAGAAACTGCGTAACACAGTATCAGAAATGATGGGTGTTCCTGTTCATATCAACATCGAAGAAATTCGTAAACCAGAACTTGACGCACGTCTTGTAGCACAAGGCGTTGCTGGTCAGCTGGAGCGTCGTGTTATGTTCCGTCGTGCTATGAAGCGCGCAGTTCAGAACGCTATGCGTCTTGGTGCTAAAGGTATCAAGATTCAGCTGGGTGGTCGTCTTGGTGGTGCCGAGATCGCTCGTAGCGAATGGTATCGTGAAGGTCGTGTGCCATTGCACACACTTCGTGCTGATATCGATTACGCTACTTATGAAGCGCACACTACATATGGTGTGATCGGCGTTAAAGTCTGGATCTTCAAGGGCGAAGTTCTTGGCGGCATCGAACAGGTGCGTGCTGAGAAAAACAAGCCTAAGAAGAAAGGAAAGTGAGGTAGACGTCGATGCTACAACCAAAACGTCTTAAGTTCCGCAAAATGATGAAGGGCCGCAACCGCGGTCTGGCTCAGCGCGGTAGCACAGTAAGCTTTGGTGAATATGCACTGAAAGCGACCGGTCGTGGTCGTATCACTGCACGTCAGATCGAAGCAGCGCGTCGTACTATGACTCGTCACGTAAAACGTGGTGGTAAAATCTGGATCCGTGTGTTCCCAGACAAGCCAATCTCTAAGAAGCCACTTGAAGTACGTATGGGTAAAGGTAAGGGTGCGGTTGAGTATTGGGTTGCTCAGATTAAGCCTGGTAAGATTCTGTTCGAAATGAGCGGAGTTGATGAAGGTCTTGCTTCTGAAGCGTTCACACTTGCTGCTGCTAAATTGCCTGTTGCAACAGCCATTGTTAAACGGACGGTGATGTAATGAAAGCAATTGATCTACGTGAAAAGTCCGTTGATGAGCTGCAGCAAGAGTTGCTGGGTCTTCTGAAAGAGCAGTTTAACCTGCGCATGCAGAAGACTACTGGTCAGCTGGCACAGAATCATCTGTTAGGACAGGTTCGTCGCGATATCGCTCGTGTCAAGACAGTACTCAACGAAAAGGCAGGTAACTAAGATGAGCGCAGAAAAACGTACTCGAACTGTTACTGGTCGTGTTGTAAGCGACAAGATGGATAAAACCATCACAGTTATGGTTGAGCGTAAAGAGAAACATCCGATTTACGGTAAGTTCATGAAACGCTCTTCTAAACTGCATGCTCACGATGAGAAGAATGAGTGTCAGCAGGGTGACCTGGTTACTATCGCTGAAACTCGTCCATTGTCCAAGAATAAATCTTGGGCGCTAGTTCGTATTGAAGAGCGTGCAGCAAAGGTGTAAACTATTGCGCCTTTGCTCCATTAGCCGGTCTGTCCGCCTAGCGGACGGTCCCTAAATGTTTATGGAGTAAGACCATGATTCAAACTGAATCTATGCTTGACGTAGCTGATAACAGCGGCGCTAAGCGAGTACAGTGTATTAAGGTCCTGGGTGGTTCTCACCGCCGCTACGCTTCTGTAGGTGACATTATTAAAGTTACCGTTAAAGAAGCGATTCCTCGCGGCAAAGTGAAGAAAGGCCAGGTTCTTAACGCCGTAGTGGTACGTACCCGTAAAGGTGTTCGTCGTTCTGATGGCTCAGTAATCCGCTTTGATACAAACTCTGCGGTTTTGCTGAACGCAAGCGATGCACCAATCGGTACTCGTATCTTCGGCCCAGTGACGCGTGAACTTCGCTCTGAGAAGTTCATGAAAATCATTTCCCTGGCGCCTGAAGTGCTATAAAGGCTGAGCAGCTTAAAATTTGTTCAGTTTATGTAAAAACGCTAACACCGGAAGGTGTTGGCGTTTTTGAGCATGAGAGGGTAGCAGGAAGCGATATAGGTATATTATGCGCAAGATTAAACGTGACGATGAAGTAATTGTCATCGCAGGAAAAGACAAGGGCAAGCGTGGCACTGTCATGCGAGTTCTGGACGATCGACTGATCGTTTCTGGTATTAACATGGTGAAGAAGCACACCAAGCCAAACCCAATGCTGGGTAAAGCAGGTGGAATCATTGAGAAAGAAGCAGCGATTGCTGTTTCCAATGTTGCAATCTTCAACCCGCAGACTGGTAAAGGCGATCGTGTTGGCTTCAAGGTTCTTGAAGATGGCACTAAAACTCGCATCTACAAGTCTTCCGGCGAAATCATTGGCGGATAAGGGGAGCTGATATCATGTCTAGATTAAAAGCGCTTTATAACGATTCCGTTAAGCAGCAGCTGAAAGATGAGCTGAACTGCCCAAGTGTTATGGCTGTGCCACGTTTGACCAAAATTACCCTGAACATGGGTGTTGGTGAAGCGTTAGGCGACAAGAAAATGCTGGAAAATGCAGTTACAGATATGACTGCAATTGCTGGTCAGAAGCCGGTTGTTTGTCTGGCTCGTAAATCCATCGCGGGCTTTAAAGTTCGTGAAGGCTGGCCGATTGGCTGTAAAGTTACTCTGCGCGGCGAGCGTATGTGGGAATTCCTGGATCGTCTGGTAGATATTTCTATCCCGCGTATCCGTGACTTCCGTGGCCTGAACCCGAAATCTTTCGATGGTCGTGGCAACTACAGCATGGGTGTTAAAGAGCAAATTATCTTCCCTGAAATCGAATACGATAAGGTTGATAAGCTGCGTGGTATGGACATTACGTTCACTACGACTGCTCAGACAAACGATGAGGGTCGCGCCCTGCTGGCTGCCCTGAACTTCCCATTCCGTAAGTAAGGGGTATAGCATGGCTAAGGAATCAATGAAGGCACGTGAAGATAAACGTGCAAAGTTAGTTGCTAAATATGCTGAGAAACGTTCTCAGCTTAAAGCAATCATCAATAACCCAGCGTCATCAGAAGACGAAGTTTGGGATGCAGTGATCGCTCTTCAGAAGCTGCCACGCGACTCAAGCAAATCCCGTCAGCAACGTCGTTGTCAGCTGACTGGTCGTCCACACGCTGTATACCGCAAGTTCGGTATCAGCCGTATCAAACTGCGTGAAGCAGCGATGCGTGGTGATGTTCCGGGTCTGAAAAAGGCTAGCTGGTAATCCACCAGTTGGTATAACGGTAAGCACGGTGGTTCTGGCCCCATATGGGGTACCGCATCGTGCTGCACATGAGGAAGTTAATGCAATGAGCATGCAAGATACTCTGTCGGATATGTTAACTCGTATCCGTAACGGTCATATGGCTGAAAAGCAGGCCGTGTCTATGCCGTCTTCCAAAGTAAAAGTATCTGTAGCCAAAGTTCTAAAAGAAGAAGGTTACATCGTTGACTACGCAGTAGAAGGCGACGTAAAACCGGTTCTGAACATCGAGCTGAAATACTTTGAAGGTAAGCCGGTAATTGAGGAGATCAAACGCGTTAGTCGTCCAGGTCTGCGTATCTATAAGAACGCAAACGATCTGCCACAGGTTTGTGGTGGTCTGGGTGTAGCGATTATCTCTACAAGTAAAGGTGTAATGGCTGACCGCGCGGCACGTAGTGCTGGCGTTGGTGGCGAAATCATCTGCACAGTATTCTAAGAGGTATTTCAATATGTCACGTATTGCAAAAAGCCCTGTTACTGTACCTGCAGGTGTTGAAGTTAAAATTGATGGTCAGTCTGTCAATGTAAAAGGTAAGAACGGTCAATTGTCTCTGGACGTTCACCCTTCCGTTGAGGTTTCTCAGGAAGAAGGTGCTCTGAAATTCGCAGCTCGCGAAGCGTCTAAACAGTCCCGTGCTCTGTCCGGTACTACTCGTTCACTGGTTAACAACATGGTTGTTGGTGTGACTGAAGGCTTCAAGAAGACTCTTGAGCTGCAAGGTGTAGGTTATCGTGCTGCCGCTAAAGGCAATACGCTTAATCTGAACCTGGGTTTCTCTCACCCAATCGATTATGAATTGCCAGAAGGCATCAAAGCAGAAACGCCAAACGTAACCACAATCGTGCTGTCTGGATCAGACAAGCAGGTTTTGGGTCAGGCTGCTGCTGAGATTCGCGCGTTCCGTCCACCAGAGCCTTATAAAGGTAAGGGTGTTCGTTATGCTGATGAATATGTTCGCCGTAAAGAAGCGAAGAAAAAGTAAATAGGGCAGGGTTATGAACGCTAAGAAACAATCTCGTATTCGTCGTGCTCGTCGCTCCCGTCTGAAAATGCGTGAGCTGGGCGCAACTCGCTTGTGCGTTACTCGCACGCCGCGTCACATCTATGCTCAGGTTATTTCTGCTGACGGTGCAAATGTTTTGGCATCTGCCTCTACTGTAGAGAAAGATCTGCGCGAAGCGACTGGTGGTAACATCGCTGCGGCTGAAAAAGTAGGTGCACTGATCGCTCAGCGCGCTACTGAAGCCGGTGTAACTGAAGTAGCTTTTGACCGTGCTGGTTACCAGTATCACGGTCGCGTAAAAGCTCTGGCTGATGCTGCCCGCGAAGGCGGCCTGAAATTCTAATAGGGATCGAATATGTCAAATCATGATCAGAAAGACGGCGATCTGCAGGAAAAACTGGTTCAGGTTAACCGCGTCGCAAAAGTAGTTAAAGGTGGTCGTATCTTCGGCTTTACTGCACTGACTGTTGTTGGTGATGGTAAAGGTCGTGTTGGTTTCGGCCGTGGTAAGGCACGTGAAGTTCCTGCTGCTATTCAGAAAGCAATGGAACAGGCTCGTCGTAACATGGTTTCAGTTGAACTGAACGGCGACACGCTGCAGTACCCAATTAAAGCACGTCACGGTGCTTCTAAGGTTTACATGCAACCTGCTTCTCAGGGTACTGGTGTAATCGCAGGTGGTGCGATGCGTGCAGTGCTTGAACTGGCAGGTGTCCATAACGTACTGGCTAAGTGCTATGGCTCTACTAATCCTGTGAACGTTGTTCGCGCGACTGTTAAAGGTCTTGCAACAATGAAATCACCAGATGATGTAGCAGCTAAACGCGGTAAGTCCGTAGAAGACATTCTGGGGTAATCGAAAATGGCTAAGACTGTTAAAGTAACATTGGTACGTAGCCCTATCGGTATCCTGCCTAACCACAAATTGTGCGTTAAGGGTCTGGGTTTGCGTCGTATTGGACACACAGTTGAAGTGGAAGACACTCAATCTGTACGTGGCATGATCAACAAAGTTAACTACATGTTACGTGTAGAAGACTAACAAGGGAGTTCACATCATGCATTTGAACACTCTAAGTCCTGCAGAGGGATCCAGGAAAGCGGCTAAACGTGTTGGTCGTGGTATTGGTTCTGGTCTGGGCAAAACTTGTGGCCGTGGTCACAAGGGTCAGAAATCCCGCTCCGGCGGTTCTGTGAAACCTGGTTTTGAAGGCGGTCAGATGCCATTGCAGCGTCGTCTGCCAAAATTCGGTTTTACTTCTCGTATTGCTCGTTACGTTGCAGAGATTCGTCTCAACGAACTGGCTAAGATCGAAGCTGAAGTAATTGATCTGGATGCTTTGAAAGCTGCAGACATCATTAAGCAGGAAATTAAATCTGCGAAAGTGATCCTGTCTGGCGAGATCAATAAGGCTGTCACTTTAAAAGGTCTTCGTGTGACCAAAGGTGCACAGGCTGCTATCGAAGCTGCTGGCGGTAAAGTCGAGGCGTAAATGGCTAAACAAGGACAAATACCAACTGGAATGCAAAGCGGGCTGGGCGAACTCAAGTCCCGTCTGTTGTTCGTGCTGATTGCGATCGTTGTATACCGTATCGGGGCTCATATCCCGGTACCAGGTATAAACCCTGATCGTCTGGCAGCACTGTTTGATCAGAACCAGGGCACAATCCTGAGTCTGTTCAACATGTTCTCCGGTGGTGCATTGGAAAGAATGAGTATCCTCGCTTTGGGTATTATGCCGTATATCTCTGCATCGATTATTATGCAGTTGATGACGGTGGTAAGCCCAACCCTTGCTCAATTAAAGAAAGAGGGAGAGGCTGGTCGTCGTAAGATTAACCAGTACACTCGTTACGGAACTGTATTCCTGGCTACTATCCAGTCTTTCGGTATGGCCGTTGGTCTGGCAAATCAGGGCGTGGCATTCAGTGCCGACTTCAGCTTCTACTTTGTAGCTGTAGTAACACTGGTTGCAGGCGCAGTCTTCCTGATGTGGTTGGGTGAGCAGGTAACGGAACGTGGTATTGGTAACGGTATCTCAATTCTTATCTTTGCGGGTATTGTGGCAGGTTTGCCAAGTGCGATCGGCCAGGCCTTTGAGGCGTCTAGACAGGGTGACCTGAACATTCTTGCGCTTCTAGCTATTGCGTTTTTGGCGGTTGCTACTGTTGGTTTTGTTGTGTTTATGGAGCGCGGTCAACGCCGTATCACCATTAACTACGCGAAACGTCAGCAGGGTAATCGTGTATTTGCGGCTCAGTCTAGCCACCTTCCTTTGAAGGTTAATATGGCTGGCGTGATTCCGCCGATCTTTGCATCCAGTATCCTGCTTTTTCCTGCGTCCATGGGCCAATGGTTCGGACAAGGTGAAGGTATGGATTGGCTACAGAATGTGGCACTAGCGCTTGGCCCAGGTCAGCCGCTTTACATTCTGTTGTTCTCGGTCGCAATTATTTTCTTCTGCTACTTCTATACAGCGATTATGTTTAATCCTAAAGACGTAGCGGATAACCTGAAGAAATCAGGTGCTTTTATTCCGGGTATTCGTCCTGGTGAGCAGTCAGCGCGCTATATCGATAGCGTTCTGAGTCGATTGACATTGTTTGGTGCGCTATACATCACGGCGGTATCTCTGATGCCTCAGTTCCTGGTGGTAGCAGCGAATGTTCCATTTTATTTCGGTGGCACCTCATTACTGATCGTCGTAGTCGTAGTTATGGACTTTATGGCGCAGGTTCAATCGCATCTTATGTCTCATCAGTATGAGTCTCTGATGAAGAAATCTAATCTCAAGGGTGGTCGCGCTAATTAAGCGCAGGGCTACATGGAGTAGATCATGAAAGTACGTGCATCTGTTAAAAAGATCTGTCGTAACTGCAAAATCGTTCGTCGTAACGGTTCAGTACGCGTGATCTGTAAAGTAGAGCCGCGTCACAAGCAGCGTCAGGGTTAATTCAACCCTGAATTGGACGCAGGAGGGGTGCTGCACTTGATTTAAAATTAATCAACGTGTATTATTGCGCGCCTTCTGCGAACAGAACAAAATTTTACTGGTGTCATTGGATTATTTCCAAACACCTTTTTTATGAACGGAGTAATAGAATGGCCCGTATAGCTGGCGTCAACATTCCTGACAATAAGCATGCGGTAATTTCTCTGACTTACATTTACGGCATTGGCCGCACAACTGCGTCTCAGATTTTAGAAACTTGCGGTATTGCACCGAATACAAAGATTTCTGATCTGTCTGATGAACAATTAGACGTAGTTCGTGGAGAAGTTGGTAAATTTACTGTTGAAGGCGATCTGCGTCGTGAAATTTCCATGAGCATCAAACGTTTGATGGACCTTGGTTGTTTCCGCGGTATCCGCCACCGTCGTAACCTTCCGGTTCGCGGTCAGCGAAGTAAAACGAATGCGCGCACCCGTAAAGGTCCGCGTAAGCCGATCCGTAAATAAGTGGTAAGCGATAGGAATTCCGAATATGGCAAAGCCAGGTAATCGCACACGCAAAAAAGTGAAGAAGCAAGTTGCTGATGGGTTCGCCCACATCCACGCTTCTTTTAATAATACGATCATTACAATTACCGATCGTCAGGGTAACGCTCTTTCTTGGGCAACTGCAGGTGGCTCCGGCTTCCGCGGTTCTCGTAAGAGTACCCCTTTCGCTGCTCAGGTTGCGGCTGAGCGCGCTGGACAGGCTGCTTTAGAGTATGGCCTGAAAAACTTAGACGTATTTGTAAAAGGCCCAGGACCAGGACGTGAATCAGCGGTTCGCGCACTGAATGCTGTAGGCTATAAAATTGCAAATATCACTGACGTGACGCCAATCCCTCATAATGGTTGTCGTCCACCGAAGAAACGTCGCGTTTAATCTGGAGACGGTAATATGGCTCGTTATCTTGGACCAAAGTGCAAGCTGTCTCGTAGAGAAGGTACAGACCTTTTCCTGAAGAGCGGTGTTCGTGCACTGGACAGTAAGTGCAAACTTGAAGCTGCTCCAGGTGTACACGGCGCTCGTCGTGGTCGTCTGTCTGACTACGGCCTGCAGCTGCGTGAAAAACAGAAAGTACGTCGTATGTACGGCGTTTTGGAACGTCAGTTCCGTAGTTATTACAAAGAAGCGGCTCGTCGCAGTGGTGCAACAGGTGAAAACCTACTGCAGCTGCTGGAAGGCCGTTTAGACAACGTTGTGTATCGGATGGGTTTTGGTGCTACTCGCGCAGAAGCTCGTCAGATCGTATCTCATCGCTCAATCACTGTTAATGGCCAGGTTGTGAATGTTGCATCCTACCAGGTTCAGGCAGGTGATGTTGTCGCTGTACGTGAAAAAGCTAAGACTCAGTTGCGTATTAAAAACGCACTGGAACTTGCTGGTCAGCGTTCAGCAGTTGAGTGGGTAGAAGTAGACGCAGGTAAAATGGAAGGCACCTATAAGGCGACTCCAGAGCGTTCTGAACTACCAGCTGAGATCAACGAACAGCTGATTGTAGAGCTGTACTCGAAGTAATATTAACTTTAATTTGGTGGAAATATGCAGCGTTCGGTAAATGAGTTTCTAAGTCCACGTCACATCGACGTACAGGAAATCAGCAAAACTCGCGCTAAAGTGACTCTTGAGCCACTTGAGCGTGGATTTGGCCATACGCTGGGCAATGCATTACGCCGCATTCTTTTGTCTTCTATGCCGGGTTGTGCGGTAACAGAAGTTGAGATTGATGGCGTACTGCATGAGTACAGCACAATTGAAGGTGTTCAGGAAGATGTCATTGAAATCCTCCTGAACCTTAAGGGCGTTGCCGTGTTATTGCACAACAATGACGAAGCAACGCTGACACTGAGCAAATCTGAAGCCGGTCCTGTGACGGCTGGTGATATTCAACTGAATCAAGATGTTGAGATCGCTAACCCGGACCACGTTATTGCTCACCTTAACGAAGGTGCGAGTCTTAACATGCAGCTAACAGTATCTCGTGGCCGTGGCTACGTACCTGCTGATCTGCGTGTTTCTGATGAAGAAGAGACTCGTGCAATTGGTCGTCTACAGCTGGATGCTACTTTTAGCCCTGTGCGCCGCGTTTCCTACGTAGTAGAAAGCGCTCGTGTAGAACAGCGTACTGACCTGGATAAACTGGTTATCGATATCGAATCTAACGGTACAATCGATCCAGAAGAAGCGATTCGTCGTGCAGCAACTATCCTTCAGCAGCAGCTGATTGTTTTTGTTGACCTTGAAGACGGTGCTGACCAGGCTAAGGATGAACCAGAAGAGCCGGAAATTGATCCAATTCTTCTGCGTCCTGTAGATGATCTGGAGCTGACTGTACGTTCCGCCAACTGTCTGAAAGCAGAACAGATCTACTATATTGGTGATCTGATTCAGCGCACAGAGGTTGAACTGCTGAAGACTCCGAACTTGGGTAAGAAGTCGCTGACAGAGATCAAAGACGTTCTAGCATCTAAGGGCTTGTCCTTGGGTATGCGTCTTGAAAACTGGCCACCGGCTAGCCTTAAGAACGACGATAAAGTCGCTTCTTGATTCGGCGATAACAACTGACTGGTTTGGTAGGAATTTATCATGCGTCATCGTAAATCTGGTCGTAAATTAAGCCGTACCAGTGCGCACCGCAAAGCTATGTTTAAAAACATGGCAGTATCTTTGTTTGAGCATGAGTTGATTCGTACAACTCTGCCTAAAGCAAAAGAACTGCGTAGCTATGCAGAGCCACTGATTACTCTGGCTAAAAACGACACTGTAGCAAACCGCCGTTTGGCGTTTGCACGTACTGGCAGCAAAGTTGCTGTTGGTAAACTGTTCAACGATCTGGGCCCGCGTTACAACGCACGTCCAGGTGGCTATGTTCGTATCCTGAAGTGCGGTTTCCGCCCAGGCGACAACGCTCCAATGGCTTACGTTGAATTGGTTGATCGTCCTGCAGGTCTTGCAGCTGACGAATCTGAAGATTAAGATTTCTTGATCACAAAAAAACCCGGCATTTGCCGGGTTTTTTATTGCCTGTTTTAGTCTATTTAGGTCAGTTCTATTTGGGCTAGAGTGTGATTATTTACTCACGTTTCTAATAGAAAGTTCAGTCATTAGGCGATCTACCTACGAGCTTTGATTAAGCCAATTTATAAGTTTTTCAGGTGGCAACGCGGCAGAAAAATAGTAACCCTGTGCCATATGGCAGTGTTGTTCCATTAAAAAATCAAGTTGTTCTCGTGTCTCTACTCCTTCAGCTACTCCTTCAGCTACAACTTCTAATTTTAATGCTTCTGCTATTGAAAAAATTGCTGAAATTATGGCTATATCACCATGTTCATAAGGCAGTTTATTAATAAATGAGCGGTCAATTTTCAACACATCAATGGGAAGTTGTTTCAAGTAACTAAGCGAAGAGTAGCCGGTTCCAAAATCGTCCATAGCAATGGATACGCCTAGGGTTTTCAGCTTATCTAGGATTTTGACTGATGCTTCAATGTTTTCGATAACCGCATATTCTGTTATTTCTAATTCAATTCTTTTGGGGCTGATATTAAACAAGCGCATCTGTTCTTTAAGAAAGTCAAACAAGCCTTCATCTTTGAGCTGGCGAGGTGAAAGATTGATGGCGATTTTTAAGTGTTTATGACCCTTCTCAGTCCATTTGGCCATCTGTTCACAAACGCGCTGAATAACCCAGTAGCCCAACTCACATATGAGATTACTTTTCTCGGCTGTGGTGATGAATTGATCTGGATAATAAATGACTTTATCTCCATCCAGCCACCTAAGCAGTGCTTCTGCACTGTTAAACTTATATTGTCCATTTTTGATACATGCCTTGGGCTGGTAATACAGCTGTAACTCGTTGTTGCTAATCGCAGTCTTTAGTTTTTGTTCCAGTGTCTGTTGTTCCTGCCGCTGTCTCTCTAACTTAGAAGAGAAAAAGTGAACTTGGCCTCTTCCTGCTTCCTTAGCTTGATACATAGCAGTATCTGCCTGGATGATCAGGTCTTTTGCGTTATCAGCATCATTTGGATAGGTAGAAATTCCTACGCTCGCACCGGGTTTAATAGAGTGACCATCTATCAAATATTGCTCTGCAGTTTGTTCAACTAAATCGTTTGCGATAGATACAAGATCAGACTCCTGCTCATAGTGTTTCACGATTACTGTAAATTCATCACCTCCAATTCGATAGAGCAGGTCAGATTCACGCAAGCGTTTTTTGAAGCTATTAGCAACGGTGATCAACAGCTTATCTCCAATGGCGTGCCCAAATTGGTCGTTCGCCCATTTGAAATTATCTAGGTCTAGATATAGCAGTCCTATTTTTGATTTTTCTCTTTTTGATAGAAACAGTTCCTCTTCCAGCCGAAGCATAAAAGAGTGTCGATTTGGGATTTTCGTTAAAGAATCAAAATAAGCTAGGTGATGCAGTTTCTCTTCGGTCTCCTTCTTTTCGGCGATGTCGGTTAATACGCCAACATAAGTAATCGTTTTATCTTTACGAACGACCTTGTTTAAATGCAGCCAGCCAGGAAAAACTCCACCTGTTTTTTTTCTGCCAATGACCTCTCCTGACCAATTGGATTGATCAAACAAATTGCTTCGAATCATGCAGGCAAAGCTTTTTTCCTCTTCATCAATTGGGTGGATATCTGGTAATAACCCCAGAACTTCATCTTCTTCAAAGGCTGTAATATTGGTGAATGCGGGGTTCACATCCATGATTTGCCCTTTTTCATTGGTCACAAAAACTGCTTCGTTTAAGGAATCTAATGCTTGTTGTGCTACTTGAAGAGATTGCATTGGTGTAAGCAAGGCAAAGCGGAGTAATAGAAACAAAGAGCCTACAAAAAGGATGCTGACAACTGTTACTTGGGCTATTTCTACAATTAAATTTTGATAGAGATTTTCAGTAAAGGCTTTGTCACTATAGCTAATCTCTACGTTACCTATACTCACTTTTCCGGATTTAATAGGGAAGCGAATTTTATTTTTTTGTTCGAGCCACATTTGTGAATGTGCTTTTTCGTCAAACTGGATAATTCTGCCTTCATCTTTTATTTGGCCCATATAAAGATGACCAAAATTTCCAAAAACTTTGATTCCTTCGACAAATGGGGAAGACATTTCAGAATCTAAAATGGCCGATGCCAGTTCTACTGAATAAGTGCGATCATATGTTTTTTTATAGATGTTCCAGATAGTGGGTCTGACCGAATTAGCAACACGCTCTGCAACAGACCTACTCCGCTCTTGCAAATTACTTTGCATAAGATTTGATGCGACATTAAAGCGCACCACGACAAAAGCCGTCATCACTAGAATAGTTATGATGGTAAGAATAACCAGAAGTCTTACTGTAGGGCGACTGACCATTATTTATCGTATGGACCGAACCATTCGTAATAGTTGTTATAGATTTCTTTAAAGGCTTTTTTCTTTTCTATGACGCGTTTACTCAGCGGGTCTTTTGAGGAGTATTCCTCAAGTACACTGTCAGAGACTAGGCGCCAGCGCTCAAGATCTTCTGTGCTCCACCGATTGATCTTGATTTGATCCTTTTGAAACAGACTAAAGGCTTCAAAATCTTCTACTTTTGCTTTCATGGTGGTTGTCAGGGTGTAGGACTTGATAGCTGTTTCCAGAATGGCTTTCAAATCAGGTGGTAATTTATCGTAGGCCTGTTTGTTAATGAGAAAATCCGCCAGAACTGATGGTTGCCAGATAGCCGGAACAATAGCGTGCCTGCTGATATCATTTAGCCCTAGGTTCCAGGCTCCTCCGGCTGTGGTCCATTCAACGGCATCCAGATCACCGTTTTCCAGCGCAGGCCTGATTTCCTGAGGTACAGTTGGTAGTGTATAAGCTCCTGCAGCAGCGGCTAGTACCTCGCTAGGCAAGCCCGGACCTATGCGGACTTTTTTAGAATGTAGGTCATCTAGCCCTCTAATTTCGGTTTTAGATAATAGGCCGAACTCCATTCCTGGCCACCAGGCTGGCCGCCATATAATTCCGTCAGGTTGTGACAGTTCGTTTGCGAGTTGCTGACCTTCACCTGCCAGAAAAAACATCATTGAACTATCGAGGTTCATGAAATCAAAAGGTCCTGCATTCATTAATGCCCAGGCAGGATGTTGACCAGACCACCAGTTGGGCCAGCCATTCCCCATTTCTATACGTCCTTCTTTAACCGCGTTATAAATATCTGGCCCGCCAGTAATTGTTCCACCGGGGTGTGGAGTTATGACTAAGCGTCCACCACTCATGACCTTAACATTCTCAGAAAAATGCTTAAGCTCTTTGAAATCAATACTGTCAGAAGTGGCCTGTGATTGAAGTTGCCATTGGAAGGTGGATGGGCTTTTTTCTTCTTTGCAGCCTGCTATGTTTAAAAAGATTAAAAGTGCAGGCAATAAGGTGATCGTACGTTGGAGCAACTGCTTATTCATTTCCTACTCCTGAATGAAAAACTAAATATTTTTCTAAAGCTCAGTTGCACCCTCATGTTGAGCGTTACAAGGTGCTCTAATCTATTCAGGTTAGGAAGAAGATATTAATAATTCAAACTTATGCTGTTTTAAGTGCCTTATAGGCCAATAAAACGTCAGTGAACTTGGGGTTTGAGCGCGCAGCTCTCTGGTAATGATTTATTTTTTGCTCAAGATAAGTTTGGTGGTCAGGATCGGCAAAATCCCACATCAGAGAACCGGTCGCTTCAATCTCTGCGTCTGCATTAGGACCTATATGTATAACTTCGTAAAAAAGTCCTTTATCAACTACAAGTGACTCATTTATTAGTTTTAATCCTAAACTTTTCATTACCTGCCTGACTTTGAAATCATGTCTGACGGGGCAGAGTAGAAGCTCGATCTCTGTTCCGGGGTTATTGAAAAGTATGTTACGCACAAATTGGATAATAAGGTCGCCACCAACACCTGCAATGATCAATAGATGTTTTGACTGGGTTTCAGGCAGTATCAGTTGGTTCAGATCGGTGCAATGTGCAGTCCAGTGATGAGTATCAGGATATTCCGTTTGCAGTTTATCTCTTACCGCTTCTATCAGAGGCTCTACTGCATCAACAAAATGAACTGTGGCGGTGGGGCAAGATTGTAATAACTCGATCCCCAGGTGGCCATGGTCACAACAGCAATCCCAGATATGGTCATATTGTTGTGTAACCATGGATGCCAGACTGGATAAACGCTTATTCAGTTTCAATGCTTACCTTAGCTATACAGTGCTAGTAGTTATTGTGGCGCTTTTGTAATGCGTCAAAGCATGGACTTTAAGAATCTGCCGGTATGCGATGCGCTGTTTTCAGCGACCTCTTCCGGAGTGCCCTCAGCGATGATCATTCCGCCTTTGACGCCACCTTCTGGCCCAAGATCCACGGTCGTCCGGGTCATTTCATTGATATTCAGCACAGTGAGCAGTTGTATCAGAGCTGTGAACAGGCAGTTTCGCCAAAGTTAATTCTGGTTCTTTGGGCTGGGCATAATGTTGCACATCAATTTCAAAGTTACCTTCAGAAGTTTGCTGCCGAGCTGCCATGATCCAAGCTGTTTTATTGACCAATAATTGCGCTGTTTAGCGGCAGTGTGAACTTCAGGCGCCCTTTTTTGGGGCGGTCGACTAGCCTCCCTGTTTCTCTAAGGCCTTTTAGCATTTGTGTTTTAGAAGATTTTTCGCTTGTGGCTAGGTATTTGCTTGTACTTTGTAAGTTTACGTTTTTTGATTGTTAGGTCGGTGCTTTCTATGAACAGTATTCAGCAACACTACTCCAGACAGGGTGCCTCTTCGGGGGTGCTTGCCTCTGTTACGATTGGACTGGAAGAGTTTATAGAAGCACAGGGAGCCTGTAGTCAATTGGTGCTCTCACGATCAGGGTTACAGCCGGGGTTATATAAAAATCCTAACCGTCATATCTCCCTGAAGCACTACATCAATTCCATCCACGAAAGCGCCCGTGCTTCGGGTAACGAACACTTTGGCCTCTGGTTTGGAGAGCAATTTAAACCCGAAGGGTTGGGGTTGTTTGGTTTCCATGCGATCACCTCTGCCGACTTGAGATCGGCGATTCAGGGGATGCAGGATCATTTTTTGGTATTTCAGCGAAACAGCCTACTGCAGTTGCATATAGCCGATGGTTTCTGTCATTTGGAGTATCGCTTGCTGGATGGTGAGATTATGGACCGTCGTCAGGATGCCGAGTTGACTCTGGGTATGTTGAATAATGTTCTGCGCCGTGCCATGGGTGATCAATGGTCACCACTGGAAGTGCATTTCCAGCACGCGGCGTTGATAGATGGCGTGCAGCATCGCGAGGCGTTCCAGTGTGAGACCAAGTTCCGTCAGGAACGTAATGCGATTCTGTTCCGGGAATCCTGCCTAGATACACTGATGCCCGATGCCAACCCGATGCTGAATAATGTCACCCGTGGTTCGATTCTGGAATTATCTGGTGCTCGTTCTCAGGAACTGACTATTGTGCAGCGTGTGAAAAGCGAGATTATCGAACTGCTACCAGATGGCGAACTTCGTTTAGAGCAGGTTGCCAAAGAGTTTAACCTCTCCTCTCGGACACTACAGCGTCAGTTGTCGGCGGAGAAGCATTCGTTTAAAAATCTGGTCGATGAAGTACGTGAAGAGCTGGCGACCTGCTATCTCGGTTATGACCGCTTAAGTATCTCCGAAGTGGCGTACCGCTTGGGCTATTCCGAGGTCAGTGCGTTTACCCGGGCCTTTATGCGTTGGAAAAGTATCAGTCCAAGTGACTGGCGCTTGCAATAAGCGCCTGCTCGATCCTTAAAAAGATGCTTAAGCTCATTTCTGCAGGTTCAGCCTAGGCGGTTCATATCGCCTAGCACTCGCTGTTGTTAAGTGCTTTGGATAGTCGCTTCCACGAGCTCATGCAATCTTAGATCCGCCTGATAAGAGCACAATCTATCAGCGTAATCGGTGCCTCTGCCTGTTTTATTCCCCCGTTTACTGACCATTCTGAACCGTTATCGGCGATAAATATTCGATGCCAAAGCAGTGGCGCCTGAAGTTAAAACTTAGGTTTCTGGAGTCAAAGGTTTTCGCTTCCTGTTCTGAGACACTGAAAGCATCTACTTCCTACGAGGATGCGAACAATGACTCAAATGCTAACTACAGAACCCTCCATATGGGTTTGTCCAGAAGAAAACGCGCTGGAAGCGGCGCATCAGTTTCTAGAACGTCACAAGGTTAAATATATCCTGGCGCAGTTTGTCGATCTGCATGGCGGCATCAAAAGTAAAGCCGCGCCTGTGCACTGTTTGCAAGGTCTGACTGAAGATGGTGCTGGTTTTGCCGGTGCGGCTATCCTTGGCTTCGACATGACACCGAAAGACCCTGAATACATGATGGTTGCGGACCTCTCAACGTTGACTTTGCTGCCTTGGTTACCCGGTTATGCCTGTATTCGTGGTGTCGGTATGGTGGGGGATACACCTTATCCGCTTGATCCGCGTAATGTTCTGGCCGCCCAAACTGCGCGCCTGCAAGAAAAGGGTCTGCGTTTTATGACCGGTCTGGAGCCAGAACTGTACCTGCTTAAGCGCGATGAAAACGGCGCAGTGACGCCGTTTGATTCGACCGACACTCTGGACAAGCCGGCGTACGACTATCAGGGAATTACCCGTAATACTCAGTTCCTTGAAAGTATGTATGACGCCCTGAGCACCGTAGGTCTGAACGTTTATCAGATCGACCATGAAGACGCCAACGGTCAGTTCGAGATGAACTTTGAGTACGACGAAGCACTGAAGTCGGCGGACAACATCCAGTTCTTCAAGATGGCTGCCAAAGAGGTGGCGAACAATATCGGCGCGATCTGTAGCTTCCTGCCTAAATTATCAGCCACAACCACCGGTAACGGCATGCATATGCACTGTTCGCTGGTGGATGAGCAGGGCGTTAATGTCTTTCAGGATGACAGCGACCCAAGCGGTATGGGCCTGTCTAAAACCGCCTATCAGTTTATCGCCGGTGTTATCGAGCACGCGCCAGCTTTGACGGCGCTGCTGTGCCCATCGGTTAACTCCTATAAACGCCTTGTTCTGGGTAGCCCGGGTAACCCAAGTTGGGCACCGGTGTTTATAGCTTATGGAGACAATAACCGCTCGGCAATGGTGCGTATCCCTTATGGCCGCCTGGAAGTGCGTATCGGTGATGGCAGCATGAACACATATCTGGCAACCGCTGCGGTGATTGCTGCGGGTATGGATGGTATCGAGCGTGGGTTGGAAGCACCGCAGCCGCATGCGATCAACTTCTATGACCTCAGCAGCGAGCAGTTAAACGATCTGAATGTGTCCTGCCTGCCCGATAACCTCAGCTATGCACTGGATGCACTGGACGAAGATACCTTGTTGGCCGAGGCTCTGGGCGAGCGTCTGGTAGCGAGCTTTATTAAGCTGAAACGTCAGGAATGGACCGAGTATCACAACACGGTATCTGACTGGGAAATTAACCGTTACCTCACTTTCTATTGATTACTCAGGGATTTTAAGGATTCATAACATGATTGAACTAACACCCGCGCAGATTGCGCAATACCGAGAAGATGGTTTTCTCATTGTCGATAAGATCATCGAACCTGAAGCCGCTGCTGAGATTCTGGAAAACTTTGAAGCCGTATTTGACGGTACTTATGAAACCGGCATCAAACCCGATGAGGTCAACCTGCCAGTAGGTGAGCCACCTTTCACTAAACAGATCTGTAACGCTTGGAAATCCGACCGTACGGTGGCTCGGCATATCCTCTCTGAAAACCTGGGCCGTGCCTGCGCGCAGCTGGCGGGTTGGGACGGCACTCGTCTGATGATCGATAACCTGTTATGGAAACCGCCAGCAGGGCGTTCCATCGGCTTCCATCAGGACAGTATGTATTCCCTGTGGATCAATAAGCCGGATCTGGTCAGCTGCTGGGTAGCACTGGGCCAGACCACCTCCGATGGCGGTACCTTGGTGTATATCAAAGGCTCGCATAAATGGGGTAAGGCAAAACCGATTATGCAGTTCCACGGACCGGAAGATGATCTTAAAGAGGTGCGCGAATGGGCCGAAGCCAATGACCTGGAGATTGAATTGGTTCCTGTCGTTGTTCCACCGGGTGGTGGGGCTTTTCACGATGGTTGGTTGTGGCATGGTTCCCGCGTCAATAAAACAGCGAATAGCCGTAAAGCGTTGGCCGCTCACTTTTTCCAGCATGATATTGAGTTCAACCCGGAGCTGATGAAGGTTGGTAATGGACCAATCTATGGCAAATATAAGCGTTTTGCTTCCAATGAGGTGGATGAGAGTTATTTCCCAATCACCTACCGTAGCGATGGATACCGCTCGCCAGGTTTAGATGAGTTTATTCAGCGAGGAGTGATTTAATGAAGATCGCTGCCATTATGGCTGGGGGCATGGATGGTCCGATTGAATCTGGGCAGATCTGTGAAGTGATCGCGCAGCGCGGTGGTACCTGTGAATGGTTCTATCGCCGCAACGGCGATCAACTACCAGAGTGTATCGATGCTTATGATGCTTTGATCGTCTTTGGCGGTGAGATCAGCGTCCATGATTCGAGTTTAAAGTCCTACTTCGATGAGTTGGCGCTGTTTATCCATAAATTTGCCGAGCAGCGCAAACCGATTCTGGGCTCCTGCCTGGGGTCGCAAGCGATCGCTTACGCCTTTGATGCTGAGGTGATGCCACAGGGTTTCCTTGAATACGGCTTTACCAAGCTGGCACTGACCGAAGAGGGTAAATGCGACCCGCTGTTGGCGGGTTTACCGTCCGAGTCGCAGCTGTTTGAGATGCACAGCGATACCTTTGAGCTGCCAAAAGGCGCGACCTTGCTGATGAGTGGTAGCGCCATTCAAAACCAAGTCTACCGTTTGGGGGAGCTTATTTATGGCTTCCAGTGCCATTTTGAGGTCAGCCCGGAAATTGTTGATACCTGGAACCGACGCGAACTGATCGGCAACCCGTCGCAGGATCAGGATCAGATCAATATCTTGATTACCAAAGCAGAGCAGGACTTTGTCCGATACCAGCCAGCGCAAAGGGCGTTTGGTGATGCTGTTGTGAATCGTTGGTTAAATCTAATCAATACCCAGCAGGGTATGGAGGAGAACGTAATATGAGTACTGAAACTTTGAGTCTCGAAAGCGTTAATGCCGCTTTAAAAGCGCAGGGAGCGTTGATCGAGATGCAACAGACCATGAATATGGAAGTTTACTACTGGTGGTGTACGGCGTTGATGCTGATGATCCACGCCGGCTTTCTCGCTTACGAGATGGGCGCATCGCGGAGTAAAAACGCCTTGGCAGCAGGGATTAAGAATATCCTCGCCCTGGCGATGATTATTCCGGCATTCTACCTGATCGGCTGGTGGATCTATCTGTCTTTCCCTAGCGGTATCATTCCGGGGTCTGTGGCAGAAGGGCTGCCCTGGTCTGAAAGTATGGGGCCTAAACTCGATGAGATGGGCACCGGTGTATTCTGGGCTGCTTTTGCCCTGTTTGGTGCAACCACAGGCTCCATTCTTTCAGGCGCGGTGATTGAGCGTATCCGTGTCAGTTCATTCCTGATTCTGACAGTACTGGTCGGTGGCATCATCTGGATTCTGGTTGCGGCCTGGGGCTGGCACCCAGAAGGTTGGTTGCTGACTCAACTGGGCTACCACGATGTGGGTGCCGCAGGTGTCGTACACGCGGTGGCTGGCTTCTTTACCTTGGGTGTATTGATCAATCTGGGTGCGCGCCGTGGCAAATTTATCAATGGCATTGCCCAAACGATTGCACCGCACAGTCTGCCGATGACTCTGATCGGTCTGATGATGATTATCTTCGGTTTCTTCGGTTTCTTGGGTGGCTGCATCATCTTTAATACCGGTGATACTGGCTGGACTACGATCTACGGAACACCAACCAACCTGTCTGCGTTTGCGTTTAATACCCTGATGGGCTTCGCTGGCGGTATTCTGGGTTGTTACTTCGCCACACGTGATCCGTTCTGGGCGATGTCGGGTGGTCTGGTCGGCATTATCTCGGTGGCTGCAGGTCTGGACCTGTATGATCCTGCTCTGGCCTTTGTACTAGCAGTATTCTCGGGTGTTGCGACTGTGAAATGTGCTCAGTTCCTTGAGCGCCGCGGTATCGACGATGCGGTAGGTGCGGTATCGGTTCACGGTTTTGCTGGCTTCCTGTCGCTGATCTTCGTGGGCATCTTTGCCGCAGGCACACCTAATGCGGAAGGCCTGCCAAGTATCTCGCTGATGGGTCAAACGATCTCCGCACTGCTGATCGCGGTTGTCGGCTTTATCCCGGGTTACCTGGTGTCGTATGTGCTGAGGCAATTCGATTTCCTGAGAGTACCTGATGCAGTGGAAGATCTGGGTATCGATGAAGTGGAACTGCTGGCTAAGCCTTACCCTGAGGCAAACGTACCTGCCACTGTGCAGAGTGAAGTGCCAAACAAACTGGCCAATGTATAAGATAGGAGAACAATTATGGGGACTTCATTTTCAAATTGGGACGATGTTGCTGCCTATTTCGTCTTTGCTAATCAGCCTATTGTGTTGATGATCTTAGCGGCATTTGTCGCAGTGATCTGCATCTCCTTGATCATCTCGATTAAGAAACATGAAGATCAGGCGTTTGAAGACTATGTAAAAAAGGGCGCAAAAAAACAACAATAACTCTATGACTGATTAGAGCTGGAACCACCTTCAGATGGTGCCTTTTTTATCAGCCCTAAGCCACCTACTTAAGTAGGTGGTTCTCATCTATCTAGGCTTTGCTGGAATGAGTTTGTCTTAATAAAATTTTGGTTTCGCCTGCTGGCGAGTCAGGGAATTTGATTGGCAAATTCCCTAACAACCCTAAGACGACCCCGCTGTTGGGTTGGCTGCGCCAACTACCTGAGCATTTTCAGCTTTCGCGAGGTGATAGAATTCGTCGTTATGCTCTTCAAGCACCTTTCAGCTTTGATCACGAAAACTAAAAGCTAGCCGCCTGTACAGAGGAGAGGATAGTTCGTGCCAATATTGAGCTATAAAATAATGACTCAGGGTGTAATGCCCCTTTGAGGGGCTAATCAAAGCTACCTTCTTCAGAAGGTGGATTATTTACTATGTCTGAAAGGTTTACACGGAGCCTGTTTGCAATGCCAGATAGGCCGCTAAAATATCACCGTACGCTTTTGGCTTAGAGCGAGACGCGCGGGTGTAGTGCTGTAGGGTTTGTTCAAGGTAGCGCTGATGCTCTGGGTTGCATAGGTTCCACATGTCTGAACCTGTGACGCTGATCTCCTTGTGCGCGTTGTTGCCAATGTGCAACACCTCATAAAACAGTTTTCTTTCCAGGGTAAGCGCTTCATTGATCAGTTTTAGGCCAAGCTGTTTCATTGCCTGTCGGACCTTGAAGTGATGCCTGACCGGGCACAAAATAAACTCGATATGGGTATTGGGGTTATTGGCTAACAGATTTTGCACCAGCTCTATAGTTAGGTCGCCGCCCACTCCGGCGATGATCATCAGGTGAGAAGCTTCGGGCTGGGGCAGAAGCAGTTGCTTTAAATCGGCAGATTGGGTCTGCCAGCGAGGGTTGTCCGGGAATTGCCTTGTCAGCTTCTGGTCGAGACTAGTGATCAGCGTCGGTACCACATCGACAAAATGGATCTGGGTAGCCGGTTGAGTGGCAAGTAGGGTCCTCCCCAAAGCGCCGTGGTCGCAGCAGCCATCCCAGATATGATCGTATTTCTCTGTGATCATATCGGAAATGGTGGATAAGCGACGGTCGAGTTTGGCGGTCATTGACTAGGTTGGAAGCATCGGGTTGAGGAAGCGCCCGGTATGAGAGTCAGGATTCTCAGCCACATCCTCCGGCGTACCCTCAGCGATGATCATTCCGCCTTTGACGCCACCTTCCGGCCCAAGATCCACGATCCAGTCTGCAGTCTTAATTACATCAAGGTTATGTTCAATCACAACAATGGTATTTCCGTGATCACGTAGACGGTTAAGAACGTTCAGTAGCTGCTGAATATCGTAGAAGTGCAGTCCGGTCGTTGGCTCATCAAGAATGTACAGTGTTTTGCCAGTGTCGCGTTTAGATAATTCTTTTGCCAGTTTTACACGCTGAGCTTCACCACCTGAAAGCGTGGTGGCTGCCTGACCTAGGCGTATGTAAGACAGGCCCACGTCGATCAATGTCTGTAGCCTGCGAGCAAGTGCTGGGATGGCATCGAAGAACACGCGTGCATCTTCGACTGTTAAGTCGAGTACTTCATGGATGTTCTTGCCCTTGTATTTGATCTCAAGAGTTTCACGGTTGTAGCGTTTGCCCTTGCAGACATCACATGGCACATAGATATCTGGCAGGAAATGCATCTCTACTTTAATAACACCATCACCCTGGCAGGCTTCACAGCGCCCACCTTTGACGTTAAAGCTAAAACGACCTGGTTTGTATCCTCGGGAGCGTGCTTCCTGAGTGCCAGAAAATAGTTCTCGAACGGGAGTAAAGATGCCGGTGTAGGTCGCAGGGTTTGAGCGTGGAGTTCTGCCAATAGGGCTCTGGTCAATATCGATCACTTTGTCGAAGTGATCCATGCCAGTGATAGACTCATGAGGAGCAGCATCAAGAGTGGTCGCATTGTTAAGCTCAGTAGCCGCCACTGGATAAAGTGTGTTGTTGATCAGCGTTGATTTACCTGAGCCTGAAACACCGGTTATACAGGTGAATAACCCTACAGGAAGAGTCAGGTTTACCGAATTGAGGTTGTTGCCTGTAGCACCTTTGAGTTCCAGCACTTTCTTTTTATCGATTGGGCGACGTTTTTGAGGGATTGATATTTCTTTAACGCCGCTCAGGTATTGACCGGTGACTGAATCGGGATTGCTCATCACCTCTTCAGGCTTGCCTGCAGCAATCACTTCTCCGCCATGGACTCCAGCGCCCGGGCCGATATCAATTACATAATCTGCAAGCCGAATCGCGTCTTCATCGTGCTCTACAACGATTACGGTATTACCCAGATCACGGAGGTGCACAAGAGTGTTCAAAAGGCGTTCATTATCCCTCTGATGCAAACCAATGGATGGTTCGTCCAGAATATACATAACACCAACCAGGCCGGCACCGATCTGACTGGCAAGTCGGATTCGTTGCGCTTCACCGCCTGAAAGTGTATCCGCATTTCTGTCTAGCGAGAGATATTCCAGTCCAACATTGGCCAGGAATTGAAGGCGTTCTCTGATTTCTTTGAGAATCTTTTCAGCGATTTCCCCTTGTTTTCCAGTCAGGTGCAGTTGCTCAAAGTATTCCAGTGCTTCCCCGATAGGTTTGGTAACAAGCTGAGGCAGCGTATGTTGATCGATAAATACATGTCGGGCATCTCTTCGCAATCGACTGCCATGACAAGAAGGGCAGGGTTGCATATTCAGATACTTCGCGAGATCTTCACGAACAGTGTCCGATTCTGTTTCGCGGTAACGACGTTCCAGGTTATTAAGCACACCTTCAAAAGGGTGTGCTTTATTAATAATATCGCCACGGTCGTTCAGGTAACGAAAAGTCACTGTTTCCGTACCGCTGCCCTGTAAAATCAGGCTTTGATGTTTTTTGCTCAGGTTCCTGAAGGGGGTATCCATATCAAAGCCATACTGTTCCGCGACGGCTTTGAGTTGTTGGAAGTAATAAAGGCTACGTCGATCCCAGCCACGGATGGTTCCTTCAGACAAAGTCAGGCTGTCATCATGGACAACTTTTGATGGGTCGAAGTATTGTTTTACGCCCAGTCCGTCACAGCTTGAGCATGCGCCATGGGGATTGTTAAAGGAAAACAGGCGGGGTTCTAGTTCCTGAATGCTATGGCCGCATTCAGGGCAGGCAAAGCGTGCAGAAAAGACTAGCTCTTCGCCATCTTCGTCCATGTAAGCAACTTTGGCGATACCATCAGTGAGGTTGAGCGCTGTTTCAAAAGATTCTGCAAGTCTGTTTTGCAGATCGCTACGGACTTTAAAACGGTCAACTACGACCTCAATATTATGCTTCTTGTTTTTATCCAACTCGGGAGCGGAGTCCAGATCCACCACGATGCCGTTGATACGTGCGCGGATAAAACCTTCAGCTTTCAAATTGTTGAAAGTGTGTAAGTGCTCACCTTTTCTCCCCTGGACAACCGGAGCAAGCAGCATCAGTTTTGTGCCCTCTTCAAGGCTCAGTACCTGATCAACCATCTGGCTGATGGTTTGTGCCGCGAGAGGTAGATCATGGTCTGGGCAACGAGGTTCACCGGCTCGGGCAAACAGTAGTCTCAGGTAATCATATATTTCCGTGATTGTGCCGACTGTTGAACGTGGGTTATGCGATGTCGACTTCTGCTCAATCGAAATAGCAGGAGATAAGCCTTCGATATGATCGACATCCGGCTTTTCCATCATGGACAGGAATTGTCTGGCGTAGGTGGACAATGACTCCACATAGCGCCTCTGGCCTTCAGCGTACAGCGTATCAAAAGCAAGAGAAGACTTGCCAGACCCTGATAATCCAGTAATAACGATCAGTTTATCTCTGGGGATTTCCAGATCGATATTTTTGAGGTTATGGGTGCGGGCACCTCTGACCAGAATTTTATCCATTACAGTTCTCAGAACAGAAACAAAACACGCTATTATAAAGAAAATTTGTGTGTGAAGTAGTATTTCTCTTCTGTATTGATAAGGGAGAAAATCTCAACGTTGTAACTATGGGACTAATTAAAGTCGCATGTTAAGCTAAGCGGTTAAACGCGCAGGCAATTTTGCTGCTGCTAGAGAAGAGTTCTGGAGAAAATAATGGCACGTGGTGTTAATAAAGTAATCCTTGTGGGAAATCTGGGCGGAGACCCTGAAGTTCGTTATATGCCAAATGGCAATGCGGTAACCAATGTGACTATTGCTACTACCGATTCCTGGAAGGATAAACAGACAGGGCAGCAGCAGGAACGTACTGAATGGCACCGTGTTGTATTTTTTGGGCGCTTGGCCGAAGTTGCTGGTGAGTATCTGCGTAAAGGTTCTCAGATTTATATCGAAGGTGCCCTGCGTACTCGTAAATGGCAGGATCAAAGTGGTAATGACCGTTATACAACTGAAATCGTTGTAGATATGAATGGTCAAATGCAGATGTTAGGCGGTCGTGGTGGCGATGCCGGATATCAGCAGCCTCAATCTGCACCCGCTCCGCAGATGGCTCCACAGGCTGCACCTCAGGCTCCGCAAGCCGCTCCAAAAGCAGCATCTCAGCCGCAATCAGCTCCAGCTCCTCAATCACCACCGGGGTTTGATGATTTTGATGACGATATTCCGTTCTAAACTCAGTTAGTAACGATAAGCATCTGGAGTACATGTCATGTTTGAATTAGTCGTAGTATTGACGCTGATATGTTTGCTGCTTGTTATTAAGATAATCTTTGATCGGTTTGATAAGGAACATCCCCCTAAAAAGGGCTCTAAGGATGAAGCGGAAGATGGTAAGGATGCCCAGAATAAGCCGAGAGAGTTTAAGGGTGTAATAATTACCCCCGGCGAAGACTGCTGTCATTCAGTTCTTATGTTGCAAAATCAGACGTTCACCGGTAAGGATAATATTTCCTTGCCGCTACCTGACTGTAGTAAGGAAAAATGCAGTTGTGAGCGTACGATCATTACTGAACGTCGCAAGAGGCATAGAAGGCAAACAGCTGACCGCAGGACGGCTATTCGTTTTGAGCCTGATTTTAACGACCGTCGACAAAAAGGTGGTCGAAGAAAAGAGGACGATAACACGTTTACAGGTGGTTACAGGCATTAACGTCATTCTGGCGTTTGTACTCACCTGTCTGTTATTTGTGCTAACTACATACTCACACTGAACTCAGAATTTATGGACCTTGATCTACTAATAAAACCGATTAAATTGTTAATTACAGGTGCCAACGGGCAAGTTGGTACTGCATTACTTCGGTTAGGGGATCAGGATGCCTTTTTTGATGTGGTCGCGTTAGATAAGTCGGCGCTGGATATAACTGACGAGGAACAGATTCGCGATCAGTTAACGCATTATCTTCCTGATTATGTGGTTAACTGTGCAGCATACGATCATGTTGACGAGGCCGAGCATCAGCAAGCACTTTGCGAAGCAGTTAATGCGGAAGGTGTAAATAAACTGGCGCTCGTCTGTGGTGATCTTTCAATACCTATGTTCCATCTCTCTACGGATTACGTGTTTGATGGTCACTATGCTAGTGGATATACCGAAGAGGATGATGTCGCTCCTCTTGGCGTTTACGGTAACAGTAAATGGAAGGGTGAAGAGTATCTGAGGCAGGTGCTTCCAAGGCACATTATTCTTCGTGTGAGCTGGTTGTTCAGTAATAAAGGCAATAACTTCGTACTTCGCACTCTGGATACTGCGCGAAAGAAAAAAGTGCTTGAATCGGTCATTGATCGTAAGGGGTGTCCAACAGCAGCTTCCGATGTCGCGCGGGTTATCCTGGCTATCCTCAAGCAGGTTCACAATGGAGCAGAATCCTGGGGGACATACCATTATTGTGGGGCTGAAATCACCAACCGCTATGACTTCTGTAAAGAGATTCTGATTGCTGCGGGGCATTATGAAAGCTTTGAAGTGGAAAAAATGGTCCCGATCTCCAGTAAGGATTACGTAACAGAAGCGTTACGCCCTAATACATCTGTACTTATCTGTAAGAAACTTCTAGAAACATTCGGAATCAGACAAAAGCCCTGGCGACAGGAATTGGTCTGGGTAATGCGGGATATTTACGAATCCTCTTAGACAGCCCAGGGTTGTGGGCTGTGACTCATAGCGACAGATACAATATAAAAAAATGTGCTGATCGCAGCTAAAAAGGCCAGTAGTTTCCAGGGTGTTGTAAAATCGCCTTTGATTACCGCGCTGCCGAGTCCAATGTATAAGCATAAAGCCAGTACTTTAGCGGTTAACCAATGATCCACGAAAGGGTATTGCTGGAGCAGAAATGCCAGTGTCAGGCCGCTGATGAGAAGAACTGTATCAACAATATGTGGGATAACTTTGATCCACTTTTGTTGTAACTTGTCTGGAAAGTAAAGCGCCCAGCTTCCCCTCATGATGAATAGAATCAGGCTTGTCAGTATACAAAGCAGGTGTATGTGTTTTACTGCCAGATAACTCATGCAGGTTCCTTTTTGAGGCTCAGGCTTATTGGTAAATGCTGCGATTCGTATTTTATGTTACTTTTAACGGTCTTTTCCTGGCTAATCGCCACTATAAATATGCAAATCTATGACACAAGTAAATAGCACTAAGTCACTGACTGATCGTTTCGGTAGAACGGTCGATTATATCCGAATCTCAGTAACGGATCGTTGTGATTTTCGTTGTGTCTATTGTATGGCTGAAGAAATGAAGTTTCTGCCGCATGCACAAGTGCTCACTCTGGAGGAGCTTGAGCAAGTGGCGGCTGCTTTTGTGTCCCTGGGTGTGAATAAGATCAGACTTACTGGTGGTGAGCCTCTGGTAAGGCGGGATGTTATCAAGCTGGTCAAAGCCATCGGTAAGATGGATGCAGAATTGGCAATCACAACTAATGGCTCCCAGTTAGAGGGTATGGCGGGTGAGTTGAAGCAGGCGGGGGTAAACCGCTTGAATGTGAGTATTGATAGCCTGCAAACGGAGCGTTTTAAGGAGATGACCCGTATAGGGAAGTTGCCGAAAGTTATTGCCGGAATTGATGCCGCAATTGCTGCTGGATTTGATCGAATAAAGTTAAATGCAGTGATCATGAAGGGCCGTAATGATGATGAAGTGCTTGATCTGGTTAACTTTGCGCGCCATAAGGGAATTGATCTTAGTTTTATTGAAGAGATGCCATTAGGGCATATTTCGGAACACAATCGAGCTGAGGCGTATTGTTCCAGTGATGAAGTCAGGCAGCTGATAGAACAGAGGTATGCTCTTCAGCCGACCACCGAAAAAACCGCGGGTCCGTCACGTTATTTTCGTATGCCTGAGAGTGAAAGCCGTATTGGTTTTATTTCGCCCCATAGTCACAACTTCTGTGGCGATTGTAATCGTGTTCGTGTCACTGTTGAGGGGCGTTTGTTGCTTTGTTTAGGTAATGAACACTCTGTTGATTTGAGGGCTGTGTTGCGTCGATACCCCGGTGATATGGAAAAGCTACGACAGACGATAATTGATGCGATGGATTTAAAACCGGAGAAGCATGAATTTAATCTAGAAGATGAGCCACAAATTGTCCGCTTTATGAATATGACAGGTGGTTAAACAGAACAGACTTAGTGAACTTCTGCACTAGGGTTAAGGGTCCTTTTTATGTCAAAAACACCAGCAAATGCTGAATTCGTACCACTCAATATAGCCGTATTGACGGTGTCTGATACACGAACTTCTGAAACGGATACATCAGGACAGGCTTTGGTCGATAGGCTGGAAGGTGCAGGGCATCTTCTCAAGGCGCGTGACATAGTTATTGATGATGTCTATCAGATGAGATCAGTGGTTTCCCAGTGGATTGCGGAACCAGAGATTCATGTGATTATCACCACTGGCGGCACTGGATTTTCTGGCCGTGATTCGACCCCAGAAGCTATGGCGCCATTGTTTGATAAAACTATCGAAGGTTTTGGTGAGTTTTTCCGTCAGGTCTCTGCGGATGAGATTGGTACTTCTACGATTCAGTCCAGAGCCCTGGGTGGTTTGGCTAATGGTACGGTTATTTTCTGCCTGCCAGGATCTACAGGTGCTTGCAGGACAGGGTGGGATAAAGTGATAGCAGAGCAGTTGGACAGTCGTCACCGCCCATGCAATTTTGTATCAATGATTATGAAACATCGCTAGTCGTTCCCTCAGGAGTAGAAATGGGCTGTTGTGATACCCAACCGGGTTTAATCTCTTACGAAGAAGCGTTAGAAAATTTATTGGCCGGTGATACTGGAACAGTAAGCGTAGAACAAGTCCCTTTAGCAGATGCGGCTGGTCGCGTTTTAGCGACGGGCATAAGAGCCAATGTTGCAGTCCCCCCTGCGGACAACAGCAGTATGGATGGCTATGCAATCTGTACTGAGGATTTAAAAGTATCGAGTAAGCTGCCTGTCGGTCAGAGAATACCTGCGGGAACTGCTCCGCCTCCTCTTGTCGCTGGTTCCTGTGCACGAATTTTTACCGGAGCTGAAATTCCTGAAGGTGCAGATGCAGTTGTGATTCAGGAGGATGTTCGTATTGAAGAGGGGGAAGTCTGTTTTCCGGACGAGGTACCTCTTGGCGACAACATACGTCGCAAAGGTCAGGATATAAAGGTCGGTGATGATGTTCTACTTACCGGCACACGTCTTAAACCTGCCGACCTTGGCATGTTGGCTTCAGTTGGTATTGCTGAAGTATCAGTTTATCGCAGCCTTAAAGTTGCAATTCTTTCTACGGGTGATGAGCTTGTTGAACCCGGCGAGCCATTGGCTGCCGGGCAGATCTACAACTCTAACCGCTATATTCTCAAAGGTTTGCTTGCCGCACTGGGAATGGAAGTTATAGATGTGGGCTGTGTCCAAGATACGCTTGAGTCCACATTGAACGCTCTGAGAGAAGCGGCTGAACTTGCGGATGTTATCGTCAGTACGGGCGGTGTTTCGGTGGGTGAAGAGGATCATGTAAAAGGTGCGGTTGAAACATTAGGTGCGCTGGATATGTGGAAAATAAAGATTAAGCCGGGTAAACCCGTTGCCTATGGTCGGGTAGGGGATACCCCCTTCATTGGTTTGCCTGGAAACCCAACCTCCACATTGCTGACGTTCTGCTTATTAGGGAAGCCTTTGCTGATGCGCTTACAAGGTGAGAAATATTATCCTCCTCTTGAGGTATTGGTTCAGGCTGACTTTCAGCGAAGTCGCAAGAATAAGCGTCAGGAGTACCTTCGAGTGCGTGTTGAAAACGGCAGGGCAATACCTTTTAAAAATCAAAGCTCAGGTGTATTGAAGTCTGCCAGTTGGGCTAATGGTTTGGTTGTGATTCCTCCCGAAACGCTGATCAATAATGGTGACTCAGTGAAATTCATTCCGTTTTCTGAACTATTGAATTAGTCAGGGTTATTTAAACTGCAGAGTTATAGAGAAAACGTTAAAATACGCCGGAATTTTTGAGAAGTTGCTGAGGAATGCATGACAGAGCAGGTGGACCCGTATAAAGAAATTAGGCCTTATCGCGATGATGAGGTCGCAGATGTCCTGACCAATATTCTGCATAATAATGAGTTTCTTACAGCAGTAACTCAGTATCAGTTTCCAAAGATGGCTTCCCGTTTTGGTTGGCTGTTGAAACCTTTTGTTCGTATAGCGCTTGCTGCAAAGGTAGGTGAAGTCGACAGTGTCTATGATTTCCAGATGCTGGTGGCAAACTATATGAAAAAGATGATTGCCCGTACGACCACCAAATTAACCTGCAGTGGCATTGATCATCTGGATCCAGAAGAAGCCTATCTTTTTGTTTCTAATCACCGTGATATCGCTATGGACCCGGCATTTCTAAATTGGGTTCGCTATCAGTATGGCATGGACACTGTCCGTATCGCGATTGGGGATAACTTGCTGCGGAAACCTTACGTTTCCGACATCATGCGGATGAACAAAAGTTTTATTGTGAATCGCTCGGCCAGTGGTCGTGAAATGATGAAAGCATTAACCCAGCTATCCTCTTATATTGATCACAGTATTGTTGGTGGACATTCCATCTGGCTGGCGCAGCGTGAAGGGCGAGCGAAAGATGGTAACGATGCTACAGACCCTGCAATTCTTAAAATGCTTTATATGGCACACCGCAAGCAGCGCAGTTTTGCGGAACAGGCTAAACGTTTGAACATTGTGCCGGTATCGATCTCTTATGAATATGACCCCTGTGACTATCTAAAAGCGAATGAGCTATATGCTAAGGCGACAGAAGGTGGTTATGAGAAATCACAATACGAAGATATCGCCAGTATTGTTAAGGGCATAACCGGCAACAAGGGTCATGTGCATATTGCTTTTGGTGATCCTATAGAAGCTGGTTTTGAGACACCAGAAGCGCTAGCTGGGGAAATTGATCGCCAGATTATTGAAAACTATCACCTGCATGCTTCCAATCTGCTTGCAGCCGGTCAGGATGCGGGTATAGGGGAAGAACAAAAACTTGGATTTCAGGAGCGGCTGAATCAGGTGCCTGAAGGTGCGCAGGATATTTTGCGTCAGATGTATGCTAACCCCGTAATGAATCAAAAAAAGTTGCAGGAGTAATCATGAGCCGCCTGACCCACCTGGATGAGCAGGGCAATGCCAATATGGTGGATGTGTCTGAGAAGCAGATAACATCCCGGGAAGCAATTGCTTATGCGGAAGTTCAAATGTTGCCGGAAACATTGCAACTTATCACTCAGGGCGGACATAAAAAAGGGGATGTCTTAGCGGTGGCTCGTATCGCTGGCATTCAGGCGGCAAAGCGCACCAGTGAATTGATTCCACTTTGCCATCCACTGATGCTGAGTAAGGTAACAGTAGAACTTGAACCTAATGCCCAGCGCAATGTGGTGGAAATTACGGCAACCTGTAAACTCGCCGGGCAGACCGGAGTAGAAATGGAGGCTTTGACCGCAGCTTCAGTAGCGGGGCTAACTATCTACGATATGTGTAAGGCTGTAGATAAAGGTATGGTGATTAGTTCGGTCAAGTTGCTTGAGAAAAAAGGCGGTAAGAGCGGTCATTGGAAGGTGGAGAAATAAAAATGTTGAAGCTGGTTTTCTTTGCAAGTTTGAGAGAGCGCTTGGGTACAGAGGGTGAAAATCTGGAATTACCCGATGGGGTTTCAACGGTTGCTGAGCTTATTTCGTATCTGGTTAAAGAAAGGGGCCCGATCTGGCAGCAGGTGCTGCAGAGTGCCCAGGTTTTGGTCGCTGTAAATCAGGAGATGTGTGATCCTGGTGAACAGATTACTTCGGGTGATGAGATCGCTTTTTTCCCGCCAGTGACGGGAGGTTGATGTGAGCCAGTTTCAAGCTTCAGTATTTCATAAGATCCGAGCTGCGATTTACTACGTGGGTTTCTATACCCTAACGGTCATTTATGCATCCTTCTGTTTATTGCTCTCACCGTTTTTCGGGTTTCGCGGACGCTTTAAGCTGGTTACGGTGATTAATTTCTTCTACATGTTCTGGTTACGAGTATGCTGTGGTGTCGGTGTAAAGGTAACCGGGAAGGAAAACCTGCCTGAAAATGGGGCCTATGTGGTCGTCGCAAATCATTCCAGTGAGTGGGAGACTTTGTACCTGCAAACGTTGGTTCGCCCGCAATGTACTGTGTTGAAAAAAGAACTGCTTAAAATCCCTTTTTTTGGTTGGGCGCTTGGTCTTTTAAAACCTATCGCAATTGACCGAAGTCAGCGCAGAGGGGCCTTAAAGCAATTGCTGACTGAGGGTAAATCACGATTAGAAGAAAAAATACCGGTGATTATTTTCCCGCAGGGTACACGAGTTCCTGTCGGTAAAATGGGGAAGTTTAATAAGGGTGGCGCAATGCTGGCGCTAAGTGCCGGTGTGCCTATCATCCCTATGATTCATGATGCGGGGCATTATTGGCCAGGGAAAAGCTTTGCAAAAAAACCAGGTACTGTGCAGGTGCATATTGGTAAGCCTATCCCCGTGGAAGGGCGAACAGTCGATGAAATCCACCAGGATATGGTGGAATGGCTGGAAAACCATATGCGGGAACTGAAGCTGATATAAAACGGTTAGTTGTGCTTTTACAGAATATAAAAAAACCGCCTTATGGCGGTTTTTTTGTGGCTGGAGGCAGTTGCTTACGCGTCAATCTTCTGGAATACCAGAGTTGCGTTGGTCCCACCGAAGCCAAAGCTGTTGGACATAATGCGTTGCAGGTCTACATTCTCCTGTTTTTCAACAGCGATAGGCATGCCTTCTGCTGCAGGGTCCAGCTCTTCAATGTTAGCGGAAGCTGCTATGAAGTTGTTTTCCTGCATGATCAGAGAGTAGATTGCTTCTTGTACGCCTGCTGCACCCAGTGAGTGGCCAGACAGCGATTTCGTAGAAGTAACAGTTGGCATTTTATCACCAAACGTTTCCTTCATTGCTTTCAGCTCTTGCATATCGCCTGCTGGAGTGGATGTTCCGTGGGCATTGATATAGTCGATATCGCCATCAACAGTGGACATTGCAAGTTCCATGCAGCGTGCTGCACCTTCGCCTGACGGAGCAACCATGTCATAACCGTCTGAAGTTGCACCGTAGCCTACCAGTTCAGCATAGATTTTAGCGCCACGAGCTTTAGCGTGTTCCAGCTCTTCGATAACCAGAACGCCAGCACCGCCTGCGATGACAAAACCATCACGGTTTGCATCGTATGCACGAGAAGCTTTTTCAGGTGTTTCGTTGTATTTGCTGGACAGAGCGCCCATCGCATCAAACATTGCAGTCTGAACCCAGTGAAGTTCTTCGCCGCCACCGGCAAAAACAACATCTTGTTTGCCTAGCTGAATTTGTTCCATTGCATTGCCGATGCAGTGAGCACTTGTCGCGCATGCAGAGGTAATGGAATAGTTAACGCCTTTGATTTTGAATGGTGTCGCCAGACAAGCGGATACAGTTGAACCCATAGTACGGGTTACACGGTAAGGGCCAACGCGTTTAACGCCTTTTTCGCGGGTGATGTCAGCCGTATCAACAATATTCTCTGCAGAAGCACCTCCAGAACCTACAACAAGCCCCGTGCGCACATTGGATACCTGATCTTCGCTCAGGTTTGAATCAGCAATAGCTTCTTTCATCGCGATGTAAGTGTATGCCGCTGCATCACCCATAAAGCGTAATAATTTGCGGTCGATTTGCTCGGAGAAATCGATATCGATGCTGCCGGCAACGTGGCTACGGAAACCGCGCTCTTTGTAGTCTTCCTGGAACTTAATACCAGAACGACCCTGCTGCAGTGATTCCAGAACGGTCTCTTTATCTGTGCCCAGACAAGAAACGATCCCCATACCAGTAACAACAACGCGACGCATATGCTTCTCTCTCTTTTTCTAATTTGAGGCGCTTATTTTCCGTGAATCCCGTGCATTTGGCTACAAAATTCGTGAAAAACTACGCAGAATATAGAAGAAAGGCCCTGAATTCAGAGCCTTAGCTTGACTAGAAAAACTGTTCTTTCGATCAGAAATTTTCTGTAGATGTGAATAGACCTACACGCAGATCTTTTGCTGTATAGATTTCTCGTCCATCCACGGACATGCTGCCATCAGCAATGCCCATTACCAGCTTACGCTCGATGACGCGTTTAAGCTGAATGTTATAAGTTACTTTTTTGGCGTTTGGTAATACCTGACCAAAGAATTTTACTTCTCCGGAGCCCAGTGCACGACCTCGACCTGGATTGCCTTTCCAGCCCAGATAAAAACCTACCAGTTGCCACATGGCGTCTAGGCCTAGGCAGCCTGGCATTACTGGATCTTCCTCGAAGTGGCAGCCAAAGAACCACAGATCGGGGTTGATATCCAGTTCTGCAATTATCTCGCCTTTACCGGATTCGCCGCCATCTTCATTAATTTTAATGATGCGGTCCATCATCAGCATGTTGCCAATCGGTAGGCGGGCATTGCCTGGTCCAAACATATCGCCGTGACCGCAAGAGAGCAGTTCATCGCGATTAAAAGAGGAAGGTCTCGTCATTATTTTCTTTCTAACCGGGTTCTTTGTAAAAATATCGCGCAATTATACCGACTTCGTCGGCACTAGGCACGATCTGTGTCATATTAATTAACGAAAAACATTACAACTTAAGGTGTAAACAGGCAGATGAAACATGATTTTTGGCATCAGAGGTGGTCTGAAGGGAGAATCGGCTTCCATCAGGCAGATTTTAATCCATATCTCAAAAAGTATTGGCAATTGCTTTCTTTGGCTGCGGATGACCGGGTTTTTGTGCCTCTGTGTGGAAAAAGCAAAGATATGCTTTGGTTGAGGGAGCAGGGTCATGAAGTTCTCGGTGTGGAATTAAACGCATCGGCATGTGAGGCTTTTTTTGCTGAGAATGGGGCTGAGCCAGAGTGTAATCAGAAGTCAGGCTTTGTGGTTCGTTCTGTTGATGGTGTTGAGCTTATGTGTGGCGATTTCTTTAGCCTGAATACTGAGGATCTAAGATATGTGGGTGCCGTGTATGATCGTGCTGCATTGATTGCGCTCCCACAGGAGATGCGTACCCAGTACGCGGAACATCTTACTCAAATACTGCCTAAAGGTGTCCAGATTCTTCTCATTACGCTGGAGTATGATGGTGAGGGCGGACCGCCTTTTAGTGTTCAGGGGTCGGAAGTAGAGCGGTTGTTTGGTGCGGCCTTTGAAATTGAATGCCTGGAACGTTCGCAGCCTGACGACCCCAGAGATGTGGGGCGTCTGGAAGTTACGTGGATGTTAAAAGATAAAAGAGCTTAGCTGTTACGTTTTACAGCAATATCGGCAAGCAGTTTTAAGGTTTCTTTGAAAGAGCTCTCAGCAATATTGTCCAGCGCTGCGATGGCTTTATCGGCTTCCTGTTGCGCTTTATCCTGAGTGTATTCGATAGCGCCAGTTGCTTTGACAATATCCATGATTGGTTGCAAATCATCCAGGCCGCCTTTACGGATAGCTTGTCTCACCAATTGGCGTTGATCTTCTGTCCCAGCTCGCATGGCATGTATTAATGGAAGAGTTGCTTTACCTTCAGCCAGATCGTCGCCAACGTTTTTACCCATCTCCTCTGAAGAAGAGAGGTAATCCATAACGTCATCAATTAATTGGAAAGCGGTTCCCAGGTGCAACCCATACAAGCGCAGAGCTTCCTGCTCCTGTTTATCTGCGTCAGCCAGAATGGCTCCTGACTCTGTCGCGGCTTCAAACAGCATTGCAGTTTTTCCAAGAATGACCTGCATATAGGCTTCTTCGGTAGTATCCGGGTTCTTGGTATTCAGTAATTGCAGTACTTCGCCTTCTGCGATGACGTTAGTGGCATTGGAGATCACTTCCATGATTTCCATGGAGCCGATCTCTACCATGATCTGGAAGGCGCGGGAATAAAGGAAGTCACCAACAAGAACACTGGGTGCATTACCCCATTTTGCGTTAGCGGTGTCTTTGCCGCGGCGTAGTTCAGAATTATCGACCACATCATCATGGAGCAGTGTTGCTGTATGAATAAACTCAATGATTGCTGCCAGAGGGATATGTTTTTCCCCCTTGTAACCTATTGCGTTGGCTGCCAATAGAACGAGTAGAGGGCGCAGGCGCTTGCCGCCACTTTCTACTATATAGTGTCCGATTTTCTCAACCAGAGGTACGTTAGAGCCTAAGTGGTTAATAATGTAGTCATTAACCGACTCAAATTGAGGTTCAATAATGGGGTTGAGTTGATGTGGCTGCATAGATGAGAAAGTGCAATTCATTATATTTGTGGGTTTGTATGCGCGAATGCTAGGGTGCTGGCTTTAAACTGTCAATGACCGAATAGGTAATCGTTGAATTTGTTGTGCTGTTATTTTAATTACTATATAATCGCGCGCCCTGACCCATCCAATAATCGCTCCCTACCATATGGCTTGGCCATTAGAAGTAGGTTTCTTCAATAGTAGCTGGGTGGGCAATAAACGGAGAGAAACATGTACGCAGTAATCGTAAGCGGTGGTAAACAGTACCGCGTCCAGGAAGGTGAATCCCTTAAGCTGGAAAAACTGCAGGCTGAAGCTGGTTCAAACGTTGAGTTTGACCGCGTTCTGCTGGTAGGCAACGGCGACGACATTAAAATCGGTGAGCCTGTTGTAGATGGCGCTAAAGTGACTGCTGAAGTAGTTCAGCACGGTCGCGCGAAGAAAGTTGAGATCATCAAGTTCAAGCGTCGTAAGCATCACATGAAACGTCAGGGCCACCGTCAGTGGTTTACTGAAGTTAAAATTACTGGCATTTCTGCCTAATATTAACCGAGTTAGGAGTTAGATAGATGGCTCATAAGAAGGCTGGTGGTTCTACTAAGAACGGTCGCGATTCCGAGTCGAAACGACTTGGCGTTAAGCGCTACGGTGGTCAGGCAGTTATTGCTGGAAACATCCTTGTTCGTCAGCGTGGCACTAAGTTCCACGCAGGTGATAACGTAGGTTGTGGTAAAGACCACACTCTGTTTGCTAAAGCGGACGGCGTTGTTAAATTCGAAGTTAAAGGTCCTAAGAAGCGTCAGTACATCTCTGTAGTTGATGCCTAATTAAGGTTCTTTGCTTTTTAAAAGCTCCGCCAAGGCGGAGCTTTTTTGTTTATGATTTTCAGATGTTCTAGCAGTGTATCCTGATAGGGTGTAGCGCTAGACTTACTGGTAGTAACTTTGGGGAGAAAAAATGAAATTTGTCGATGAAGCAGTCATCACTGTCGAAGCTGGTAAAGGCGGCAATGGTTGCATGAGCTTCCGTCGTGAGAAGTACATCCCTAAAGGTGGTCCGGATGGCGGCGATGGTGGTGATGGTGGTTCGATTTTTTTTGAAGCGGATGAGAACCTGAATACGCTTATCGATTACCGATTTACCCGTCACTACAAGGCTGACAATGGTAAAGGTGGTATGGGGCGTAACTGTACGGGGCCTAAAGGTGAAGATCTGATCCTTAAGGTGCCAGTAGGTACAACTATTATTGATACCGATACCGATGAAATCCTGGCGGATATGATCGAAATTGGTCAGGTTGAGAAAATCGCGCAGGGTGGCTTTCATGGTCTGGGTAATACACGCTTTAAGAGTAGTGTTAACCGCGCGCCAAGACAGACGACAAAAGGCTCGGTAGGTGAAACTCGTAACGTCAAACTGGAGCTGAAAGTTCTGGCGGATGTAGGTTTACTTGGTTTGCCAAATGCAGGTAAATCTACCTTGATTCGTGCGGTCTCCGCTGCCAAGCCAAAGGTTGCGAATTATCCGTTTACTACGCTTGTGCCAAACCTGGGTGTTGTGCGTATAGAGCAGTCTCGCAGTTTTGTTATTGCGGATATCCCAGGAATTATTGAGGGTGCTGCAGAAGGTGCCGGTCTGGGAATTCGTTTCCTTAAACATCTGGCGCGCAACCGAATTTTGCTTCATCTGGTCGATATGGCGCCCTGGGATGATGTAACACCTGAGCAGGCTGCGTGTGTTGCGGTTGGTGAGCTTGAGAAGTTCAGTCCGACGCTGGCTGAGCAGCCGCGCTGGTTGGTGCTGAACAAGCTGGATATGGTTCCCGAGGATGAAAGAGAGGAGCGTTGTCAGGCGGTTGTTGATGCGCTTGAATGGGATGGCCCGGTTTATCGGGTGTCTGCGCTCAGTAAGCAGGGAACGGATGAGATGATGCGTGATATTCAGGCGTTCCTGGATCACCGTCTCGAGGCAATCGAAGAGGATCCTTCAATTCTGGATCAGGAGCAGGCTATCCGCGAGCAGGTGGATACAGAGGCCCGTGAGCGTGTAGAGCAAATGCGGGCTGAAATGCGTGCTCGTCGTGAAAAAGACGATCTGGATGATGACGACTTTGACGATGATGATTACGACGTTGAAGTTGAGTGGGTAAGAGAATAGAACCAACGCCTTGATAGGGGTAGTTACATGGCAGTGGGCCGTGACAAGTTAAAGCGATGTAAGCGCTGGGTGGTAAAAATAGGCAGCGCCCTGTTAACCAATGACGGTAAAGGGTTGGATCAGGCTGCAATTAGTCGCTGGGTAGATCAGATTGCTGCTCTCAAGCAGTCGGGTCTTGAAGTGATTCTCGTCTCATCTGGCTCCGTAGCAGAAGGTATGACCCGTCTTGGCTGGAGTGAGCGACCGCATGAGGTTTATAGGCTGCAGGCCGCCGCTGCTGTAGGGCAGATGGGGTTGGTTCAGGCATATGAAACGAATTTCCAAAGGCATAATACTCATACGGCTCAGGTTTTGCTGACCCACGAAGATCATTCCAATCGCAGACGCTACCTGAATGCTCAAGCGACTTTAAAGACGTTAATTGAGATGGGTGTCGTACCGGTTGTAAATGAAAATGACACGGTGGTCACAAAAGAGATTCGCTTTGGTGACAACGATACGCTCGGTGCTTTGGTTGCAAACCTTGTGCAGGCTGATGCGTTGATTCTCCTTACCGATCAGCAGGGGTTGTATACGGCTGATCCGCGCCACAATGCTGATGCTGAATTAATCTCTGAAGCGCGTGCTGGAGATGCGGCTCTGGAGGCTATGGCGGGTGATGGCGGTAAGCTTGGTCGGGGCGGTATGGCAACTAAAGTCAGGGCTGCGAAGCTGGCGGCGCGCTCTGGTGCTGTCACTGTGATTGCCAGTGGTCGTGAGCAGGATGTGTTATTGCGTCTTCGTGAAGCGGAAGATATTGGTACCTTGCTGGTTCCGGAAAACGAACCTATGGCGGCCAGAAAGCAGTGGATTGCTGGTCATTTGCAGGCAAGGGGTACCCTTGTTTTGGATGCCGGGGCGGTAAAAGCGTTGTGTGAGCGCGGTAAAAGTTTATTGCCAACCGGTGTGCGCAGTGTGACAGGTGATTTTTCACGTGGTGAGATGGTGATGATCTGCGATGAATATGGTCGTATTGTTGCGCGTGGGTTAGTCAATTATGGTTTTGACGATGCTCAGAAGATTATTGGTAAGCCAAGCCGTGAGATTGAATCTATTCTTGGGTTTATGGGCGAGGAAGAGCTTGTGCACAGGGATAACCTGGTGTTGGCATAGGTCTGTAACCCATTTATTTGGACATAAAAAAACCGGCAAAAGCCGGTTTTTTTATGCAAGCTGGTTGCTATTAAGCAGCCAGTGCAACGATCTTCTTGTTCAAGCGGCTCTTGATGCGAGCAACTTTGTTCTTATGGAAGATGCCTTTGTTTACAGAGCTATCCAGAACAGGTTGTGCAACTTTGAACGCTTCCTGTGCAACAGCTTGATCACCAGATGCGATAGCTGCGTCAACTTTTTTGATGTAAGTGCGTACCATGGAACGCAGGCTAGCGTTATGCTGGCGACGCTTCTCTGCCTGGCGAGCACGTTTACGAGATCCTGCGGAATTTGCCACAGTTCGGCTCCTTAAAAATTAAGTTAATTACAAACTGGAGGATGCGCTTAAATGGCATCCGCCAAAAAAATTAGAGGCGAGATTATTCATATTTGCGCCCCCGCTGTCAATAAAACAGCAGAAATTTTCTTGATGAATATGTAATATGCGGTTTCTCTTGAGCGGTATTCATGTAAATTTGGGATAGTCCTTTGTCAGATCAGCAGTTAGACACACAGAAAAAGTCAGGATTATTGCGTTCCAGCGCTATTGTTGGCGTCATGACCATGCTTTCGCGTGTCTTGGGGTTGGCGCGTGATGTGGTTGTGGCTAACTACTTTGGTGCCAGTAGCAGCGCCGACGCATTTTTTGTGGCGTTTAAAATCCCTAATTTCTTGCGCCGTTTATTTGCTGAAGGTGCGTTCGCTCAAGCATTTGTCCCGGTCCTTTCAGAATACAGAACGCAGAGGGACCTAAATGCTGTTCAGCATCTGGTCAATGCCGTAGCTGGAACTTTAGGTGGGGTGCTTGTGTTTGTGACCGCTTTGGCTGTATTGGGTGCGCCGGTGCTGACGGCGCTCTTTGCGCCAGGTTTTTATATGGGTGATAGCGCCAAATTTGAGTTGGCGGCTGAGATGTTGAGAATCACCTTTCCCTATCTGTTGTTAATCTCTTTAACTGCTTTTGCGGGCGCTGTTTTAAATAGTTACGAACGCTTTGCGGTTCCTGCGTTTACTCCTGTGCTGTTGAATGTCTCTCTGATCGGCTCTGCTGTGTTTTTGTCCCCTTTGTTTGATCCGCCGGTTTTGGCCTTGGCCTGGGGGGTAATGATCGCGGGGGTTTTGCAGCTGATATTCCAGTTGCCGTTTATGGCGAGGCTTCGCTTGCTGCCGAAACCGGTCTGGGGGTGGAATGATGAAGGGGTTCGGCGCATCATGAAGTTGATGGTTCCGGCTCTTTTTGGTGTCTCAGTAACCCAGATTAATCTGCTTTTGGATACGGTTCTGGCGTCTTTCCTGCAAACGGGAAGTGTCTCGTGGTTGTATTACTCCGACCGTTTGGTGGAGTTGCCTTTGGGGGTATTTGGGATAGCGATTGCCACCGTTATTTTGCCTAGTTTATCGCGGAAACATTCGGTTCAGTCCAGTGAGCAGTTTTCTTCCACATTGAACTGGGCCATGCAGATGGTAATGCTGATCGGCATACCGGCTGCAGTTGCGCTGTTTGTGCTTGCTGAGCCAATGTTGATTACCTTGTTTCACTACGGAGCATTAACAGATCGTGATGTGATGATGGCGGCCATGAGTCTGCAGGCTTATGCCTGTGGTTTGTTGGCTTTTATGTTTATCAAAGTATTGGCGACCGGTTATTTTTCCCGACAGGATACGAAGACCCCCGTAAAAATTGGTATTCAGGCGGCAGTCGCTAATATGGTGTTTAACCTGATTCTTATTGGGCCGTTGGCTCACGTGGGTCTGGCAGCGGCGACAGCAATGTCTGCTTTCCTGAATGCGGGTTTGTTGTTGTATGGGCTGCTAAAGTCCGGCGTGTTTACCTGGTCTCCGGGGTGGGGAGTGCAGATCGCCCGGATGGTGCTGGCTAACTGCGTCATGGTTGCGGTGATTTATCAATTGATGACTACAACTGAGCATTGGTTGCAGATGGCTTTATGGGATCGGATCCTGGAAATGGCGATATTGGTTGTCGCTGGTCTTGTGACCTATACGGTTACTATTATTCTTGCGGGTTTAAGGCCTAAGCATCTTAGGCATGCCTGAGTATTTATTTCTTGTTTAAAAAGCGTTCAGAGAGTACAGGTTGAGCTGTATCTGGGCTATAATGCCGCGTTTATTTTGAGACGGCATTAAGAGTACCTGATGGAACTGATTCGCGGACTGCATAACCTGCGCGAAAAGCACCGGGGTTGCGTAGCAACGATTGGTAACTTTGATGGCGTGCATCTTGGTCATTGTAAGGTGCTGGATCAGGTGAAAGAGAAGGCCGAAGAATTAGGTCTTCCGTCCGTTGTTATAACCTTTGAGCCGCAACCCAGGGAGTTTTTTGGTGGGGCTGAAGCTCCGCCAAGGTTAACCCGGTTTGGTGAAAAATACCGCCTTCTCAAATCACAGAATATTGATCGGCAACTTTGCCTGACCTTTAATGAACGGCTGCGAGCTATGACAGCAGATCGTTTTGTTGAAGAGCTCCTGTTACGTGGATTGTCCGTAAAACATTTTGTCGTGGGCGATGATTTTCGCTTTGGCTGTGATCGTTCCGGCGATTATTCCATGCTGCGAGCGGCCGGTGAAAAACACGGATTCACGGTGGTGAATACCCGCACCTATGAATTGAATGGTGAGCGTATCAGTAGCAGTCGGGTTAGGCATTTTCTGGAAAATAATCAGTTGGATGCCGCTGCCAGCCTTTTGGGGCGGGTTTATACGGTTTCCGGCAGAGTTATGCATGGTCAGAAACTGGGTCGGCAATTGGGTGTGCCCACTGCTAATGTCAGGATGCATCGATTTCCCTGCCCACTGCGTGGAGTCTACGCTGTAGAGGCGTCGGGTGAAGGAGTAGGTAGGCTGCAAGGTGTTTGTAATGTTGGATTGCGCCCTACGGTATGTGGTCAGCAACCGGTGCTGGAAGTGCATCTGTTCGATTTTGATCAAGAAATATACGGGCAGTTACTGACCGTCGAGTTTAAGCAGTTTATTCGTGACGAACGTAAGTTCGATGGTATCGACATGCTTAAAAAACAGATTTTTAAAGATATTGAAGAGGCGCGGGCATTTTTTGCCTGAGCCAGTCGTTAATTCGGAATTTATAAGACCATGACCGATTACAAAGCAACACTGAACCTTCCGGAAACAGCTTTCCCAATGCGAGGCAACCTGGCTCAACGTGAGCCGCAGATGCTGAAAGATTGGCAGAAAATGGATCTGTACCAGAAAATTCGGGAAGTGAGTGCTGGCCGTAATAAGTTTACGCTGCACGATGGCCCTCCATACGCCAATGGCGATATTCACATCGGTCACGCAGTTAACAAGATTCTGAAAGACATCATTATCAAGTCCAAAACCATGAGTGGTTTTGATGCCCCTTATGTTCCGGGTTGGGACTGTCATGGTCTGCCAATTGAGCACAAGGTGGAGACAAAACATGGCAAGGCTGGGGTCAAACTATCCCATAAAGACTTCCGTCAAAAATGCCGTGACTATGCAAAACGTCAGGTTGAAGGTCAGAAGAAGGACTTTGTTCGCCTTGGTGTGTTTGGTGACTGGGATAACCCGTACCTGACTATGAATTTTGATACCGAAGCTAACATCATCCGTGCTTTGGGGAAAATTGCAGAAAACGGTCATCTGGTAAAAGGTTTCAAGCCGGTTTACTGGAGTGTTGTTGGTGGTTCTGCGCTGGCAGAAGCAGAAGTTGAATATCAGGATAAAACCTCTACCGCAATTGATGTGCGTTTTACGCCGGTGGATCAGGCAGGTTTCCTGTCTAAGTTCGAAGGTTTATCTGGCGAAGGTGAAGCATCTGTAATTATCTGGACAACAACGCCTTGGACGCTGCCATCTAACCAGGCGGTTTCTCTGGGTGGTGATCTGGATTATGTGCTGGTAGAGCTGGATCTTGGTAAAGGTGCGGAGCGTATTCTACTGGCAGAAGCGCTGGTAGAAGATGCTATGAAGCGCTATGGCATAGAAAAATACAGCATCGTCGGCCGTTGTAAGGGCGAGGCGCTGGAAAAATTTGAACTTCAGCACCCATTCTATGAGCGAACTGTGCCTGTGATTCTGGGTGACCACGTTACTCTGGATGCGGGTACTGGTGCGGTACATACGGCACCCGATCACGGTGTGGAAGACTTTGAGGTAGGCCGAAAATACGGCATCGGTACGCTGAATCTGGTGAATGCTTCTGGTGTGCTGGGTGAAGGTGCTGGCGTATTTGCGGGCGAGCATGTTTACAAAGTGGACGACAAGGTTGTTGCTCTGCTGACAGAAAACAACAAGCTGGTACTGGAGCATAAATTCCAGCACAGCTATCCACACTGCTGGCGTACAAAAACGCCACTGATCTACCGTGCGACACCTCAGTGGTTCGTTAGCATGGAAGAGAAAGGCCTTAAGAAAGATGCTCTTGAAGCAATCAAAGGTGTTGAGTGGTTCCCAAGCTGGGGTCAGAACCGTATCGAGGCGATGGTCGAGCAGAGCCCGGACTGGTGTGTTTCCCGTCAACGTACCTGGGGTGTACCCATTGCGCTGTTTATCCATAAGGAAACACAGCAACTGCATCCAAATACACCGGAGTTGATCGAACAGGTTGCTTTGCGTGTTGAGAAGGTGGGTATGGATGCCTGGTTTGATCTGGACGCCAATGAACTGCTGGGCGATGAAGCGGATCAGTACGAGAAAGTAACGGATACGCTGGATGTTTGGTTTGATTCCGGTGTAACTCACTATTCCGTTATTGATCAGCGCGATCAGTTGGAATTTCCGGCAGATATGTATCTGGAAGGTTCCGATCAGCACCGTGGCTGGTTCCAGTCTTCTCTGAAAACCGGTATCGCAATCAAAGGCTGTGCGCCATACAAGCAGGTACTGACCCACGGTTTCACTGTGGATGGTCAGGGCCGTAAGATGTCTAAGTCTGTGGGCAACGTGGTTGCGCCGCAGGAAGTTATGAATAAATACGGTGCAGATATCCTGCGCTTATGGGTTGCGTCTACCGACTACAGCGGTGAGATGACCTGCTCCGACGATATTCTTAAACGTGCTGCCGATGCTTATCGTCGAATCCGTAATACAGCGCGTTTCCTGTTGTCGAATTTAAGTGGATTTGATCCGTCAGTACACACAGTGAAGCCAGAGGATATGGTTGCGCTGGATGCCTGGGCTGTAGATCGCGCTGCGTCTTTACAGGACGAACTGATAGAGCATTACAATCAGTACGAATTCCTGCAGGTATTCCAGAAAGTTTCTCATTTCTGTTCGCAGGATCTGGGTGGCTTCTATCTGGATATCATTAAGGATCGTCAGTACACCGCCGCAACCGATTCTCATGCCCGCCGCTCTGCGCAGACAGCTTTGTACCATATCGTCGAAGCTTTGGTTCGCTGGATCGCACCTATCTGTAGCTTTACTGCGGACGAGATCTGGAAAACCCTGGCAGGTGGCCGTGCGGTATCTGTACATCTTGATACATGGTATGAAGGTCTGCATAAGTTACCAGAAAACAGCGAATTGGATGCTGGCTACTGGCAACAGGTGATGGCCGTTAAAACTGCAGTAAACAAACAGCTGGAAGAGCAGCGTAACGCTGGCAACGTCGGTGGCAGTCTCGAAGCGGAAGTGACGCTGTATTGTGATGAGTCACTGCAGACGTTGCTGTCTAAACTAGGCGATGAGCTGCGTTTCGTGCTGATTACATCACAGGCTGCGGTTGCTCCAATCGCAGACGCAACGGATGCCGTAGCAACTGAGGTGGATGGCTTGCAGGTTAAGGTAGTTAAAAGCGCTGCGGAAAAATGCCCGCGTTGCTGGCACTTCCGTGATGATATCGGTCAGGATTCAGATGATCCTGAACTCTGCGGTCGTTGTGTTGAGAATGTTAAAGGCGATGGCGAAAGCCGCAGCTTTGCATAATCAATGGCGATCGAGATGACTGAGATAACTGGCACTGAGCAAGTGGATAAGGCAGCAAAGCAAAACTGCCTTATCTGGTTGTGGCTGGCTTTTGCGGTTATTGCTCTGGATCTTATTACAAAGCAAATCGCAGTATCCTATCTGGAATACGCAGATCCAAACCCGGTACTGCCCTTTTTTGATCTGACCTTATTGTTCAATTACGGGGCTGCCTTCAGTTTTTTGTCTGATGCAGGAGGTTGGCAGCGCTGGTTCTTTGTTTTGATTGCCGTGGGTGTGAGCATCTTTATTGTGGTCTGGTTGCATAAGACCAGGCGCGAGCACTGGTGGTTGGGTCTGGGGCTGTCCCTGATTCTGGGTGGAGCGATTGGGAATCTGTATGACCGTTTTTTTCAGGGTTACGTGATCGATTTTATCTCACTGCATTATCAGAACTATTATTTCCCGGCCTTTAATCTGGCAGATTCTGCCATTACGGCAGGGGCGGCGGTATTGATTATCGACATGCTGTTCCTTGAGGCCAGAAGAAAGAAAACAGAAGAGAGTGATTCATGAGCAAGCTTATTGGTCCCGGTAAAACAGTTACCCTGCATTTTGCTATCAAGCTGGAAGACGGCCAGATTGTAGACTCCAACTTTGATAAAGAGCCGGCTACCTTCACCGTTGGTGATGGCAATCTTCTTGAAGGGTTCGAAAAAGCCCTGTTTGGGCTGGAGCAGGGTATGAAACAGACCTTAAGCATCCTGCCAGAAAATGCCTTTGGTATGCCGAACCCGAGTAATATCCAAAATCTTCCGATTTCCAGCTTTGAGGGTATGGAGCTGGAACAGGGGCTGGTGGTGTCTTTCTCTGACCCCGGAAATGGTGAACTACCCGGTGTCATCGCAGAATTTGACGATAAAATGGTTGCCGTGGATTTTAACCATCCCTTAGCAGGCAAGCGGCTGGATTTTGAAGTCGAAATACTGCAAGTCGCGGATGCATAAATGCCAAACCCGAACAGAAATGTTCGGGTTTTTTGTATCTACTGTAATTTAGTCTAGACTTTACTAAGACTCCCAATCTATCTATGGCGTATTTTCCCTGAAACGACTAATCTTAAAGAGTTAAGATAATTTTTTGGTGCTGGATATCAGTAATGTTACATAGGGAAAAAGGCTTCACATTACTAGAACTTATGGTCGCACTAACAGTGTTAGCTATCCTGTTAGGTATTGGTGTGCCTAGTTTTAATTCATTTGTTGAATCCTCACGACTACGTTCTGCCGTGCACGAAATAAATTCTGCAGTATATCTAGCCAGGTCTGAAGCCGTAACTCGCAGACAAGATGCTGCTGCATGTCGTGCAAATACAACCAATACCGCTTGTGATTTTGGTAATGACTGGAGTCAGGGATGGTTGGTTGTGTTGTTAAATGGTGCGGATTTAGAGACTGCAGCTGATGTAGATGTCGTGAGAATTTGGGATGAGGTTGAAGTAACTGCATCGGGTGCGATAAATGGTTTCGTGTTTGACCGATTAGGAGCAGCTGATGCCGCTGTTTCTCTTGATATCCAAAATGATACGGATAATCGTTGTATCTCAGTGAATATTAGTGGTCGGGTTTTGGTTCAGGAGCAGGCATGTCCATAAATACCATTTTTCGAAATAGCTTAAAGCAAAATGGCTCCTCGCTAATAGAGGTTCTTGTTTCAGTTTTAATTATATCTATCGGTTTGCTATCTGTTGCTGCGTTGCAAACTAATGCTCTAAAAAGTAACAACGGTTCCTACCTTCGGTCACAAGCTTCTTTTTTAGCTTATGATCTAGCGGACCGAATCAGGGCCGTACCTGATGCATCTGAGACTGGAGCTTATGATAATGGTCAAGGGGGAGATCGTGCGGAATGGGATACATGGGTTGTTGCTCAACTAGGGTCAGGGGCTGTTGGATCAGTTGTACGAAATAATCGAGTTGTCACGATTAATATCTCTTGGAATGATAATCGGGCAAGGATACGTGCTGAAGGGGACACAGACGATGCCACCCTTACAACCTTCAGTTATCAGATGGAGTTTTAGATATGGGGTGTAATGTTATCCCTCGAAAGAAACAATCAGGTTTCAGTCTGGTTGAGTTGATGATTGCGATGATTCTTGGCCTATTTATCATCGGCGGAGTAATTGCGGTTTTTATTGGGAGCTCGGCAAGCTTCAGGAGTAATGATGCACTCTCTAAAGTTCAGGAGAACGGCCGTTTTGCTTTGGAGCTGATTGCGCATGATCTTAGAAATGTTGGCTATAAGGGGTCATGCTATAAGGAGGTTTTTAGTGTATTGGATACTGCTGATGCCGACTATGAAGCAGATGCACATGATATCAATGAACCAATTGTTGGTTGGGCAGATGATGATGGTGAATTTTTCGCGGGAAGTTTAAATAATTATGTTGACGGTACAGATATTGTTTTGATTAAACATGCAGCTGAAACAGCTGAGGCAACTCTAGTTGCAGATGTAGGACAATCCGATACCAGTTTTACGGTAAACGGAAATCAGGTGGCAAACGAACAAATTATTATTTTTTCAGATGGTCTGGGCTGCAATATGTTCCAGAATACAAGTTCAGGGGCAGCGTCAACTTTAATTCGAGGGACCACAGGTGGCGATATAAATAATTTCCCCGCAACTGCCTCAGGGGCTTTATTTACTCAGTCTTTCGATAAAGATGAAACAGATATAAATGAACTGACAAGCCATCTTTATTATATTGGACAAGGCACGGCTTCTTCTACAGCTCTTCGCCGCTTATCTTATGGTCGTGGCGCTTTAGGACCAAATGATGACCAGGAATTGGTTGAGGATATTACTTCTATGACAATCCGTTATGGTATTGCGTCAGGAGCAGTAGGAACCGCATTGGACTATTCAAGTGCTGCGACAAATATAACGGATTGGGATGATGTATTGGCTGTAAGAGTAACTTTGACAGTAACTGGCGATGAAAATATTCAGCATACCTTTTCTACTACAGTTACATTACGTAACAGGCTGTTGGGCTTATGAGGAAAATAGATTATTACCAAAAAGGGTCATCCCTTATCATAGCCCTGATTTTTCTTTTGATATTATCTCTGATTGGTGTGAGTTCCATGCAAGGTACCACCATGCAGGAAAAAATGTCAGGTAACTTACGAGACAAGTACGTTTCTTTTAACTCTGCTGAGGCTGCATTATTAGAAGGTGAAGAGCAGTCATCTGAAGATTACAAAAATAACATTCTGAATATTAACTCCGTTGCATCTGGTGCTTATGCTGCTTCCTTTGCGTTACCCAGCGCTCCTACGTGGACTGGGGAATACCTAGCTCCAATAACTGCTGGAGTGGGAACAAACGCTAAGGAACTGGGTGTTGTTCTAAAAGTAACAGCGACATCCAGGGGTATGACTGACCAGTCTGTAGTAATCCTTGAATCAATTTATGTAGTTAAATAACGCGTTACAGGAGGGTGCTTATGTACACTCGATATACAGTAAAACTTTTGCACGTATTGTTTACAGCGGTTTACGTGCTTTGTGCGTTACCTGCACATTCAACAACTGTTGCGCAGACACCTTTGTTTCTAGGGCAGGGTAATGTGCCGGGTAATTTGGCATTAGTGCCGTCTGTTGAATGGCCAACAGTTGTGAGCGTCGCTAATATCGCGAGCTCCTACGACGAGACTGTAGAAAGTGTAGGCTATTTTGATTCAAATAAATGTTACACCTATCAGTATAGTGCTACTGAAAGTGACCGGCACTTTTACCCGGTGAGTGTGAGTGCCGGCTATACATGTCCTGGAGATGTTTGGAGTGGTAACTTTCTCAACTGGGCCGCAACCCAAACTATTGACCCATTTCGATCTGCGTTGACAGGTGGTTACAGGGTCAAAGATACCACTACTGAAACCTGGTTAGAGAAAGCTCGACATTCCGGTCAAGGTGGTACGGGTATATATCCAAACCGAGCTTTAGCTGGCGGCTCAACAATTGTAAATAATGCAACACCTTTTTCTACCTCATCTTTGACTATTCAGATCCAAGGTCGTGGCAATGAAATGAGGATCGTTTTGCCATCCGGGCATGGTTTTTCCAATTCTACCGGAGGTACAATAAACCTTGTTTTTGCAGATGGCGACTTTAGTTCAGGGTGGAACAACTATAGTTCAGGAGCTGTTGCGCGAAGCTCTACGCAGGACTGGGACGGTAGTGGTTTCTCGTTAAAGAAAATTAATAATAATGATCCGCATGGGGGCTATAAAGATATCGGTTCTACGCAGGATTTCGATAATTTTATATACGAGGTATGGATTTACAGGCCAACTGTCGGTACGCAATCAGGTCAGTCAGACCGTTTAGCTTTATCAAACAGCAGTGCAAGTGGTTACGGAATTAAGATAGATGCAGGTTCTATTGCTATAGAGCGACGCAATAGCGGAAGCGCTTCAGGTATGGTTTCTACGTCCTGGACTCGGCCCACCGATGAATGGTTCCGGATAGTTTTTGAATCTGTCTCAGGTGATAAATTTAAGATCACTGCCTACAACTCTTCTGGAACGCAATTGGCAACTGTAACTAGTGGTTCGGATACTAACTATAGTAATTTCTCCCGAATTTATGTTCATGGTGGTCACGAATACTTTGTAGATGCTATGAAATTATGGACATCTTCTGGGGCGACTCTTGCTTATGAGCCTATAAGCACCGATGAATATGATGCGACTGTTCGAGTTAAAGTCTGCGATTCTAATGTAGGGGTTGAAACAAACTGTAAACAGTATGGCAGTAACTGGAAACCCGAAGGGTTAATTCAGCGTTATTCAGACAGTATTCGTTACAGTATTTTTGGTTATTTGAATGATCACAATATTTTGCGTGATGGTGGGGTGCTAAGAGCAGAGCAGAAATTTGTAGGTCCAACTCAGCTTATTCCTGGATCAGGGGAATCGGCAAACCCAAATAAAGAATGGGATGAAACTACAGGTATATTTGTACAAGACCCGGATGATGCCCTTGCGGATGCTACCGGAACGTACTATTTCGGAAATTCCAGTGAAATAGTTAACAGTGGCGTCATAAACTATTTGAATAAATTTGGTCAGTTAAACTCGAATAACTTTAAATCCAAAGACCCAGTAAGTGAACTCTATTACACGGCTCTCAGGTATTTTAAGCAACAAAATAATATCTCAGAATACTATACTAAAACTCCGACTCATGATTCTTCGCCTAGTACCACAACGAAGCGACAGTGGGTAGATAATTTCCCAGTAGTTACTTCTGCTAACTGGAACGGCTCTGATCCTATCCAATATGCCTGTCAGAAAAATGTAATCTTGGGCATTGGAGATGTATATACTCACCGAGATAAGAACCTGCCTTCTACTTCTTCTACAAGTGGAACTGATGAGCCAACCAAACCTTCTCTGGTAGCTTCCGATACCAGTGTGGATGTTCGTATTGCTACGCAAAAAATTGCTGATTTAGAAGGCTTTACAATCAATACTGGAGCCAGTTCATGGACCGGGCGAAATAATTCCGCTTATATGGTCGGTTTGGCATATGACGCAAATACCAAGGATATTCGACCGAACTCGGGTGATTATGTAGGAGATCAAACAGTACAGACATACTGGGTAGATGTTCTTGAGAATCAGACACTTGAGCCAATCGCGGAAAACCAATACTGGTTGATAGCAAAATATGGTGGTTTTCAGGTCAGAAAGCATCCGAGTTGTACTGACCCTTCCTATACCCCGACCGGTACAGAGTGTGATGATCAAAGTTTAGGTGACCCCTATGCTCGGACTGCTGCTCTACCAGAGTGGTGGTGGTACACCAATACAGATATGTTAGATCCTAATGCGGGGCCTGATATTAAGCGTACAGACAACTACTATACCGCCGGTGAAGCCAAGAAAATGGTAGAAGGCCTAACCCAGGCGTTCACCGATATTTTAGAATCTGTTAGGGGATCAGGTACATCTTTAGCGACAAGTTCCCCACGTCTGAACAGTAATTCTGCTGTTTACAGCGCATTGCTGGATACGACTTATTGGTCTGGAGATGTTGTTGCAAGAAGTATCAGTAGCGGGGCGGTTGTATCTGGCACAGAGCTTTGGAGTGCGGCAGATATACTTGATGCGATACCAGAAGCGAATTTGGGAAATCGTAAAATATATACCAGCACTTATGCCGCTAAAAATACTACAACAGGAGTCACTCTAAACACCGGAGGTGTTGAATTTAAGTGGACAAGTCTATCCGCTGAGCAGAAAGAATCGTTGCGTAAAACGCCCGCTAGTGGTCCTTTAGTGATTGAAACTATTGCTGAGCAGCGTCTGGATTTCCTTCGTGGGAGTCGCCTTTTAGAAATAAGCGCCTCAGATATCTCTCAGCCATTTAGGAGGCGTGATAGCCGCTTGGGTGATATTGTTAATTCATCTCCACTGTATGTGGATCAAGTGAATTATGGCTTTACTAAACTTAGTGATTCGCCATTCAGTTCGTCTATAGCTTCTGCATACAGTGCTTATCGAAGCACTACTGGTTATTTAAATAAACCTGACACAATTCTTGTTGGTAGTAACGATGGTATGTTGCATCTCATAGATGCAACAACGGGCAGTGATGGCGGGCGTATTCTCTTTTCTTATGTACCTTCTGGAGTGTTTGATGAGTTGTATCAGTTAGTCTATTCAGACTATGAACATAGATTCTATGTAGATGGCCCATCTGAAATATTGGACGCATGGTTTGATCCATCTGATGTTCCAACTGGTGTAACTTCTGGTTGGAAAACGGTTGCCGCAACAACTTTAGGTTCTGGTGGGCAGGGTGTGTCTTTGATAGATATATCTGACCCCGAAAACATGGATGCATCCAGTGTTCTTTGGGAGTTCCGGCATGAAGATATGGGTTATCTGATACAGAAACCAAGTATTACAGCGCTACCGAATGGCAAATTTGGTGTGGTTGTAACGAGTGGGTTCTCATCCGGTGCTACTGATGCTCATATATGGATTTTAAATGTTGCGGATGGCTCAATCATCAAAGACTTTGTTGTGCCAAATGCAGGGGGATTGGGTGAAGCGTTTATAACGGATCTGAATCGGGATGGAATTACTGAAAGGATATATGTTGGTGATACTAACGGTAACCTATGGCGTTTTGATCTTGATAGTGCACTCCCCGCAAACTGGGATGCACCTACTCATTTATTAAGTGGGACCGACCCTCAACCCTTCTTTATTGCGAAAGATGCATCAAATGTTAGGCAACCTATTACAGCACCATTAACGGCAGATTATGATTCTAAAGGGCGCTTAATTATTTTATTTGGTACTGGCAGTTATTATCTGACAGGAGATAATGAAGTTGATTCTAGTTCTCAGGTTCAGACGATGTACGGGGTTTTGGATCAAAATGCGGTAGTCACTGGCCGCTCACAGCTGCTTAAACAAGAAGTACTTAATGAACAGACGGTAAGCGGTAACCTTATAAGGGCTACAACTAATAGAGTTTTAGAGCTGAACGACAAAGGTTGGTACATGGACTTGCAATGGGCTGTGGCTAGGTCAGGGCCGGGTCCTAAAGGGGAGTTAGTTAAAGAAGCTCCGATTTTGAGGGTTGGTTTAGTGTTATTTCAGGGGTTTACCCCTTCAGATGATCCATGTTCACCCGGGGGTACTAATAATATTATGGCTTTAGATCCATCTACCGGTGGTCGACTTAGTTTTAATCCGTTTGATATTGATGGTGATGGCGCATTTGGTGATGGTGATATGGTTACAATTACCTATGAAGATGATGATGGGAACATCGTGACGGAAGACGTTGTTGCAACTGGAGTTGTGTTTGATTCTGCTACCGGTGGTATTGCAAATATCGGGGAAGACAGCATAGTTGTGACAACTAGTGGTGAAACAAAAGTATTGGGGACTGATGACCAATCTGCAGGGATTACCGTTAAAGGCTTACAAGAGAATATTGATGAAGGTCGGCAAGGGTGGAGAGAAGTTAGATGAGGAGTTCCAGACAAAAGGGTATGACCTTAATTGAATTGTTAATTGTGATTGCGATTGTGGGATTTTTAGCTGCTATTGCATACCCTAGCTATCAGGAAAGTGTAGCTAAAGCGAGGAGAGGGGATGCCCAGGCTAATTTAGTATCTTTAGCTCAGTCATTGGAAAGGCAGTTCACCCAGAACGCCACATATGCTGGAGCGGTACTTCCATATAATGAGTCACCAAAGGATGGTGATACTAAGTTTTATGATCTCTCTTTCGCAGCATCTACAGCAACAGCTTATACTCTCCAGGCGGCTCCAAAGAATGGCATGAATGGTGATAGGTGTGGAACCATGACATTAACCCACGCCGGCAATCGGACTGCAGCAGAAACTGATTGTTGGAGAAATTAATTTCTAGTCAGGATTAATTAACAAAATAACCAATAGCCTGCAAAGGATTGCAGAAGGTTGGAAACATGGATGTTGTGTCTCAGAAGAGGCCGGCAGCTTGGTTATACCTGAGCGCCGGTTTTACTTTATTAGAACTTATCTCTTCCCTGGCAATAATGTCGATTTTGATCGGCGTTGCCTTGCCATTTTTCTCTGATGTCATTGATCGCCAAAATCTAAACACAGACTCTATGGCTATTCGCAGGGCGCTATCTTATGCGCGTATGGCAGCTATTACCAGGCAGGAGAGAATTATTGTTTGTCACTGGGATGGAACGAATGGTTGTAGTGGTAACAGTGCCAGATATAGTTATCAATGGAGTAATGGCTTACTTATTTTCAATGACCCAGATGAGAATAAAACCTTAAACTCAGAAGGTGAGACTGTTCTCAGAGTTATGCCGTTCACAGGACAAACAGAAATTTATTGGGGCAAAGGCGAGGTTGTAGCCTTTAGAAATGATGGCCAGAGCCCTGGGTACAATTCAACTTTTACTATGCAGTCGGGCGACTATGAAGCGAAATTGATTCTATCAATGACTGGTCGCCTCAGGAATGGAAAATAATTTTTAGAACAATGGTATCTTTGCTTAAAGCTCGGCAAAATGACTTCTCTACTGAGTTCAAGAGAGATCGCATGTCGGAAGTTCTGATCATCGGCGCGGGTGTCATCGGTATGATGATGGCGCGTGAGCTGGCCCAGTCGGGCGTTAAAGTTACCCTTATTGATCGTAAAGGTTGTGCACAGGAATCTTCCTGGGCTGGTGGCGGTATTGTTTCGCCTCTGTATCCTTGGCGCTATCCGGATGCAGTCACGCAGCTAGCGACCTGGTCTCAGACTAGTTATGTACATCTGGCCGCAGACCTTTTGGAAGAGACGGGTATTGATCCGGAGCTGCGCCAGAAAGGTATGCTGATGGTTGCAGTGGAAGATCAGGCCGATGCTTTAGCCTGGGCAGAAAAATACCATCGTCCTTTGCGTTTGGTTGACTCTGAGTTTCTTTACGGCAAAGAGCCTGATCTGGTTCCAGGGCTGGCAGAGGGGCTGTGGATGCCGGAGGTTTCCAGTATTCGTAATCCTCGTTTAGGTCAGGCACTACGGCGTAGTATGGAGCTTCACCCCAATATTGAACTATTGGAACAGTGTGAAGTAACAGGGTTAGTGGTTGAGCAAAACCGGGTTGTCGGAGTATCTACCGCAGAAAATACACTCTATGCTGATAAAGTGGTTGTCGCTTCCGGAGCCTGGAGTGGTGAACTTTTGCAGCCTCTGGGAGTGAATATTCCTGTAGAACCTGTGCATGGTCAAATGATGCTGTTTAAGGCTACCCCGGGACTGGTGAACAGAGTTGTTCTGAAAGGTGGCCGATATGTCATTCCGCGGAATGATGGCAGCGTTTTGGTCGGCAGCACCTTGGAACGTATTGGTTTTGAAAAAAGAACCACCGAAGAGGCAGCAAAATCTCTTTACGATACTGCCCTGGATATTATTCCGGCGCTGGCTGATTATCCGGTGGAGCACCATTGGTCTGGCTTGAGGCCCGGTTCCCCTGAAGGGATCCCTTACATTGGTGATGTACCGGGGTTTGAGAACCTGTATATCAATGCCGGTCAGTACCGTAATGGTCTGGTATTGGCCCCTGCCTCCACACGTTTACTTGCTGATATTATTTTGGACCGGAAACCCATTATTACAGCAGAGGCATATCAGGTGGATCGGTAGTTCATTGAGTGTTTAATAATAGGTTTAAATAAAAAGGCGGGTTAATTCCCGCCTTCTTAGTGACTTATATTACTCAATCGTACACCGTAGGAATCGGAGCGCGTTTGTGCTGAGTTTTATTGTAGATCTCGATGACTCTTTCAGACACTTCCGGGGTGACAGGTTTTCCTTCCAGAAAATCATCAATCTGATCATAGGTCAGTCCCAGAGCATGCTCGTCAGCTTTTTGTGGCGTTAAGCATTCCAGGTCTGCGGTAGGGGTCTTTTCTACCAGAAGGGCTGGTGCGCCCAGAGTTTTAGCCAATAAGCGTACCTGACGTTTGCTCAGGCCAAACAGCGGGGCAAGGTCACATGCTCCATCCCCCCACTTAGTATAAAAGCCGGTGATGTTTTCTGCAGAGTGGTCGGTTCCCAAAACCAGTCCACCGACGATTCCGCCAACCTGATATTGCGCAACCATTCTGGCGCGAGCCTTCACATTACCTTTGGCAAAATCGATGGCATGTTCACAGGATTCATGTAGGTCCGTACCCTGCATGGCAGCCAAAACTTCAGAATGAATACCATCCACGCCGGGTTTTACGTTTATCGCCAGACTCTCACTTGGCTGAATAAATTTCAGCGCCACCTGAGCATCTTCCTCATCTTGTTGAGAACCGTATGGAAGCCTGACAGCAATAAATTTGTACTCTTGCGAACCCGTTTCCTGATTCAGAGCATCAACAGCCAGTTGCGCCAAACGACCACAAGTTGAGGAATCTACACCGCCACTTATCCCTAGAACGAGGTGTTTCAGTCCAGAGCTTTTTAGTGTGTTTTTAATGAAGTTAACTCGGCGAGCAATTTCTTCAGCAGGGTTAATCTCAGGCAGTACCTGCATCTCTTTTATAATGTCTTCAGCCAGCATCACTTGCCTTCTCTTTGCTGTAGTTAATTAGAACCATTGTATGCAAAGCAAGATGAATCTGAAAAGTTAAAAATGTACGAACAGGAAAAGAAAATCGGAGAAATAAAAAAAGGCACCATCAAGGTGCCTTTTTTGTGATTATTTAGCCTCTTCGGGCTCATCGTCATCAAAAATCCCGAAGGTGATTTTACTGAAGACCGAGCGTTCATCTTCCGTCTCTTTTACAGAGCTAGCTTCAGATGATGTTCTCATACGTACCGGCGCAATCTCTGGAATTTCTTCTGCATCATTGAAAAGATCAAAAGTTGCTGCATCAAGCAGAGTTTTCTCGCCTTTGAAAATCGGCTGGTACTGGTAGTCCGGGAAGTTTTGATTAAGCACCGTCAGGGTGTCTGCTGCCAGGTTCTGCTGGCCGAGCCTTGAATAGGCTTCAACCATAATAGCTAGAGCATCTGGAACTGCTGGTGTTTCCTGCATATTTTCAATTACGTAACGACCGCGGTTTGCTGCAGCGACATAAGCTTCACGTTGAATGTAATAACGACCAACATGTACTTCATAGGCAGCCAGACGGTTCTTCAGGTAAACCATACGTTTCTGTGAGTCAGGAGCATACTGGCTTTCAGGGTAGCGGTTTACCAGAGTGCTGAAACTTTCAAATGAATCCAGAGCGGCCCCTGGGTCACGTTTTGTTTCATCTACTGGCAGATACTGAGTAATCCAGGAAATATCCTGCTCAAACGCTGTCAGCCCCTTCAAATAGAAGGCGTAATCAATATTGTCATGATTCGGGTGCAGGCGGATGAAGCGATCTGCTGCAGCACGAGCTGCTTCTGGCTCATAGTTACTGAAATAAGCAAAAATCAGCTCTAGCTGTGCTTGTTCAGAGTAACGCCCAAAAGGGTAGCGGGATTCTAAGAGTTGAAGTTTCTCAATCGCAACCTCAAAGTTTTCTTCATCCATCGCTTGAATAGCTTCTTGATAAAGCTGCTGCTCTGGAATATCTGGGGCAACCGCTACGTCTTCAAACCATGAACAGGCAGACATAATGAAAGCGAGAAACAAAACAGCTGATATTTTGGTGATGCGCATCTTTATTATTAATCCCGGTGTAGTCTCTGGCCCGAACAGTTATACTGAGCACAGTAATGGCCCGACAAATTCAACGGCCTATTTAAACACAACTCACAGGGCCTGTTAACAGACTCTGCATAAAGTTCTTACTCGATTTCATGTCAGACCTTATACAACTAGAAGCAGTAGTTTCAGACGAACTGGTAGGAAAACGTCTTGATCAGGCCGTAGCTCAATTATTTCCTGATTTTTCCCGTTCCCGATTACAAACCTGGATAAAGAATGGTTCCCTCACCGTAGATGGTGAAGTTAAACGCCCCAGAGATAAACTGGTGGGGGGCGAATCCGTTACGATTGAAGCAGAACTGGAAGTCATAGAAGACCACAAAGCGCAGGATATCCCTCTGGATATTGTGTATGAAGATGAAGATATTCTGGTGGTAAATAAACCGGCTGGTTTGGTAGTGCATCCTGCAGTAGGGCATCGGGATGGTACCTTGCTGAATGCGTTGTTACATCATTGTCCGGATATTGCTCAGGTGCCTCGAGCCGGTATTGTGCATCGTCTGGATATGGATACCACAGGCTTGATGGTGATTGCTAAGACAATTGCCGCACAGACTGATCTGGTTGATCAGTTACAGGATCGTTCCATGGGGCGTGAGTATGAGGCGATTGTTCATGGGGTGATGACTGGTGGCGGTATTGTTGATGAGCCAATGGGACGCCATTCTAAAAATCGCCAGAAGATGGCAGTTGTGGGTGTAGGTAAAGAGGCGGTTACCCATTACCGGGTGCTGCAAAAACTGCGCGCACACACTCATATTCGACTTAAGCTGGAAACCGGAAGAACCCACCAGATTCGTGTCCATATGTCACACATAAACTACCCTCTGGTGGGGGATCAGCTTTATGGTGGTCGCTTCCGTCTACCAAAAGGTTGCAGTGACGAGATGATTGAGGCGCTTAGACAATTCAAGCGTCAGGCGCTGCATGCCAAGAAACTAGAGTTATATCATCCTGAAACCGGAGAACTTATGTCCTGGGAAGTGGATCTTCCGGAAGATTTTCAGGCATTGCTTCTGGTTCTGCAGCAAGATGCAGAATCTAATGATATGGATAACTTCTAAGTGAACTTTGTAACTGCCCAGTGGCAAGCGCCGGCAAACGTTAAAGCGGTGACGACCACACGCTTAGGTGGTTACAGTTCGGCGCCATTTGATAGCCTGAATCTGGGTGATCATGTTGATGACGATGCAAACCGGGTTGAGCAGAACAGAGAGCATTTGCTGCAAAACCTTGGTTTAGGTAAAGCACCCCAGTGGCTGACCCAGGTTCATGGCACCGCAGTGATTAAAGCCCAACCAGATAATGTCTGCCGAACCGCTGATGCCTGTTGGACGGATGAACAGGGTGTTGCGTGCGTGGTTATGACCGCAGACTGTTTGCCGGTTTTTTTTGCTGACTCTGCTGGAACGAGGGTCGCAGTGGCTCATGCGGGTTGGAGAGGGCTTCTGGATGGTGTCTTAGAACAAACACTGAAGGTGTTTCCGCATCCAGACGATGTATATGTCTGGTTTGGTCCTGCTATAGGCCCTGAGGCATTTGAGGTGGGAGAAGAGGTTGTTGAGCAGTTTGTCAGCAAGCAAGCTGAAGCGCAGGGTGCGTTTGTTTCTGTCGCTGGCAAAAACGACAAGTACCTGGCGGATATATACCAACTGGCGAGCTTAAGGCTTCTGTCATCCGGTGTGAAAAACATTTCTGGCGGCGACATGTGTACATACAGTGATAAGAAACATTTTTTCTCCTACCGTCGTGATGGGCAAACCGGCCGTATGGCGAGTCTGATCTGGCTTGATAACAAGTGAAGGCGAAATACATTGTCTGAAACATGTAGAACTGATTTATTCGTCGACCTTAGTGAGATCGAGCCTTCGATCCAGATAGACCTGAAATACTTCACCGGGGATAATTTTATCGGTGAACGTATCCACGGTTATGACCGGGATATCTGCCTGCTAACCAAACCTACTGCTGTTGCGCTGCAGAGAGTCCAGCATGAACTTGCCGAGTTCGGTCTCGGATTAAAAGTTTTTGATGCTTACCGTCCGCAGCGAGCGGTTGACCATTTTATTAACTGGTGTGAACTCTCAGGACCCTGTTTTACTAAAGAGCAGTATTTTCCGACGATTGAACGCAGTGATCTGTTCCGACAGGGATATCTGGTGAAGCAATCCAGTCATAGTCGTGGCAGTACGGTTGATCTGACTATTATTGATTTGAACAGCGGCCAAGAGTTGGGGATGGGTACCGCATTTGATTTTTTTGGCCCAGAATCCTGGTTTGATTGCATCAAGGTAAACCCCGAAGCTCGAGCCAATAGAATGCTGTTACAGCGTGTTATGACTCAGAATGGCTTTGTGCCTTTTCAGCAGGAGTGGTGGCACTTCACTCTGCAAGGTGAACCTTATCCAGATAAGTACTTTGATTTTCCTATTGAGTAAGTTGGCGTATCAGCGCCATTCATCGGATAGATGAAAGTTCGCTACCCAATCCGGAACTAGGTCTGCGGGCATAGGCTTGGAAATACCGTAGCCCTGGGCTAAATGGCATCCCAGTTTCAGGAGCATACGACCGTGAGCAGGGGTTTCTACACCTTCCGCTATAATGTTTCTGTTAAAGGCTTTTCCCAGTCCCACAATGCCTTCGACTATGGCTTTATCTTCTTCATCGTCCAGCATATCAATCACAAAGCTTTTGTCGATTTTTACGGTTTCTACAGAAATTTTACGGAGATAGGATAAGGATGAATAACCTGTCCCAAAATCATCAATCGCAAATCGAATCCCCAATGCCTGGCAGCGGCAGATGATCTCTGCCGCCAGAGCAATATCCTCAAATGCGGCCGTTTCGAGCACTTCTAGCTCAATATTCTCTGCCGGAAGGTCAGGGTTGATTGAGAGCAACTGGGATAACTGATAAGGGAATTCTTCATTCTGCAAATGCTCAGCAGAAATATTAATGCTGACCGAAAGCTCCATACCTGCGGAACGCCATACTTGCAGCTGTCTAACCGCTTCATGCAAAACCCACTCACCTAAACGCACCGCAAGAAGAGGGTCGGTAATTTGAGGCAGGAAACTATCTGGAGGCAATAATTTCCGGGTAGGGTGGTTCCAGCGAATCAGTGCTTCCATGCCTATAACCTCGCCCGTACACAGGTTCACTTTAGGCTGATAAAAAAGGACGAACTGTTGTTCCTTTAGAGCCTCACGTATCTCCCATTGTGCTTTTTGTTGGTTTTGAGCGAGGCGATCCATCTCTGGGTCAAAAAAATGAAACTGGTTTCGGCCTGCCTGTTTTGCGGTATACATCGCTTGGTCAGCGTGGCGAATTAATGTGTCAGCGTCTGATTTGTCTTCAGGAAACAGGGTTGCCCCGATGCTAGCCGATAGGTTCAGTAAATGGCCATTAATAAGAAACGGCTGAGATAGCTCAGCAATAGTATTGCTTAGAATGACTTCGCACTGCGTGACGTGTTCCAGATTTGGTACAAGAATTACGAATTCGTCACCGCCCAATCGAGCAATGTCACAAGCCTCACCTAAGGTCTCTATAAGTCTGCGGGAAACATCGATCAAAAGCAGATCGCCGACATCGTGGCCATAGCGGTCATTGATGGGCTTAAAGTCATCCAGATCCAGATAGGCTACTGCCAACAGTTTATCCGTATGAACACAGGCTTTGATCGCAGTTTGCAGCCGATCTGAAAGCAGCACCCGGTTAGGTAGTTGAGTTAAGGAGTCATAATGAGCCATATGCTCCAGCTCGTGTTGATGTTCTTTCAGCTTCGTAATGTCGGAGAAAATACTGACAAAATGGGTTGTTTCTCCGTCATCGCCTTTAACCGCAGCTACATTCAGAAGCTCGGTGTAAATTTCACCGGCTTTGTTTCTGTTCCTCACTTCACCCCGCCAATAACCTACACTGGTTATGCTCTCCCACAGGGCGGCAAAGAATGCTTCTGAATGGTAGCCGGATTTGAGAATGTCAGGCTTATTCCCGACGGCTTCCTCTTGAGTGTATCCCGTTAATTTAGTGAAGGCCTGATTAACGGTGATGATGATGCCTGTGGCATCTGTAATCATGATGCCTTCGGTTGCGTGCTCAAATACACTGGCAGAAAGCTTGAGTTGCTGCTGAGCATTATGCAGTGTTGTGATGTCATGACCGATCCCCAGAACACCTATGACCTCCCCGTCTTGAGTCTTTAAAGGGGTTTTTATGGTTTCCAGAAGGACTTTTTTGCCATCATTAGCAAAGGTTATCCATTCCTGATTACTTCTGGGGCCATCAGCATTGATCGCTTTTTTGTCATTCTCCCTAAAAAAGCGGGCTAGCTCTTCATCCACAAAATCGAAGTCGGTTTTATTCACAATTTCATGTTCTTTCGCGCCAAAAAAATCTTCGAATTTGTTGTTGCAAGCCAGATAATGGCCTTGCACATCTTTAAGCCAGATCAGGTCTGGAATTGAATGAATTAATGATTGAAGGAACGCCTGTTGTTTCTGCAACATCTGATGAGAAAATGCACCCTCAAGTGCAACTGATAGCTTGTTAATCAGTGGTCTGAGTTGCCTGAGCTCTTTTAGAGTAAAACTGTTTCCGTCGCGGATTAATCGAACATAACCCAATGCACCCAAGCTAAAGATGGCGCAATCGCTTGAATTTGTTTCTTCAATAAAGCTTTGGTTTGTAAAAGTCTGATTTTGAGAGTAACAGGTAAAACTTTCGTCATCAGGAATATTAAGGGCCGGGTGGCTGTGGGGGAGTCTGCTCTCAATTATGCGGCTACTGGGGTAGGCATAAAACAGTTCAATATGAGCACTTTCCTCCACAGTGTTTGAGGGTTTAACCCAGATGCTGATGAAATTTAAGTTTATCAGCCGTAACAATGAGTTAGAAAAATCGGTACATACGGTTACAGGGTCAAGGCTGTTTCCCAGCGCCAGGGAAAGCTCAAACATTCTCTGGATGTCAGCTATGAGGCTGGCTTTGGAATCATTCATTGAAAGCAGCAAATACCAAATGTTTTATTGAAAAAATTAACGCTCTGATCACCATTGGATGCAATCTCACCTAGTGCGATAACCCCTTCTACGGTAAGTCCTGGTTTTACAGCATTTACCTCTTCATAAACAACCCGTAGCTCTGATGGAAACTTACTATCGAGTGCAATGGTCCTGGATAAACAATCGCAGACCAGCAAGCTCTCAGTCTGGTCAGACATTGATTGTTTTACGGCTTCTTTCGCTGCGCTGATCAGACTATCCGGCGTCCCTTCCACCAGATACATTAAAGCCCCCTGTGGGATGTCGGATAAAAACACTACATCACCATTAGTGCAGATCGAGATAGGATCCCGAACCACATCTTCGGAGCCTGGATACTCTACTGCGAACGGGTAACGAGGTGTTACATCGCGGTAAAAAAGCTCTGGGGGTGTGCTCTTCAGATTTTCGGGAAGGGTTTTGCGATAGGCAGTTTCTGCGATTTCCCAATCCAGCTCATGAAGTATGTTATTTGTTGTACGGCTAGCCACAATTGGGCCTGTGTGACGATTCCAGCCATGTCTTGCGTGGCATTGGCTGGGTTGGCTGATAATCGCAACAAGGGCGGCTTTAGAGTAAAGGCCATTGTTATCAAAAATGCAGTGACAATCAGAAAGGTCATGGCAGCCTGCGCCAGCACCAAAGTAGCTGCAATGGTTGCTGAAACGGTCGTACAGGCTGCTTAACAGGATATCAATATCTTCGGAAAGACAGTCAACAAAGGTTAAACAGGTTTCGCCTTCTGGCATGAGTTCAGTATGTGATGGCAGATTACGTACAGCGTCCTCTGAAGAAGAAGGCATTGGCAAGATTACTGGTGGGGTTTTACAGCGGATTTTACGCAGAATCGCGCCATGATAAAAAGTGCGTTTATCGACTACCAAGCCCGGGAAAACTGCCCCACAGAAACGCATGGTTTTTGCGGCAAGGCGAGATACAATTTCCTGAAGCTGGTGGGCGTGTCGATCCGCGAGAAGAATTAACCAGTATTCATCATCACCCAAAGGGGAGCTGTCTAACGCTTCATTGAGTTCATCAAGATCATTTAGGCAAATATACATCGACTACCTTCTGATTATCTGTTGTGAAGACGTCCCTGCCAGAATCGAGAATTGAATGAGCTGTGTATTATCTGGCATTAGGTAAATATAGCGAATAATCCAGATCAATAATCATTTCTTTTATTATCAAAATGTCTAAATTTGCCCTGTTTTAACCCGAAAAGAGCCTTAATTGGTTTCACCCAGCCAATTTCGGGCCGCAGTGGTTATTTTTTCGACGGCGGTATGTGAGATCTTTCTTTCGATGGAAATCGCATAATAGTTGTTGTTAATCTCCTGAGTTTCCCCTAGTAGTTGGAGCCCTAGCTGGGCTGAAACTTCATCTCTAATCGGAGTTGGTAAAACCATGATGCCTTTACCTGCATGAGCAAAGGCTTTCATCAGCGCGCTGTCATCAAATTCACCCACTACTCTTGGGTGAATTTTATGTTTATTGCACCATTGTAAAAGCTGACGTCGAACCATGGTGTTTTCCCCCGGTAGCAACATTGGGGAGCCGTTTAGGTTGTCAGGGAATTCACCTTGCAGCGAGGATGCTACCTCTGGGTGGGCCATAAAACTACTGCCGCAATTACCCAGACTATGGCTGTAACCGTTAATACTGACATCGGAAGGTATTGGGGATTCGGAAATAACCAGATCAAGGCGATGTAGGGCCAGCTGTGCCAGAAGCTCGTTTATGTCGCCTTCGTGGCAGATCATTCGCATATTTTTAATATCATCCATTGCTGGGGATAGGAGGTGATATGCGATTGATTTTGGTACTACATCTACAACACCCACCTTAAAGACCAATGGCCGAATTTTATCCAGATTACGTACACGCTCTTCAAGTTCGCTGCCCAGCGAAAAAATATCACTGGCATAGCTCAGAGCCATGTGGCCTGTTTCGGTAAGCTCTAATTTCCTACCTACTTTTGTAAACAGGGAGCAGCCAAAGTAGTCATCCAGTAGCCCAAGTTGTGCGCTAATAGTGTGAGGTGTGACATTCAGTCGCTCTGCAGCAGCGGCAATGCTGCCCTCTTTGGCAACCATCCAGAAGTAATGAAGGTGTTTATAGTTCATGAGAAGCTTCGATAAAAATGAATGATAGTTAAAGAATAATCGAGTTTTATTGGTTTTTGTAGCTGGTAGATTGATTTGTTATACGGACGAAAGGGATTTCCTTAAAAAAGTAATACGGGAGAGAAGTTATGCAACCATCCATCAATCATTCAGTTGCACAGAGCCAGTCTTCGGCTCTGGAGCAAAATAAAGTTTTACGTAACACCTACGCGTTGTTGTCAATGACACTGATTTTCAGTGCGATTACCGCAGGTGTTTCTTTGTTTCTTCAGCTACCACATCCGGGAATTATCATTTCTCTGGTGGGTTTCTTCGGGCTTTATTTCCTAACCACTAAGTTGCGTAACAGTGTATGGGGCTTACCCTCTGTTTTCGCCTTGACCGGTTTTATGGGCTATACCCTTGGGCCGATTGTAGGATACTACCTGTCTATGCCAGGCGGCGGCACAATCGTAATGAATGCCATGGGGATGACGGGTCTGATTTTCCTTGGATTATCTGCTTATGTTTTGACAACCCGTAAGGATTTCAGCTTTATGGGCGGTTTCCTGGTGGTGGGCATGCTATTGGCATTCTTTGCCAGCCTGGGAGCTATCTTCTTTGAAATTCCAGCGTTGGCGTTGGCCGTGTCTGCGATGTGTGTCTTGTTGATGTCTGGCTTTATTCTATACGAAACCAGCAACATCATTCACGGAGGTGAGACCAACTACATTATGGCAACGGTTTCACTGTACATTTCCATCTACAACTTGTTTACCAGTTTGCTGCACTTGTTAGGTTTTATGAGTGACGAGTAATTAATTCCCCTCTCCTAGCTATGGAATTGTGATAACCCTTTGGGGTTCTTTATGCGGTCCTTTGAGGGCCGCTTTTTTATGGTTTCAGCAGTTAGTTTCTGTAGATCGTTTCTATCAAGTGCCAGCCAAATTTGGTTTTCACTGGACCGTGCACAACCAGCTCAGGTTTTTTAAACACTACATCGTCAAAGGCTTTAACCATCTCCCCACGGCGAAACTCTCCTAAATCACCACCGCGCTTACCGGAAGGGCAGAGGGAATGCTTTTTGGCTAGTTTGCCAAAATCTGAACCCAGCTTGAGTTGTTTCTTAAGTTTTTCTGCCTGATCCCGGGTTTTTACCAGAATGTGACGGGCGCATGCGCGGTTTGCCATGGTGCTTTTCTCCAGATTTTAAAGTCTGATTTTAGCGTAAATGGAAGACTAAGGTAGAGCATAAAAAAGGCGCTGAATTTCAGCGCCCTTTGAATTAGCGGGTAAAAGCCTATCAGCCCATCTGGGATTGCAGATAGTTCTGCAGACCAATCTTCTTGATCAGGCCAAGCTGCTTTTCCAGCCAGTATGCATGATCGACTTCGGTATCATCCAGAAGCTTTTCCAGAATTTCGCGGCTGACGTAGTCCTGTTCTTCTTCGCAAACTTTGATCGCAGCTTTAAGCTTGTCGCCAACTTCATATTCAACACGCAGGTCTGATTCCAGCATGGAAGGTACATCAGTACCCACCTTGAAACCATCTCGTTTAGTCATATCCGGAGTGCCTTCCAGAAACAGCATGCGCTCAATTAAAGCAGCCGCATGACCTTTCTCATCATCAAACTCATGATCTATACGTTCAAAGAGCTTTTGTAAGCCCCAGTCATCGTACATGCGGGAGTGGATAAAGTACTGGTCCATCGCTGCCAGCTCCAATGTAAGCAGTCCGTTCAGGGCATCAATAACACGTTGGTTGCCTTTCATTATCTTTCTCCGCTTACATTTGGGTTTGCAGGTAATTTTCAATTCCGGTGTTGCTGATCAGGTATTGTTGAGTTTCGATCCAGTCTACATGCGCTTCTTCATACTCAAGAATGTCTTCCAGAAGGTCGCGACTTATATAGTCGCTGGCCGTTTCGCAGTAGGCAATGGCTTCACGCAGCACCGCAAGCTGCTCTAACTGGAAATCCATATCACATTGCAGCATCTCTTCGGTGTGCTCACCGATACGGAGTCGGCCCAGTTGCTGGAGGTTTGGCAGGCCTTCGAGGAATAAAATACGTTCGATCAGATCGTCTGCTTGTTTCATGTCTTTGATCGACTTTTTGTAGGACTTGCTGTTTAGCTCATCCAGACCCCAGTTTTTGTACATACGGGCATGTAGGAAAAACTGGTTGATCGAAGTCAGTTCGCTGGTCAAAACCTTATTCAGGAAACTGATGACTTGTTTATCGCCTTGCATGGGGAGAACCTCCTTTTAATGTTTCCACCCAGCTTTGTTGCTTATGACAAACTCTAGGGTTTCGAAAGTTTAGACTATAACAGTGGATCGTTCAAAAAACCTTTAAAAACAGTATGTTGATTATTATTCCATTGGGTTCTCATTACTATTGTGTCTGGAGCCTTGAGCAAAAAATGACACTGAATTGTTGTATTCAAAGAATGCTTTGGTAAATCAGTAGGTTAAGTAGGCAATAGTATGAGCAGGATTGTTTTTAATTATTGGGAATAATTTCCAACAAGATCCCATCTTTTTCTTGTAAATATAGTATTTGATAATTATTATCATTACCAGTTTTATTTAGATTGGGTTTGGTATTATGTTCGTATGTATCTGTGAAAACATTACTTGTAGCGATGTGCGTGATGCCGTTGATCAGGGTGCGCGTTCGGTTCGTGATCTAAACAAAGAGCTTGCGGTCGGAAGTCAGTGTGGGAAGTGTGTATGTGCTGCGCGTAAGGTTATGAATGAACATATGGAGCAATCTGATTTCGATCTGGCAGTCCCAGCTTAAGTTACTTTCCTTAAAATCTTTACCGCCCCGGTCAGTGTTTCCTTAATTGGAGCATCTAGTTTTAAATCCAGAATCGGGTCTGCCCGAGTCACTCCAATATTTACCGAACAGATTGGTTTGCCCCATTCATGGGCTCTTTTGCAAAAACGGAAGCCAGAATAGACCATTAAAGAAGTGCCCACGGTCAGAAGCGCATCTGCCTGTTCCAGTGCATTTAATCCTTTGAATACCGACTCCTTAGGTACGTTATCCCCAAAATAGACGACATCGGGTTTCAATATTCCACCGCAGTACTCACAATCCGGGACTTTGAAGTCCTTAAATGCTTCCGTTTCAAGGTCCGCATCGCCATCCGGCCGGGCGGTAGCTTTCCGAATCTGAAATTGTGGGTTTATCTTCGCGGAAAGCTCATGCAACGGTAGCCTGTCAAAATCATGTTGGCAGCTCATGCATTTCACGCGGTCTGAGCGGCCGTGCAGATCAATTACATTCAGGCTGCCTGAGCGTTGATGCAGGCGATCGACGTTCTGGGTGATCAGTAACTTGATATAACCCAGCTTCTCAAGTTCTGTCAGAGCGTCATGTGCATCTCCTGGCTCTGCATCCCGAATCAACGGCCAACCAATTAGACTTCTTGCCCAGAAACGTTGCCGGGCATAATGGTTGCTCATGTACTCTTTATGCTGAACAGGGGCCGTGTGCATCCAATTACCTTCTTTATCACGGTAGGCGGGAATACCTGAATCCGTACTGATACCAGCGCCGGTTAATACGACGAGATTGGGGTGTTGTTGAATGAAATTAGCCAGCTGTTCTGCGTGAGTCATAAAATGGATTTATAGGTTGTCAGATATTGTCAGTCTACCTGAAACAAAAAAACCGCGTACCTTAGGGTACACGGCTTTTACGTTATGACGGCTTAATCAGATTATCGATTAAGCGCCAAATTTAGCTTTCGCTTCGATACGACGGCGGTGCAGAACCGGCTCCGTGTAACCGTTTGGCTGTGCGCAGCCTTCGATTACCAGCTCGCAAGCGGCTGCGAACGCAACGCTCTCTTCAAAGTTACCAGCCATTGGGCGGTATAGAGGATCGTTGTCGTTCTGACGGTCTACCACTGCAGCCATACGCTTCAGTGTTTCCATTACCTGCTCTTCAGAGCAGATGCCGTGACGTAACCAGTTCGCAATGTGCTGGCTGGAGATACGCAGAGTGGCGCGGTCTTCCATCAGGCCTACATCATTGATGTCAGGTACTTTTGAACAACCAACACCCTGGTCAATCCAGCGAACAACGTAGCCCAGGATGCCCTGTGCGTTGTTGTCTAGTTCCTGCTGGATCTCTTCAGCAGTCCAGCTTGGGTTTGCTTCAACCGGTACAGTGAGGATGTCGTCCAGATTTGCACGATCACGTGCTTTCAATTCGTCCTGGCGCGCAAATACGTCTACCTGATGGTAGTGAGTTGCGTGCAGTACCGCTGCAGTTGGTGATGGAACCCATGCAGTGTTAGCACCGGACATTGGATGACCGATCTTAGCTTCCAGCATGTTTGCCATCTGATCCGGGATTGGCCACATGCCTTTACCGATCTGAGCGCGGCCTTGCAGGCCACACAGCAGGCCATTGTCTACGTTCCAGTTTTCGTAAGCACCGATCCATGAAGCGGCCTTCATATCGCCTTTGCGGATCATTGGGCCTGCTTCCATAGAGGTGTGGATCTCATCACCTGTACGGTCAAGGAAACCTGTGTTGATGAATACAACACGCTCTTTAGCCGCGCGGATACATTCTTTCAGGTTAACGGTAGTGCGACGCTCTTCATCCATGATACCCATCTTCATGGTGAAACGTTCCAGACCCAGTGCATCTTCAATGCGGCCGAACAGTTCGTTAGCAAACGCTACTTCTTCAGGCCCATGCATCTTCGGCTTCACGATGTAAGTGGAGCCAGTCACTGTGTTGCTGAATTTGCCATTACCCTTGATGTCGTGGATAGAAATCAGAGTCGTCACCATGCCGTCCATGATGCCTTCTGGTACTTCGTTACCGTCTTTGTCCAGAATCGCTTCGTTTGTCATCAGGTGACCTACGTTACGAACGAACATCAGGCTACGGCCTTTAAGCGCAAGGTTTGAACCGTCTAATGCTGTGAATTCACGGTCAGCATTAATCGTACGGGTAAACGTTTTACCGCCTTTGCTAACTTCTTCAGTCAGATCGCCTTTCATCAGGCCTAACCAGTTACGGTAGATAACAACTTTGTCATCACCATCAACTGCAGCTACGGAATCTTCACAATCCATAATAGCCGTTAGAGCCGCTTCCATAACGATATCTTTGATACCGGCAGCGTCTTCTTTACCAATAGCGCTTTCGCGATCAATCTGTACTTCGAAGTGCAGGCCGTTATTTACCAGAAGAATGGATTCAGGCGCAGACTGTTCGCCGTTGTAGCCAACCAGCTTGTCAGCATCTGCCAACGTTGTTGTGCTGCCATCTTTCATTGTTACAGCCAGTTTGCCATCCGCAATGCTGTAACCCGTGGAATCTTTGTGAGAACCCGCAGCCAGAGGTGCTGCCTGATCCAGGAATTCACGTGCTGCTTCGATTACTTTAGCGCCGCGCACCGGGTTAAAGCCGGCTGTTTTTTCAGCGCCGTCTTCTTCGGAAACTGCATCAGTACCGTACAGAGCATCGTACAGGCTGCCCCAACGTGCATTGGCTGCGTTAAGAGCAAAGCGTGCGTTCATTACTGGTACTACCAGCTGAGGGCCTGCCATGGTTGCCATTTCAGGGTCAACATTTGTAGTTGTTGCTTCGAAGTCTTCACCTTCAGGCAGCAAGTAACCGATCTCTGTCAGGAATGCTTTATAAGCTTCCAGATCAAATGCCTGGCCCTGACGTTCACGATGCCATGCATCGATTGTTTCCTGAATGCTGTCACGCTTAGTCAGCAGTTCACGGTTCTTTGGTGCCAGGTCGTGCACGATTGCATCGAATCCAGCCCAAAATTGTTCGCTGGTTACGCCAGTGCCTGGCAGTGCTTCGTTGTTAACGAAATCGTAAAGAGATTGTGCAACCTGCAGGCCGCCGCTCTGTACCCTTTGACTCATAATAAATGCCCCAGTCTCTTTTCTGACAGTCCAGGTGCGAGGCAGCCGTGAACTGGTATTTAGCTGTAAATCTTGTACAGCAGACTCTGTGCGCAGCTAAAATCTCGCACGCTGCGTATATTGTCGCTCAAGTCACCCTAAAAGTACGATAAATAGGTTTTATGTTTGGTATTGATCTTATGAATTGGGTGCTTATGAGCCATTCAACAAAATTATGAGGTGGGCATTACTCATAATTCTTTCAATCAACTAGAGTTACATATGTATCCAGTGTTTTGAGTAGTTATGGCTCTATTTGATCGCGACATATTAATAAAAAGCCTGGAGACGTTTTCAAAAGCGCCCAAAGGCATTCCAAATGGTGAGGTTAATGCTTACCTTCGTCACTATCATCTCTACGATTCAGCCAGTTCTGGCGTATACCGTATTGGAAGAATGGTGCTGGATGATGTTGCGGTAACTTTGCAGCTTTTTCAGCAAAGGGATGCAGTCATTTCTAAAGGGTTGGTTGTGGTCTGTCATGGGTATATGGATCACGTGGGCTTATACAGTCATCTGATCACTGCGCTTCAGCAGGACGGTTTTGATGTGCTTTGTTATGACATGAGTGGTCATGGGCTTTCTGATGGCGACCCACTGGATGTAGATGACTTTGAGCACTATGCGTTGCAACTCAATGGTTTGATCAAAGCTTTCGCTCATGGCGGGAACAAGTCGATACACTTAATTGGTCAGAGTACCGGTGGGGCTGTGGTCTGTGCTCAGCATCTGCTGCTGGATAATCCGCAATCATTACAAGGAGGTAAGCGTATTCTTTTGGCACCGCTGGTTCGACCTGCTATGTGGAAATCCATCCGGAGGCGCTTTCGTTGGCTTAAATATGTGATAAGAAGAGTTCCAAGACGATACAGTCGTAGTTCTCATAATCATGATTTTGTGACTTTTCTCGCTGAGAACGATCCCCTGCAGCATAATGAGATTCCCGTGAGCTGGATAGGCGCTATGTTAGCCTGGGGAGATTGGCTGGAGCAGCAAAAGCCTTCAGTTGAGCCTGTTTATATTATTCAAGGGACCGAAGATAGAACCGTTGATTGGATACACAATCTGCAAGTATTAGAGGCGGTTTTTCCAAATAACAAAGTGATGACACTTAAAAATGCCCGACACCATCTGGTAAATGAGTCGGCTCAATATTTAAACCCGGTGCTTAAATTTGTCTCTTCTGTTTTGTCAGAGCCCTGAAGCGGAAATAAAAAAAGGCCGCATTAGCGGCCTTGTCTTTCTATCTTGCTTTTAGAACAAACGGCGGCAGCGGATCGTGCCTTCAATCTGTTTAAGATTTTGCAGTGCAACTGCTGAACAGTCTGCATCTACATCAACTACCACATAACCTACTTTCTCGTTGGTTTGCAGGTATTGACCGCTGATATTGATGCTGTTTTCAGAGAACACATTGTTGATCGCTGACAGAACGCCTGGCACATTGTTGTGAACGTGCAGTAGACGGTGAACATTTGGGTGCTCTGGCAGTGCAACTTCTGGGAAGTTCACAGAAGTGATAGAAGAACCGTTATCACTGTACTTGATCAGCTTCTCAGATACTTCGTAGCCGATGTTTTCCTGAGCTTCCATTGTGGAACCACCCACATGAGGTGTCAGGATTACATTGTCATATTCACGCAGCGGAGAGATGAACTCATCGTTGTTGGTACGCGGCTCAACCGGGAATACATCGATTGCTGCACCCAGCAGTCGACCGGAATCCAGTGCTTTACACAACTCGTCAATTACAACAACAGTACCGCGGGCAGCGTTCAGGAAGATAGAGCCCTGTTTCATCTCTGCGAACTGAGCTTCACCCATCATGTCTTTAGTAGATGGAGTTTCTGGAACATGCAGAGAAACGATATCACTCATGTTCAGCAATTCTTTAAGTGAACCTACTTGAGTTGCGTTACCCAATGACAGTTTGGTTACTACATCGTAAAAGTAAACATCCATACCCATGGATTCAGCGATAACACTCAGCTGCGAACCGATGCTGCCGTAACCAACGATACCCAGCTTCTTACCACGGATTTCGTAAGAGTTTTTAGCTGATTTCTGCCACTCACCCCGGTGAGCTTTAGCGTTTTTCTCGGCAACACCGCGCAGTAACAGGATCGCTTCAGCGATAACCAGTTCAGCTACAGAACGTGTGTTGGAGAATGGCGCATTAAATACAGCTACACCATTCATGGTTGCTGCTTCCAGATCAACCTGATTGGTGCCAATACAGAAACAACCAACCGCAACCAGCTTTTTAGCTGCTTCAAACACCTTAGGAGTCAACTGGGTACGAGAGCGGATACCGATAAAATGAACATCTTTAACGCGCTCGATCAGTTCCTCTTCTGGCAAAGAGCCAGTCAGGAATTCGATGTTGGTGTAACCATTCTGGTTAAAAGTATCCACCGCAGACTGGTGAACGCCTTCCAGCAACAGAATCTTGATTTTGCTTTTATCAAGAGAGGTTGTTTGACTCATGGTGTGCAGCTCTTTATTTGCGTGGCGGATTCCTTTAAAGGACGTGCCACAGGATTAATCGCTAAAAAATGAAAGCGCGAATATTAGCACATGGAAAGTTGAAAAGGATGAATGTTCCGGCGGATTTGGCGGAAAAATATTCAATTTAAGTTGAGATGGATTCAGGGGGACAGAATTAATTCTGCCCCCTCGGCATTACGGTTGGGGATTAACCGTAAATGCAAAGGTAAGATGTTGCCTGCTCAACTTTCAGTTGAAAGCTCTTATTTGCAGCAACTTTGAATTCAGTACCTGCAGGAAAAGATTGAAACTCTTCGCTGTCAGGCAGTTTCACGATCAGCTCGCCGCTGGTAACTTTCATCAGTTCATCTTCGCTGGTACCAAATTCGTATTCGCCTGGTGCCATAACGCCAGCAGTGACCTTACCGTCTGAGTTTTCAAAACCGATGGATTTAACGGTTCCGTCGAAGTATTCATTTACGTTCAGCATATTGTGTTCTCCTGAATTTTGCGCGAATCATAGAGATAAAAGCAGATGCCTGCAAGTTGGGAGATTATCGCTGCCCTTTGTCGCTATGTTCCAATACAAAGTCGACAAAGGTGCGGTTCGCCTGAGACAGATAGCCATCTTTACGCCAGGCAATGGAGAGGTCCAGCCAGACAGGTTCGGCAAAAGGCCGGGCAATGAGCTCGGGTTCGTCTTGAATTGCCATCTCCAGCAAGGTCGATATAGCAAATCCCTGTTTAACTATGGATTTAATTAGCGGGACCAGGTTTGTCTCAAAACTGATTTTGGGGGTGAAACCGGATTCTTCTGCCATGCGGTCTACTTCATTCCTATGAAAGTAGCCGCTGTTAAATAGCACCATCTCCTCGGCAAAAAGCTCTGGGTAAGTGATCTGTTTTAATCCCGAAAAATGATGCTCTTTGGGACAGATCACCATCATCTGCTCACGCAGGAAAACTTCGGACTGCAAAGAGTCCAGATTGCTTTGATTGACCACAACGGCAAGATCAAGTTTTCCCTGTTCCAGTAGTTGTTGCAGTTTGCTGGTGCCGCCATCAATAACGGTTAAATTAAGTTGTGGGTAGCGGTGCCGAAAAGCCATCAAAATTGGCGGGAAATGGTATGAGCCTAACATGCTGGGAATGCCTACTCTGACCTCTCCCTTGAGTAGACCTTTTAGTTCCTGCATCTCCAATAAAGCATCTTCACTGGCTTGAAGGATACGAGTGGCATGGCGGTACAGGTATCTGCCTTCATCGGTGAGGCTTACCTTGCGATCTTTGCGATGTAGTAAGGTTAATTCCAGCTCGGATTCTAGTTTTTGAATCGCCATACTGATGGCCGGTTGAGCGATATGCAGCTGTTCGGCTGCTTTTGTAAAGCTGCTCAGATCCACCACGGTTTTGAAATATCGCAGATGTTTAATGTCCATACATAAGATTTTCTTATTTAAATTATAAGAAGTATATATTTTTATTATTTATGTACGGTTGTTACCTTTGCTCAGTTTTCAATACCGGGTAGGGCAATCAATGATTGAAGCTCATTCATCTCAATTCTGGCGGGCAACATTAGCGTTATGTCTGGGCTCGTTTATGATTTTTTCTAATGTCTATGTGATTCAGCCGCTGTTGCCTATGTTGGCAGATCAATATCAGTTGAGCACTCTTGAGGTCGGGCTGAGTTGTACAGTGACCACGCTGACTTTAGGTTTGTCATTGCTGATTTTTGGACCGCTCTCCGATGTTTTGGGCCGTAATCTGTTGATGGTGGTCACCATGTGTGGAGTGGTGTTCATAACGTTTGCTCTTTCTCAGGTAGAAACTTTCAGTCAGTTGCTTTTACTCAGGGCGTTGCAGGGTTTTTTCCTGGCGGGGCTGCCTGCCATGGCAATCGCTTATATGGGTGATGAATTCAGTAAACCAGCTTTGGTCGCAGCGGTGGGTATTTATATCAGTGCTAATTCCTTAGGAGGGATTGGCGGGCGTGTCATTGGAGGTTTTGTCGGGGATTGGTTAGGTTGGCAGGAGACTTTTTTATGTATGAGCCTAGTAAGTTTTATCTGCTTGAGTGTGTTTGTTTGGTTGTTACCCGCCTCAGAAAACTTTAATGCTAAACCTTTTCATCTCGGTCAGATGTTGCGAGATATGTTTGATCACCTGAAAAATCCGTTGCTGTTAATCGCGTACCTGATTGGCGGGCTTAATTTCTTTATTTTTCTGAATCAATACAGCTATGCCACGTTTAAACTGGCTGCGCAGCCATATAATTTACCTGCAAGTTTATTGGGTATGCTGTTTCTTACTTATCTTGGCGGTACATTTGGTTCATTTATCTCTGGTCGTTTGAGCAGTCTTATTCCTCAGCCTTTGGTTATTGCTTCAGGTATATCATGTTTGATGTTGGGGTCGTTGTTTACCTTGCAGGGATCGGTTGTGGCGATTGTGCTGGGTTTCTTAATTAATGCATTTGGTTTCTTCTTGGCTCATTCCTGTGCAAGCAGTTGGGTAAGCCGTAATGCAACGCATTCAAAGGCGACGGCTTCATCCATCTATCTGGTCTTTTATTATGTCGGGGCCAGCACCGGAGGTTTGTATCTGGACCCTTTCTGGCAGTGGCAGGGATGGAGTGGCGTGGTATTTGGGTCTCTTCTGGTGTTGGTTTTTACCTTCAGTCTGGCATTGGTTCTTTATATAAAGAATCGGCCTCTACTGGCTCAGTCTCCTTGTGCGGGTTAACATCGATCTTATTAATATGGTTGAGAGGCACCTATGAGTTATCAACATCGATTTCAGGACGGTTCATCCGTGGATCTGCCGCTAGGCAAAATTGTGTGTGTTGGGCGAAATTACGCGGATCATGCTGCTGAACTTAATAACCCCATTCCTACGGAGCCGATGTTATTTATCAAGCCTGCGACCAGTGTGGTCGATATGGATCATCCATTTATAGTTCCTCAAGGGTTAGGAAGCGTTCACTTCGAAACGGAAATGTCGATTCTTATAGGCTCCGCTCTCACGCAAGCGAGTGAGCAAGAAGCTGAGAAAGCGATTGTGGGAGTAGGCCTGGGGTTGGATTTAACCCTGCGAGATCTGCAGGGAAAACTGAAAGAAAAAGGACACCCCTGGGAGAAGGCTAAAGCCTTTGATGGTTCCTGCCCGTTGTCCTGCTTCGTGAAGCCGGATCAGATTCCCGATTTACAGAATGTGGATATAAAACTTACAGTCAACGGTGAGGTCCGGCAGCATGGCAACAGTTCGCATATGTTGAACAGGGTGCTGCCGCTTATCAGTTACATCAGTCAGTTTTTTACCCTGCAGCTTGGAGATGTTGTTCTGACCGGTACTCCGGCAGGTGTAGGGCCAGTTCAGGCAGGGGATAAATTGCAGGTTGAGCTGGGCAAGCTCATCTCCCTTACCACTCAGGCAGAATAAGCACCGTGTTGAAGCTGCTAGTCATTGTTACGGCCTTCCTATCCTTTTCGTTGCATGCTGATCAGGTACGCTGGCACCAACCTGCATTTATTTCTCAGGCCTTCATGGAGGTCGCTCTTCGCAATGAATATACACAGCGGGGTAATTTTGTTCGGAAGTGGAAAGAGCCTGTCAAAATCTGGATTGATCATCAGGTCCCGGATAAAGAGATGCATACTCGTTTGGTGAAGATGCATATCGCGCATCTTAGAGCGATCACGGGGCATTCCATTGATCTGGTGAAGGTGGAGCAGGAAGCCAACCTGAAGCTTATTTTTACACGGCAGTCGAAATGGCAGCAGCAGGTAAGCGAGGAATTTGGAGCTAATGCTGTTCCTCATGTTAAGGGGGCAGTGTGTATGGCAAACTTCCGTGTTGATGGTCAATATGAGATTAAAAAGGCTATAGTCATTATCCCGGTTGATCAGGCGCGGATGCATGGCAAGCTGGTTAGCTGCGTTGTTGAAGAGATCACACAGATCCTTGGATTACCTAATGATTCTGAAAGAGCTTACCCTTCGATTTTTAATGATAAAACCCCTGAAAGCTTGCTAAGTGGTCTGGATTATCTGTTATTAAAAGCGTTATATAACGATGCAATTAAACCCGGAATGACTGCAAATGAAGTTACGCCGGTAATGCAGAATTTAATTCGCCGCTGGCAGAAAGACGGTACAATTCAATCGGCAGCTCAAGCCGTGAAAACGGGTGAACTCTATCCATTATTGGGATATTAAGGATTAAAAATGCTTTGGATTAAAACCTTTCATATTCTCGCTATGACCAGTTGGATGGCGGGAATTTTTTACCTTCCACGTATATTTGTACATTTCGTTGAAGGGCGTGATGCAGGGCAGGATGTCAGCCGTTTAGAGATTATGGCGGGTAAGCTATACGGTTTTATGTCCATTATGGCGTTGTTTACCCTGGGGTTAGGTGTCTGGCTATGGCTTGGTTATGGTTTCAGTGGTGGTTGGCTGCATGCAAAACTGTTTTTTGTTGTGCTTTTAATCGGTTATCACCATTGGTGTAAGGCGTACCTGAAAAAGATGCGGGCAGGGCAGTTGGATAAGAGTGGGCGCTACTTCCGTTTATTTAACGAATTACCCCTGTTGATCTTCATTCCAATTCTGATTTTTGTGGTGGTTAAACCGTTTTAGAGGGGGCTTTGGCAGCGATTCTGGCTGTCAGTCTTTCTACCCTTTCATGCAACGCTTCAACCTCTTTGTAAAAGGTTTCTGTTTCGGGACGAGTCGGTATTAGTCTGGCTTCTTCTTTTATATATTCATTCAGATTTGCTAAAAGGCTGGCCCCGGTATTTTTATACCATTGGGTTTTCCAGGCGGTGAGCAGGGCTACCTGATGTGCAGGGAGATCACCTATGATGTCACCCAACATCGCTTCCCAGTCAATCCGGGCATCAGCCAAAATCTCTTGAAAACGTGTAGCAAGGGTACTGTCACCTGTAACCTGTATGGTTTTACCAAACATAGCTGTCGTTTTATCTTTTGCGGTAAGCAGTTGGATAAAATCAGCAAGGCTGCCCTTCAGAGTAGTATCGGGGCTGTCGTTATAGACCGATTGAATCTGGATGCCATCAGCATTTGGGATCAGGTAAAGAGTCAATGCTGGTGCGGAACATTCAACGGCAATGACCTTGCCGCTGAGAAGGCTCAGGTTGTGCAGAGTTACAGGATCGCGTTTGATCAGTTGATTACAGATCTCTTCCGTAGTCGTAAAAAATGAGGCCTGAATCATTTCGATCATGCATGAATTCCTTAAGGTTTAATGCCGGTGTGTAGGGCAACAACCCCACCTGTCATATTTTGGTATTTGCAATTGCTGAGCCCGGCGTCCTGCATCATGCTTTTCAGGGTTTCCTGATCCGGATGCATTCGTATCGATTCTGCCAGATAACGGTAGCTGTCTGCGTCCCCTGCAATGGCTGATCCCATCTGCGGTAGGATATTAAAGGAGTAAAAATCGTAGGCTTTAGTTAGTAAAGGGTTTTTGGTTTTGGAAAACTCCAGCACCATCAATTTACCACCAGGTTTCAGGACTCGTGCCATAGAGCGCAGTGCCGCATCTTTATCAGTGACATTGCGTAGGCCAAAAGCGATGGTGATTACATCAAAGGTGTTGTCTGGGAAAGGCAGGCATTCCGCATTAGCCTGAACAAACTCAACATTTCCGGTAACGCCTTTATCCAGCAGCTTATCCCGACCTACTTTCAGCATGGAATCATTTATATCTGCCAGTACCACTTTGCCTGTAGGTCCGACCAGGCGTGAAAAACGCATCGTCAGATCGCCGGTGCCGCCAGCAATATCAAGAACCGAGTTGCCTGTACGCACACCGCTTTGCTCAATAGTAATGCGTTTCCAAAGGCGGTGAACGCCGCCAGACATTAGGTCATTCATCAGGTCGTATTTGCTTGCAACACTGTGAAAAACATCGGCGACCCGTTGAACCTTTTCCTCGGTACGTACATCTTCGTAGCCAAAGTGGGTGGTGTTGTCTTTGTGCTGCTCAGCCATTTTTAAAACCCTGATAATCGTATTTGAGGGTAATTTTACTCTCATACGAATAGGTTGTCTGCGTTGTTGAAAAGGAAATTTGGCTTGGCTGGCTCTAGCATGTCAGCAATAAAAATTGAGCTACCTTTTATAGACCTTAATGGGCCGCTTTTCTTAGGTATTGATGTTATTAGAGGAGGGGGACTTGTTAATAATACCGACAGGATACCTCGGTGCCCATGTCGGATACTTTTACAAATCTATATTTATTTAATTGGCGGGGTTCGGAGTTATTCTTGTAACTTGTTGTTTTTATAACAGAGAAAAATAGTTGGTGCTTTTTGTGCTTTAGTTTTTCCAAGAATGAAGTAGAGGATGTGGATAATGAAAACAATAATTATTTTTTTGTATGCTGTTATAGGGCTTTTTAGCTTACAGGCCCACGCGGCGACATTTAACTTTCAAGCAATTGCGGATAATCAGGTAAGTTTATTACCTGACTCTTATTCCGGTGTTGGTGAAAAAGGTTACTCTGCTTTTGTTGCCATGGATGACGGTATTACTGTAACGGCAACAGGCAGTGCAACTAATGATGATGATCAGATGCAATTTGCTTATCTTGATAAAGGTAATGCCGGGCTGGGTGTTTGTAAGGATTTGACCGGTTCTGCTCAATGTTCTCCCAGTAGCGATGATAATGTTACCGCAGGAGAAACTTTGAAATTATCTTTTGATAGCGCTGTAACGATTGATTCTCTTGAAATGGTCAATGGTGGCCATGGAAGCAGCTTTAATGGCGTTTTTGATCTGTTAATCGATAGTACAACGTTGCTTGATAATCTAACGTTGGCTGCTCTTTTTAGCACTCCTGGCTGGACTGGGCATACTTTTGAATTTATAAGCCAGGCGACCGATTCTTCCAATAGTCAGCAGTTTTATATAAGTACAATGGATGTTTCCCCTGTTCCACTTCCTGCTGCGGCTTGGTTATTCCTTTCAGGTTTGGCTGGCTTGCTAGGTTTCAGGATGCAAAAGAAATCGGCTTAAGAATAAATGTAAAAAAGCCCCGTTAATTCGGGGCTTTTTGTGTGAGAAAATAATTATCCCTTCGCAATTAGTCCGCCGTCACGGCTTGCGCCAGCGGCTTCCAGCTCTTTTAGGTACTTAGACCAGTATTGTTCATGGTTAATCGCCAGATCATACAGACAGTCCCATGTGTAAAGGCCGCTGTCATGGCCATCATCAAAAACGATTTTTAGAGCATAGTTGCCGGTTGGAACTAACTCTTTAATCCCAATCAGTTTTTTACCTGTTTGAAGTACGCCATTACCGATTCCATGCCCCCGGACTTCTGCCGAGGGTGAATGTACCCGCAGATATTCTGCAGTCAATTCAAAGGATTGTTGATCATAAGACAGCTCTAGGGTACGAGATTTTTTATGTAACTTAATCTGGGTTGGTAATGGGCCTTTAGACATGGAGTGCTCCTGCTACAGGATATAATGGCTCAGGTCTTCGTCCTGGCTCAGTTCGCTAAGTTGCTGGTCTACAAATGCTTTGTCGACGGTGATTTCCTGGCCACTGCAATCGGAAGCGGAGAATGAAAGCTCTTCAAGCAGGCGTTCCATCATAGTATGTAAGCGACGGGCACCGATGTTCTCTGTATTCTCGTTTACTTCAAATGCCAGTTCGGCGACACGGTTGATGCCTTCATCAGTGAAAACAAGCTTAACCCCTTCGGTCTTCAGCAGCTCTTTATATTGTTCGGTTAAAGAGGCATTGGGTTCTTTAAGAATGCGTCTGAATTCATCAGGAGTCAGGGCGTTTAGCTCTACTCGGATGGGTAGGCGTCCCTGTAATTCAGGAATAAGATCCGATGGTTTAGCCAGATGGAATGCACCAGAAGCAATAAACAAAATATGGTCTGTTTTAACCGTTCCGTATTTGGTGCTTACCGTGCAGCCTTCGATCAAAGGTAACAGATCGCGTTGTACGCCTTCGCGGGATACATCTCCGCTGCTGTTTGAACTGCTCTTGCAAACCTTGTCGATCTCATCCAAAAATACAATGCCGTGTTGTTCAACCAGCTCAACTGCGTTTTGCTTCAGTTCATCTTCTTTAACCAGATTGGCAGCTTCTTCGTCGGTCAGCATTTTGAAGGCGTCTTTGATCTTCATGCGGCGTTGTTGCTTTTTGCCACCACCCAGGCCGGAGAACATACTTTGCAGTTGATTGGTCATCTCCTCCATGCCTGGAGGTGCCATGATTTCAACGCCTACCTGGGGCTGGGCAACTTCGATATCAATTTCTTTATCGTCTAACTGACCTTCGCGGAGCTTTTTACGAAATACCTGACGAGTGGAACTATCTTCTCTGGCTGGTTCATTTTCTCCGAATCCAGTAGGTCTGGCTGGTGGAAGCAGCGCATCCAAAATACGTTCTTCCGCTGCCTCTTCCGCACGGAAACGATTTTTTTCCATTTCCTGCTCGCGGAGTAGCTTGATGGACATCTCAACTAGATCGCGGATGATGGTTTCGACATCACGTCCGACATAGCCAACTTCAGTAAATTTAGTTGCTTCAATTTTGATAAATGGAGCGTTGGCAAGCTTTGCCAAACGACGCGCAATTTCAGTTTTACCTACTCCGGTGGGTCCAATCATCAAGATGTTTTTAGGCGTTACTTCGACACGTAACTCTTCATCCAGTTGCATTCGACGCCAGCGGTTACGTAGGGCGATAGCAACAGATCGTTTGGCTTCATCCTGGCCTACGATGTGACGATCCAGTTCAGAAACGATCTCGCGTGGGGTCATATTTGACATGGTTAGCTCCTTTACTGAATCAGGCTACAGAATCGAGTTCTTCGATTGTTAGGTTGTTGTTGGTAAATACGCAGATACCTGCTGCAATATTCAGGCTCTTTTCGACAACCTCTTTGGCGTTCAGTTCGGTGTTTTCTGTAAGAGCGCGAGCTGCGGCCAGTGCAAAGTTGCCCCCGGAGCCTATGGCAATAACGCCATCTTCCGGCTCGATGACATCCCCGCTGCCTGAAATCAGATAGGTTTTTTCTTTATTGGCAACCAGCATTAAGGCTTCAAGGCGGCGTAATACTCTATCGCTTCTCCATTCACGGGCAAGGTGAATAACTGCATTGACGATATTGCCCTGATGTTTCTCAAGCTGTGCTTCAAACAGGTCACGTAGAGTGATGGCATCTGCAGTGGAACCTGCAAAACCTGTTACGACATCGTGTTTAGGAAGACGGTTTACTTTTTTGGCGCTGCCCTTCATTACTGTATTACCAAGAGATACCTGGCCGTCACCACCAACGACGACTTTATCGCCACGACGAACCGAAACTATCGTTGTCATAAATCTGCTCCTGATGGGAGTTCCCTATTGGGAGTTACTGAGTGCCATATAACCATAAAGACACTCATGAATGGTTACATCAAAGATGGAGACAGTTGAGGGAAATTCAAGGCTAAAACTTAGCAGTTACTTCTGTTTGATCCGAAGGGGCTGGATATTTTGTTGAACTAACTTGTCGTAGGCCTTAGATAGGCGTGAGCGGTTTTCAAACGGACCTAATCGAACTCTGTACCATAGGGTACCGTTATCGCTTGTGCTGGTGTTGGTGTGGACGTTGGGTAGGCCCAGCAAAATCAATTGTGCTCGCATACGTTCAGCATCTGCTTTGCTTTTGAAAGATCCTGCCTGCAATAGATAACTGTGTTCTGACTTTGCATCCCGGGGAGTGGATTTGTATGCATCAACCTGAGGTGCTTCTACCTCGCTCTTCTTGAGCATATCGTAAAACTCGAAACGATTGCTGTCAGTAGAATTAATTGATTTCTCAACGACATGCGGAGCAGGTTCAGGCTTTTTAGGTTTCTCCTGCTTTTTTTCCGTCGGTTTGGCGTTTGTAAGTGGGGTCGTGGCCTTGTCGGGGGCGATCTGGGTCAGGCTGTACAGGCCATAACCCAGTCCGGCGATCAGAAAAAGAGTGATTGCCAACAAGCCTCTGGGAAAGCGTTTTTTAGCTGGTGCTTTCTTTGCGGGCGATTTCGCACGGCTGGCAGAGGCCTTGCCGCGGTTGTTTTTGGCGTAGTCTTTTCTGGATGCCATTAGTTACATCAACTCTGGTGCTGATACACCCAGCAAGTGCAGGCCATTAGCCAGAACGTGACGAACAGCGACGGCCAGTGTCAGCCTTGCATTACGTATGTCAGCGTCTTCGACCAGGGTTTTTTCCGAGTTGTAGTAGGTATGGAAATCGCCTGCCAGATCACGAAGGTAGTTAGCAATCTGATGTGGTTCTCGTGCGTTGGCTGCATTGCGAACAACTTCCGGGAAGCGTCCCAGATTCACAACCAAATTCTTTTCGGACTCCAACTCCAGACTGTCCAGGGCTGCTATGCCTGTTTCCTCATCCCAGCTTAGGTTGTTCTCTGCCAGTTTACGGAAGATAGAACACACACGGGCATGGGCGTACTGAATGTAATAAACCGGGTTGTCGGCAGATTCTGAACGGGCCAGATCAATATCAAAAGTCAGATGGCTGTCAGACTTACGTGCAGCAAGGAAGTAGCGAGTCGCGTCACGTCCGACTTCTTCAATCAGATCATGCAGGGTGACATAGCTGCCAGCTCGTTTAGAGATCTTAACCTCTTCGCCACCTTTCATGACGGTAACCATCTGGTGCAGTACATAGTCGGGCCAGCCTTGTGGTATATCGGCTTTTAGTGCCTGCAAACCAGCGCGTACGCGGGTAATGGTGCTGTGATGGTCCGCACCCTGTTCGTTAATAACGGTGTCAAAACCACGCTGCCATTTGTTTAGGTGGTAAGCTACATCGGGTACAAAGTAGGTGTAACCGCCGTCTTTCTTGCGCATTACACGGTCTTTATCATCACCAAAGTCGGTTGTGCGAAGCCAAAGAGCGCCATCATCTTCATAGGTGTAGCCGTTATTAATCAAAGTTTCTACGGCTGCTTCTACTTTGCCTTCTGTGTATAAAGAAGATTCTAGGAAAAAGACATCAAAATCGACCGCAAACGCTTTTAGGTCAAGATCCTGCTCATGGCGCAGATAAGCAACAGCAAAATGGCGAATCGATTCCACATCATCCGCATCTTTGGTGCCGGTAAATGACTGATCTTCAGATTTTACCGTGTCACCGCGCATAAAACTTTCAGCAAGTTCTGTGATGTAGTCACCGCGATAGCCATCAGCAGGCCAGCTTGGGTCTTCTGGTGTAAGTCCTTTGCAGCGAGCCTGAACGGATAGCGCTAGATTGTTGATCTGTTGGCCAGCGTCGTTGTAGTAAAACTCACGCGTAACATCCCAGCCGGTTGCTTCCATCAAACGGCATAAACAATCACCTACCGCAGCACCACGGCCATGACCAATGTGCAGCGGCCCGGTGGGATTGGCGGAAACAAATTCAACCTGAGTCTTTTTACCTTCGCCATCATTGTTATGGCCATAGAGGTTTTTCTTTTCCAGAATGCTTTTGATCAAGCTGCTGGTTGAAGCACCGCTGATAAAAAAGTTGATGAAGCCGGGGCCTGCAATCTCGGTCTTTTTGAGATTTTCTGATTCCGGTAGGGCAGCGACAATCTTCTCCGCCAGTTGACGAGGGTTGCTCTTAGCTGCTTTTGCCAGAGTCATTGCTACGTTGGAAGCATAGTCGCCATGGCTCTTATCACGGGTGTTTTCAACCATGATACGAGGTTGGATGTCTTCTGGCAGAGTGCCATCATTAATCAGGTTTTTCAGGGCAGAATCGATCAGTTCTGCAATAATCTCTTTCATTCGAGTACGCTTACCGTTTGGAATCAGTCTGTAGCCCGTTGAGCTGTTCGCATTAGAGCTTTGGGAGAACCGCGTATTATCACTTCTAAAGAGAGCTTTGTTAAGTGTAATGTTGCGGTGCCGTTCAAAAAGTATCCGCAGGGTCTACATCAATTGACCAACGGACTTTGCGGGCTTCTTTGTTTTGTTCAAGGTACCAGCATAGATTGGATAGCAGGTGGTGCAGGGATTTACGGTTTTTGCCATAAATCATCAGTTGTGCTCTGTGCATGCCCGCTCTTTTTTTCATGCTGGATGGGAAGGGTCCTATCCAGTGCACATGCTCTGGCAATAATAGGTCATCTTCAAGCTGTTGCCTTAATGCACCCAGAAATGATTCTGCTCTTCCTTGTTGCGGAGCTTCCGCGCGGAGAAGTGCATAATGGGTGAATGGGGGGAGCTCCGCCATACGACGGTTATGCAGTTCCTCCTGAGCAAACGAAGTGTAGCCATTTTCTACGAGTGTTAGCAGTGTAGGGTGGTCTGCATGGTAGGTTTGCATTAAAACCTGGCCTGGTTGCTCGGCTCTTCCCGCTCGTCCTGCAACTTGTAAAATCAATTGTGCAGTACGTTCCATACCTCTGAAATCCGAGCTGAAGAGGCCGCTGTCGGCATTCAAAATAGCTACCAGGGTAACTTTAGGGAAGTGATGGCCTTTTGCCAGCATCTGGGTGCCCACTAAGAGGCATGGCTCCCCGGAGTTCACCTTATGCATAATTTCGCGCATGGCATTTTTTTTCTGGGTGCTGTCACGATCAACACGGATCACCGGAAAATCAGGGAAAAGTTTTTGCAAAGCCTGTTCTGTTCTTTCTGTACCAGCTCCAACCGGCCTTAACTGGTAGCTATTACAGGATGGGCAGCGTTCTGGAATGCTGTGTTGATGATCGCAATGGTGACAGTGCAGTCTTGGTGGTGACTGATGTAAGGTCATATGTGCGTCACACCTTTCACAGTCGGCAATCCAACCGCAATCGTGGCAGCTCAGGCTCGGCGAATAGCCTCTTCGGTTTAGAAAAACCAGCACCTGATTACCTGAATTCAGAGTCTGTTTGATTTTATCCAAGAGCTTCTCAGATAGACCTTCGTGCAGGTTTTGTTGACGAATATCGAGGATCTGGAAATCAGGTGGGCTGGAATTTCCGGCCCTCTGGGTGAGTTTGAGCCAGTTAAAGCGACCGTTGATAGCGTTGTGAAGAGATTCAAGGGATGGCGTCGCGCTGCCCAGAATAATGGGAATCTTCTCTTCTTTAGCGCGGTATACGGCAATGTCTCTTGCTGAATACCTAAAACCGTCTTGTTGTTTGAATGAAGTGTCGTGTTCTTCATCAATGATTATCACGCCAGGATTAAGCAGGGGGGTGAAAATGGCAGAGCGTGTACCAATTATTATTTTTGCTAAACCTTCGCGTGCTTGCAGCCAGGCATCAAGCCTCTGGCGATCCGTGAGGTTTGAGTGCAAGGCAACTGTTGGGACATTGAATCGTCGATTGAACCTGCTGATGGTCTGAGGTGTAAGCCCAATTTCAGGAACCAGGACTAAGGCTTGTTTGCCTTCTTTAAGTATCTGCTGGATTGTTTGTAAGTAAATCTCGGTTTTGCCTGAGCCGGTTAAGCCTTCTAGCAAGCAGACAGAAAACTCATTTTTTACAGAAAGGATTTTCTGCATGCATTTATCTTGCTCATGATTCAGCGTTAATGGCGCTTCATGCAGAATATCTTCAGCGTGGTGTGGATGCTGACGATGAAATGATTCGGCAAGTCCTTTGGATTCGAGAATTTTAAGAGCCGGCATGTGGCCGCCCTCTGCTCTTATGGCATCTTCACTTATGCCGTTAGGGTGCTCCATAAGTAAGTTTAGCAATTCCCTCTGGCGGGTAGCGTTAGTTTGCAGTTGATCCAGACTGGCTGTTGCGCTTTTTCGCCACAGGGTTTCATGTTGGTATTCGCATGCATGTCCCTTCCGTAACAGAACAGGGAGGGATTGTTGAAATGCATCCCCCTCTGGGTGTTGATAATATTGAGCGGCCCATCGAGTTATTTTGAAAAGGTGTAAAGGCAGAGGGGGCTCAATATCCAGTATCTGTTTTGCAGGTTTAAGCTTGGCAGGATCAAATTCGCTGGTCTCGGTCACCTCAATCAGTATTCCAATCAGATCGCGGTTGCCGAAGGGCGCTAAAACTCTCACGCCGGGTCGCAGTTCATCGATTTTTGCCCCTTTTGGGGGCAGGTAATCAAAAAGCCGGCGAAGTGGGCTTGGAACAGCTAGGCGCAATATGCTCATTTGTACTCTGAAATTTATTCTGATTGCTCAGAAAGTGACCTATTTTAAGTTGCTAAGCAATATATGCATGCGTATAATTCGCCGCCTACTTAACGTACCGATGTTTATTTGTTGGTAGTTTAAATCAATGCGGTGCCTGGCAGAAGAGATCAGGTGGCGGCATGAATCTATGAGGTTTGTCATGAAAGCTGGTATCCATCCGGAATACAATGAAATTTCCGCGACTTGTTCTTGCGGTAATGTAGTTAAAACTAAATCAACTCTGGGTAAAGATATTCACCTGGATGTTTGTTCTGCTTGCCACCCGTTCTATACAGGTAAGCAAAAAGAAGCCACTTCTGGTGGTCGTATCGATCGCTTCAACAAGCGTTTCGGTGCTCGCGGCCTGAAAAAATAAGGCTGCCGCAAATGCGAATTCTAAAAAAGGCGCTTCCAATATGGAGCGCCTTTTTTCTTGTCTGCTCTATACCAGTTTGGGCGCAATGTCCTTATGTGTCTGAGGCTGAGCGAGTTGAAGTGGCTTATATCTATGATGGTGATACGGTGCGCCTTAAAGATGGGCGAAAGGTTCGACTGATAGGCATAAATGCACCAGAAACATCTAAAGAAAATAAACCGGCCGAAGTTTTTGCTGACGAGGCTACTGAAAAACTTAGTAAATTGCTGAGCCAGGCTGAAGCATCTCTTCTGCTAGGTAAAGAAAAGCAGGATCGCTACAAGCGCTGGTTAGGATATTTGTATGCTGATGAAGTCTTAACAAGTGAGTATTTACTGAGGGAGGGCCTGGCATTTCATATTGCTATTCCACCCAACACCCGCTTCTCCGATTGTCTTAAAGCGGCTGAAACCAAGGCTGAGAATAAAGGATTATGGGGGCAGAATTCTGCGCTGCTTAAAAATGTCTCAGAACTTAGTGGTCGTGAATCTGGATTCCGTGTTTTAACGGGGGCGATCACTTCAATTCGCAAAATACGTAATGCCCATCTGCTGATTATCGACAAGAAGTTGGCAGTTAAGGTCGATGAAAGTTTTATGGATGGAATTGGTCTTTCTGGGGCTAACCAGTTTAAGGGGCGTGAGGTCCGTGTAAGAGGTTGGATAAAGCCTAAAAAAGCGAGTGATCCTGCCCATTATTTGCCTTGGTTTCTGGTTATTCGCCATTCCTCTCAATTCGAGTGGCTCTAAAATGGTGCGTTTTTTGTAATTCGTGCAAAAAAATAGGGTTTTAGGCTGCCCCGGTGTTGTTCACTTTTTGGCTTTTCTATATAGTTCACTGTTCGACTTTTTAACTAGATTGGAACAGCAGCTATGTCTGATGATATGAAACAAGCCGCTCTTGATTACCATGAGTTTCCGCGTCCAGGTAAAATTAGCGTGGAACTTTCTACGGCAGCTGAATCTCAGCGCGATCTTTCTCTTGCTTACAGCCCTGGTGTTGCTGAGCCCGTACGCGAAATTGCTAAAGATCCTGAAAATGCTTACCGCTACACTGCAAAAGGTAACCTTGTTGCAGTAATTTCAAACGGCTCCGCAATTCTTGGTCTTGGTGATTTAGGACCATTGGCATCTAAGCCGGTAATGGAAGGTAAGGCACTGCTGTTCAAACGCTTTGCTGGTCTGGATTCTATCGATATTGAAGTAGATGCAGAAAGCCCACAGGCGTTTATTGATACTGTTGCACGCATCGCTGATACTTTCGGTGGTATTAACCTTGAAGATATTAAAGCGCCTGAGTGTTTCGAAATCGAGCGCGTTTTGATTGAGCGTTGTAATATCCCTGTATTCCACGATGATCAGCATGGTACCGCGATTGTAACAGCTGCAGGTATGATCAGTGCGTTGGAAGTTGCTGGTAAAACTCTAGAAGAAGCATCAATTGTTTGTCTGGGCGCTGGTGCTGCAGCGAATGCATGCATGAAGCTGCTTGTTAACATGGGCGCTAAGATCGAAAATATCTACATGATCGATCGTACAGGTGTTATCCATTCTGGCCGTGAAAACCTTACACCAGAAAAAGCTGCGTTTGCTTCTGAAACTGATAAGCGTACGCTGGATGATGCAATTGAAGGTGCTGACGTTTTTGTTGGTCTGTCAGGTCCAAACCTTCTTTCTGCTGAGCAGTTAACTAAAATGGCTGCTAACCCGGTTGTATTTGCATGTGCAAACCCGGATCCAGAAATTCGTCCTGAGCTTGCTCATGAAACACGTGACGATGTAATCATGGCGACAGGTCGTTCTGACTTCCCTAACCAGGTAAATAACGTACTGGGCTTCCCATTCATCTTCCGTGGTGCAATGGATGTTCGTGCGACAGCAATCAATGAAGAGATGAAAGCAGCAGCTGTTCGCGCTCTGGTTGATCTTGCTAAGCAGCCTGTTACTCAGGAAGTTCTAGATGCTTATGGTCTAGAGTCTCTTGAATTTGGTGCAGATTACATTATCCCTAAAGCAACTGATTCTCGTTTGTTGGGTGCTGTATCTACTGCAGTTGCTCAAGCTGCGATTGATTCTGGTGTTGCGCGTTTGCCTCTGCCAGATAATTACCCACTGTCATAAGTTGGTAAGTAAGGCATAAAAAAACCGGCTTATAGCCGGTTTTTTTATGCCTGTTTAACTAGAAAATCTCTTCAGTTGCATTGCTTTTACCGGTGCTTTCCGGAGTTGCGTAGCCTGTTGGAGCATTTTCTTCTCTAAAGTATTCAAAGATTGCATCTCCTTGTCCGGGGTATGCTAGCTTGCCGGTTTTCGGGTCAATCTTCACGCTCACGATTCCTTCAGGAACGGCTGGGGCGTTTTCCGGCATGTCTTTAAGCGCCTCTTTCATGAAGTCGATCCATATAGGCAGTGCCGCGGTTCCTCCAAATTCTCTGCGGCCAAGCGTGGTGGGCTGGTCAAAACCGACCCATGCGCTGGCAACATAATCTCTATTAAATCCTGAAAACCATGCATCCTTTTGATCGTTTGTCGTGCCGGTTTTTCCTGCAATGTCGGAACGTTTAAGGATTAATGCTTTTCTAGCTGTACCTAACCGAATCACATCTTGCATCATGTTGTATGTTAGGAAAGAAACTTTTTCGTCGTAGATTCTGGGAGCGTATAGGTCGTTTTTAGTTTCAGTTTCAGAGGTTGTAATAGAGCATGAGGAACAGGCTATTTTAGGTGCTGCTTCAAATATGACTTCGCCTTCAGAGTTTTCTATTTTGTTGATGAAGTAAGGAGATACTTTGAAACCACCATTAGCAAAGGCAGCATAGCCTGTGACCAATGATAAAGGAGTGATATCTGCACTGCCTAAAGATAAAGATAAGTTGTTTGGTAGCTTGTTACGATCGAAGCCTGCAAGTTCGAGAAAGTCCTGAGCTGCTTTAATGCCGATTGAACGCAGAAGTCTGATAGAAACCAGGTTGCGTGATTTATACAGAGCTTCACGAAGACGGGTCGGTCCGTAGAATTTTTTGCTGTAGTTTTCAGGGCGCCAGTTTCCTTCCAGTTTTTTATCATGGAACACAATTGGAGCGTCGTTGATCAGGGAGGCGGTTGTGTAGCCTTCATTTAATGCTGCAGCATAAATAAAGGGTTTTATGTTTGAGCCAGGCTGTCTGATGGCTTGGGTGCTGCGATTAAATTTATTGTGAGTGAAGTTGAAACCGCCAACCAAGGAAATGATTGCGCCGGTATCCGGGTTTAATGCTACAAATGCGCCTTGCACCCTTGGGATTTGAGAGAGTAGGGCTCTTTCCTCGGTAAATTTAACCCGAATTATGTCGCCAGGTTTGAGAATGTCGCTGGTTTGTGCGGGTGCTTTGCCTACCCGGTTTACGCTTTTATAGGGTTTTGCCCACGACATGCCTTCCCACGGAATGGTTGCGGTTTCGCCGGTTTTAAGTAGTACATCAGCTGTTTCTTTTGACGTGGATACAACTAATGCGGGCTGGAGAATACCGAAGGTGGTGACCTTTTTTAGTTTGGCAAGCTGTTCTTCTTGAGTAAGTGTCTGGATATCCCATTGTTGTTCAGGGCCAAAATAGCCATGACGTTCAGAGTAGGCAATTAAGCCATCTGATACGGCTTGGTTTGCGGTGTTTTGCAAGCGACTGTCTATTGTGGTGTGTACCTGATAACCATCGGTATATAGGTTATCGCCATATTGTGAGTACAGCTCTTTCCTGACCATCTCAGCGACATAGAAAGCTCTTAGTTGAATGTCGCTCGTATGGTATTTAGCGGTTACTTCGGTAGCGCTGGCATCTTCAAGTTCTTGATCTGAAATGTATCCATGGAAATGCATTCTCTGCAATATCCAGTTTCGTCGTTCAGCTGCCCTAGTTGGGTTGGTGATTGGGTTGAACTTTGATGGTGCTTTTGGAAGCCCAGCAATCATGGCTAGCTGAGCAAGGCTCAAGTCTTTGATGTTTTTGCCGTAATAGACATTAGCGGCAGCCTGAATGCCATAGGATCTGTGTCCTAGATAGATTTTGTTGATGTAGAGCTCAAATATTTCTTCTTTACTGAGTTCTTGTTCAATTCTTAGGGCCAGTAGAATCTCCATGAACTTGCGGCTAAAGGTTCTTTCTCTGGTAAGAAAGTAGTTCTTGGCCACTTGCATGGTTATTGTGGAGCCGCCGCTTTGAATGCTACCTGATGTGGCTAGTTGTATGGCGGCTCGAGTTAAGCCTTTGATATCTATGCCAAAGTGGCTAAAGAAGCGATTGTCTTCAGCTGCTAATAAGGCATTTACAAATTGTGGCGGTATTTCAGTATAGGTAATAGGAGATCGACGCTTTTCTCCATACTCTGCGATCAGTTTTTTATCGCTTGAATATATCCGCAGTGGGGTTTGGAGTCGGATATCTTTTAAGGTATCTACTGCCGGTAGCTTGGGTGAATAGTGAAAATAGGCAGCAGTGAGTGCTAATAACAAGGCAAAACTTGCTAAAAGTCCTAATTTAAACAAAAGTTTGAAAAGCGAAGTGAAGGCTGACATGCTACTCTGACAGTAAGAAAGATTGTGAATGAGGGTCTATTATATAGTTAGGCTGACTTCTGGCTATAGACTCAAACAAATAATTAATATAAATAAGTTCTAATGCGCTCAGGTGCAATTAGTAATAAAGTTTAAGCTTGTATACATTAACGCAGTGTTAACTAGGGAATCGTGTTGTGTTTGGCTTTTTGGGGAACAGATCGGGTAGTTTAGTGGGGATCGATATAGGCTCATCGTCAGTCAAGTTGGTTGCCTTGTCTAAAAGTGGTAAAGGCTTTTCTCTTGATGCCTATGCCATTGTTTCATTTTCACCGAATGCCGTTGTTGACGGTAATATTCAAGATGTCTCTGAAGTAGGTTCTGCGATTGAAAAAGCGGTTAAAGTGGCTGGAGGTAAATTGTCTTCTGCTGTAACTGCTGTCCCAGCCTCTGCAGTTATCACAAAAACTATAGAAATGAGTAGCGCTTTCACTGAGTTTGAACTGGAAGATCAGATCAAAGTGGAAGCTGATCAGTTTATTCCCTACCCCTTAGATGAAGTTGCTTTAGATTTTGAAGTGCAGGGTGCTTCAAAAAATAACGCAAACATCAATGATGTGCTGCTTGTGGCCTGTAGAAAAACTGATGTTGAGCAAAGAGAAGATGCTGTTGGTGCTGCAGGCTTAGATTCTGAAATCGTTGATGTAGATACATACGCAGTAGAGAGGGCGATAAAAGTCATTATGTCTGACCAGGGCGATACTAATACTTTGACAGGTATCGTCGATATTGGAGCATCAACACTCACGCTTAATGTTTTCAAAGGAACTGAAAATATCTATACACGAGAACAGGCTTTTGGTGGTAATGACCTTACGAACTTAATCAGTCAGCAATATGGGATGAGTGTTGAAGAAGTTGAACAATCACTGCGTTTGGGAGATATCTCTGAGGAGATCGTAGATGCAGCTGTTTTACCTTTCAGAAATACTGTTGCTCAACAGGTCTCAAGAGCGCTTCAGTTTTTCTATTCGTCAGGTGCTCATGGCGAGCTGGAAACGTTATATTTATCGGGTGGCACATCTTGCATAGAAGGGCTTGCGGGGCAGCTCGAAGAAGAGTTGGGGTTGGCTACACAGGTTGCTAACCCGTTTTCTTCAATGAGCGTGAATAGTCGGGTGAATAGTGTTCGTTTGGAACGTGATGCACAGTCGCTGGTAAAGGCTACGGGTTTGGCACTGCGGGGACTCCAGGGGTGAGGATTTAAAATGGCGACAATTAACTTACGACCATGGCGAGAAGAGCGTGCCCAACAGCGCCAGAAAGAGTTTGCGCTCAACGCATTGGGTTCAGCTATATTTGCAGTTCTTATCGTTTTTTTTGTTGGTTTTTACTTCGATTCGATGAGAGATCGGCAGGTAGATAGAAATGATTATCTGAGAGCTGAAACCACTAAATTAGATAAGCAGATAGCTGAAATTAAAGACTTGAGGTTAAAGCGTGAAAGGTTATTAGAGCGCTTGAATGCAATTCAGGAGCTTCAAGGTAGTCGACCTTTGATCGTCAGAAACTTTGACGAATTAGTAAGAGTGCTTCCTGATGGGGCTTACTATAATGCGTTATCAAGGAAGGGTAATAAAGTTTCAATATCGGGCTTAGCGAGCGACAATCTAGATGTATCCACCTTAATGAGAAATATCGATCAATCATTGTGGTTTGGTGAGCCTCAGTTGAGTAAGGTAGATTCCTCAAGTGGGGTCGCAAAAAAGTTTAACCTTAGTGTGGCTGTTGTAAAACCCGCAGCTGAAAAAACTGAAGGACAGTAACATGGATGGATTGAAAAACGCCTTTGCAGGCTTTGATATCAATGATCTTGACTTTTCGCAGGCAGGCAACTGGCCTATAGGAATCAAGGTTGTTTGTTACGTTCTTGTAATTGCTATAGTGCTTGGGCTGGGGTGGAAGTTTTATGCTGTTGAGAAGCGTGATTTTCTCCATAGGGAAGTGGCTAAGGAAGCCAATCTGAAAAAAGTTTATAAAGATAAGGCGTTTCAGGTTTCGCGGTTGGATGCCTTACGTAAACAGATGGCGGATGTAGAAGAGCGGTTTGCAGAATTAACTAAACAGCTGCCAACCGAGAAAGAAGTACCTGGCTTATTAGATGATATTACTAATTTAGGGACTGGCAGTGGTTTGCAGATAGGGTTGATCGCCCTTGCGGCTGAAGCCAAACGGGAATTCTATATTGAGCTGCCTATCAATATTAGGGTCAAAGGTTCCTATCATCAGTTAGGGAGCTTTGTAAGTGGTATTGCCGCTTTAGACAGAATAGTCACACTTCATGATTACTCGATCTCTCCTACTGGTGGAGAAGTTGCGATGGATATTCAGGCTAAAACCTACAGATATAATGAACCTAAGTGAGCAGAGTATGTTTGAGTACAGTAAAGGAGCATTCATACTTGTAGCAACATTGTTGCTTTCAGGTTGTGTTGACTGGGTAGATGATAAGCAGGATCTGGTTCAGTTTGTTAATAAAACAAAGGCTGCACCATCTGGAAAGATTAAACCGCTACCTGAGTTTAAGCCCTATCATAGCTTTGTATATGAAGGAGCCAGTATGAGGGAGCCGTTTGTGGAGTTGGTTCCTTATTCTGAGCCTGAAGAGGTAGTAGATAATGAACCTAGAGCTGAGGCTGGTGGGTTGCAACCTGATCTTGAACGCCAGAAAGAATATTTAGAAAGTTTTGCCATAGAGCAACTTGAAATGGTAGGAAGTATTTTCAAAAAGGATGAACAAGCAATTTGGGCGCTTGTTAAAGACAGCAACGCTGAAGTGCATAGGGTAGGTAAAGGGTCTCATATGGGGCTTGACTTTGGTTTGGTTGTTGATGTTGATGAGCAGATGATCATTCTTTCAGAGATAGTGACAAATGGTCGTGGTGGTTGGATGAAGCGATCACGAAACCTTGTATTAAGTGGGCAGGAATAAAAGGGATAATATTGTGAAAATCGTAATCCCCATGGTTAAAACTAAAGAGTTCAGCTTACGGAATTATTTTCGCTCGCTGATGTTTGCTTTTGCAGGGTTAATGTTATCGGAGTGGGCGATAGCAGATGTTCTGATGAAACAAGCAAATTTTGTTGCATTGCCAGGAGGAAAGATCGAACTCCGGTTTGACTTTGATGCTGCTCCACCGTCTCCTCAAGCTTATATGATTAATAGCCCTTCTCGGTTAGTTCTTGACCTTTGGGGCGTTAAGAATGATGTTAAAGATAGGGCCTTAGACGTTAAAACAGGCTTGGTGGATGTCGTAAACTTCGCTCAAACAGACGGACGTTTGCGAATTGTTACTAGCCTTTATGAGCCTTCTAAATATGAAACACGCTCTGAAGGAAACTCTCTGTTTGTTGTTGTTGATAAACAGGCTATTGCTTCACCTCCAGTGGCTTCGGTAGCGAATAATATTGTCGTAGATAAGCCTGCTATGGAAGGCGCTATTGTTGATAAACAAACCCGTGTTCTCGGGATGGACTTTGAGCGTGAAGAAGCTGGAATAGGCCGTGTTACCGTGAATCTTACGGATTCGTCTGCGGGTATTGATATTTTTGAAGAAGGAAATAATGTAGTTGTCAATCTTGCAGGCGCTGTTCTGCCAAAAAACCTCGAGCAGCGAGTTGATGTGCAGGATTTTGCAACGCCCGTTATGTTCATCGATGCGATGGGTGGTAATAACTCGACAACTATCCTTGTTAAGCCAAGTTCCGAGCCATATGAGTATCTGGCATACCAAACAGATAATACTTTGGTTTTGGATTTCAAGCCTGTATCGCTTTCTGATAAAGAGCAAAGGGAAAAAGAGTTATTTCCATTCACAGGTGAAGAAATTGATTTGAATTTCCAAAATGTAGAGCTGCGTTCTGTATTGCAAATTATAGCTGAAGTAGCTGAGCTGAATTTGGTGGTTAGTGACACGGTGGGTGGCACTATTACTCTAAGGCTTAAGAATGTGCCATGGGATCAGGCGCTGGATATAGTCCTCAAAGCACATGGTCTTGATCAGCGAACAGTTGGCAATGTCTTAATGATTGCACCTGCCGCTGAAATAGCAGAGAGGGAAAGAATTGAGCTGGCTAGTTCGCAAAATGTAGAGCAGTTAGCACCTCTTAAAACAGAGTTTATACAGGTTGAATACCGTAAGGCTTCGGATATGAAGTCTACTATCGAGGAGGCTAGGCTTGTATCTGAGCGAGGTTTCATAATGTCTGATGATGAAACCAATGTGCTCATGGTGCGCGAAACTGTGGTCGCTATTGAAGATATTCGTAGAACCTTACGCAAGTTTGACGTAGAAGTTGAACAGGTTTTGATTGAGGCTAGATTGGTGACCGCGAGAGCAGTTGTTACCGAAGATCTGGGTATCAAGTGGGGTTTTGGTTATAACGATGTTGATAATGGCAAGGGGTGGATTGTCGATAATCAGGTGGGCAATATTGACTTTGCAAACACGGTGGCCGGAACTACATCTAATTTAATGGTTGATTTGGGAGCTACTGCTACTTCCCCTGGTTCAATTGCAATAGGTTTTAAACCAGGTGCGAGTAGCTTGTTGGCATTAGAACTTTCCGCTTTGGAAACAGACGGTAAGGCTGAAATCGTATCGCAACCTAAAATACTCACAACCAATGGTGTTGCTGCAACAATTCAGTCAGGTACTGAGATACCTTATCAAACTGTTGAAGATGGTGAAGTGAGTATCGAATTTAAAGATGTGGTTCTGAGTTTGGATGTGACGCCAAGGATTAATCCAGGTGACAGAATTGCAATGGATTTAGAGATTAAGCAAGATTCTGTTGGTGAAGTTCTACCGAACGGTGAAATCAGCATCGATAATAATGAACTTATAACTTCGGTAGTGGTTCCTGACGGTCAGACTATTGTTCTGGGCGGGGTTTTCAAAAATGAAACCAGTTCTGTTGTGAATAAAGTTCCTCTTCTTGGAGATCTGCCTGTTATGGGAGCCCTATTCCGTAACAACGAAAATAACATTGATAAAACAGAATTATTGATCTTTATAACACCGAAATTAGTGAGAAATTCGCTTTCGGGTAGGTAAGGCGTTCGTTTGAATATATTTCTAATTGGGCCTATGGGCGCTGGAAAAAGCACCATAGGCCGTTTGTTATCACAAGAACTGAACCTTGAATTTGTAGATTCTGATAAGGAAATTGAATCAAGAGCTGGAGCTGATATTCCCTGGATCTTTGATGTCGAAGGTGAATCTGGCTTCAGGGATCGTGAAGAGTCCGTTATCGAGTCCCTATCAACACAGAAAGGCATTGTGCTATCCACCGGAGGTGGGGCAGTCATCAGAGATGCGAATCGATCTGTTTTAAAAGAGCATGGCACCGTGGTTTATCTGAATACCTCAGTGGCTCAGCAACTGGATCGTACCTCTCGGGATAAAAACAGGCCCCTGCTGCAGACGGCTGACCCAGAATCAGTGCTTAAAGATTTAATGTCAGTTCGTCACCCTTTATACCTTGAAACGGCTGATATCATTGTTAAAACCGATGGTCGCCATCCCAAGACGGTAGTCACCGAGATCATAAAACAGATAAAATCGCAGTCTGTTCTTGAATCTGGTCAAAGTTGAATTATGCAAACATTGAATGTAGATCTGGGTGACCGCAGTTACCCTATTTTTATTGGTCAGGAGATAATCAAGCAAGGATTACTGGCATCATATATTGCTGGCAATCAGGTATTGATTGTCACCAATGAAACGGTTGCGCCGCTCTATCTGCAAACTTTACAGGATAGCATTCCAGCTTCTATAAAGGTTGATGTAGTAATCTTGCCAGACGGTGAGCAGTACAAGGACCTTGATCACCTTAACCTGATATTTGATCAGTTGCTCCAGAAACGGCATAACCGCACTACTACCCTGATTGCATTAGGTGGTGGTGTTGTGGGTGACATGACAGGGTTTGCGGCGGCAAGCTATCAGCGCGGTGTGAATTTTATACAAGTGCCAACAACATTATTATCCCAGGTGGATTCTTCGGTAGGAGGCAAGACCGGAGTTAATCATCGCCTGGGTAAAAACATGATTGGGGCTTTCCATCAGCCTCAGTGTGTTTTGATTGATACTACGGTTTTGAACACCTTGCCAGAGAAAGAGCTCTCTGCTGGTATGGCAGAAGTGATTAAGTATGGTCTGATCTACGATGAAGCTTTTCTCTGTTATCTGGAAGATCATATTGATGGTTTGATGGGACTCGATTCGGGACTTCTGGAGCAGGCAATATACCGCTCTTGTGAGATTAAGGCAGAGGTAGTTGCTCAGGATGAAAAAGAGTCAGGTATACGTGCACTATTGAATCTTGGTCATACTTTTGGCCATGCGATAGAAGCGAATCAGGGCTATGGTGAATGGCTGCATGGTGAAGCTGTGGGTGCGGGTACCATGATGGCTGCTGACCTCTCCTGTCGTTTGGGCTGGATTTCTTCTATGGACGTTGCGAGGGTCAGGGATATTTTAAGTGCGGCAAACCTTCCGTTGTTTCCCCCACAAAGCATGACGCCTGAACAATTCAAAGAATTAATGTCGGTTGATAAGAAAGTGCTGGATGGGCAGTTGCGTTTGATCCTATTGAAAGGCATTGGTAGTGCTGTAGTCACCTCTGATTTTTCTGTTGAAAAATTGCATGAAACATTGGAAGCTGGAACAAGTTTAGGGGATTGTTGTTAACCTCTGGAATTGTCCTGGATTTCAGCAAGAGAATATTGGTAAATGAAAAATAACATTTTCTATGAACCGCCCAGTCGCTTGCAGGTATTAGACAAGCTTAAGCATATGGTGCGGTTTTCCGACTTTCTTTTGTTGGTGTCAGGGGAGAAGGGGGCTGGCAAAAGTACACTGGTAGAGCAGCTTAAACCCGATCTTAATGATACGACGCTGTGCTGCTGTGTGGTTCGTTCTGATATGGGGTTGGAGCAAGAGCAATTACTTGATCAGCTCCTCGCACAGCTACCTTCTCATGATCATCTTGGATCTGAATATGCTGATCGTCTTAAGGCATTCTATCTTCAATTAAAAGCGTTGAAGGCAGCCGGGCAAAAATGCTTGATTGTCGTTGATGATGCAGAGAACCTGTCTGCGTCATCACTGGAGTTATTGCTGAACCTTCATCAGGCAGATAGCATGGCTGAAAGTGCACAATTACTGCTTTTGATTAATTCTGGTTTTGCAGATAAATTGCTGGAAAGTAGATCTGTAAAATTGCTAGAAGGGCGAGTCCATCACTTAATTCTAGATAGGATGAGTGATGATGAAACCAAAGAATATCTGTCTTTGTGCCATCCTGCAGTCGATGCCTTACCTGCAAAAAAGCTAACACAACTTTTACAATTATCTGAAGGTTTGCCTGGGCGTGTTGATAAACTTCTCGCTGGAGAGAAAGTTTCTGCGCAGTCTGCGAAACCTGGTGTTCGTGCGTTCCCCTTGCCCGCTGCTCATGTCGGGGGAATTGGGTTGATTTTAATAGGAATCCTGGCTGTTTCTCTTTGGCAGTTTTTCCCTGAAGAAAGTGATGAGCAAAATGTAGTGGGTGAAACCGTCTCAGTACCCTTGCCCGTCCCTGTCGGAAAGGCTCAGGTAGAGAAGGTTGAAGTGATCCCTGTCACAACTTCCGCATCAGATAATCAAGCATTAGCAAAAAGCCCTTCAAGTGCTGCTGAAAAGGAACAAAACATAGCAAAGCAGGAGCTTGAGAGAAGGCTTGCTCAACAAGAGAAAAAAATTGAAGAAAAAAAACCTGATCTTGAGAAGATTGAAAAACAAGATCAAGTGGCTCGTATAGCGGATGAACTGCGTGAAGTAGTAGCTGAAAATGCTAAAGAAGCGGTGGAATCAAAAGTTGAGCCAGTTGCGGAAGCGCCACCTTCAGTCAAAGTAGTAAAGCAGGAGAAGGTAGAGCCTGAAATTGTTAAAATAGAACCGCCAAAGGTTGCAGCTAAAGCTCCTGTTTCTAAATACAGTTCTTCGGAACAAACTATCCTAGGTTGGAAGGCTTCGGGGTATACACTGCAGATGCTTGGCGCACGTTCTCAGAAGAGTGCTGAGAATTTTATCGCTAAACAGAAAGACCCTGCACAATTTTATTACTTCTCTACGATCTATAAAGGTGCACCATGGCACGTGGTGATCTATGGAGAGTTTGCAAATCGTGATATTGCAAACGCTGCGATCAAAAAACTGCCTGAAGAATTAAGAAAAATGCGTCCCTGGGCGCGCAGTGCGCGCGGCGTACAGATAGATATCAAAAAGAAATAATTCTAAATAAAACATTAGGTTGCTTTCAAACCTGAGATTAGGTTTGAACGGCAGGTTTTTCTTATTGCTGTTTGGAATTTGTCCCAAACCCTCATCACGTGTAGAATGGCTGTCCCTTTTTGCTGACTGGTGCGGATATTGCAGCAAAAGGTTTTTTAAGATATTGATTTTCAAGTTTTTTTGAGTGGGAATGGCTTATGAGCAAAGGTCTTTATCGCCCCGGTGAGTTTAAAGATAACTGCGGCTTTGGCCTAATGGCACACATGCAGGGTCAGGCAAGTCACGATTTGCTGGAGAAAGCAATCGAAGCGTTGGCTTGTATGACACACCGTGGTGGTATTGCCGCAGATGGCAAAACTGGTGATGGCTGTGGTCTGTTGATGCAGAAGCCTGATGGCTTCCTGCGTGCTGTGGCACAGGAAGAGTTGGGTATAGAACTCGGCGAAAATTATGCAGTAGGTATGGTTTTCCTGCCGAAAGACTCTGCAAAAGCGGAAGCTGCGAGAGCAGCGGTAAACGCAGCAGTGAGTTCCGAGGGACTTAATGTTGCAGCATGGCGCGTTGTGCCAACAGATGAATCCTGTCTTGGGCCTATTGCCAAAGACACGCTTCCACTCATCGAGCAGGTGTTTATTACCGCTGCGGATAAGAGTGATCGTGAACTGGCAGTAAGCTTATTTGTTGCTCGTCGTAATGCCGAAATTGCGATGTCTGAGGAAGAAGATTTCTATATCTGTAGCTTCTCAGACAAAGTTATCTCATATAAAGGTTTGACGATGCCGGTAGACCTGCCGGTATTTTATAAAGATCTGGCAGATGCACGTTTGGAAACAGCGGTTTGTACTTATCACCAGCGTTTCTCAACTAATACGGCCCCGCGTTGGCCGCTGGCGCAACCATTCCGGTTCCTTGCTCACAATGGTGAGATTAATACAATTGAAGGTAACCGTAGCTGGGCGAAAGCCCGTGCAAGTAAGTTCTCTACAGAGCTGCTGCCGAATATCGATGCTCTTCAGCCAATCGTAAATACTACCGGTTCTGATTCCTCCAGCATGGATAATATGCTGGAATTCCTGCTGGTGGGCGGCATGGATATCTATCGTGCAGTGCGCATGATCGTTCCGCCGGCGTGGCAGAATGTTGAAAATATGGATGCCGATCTGCGTGCCTTCTACGACTTCAACTCCATGCATATGGAACCATGGGATGGTCCTGCTGGTATGGTGATGACCGATGGTCGTTTTGCGGTATGTATGCTTGATCGAAACGGTCTGCGTCCATCCCGTTGGGTGATGACTAAACAAGGTTACATCTGTACGGCCTCTGAAATTGGCGTGTTCACTTATAAGCCGGAAGATATTGTGGCTCAGGGTCGAGTAGGTCCGGGTCAGATTCTTTCTATTGATACACAAACAGGTGATGTCCTGCATACTGCGGATGTTGATAATCACCTGAAGTCTGCTCAGCCATACAAGCAATGGCTGAAAGACAACGCTCTGCGTCTTGAGCAGACCATGAACCTGGATGAAGAGTCTCGCTCATTCCCTGAAATGTCAGCGGATGAAGTCAAAGCTCATATGAAGATGTTCCAGGTAACATTTGAAGAGCGTGACCAGATTCTTCGCCCTCTGGGTGAAAGCGGCATGGAAGCGATTGGCTCCATGGGTGATGACAAGCCGATGGCGGTCTTGTCGAACCGTGTAAGATCTATATATGACTACTTCCGTCAGCAGTTTGCTCAGGTAACAAATCCGCCAATTGATCCGCTTCGTGAAGCGATCGTTATGTCACTCGAAACCTGCATAGGTTCTGAGCGTAACGTTTTTGTTGAAGGGCCTGAACACGCTCGTCGTGTCATTCTGACGACGCCGGTTCTTTCTGCGAGTAAGTTCAATCGCTTGCGCGATAATGAAGAATCTGGCTTTGAAGTGGTTCAGATTGACCTGAACTACAATCCGGAAAAGCAATCACTTCAGGAAGCTATTGAAGGAATTGCTGATCAGGCAGAACAGTCTGTACGTGATGGAAAGGTTATCCTGATTCTGACGGATGCATTTTTGTCTCGTGGCTCTTTACCGGTACATGCAGCACTGGCGACAGGTGCTGTGCACCATCGTCTGGTGGACAAAGGTTTGCGTTGCGATGCTAACTTGGTGATTGAGAGCGGCACGGTCCGTGACCCTCATCACTTTGCGGTGTTGTTTGGGTTTGGTGCTACTGCGGTGTACCCATACCTGGCTTACCGAGTGTTGAATGATCTGTGTTCTGCGGGTGAGATTCAAATTGATCCTCTGCAGTCCCATGAAAATTATCGTAAGGGCATCAACAAAGGCTTAATGAAGATCCTGTCTAAGATGGGTATCTCAACGATTGCTTCCTACCGAGGCGCGCAATTGTTTGAGGCAATTGGCCTGAGCTCTGAAATTGTTGATCTCTGCTTTAAAGGCGTTACCAGCCGTATTGAAGGTGCGCGATTCGAAGACTTCCAGTTTGAGCAAGGCTTGTTGGCCAAAGAAGCGTGGACAGCACGTAAGCCAATACAGTCGGGTGGATTGCTTAAGTATAAGCATGATGGTGAATACCACGCTTATAACCCGGATGTAGTGAAAACAATTCACGAAGCGGTTGAATCAGGTAATCCTGCTGCATACCAGCGTTACGCTGAACTGGTAAACAATCGTGGTTACGCAACTCTGCGAGACATGTTGGGCTTGCGTAAAGACGTTAAGGCTATTTCGATTGATGAAGTCGAGCCGGTAGAAAATATTTTCCCACGCTTTGACTCTGCAGCGATGTCTCTGGGTGCATTGTCCCCAGAAGCACATGAGGCGCTTGCAGTAGCGATGAACGAGCTGGGTGGCCGCTCTAACTCTGGTGAAGGTGGTGAGGACGAAGCTCGTCACGGCACCATGAAGCGTTCCAAGATTAAACAGGTGGCTTCAGGCCGCTTTGGTGTGACACCTGAATATCTGTCCAACGCTGAAGTTATGCAGATCAAAGTTGCTCAGGGTGCTAAGCCGGGTGAGGGTGGTCAGTTGCCAGGTGGTAAGGTAAACAGCCTGATTGCGCGTCTGCGTTATTCTGTGCCGGGTGTAACTCTGATTTCACCACCGCCACATCACGATATCTATTCTATCGAAGACTTGGCTCAGCTGATCTTCGATCTGAAACAGGTGAATCCAGAAGCTCTGGTTTCTGTGAAGCTGGTATCTCGTCCAGGTGTTGGCACCATTGCTTGTGGTGTAGCTAAAGCTTATGCAGATCTGATCACAATCTCTGGTTATGACGGCGGTACTGCAGCGTCACCAATGACCTCCATTCACTATGCAGGTTCTCCTTGGGAGCTTGGTTTGGCGGATACTCATCAGTCATTGCGTGTTAATCAGCTGCGTGGCTCTGTTCGCTTGCAGACAGACGGCGGTTTGAAAACAGGTTTGGACGTGATTAAAGGTGCCATTCTGGGTGCGGAAAGTTTCGGCTTCGGTACGATGCCGATGGTTGCACTGGGTTGTAAGTACCTACGTATCTGTCATTTGAATAACTGTGCAACCGGTGTGGCAACTCAGAACGATAAACTGCGTGAAGAATTCTTCCGCGGAACCGTTGAAATGGTTAAGAACTTCTTCCGCTTTGTTGCAGAAGAGACTCGTCAGATAATGGCGCAGTTGGGTGTTCGCTCAATGGAAGAGCTGGTAGGTCGTGTAGATCTTCTTGAAATTCTGGATGGTGAAACCCCGCGTCAGAAGAATCTGGATCTGTCTCCAATTCTGCACTCTGCCGGCGATGAGTTCCCTAATACCTGTCAGGTTGAGCGTAATGCTCCGTATGACCTGGCAGAACTGAATACTCAGATGCTGGAATTGGCTGAGCAGGCTATTGCTGACAAGACCGGCGGTGAATATGAGTTGGTTATCACTAACTGTGACCGTTCAGTAGGTGCTCGTACTTCTGGGGCTATTGCCAAGAAACACGGTAATCTGGGTATGGCAGACAAGCCTATTACCTTCAATTTCAAGGGGCATGCAGGCCAGTCATTCGGTGTTTGGAATGCTGGTGGTCAGAATCTGTACCTCGAAGGTGATGCCAACGACTATGTTGGTAAAGGCATGGCCGGCGGTAAGATAGTTATTCGCCCATTTAATGAAGTGACGTTTAAATCCAATGAAACTTCAATCATGGGTAATACCTGCCTCTATGGTGCAACAGGCGGTAAGCTGTTTGCAGCAGGTCAGGCGGGTGAACGCTTCGGTGTTCGTAACTCGGGTGTACATGCGGTTGTAGAAGGTGCCGGAGATCACTGTTGTGAATATATGACAGGTGGTCTGGTAACCGTTCTCGGCCAAACCGGTTACAACTTCGGTGCGGGTATGACGGGCGGTTTCGCCTACGTTCTGGATATGGACAATACCTTCGTGGATAAATACAACCATGAACTGGTAGAAATTCAGCGTGTTCATACCGAAAATATGGAAGCTTATAAAAATCATCTACGCTCTGTGATCATTGAGTTTACTAATGAGACCGGTAGTGCCTGGGGTCAAGAAATCATCGATAACCTCGATGATTACATCGGTCGATTCTGGCTGGTTAAGCCAAAAGCGGCCAGTTTGGGTGACCTTCTGGCAAATATGCGTACCCGTCCGGAATAAGAGACGGTTGTAAGCTTAAGTAGATGAAGAATAATCCGCAGCTGCCTGTTTTACGCAGCTGCCATAAAGAGGTGAGGACTATGACTGACCGTTTAAATAACGATTTTCAGTTCCTCGATGTGGGACGCAAAGGACCACAGAAAATAGATTCACAAGTACGTAAGCAAGGCTTTGGTGAGATTTATGAACCTTTCGAAGCCGAGGAAGCGTCTGAGCAGTCACATCGTTGCCTGGAATGCGGCAACCCATACTGCTCTTGGAAATGTCCGGTGCATAACCACATTCCAAATTGGTTGAAGCTGATATCGGAAGGCAACATTATTGAAGCAGTTGAGCTGAGCCATCAGACCAACTCATTGCCAGAAGTGTGTGGTCGTGTTTGTCCACAAGATCGTTTGTGTGAAGATGCTTGTACCCTGAATGATGGTTTTGGTGCCGTCACTATCGGTTCTGTTGAGAAATACATCACAGACACTGCTTTCGCAATGGGCTGGAAACCTGATATGTCTCAGGTGACTAAGACGGATAAGAAAGTGGCTGTCATTGGTGCCGGTCCTGCTGGTATTGCAGCGGCTGACGTGCTGGTGCGTAATGGTGTTACGCCTGTTGTATTTGATCGTAACCCTGAAATTGGCGGCCTGCTGACATTTGGTATTCCAGAGTTTAAGCTGGAAAAAGATGTCATGTCCCGTCGCCGTGAAATCTTTACTGAAATGGGTGTTGAGTTCCGACTGAATACCGAAGTAGGTAAAGACGTTCAGATGCAAGATCTTATCGATGAGTACGATGCTGTATTCCTTGGTATGGGTACCTATACCTACATGAAGGGCGGTTTCCCGGGTGAAGAATTGGATGGTGTCTATGATGCACTGCCATTCTTGATCTCCAACGTAAACAACTGCCTTGGCTTTGAGCAGGACGAAAACGGCTTTATCGACATGAAAGGTAAAAAAGTTGTTGTTCTGGGTGGTGGCGATACTGCAATGGACTGTAACCGGACGTCTATTCGTCAGGGTGCGGAATCGGTTGTTTGTGCCTACCGTCGTGATGAAGAAAACATGCCAGGCTCCAAGCGCGAAGTTGAAAACGCGCGCGAAGAAGGTGTTCAATTCCAGTTTAACCGTCAGCCAGTAGAGGTTGTGGGTGAAAACGGAAAAGTGACAGGTATTAAGGTTGTAAGCACTCAGATGGGTGAGCCAGATGAAAATGGCCGTCGCCGCGCTGAGGTTGTGCAAGGCTCTGAAGAAGTACTGGAAACAGATGCAGTGTTAGTGGCATTTGGTTTCCGCCCAAGCCCAGCGCCTTGGTTTGCAGACTTTGGTATTGACCTCCATGAAGATGGACGTGTTAAAGCTCCTGAGAATTCTTCATTCCCGTATCAGACTAGTAATGCAAAAGTATTTGCTGGTGGTGATATGGTGCGAGGATCTGACCTGGTTGTTACTGCGATTGCTGAAGGCCGTAAAGCGGCTGAAGGTATTATGGATTACCTGGAAGTCTGAGTTTATTGATCGAAAAAGGCCGCTTAATGCGGCCTTTTTTACGATCTAAAGAAGCAGGTAATTTTTCCCAGAAATCGTTAGAATATCCGCAAGTTAAATTTTGATAGAAAGTGACCAATACAGATGGCTGAATTGAAAAATGATCGTTTTCTGCGGGCCTTGCTCCGTGAACCCGTAGATGCAACTCCAGTATGGATGATGCGCCAGGCCGGCCGGTATCTTCCTGAATATCGTGAAACACGTGCCAAAGCAGGTGACTTTCTCAGTCTGTGTAAAAATAAAGAGCTGGCTTGTGAAGTCACCATCCAGCCATTAGAGCGTTATGATCTGGATGCGGCGATTCTTTTTTCCGACATTCTGACGATTCCGGATGCTATGGGTCTTGGGCTCTACTTCGAAGTTGGTGAAGGTCCGCGTTTTAAAAAGATTATTCGCACCGAGCAGGATGTGGCCGATCTACCCGTACCAGATTCTGCCACAGATCTGGATTATGTAATGAACGCGGTGAAAGAAATTCGCCGTGAGCTCAACGGTCGTGTGCCTTTGATTGGCTTCTCCGGTAGTCCGTGGACTCTTGCAACGTACATGGTTGAGGGTGGCTCCAGCAAAGATTTCCGTCATATCAAACAGATGATGTATGCAACGCCAGAGATTATGCATGCGCTGTTGGATAAATTGGCTCAATCTGTAACAGATTACCTGAATGAACAGATTCGTTGTGGCGCGCAGGCTGTACAAATCTTTGATACTTGGGGCGGAGCTCTGAGTGGTCCATGTTATGAAGAGTTCTCTCTCAAATACATGAAGCAGATTGTTGATGGTCTGATTCGCGAGCATGACGGCCGTAAAGTGCCGGTAATTATGTTTACCAAAAACGGTGGGCAGTGGTTAGAGAAAATGGCTGAAGCCGGCTCTGACGCGCTAGGTTTGGATTGGACCACCGATATCGGTAATGCTCGTTCTCGTGTGGGCGATAAAGTTTCACTTCAGGGCAATATGGACCCGAGCGTGCTGTATGCTCCGGCTAGTCGTATAGAGCAGGAAGTGGAATTTATTCTTAGCCGCTTTGGTAATGGTTCAGGGCATGTCTTCAACTTGGGGCACGGTATCCATCAGTTTGTAGACCCGGCTCAGCCGAAAGCATTTGTAGATGCTGTGCATGAACTGAGTGCAAAGTATCATTCATGATTGAAAGTTAAACCGTTTTATTAATCAAAATTTAAATTCAAGGAAGAAAAAATGCTCAATAAAAAAGCACTTTGTTTAGTTCTGTCTGCAAGCTTCTTAGCTGGTTGTGCTGGGAGTGCTAATCACGAAGTTGTTACTGCTTATAATGCGTCAGATGATGCAATGACATGTAATCAACTTACTGCTGAGCAAGTACGAGTTCAGGCAATTATCAATGCCGTAAATCAAGATAAAGATGACGTTAAAGGGAAGGACTTGTTGGATGGTATTCTTTGGTTCCCATTCAATCTGATTGCTAAAAATAGCAATTACAAAGAGTCATTAAATGCAGCAAACACAAGACTTACTCGTATCGATTACCTACGGAAAGACAAATCTTGTAGTGATGAGCAGCTTGCGGAAGCAGAAAAGAACATTGAAAAAAGGTTGGAAGAGCTTAAGGATCTCAAGGAACGACAATTGATCACGGAAGAAGAATATATTGAATCCCGAAAGTCAATTTTAACCAGGGGTTAAATAATTTAAGTAAAAATGTCAGCGTTGGTCTTCACGCTGACATTTAATAAGGCTTATGGAAAAATTAACTGAGTTACTCGAGAAAAACCGCGACTGGGCGGAAAAGATAAACCAGGAAGATCCACATTTTTTCGAAACTCTGGCACAGCAGCAGGCTCCAGAGTATCTGTGGATTGGTTGTTCAGATAGTCGTGTGCCTGCGAATGAAATTGTAGGTATGCTGCCAGGCGAACTGTTTGTTCATCGCAATGTAGCTAACGTTGTTGTTCATACAGATATGAACTGCCTATCCGTAGTTCAATATGCTGTAGAAGTGTTGAAGGTGAAGCACATTATGGTTGTGGGCCACTACGGTTGTGGTGGTGTTGCTGCATCCATTGAAGATGCACCTCATGGCCTGATTGATAATTGGTTACGTAATATACGCCGTGTTTTTCAGAAACATCGCCAGTTTCTTTCTACCTGGGATCATTCGCATCAGCAGTTAGACCGTCTTTGTGAGCTCAATGTTATTGAGCAGTCAGTTAACCTGTGTGAGACCACTATTGTTCAGCAAGCTTGGGCTAACGGCCAGGAGTTAACTGTGCATGGTTGGATCTATGGCTTAAGCGATGGTCTGGTAAATGACCTGGAGTTTAACGCTTCAAGTGCGGGTGAGGTCGAAGAGCAATATCAACTTGCTATGAATAAGATGCGAAAGTTACAAGAACTCGCGCAGGCTTCCGATAAGAGTCAGCAAAATGCACGGACTCTATGGGACAAGGTTAAATCTATATTTAACTGATCTTGTGTCTAGTCCTGATATAGGTT
>JBOEHA010000005.1:0-166674 GCA_050633685.1 Neptuniibacter sp. | reverse complement strand
TTAAAGAGCGTTGCTTGAATCAACACACGCTGCGAAGCGTTTCGTCTCAAGCGAGGCGCGTATTTTACTTCGCGCCGATTTAAAGTCAACTATTATTTGATGTTTTTTCTTAACGTTTCGCATCAAATACGGCTTTAAATCCAACCTTCAGAGAGCGACCACAAAACAAATAAAAACTCTTGTAGATCAATCTCTTAAAAGCCCTTAACCTCATCCGCTTTGCACTTAAACTGTGCTGCGTCTCAAGCAAGGACGGCGAATTCTACAGAGATAAAACGAGGGGTCAACCGTTTATGTAAAAAAGTTTCAAAAAACTTACATATTGCTGAAACAATAACCAAACCAGCCTAATAAATGAGCATATATCGATCGCTCTACAAAAAAGGGCGCTATACAAAAAAGGGCGCTATACAGCGCCCCTTAAAACAGCCTAGGCCTAAACAGAAATATAGTTTAGAGGAATCACTGTGCTCCACAGTATTACAGAGGTAACAATTATGCCGACAAGAGTACAGAGCCCAACCGTCAGTATGGATGTTGAGAACATAAACGCCCTTTCCTCAGGAATTCTCATAATGACTGGTACGCCGGTATACAGAAGATATACCGTATAAGATATAGCCACTAAACCGACAGCGACATTGAACCAGAGCAACGGATACAGTGCTGCTAGCCCTGAAAGAAATAAGGGCGTGGCTGTATAAGTAGCCAATGAAAGGCAATCTTCAAAACTCACATTGCCCCCGTAGTTTTTTTCCATCCAGCGGATTGTGTAGGTGATAAAAGCCACCGCAACCCACATAGCAAAGTAAAACGCGACAGCAGCAGGTAACGCACTCATCGCCTCTAGTTTTACATATTCAGAACCCGCAATACTCCAGCCCACCTGAGTAGTACCAATAAACATTGATATTGCTGGTATCGCAGCCAAGACGCTGATTTGCTGAAGAAAGATATGCGCAGAACTAAAATGCTCTTTCCTAATCTGCCCCCATTCCTCTTTTGGGTGATATAGTATTCCCATCATATGTTGAATAAACATGATGCATCCTCTCTTTATGTTAGATGCAACACCACTCCATTAGCGCAGCATCAATTACAAACTCGTTGCCATTCCTGCTTTTCTCCATTCCACAGATTTATCGCACATTTACTTTGCACGTTTAGCGTGCGGCCACTTTAAGAAGCGCCTTTATAGGTAGTGATCTACCAATAAAATTACAAACAGCATCATGATGTAATTGATGCTGTACCTGAATAACGCCATAGGTACACCTTGAGGTTTATGCCACAACCGATATACCCAATATATAAATCTCGCATTTATCAGGCTCACAGCTATTAAATATGCATAACCGCTCATACCCGTCATGAACGGCAGAAGTGTTGTTACTATCATCAATAAGCTGTAGAGCAATATTTGAAGTTTCGTGTACTCCTCACCATGAGTGACTGGCAGCATTGGAACACCGGCTTTTTCATAATCATTTAATCTGGCAATACACAGGGACCAGAAATGCGGTGGTGTCCAGGCAAATATGATCAGTACCAGCAACAAACTATTTGGTTCCACTACTCCGGTGATCGCTGTCCAGCCCAATAGAGGCGGCGCAGCACCAGCAACACCTCCGATTACTATATTTTGAGGCGTCGCCCTTTTAAGCCACACGGTATAAACCAACGCATACCCTATTAATGCAAACAGTGTTAACCATGCGGTTAAAGCATTAACCATCACCACCAGAATAGAGATTCCTAACACCCCTATCACTGCTGAAAATGTCACTGCCTGTTGCGGAGAAAGCCGCCCCTGCGGTAAGGGACGTCCTTTTGTACGCGCCATCTTCTCATCAATTTTACGGTCCATGACATGATTGATCGCAGCAGCAGAACCCGCAGATAATCCGATACCTAATAAACCAAAAAACACTTTGGATAGATCCGGTAAACCAGGAACCGCCAGAAACATTCCTACGACTGCAGTAATCAACATAACCAGAACGACTTTAGGTTTACAGAGCACTAAATAGTCCCGCCAGGAAACCTGATCGACTGAAACAACAGCCAGTTGACGATTATTCATAACGCACTCCTTCTATCGTCTTTATTTCACCGTAAACCCACAGTAATGAGAGTAGCAATGCAATTGCGACAGCATGATGCAGCATCGCAAGTGTCGAGGGGACTGCAAAAATAACGTTTAAAGCCCCGAGTACTAATTGCATCAATACCAATAAAGAAAAGAACATCAGTGGTTTAACTAAACCAGGTAGATGGGAAAGCTTAAAAACCAGAACTATTGCCATCAAAACAACCGTAACAGCTCCGAATCGATGACCAATTTGTATTGCTGACCTCGCTTCAACCGGCAACAGCCCGCCCTGATAGTTAGGACCCACAACGGCCATAGGGTTAAAACCCTGTTTAAAGTCTGGTCGAATATCTGATTCCGGATTGCAACTAAACCAATGCGCACAGGCCGGCCCAGCATAATTGGAACTGGTCCACCCCCCTAAAATAATCTGTAGCAATAAAACTATGATAGCGAGCCGGACCAAATTTAAATGCGAGATTCGCTCTTCCGTTGCCAAACCAACAAACAACTGCCTAAGCCTGATTCGCACAAAGATCAGCAGTGTGAGCGTTAGCACTCCACCCAAAAGGTGTAATGTCACCACTGGGGGGTACAGTTTCAGCGTTACTGTCCACATCCCGAACAAGGCTTGAATTATGACTAATACCAGCAACCCGAAACTGGACTTGACCGGATAACCCGTGGTGCTGCGCAGCCTGAAGGCGATAAAGGCCATCCCTGCAATCAACATTCCTAAACCACCGGCAAGGTAGCGGTGCCACATTTCCAGATCCGTTTTGTGTTTTTCCAGAGGGATTTGAGGGTAAGCACTTTGAGCTTGCGTAAGGACTTCCTGATCACTGGGTAACACCATATGCCCATAACAGCCGGGCCAGTCAGGACAACTCAAACCAGCATCATTAATACGAGTCCACGCCCCTATAAGCACAACACAAAGCGCGAGGATGATGGCAACATTAACGATTTTAAGAGCATGCTTCACATCCATATTCACATCACCTTTAACCTATCCTTGAAACCTTTAACAGTTTACGGAGATCTCGCAGCATCTGTTTAGGAGGTTCATCTAAGGAATATCGAATAACTACATTACCTAACGGGTCGACGATCCAAACAGCAGCCCCCAACTCAGGTAATTTTGAAGATTTAAGGTCTTCTGGCTGCTTACTTATTCTGTATAACTGCACCCGATCACGATCTTTCCCTAATGCGGTATGCAGGTTACCTAATACGCCCCAGAGTTGATCACAGTTTTTCCGACAATGATCCGGTGCTGTGAGTAAGAGCTGCCAGCCCAATTGAGATGGCTGATGCTGTCTCTGTAACTGCCACTGCTCAATATGCTGACCAGAAAGTAACTCCCCTCCATGTTTTTTATCCTGTGGTAGCAGAATCCCAAAAAAGTACATCGCCATGGCAACCAGTAACGGAACTAAACCCACGGACCAAATAAGCCAGAAGCTGACTTTATTCATACCTCACCTCCCTTTGCATATACCTCCAGCTCCAGATGATCAGCACCAGTAAAGCAAGAGCCATTGCAAACCACTGTAAAGCGTAAGCAAGATGCTTCTCCGGCATCATTACTGATACTGGCCAATCAAGACTTAATGCAGGAATGACTGGTTTTTTCACTCTGATCTCAATGGGAAGAATTTCAGTGCTCAGAAGCTGGCTTATATACGTCGCATCCAACTGTTGAATACGAATCGGCCATGCCTGATCAACACTCAACACACCTAGGGTGAACCCAGGACGAATCAACCTTGCTCCACCTTGAATGGAAATCTGACTCTGAGGAATAGTAACCATTGGCTTTTCTGCTCTATTGTTGTCCGCCTTAATCCAGCCGAGATTAACCAATACACGTTCACCAAATGCAGTGGAGAAAGGCACCACAACTTCAAAACCTAAATTGCCGTCTCGAAAGCGGTTTTCCAGCAGAAAATAATGCTGCCGATCAAAATAACCTTGTAGATTCAGGTTCATATACTGGTCTGATGAAAACTCAGAGAGTTCAGGCAGCCGGGTCTGGACCTGTTGTTCGGACCAACTTTGTATCAGTTGTTGCTTTTGCTCAGCCCTATCTACCTGCCAAAACCCCAGACCAATCAATGCCGGCAATAGCAGAGCTGCTGATAAGATCAACATCCACTTGAAGGCTGGGGTTTGTTGGGCTTTACTCATTTAAATCACCTGTATACTCTCTATTGCCTATGTCTCTTAAGTTATTACTTCTTATCCTCTTCGCAGCTGTCGTAATCAGCTTATTCTGTGGTTTGTTCTTCCTGATCCGTGATCAAGGCAAATCCCACCGCACCGTTAATTCTTTGTTTTTTCGTGTCGCATTTAGTGTTCTGATTATTCTGGTACTCATCTATGGTTTTTACACTGGGGAGCTAAGACCACACTTCCCCTGAACAACCTAAAGAATGTATACAAACAGGAACAAACCTACCCAAACTACATCTACAAAGTGCCAATACCAGGCTACAGCCTCAAAACCAAAATGCTTGTCAGCACTGAAATGCCCTTTCAAAATCCGTAGAAAGATTATGATCAACATGATGGTTCCCAGGGTCACATGCATGCCATGAAACCCTGTGAGAATGAAGAATGTAGCACCATAGATCCCAGCATTAAGAGTCAACCCAAGATCGTTATAGGCGAGCGCATATTCATAGGCCTGAAAATATAAAAACACAGCACCCAGCAGAATGGTTGCCCCTAACCAGAACACCACTCGGGAACGTAAATTCATATTCAGGGCTTTATGAGCCAGAGTCACTGTAAAGCTGGATGAGATCAGCAATATCGTATTCAGTAAGGGAATATGCCAGGGATCAATAATCTCTTTAGGCCCAGGGAAAGCGGATTGATCCGGTGTTGTCATAAGCGGCCATTCAGAGCTAAACCCCTGCCAGAGCATATTGGAAACACCCTTTTCCCCTTCGCCGCCCAGCCATGGAACAGCCAATGTCCGCACATAAAACAAAGTGCCAAAGAACGCTGCAAAGAACATAATTTCAGAAAAGATGAACCAGCCCATACCCCATCGAAAGGAGCGGTCCATTTGCGGGCTGTACAAACCCTGATGACTCTCATTGATTACATTGCCAAACCAACCCACCAGAATCAGTCCCATTGCCAAAGCCCCGACCAGCAACAAGACCAAGCCAAACCCTCCGCCTGATTCAGGAGTCAGGTTATTGATCAAATTGCCCGCTCCATACGCCATCAAAAACAGCGCTATAGAAGCCAGAATCGGCCACCTACTTTGCTCAGGAACATAATAGGACTGATAATCAGAATGAGTACTCATCGTAGACTCCCTCCCCCCAATGCAGCTACCTGCTCATTCTCGGGGGTGATATCAAAAAGAGTGTAAGAAAGGGTGATTGTGTGAATATGCTGCGGCAGCTCAGGATTCACTGACAAAACCAGAGGCATTGCCTTTTCTTCCAGAGCCAATAGCGGCTGTCGCTCAAAACAAAAGCAGTTAATTTTGTTCAGAAAAGGCGCCGCTTCAGAGGGTGATACCGAAGGAACCGCCTGAGCTATCATAAATCCCGAGGTTAAATTCCGGGCTATATAGGCGGTCTGGTACATCTCGCCAGGTGACAGCTCCACGATGCTTTTCTCTGGCTTAAAGCGCCAGGGTATTGTTTCATTGTTTACAGCCACCAGCTGAAGTTTTACCTGTCGCGTTTTATCTACTTGCCCAAGCTTGTCAGGATGCACAGGCACCAGCTCGACCTTGCCATTTAAACCGGTGACACGACAAAAGACGTCATAAAGCGGCACCAGCGCAAAACCAAAACCAAACATAAGAACACAACCCAAAACCAGAGTCGTAACTGTGCGCTTTTGGTTTTTTGGCGAGTTCATCGTGTTCCCCCCTACTTCACTTGAGGTGGTTCGCTAAAACTGTGATAAGGAGCGGGGGATGGCAGTGTCCATTCGAGACCATGTGATCCTTCCCAAACTTCCGCAGAAGCTTGCTTACCTTTTCGGATACAACTGATGACGTTGTAGAGAAAAATCAGCTGTGAAAAACCAAAGATAAACGCACCCACCGAGGCCACGGCATTAAAGTCCGCGAACTGCAGAGCATAATCAGGTATTCGCCTAGGCATGCCTGCCAAGCCAATGAAATGCATCGGGAAGAAGGTGATATTAACGCCGATAAAACTACACCAAAAATGCACTTTACCCATCGTTTCGTTGTAGTAATTACCGCACCATTTAGGTAGCCAGTAATAGGCCCCAGCCATAATGGCAAACACCGCCCCCGGCACCAGAACGTAATGAAAGTGCGCTACAACAAAGTAGGTGTCATGGTATTGAAAATCCACAGGAGCGATGGCCAGCATCAAGCCGGAAAAACCTCCAATAGTGAACAGAACAACAAAGGCCAGAGCAAACAACATGGGAGTTTCAAAAGTCATCGATCCTCTAAACATGGTTGCTATCCAGTTGAAGACCTTAACCCCTGTCGGAACCGCAATGAGCATGGTAGCAAACATAAAGAACAGCTCCCCGGCCAGAGGGAGGCCCACCGTAAACATATGATGTGCCCAGACAACAAACGAAAGAACCGCAATTGACGCTGTGGCGTAAACCATTGAGGCGTATCCGAACAGCCTTTTCCTAGCGAACGTAGGAATGATCTCGCTGACGATACCAAAGGCAGGCAGGATCATTATGTAAACTTCAGGGTGGCCGAAGAACCAGAATACATGCTGAAATAAAACCGGATCACCACCACCTGCAGCATTAAAAAAGCTCGTACCAAAGTGAATATCCATTAACATCATGGTGACAACACCTGCGAGCACCGGCATCACGGCTATCAAAAGAAAAGCTGTGATCAACCAGGTCCAGACAAACAAAGGAAGTTTCATCATTGTCATGCCGGGTGCGCGAAGATTCAGGATAGTGGCGATAATATTTATCGCTCCCATAATCGAGCTGATGCCCATCATATGCACAGCAAAGATAAAGAAGGTGACACTGGGTGGAGCATAGGTGGTTGAAAGCGGCGCATAGAATGTCCAGCCAAAGTTTGGCGCCCCTCCCTCCATAAACAGAGTGAATAACATCATGGAGAAGGCAAAAGGTAGTATCCAGAAACTCCAGTTATTCATCCTTGGCAACGCCATATCCGGCGCACCCACCATCATCGGCACCATCCAGTTTGCCAAACCGACAAATGCTGGCATCACGGCACCAAAGACCATAATCAATCCATGCATGGTGGTCATTTGATTGAAAAAGTCGGGCTGAATCAGCTGCAAACCGGGTTGAAACAGCTCTGCCCGAATCAACAATGCCATACAGCCACCCGTTAGAAACATCGCGAAGCTGAACCAAAGGTAGAGCGTACCTATATCTTTATGATTGGTAGTAAATAACCACCTCCCTATTCCAGAAGCAGGGCCGTGGTGATGGGTTGCGGCAACTGTAGTATTCATATCCCACTCCTACTTTTTCAGCTCTGCGATCTGGGCCGGGGTGACAATGTCACCCACCTTATTGCCCCAGGCATTGCGTTCATACGTAATGACGGCAGCCAGCTCAACGGCACTGAGCTGTTCTCGATATGCCTGCATCGCTGTACCCGCTTTTCCGTTCAAGACAATATCTATATGCGGCTCTGGTTCACCAAGAGCAATGGGACTGTTTTTAAGAGCAGGGAATGCGCCGGGAATACCTTCACCATTAGCCTGATGACAAGCCAGGCAAGCTTTGGCATACACCTGCTCTCCTGTTTCCATCAGGTCAGCCAGATTCCAGGTTTTCAATACCGCGTCAGATTTTGCCTTATCTGCCTGTTTAACCTCGGCCAACCAGGCATCAAATTCCGCTTGCGGTTTCACTTCAACAACAACAGGCATGAACCCATGATCTTTACCGCAAAGTTCTGCACATTGACCACGATAAATGCCAGGCTTCTCAACAATGGTCCATGCTTCATTTATAAACCCGGGGATTGCGTCTTTTTTAACGGCCAGATCCGGGACCCACCAGGAATGAATCACATCGTTGGCAGTTAAAAGAAAACGGACCTTTTTACCTGCTGGAATCACCAATGGGTTATCCACTTCCAGCAGATAGTGTTGGCCTTTTTCTTCAGCATTGTTGATTTGTTCGCGAGGGGTCGAAAGACTGGAAAAGAAGTCAATCTCTTCTCCCAGATACTGGTAACGCCACTTCCACTGATATCCCGTAATCTGAATATCTAATTCAGATTCAGAATTATCATACATTTTGATCAGAGTTGCGGTTGCGGGAACCGCCATAGCGATAAGAATAAAAAAGGGAATAATGGTCCAGATGATCTCCACGACCACATTCTCATGGAAATTATGCGCTTTAGCGCCACGGGACTTGCGGTGATAAATAACAGACCAGAGCATAACTCCGAATACGACAACACCGATCGCAACACAGATCCAGAATATGATCATGTGCAGATCGTATATCTCGTGACTGATTTCAGTCACTCCGCGAGGGAGGTTCACATCCCATGCTGCCTGAGCGCTACTGGCAAAAAGCAACACAAGGGGGAATCCTAATATTGTTCTTATCATTGCAGGCTCCCTTTCATTTATACATAAAAAGAGCCTGTCAGAATCCTCTCACTAAGGGCGTTGTACTGCACGGCAACGTCGGTAGCGACAGGGTTCGGGCAGGCTCTCTTAGCGCCTGGACTCCGTCCTATCATTTCCGACCAATCCACTTGGTTGTTATCAGCAAGTATAGCAGTGAAAAAAAATATGCAAGAAAATCACGTTTCAGAAAGAGATAAAGCCAGCTGAACCAACAAATACACACCGGCTATAAACACCAACCCTAAAATGATAGCCATTAATAGATAAGGCCAGAGTCTGCCTGAGGAAAAATCATGTTCATGATTTCGGCGGCTTTGTACACCAAAGAATGCTGCAAGTACGCTAAACAACACGCGCCACCAGTGAGGCCGTTCCGCACTTAACTTAGAAACCAGCATGGGTATGCTTAGTCCACAAGAATAAATACTGAGCTGATCATCAGAATAATACAGAGGAAAAACAGCAGGGTGTAAAGCCAAGTCTGGATCAGTCGATTGCGACACGAACAGAGTTTCATAAAACCTCCCATTTCATACCTTTCGCTTTTTATAGGTATAGCTTTGGCTGGCCTGGAAAGCAAAATGGCTTCTCAGAGGAAGCCATTTAATATTTAAGCGTTGGTCTTTTTAGTTTTTCGTATCACCCAGAGTAACGGCCCAGATGCCGCGTAGGTAAGGAAAAGTAACCAAAGGAATGTTTCAGGGCTGATGGAAATAACACCCACTGCCAGGACGATGCCGGCAAGAATCAAAAATGGCACTTTTTCTTTAAGGCTCACATCTTTGAAACTGTAGTAAAGAATATTGCTCACCATCAATACACCCACGACGGCAACATACAGGGCTATTAAATAAGCAAAAGGAGCCCCATCAATATTATATTCAGTAGCGGCCCAGACTAAACCCGCTACGGTTGCGGCGGCTGCGGGGCTGGGTAACCCCATGAAGTAACGCTTATCCATAGAACCTATCTGGGTATTGAAACGCGCCAGTCGAAGCGCAGCCCCGGCGACATATACAAAAGCAGCAAACCAACCCAGCTTACCGATATCATCAAGGACCCAGTTAAATACGACCAAGGAAGGCGCCACACCAAAGGACACCATATCAGCCAGTGAATCATATTCTGCGCCAAATGCACTGGATGTGTTGGTCAGACGTGCGACACGACCATCCAGACCATCAAGCACCATTGCTACAAAAATAGCGATAGCCGCATTTTCAAAATTACTGTGCATACTTGCAACCACAGCGTAGAAACCTGAAAACAACGCCCCTGTTGTAAATAAATTGGGCAGCAGATAAATACCTCTGCTTCTGGGTTTAACAGGTTCTTGATTTTCTTCCTGATTAGGCTGCTCAGTCATGATCGTTTTGTTATCCGCTAGCGCTGAAAGTCAGCATTTTACTCATCTAATGCACAGGATACTATGTTCAGTCCTGCAGGTGTTCCTCTTCAATAAGGATTCTTTGCACAAATTTACCCATTAGCGCATTAGATTCGGGTGTTTCTTGAGCAGATGACAACACCTGATCTAAATGGCCGTCACCATCCGTGTATTTTTCTTTATAAAAAGTAAGCCTTTCCACCAGTACTCTTTTATCAACTTCGGGATGGAACTGAAACGCCCAGAAAGGTTTATCTTTCAGCCGGAAAGCATGAATGCACTGCTCAGTATAAGCAAGGGCTGTACAGTTACGTGGCAAGTTGTTTGCGTATTGTTTATGCACAGAAACCGCATAAAACTGATCTGGAGTATCACGGAACAATGAGTCATCCCAGGCAGCATTTGCCAAAGAGATGGGCACAGTCCCCATCTCAAAATCTTTCTCTTTGTGCAGGATTGATCCGCCTAAAGCCAATACCGCCAACTGAAAACCGAAACAGGATGCAAAAACCGGTATGGAGCATTCGGCACAATGCGAAATTAAACGCTGGCAATCATCAACAAAAGGATACTGATCCGGTAAAAGAACATTGGCCTCACTCGCGCCACCCACCAGTAAGGCGTCATACGGGTCTATGATGTTGTTTTCAAACTCTGGCGTATCAAAAACATTGAGCACATCAATCTGATCGATCCGGAGACCACAATATTCAGCGAAACTTTCCAACTCTTCCTGACGAACCTGTGCCCCGTCACGTATCTGCAACAACAAAAGCTTTAACTGGTCTCGAGATTTCGGCATGTTTTTTCTCTCGCAAACGTAAACTGCGCCTACTATAAAAACATCGCTTCAATGTCACAACTTGGCTTTCGACCAATCGCACCAAAGTTTGATCCAACCCAATGATCGGCTTCCAAACGCCCCCTTTCTTTAAGCTCTTGAAGAAAGGCCTGACGAGTATCGTATTTACTGGATTGTTCAAGTGAAGATAATACCTCCCCGGATTCAATCAGGTGAAACCTTAAGGATTTAAAACGGCGTTCAATTGTACTGGCGCTGAAAAATTTATCCTTAGCTTGCTGACGGGTATAACTGATCGCTCGCATCTCTCTCAGGAAGGTACTTTGAAAACCCAATTCCGTCACTCGCTGATTAATGGCACTGGAGGTCGTTGGTAATTCATGCCCCGCCATGGGCTGTAATAAAACCAATAAAATATCTTCCCCTGAACAATCAAAGATCAGAGGGTAAACTGCAGGGTTTCCGGAAAACCCACCGTCCCAATAATGCCGTCCGTCAATTTCAATAGCCTGATGTAATGTAGGTAAGCAGGCTGAGGCAAGCGCATGCTCTGCAGTCAGCTCATATTCCCGGAACAACTTTATTTTTCCAGATGATACGTCGGTTGCGGCAATGAAAAGCTGCACTGCACAATCGTTTCTAAGAGCATCAAAGTCCACCAGCTCCTCAAGCAGGAAACGTAACGGATTTATATCCAGAGGGTTAAGATCGTAGGGTGAGATATAACGCAATATATCCAGCATCCACCCAGTCATTGAGGTTAATTGAGTATCTGGTAGCTGCGATCCAACCAATTCAGAAGGTGAATTCAAAGAAACCTTTGTCCAGAACTGATCCAACAGTTCCCGGGCTCCATCAGCACCACCTACCTGCCAACCATAAGCCACCAAAATGGCATTCATTGCCCCCGCACTGGTCCCACTAATAGCTCCAGGCTCAATTCCCTCTTCCAGTAACCGGTCTAAAACTCCCCAGGCAAATGCTCCATGTGCTCCACCACCTTGTAATGCTAAATTCACTGACTTTGCCATACGCACCTCCAGTTAATTATTGTGCACCGCACAAATATAACATACAAAAGTCTAAGGCTGTGTGAAATTTGACCAGCAAATACTGTTTTTGATTACAAAAATAACATAAACTCAAAGTACTATTTCACTTAGCGCAATACTTATGGACATAAAACAGCTCAAGCAATTTCTTCATCTCGCAGATACCCTGCACTTTGGCAGGGCAAGCGAAGCAAGCCATATCAGCCCCTCAGCTTTAAGCCGAAGCATTAAGCAGCTTGAAGAGGAAGTAGGCGCTGCGCTTTTCGAACGGGACAATCGCACCGTAAGCCTGACACCTGAAGGAGAAATATTCCTGAGCTATGCGCGGGAATCGTTGTCACAATGGGACACCGTTAGAACACAACTGGTTGAACGTACCGGTGAACTTCAGGGTGAAATCAGTATGTATTGCTCAGTCACGGCCAGTTACAGCTTTTTGTTTAATATTCTCAGCCGTTTTCGTCATAACTACCCGAAGATCGAGATTAAACTGCATACCGGAGATCATGAGGATGCCATCCCCAGAGTACTAGCAGGGGATGAAGACTTTGCCATTACCGCCAAACCTGACTCTCTGCCAAGCGGCATTGCATTCAAGAAAATAGCCCTCTCTCCTCTTTTGTTTATTGCTCCGAAACAGGGTTTGGATGGCCGTGATGTCAATGATCTCGTTCCTGATGGGAATACTCCAATGATCCTTTCCGAAAGCGGTGTATCGCGCAAACGCGTTGACCGCTGGTTTAAGGAGCACAATATCAAACCTCTTATCTACGCTCAGGTTGCTGGTAATGAGGCGATTGTAAGTATGGTTAGTCTGGGATTTGGCATTGGAGTGGTCCCGAAAATCGTATTAGATAACAGCCCCCTGGCCGGAGCCGTAGAGGTCTTACAGATAAAACCTCAACTTAAAGCATTTGAAGTAGGTATTGTAACGCTGGAGAAGAAACTTAAGAGCCCGTTAATCGGCGCGTTCTGGTCTCAACTCGGGACGGATGAATCAACGACGAAAGGGGAGCTTTAAGATACCGGTTAACCAACTGACTTCTTTAACATCCTGTAAATCTTCCAATCCTATATCCATCTTCAGATGACCCTTTTGAGGTTGATCCTGATAAGTTGAGAACAACCTGTCCCATATGGATAACGCAAACCCATAATTACTATCGGTTTCTGAGCGTATCCATGAATGATGCACCCTATGCATATCCGGCGTCACAAAAACAAACCTAACTACGCGATCTACTCTTGCTGGCAAACGTACATTTGAATGGTTAAATACAGCGGAACCATTCAGTAAAACTTCAAAAATAAGCACCGCCACTGCCGCTGGTCCCAACAGGATGATCGCGGCAAATTTGATTAACATCGACAGTATAATTTCTATTGGATGGAATCGAATGCCTGTTGTCAGATCATAATCGGGATCAGCATGATGCACCCGGTGCAGTCGCCATAAGATCGGGACTTTGTGGAAGATAACGTGCTGAAAATAGATAAGCAGGTCAAGCAGAATAACCGCGAGAATAACCTCGAACAGATGGGGAAGTTCCAGCAAAGCAAAAACACCCCACCCTTGAGAATGGGCAACATGCGCCAAACCCACTGCGGCGGCCGGAAACAACAACCTTAACAACAGGGTATTTAAAGCCACCAGCGCCAGGTTATTACTCCAACGTAAAACCCTGGAATAGACCAGCGGACGGCAAGGTTTCAAAACCTCCCAACTGGCCATCAATGCGAAAAGAGAAACAAAACAAATCAGCCTTACCTGCATCTCATTCTGTAACAGCCAGTCACTCCATCCCATTATCCGAATCCGTTTTAAACAAACATTGTTTCCAGTTCTGGGAGAATAAATGGCCTACCACGCTCGTTTAAAGCTGTACCGATAACCAAAGCCTCAAGCGCGACTTTTTCATCAGACAGGCGAACAACCGTTTGTCTGAATCCAAACTTCACCTTACTGATCCGTTCAACTGCAACCTTTACGACAAAACGATCGCCACTGGTTAACGAGTTTTTATAATCCATTTCGGAACGCACCACGACCAGATGAATTTTTTTTGCGGTTAGATCTGCAAAATCAATCCCTTTAGCGAGTAGAAACTCATGTCGGGCATGCTCAAGGTAATTGAAATAAACCCCGTTGTTCACGATACCCTGCATATCACATTCATAGTCGCGAACTTTAAATTCAATCTGAAAACCCATTAACTACCTCTAACTGAAATAAAGCTTTTGGCAATTCTACAGCAAGTATTAAAAAATGGGGGCTGCAATAATTCTCGTAAAATTTGTGCTGGCACCTAACTGTTTATATTCGTGGCAGGTTTAGACATTTCGTCATAAAACTCTTTAAACGCATCGGCAGGCAGAGGGCGGCTAAAATAGTAACCTTGTATTTCATCACATTCCTGCATTTTCAAATATGCCAGTTGCTCTGCTGTTTCCACACCTTCTGCGACAACTCTCAACTGGAGAAGTTTCCCAAGGGATAAAACCGTATTTATGATGGCTTCATCGCTTAAGTCCAAACCGATATTCGCGACAAAACTCTGATCTATTTTCACCACATCAACGGGAAAACGCTTCAGGTAGTTAAGAGAAGAATAACCCGTTCCAAAATCATCAATAGCAATACGCACACCCAGAACCTTAATCTGATGCAAGGCTTTTATGGCAAATTCCACACCATCCATTAACGTATTTTCAGTGATTTCTATTTCAAGGTTTGAAGCCGGCAAACCCGTCCTGTGTAATGTTTTTTCGATCGTCTCAACAGGATCACCGTAGTGGAACTGCGCCGGTGATAAATTCACAGCAACAGTCAGATTACCCATGCCTTCCTCTATCCACTTCCTGGTCTGAGTACATGCAGTTTCCGTCACCCAGTTGCCGATCTGACTTATTAAGCCACTTTGTTCAGCAATGGGAATGAAATCAGCAGGACTGATAAGGCCCTTCTCAGGATGCTGCCATCGGAGTAACGCTTCCATACCAACGATTCGGCCAGTCCTTAAATTCAAACGCGGCTGGTATACTAAAAAAAGCTGATCACGTTCTAATGCGTATCGTAAATCCTGCTCGATATCTTTGCGTTCTTTGATCCATTGATTCATCTGCTCCTTGTAATAACTGAACTTATTGCGCCAGTTCACCTGAGCTTTGGCTTCATACATGGCCATATCGGCATTCCGCAACAAAGTGTCAGTATCTGCACCATCATTTGGATAATGAGTGATACCAATGCTGACATTGGAAAAAATCTCATTACCATCAATGGAGAAAGGCTGTTGCAACGCTTTTATAATCTTCTCAGCCAGCGCGCCTGGGGCATCCTGTTCAGTTTGCACTGGCATTGCAATCGCAAACTCGTCACCACCTAAACGGGCGAAAATTCCATTTTCTGGATAGATATGATTGATTCTTTCTGCAATCGCAATCAATAAGCGGTCACCGACCGGATGACCAAGAGTGTCATTAACATCTTTAAAATCATCCAGATCCATAAATAACAGCGCCAGGGATTCGCTTTGTGATGCGGCGTTGTCCAGAAGCTTATTGAAATTCTCGTTGAAGAGAGACCGGTTAGCGATTTTTGTTAACGGGTCATGCGTTGCGATATGACGTATGCGTTTTTCACTTCGGCGCTGTTCTGTGACATCCGTAAATGTCGCAACAAAACCACCATCTGGCATAGGAGAGCACTGAATATCAACTACACGATTATGGTCAAAGTTGCGTTCGTAGCGGACCATCTCGTGGTTGAGAAACAACTGTCGGCTTTGGTCAGAATCAAAATCAAGAAAATGACGGTCCATCTGTCTGATGTAACCCAGTGGTATCCCTACCTGCCCTGCAGAAGCAGGTAGTTCCATTAACTGAATAAAACGGTGGTTGCCGGCCACTAGAATCTCTTTCTGGTTAAATACCGCAACTCCTTGCTGAATACTATCAAGGGATGACTGCAGCACTTTGGATTTTTCAGCAAGTTCAAACTGGCGCTTTTCCTCCTCACGTTGCTTTAACTCGGTGACATCGGAGTAAATACCAACGGTGCAACCATCCGCCGTTTTACGCTCACGAATCTGGACAGAGGTACCATCTTCGAAGAGATATTCCATGGTACCGCTGCCGTCCAAATGATGCTGTATACGCTTTTCGGCCCAGTCAGACCCAGTTCTACGCTCTAAAATATCATTTGCCAGTTCAATGAATGAGGTACCAATCAGTTCATCCAAAGGACGATCAGAAAATCCCCACATATCACGGTAGCGAGAGTTGCATACAGCCAGCCGATCTTCCTGGTCATAAAGTGCAAAACCTTCAGAAATACTCTCGACAGCATCATTCAGTCTTAATATAGCCTCGGTGAGAGCTTCCTCACTGTTTTGTAAATCGCGGTTAGTGTTACTTAATTCGTTAAGCGTTTTATTCAGTTCTTCTGTACGCTGGTTAACCTTGTCTTCCAGAACAACCGCTGACTGAAACAGAGCATAATCGGAACCTCTGGATTCCATATTCTGCTCCACCCGTTTCATCAAAACATTGATGATTGCATGTAAACGTTCAATCTCCTGATCTGAAGGCAGATCAGATGACAATACAGCTTGACCAGCCATCGTCTTCCACCACCTCTGAAGAAAAAGCAATACCTGTAAAGGTCTGATTTACGTGCATTGAGCTGAACTGTTCACCATAACTGTTAAACCCGAATACCGCGTTCTTTTTAAAAATATCTGAAACCAGCCCAACCTGATCCTGCTGTTCTATTTCCAGATACCGAAATACGCAATCAAACCCAATCACTATGCCTAAATCCCCTACTCTGAGCTTCACCTTATTCATTTCACGCTCAAGATTTTCGACTATCTCTTCAGCTTCAGCCACGCTCAGGACGACCCCATCATCAATAGCACAGAAAAAAGTCAGACTGCCATCGTCGTTGAGCTGCTGAATTGAGCGCACATACACCTGATCGCCTAGCTTCACTAAAACCGGATGAGATGCAAAAACTTCTGAGTTCAACTCTTCGACTGTACAACCAACATTACGAGCGTATTCCACTGCAGCGGGCAAGCCATTCAGAGAAATGACTATTCGCTTTTCGGGAATTGACTCAGTTACAACCAAGCGTTTTTCGGTGGGTAAGAAATGTTGAATCATAAATGGCTGGAAGCGGAGATTGGTTTCACCAAGAATCACGATGCCTGCATTGGAGTGAAACTTCCCCCCGCAATAAATGTATGTATGCTGAAACTGCAGGTCATCTCCCGCTGAACCACCCAATAGTGGAATACCATTCAAAGCAGTTGATAAGATCTGCGTAAATGTTTCCTCTCTTAGGCTCAACCCATCGATAAACTGCAGTGCAAAAAAATGGCTGGCCTGGCTCTCTTCAGGCCAACTGGAGTTAATTTTATCTTTTAAGTCAGACACAAGTTCATCAGCAAGATGATAGGAAAATTCCTGTACATCGGGCACTAACTGTACGGAAAAACCAAAAGCTTCTGCGGCGAAGCTGCACGCCACAATCCCTTTGTTCTGATAGCCTTCACGTCCAATACAGCCTGAAGATGTGCAACCCACAACCTCAATACCAGAAAACTTGTCAGCTATCTGTTCAGATATATCTTGTAACGAATAATCTTGAGAGCAGAAAAAAATGATCAGCGAAATTTCGTCCTGAATAACCGCATCATATATTTGCTCAACAGCTTTGGATGCATCTGTCTCCGTAGAACACCCTGAGCGAAAGTAACCCATTCATTGTCTCCGAGTAACATTGCAGCGATAGAATGATTGGTCAAAGTTAAGACAGATTAGGAACTGCCGTCCCCTTCTGGCCACAACGATAAGGGAAGTATAGTCAAACACTTGAATATTAGTGCAACGTAATACGTTATAAGTTTTACTCATGGATAATGGACAAAACTGACGCTGTTCTTCTAATCTACCTTTAAATTAAATTTTCCATGCATTCTGGAAGCAGATACCAATTAATTTTCAGCTCTTTTAATAATCTGTTGATTCAGTTTAAGGTACAAACACCTATAGCAGGATAAGATGTACCTTTTTTGGTCATAATAATAAGTAGGAAATCGCAAGGAACTTCACCTATGAAAAAAATGCCGGTGACAGGCCGCGAAGTGTTACTCCCTGAAGGCCAGCGCATCATATCCACAACGGATCTGAAAGGTCGTATCACATATGTTAATCAGGTCTTTTGCGATATTGCGGGGTATTCTGAAGAAGAGCTAATAGGTAAAGCCCACAATATTGTTCGTCATCCTGATGTACCTCCGGCGGCATTTGGAAACTTATGGGATTCACTGAAAGCGGATCAGGCATGGCGCGGCATTGTGAAGAACCGCTGTAAGAATGGTGATCACTATTGGGTCGATGCCTATGTCACACCATTGTTCGAAAAAGGTGTCAAAGTCGGATACCAATCCGTTCGTTTTAAGCCAACCAAAGAGCAGGTATCCAAAGCTGAAGTGATCTACGCTGTCGCCAACGCGGGTAAAGCTGGCAAAGCGTTAAAGCTTAAATCCACCAGTACTCAAACACTCGTCGGATTCTCATTAGTGAGCATAGTTGCACTGGTTTGCAGCTGGTTTGCTGGTGCACCTCTGGAGGTGATGGGCATTATGGCATTATCACAGCTTCTACTTGCCGGAGTGGTCCATCGTTATATCAGCCCGGTTAGAAAACTGGCGGGGATTGCAAGAGAGCGATATACCAACCCACTAGTACAGTTAATGTATTGCTCCCGACAGGACGAACTGGGTGAAATTGACCTGGCTTTAAAAATGAATGAAGCCCGTAATACCACTGTATTAACACGCCTGGGAGATGTCAGCCAAACCATTGATGGTGCTATTAATACCACTGAGAGTGCCATATCCAGAACTAATCAAGGTATTAGCCAGCAAGATAAAGAGAGTGATATGGTCGCTGCTGCGGTACATGAAATGGCCTGTGCAGCGCAGGAAATCGCGCAAAATACGGGCGAAATGTCTACAGCTGGACAAGAGGCTCTCAGCACTTCGGAAGATGGTCGCACGGCATTGCATGACACGGTTCAGCACATCAATGAGCTTTCAGCTGAAGTCGTTAAAGCATCTGAAGCCACGCAGGAACTCAAAACATACACAGACACCATTGGCAATGTTGTAACGGTAATAAATGATATCGCGGAGCAAACCAACCTGTTGGCCTTGAACGCTGCCATTGAGGCCGCGCGTGCTGGTGAAACCGGGAGAGGTTTTGCCGTGGTAGCTGATGAAGTAAGAACGTTGGCAACTCGTACTCAGAACTCAACCCAAGAGATTGAAGCTTCGATTGCACGGGTACAGTCAGCAGTTGAACATACAGTCGTCATTATGGATCAAAGCCGCGGCCACGCTGAACAAAGTGTAGAGGTAGCAAACCGTGCCGATGATGCATTTAAAAAGGTGCAAACATCCATTGATAATATTTCTGAGCGCTGCATTCAAATAGCCAGCAGCTCCGAAGAACAATCATCTGTAGTCGATGAAATTCAGCAGAATGTTGTGTCCATTCGCGATCTGGCACGCCAAAACAGTGAGGCTTCCGATGAAACGGCAGCAGCAAGTCAGGAACTGCATGATTTGGTTAAACAGCTGGATTCTATGGTGACTGCGTTTGACCGCTAAGTAATCTACATAAAACATGTGTTAACGGACAGGGAGAGCCGTTAACACAGATAGCACCTCCTCAACATTTATCTCACACTGAACTTCTGTCCTTCTCATCAAGTCATACTTGAAAATGGAGAACAGAATATGAGTACACCTCGTTTCAGAAAATGGCTAATAAGCCTTATTGTTTTACTGTTAGGCAATATGGCGTATGCCGGACAGACCTTCCAACATCAGGGCACACCCCCGCAATTGATTGAGCTATATACATCTGAGGGTTGTTCCAGCTGCCCTCCCGCTGATCGCTATTTGAGTAGCCTTGTGGATTCGCCAAAGTTATGGGAACGGATTATCCCGATGGCGTTTCACGTTGATTATTGGGATTACATTGGCTGGAAAGATCGTTTTGCCCACCCTTCCTATAAACAACGCCAGTACGATTATCGCACCTTTGGAAAGTTAAGGAGTGTGTATACTCCTGGCTGGGTCGTAGATGGAAAAGAATGGAGAGGTTTTTTTCAAGGCCGGTCACTTCCCTCTATGCCCCAACGATCCGGGGACAAGCTGACCGCAGAATTAGACGAGGGTAGCCTTAACATCCATTTTGAAAAGAATGGAGCTGGATCTCAGTTAACCGCCCATGTCGCTCTTATTGGCTTTGATCAGCAAAGTTCGGTCACTGCCGGAGAAAATCGCGGTAAAACCCTGAGTCACCAGTTTGTTGTGTTAAATAAACAACAAAAGACCTCCACAGGTTCACAATGGCAGTTTGAGATTCCAGAATCTGACATATCCAGCAAAACAGCTCTGGCAATCTGGATTACCAAACCCGATATGCAAGTCCTGCAGGCTACAGCTGGGTGGATAGATTAAAACACAGGTTTTCAGACACAAAAAAACCGCGCTCTGTTCCCAGAGCGCGGTTTTAAGTCTGTGCCATAAATGCTTAAAGATGTTTACAGGGTCAGAACCTTCTCACCCCGGGCAATGCCAGAAACACCTGAACGCACAACTTCCATAATGTTAGAAGTGCCCAGCGCTTCGATAAAAGCATCCAGTTTGGAGCTTGAACCCACCAACTGAACAGTAAATGTATTAGGCGTCACATCGATAATCGTGCCACGGAAAATATCCGCAGTACGTTTAATCTCTGCTCGAACAGTACCGTTGTTTGCCTTCATCTTGATCATCATCAACTCACGTTCAAGATGATCACCTTCAGTCAGGTCCACAACCTTCACTACATCAATCAGCTTGTTCAGCTGCTTTGTGATCTGTTCAACTACACGGTCATCACCAATAGTTGTTACGGTTAGACGAGACAATGTCTCATCTTCCGTTGGAGCAACAGTCAGCGACTCAATGTTGAAATTACGTTGAGAGAACAGACCAACAACTCGGGACAATGCACCCGGTTCGTTTTCCATCAATACAGAAATAATATGACGCATGATTATGTTCTCTCCGTTTTGCTCAACCACATATCGCGCATAGAACCACGTGGTACCTGCATTGGGTATACGTGCTCAAACGGATCGACTGCGATGTCCATGAATACCATACGATCTTTCATTGCAAACGCTTCGCGCATTGCACCTTCCAGATCTTCATAGCGCTCAACTTTGATACCCACATGGCCGTATGATTCAACCAATGCCATGAAGTCAGGTAGAGACTTCATATAAGACTGTGAGTGGCGGGATTCATAGTTCATATCCTGCCACTGACGAACCATACCCAGAGACTGGTTATTCAAGCAGATAACCTTAACCGGAATATCGTACTGGCTGATGGTCGACAGTTCCTGGATATTCATCTGGATACTGCCTTCACCAGTTACACATACCACTTCGTCTTCAGGGAAGTTCAGCTTAACGCCCATCGCCGCAGGAAGACCAAAGCCCATGGTGCCCAGACCACCGGAGTTAATCCAGCGATTTGGCTTGTTGAACTTGTAGTACTGCGCTGCAAACATCTGGTGCTGACCTACGTCAGAACATACGTAAGCGTCGCCATTAGTAACCTTGCTCAGCATCTCGATAACATGCTGCGGTTTCATCAATTCGGAATCGTCAGTTTTATAACGACCACCATGACGCCCGCGCCATTCATCAATCTGTTCCCACCAGGATTTCAAACTGTCTGCACAAGGCGCCTTCTTGGCAGACTCAACCTGCTCAAGCATCTCGCTCAGTACTGCCTTGGCAGGACCTACAATCGGAACATCCGCTTTAATTGTTTTGGAAATTGAAGCCGGATCGATATCAATATGAATGATCTTAGCCGTTGGACAGAACTTGTCTGTGCCGTTAGTAACACGATCATCAAAACGCGCACCCACTGCCAGAATCAGATCACTGTGATGCATCGCCATATTAGCTTCATAGCTGCCATGCATACCCAGCATACCGATAAATTGTTTATCCGTGCCTGGATAACCGCCCAATCCCATCAGGGTATTAGTGACCGGGTAACCCAGCTGCTGAGCTAAAGCTGTCAGCTGTTCACTCGCTTCACCCATAATGACACCACCACCGGCGTAAATTACAGGGCGCTTCGCCGCAATTAACATATCCACGGCTTTTTTGATCTGCCCGGTATGCCCTTTTACGATCGGATTGTAAGAACGCATTTTTACGCTCTTAGGGTATTCGTATTCATAACGTTCTGTCGGGGTTGTCATATCTTTAGGGATATCAACAACAACCGGACCTGGGCGTCCGCTTTCAGCAATATGGAACGCTTTTTTAATGATCTCAGGAATCTCTTCCGGACGCTGAACACTAAAACTGTGTTTAACGATAGGACGAGAGACACCAATCATATCCGTTTCCTGGAACGCGTCTTCACCGATCAGATGTGACATAACCTGACCTGTGATAACAACCATAGGGATAGAGTCCATGTATGCTGTTGCAATACCAGTGACGGCATTGGTTGCACCCGGACCTGATGTCACCAGCGCAACACCTGCTTTACCTGTCGCGCGCGCATAAGCATCTGCCATATGAGTAGCAGCTTGTTCGTGGCGGACCAGAATGTGTTCGACTTCATCCTGGGTAAAAATTGCATCATAGATATGAAGCAATGCACCACCAGGATATCCATAGATATATTTAACGCCTTCATCACGAAGCGCGCGAACAGTCATTTCTGCGCCTGAAAGTAATTCCACTTTGTTCACCCTCTAACGACGTCAGCTTCTCGTTACTGACGAAATTAACAGTTTTTGTTTCTGTAACGTTTTGAACGTGCCTGTACCAGACAAAATTGTTGAATCTCTAGCGGTCTCACTCAGAACCATTCCAGGGGTAGAGCTGCAGGTTCACGTTCGGGTGTGTGTCAGAATTGGGGATCACCCAATTGACAGACCTTTGAGAAACAACTCTTAGAAAGTTGTTCCCCTGAGTTTCGGGGTTTCCTACACACTCAAGGCCTCAAAAAATTTCGAGGCGGCTATTCTCGCATAGCGTAACGACTGCTTCAATAAAAAAGCATGAACCAATGCAGATTTATATAATCCAACTATTCAGTACCGACCTGTTCGGGTTATAGTTTTCATATACGTACTCAGAATACGGTTAAGGAGAAGTCCCAATGAGTATCACTGAGATAAAAAACAAGGAACGGGTAATCAACGAATTAATGTCTTTCATAAGAAAGGTATTGGTTGAACCGGAGATTAGTGAAACAGCAATTGCGATAGCGCGAGAGCATCTTAATGATGAAAATGCTCGTTTAGTCATTGCCGAAAAACTATCCGCCTCAACAAATATAAAAATCCCACTGGAACACAGCGAAGCGGATGAGTTATTTCTGGACGTGCTGATCGATGTAATCAAAGATGAGCAAGCGCTGTACTGATCAAGCTATTTGATCAAACAACTTAATGAAAAATAAAAGGCCGCTAGCGGCCTTTTATTTTTTCTTGCTCAGGCTGGCAATAAACCCAGTAAGCACTTCAAGCTTGTCTGGATCATTATCGACAAACTGCACATCAACAGTAAGGAAGGTGGTTTCAGTTGTGCGCTCGTTAGCAGACAGTGCGGCTATAAAACCATTCATCTGGGCGACACTTTTTCCCGAACTCTGCTCTATATCCATAACACACTGTTCAAGCAGTACAGGAATACCATCTTCACGTTTCACCGCAATCTGAGCATGTTGAAGAGTAATCTCTTTAATTGCACATTTTAAAACCCCGGAACCAACTCGAAGCTGAGCCAGACCTTTTGGCTTTTTAGCTGTTTTATTCTGAGCTGCCGCAGACTTACCTGTTGCCAGCATTTGTGCAGCCTTTCGCCGCGATTCAGCACTTGCCTCTAAGCGTTTCCCTGCATATTTTTTTACCTTCTCGACCAACGCACTGTCTTCGAAAGGTTTACCCATGTAATCATTAACGCCAGCCTGAATTGCCTGCAGCACATAGTCTCGTTCACCACGACTGGTCACCATAACAAAGGGGACATCTTTATATTCAGGCTGCTGTCTGGCCCACTGTAAAACCTCAAGTCCAGACATGCCGGGCATTTCCCAATCACAAAGAATCAGGTCATATTTAGTTTTGCCCATCAGATCACGACCAACAGAGCCATCTTCAGCGGCATCTACCAGAAACTCCGGGAAATGATCCTTAACAATTCTTGAAACATGATCACGGATGAATCTCGCGTCATCCACAATCAAAATTTTCAGCTCGCTCATTACTGCCCCCTAATTGATGTCGTCTATCGGGTCAGACTTCATATAAGTGATGCACTTTAATCTAACAGCATAACCAGATCATTGATCTCAATCCAGAGTGTATCTAGCGAATATGAATAACCGGTACTTTCAAATACGGGAACTGCTGCTTTAGAGACTGCACCACCTGCTGCAACTCACTAAACTGCCTAAAGACAAGGATAGTATCTTTCTCTTCATAGTAAGGACCCAATACTGAAGGTAATCCAGTACCAAGTTTAAAAATATTTTTGTTGGTCAAGCCAGTGCATTCAAAATAGCCAGGTGCATCCGGGAAGTACCAACGTTGCTCCCGGTACTCTGGTAACCCTTTAGATTGAGTCACCAAACAGATCTTAATTCTCTTTAAGACCAGTGCATAAGCAGCACCGACCTGTTCATTCTGTATAAAAAACGCATTCGCAATGGCCTGATTCCCACTACCCGTTGTTATATACCCGGAATCACCCCCGTCTTTACTGCGGAAAGCAAAAACCGTTTTCTTTGGGTCCGACTCCTGGATTTGGTGAGAATAAACATACCCCCGATCAAGCCGCTTGCCATTGACCAGTTGATAAAACGGCTCTTTCCCTAAGTTTCTAAGCAAAGGCTGTACGTAACTTACATACGGATCATCTGCTAGGGGTACAAACAGATCCAATGAAACCGGCTCAACCTTTTCCACAAATGCAGGCACAGGCGCTTTAGTTTGAGGTCCCTGCGAGGCACAGCCTCCCAGAACAAGAAATACTATTAATGCAACAAATCTCACTCAGTTTCCCCCAACTATTGAACAACTTCCCACCAAGCATAACCCCTCTTAGGGACCAGATAAACACTAAAACATTAACCAAATCATGACTAATCAATATTTTTATATGAACAATCAAAAAACAACTAATGACAAATTAATTATATTTATTGAAGCCACTTAAACCCCAATAAAATACAATGAAAAATATTTAATTATCCATATATTTCAATGAGTTAAATAATCCAAAAAAGTTGATTACAGTCAAATTAAGATTTAAAATTATCTTATATATATTTTGATTAATCTTAATTGGATTTTTACTATGCAAGAGAAAGAAATTACATTGCTTTTTAAGGCGGGAGTGTTTGAATCTTGCAAGGCTTCCCCTATCTCAATGTCCCGAGGTTGGACTCTGAAATTTGTCACTAAAGACAACGAAGAGATCGGCCTGAACCTGCAACGTTCGAAAAAGGAAAGGGAGTTTAAAAGCCTGGATGGTGCAGCATCGGTAGCTAAGAGAATCGGTTTTGAATGGCTGGACGTTCAACTGGGTGAACTGACCTGGCGCGAGAAAGCGGGAGCTATTAAGAGCAAATAAAAAAGCCACCTGCCTGATTCAGACAGATGGCTCTTTCGTGTACTGATGTGCAGACAACGTTTAGCGGAAAACGAATTCCCCTTGCTCGACATCGACTGCTATTTCTGTACCTGGGGCATATTTCCCCGCTAGAATTTCGTGTGCCAGCGGATTCTCAATCCATTGTTGAATAGCTCGTTTTAATGGCCTTGCACCGTATATAGGCTCAAAACCTACATCCACCAGTTTATCCATAGCCGTACTGGTCAGTGTCAGGCTTAAATCCCTCTCAGCCAAACGGTTCTGCAAACGTTGCAACTGGATACCCGCAATACCTGCAACCTGGTTTTTCTTCAGACTGTGGAAGACCACAACCTCATCGATACGATTGATGACTTCTGGACGGAAATGCATACCCACTGCCTCCATAACCGCATTACGCATCAAGCTGTAATCGTCATCATCACTGAAGTTCTGTATCAGATCAGATCCCAGATTAGAGGTCATAACCACAATCGTATTCCTGAAGTCGACTGTACGGCCTTGCCCATCGGTCAGCCGACCATCTTCCAGTACCTGCAACAGAATGTTAAAGACATCAGGGTGCGCCTTCTCAACCTCGTCCAACAAAAGTACAGAATAGGGCTTCCGGCGCACAGCTTCCGTTAGATAGCCACCCTCTTCATAACCGACGTATCCTGGAGGGGCACCAATCAAGCGAGCCACAGAGTGCTTCTCCATAAATTCGGACATATCGATACGTACCATCGCGTCTTCTGTATCAAACAAAAAGCTGGCCAGCGCTTTACAAAGCTCTGTTTTACCGACACCGGTTGGCCCCAAGAATAGGAACGACCCATTAGGTCGGTTTGGATCCGCCAAGCCAGCACGTGAACGGCGGACAGCATTGGAAACTGCGGTGACTGACTCCTCCTGACCGATTACCCGGCCATGTAGAGCGTCCTCCATTCGCAATAGCTTTTCACGTTCACCTTCCAGCATTTTACTGACAGGTATGCCGGTCCAACGGGAGACCACTTCGGCAACTTCTTCTTCAGTTACTTTGTTACGTAATAGTTTGGTTTCCTGCTGACCAGTTTCTTCCGCTTCAGAGGCTGCTGCCAGCTGTTTTTCAAGCTCAGGAATCCTGCCGTACTGAAGCTCAGACATCTTCTGCAGATCACCGCTTCGAGTGTATTTCTCAAGCTCAATACGCGCCTGATCCAACTCCTCTTTCACTTTTTGCGAGCCCTGTAGCGCCATCTTCTCCGCTTTCCAGACCTCATCAAGATCCGCAAACTCTTTTTCGACGCCAGCAATGGTAGCTTCCAATTCCTGCAAGCGCTGCTTGGCTGCTGCATCTTTCTCTTTTTTCAGCGCTTCCCTTTCCATTTTTAACTGGATAAGGCGGCGCTCCAGACGATCCATATCTTCAGGTTTTGAGTCCATTTCCATACGGATACGAGAAGCAGCCTCATCGATCAGATCAATCGCCTTATCTGGCAACTGACGATCAGTGATGTAACGTTGTGATAATTTAGCGGCAGCGATAATCGCGGAATCAGTAATATCTACCGCATGATGAATTTCATAGCGCTCTTTTAAACCGCGTAAAATCGCAATCGTGGACTCCTCATCTGGCTCGTCCACAATCACCTTCTGGAAACGACGTTCCAAAGCGGCATCTTTCTCAACATATTGTCGATATTCGTCCAGCGTAGTTGCACCTACACAATGCAGCTCACCACGTGCCAATGCGGGTTTCAGCATGTTACCTGCATCCATTGAGCCTTCGCCTTTGCCAGCACCCACCATGGTGTGCAGCTCATCGATAAACAGAATGATCTGACCTTCCTGTTTAGATAACTCATTGAGTACAGCTTTGAGGCGCTCTTCAAACTCACCACGGAATTTAGCACCTGCTATCAATGCCCCCATATCCAAGGACAATACTTTTTTGCGCTTCAGCCCTTCGGGAACTTCGCCATTCACAATACGCTGCGCAAGACCTTCCACTATGGCGGTTTTACCTACACCCGGCTCACCAATCAGTACAGGGTTGTTTTTGGTGCGACGCTGTAACACCTGAATTGTGCGACGAATTTCATCATCGCGCCCGATAACCGGATCAAGCTTTCCAGACTCCGCACGTTCCGTTAGATCAACGCAATATTTATCCAACGCCTGACGGTTTTCTTCTGCATTCGGGTCCTGCACGGATTCTCCACCACGTACTTGGTTAATAATATTTTCCAGACCTTTCTTGTCTACACCACACTGACGCAATACTTGTCCGGCATCCGATTTATCATCTGCCATTGCCAATAGCACCAATTCACTGGCAATGAACTGATCTCCTCGCTGCTGAGCGATCTTGTCCGTCTTATTGAAAATACGCGCAACATCCTGAGAGAAACGCAGTTCGCCGTCAGGATCCTGAACCTGAGGCAAACGCTGTAAGCTTTGTTCAACCTGACCTTTAAGAGTCTGAACATTGACACCAGCCTGTACGAGAATCTGCGCAATACTACTGTTCTGCTGCTCAAGAAGTGCACTTAGAATATGAATTGGTTCGACGTAATTGTTATCTCGGCCCACAGCCAGAGACTGTGCGTCTGCAAGAGCCTCTTGCAGCTTGGATGTAAATTTATCTGGACGCATTCTTACCTCCGAAATGTGCGTTCACTTACCCGCTCAATGTGCCTCTATGACCGGTCTGCGGGCTTCGCTGAATTCGCGATACTACAAAGGTATGGGGGCTAATGGATAAAGCTTCAAGTATGACCTGTATAAAAATTAGACAAATCTGATATAGATCAGTTCTTGAAAGAGGAGGGATCAGACCGAAGGTGTTCTAGAATTTACTTATCTCTTGCAGCTCATCCTTCAGTAACTTGGCATGCGCCTGGCGGGCTTGTTTACGTACCTGCTGTATATTTGAATCTTTAGAGGACAAACAAACCAGAATCAGGTCGCCTTTCAAAATAAAACCACTCAAGCGTTTATCACCAATCTCCAGATGCGCCTCATCATGCTTGGATTTCATTTTCGCCGCTGTAGCAAAAATATAGTTAAACGACTGTTTAGCAATGGTTGCATGGTTTTTGTATTGTTCGGGGAATGAGGATGCCAGCAACTCTTTGCCTTTAAGGATACTACTGCACTCAATAACACCAGGCAGATCTACAATGTTTAACAGCTCAATCATTCTTTACTCCATTGCAGTAGATCAGCAGCCTGCTGCTTAACAACATTGATACTCAGCTCTCGATCGGAGCAAAGCCCCAGGGCTTGTTCATCATCGACAAATACAGACAGTGTTTCCTGATCCTTACCACAAAGGATAAGATCATCGATGTGACCCAGAAAACCTGCTTTTTTCTCAAGCGCACTGACTAGGTTAACCATTGCCCTGAGGATCTCACGGTTATGGGCGTTCTCAATTTTGGAACTTACAATATTCCGCTGATCATCTAGGTGAATTGCTCCAACGATACCACGGGTGTTTAGCGCAGCATCCATAAGCGAGACATCATCTTCCTGAGCGATTTCATCCTTCTTCTCAGCACCCGGCATAGTGCTGTTTACCTCTAAGCGCTCCCCAAGAGCAGTCCAGTCAATATTCTTTTCCCGTTGATCCAAAAGTTCTTCTACTACAGTAAGAACCGATGAAGGGTCTCGGGCATCAATAAACAAAACCGGAGTAAATAACCCCATTTCCTTGATTCGATTCAGGTAAAAATGGTGATCCGGGAAAGACTGCTCATCAGAATGAGTTACGGCGATAATGAGTCTGCGACGTACGATAAAATCGCGAAATTCTTCTATATAAAACTGAATATCTTTGAAAGGATCTGAACGGGTATTATCGACAAGCAACACCAAACCTTCTGCATCATGCACCAGGTCACTCATCATCAGTTCCCACATGAACTTGAAACGTTCCTGGCCCGGTGTACCGTAGAGATGAAGACGACTTTCGTCATTCAAATCCAGAATACCGTAATCCATTGCTATTGTGGTTTTACGTTTCCGGCGGATAGCAGAATCACTGACACTGGTATCAGTATCAACAGTTTCAATATCACTTAATGATTTGATTGCAGTTGTTTTTCCTGAACATACTGAACCGGTAAACAAAACTTTATAATCGGCCATCGCAGATCCCTCGCTTCATCAGGGGAGATAACACAAGCTAACTATCGTCCCATGCTCAGCCCTATTTCTCAAACCAAATAAACGGAATAATCGCCGAGCGTAGATATGTAAGTACTTAATTTTTAGTCGAGTTCAGTTATCTTGCAAGAAAGCAGCAGAATATATCAAAGTCGAATCTCAACATATCAGTTGCAGTACCACTTCAGCAAATCATGCAACACTAGTGCGACACTGTGTCTCCAAATCGAACACTTTTTACCATTCTCAGACCTCTTAAAACAAAAAATACTTATAAATCAAACAAATAAAATCTGGCACTACAATTGCTGATCATTAATTGAACAGATTTATGTTTCATTTCTGTGGAAGTACCGCAAAAAAGAGGTAATTGCTATGTCATTAATTCAAAGCAAAAGACTGGAAATTGAAAATGATCGCTATGCAGCTACAGGTGGAATTAGCCAAAACAATGCATCCAAGCGTTTTATTCCGGCATTTAAGAACACTCAGACAGGTGAAGTTGCACTATCACGTTATGCAAACGGCGAAACCGCTCCTTTTCACCTAATGGAAGGACTACCTGAAACCTGGCTGATAAATGAAGCCCCAAAGACGGACTTAAAAGCTTGTATCATCTCAGGGTTTGTACGTTTTGGTGAATTTTTTGATCGTCAAGAAGCGGCTGACTTTATGGAACAAACCTCCTAATCAGTAAACATAAAAAAGGCCACCCTTAGGCAGCCTTTATAAGTAACTTTTGGATCACGCGATTTTAGGATCCAGAGCACCTGTTTCGTACTGTGCAGCCATATCTTCAAGAGCTATAGAAGTTAGTTTGTCCGCATTACCTGCAGTACCAAACGCTTCATAACGTGCAACACAGATATCGGTCATCGCTTCCATAGTTTTCTTCAGGTATTTACGCGGATCAAATTCAGCAGGATTTTCAGCCATGAATTTACGGATCGCACCTGTTGATGCCAAACGCAGGTCAGTATCGATATTTACTTTACGCACACCGTACTTAATACCTTCAACAATCTGCTCAACCGGCACACCATAGGTTTCTGGAATAGCGCCACCGAATTCATTAATCACTGCCAGCCACTCCTGAGGTACAGAAGAGGAGCCGTGCATCACAAGATGAGTATCCGGAATACGCTCATTGATCGCTTTAATACGGTCAATTGCAAGAATGTCACCTGTCGGAGGACGAGTAAACTTGTATGCTCCGTGCGAAGTGCCGCAGGCAATCGCCAGCGCATCCACACCCGTTTTCTGCACAAAGTCAGCCGCTTCATCTGGATCGGTCAGCATCTGATCCTGAGATAATGTACCTTCAGCACCTACACCATCTTCTTCGCCTGCCTGCCCGGTTTCCAGAGAACCAAGGCAACCCAGTTCACCTTCAACTGAAACACCACATGCGTGTGCCATCTCAACCGTACGACGAGTCACATCTACATTGTATTCATAACTTGATGGTGTTTTACCATCATCCATCAGGGAACCGTCCATCATTACTGATGAGAAACCCATTGCGATAGAACGCTGACAGATCGCTGGCGAAGTCCCGTGGTCCTGATGCATACAAACAGGGATATGCGGGAATTCAGCAATCGCTGCTTCAATCATGTGACGCAGGAAGTTGGAGCCTGCATATTTACGTGCACCGGCAGAAGCCTGAACAATCACTGGAGAGTTTGTCTTGTTTGCCGCTTCCATAATAGCGCGCATCTGTTCCAGGTTATTCACGTTGAATGCTGGGATACCGTAGCCGTATTCGGCCGCGTGATCCAGCAGCTGACGCATGGAGATCAAAGCCATTTTGTCACCTTTAAATTGTGGTTAACTTTGCCCGAAGGCTATGTCGAAATGTGTTGATGGGCAGAGTGTACCACCCATCGAATCATATTCAGAGTTCAGAATCACGGCAGCCTAAATCTGCCTCTGAACTCTTTAAGCGTTTTTCGCTTCCAATGCTGCTACTGCTGGCAGTTTCTTACCTTCTACAAACTCAAGGAATGCACCACCACCTGTAGAGATGTATGAAACTTTATCAGCAATGTCATACTTATCGACAGCAGCCAAAGTGTCACCACCACCAGCAATAGAGAAGCCCTGGTTTTCAGCAATTGCCAGAGACAAGGTTTTTGTACCTTCGCCAAACTGGTCGAATTCAAATACACCGACGGGTCCATTCCAGATAACCGTACCCGCATCTTTCAAAAGACCAGCCAGAAGCTGTGCGGACTCAGGTCCGATATCCAGAATCATATCGTCTTCAGCTACATCATCGACAGACTTCACGGTTGCTTCTGCTGTCTCAGCAAATTCTTTCGCAACAACCACATCAACCGGCATCGGGATATTTACTTTTTTCATCAGCTCCTGAGCGACAGGAATCAGATCATGCTCGCACAGAGATTTACCTACAGGTTTGCCTGCAGCAGCCAGGAAAGTATTGGCAATACCGCCTCCAACAATCAGTTGATCAACTTCATCTGACAGAGCCGTTAACACTTCCAGTTTGGTGGAAACCTTAGAACCACCAACAATTGCAGCTAATGGACGAGCAGGCTTATCCAATGCTTTACCCAGAGCCTCCAGCTCACCAGCCAGCAGAGGGCCAGCGCAAGCAACAGGGGCAAATTTAGCAACACCATGGGTTGATGCCTGTGCACGGTGAGCTGTACCAAATGCATCCATCACATAAACGTCACACAACGCTGCCATTTTTTGCGACAACTCTTCGTTGTCTTTCTTTTCGCCCACGTTAAAACGTACGTTTTCCAGCAGCACCAATCCACCTTCAGCAACATCGAAACCACCATCCAACCAGTCTTTGATCAGAGGTACTTCACGATCCAGAAGTTTGGAAATATGGTTCGCAACAGGCTGAAGTGAAAACTCTTCGTTATACTCACCCTCTGTTGGACGACCCAGGTGAGACATCACCATAACTTTAGCTCCCGCTTTAAGAGCCAGTTCAATCGTTGGTAATGACGCACGAATACGCGCATCAGAAGTCACTTCACCATTTTTAACTGGTACGTTCAGGTCTTCGCGGATCAGCACTCGCTTACCGCTCAGATCCAGTTCACTCATTTTCAGTACGCTCATGGACGTGCCCTACTTAATGTTTCAAAAGTTGTTAAGAATTCGTTTCTACTGAAGGATAACCCTGATCCAACCAATGCTGAGCCACATCCAGCATACGATTGGCAAACCCCCACTCATTATCAAACCAGCACACAAGTTTGATCATTTTACCCTCTGATACACGGGTCTGAGTCCCATCCACAATGGCTGAGCGGGAATCGCGGTTGAAGTCTACCGAAGCATGGGGCTCTTCGGTATAACCTAATAGTCCTTTTAAAGCTCCCTGACGAGAAGCTTGCTGGAACACCTGATTAATTTCATCAATGGTCGTCTCACGCTGCACATTTACCGAGAGATCCATCATTGAGACATTAATGGTTGGAACCCGCACATGCAGGCATTGAAACTTGCCTTCCAAATGGGGTAATAATCGATCAATTCCTTTTGCCAACCCAGTATCGACCGGCACTATGGAGTGCATTGCGCTTCTTGTCAGGCGCAGATCCGTTTGATGATAACTATCAATCACCGGCTGATCATTCATCGCAGAGTGAATGGTAGTGGTTACACCATTTATTATTCCCAGCTTCTGATCAAGCAATTGCAATACAGGAATCAGACAATTGGTGGTACAGGACGCAGCAGAGACCACCGTATGCTCTGGCTTCAACTGATTTTCATTCAAGCCATATACGATTGTGCTATCAACATCGACCGTGGCTGGCTGGGAGAACAGCAAACGCTTCGCTCCCCCTTTTACATGGAGGTCAGCCAGTGTTCGGGACTTAAATGATCCCGAGCACTCAAACAACAGATCGATTTCCAGATCCTTCCAGGGTAGTTCTGCCGCATCGGACTGACTCAGCACCTCAATGGCATCACCATTAATAAGCAGCTGTTTACCGTTGTTCTCTACTGAAACCGGAAAGCGCCCGTGCGTTGTATCGTATCGAGTCAGATAGGTGACTGTGTCCAGGTCAGACAGCTCATTAATCGCGACAACACGGAATTGGTTCTGAAGATTGTTTTCATAAATCGCGCGCAGCAGACACTGGCCGATTCGACCGTAACCATTAATTGCGACGCGATAACTCAATCTATTTTCCATCCAATATAACTAAAAACGGCCTGCATCAGGCAGGCCGTTTAAAACATGTTGCTTAGAGTACAGACTTAACTGTAGCTACAACATTCTCGGTTGTGAAACCAAAGTGTTTGAACAGATCACCTGCTGGTGCAGATTCACCGAACGTGCGCATACCAACGATCGCACCATTCAAACCAACATACTTGTACCAGAAATCAGCCTGCAGAGCTTCAACCGCAACTCGTGCTGTTACCGCAGCAGGAAGAACAGATTCACGGTACTCAGCAGATTGCTGATCAAACAGACCTGTTTCAGGCATAGAAACCACACGTACCTGCTTGCCTTCAGCCGCGAGAGCTTCTGCGGCATCCATAGCTAAACCAACTTCAGAACCTGTAGCAATCAGTATTGCATCGGGTTGGCCGTCGGTGTCACGCAGAATATAACCGCCCTTCTGAATATCAGCGATCTGTTCCGCCGTACGCTGCTGGTGTGGCAGACCCTGACGCGAGAACACCATTGCAGTTGGACCATCCGCACGCTCAAGTGCAGCTTTCCAGGCTACGGCAGATTCAACCGCATCACATGGACGCCAGCAACTCATGTTTGGCGTGTGACGTAAATTAGCAACCTGCTCAACTGGCTGGTGTGTAGGACCATCTTCACCCAAACCAATGGAATCATGGGTATATACGTGAATGGCACGCTGGCGCATCAATGCAGCCATACGGAGGGCATTACGTGCATATTCCATAAATACCAGGAAGGTAGCACCGTAAGGAATAAAACCACCGTGCAGAGCGATACCGTTCATGATTGCGGACATACCGAATTCACGAACACCGTAGAATAGGTAGTTACCGGACGCATCGTTTTTCTCAACACCTTTACAGCCGGACCATAGTGTCAGGTTGGAACCTGCAAGGTCAGCAGAACCACCCAACAGTTCAGGCAGTATTGGGCCATAGGCATTCAGGGAATTCTGAGATGCTTTACGGGAAGCAACTGTTTCACCCTTTTCAGCGACCTCAGCGATGTAAGCATCTGCTTTTTCAGAGAAGTCCGCAGGCAACTCACCAGAGATACGGCGCAACAGTTCATCAGCCAGCTCTGGATATTCAGCACGGTAAGCAGCGAAGCTCTCATTCCATACGTTTTCTGCATGGTTACCCGCTTCCTGAGCATTCCAGTCCGCAGCGATATCTGCTGGAATTTCAAAAGCAGGATGTTCCCAACCCAGACGCTCACGAGTCAGTGCAATCTCATCATCACCCAGTGGCGCACCGTGGCAATCTTCTTTACCTTCTTTATTAGGAGAACCAAAACCGATCACTGTTTTACAGCAGATCAGTGTAGGTTGTTCCGTATTTTCCTGAGCTGCTTCAATCGCCGCACGAATCTGATCAGCGTCGTGACCATCAACAGCCGGAATAACCTGCCAACCGTAGGACTCAAAACGTTTAACGTTATCGTCGGTGTACCAACCTTCAACTTCACCATCGATAGAGATGCCATTGTCATCCCAGAATGCGATCAGTTTGCCCAGGCCCAAAGTACCTGCCAATGAACATGCTTCATGGGAGATACCTTCCATCAAGCAGCCATCACCCATAAACACATAGGTGTTGTGATCAATGATCTCGTGACCTTCACGGTTAAACTGCGCTGCCAGCGTTTTCTCCGCAATCGCAAAACCTACCGCATTGGTTATACCCTGGCCCAGTGGACCTGTTGTGGTTTCAACACCAGGGCAGTAGCCGTATTCAGGGTGACCCGCTGTTTTTGAATGCAACTGACGGAAATTCTGCAGATCTTCGATTGAAACATCGTAACCGGTTAAATGCAGCAAGCTGTAGATCAGCATAGAGCCATGCCCGTTGGAAAGAACAAAGCGATCACGATCAAACCACTGTGGGTTGTTTGGGTTGTGCTCCATGAAATCGTTCCACAGCACTTCAGCGATATCCGCCATACCCATAGGGGCACCCGGGTGACCTGATTTAGCTTTTTGGACGGCATCCATGCTCAACGCACGAATTGCGTTGGCAAGTTCTCTACGAGAGGACATTAACTCAGCTCCTGGGCAATTTACCCAAATAGAAGGTTCGGAAAAATTTGGGCGCAATTTTCTCCCAGATAGCCATCAGCTTCAAATAAGAATTGCACTTTCAGGGCAAAAATGAGCGATTTTCATTCAAAAAGTGATAATTCTCATGCTGGAGCCAGTGCAATTCTATGCATTTCACTTAAGTCGCAGGTAGAATACGCGCTAATTTTTTCGGAAGGCTATCCGCCTGCTAAACTTTTATAGCTTCTGGCGTCACATACAGCTGCTCCAAAACACTTTGTTTGAAGGTATATATAACGATGAGCGAATACGGCTTATTTACATCTGAATCTGTTTCCGAAGGTCATCCGGACAAAATCGCCGATCAGATCTCGGATGCGGTTCTGGATGCAATCATTTCAGAAGACAAGTATGCCCGCGTAGCTTGCGAAACCATGGTAAAGACTGGTGTCGCTGTTGTTTCCGGAGAGATCAGTACATCCGCATGGGTCGACCTGGAAGATCTGGTACGAAAAGTCATCTGTGATATCGGTTACACCTCTTCAGATGTAGGTTACGACGGTGAAACCTGTGGTGTCATTAACATCATCGGTAAGCAGTCTATCGATATTGCTCAGGGTGTTGACCGCTCCAAGCCAGAAGATCAGGGTGCGGGCGATCAGGGCCTGATGTTTGGTTATGCGTCAAATGAAACTGATGTATTGATGCCAGCTCCCATAACCTACGCACACCGACTGGTAGAGCGTCAGGCTGAAGCCCGTAAATCAGGCCTACTGCCTTGGTTACGCCCAGACGCAAAATCCCAGTTGACCTTCCGTTATGAGAACGGCCAACCAGTTGCTGTAGACGCCTTGGTTCTATCCACCCAGCACAACCCGGAAGTTTCTCAGACTGATCTGAGAGAAGCAGTAATGGAGCTGATCGTTAAGCACGTCATTCCTGCCGAGTGGATTACCAAAGATACACAGTTCCATATCAACCCAACCGGTAATTTCGTAATCGGCGGCCCGGTCGGCGATTGTGGACTGACAGGTCGTAAAATCATTGTTGATACCTACGGTGGTATGGCGCGTCATGGCGGCGGAGCGTTCTCGGGTAAAGACCCATCCAAAGTCGACCGTTCAGCTGCTTACGCGGGCCGTTATGTGGCGAAAAACATCGTTGCTGCTGGCCTTGCGGATCGCTGTGAGATTCAAGTGTCTTATGCCATTGGTGTAGCGGAACCAACATCCGTTGCGATCAACACTTTTGGCACAGGCAAAATTTCAGACGACAAGATTATTCAGCTGGTGCGCGAACATTTTGATCTGCGTCCATACGCAATTACCAAAATGCTTGACCTGCTACACCCAATGTATCAGCCAACAGCAGCCTATGGTCACTTTGGCCGCAACCCGTTTGAAATGGAATATAAAGGTGAAACCTTCACGGCATTTACCTGGGAACGCACTGACAAGGCTGAAGCTTTGAAGCAAGCAGCCAGTCTATAAAAACCCGCAAAGAATCAAGCACCTTCGGGTGCTTTTTTATTGCCTATATAAACTTTTATAGCAATAATAAGACTTTAAGTTTTAGTAAGACAAAAAATGCAGCTCAGCAACTATAGTATTCGCAACAAACTCATCGGGCTGGTTACCATTCTGGTTGTAGGCATATTGGCCACCTCAAGTCTGGCATTTTATTTCTCTTATCAAGATACGACTAACAGCAAAAAAGATATTATCCGTAGCGTTATCCAGTCTTCTGTCAGTCAGGTCATCTCTTTAAAAGCACAACAGCTACCTGAACCTGAATACTTACAGCAACTAAAAAGACTCGTTTATTCCACCACGTATTCTGAACAAGAATATTTATACCTTCTCGACACCCAGAGCCGTTTCATCTTTCACCCCACCAAACCAGAACTGGAAGGCCAGGCCATTACCGCTCTGCAAACTGTTTCTAGACCCGACCTTTTTGTCCAAGGGGTTGAACTCGCCGTCAAACAGGGCTCCCACTTCTGGAATATTATGTGGCCACGCCCAGATGGCGGCCCTGCGATTAAAAAGCTGACGTACGCGGAGTTGATTCCTGGAACAGATTTATTACTTGCCACAGGGATTTATCTGGATGATTTAGGACCTCTTTATCTAAAACGTGCGGGTAGTTATGCAGCAATTACGTTGATAGTACTTATAGCCGCGATGATCACCGCTTTAATCATTTCCAGAAATCTGGTTAAACCCATCATTTGTTTATCAGACCAAATGGAAGACCTATCCCGGGGAGAGATGGGACAAGAGATTCAATCCGTTTTACGCCAGGACGAAATTGGCAAAATGGCGCGAACCCTTGAGCACTTCAGAAACAGCCTTCTTGAAAATCAACGTCTCAAACATATGCAGGAACATTTCAGATTTTTGGAAAGCTTTGACCCGGTAACACGTTTATACAACAGACAGGCTATGGGCGATGCCATTGAAAGGGAGATTCTGCGCACTCATGAAAGCCAAGAGCCGCTCTACTTCCTCAATATACGTTTCGATCTGTTAAGAAATCTGACTATTGAACTGGGTGAAGAACAACGCGATCTGATTTTAATTGAAACGGCAAAACGCTTACGCCGCTTACTCAACTTTAATCACCGACTGGCAAGACTGTCTGAAGGTAGTTTTGGTCTGCTTCTACTTCACACTCCTCCAGAAGGTAATCTCGATACGCTGGCAAGCACAATCCTTGAAAAGATTGAAAAACCCATGCAACTAGACTCGGTGCAGGTTCAGATTTCTGCCCGCGTCGGAATAACAACTTTTCCTGAGGATGGGGAACAACCTTTCGAACTTATGGGGCGGGCAGAATTGGCCGCTAAAGAAGCCCGCAAACGAGAACAGGGATGGATTCACTATAATTCCATCAGAAAAAGTCAGGACGAACAAAAGATGGAGCTGTGGCAGGACCTGTCTACCGCTCTGGATCAGGACCAATTCCATCTGGTCTTCCAGCCATTATTTGATCTCAACTTCAACGCCCCTCTTGCTGCAGAAGTTCTGCTGCGCTGGAATCACCCAGAACGCGGACCGATATCTCCTGCTGTATTCGTACCTTTAGCTGAACAGAGCGGACTTATATCCAGGCTGGATTATTGGGTTCTGAACGCTGTAGCGAAGCAATGTCGCACCTGGCTGGACAATAAATTATCCTTCCCTAAGGTAGCAATTAACCTGTCCGGGATCAGCTTTATGCGTGCAGATTTCGAAGATAAGCTGCAAAACATTTTTAATGCGCACAATGTTAACCTCCGGCATATTGAACTTGAGCTAACTGAAGGTGTTCTAATCGAAGACCTCAGCCGAATTCAGGAAAAACTCAATCGGGTCAGAAAAACCGGCGTTAGTATCTCTATTGATGACTTTGGTACTGGCTACTCATCTCTAAGTCGCATCAAGAGTCTTCCGGTAGACAATATCAAAATCGATAAGTCCTTTATTGATGATATTGAAAACAGCCCCCAGAATCTAAAAATTGTTCAGGCAATTATCCTGATGGCCCACGGACTGCAGCTAAAAGTTGTGGCGGAAGGTGTCGAGACAGAAAATCAGCTGTCCATTCTCAGGAAAGAGCAGTGTAATATCGTACAAGGATATTTACTCAGCCGCCCACTGGCCGTAACTGATTTTGAAGCACTTCTGGACGAAGACCTTGTTATTGAAGGCTAGGGCCGCAAACACAAACCAATAGGTATCTGAATGCGAATACCGCGTTTTTATGACCCTCAAAGTCTTGCTGAGGGCAAAACGATTGAATTGTGCGAAAATGCCATCCAACACATCAGTAGAGTTCTGCGTATGCGACCCGGGGAGGCCATAACTCTCTTCAATGGTGATGGATTCGACTATTTGGCAACCCTCTCATCTGTTGAAAAACGCTCCGTCAGTGCCCACATAGATAAAAAGCAGACAGTTTCTGTTGAAAGCACGCTGAACGTCCACATTGGGCAAACCCTTTCGCGAGGCGAAAGAATGGACTATGCCGTGCAGAAAAGTACCGAGATGGGTGTCGCTACAATCACCCCTCTTTTTTCTGATCGATGCGAAGTCAAACTGCCGCAGGAACGACAGCAAAAACGAATTCAACATTGGCAACAAACGGCCATCAGCGCCTGCGAACAAAGTGGCAGAGTGGTGCCTCCACAAATACATGCGCCATTAGAATTAAAAGAGTGGCTTGCAGCACAAGACGCAGACCTTAAATTTGTGCTTCACCACCACAGTGAAAAACCGCTGGCACAACTGAAACAACCCAATTCAGTAACGATTCTGGTAGGACCTGAGGGTGGATTGACTGAAGATGAAGTTGAACTCGCGCAGGAATATGGATTCATACCATTAGCACTAGGCCCACGAGTGATGCGCACAGAAACCGCACCCGTGGCAGCACTGACAATTTTTAATTATTTGTGGGGTGATATTTAACCCCCGCAAACAACACTTACAGGACACACATAATGGCCGTCAAAATTGGCGTAGTAATGGATCCAATTGATGGGATCTCATTCAAAAAAGACAGCACACTGGCAATGCTGTGGGCCGCTCAGCAGAAAGGCTGGGAGATCTGGTATATGGAACAACACCATCTTTTCTCAAGGGATGGTGAGGCCAAGGCTAAAATGGCTCCATTGAAAGTGTTCATGGATCCTGAAAAATGGTTTGAACGTGAAGAGTACCAAACCAGAAAACTTTCGGATCTTGATGTGATTCTGATGCGAAAGGATCCTCCTTTTGATAACGAATTTATCTATACCACCTATCTGTTAGAACAAGCTGAAAAAGAAGGATCTTTGATCGTTAATAAACCTCAAAGCCTGAGAGATTTCAACGAGAAGCTTTTTGCCACACATTTTCCGGAGTGTTGCCCCCCGGTGCTCGTCAGCAAAAACTCTGAGTTATTAAGAGATTTCCATAAAGAGCATGGGGATGTTATTTTCAAACCTCTGGATGGCATGGGTGGATCACAGATCTACCGCATTAAAGAAGACGGCCTAAACCTTGGGGTCATTATTGAAACTCTGACCGAACACGGCCAGCAAACAATAATGGCTCAGAGGTATATTCCGGAAATTGTGGATGGTGATAAACGCATACTCATAGTGGATGGAGAGCCTGTACCTTACGCACTGGCTCGCATCCCTACCGGAGGTGAAACCAGAGGCAACCTGGCTGCCGGAGGCCGTGGTGAAGGCAGGAAACTAACCGAACGGGACTACTGGATTTGTCAGCAGGTTGCTCCCACACTTAAGGAACAGGGTTTAATTTTTGTTGGCCTGGATGTGATTGGTGATTACCTTACAGAGATTAATGTCACCAGCCCAACCTGTATTCGTGAACTGGATAACCAGTATAATCTGGATATAGGTATGCAGCTGATGAATGCCATAGAAACCCGGCTGCAAAAGTAAACGAGCAAGAGGCGAATAAGAGTGAGCACCATTACGAGTCCAGCTGTCAGCGCTATTGACCGTTTTGGTTTCACTCTGTTTTTTGCCACAGCCCTGCATGCTGTGACGATTATCGGTATAACCTTTACTGCCGAAGAGAAAGAACCCCTGCAAAAAACCATCGAAGTCACCCTCGCCCAGTTTGACCAAAAAGAAGCGCCAAAAGAAGCTGACTTTATTGCTCAATCCAACCAACAGGGAAGCGGGCAGAGGGAAGAAAAAGCGTTACCTGCTACAAACCAAAAGGCAGCCTTTCAGGACAAAAAAATCAATGAGCAGTCGGCTAGGTTAAACCCATTAGTCGCACCTACTATTTCAACGGAACCACCCAAACCCGATATTAAAAAATCAGAAACACCCACCACTCATAGCCCATCCAAACAAGCGGCTAAAAAGAAGGTGATCACAACTCAGGCTAATAAACCGGAAAAAGTGGCCGTTAAGTCCGACAAACCACAGCCGCAAGATGCAGCAAGCCCACCTCCCGGCATATCGACTTCATTGCTGGCCAAAAGTCTGGAGATGGCCAGTCTACAAGCTGAACTCGATAGCCACCGTGAATTGATGGCTAAAAAACCGAGAATAAAAAGACTCACGTCCGCTTCCACTAAAAAGCGTGAAGATGCACTTTACCTGGACAACTGGCGTAAAAAAATCGAACACGTTGGCAACCTGAATTACCCTGAGAAGGCACGCAAGAGCAAACTGTATGGCAGCTTACGACTCATGGTTGCAATCAATCCTGACGGCTCTGTCAAAGAGATCGAAGTACTGGAATCTTCGGGAAGAAAAATCCTAGACGATGCCGCGATACGCATAGTAAGGCTCGCAGCTCCATTCCAACCATTCCCAGTCGAGATGAAAAAAAATACGGATCTACTTGAGATAATCCGTACCTGGAAATTTGAGAAAAAGGCCTACGTATACTAATCCTTAATACAGTGCATTTGTAACGAGCTTTCTCTATGCCCATATCCAGTCAATGTCTCAGAGATCACTTTCTAATCTCAATGCCGCACCTGAGTGATCAAAATTTTTCCCAGACCGTAACCTATATTTGTGACCACAGTGAATATGGCGCTATGGGTATTGTGGTTAATCGCGCTATAGGCATCACCCTGGCAGAGCTCTGTGATCATCTTGATTTACACTGCCCATCAATTGCAAACCAGCAACGCGAGATATTCAGTGGCGGCCCGGTTCGGACTGATCGAGGGTATGTTCTGCATAAAGTCAGTAACCCTATAGACTGGCCAAGCAGCCATTGCATTGCAGATGATATATCCCTTAGCACTTCACTGGATGCTATTGAAGCGGCAGCTGAAGGCTGCTTTCAGCACGACTATTTGATTGCACTGGGATGCGCTGGCTGGGGACCAGGCCAACTGGAACAGGAAATGAGCGATAACGTCTGGTTAAGCTGTCCAGCAAATTCGGATATACTATTCAGCATTCCGGCAGAAGATCGTTTGCAGGCAGCCGCAGCAACGTTAGGGGTTAATCTGGACCTTCTCACCGCACACAGCGGGCACGCCTGATCTATTATCCGCCAACCGATTTCTCAAGGCTGAATTAAGGTCCGATGGTCGAATGAGCAGTTCAACCCTACAAGTAATAGCTTTCGATTTTGGTACATCCAGAATTGGTATCGCCTCAGGTCAGTCACTCACTGGCACTACGACCCAGCTAGCTCCAATAAGTGCTCAGGATGGAATCCCGGATTGGGAGCAACTCGGCCATCTGATAAATGAATGGAATCCAGACGCACTAGTAGTCGGCATTCCTCTGAATATGGACGGCAGTATCAGCGATATGGCCTACCGAGCCCGTAAGTTTGCCAACCGCTTGCATGAAAGGTATAAAACCCCCTGTTTTTTAATGGATGAACGTCTAAGCACCTCCGCAGCCAAAGATATCCATTTTGCTCGGGGAGGCAGTAACGATTTTAAAAATGAATCGGTAGACGGCATAGCTGCACAATTAATTCTGGAAAGCTGGTTTAATAGCGACATCCGCATTCCCAGCCACACAAAACTGGAGGAAATTTATGACCTCAAACGCACTTAATGCGAATGCGCTCTACGATAAAATGCGCACCGAACTTAGTGCATTACTGGCTCAGGGGAAACGACCTGATCCATTGATGATAGGCATACATACTGGTGGAGTCTGGCTGGCTGAAAAGTTGCACACAGATCTTGAAATAGCAGAAGAATTAGGGGTTCTGGATATCTCTTTTCACAGGGATGATTTTGAACAGTCTGGGCTGAACCCTAAAGTGCAACAATCGAAACTTCCCTGCCCTACTGAAGGCAGGCATATCATTTTGGTGGATGATGTCATCATGAGCGGCCGTACTATTCGAGCAGCGATGAATGAGCTGTTTGATTTTGGTCGCCCATCTTCCGTGACTCTAATCACTCTTCTTGATCTGCAACAACGCGAACTCCCGATACAGGCAGATATCATCGGTGGAACTTTAGCGATCAGCCCGGATCAATCCGTAAAACTTACCGGGCCAGAGCCGTTAGCTCTGGAAATCCGCAACCGTTCTTAAGACTGAGTAAACATCATGTTTGAACAAACTGATCCCAATCAGATTCAGCTCACCAGCGACGGCGAACTAAAACATTTCATTACCACTGAAGGCTTGTCCAGAGAGATCCTCACCGACATACTGGATCGCGCTGACTCATTCGTGGATATGAGTGAAAAGCAGGTAAAAAAAGTACCTCTTCTACGAGGTAAAACAGTTGTTAATCTTTTTTTTGAGGCAAGTACCCGCACCCTGTCCACATTTGAACTGGCTGCAAAGCGCCTCTCTGCGGACGTGCTGAATCTGAATATCAGCACCTCTTCAACCAAGAAAGGCGAAACGCTGAAAGACACGCTGATGACACTACACGCGATGCATTCTGATATGTTCGTAGTCCGCCACTCCAGCAGTGGCGCCGCGCATTTCATCGCGGAGCATGTTACTCCTGATGTAGCAGTAATAAATGCAGGTGATGGCCGCCACGCCCACCCAACTCAAGCGATGCTGGACATGCTGACCATCCGACAGGCCAAAGGGGAATTTGAACCGCTTACAGTAGCGATTGTTGGCGACATTCTTCATTCAAGAGTCGCGCGCTCTCAAATACATGCTCTACGGACACTGGGCGTCAGTGAAATCAGAGTCATTGCTCCTAACACTCTGTTACCAAGAAATATCGAATCTCTGGGCGTCAAAGTTTTCACCAATATGTGTGAAGGCATTAAAGATGTAGATGTAGTGATGATGCTGCGCTTACAGAAAGAACGTATGACAACGGCCCTCTTACCTAGCGAAAGTGAGTTTTACAAACTCTATGGCCTGACCATGGATAAGCTAGCGCTGGCCAAACCGGATGCTATAGTCATGCACCCTGGCCCTATAAACCGCGGTGTTGAAATTGCTTCTTCCGTTGCCGACGGTAAACAGTCTCTGATTCTGGATCAAGTGACTAACGGCATCGCCGTCCGTATGGCGGTTATGTCTATGGCAATGAGTGGTCAAACTAAAGAACGGTCTGAATCACCTGAGGCTGGAGAAGAATGAGCATGAATATTCTAATTCAAGGCGGACGCATTATAGACCCAGCGTCCAAAATGGACGCAGTAGGTGATTTATATATCCAGAATGGCAAAATTGCCGGGATTAACTCGCAACCGGACAACTTCACAGCGGATAAAACCATCGACGCATCCGGGCAGGTTGTATGCCCGGGACTGGTGGATATCTGTGCTCATGCCCGGGAGCCTGGACCATCGCAAAAAGGATCGATCAACTCAGAATCCGCAGCAGCTGTTGCAGGAGGTGTTACGACCTTTATTACACCTCCAACCACCAGTCCGGTGGTTGATTCATCCGCTGTCGCAGAATTAATTAAAGATCGCTGTGAAGAAGCTGGACGCATGACTATCCGGCCTATGGGTGCTTTAACCAAAGGCCTTGAAGGGGAACAGCTAGCCCCTCTGGCGGCACTGTCTTCATCTGGTTGCATTGCCTTTACCAACGCTCGCAGCCCAGTCGCTAACTCTCTAGTGCTCATGCGCTGTCTGGAATATGCCGCTACTCACGACCTTCTGGTTGTCTTTCAAGCACAGGATTCAGCTCTTTCGCAAGGTGGCTGTATGCATGACGGCAGCACCTGCACCCGCTTGGGGCTTAATGGTATTCCTGAAGCAGCAGAATCCATAGAAGTTGCTCGCTGCCTTCTGCTGGTGGAACAAACCGGAGTCAGAGCCCACTTTGGGCAGCTATCCTGCGACCGTTCTGTCCGCATGATCGCAGAAGCGCAAGAACGCGGCTTACCCGTGACTGCAGATGTAGCAATACAGAACCTGTTGATGACCGATGAAAACGTCAACGGTTTCCATAGTGAATTCCATCTTATCCCGCCGTTACGCAGCCAACTGGATCGTGCGGGACTGATTCAGGGCCTTATTAGCGGAACCATCCAGGCTATATGTTCAGACCATCAACCTCATGAACGTGCAGCAAAAGAAGCACCATTTGCCGATACAGAGCCAGGCATGATTGGTTTGCAGACACTCCTGCCACTGTCCATGCTTTTGGTTAAACAAAATATGCTGGAACTCCCGCAACTCATTGAAAAGCTGACCTATTCCCCGGCTCAGATACTGGGCCTGGAAAAAGGCACTTTGCAAGTCGGCGCTGATGCAGATATCTGCATTTTTGACCCGGAAGCGGAATGGCAACTCACCCCTGAAAACAATCCATCACGAGGGCAAAATACCCCGTTTATGGACTACCCTCTACAAGGACGAAATACATACACCCTCCATCAGGGACAAGTGGTTTACACTTCATAGGCCATAAAAAAAGCCATGGATAACCATGGCTTTTTTATCAATTTAAAACAGTCTACTCAGCGCTTAATTCTGCAGAAAGTCATCCTCGTCCTGCAGTGAGAAGCTGGAGTTTTCATCTTGTCCACCCGGAGCCAAATCTGGGTTGGTTTCAGCACTCAGTTTAATCATCAAGCGTAAATCATTGGCTGAGTCAGCATGAGCCAACGCCACTTCATAAGTGATAATGCCATCGCGGTAAAGATTGAACAGAGCCTGATCAAAGGTCTGCATGCCGAGGTTAGTGGATTTTTTCACCACCTCTTTAATTTCGTGCACATCCCCTTTACGAATCAGGTCCGAAATCAATGGCGTATTAATCAACACCTCTATCGCAGCACGACGCCCTTTGCCGTCTTTCGTTGGCAAAAGCTGCTGTGCGATGATCGCTTTGAGATTCAGAGAAAGATCCATCCACAACTGGTCATGATGATCAGGCGGGAAGAAACTGATAATACGATCCAAAGCCTGATTCGCATTGTTAGCATGTAGCGTTGCCATAGTCAGGTGACCTGTTTCAGCGAAGGTCAGACCATGCATCATATTGTCCTTGGAACGGATCTCACCCATCAGAATCACGTCAGGTGCTTGTCGCAAGGTATTCTTCAGAGCGGTATCGAAGGATTCAGTATCTATACCCACCTCACGCTGAGTGATAATACTCTGCTTATGATCATGTACGTACTCGATTGGGTCCTCAATGGTAATGATATGCCCACGATGATTTGTGTTCCGGTAGTCAATCATAGAGGCCAGCGAGGTAGACTTACCCGTAGATGTACCACCAACAAACAGAATCAACCCGCGCTTGGTCATCGCCAGCTCCCGAAGAATAGGCGGTAGGTTTAACTCTTCAAGACTAGGGATGTAGTCATTAATCTTCCTAAGTACCATGCCTGCAGAGTTCCTCTGCATAAAAGCAGATACACGGAAACGACCAATACCCGGCGCACTGATCGCGAAGTTACACTCGTTGGTGCCTTCGAACTCAGCCAACTGCTTATCATTCATCGTGCTATACACCAGCGCCCGAGATTGAGAAGGTTTCAGCGGATCTTTGGTTAACGGCTTCAAGGTACCGTCAGCTTTGATGGTCGGCCTTGCTCCAGCGGTGACGAAAAGGTCAGATGCATCCTTTTCAACCATAACTTTTAATAATTGCGTAAAATCCACTGTCTTCTCCTAAGAGTATCCTTAGAACTGCTGCGGGTTAGCCGCACGCTCACGCGCTGTTTCGCGAGAAATCAGCCCTTTTTGCATCAGATCTTGTAATGACTGATCCAGAGTTTTCATGCCAAAGCCTGCGCCAGTCTGAATGGCAGAATACATCTGCGCAACTTTGTCCTCACGAATGAGGTTTCGAATGGCCGGAGTACCTATCATGATTTCATGAGCAGCACAGCGACCACCGTTTTGTTTCTTCAACAACGTCTGCGATATTACACCCATCAGGGATTCCGATAACATGGAGCGAATCATGTCTTTTTCTGCCGCAGGGAATACATCAATAATACGGTCTATGGTTTTCGCGGCTGAGGTAGTATGCAGAGTACCGAACACCAAGTGCCCGGTTTCAGCTGCTGTCAGAGCCAAGCGAATGGTCTCCAGATCTCGCATTTCACCAACGAGGATAATGTCTGGATCTTCACGTAGCGCCGAGCGCAAAGCATTAGAAAAGCTATGGGTATCCCGATGCACTTCTCGCTGGTTCACCAGACATTTTTTACTTTCATGTACAAACTCGATCGGGTCTTCAATTGTCAGGATATGGTCAGATCGAGAATCATTAATATAATCCACCATCGCTGCCAACGTAGTACTTTTACCGGAACCTGTAGGCCCTGTGACCAACACAAGACCTCGCGGTTTATCAGATAGATCCTGAAATACTTTACCCATACCAAGATCGTCTAGTGTCAGAACTTTACTTGGAATGGTACGAAATACAGCACCGGCCCCTCGATTCTGATTAAAAGCGTTAACACGAAAACGAGCTAAGCCAGGCACCTCAAACGAGAAGTCAGCTTCCAGCGTTTCTTCGTACTCTTTTCGTTGCTTATCATTCATAATGTCATAAACCAGTGAATGCACTTGTTTATGATCAAGAGATGGGAGTTTTATACGGCGCACATCACCATCAACACGAATCACTGGTGGCATACCCGCAGATATGTGTAAATCAGATGCGCCCTGCTGTACGGTGAAAGACAAAAGTTCGGTAATATCCATAACGTTCCTGTAAACCGGTACGGCCTTTGATGTTTATGTTATTTCTAACAGAATCACCATTGCAATCCAATTGGCAAGGTTATCTAAATCATGATTATTTCTAGCATAGCAGAGAATCTCACCCGAGTTAGGGGTCAGATACAATCTTGTGCAGTAAAAAATCACCGTTCAGAGCAAGATATTGCCTTACTGGCCGTCAGTAAAACGCGGCCAGCACAAGACCTCCGGGCCGCATTTAATGAAGGGCAAAGGAATTTTGGCGAAAATTACCTGCAAGAAGCCCTTGAAAAGATAGAAGCATTAAAAGATCTGGATATATGCTGGCATTTTATTGGGCCGCTACAATCCAATAAAACCCGTGCAGTTGCAGAAAATTTCCACTGGCTGCACACGGTAGACCGTTTAAAGATAGCTAAAAGACTTTCAGAACAACGTCCAGCCAATTTACCACCACTAAATATCTGCATTCAGGTCAACGTAAGTGATGAAGAGAGTAAATCTGGGTGCAAACCCGATAAACTGGAAGAATTGGCAACTGAGATTGTGAAACTACCCAACCTGTGTCTCAGAGGGCTTATGGCAATTCCAAAAGCCTCAGAAAACAGTGATGAACAACGCCAGGCCTTTGCCAGAATGAAACAGTTACTGAAACAACTTCAACTGACACATGATTCAGTAGATACACTCTCCATGGGAATGTCTGGTGATATGGACAGTGCGATAGCAGAAGGCGCAACCATTGTTCGAATTGGTACAGCCATCTTTGGTGCCAGACCTCCGAAAGTAACAGAATAACCAACAGCAGCGCTGTTTGATTAGAAGGAAATAATTGTGAGTACAAACCCAACTTTAGCCTTTATTGGTGCAGGCAACATGGCCAGAGCAATCATTGGCGGGCTGATTACTAACGGCTACCCTGCTGAAAATATCTGGGCCAGCGAACCCGATAAGAGCAAACTGTTGGATTTGAAGGACCAAGGACTGAAAACCACCTGTAACAACGATGAAGCCGTTGCGGCTGCAGACATTGTGATCCTGGCAATAAAACCTCAGGTACTGAAAGCAGTAGCAGAGGAGATAGCTGATGCGGTTCAGATTAAACAGCCCCTTATCCTGTCAGTGGCTGCAGGCATTATGACAACGAGTATGGATCTGTGGCTTGGTGGGAATACGTCAATCGTTCGCTGCATGCCAAACACCCCTGCATTAGTGCAAACTGGTGCTAACGGTCTTTACGCTAACAGCAAAGTGACAGACGCCCAGAAAACTCAGGCTGAAACGATCCTAAAGGCAACGGGGATCACTCTTTGGGTTGAAGAGGAATCTCAACTGGATGCGGTGACTGCAGTCTCCGGTTCCGGTCCTGCGTATTATTTTCTGGTGATGGAATCCATGATTCAGGCTGGAGTCAAACTGGGGCTTTCTGAAGATGTAGCCACCCAGCTAACCCTGCAAACAGCTTTGGGCGCTGCCCGAATGGCGCAAAACAGTGATGTTGGCCCTGCGGAACTCAGACGCAGAGTCACCTCACCTAAAGGCACCACTGAGCAAGCCATTAAGCGTTTTGTTGACGGTGGTTTACCTGAGTTGTTTGACGAAGCCTTGCAAGCTTGCAATGATCGATCTGTAGAGCTGGCAGAAGAGCTAGGAAAAGGTTAAGAACGTCACAAAGGTTCAATCAAACTGTTCTAAACTCTATACTGTTTAAGGTTGAACCTGTTTCTTCATTTTTATCATTAATCTAGGAATACATATGGCACAGGATCCACTTATTCTGATCATTCGCACTCTCGGTGAGATGTATGCTTTTTTGATCATAATGCGCTTCCTCCTGCAGATGGCACATGCCGACTATTACAACCCGATATCTCAAGCAATCGCACGACTGACAAACGTTCCCGTTGTAGCGATCAGCAAAGCAGTGCCTCGTATTGGAAAATTCGATTTGTCCGCACTGCTTTACGCTTTCGCAGTGAAACTCGGCATTATTATCGCTCTGTTGATACTACTCGGCTCTGGCTTCCCCAATATTTTGCATCTGTTTATCTACGCGGGGGCAGGCATTCTCGACACGATCTTAACTATCTATTTCTGGTCTGTTCTGGCGTCAGTCATTATTAGTTGGGTTGCACCGGGCAGCTATCACCCTGGGCCTCAGCTGATTCAACAGATCACTGAACCCGTATTTAATCTGGCGCGCAAGGTAATCCCACCCATCGGCGGGTTGGATCTGTCTCCGATTGTGATCTTCATTATTATTCAACTCATCAAATCTCAGATTGCTCCTCTCGTTATTTGAGAAAAAATATTATCGGCGGCAGAACACCAATTGCGTTCATTCTGCCGCTGACAATCTCATTGATAAAAGTTAGTTTCTACACAGGCCGTTTTATAACCTAAAATCTGGCCATCTTGAGCTCTATCGATTAAAAACCATAGGCCAATTGATTAAATTTCTTGCCAAAGTGTTTAGGGTAGCTAAAAATGCGGTAACCATAATCAAGGGCGAGCTAACCCAGTAAAAACAAGTTAAAATAACTTTCCAGGGATTGATACCCGACGAACTTGATATTGAGACTCCGTAAGGTGAATGTACAAACTCACATCTCTGCAAACCATATTCTCATCTTTTACGAGATGTGAAGCTTTACTCTGTTTGTTCTTCCTGAACACTCCTGACCTATTGCACATAGTTTATTTACCAAGAACTGAGTCGAGTAAAAAATGCCCGCTGTAATTCCTGAAGATTCCGTTGGAATTGTAGAACCACAAACAATCGAGTTTAACGCCCCATTACACCTGCAATGTGGACGCGTACTTGATCGCTACCACCTGATTGTTGAAACCTATGGCACCCTGAACGAAGATAAATCCAATGCCATCCTGATATGTCATGCCCTGTCAGGCAATCACCATGTCGCTGGTTATCACAGCATGGATGATAAAAAGCCTGGATGGTGGGACTCCGCTATTGGGCCCGGCAAGCCAATAGATACCAACAAATTTTTTGTTATTGGGTTGAACAACCTGGGGGGCTGCCATGGTTCCAGCGGCCCTAACCAGACCAACCCCGAAACAGGTAAGCCTTATGGCCCTGACTTCCCAATTATTACGGTAAATGATTGGGTAGAAAGCCAGGCACGACTTGCAGACTATTTCGGCATTGAACAATTTGCAGCCATCATTGGTGGCAGTCTTGGCGGCATGCAAGCACTGCAGTGGACAATCAACTACCCAGACAGGTTACGTCATTGCATGGTGATTGCCGCTGCACCAAAGCTATCTGCGCAGAACATTGCTTTTAACGAAGTCGCTCGTCAGGCAATCAGTCAGGACTCTCAATTTCATCACGGCCACTATTATGAAAAAAATGAAGTCCCCAAAGTAGGTCTGATGCTGGCACGCATGCTGGGACATATCACCTACCTTTCTGATGATGGTATGCGCAGTAAATTTGGTCGCGAATTACGCTCAGGTCAGATCAGCTATGACTTTACACCGCAGTTTGAGGTCGAGTCGTACCTGCGTTATCAGGGGGAACGTTTTTCCACAGAATTTGATGCCAATACTTATCTATTGATGACTAAAGCACTGGATTATTTCGACCCGGCTGCTGCGGTTGGTAACAGCCTCCCCACTGCTCTGGAAAAAGCTAAAGCTAAATTTATGGTGATCTCTTTCACTACTGACTGGCGTTTTTCACCTGAACGCTCTCGGGAGATAGTAGATGCTCTGGTCGAAGCCGATAAGCAAGTCAGCTATGCAGAAATTGACGCGGCTCAGGGGCATGATGCCTTTTTGATCCCAATCCCACGCTATCTGGATGTATTCCGTGCTTACATGGAGCGGGTTGAAGCAGATACGCCAACGGAGGAGACTCACTGATGCGTGCAGATCTTGATCTCATTAAAGACTGGGTTGAGCCCGGTAGCCGTGTATTGGATCTTTGCTGTGGCGATGGCGAGCTTCTGCATCACCTGCACACAGTAAAAAACGCCACTGGTTACGGCCTTGAAATTGGTCATGACAATATCACCCAGTGCATTAGCAAGGGCGTCAATGTCATCGAAAAGGATATTGAAGAAGGATTAGCGTCCATTAAAGACAACACTTTCGATACAGTCATCATGACTCAGGCGATCCAGATAATGATGCGCCCAGACGAAATTGTTGATGAGATGTTACGTATCGGCAAGGAGTGCATTGTCACCTTTCCAAACTTTGGTCACTGGAGAGCACGAGGGTATCTGGCATTTCGCGGGAAAATGCCGGTTTCGAAGTTCCTGCCCTATACTTGGTATAACACTCCAAACACCCATTTCTGTACATTCAAAGACTTTGAACGTCTGTGTATAGAACGCAACATCTACATAAAAGAACGTACAGTTGTGGACAATGAACACCAACACCGGTGGTGGATTCACTTATGGCCAAATATGCTGGGTGAAATTGCCATCTACCGGATTACGAAGTAGAAGAGGCTGATCATGATACAACTATTGAGAATATCCAAAGTGATGCTGATCTCTGCGCTGGCCCTGATCAGTCAACCCTTGCTTGCCGAACAGTTTGTTGCCCATGGCAACTACGAGATCCACTACAACGCGTTTAACAGTACGTTTGTACAACCAGATGTAGCCCAGAAAGTAGGGCTACAGCGGAGTAAAAGAAAAGCGCTGGTTAATGTATCTGTACTCAAAGTAGAGGGTGCGACAAAAACGCCCGTCAGTGCTACTGTTACAGGCAAAGCCACCAACCTTATTCAGCAATCACAGAACCTGAACTTTAAGAAGGTAGACGAAGGCAACGCCATCTATTATCTGGGCCAGTTTGGCTTCAGTGATGACCAGGTAATTCGAATGTCTATCGACGTTCAGCCGGATCCAAACCTGCCGGCTTATACAATTCAGTTCGAACAGAAATTTTACGAAGAATAGAAATTATTCATTTAAAAAGGTGCGGCTCATGCGCACCTTTTTTTGTTTTGGTATCCGAAAAAATGATCAATAAAATTGTGCTTGCCAGTGGCAACAAAGGAAAACTCAAAGAATTCAGCCAGGTACTGGGAGATCTGAAGGTAGAAGTATTGCCGCAATCGGAATTTCAGATCTCTGATGCCGATGAAACAGGCCTGAGTTTTGTTGAAAACGCCATTCTTAAAGCACGCCATGCCGCCAAAGCCACAGGGCTCCCAGCACTGGCAGACGATTCAGGTTTGGAAGTGGATGCGCTCAACGGTGCTCCCGGCATCTACTCTGCGCGTTTTTCTGGTACCGAAGCAACCGACGAAAAGAATAACCAACTCCTTCTTGAGAAGCTTCAAGGAATCCCAGCAGAAGAGCGTACAGCTAGATTTCGCTGTGTGCTGGCATTTCTCCGCCACGCAAATGATCCTACCCCCCTGATCTGCCAAGGCAGTTGGGAAGGACTCATCCTTGAGCAGCTTTCTGGCAACAACGGGTTTGGCTATGATCCACTCTTTCTTATACCACAACTCGAAAAAACATCGGCTCAACTGGCTCCTGAAGAGAAAAATAAGATCAGTCATCGGGGTCAGGCTGTTGCTCTTATGAAAGAAAACATCAAAGCTTATTTGAGATAGCCATGTCGCTTGAGCTTCCCCCACTCTCTCTATATGTACACATCCCCTGGTGTGTACGTAAATGTCCCTATTGCGACTTCAATTCACATGCCGTGCGGGATGAAATACCAGAAAAACACTACATTCAAACTCTGATTGATGATCTTCAGTCTGAAGTGGAATATGCCCAAGGTCGAGAGATAGAAAGTATTTTTATAGGCGGTGGCACGCCAAGCTTATTCTCCGGTGCGAGCTATCAACTTCTTTTAGAAGAAATTAATCGCCTGATTCCGATTAAAACGAGCGCGGAAATCACTATAGAAGCGAACCCGGGGACATTCGAGCAGGAGAAGTTCTCCAGTTATAAAGATGCAGGAATTAATCGGCTATCCTTAGGCATACAAAGCTTTAATGACCAGCACCTGAAAGAGCTCGGTAGAATCCATAGTGGCAAAGAGGCAATACACGCTATAAGCCTTGCCCGAGAAATATTCCCCAATATCAATTTGGACCTGATGCATGGATTACCAGGGCAGAGTCTTGAAGATGCATTGGCCGATCTCGACCAAGCCATTAGCTTGCAGCCGGATCACCTTTCTTGGTACCAGCTTACCATTGAGCCTAATACTGAATTTCATGCCAAACCCCCAGCACTGCCTATTGATGAAACCCTTTGGAATATTCAGGAACATGGGCAAGCCAGGATTGCAGATGCCGGCTTTTCTCAGTATGAAATTTCCGCTTACGCCAAAGATAAAGGTAAACGTGCCAGACATAACCTGAACTACTGGACCTTTGGGGATTATCTCGGTATTGGTGCCGGAGCGCATGGCAAGATCACCCTACTTTCTGAGCAAAAAGTGCTGCGGCGCTGGAAGCAGAAACAGCCCAAAGCCTATATGGAACCATCAACTCGCCTACAAGGCTGTGAGGCTATTGCTGAGAACGAACTAGGCTTTGAGTTCATGTTGAACGTTCTGCGCCTAATTGAAGGAGTCCCTTCCGAGCTATTCACCGACAGAACCGGTTTAGCACTTGAACAAGTACAATCAGAAATAACTGAAGCGCGAAGAAGAAATTTGCTTGAGGATAACACTGACATCATAAAACCAACCTCACAAGGAAGGTTATTCCTGAATGACCTGTTAGGGATATTTCTTTGATCAATGTTTAAGCTTTACACACCAGACGAATCAATCTGGTAATTTAAATTCATATCACAAATCAATTAAAACACTTGTTTAAAAAATAATACGACACCCAACTTGTTGTAGTTTAAAATCTAACCACTTTTAGAACTATTGATAAACGGACACTTACAATGTTACTCAAAATGCGTAATTTATTAAGTTGCATGGCGGCCACTCTTGTTCTGGCTAGCCCTGCGTCGAATGCAGCCTTGTTAGACTTTACTGATCTGGATGTACTTAATGCATTAACACAATCCGGCAGCGGTTCTAGCACAACTTACTCGGGTTTGATCGATAATGTCGCCTTTACTCTTTCTGCAACAGGCGGCACATTGAAAAAACACAATGACTCAAAATATGACGGCAGCTCATATATTGGATGTCAGTCTACCGGCGGCCCGCTTAAGTGTGACAAAGATGGTCTAGGTGTAGATAACGATGAGATCACTGGCTATTCAGATCAAGCGGCTAAGGAAACAATCATAATTAGCTTTGCAAAGCCGGTAAGTATTTCTGACTTTTACTTTCTGGATCTTTACAAAGGAAGCCAGCAAGAAACAGCCAACGTAACAATTAATGGCCTTACATATGGATTAAATGCCAGTGCAACCAGCGGTGATGGTGGCTTTGGTGGGCTTTCATTACTTACGCCTCTGGTAACAGACCAGATCGTTTTTGCTGCCCCTTTCAAATATGGCGATGATGGTAACAACGATTATGCCGTAGCGGGCCTTTCCCTGACTCCAGTCCCACTACCGGCTGCTGCGTGGCTGTTTGTATCAGGACTTGCTGGACTTGCATGGTTACGCAGACGTAAAGCTACTGCTGCATAACGTCTTGTTTGCATAAAAAAACCGTGGCTCTCCACGGTTTTTTTATATCTTTATCCTTCGTATTCGCTAAACCTTACTACTTCTTTTCTGGCTAAGCACTTGCCATAAAAATTCCACAGCGGCAATAACCAACAAAGCATATCCCATTAACTCGGTTCCTTCTTCCGCTATATTTTTGACCAGGCGCATGTAACTATCACCCATAACGGCTTCCCAAAAAGAACCTCTGCCAAACAGTCTGGAGAAGGCCAGAACCACTAAAATACCACTCAGAAAGATGCCCGCGCTAGATGTGCGAGAATACTCAAGCAGAGATTCCTTGATGGGATATGTCTGCTTAAACAGATAAAATGCCGACGCCGCTATAGAGCTGTATACCAAAACCTGCCAAGCACCATCGAAAAGATTCTCATCCAGAAATGCATCAAACTCCCGAATCAACATTAGACCAGCCAACGTACCCACAATAACTGCTGCGGGCCTGAGTGACTGACTAAATCTGGCTGCAATAAAGAATACAGCGCAGCTTATAAACGCAAATATGTCATGCATTTTTTCCGTAGCCGAATGCTCGCTGTAATCACTTTTTGTGAGCTGGGAATATCCCTCCATAGAAAAAATCTGCGCCACGCCCACAATAAACAGCAAATACAGCAGGGAACGTACCATCAGCATTGCAAATGATTGCATTGTAATAATCCATTTAGTTCAAAAAGTTGTGAATACTGCATCATATTCCGGATCTAAGGTTAGCAACTTACTACCGACACTGACGCACTGAGGTGGTGCTAATTTTATAGGAAACTGCTCTTAAGACGAAAGATTTAATATATGGTTCACAAAAAAGAAACAAACGACATCTACAAGATGCTGCTTATTGCCAAATAAAGCTTAAAACTCATGCAGCATTGATAATTAAAAAGCCACTTTTTTAACCGCAGCTTGTTTAATTTCCTCAACCTTGGCCACGATTTCACTCAAACAATTCACTTCTTTACTGGCTACAGAGAAACTGGCTTCTTTTTTAAGGTTCACCCAAATTGTCCATAAGCCTGCCGCAGCAGCACCTTCAACATCATGTTGCGGGTTATCCCCTACATGAATGACCTGTTCCGGTCTCAGCGCACAATGCTCAAGCATATCCTCAAACATCTGCGGATGCGGTTTCATCTGCCCGACATCATCCGCTTTAAACTGAAAATCAATCAGATCAGACAAGCCCACTTTGTGAATATCCGCATTACCATTAGTCAGCGCGCCAGTGATATAACCTTGCTGTTTAAGCTCTGCCAACATCTCTCTTGCATGCTCGAAGAATTCCACTTGCTGACGAGCGTGCAAAAAGACCTCAAATGCCTTCTGGGTCAGCTCCTCTAAGACATCTCCCGAGTAGCCCGCTTGTTCCATGCCATATTTCAACTGTGCAACCCTGATCCGGGTAACGCTATGAGCAATGCCTGGCTCCTGCTCCAACACTTTCTCACGCAGATGTATAAGATCCTGTAATTGATAGCAGCGGGTAAACTCAGGGGCATACTGCTCCAGCCAGTCAAACATGCTTTGATTGGCATGTTTAATTACCGGGTCAACAGCCCAGAGCGTGTCATCAAGATCAAAGGTAATGCAACGAATCATTTTTTCGATTTCCTTCGCGCCCGGGGATGAGCACCTTCATAAACCTGCATCAGATGCTGAAAATCCAGATGGGTATAGATTTGTGTTGTCGATATGTCTTCGTGGCCTAACAGTTCCTGCACCACACGGAGGTCACCACTGGATTCCAGCATATGGCTGGCAAAGCTATGTCGTAAGCGGTGAGGATGCACCTTACCCTGAACACCAAGAGCTTTACCCCAATGATCCATACGCTGCTGTGCGTTGCGGACAGACACTCTCGTACCCCGCTTACTGACGAACAACGCCTGCTCATCAAACGAGGCTAGCGCGTGACGATATTCCAGCCATGTATCTATAGCCGCCAGCGCTTTACGCCCAATCGGCAGCAAACGAGTTTTATTACCCTTTCCGGTAACTCTCAAACTATGATCTGCCAGATCAAGGTCATGCAGGTCCAAACCTATCAGTTCTGAGATACGTAAGCCTGACGAATAAACCAGCTCCATCATTGCCGCATCACGAGCAGAGACTGCATCGGTCACTGGCACCTCTAACAACTGGCCGATCTGATCAGCATCCAGTGTATCGGGTAATTTCCGGGGTGCTTTTGGCGCCTGAACAGCATCAGCAGGATTATTTTCCAGAATTTGTTCACGACACAAATAACGAAAAAAACTCCGGATGGCGGAAAGTGTGCGCTGAATACTTGAACCTGACAGACCTTTGCGATGCAACTGAGCAACAAACTGACGGACATGCTTTGTTTCTACTGCTTGCCAGGAGGAAAGGCTATGCTCTTCCGAAAAAGTAAGTATTTTCTCAAGATCGCGGCTGTAATTATCGAGAGTATTAGCGGAGAGCTGACGTTCTGTCGCCAGATAGTGAAGGAACTGCTCAACCAGTGTCTCTTTCACCTGACTCTCCCGAAATGTAGGACTAGTGTTCCTGCTGATGAAGGATACGACTGGCAACCCGACTCAATACCTCACCCACATAACTGAGTAATACGGTACCCTGACTGCTGCTGAAATAATTAGGATCAAAACTGCCAATCGCCAATAAGCCCAGCGTTTCACCCTGGACCAATGGCACCACTGCACAGGACTGAACCTTGATCGCATCATCCTTAAATATGAATCTATTTTCAGTTTCGCTCAACTGCCCACAGCTAGGAAGGTTTGTAGATATCAAATTTGTAATGGCTGCTGTTTCATCCTTACTCACTAAGCTAAGGTTATTCACATTTAACTGCTTATCTGTAAACAAAATCAGAGCTGTTTTGTCACTCTGAAAATCTTCACACAGGCTTTCATCAATCGCGACTGCGATATCATCCAGCGTTTCTGCTTCCAGTAATGTCAAAACCATACGCTTGGTTTTATCGAACTGGACATCATTATGACGTGCGATATCGATCAGATCAGACAAATGTGTAGTCAGATTCTGATTTTTTTCTCTGAGAACCGTAGTCTGGCGCTCAATGAGTGAAACGGCTTTGCCTGTTTCATGAGGAACCGTTAGTTTTTCAAGCAACTTACTGTTGCGAGTAAAAAAGTCTGGATTCTGAAGTAAAAATTCAGAAACATCAGCATCTGTCAGGTTTAAATCTGTCATACAAAAATCTGTCCTTCATAAACCGTGGTAGCAGGCCCCGTCATGATGACCGAATGCCCCGGCCCCTGCCAATCGATCTCTAAATCACCACCTGGTAGATGCACTGTCACCGGCATATCCAGTTGGCCTCTGAGTTTCCCGGCCACAACTGCGGCGCAAGCGCCAGTTCCACAAGCCAGAGTTTCCCCAACTCCACGTTCGAAAACACGCAGGTTAACTTCTGTTCTCGACAGAATCTGCATAAATCCAATATTCGCTTTGGCAGGAAAACAGGAATGAGATTCCAGAGCCGCGCCCAGAGTTTTCACAGGCGCATGTTCTGTATTGTTCACCAACAAGACCCCATGAGGATTCCCCATCGAGACTGCGCTGAGCTCCACCGATTGAGTGTTGCCATCGGCATTCACTGAAACAGTGTAAGTCGATGCTTGCTGTGGCGCTTGAAACGGTATTTTCTCAGGAGACAGGATCGGTTCACCCATATCCACCAGTACACGTTTGTCTTCGTGAATTTTTAGAACGGCTCTTCCGCAAGCAGTCTGAACAGTTACTTCATCTTTGCCGGTTAAACGCTTATCTCGTACAAACTTAGCAAAGCAGCGAGCACCATTGCCGCAATTTTCAACTTCAGAACCATCCTGATTGAAGATCCGGTAGCGGAAATCTACATCGGGTTCTGTCGGCGGCTCAACCAGCAGTAGCTGATCGAAACCTACTCCAAAATTCCGGTCCCCAAGCTTTTTCACCAGTTTCGGGGTGATTTTGACTTTCTGGGTCACCAGATCCAGAACCATAAAATCGTTACCCAGACCATGCATTTTGGTAAAACGAACTAACATACGAAAGCCTGCCTTAACGATCTTTAGGCAGCAATTGCTCGCCTTTAACCAGATCGCTCAATGATTCGCGCTTGCGGATCAGGTGGTACTGATTGTCATCCACCATCACCTCTGCTGGGCGGCCCCGGCTGTTATAGTTGGAAGCCATTACAAAACCATATGCGCCCGCAGAACATACCGCTAACAGGTCACCTGGTTCCAGATTCATCTGACGATCTTTACCCAGGAAATCGCCGGTTTCACAAACAGGGCCTACCAGATCCCAGTTTTTCTCTTCGCCGGTTTCACGCAGCATTACCGGAACAATTTCCTGATAGGCGCTGTACAGGGACGGGCGGATCAAATCATTCATTGCGCCATCGATAATGGCAAAGTTTTTCTCACCGGTTGGCTTCAGGAATTCTACACGGGTCAGCATCACACCCGCATTAGCGGCGATAGAACGACCCGGTTCAAAAATCAGTTCCAGATCTCGGCCTGAAATTTTCTTCAATACTTCAGAGATATATTCCTGCGGCGTTGGCGGAACCTCATCGGTGTAACAAACACCCAGCCCACCACCAAGATCAAGATGCTTAATAGTAATGCCGTTATCTGCCAACTTATCCACCAGCACCAATACACGGTCCAGCGCATCAAGAAATGGCGCCACTTCTGTAAGCTGGCTACCAATGTGGCAGTCCATGCCTACAATTTCGACTGCTTGCATCTCCGCCGCACGCTGATAAATCCGAACTGCATCATCAATATCAATACCGAACTTGTTCTCTTTCATCCCTGTTGAGATATATGGATGAGTACCCGCATCCACATCCGGATTCACGCGGAAAGAAATCGCTGCGACTTTACCTTCTTCGGCAGCCACAGCATTTACACGCTCAAGTTCAGCTTCAGATTCAATATTGAAACAACGGATACCCACTTCCAGCGCTTTGCTGATCTCATGGGGTTGTTTACCTACACCAGAGAAAACAACTTTAGCTGCATCGCCACCCGCTCGCAGAACTCGCTCAAGTTCACCCACTGAGACGATATCAAAGCCAGCGCCCAATCGAGCCAACACATTCAGAACGGCCAGATTGGAATTAGCTTTTACGGCATAACACACTAACGCGTCCTGGCCTTCCAGTGCTTCAGCATAAGCCAGGTAAGCTCTCTCAAGAGCGTCCCGGGAATAAACATAAGTGGGCGTACCAAACTCTTCAGCAATCCGGGTCAGTGCTACCTCTTCACAGCACAGCTGCCCGTTGCGGTATTCAAATGTATCCATTAACTGTCTCTAAACTTACTTCTGCTGTGTTTGTTTCTGATTGTCGCCGTCCGGCAGGTACAAGGGGCCTTTCTGGCCACAACCACCCATCAACAGCAAACTGAACAACAGAGCTAAACCAAGGTATTTTTTTTCTGTGTGCACAGCGACGTTCTCTTTAAGGTCATTAATTCGGTCGATTATACCCGGATTTTTAACGAAGGGATTGGAATTTCTGGACTTACCAAATCCCTAATTTGAATAGTGTTATTCGATTCACAACTCTTGTGTTAAAAATCCAGGTTATACCTTTAAGCACAGAGCTTGATATACTCTTGCGCCAGATACATTTGGATAGTGGCGAACAAGCCGGAGTAATAGATGACTGAGAGTGAATTCAACGATCAAGTAGATGCAACGCTGGATCGAATCGAGGAGATCCTCGATGACGCAGAAACAGATATTGATGTTCAGTTAGGCGGCGGTATTCTCACCATCATCTGTGAAAACCGTTCTCAGTTGATTTTCACAAGGCAAGCGCCGGTTAAACAACTCTGGCTAGCGACAAAAGGTGGCGGGTTCCACTTTGATTATGACGCCAAACAGGAACAATGGGTTCTGGATAGCACTGCAGAACCGCTTGATCAATTCTTTGCCAAAGCGTTTTCTGAGCAGGCAGGTGAAACGCTTGAGTTTGACCTGACAGGTATCTGATATGTCTTTCACAAATGCACTACAGCGCCACTTTGATACGTTTAATCAACTCCCAGCATTGGAAGGTGAGGTAAGCAAACTCGTTGACCAGATCGAACAGTGTTTCGCCAAGGGTGGTAAGCTGATCTTTATGGGTAATGGTGGCAGCGCCGCCGACAGCCAACACCTGGCTGCTGAATTTGTTGTCAGATATAAGGCAGAACGTAGCCCACTAGCAGCTATCTCCCTGACAGTAGACACATCAATTCTGACGGCCCACAGTAATGACTACAGTTTTGATTCTGTATTCACACGTCAGATTCAGGCGTTAGCAAAACCTGAAGATTTGATTATCGGCATCTCCACATCGGGTAACAGCGGAAATGTGATTGATGCAATTCAAGCCGCAAAAGAGATTGGCTGCACTACCTGGGCTTGGACCGGTTCCCATGGTGGCAAATTGAATACTATCGCCGATCACCTGATCCGCGTTCCTTCAGACGAAACTGCACGAATACAGGAAGCTCACATTTTTGTAGGTCACTGGCTATGCGAAGAGATGGATAACCGCGCTAGCGCTTAAGGCACACCGAATCAGTCAGGGCGTATAATTTTTCCAGTGCGCCCTGATTTTCCTTAACAAACGCATAACCTTTCTTGCCCTGCGTCTGAGCTTGCTCTGAAGAGCTCAACAGTTGATCTACCGTCGTAAGCAGTTGATCCGATGATTTCACTACCGACAGCCCCCCAGCCTTATGCAAAGAGTCACAGATTAACTGAAAATTGAAATAATGCGGTCCCATGATCACAGGCTTACCCAGTACCGCAGGCTCCAATGGATTATGCCCACCACGCTCAATCAGGCTACCGCCGACAAAAGCGATATCTGCCGCAGCCAGAAGTTTCATTAACTCCCCCATGGTATCGCCTAAATAAACCTGGGTTTGCTCTCCGGGCTGCTGCCCTAAACTCCTTCTTGCCAGCTTAAGTCCGCTTGCTTTGACCATTTCAGCTACCGCATCAAAACGTTCTGGATGACGCGGCACCAGCACAAGAATCAATTCAGGATACTTAGCTTGCAGGCTTTGAAAAAGTTCCAGAAGAGCAGCTTCTTCACCATCATGAGTACTCGCGCCAATCAATACAGGCCTTTCGTCACCCCAGAGTTGCCGTAAAGCCAGTGCTAACCTTTCACTGCCTTCAGGAGCACTGACATCAAATTTAATGGAACCGGTAACGTCCAACGCTGCGGCGGGTAGTCCCAGATCCAGAAAACGCTGACCATCAGTTGTGTTCTGAACCGCCACTTTGGTGATCTGTTTGAGCATCTGTTCTGCCATTTTACCGAAACGGGCATATCCTTTAGCGGACCTTTCAGACAAACGCGCATTCGCCACCAGTACAGGAACATTCTGCTCATGACAGCTATTCACAAGGTTTGGCCAAAGCTCCGTTTCTACAATCACACAGGCTCTGGGATTCACTTTTTTCATAAAGCGCTTAAGTGCACAAGGCAGGTCATAGGGGCAGTAAAGGTGTGTCACCGCATCACCAAAAGTAGCCTCGACACGCTCCGCACCTGTGGGCGTCATAGTGGTCATTACAATCGGCAATTCTGGATGTCGAGCCTGAATAAGCTTCACAAGCGGCACTATCGCCAGGGTCTCACCAACGGATACTGCATGAATCCATAAAGGTTTACCCAAAGGAGGAGCATTGAACATGCCTAAACGCTCTTGCCAGCGCTGCCTATAGGCAGGGGCTTTCATCCCGCGCCACCATAAACGCAGCAAGATAACGGGCAGAGAAAGATAAAACAGAGCGGTATATAACGGACGATTCATAAACCAGAAATCAGCAAAACTTTGAAGAGCGCAGTATATCACTGGTTCATGGTAGCCCCCAGGCTTATAATGCAGCCCTATGAAGACTGTAAAGATTGATCTGCTCATCGTTGGTGGCGGCGTGGCTGGCCTCTGGTTGCTTAATCGTGCAATTAAGCAAGGTCTGAACGCAATTCTGCTAGAGAAAGATACCTTAGGCGGAGGCCAGACCATTCGCTCCCAGGGCATTATTCATGGCGGTACTAAATACGCCCTGAATGGCGTTCTGACTCAGGCATCCAATACGATTAAAGAGATGCCCCAACGATGGCGCGATTGCCTTGAAGGCAATGGCGAAATTGACCTAACCGACACAGAGATCCTGTCTGAAGCCCACTACATGTGGTCAAAAGGCTCTCTGGGCTCAAAGATGACCACATTCTTTGCCACTAAAGCATTCAGGGGCCGGGTTGAAGAGGTTGCCAAAGCGGAACGACCCGCTGTATTTACTGATAAAGCATTCAAAGGCTCACTCTACCGCCTCAATGAACTGGTTCTGCATGTGCCAACCCTGATCAATGCGTTAAGAAAACCTGTGGATGAGCGCATTTTCCAGGCTGATATTTTAGACGCAGAGATCGATGTTAACGATGCCAACATTCAATCTCTCCAGTTCCCGGAATTTAACCTGCGACTGGAACCTTCGCAGATTGTCATGACTCCGGGTGAAGGTTTTGAAACTCTGGCTGAAAAGCTCCAGATCAGCGAGCCCAAAATGCAGCGCCGACCACTACACATGGTAATGGTTAAACATAACCTACACCTGCCTACGTTTGCCCATTGCATTGGTACAGGAAGCAAGCCAGTCGCCACAATTACCACCCACCCTTGCGATGACGGAAAACAAATTTGGTATCTGGGAGGCGACGTTGCCGAAACCGGTGTGAATCGTTCTAAAGAAGACCAGATCCGCTTTGCACAAAAAGCCTTGTCTGGATTACTTCCGTGGATTGATCTAACAAATGCGGAATGGCAAACCTTTCATGTCGACCGTGCAGAACCGATGCAATCCTCTCTGATTAGACCTGATTCTGCTTTTGCACAACAAGTGGGAAACTGCACTATCGCCTGGCCGACCAAACTAGCGCTATCACCAGACCTGTCGGATCAGGTTCTACCATTGTGCTCAGGACTCAATGAGAAGCCTGACTTAAGTGCTTTGAGTATTTTACCTAAACCAGAAACAGCACAACCTCTGTGGGAGACTATGTTTTGATCTTACGTCAGGTTGCAGATACTGGGATTAAAATCTCACCTATAGGTTTAGGCACGGTCAAACTCGGACGCGATAAAGGGGTTAAATACCCATCCGGATTTAAGATCCCCAACGATCTGGAAGCGGGCAACCTGATTACACTAGCTAAAGATCTGGGTATCAATCTGATCGACACAGCCCCCGCATATGGCAACAGTGAGGAACGTCTGGGAGTATTATTACAGGGCCAACGTCAGGATTGGGTTATCTGCTCCAAGGTGGGTGAAGAGTTTAACAATGATACCGGCGAATCCAGCTTTAACTTCACTCCTGAACATGTCCGTTATAGTGTAGAACGTAGCCTGCAACGACTGAAAACGGATTATATCGACATGCTGTTGATACATTCGGACGGTAATGACGTTGAGATCATTCAGCGCTACGGCATTCTTGAGCTATTGGAAGATCTCAAGAAACAGGGAAAGATACGGGCAACTGGCATGTCCACCAAAACCGTAGAAGGCGGATTACTTGCTCTGGAACAATCAGACTGCGCGATGGTGACTTATAACCTTGAGCATCAAGGTGAAAAGGCCGTTCTGGATTACGCCGAAAAAAATAAAAAGGCAATTTTACTCAAAAAAGCGCTGGCCTCTGGGCATCTCTGTAAAGATGCCGATGTGGACCCGGTTAAAGCCAGCTTCGAATTTATTTTCGGTCATCCAGGAGTTACCTCTGCCATTGTAGGCACCATCAACCCAAAGCACCTGAAAAGCAATATAAAGCGAGCTGAAGAAGTCATCGCACAACTCTAGATGGGTTATTAAATCCACAAAATACCCTGAAAACTTTCAGGCTCGATTCAGGTCACAGACCTATAATGATCCTTATACCCTGCTGAAACTGGCTACCTAAATGCGGGGAAAACGAATCAGAGGAGAACTGAGATGATTCAGTTTTCAAGAGGCCTGCTGGTCACGCTAATGATATTGGGACTGACATATACCTCAGGTATTTCCGCCGACCCCATGAAGTTCCGTGAGAGCCACACACCCAGCAATAGCGATTACATTTTCCATTCATACAAGCGCTATAAGCAGAACCCGATTTTTAACCGTTTCCCGGACTACTCTCACAATCTCAGAAAAAAACATATCTATTGGGCCCCAAAGAAACATAAGCGCAACTTCAAACCTGAAGTAGTTTATGTATTACCTGCGGGTAGTCATGTCTTAATATATAACGGCGATCAATACTATCGTTGGCAGGACCGTTACTACAAACCTACATTTCGCGAAGATAAAAAGGCTTACATCTCTGTAAACCTTAGTTTTTAATGCTGAAAAGTTTTTAATGCTGAAAACGTAGTCAGAGTAACAAATACGTTACTCTTCTTTACTCTGAATTTTCTCTACTATGGCAGTCGTCGAGCAGTTATCCAGAAAAGAAAGGACCTTAACTTCGCCGCCATAACTGCTGACAAACTCACCGCCGACGACACCTTCGATACCATAATCGCCACCCTTAACCAGTATGTCAGGGCGAATCTGTTCAAGCAGACGTTCCGGCGTATCTTCACTGAAGTAAAGAACCCAGTCCACGGCTTCCAGCCCTGAAAGTACAGCCATACGCCTTTCAACCGGATTAATAGGACGGCCCGGACCTTTAAGACGGCTTACCGATTCATCACTGTTAATCGCCAGCACCAAGCGGTCACCCTGTGCCCGAGCTTGTTCCAGATAACCCACATGTCCGGCATGCAGAATATCAAAACAACCATTAGTGAAGACGATGGATTCACCAGCAGCGCGGGCATCAGCAAGCGCGATCAACAACTGTTCTTCGGTCACGACTCCGCGTTCAGCGCCTTGCTCTTTACTGACTTCACGGCGCAATTCAGGTGCACTGATCGCGGCTGTACCTAATTTGCCGACCACAATACTCGCTGCAATGTTGGATAGTGCAACCGCATTCGCGAGATCCTCGCCAGCCGCCAGGGCCGATGCCAGGGTAGAAATCACTGTATCACCTGCCCCAGTAACATCAAATACCTCCCGTGCCCTTGCCGGGAAGTGCAATTCTTCACAGTTTGGCTGAATAAGAGTCATACCCTGTTCACTTCGGGTTACTAGCAGCGCATCCAGATCTAATTCTGCTGCAAGCTTCTTACCTTTGGAAACCAGCTCTTCTTCACTGCTGCATGCGCCGACAATCGCTTCAAACTCAGAAAGGTTTGGCGTCAGCAAGGTCGCACCACGATAACGATTAAAGTCTGTACCTTTCGGATCCACCAGAACAGGGACATTCTGCTCTTTAGCCTGTTGAATCAGGCCCTGACAATCACTGAGCGTACCCTTACCATAATCAGACAATACCAATACCCCCACATTTGCGAGTAGAGGTGTCGTTGTTTCCAAAACACGGGAGCTATAGTCGTGAGAAAAAGACTCTTCAAAATCCAGACGGATGAGTTGCTGCTGGCGGCTGATCACTCTCAACTTGGTGATCGTAGGTTCCTGATCAGTATGGGAAAAGGCACAATTCACCCGCGCTGATGCCAGCTGCTTTTCCAGAGCCTTGCCAGCATCATCTTCGCCGATCAAACCAACCAGAGAGATACCTGCGCCTAAAGCCGTGACATTTAAAGCCACGTTCGCCGCACCACCAGGACGGTCTTCTTGCTGATCAACTTTAACAACAGGCACAGGTGCTTCAGGGGAAATTCTTGATGTCGGACCATGCCAGTATCGATCCAGCATCAGATCACCAACAACTAACACCTGTGCTTTATCAAAGCGCGGCATATTGATCTTCATTTTACTGGCTCCTGTATCTGATCTTCTGAAGGTGATATTTCATCTGTTTCGCTGAACTGCATATTATAGAGTGCGGAATAGGCTCCACCCTTTTGCAACAACTCTGCATGACGGCCTTGTTCCATAATCCGGCCCTGATCCATCACGACAATCTGATCCGCAGATTCAATCGTGGAGAGGCGATGCGCAATCACCAAAGTAGTTCTTCCTTGCATGACATTTTCCATCGCTTCCTGAATGTGCCTTTCTGACTCAGTATCCAATGCAGATGTGGCTTCATCCAGGATCAGCACGGGGGCATTTTTCAGAATCGCCCTTGCTATAGCGATGCGTTGCCTTTGCCCACCAGAAAGCTTGGTTCCCTTCTCACCAATTTCAGTATCCAGACCATCCGGCAATCTTGAAACAAACTCCATAACATGCGCGGCTTCTGCTGCGGCTAAGATCGCTTCCTCGGTATGGGGCTGCATAGCTCCGTAGGCAATATTGTCACGGATGGTCCCGGCAAACAGCACCACATTCTGAGTCACTAAAGCTATCTGATCCCGTAAGCCATTCAGTTCATAATCACGAATCGAGTGACCATCAAGTAGAATTTTCCCGGCTTGCGGCTCATAAAAACGAGGTAACAAATTAGCCAGTGTCGATTTACCACTTCCCGACTTACCCACTAAAGCGATGGTTTGTCCGGGCTCAATATTAAGGTTCATACCCTGTATCACAGGCTTGCCCGTGATATAGGAAAACTCCAGATCTTTGATCTCAATCTTGCCGGTTAACGCTGTCGCAGCCAGAGTTCCAGTATTCTCTTCCACTGGTTCATCAATCAGTTCAAAAATACTTTGAGCCGCTGCAATACCCCGCTGTATAGCTCCGTTAACTTCAGTCAGAGACCTTAAAGGTTTTGCGATTAAACCAGCAGCCGTAATAAATGCGATAAATTCACCCGCACTCATACCGGTGTTCATCATAGGATGGAGCGCAAAGAAAATGAGTAAGGCAAGTGCGCCGGAAACTATCATCTGAACAATTGGGGTGCTCAGCGCTTCAGTCGCCGCCATTTTCAGGCTTTGTTTTTTGTTAGACAAACTTGCCTCAAAAAAACGTTTCCGCTCAGTCTCGCCACCGCCAAAAACTCTTACAACCTGCACCGCCTGTACATTTTCGGAAGCCACATGGGTTACCTCCCCCATGGAGTCCTGAATCCGGTGCCCCAGACGACGAAAGCGTTTGGACGCAACAACAACAACCAACGCAATGATGGGCGATACTGCGGCAAAGATCAGAGTCAGTTGCCAATTCAGATAAAGCAAGTAGGTCAGCAGGCCAATAACCGTTGCGCCTTCCCTGACAGCGATTTTTAATGAATCCGTTGCAGCCGTTGTGACCTGCTCAACGTTATAGGATATTTTGGAAAGGATATGGCCTGAAGCGGTATCGTGATAATACTGATAAGGCACCAGCAGAAGACGTTCAAACATGACAATACGCAACTGATGCACCACATTACGTGCGACATAGGCAGTAAAATAATTACCGGTAAACGTGCCCAAGCCGCGAAAAAACGCAATCGCCATTAAGGCCAAGGGACCATATATATATGCGTCTTCCTTTTTTTCACCGATCGCATCAACCAGATATTCCATTAATGCGGCAAAACCGGTCTGGGTAGACGCATAAATTATAAATCCGATAATACCTATCAGAAACGCAACCCAGTATGGCTTTACATAGGTCAGCAACCGCAGGTAAATATTAATTCCAGTGCCAGAATTTGAGGCCTGTTCGTTCATCTAAGAATCTTCATGTATACATTAAGCTGCTATTGTAACCTGCTCTAAGCAATGCCCCAACCGCTTAGCTAGCTGATATTAGAGTTGATAGGTATAATCACCCGCTGACAATTAGTTACTGCGATATCCTTAGTGAACCTCAACAAAGAATTTTACTACCCAAAGTACTGGCCCACATGGTTCGGTATTGCTCTGCTGCGTCTTATTGCAACTCTGCCGTTTAAAGCAGGACTTAGTCTTGGGCGCGCAATCGGTTTTATTCTTTATTACCTCATCTCGAAACGTCGGCGTGTAACTGAAGCCAACATTAAGCATTGCTTTCCCGAACTCACGGAAGAGGAACAAGCTCAGTTTGTAAAAGATGTTTTTTTAAACAATGGTATTGGTGTTATCGAAACGGCATGGGCCTATTGGGGAAACAGGAAAAAACTGAAACAGCGTACTGAGTTTTTAGGCTTTAATCTTATCGATGATGCTCTGAAGGAAAACCGTGGAATCATTCTTCTAGGTGCTCACTACTCTCATCTTGATTTAGGTGGGTTATTGTTTTCATTTCATGGAGCCCCACTAGTCTCAATGTATCGCGAACATAACAACCCTTTGATGGAAAAAATCATCTTTTCTGGAAGGGATAATTTTAGCACACCTATAGAACGCAAGAAGCTTCGCGAGCTAGTCCGGTTACTCAAAAAAAATCAGGTTGTATGGTATGGCCCGGACCAAGATTTAGGCCGAAAGAATTCTGTTTTCGTACCCTTTTTCGGTAAAACCGCAGCCACAGTAACGGCGACTACCAAAATGGTGCGTTTCAACAATTCTCCAATTCTGGCACTCTATCAACGCCGTAAAGAAGATGATTCGGGCTACATTGTTGAAATTGCCGAAGTAGAAGGTTTCCCCAGCGGGGACGAACTGGAAGACGCGGAAATTATGAACCGGGCAATCGAAGCGGGCGTACGCAAAGCACCGACACAATATATGTGGGTGCATAAACGATTTAAAACTCAACCTGAAAGTGATCAGGCTCTGTACAAAGCAAATAACTGTTAGGCGACAGGAGCACAGCGTGAAAGTCAGTGGATTTACCTTCTTAAAAAACGGTGCCACCCTTGGATACCCCTTTGTGGAAAGTATTCGCTCTGCTCTGCCCATTTGCGATGAATTCATCATTGCGCTTGGCAACTGTGATGATAATACAGAAGCGCTTCTTAAAGAGATCAACGACCCGAAGATCCGCATCATTCACACTACATGGAATGATAAAATGCAGGATCGCGGTTACGTTTACGGTCAGCAGAAAATGATCGCACACTTTAACTGTACAGGTGATTGGGCTCTTTATATCGAAGGGGATGAAGTCCTCCACGAGGATGAACTATCGACGATCCGAGGCAATATGGAAAAGTTCCTTGATGACCCTGAAGTGGAAGCGTTTTACTTCGATTTTTATCATTTCTATGGCCGTCCTGATCAGGTTGGCATTTCCGGTTACCGCAGAGCCCCACGAATAATCCGGAATTCGATCCGCAGCATCGCACCCGACGGTTTGTTTTTCGTAGTTTTGGATAAAAACAAACAAGGCCGATACCCCAAGGCAGTCCACGCTGGAGGTAATGTTTACCACTACGGTCATGTCAGAAACGTTAGCAAAATGCAGGAGAAAATTAATCAGGTTTCCAGATACTGGGATCACAAACCTGCACCTTTCCCAGGTTATGGCGATATTGACTCCGCTGTGCTTCGCCCCTTTAAAGGCAAGCACCCTGCGATCATGCAAGACTGGCTGGAAAACGAAGCGGAATGGGATTTCACCCCTGATCCGAATTACAAGTTATCAAAACGCGATAAGAAGGTCAGATTAAAACTAAAAATTGAAGACCTATTGAGTGTTGAGATCAGCAAAAAGCATTACACCGACCTCAAAAAATCTGACAACCAGCATAAAGCCTAACCCTATGCCAGAGATCACATCTTCAATTCATATCGTACGCCGCTATGGCCACGTCGGCGGAATGGAAAGATATGTCTGGGAATTAACCAACGCTCTGGCAAAACAAGGGCAGGCGGTAAAGATTATCTGCGAGAAGCAGTTTGATGATGCCCACCCTTCTATAGAAATCATAGAGCTGGGAACTGTGAGGCAAAAGCCACGTTGGTTAGCCATGCTGCGTTTCTCAAATCGTGTAAGCCAATGCATTAATGAGATTGATACGAAAAACTGGGTGATACATAGCCATGAAAGAACCGCATGCCATCATGTGACCACATTTCATGGCCCGCCAATCGGTGACCGCAAAAAATCCTTGCTGGACTACCTTTCTCCCAGATTACAAACATGGTCCTATCTGGAACGCCGAGAGATATGCGCAGACCAGGTGCAATATGTACTACCAAATTCACTGTTAATCTCTGAACAGTTAGCTGCTTTTTACCCGGAAGCAAAGCACAAGCTTTGTGAACCTGCCTATCCTGGTGTCGACCCGTCTTTTTATAATCTGACGTCTACTAGCGATGGTAATACCATTGGGTTTATCGGTAGGGAGTGGAAGCGCAAAGGTTTAGATATTGCTGTTCAAGCCGTTGAACATGCGCGACAGCAAAACCCAAAGCTAAAACTACTTGTTGCAGGCCCTTCTCCTGATGATATTGCTCACCTGTTTGCTAGCTGGCCCGAACATAATTATGAACTTCTAGGCTGGGCCAAAACGGAAGACGTATTAGCAAGAATTGATCTTCTTATCCACCCGGCCAGAAAAGAACCATTTGGCATGGTGATCGCTGAGGCTAACGGTGCAGGAGTGCCTGTTTTAATCTCTGAAAATTGCGGTGTTGCCCCATTGATTGATAAAGATATGGGACTTGCTTTGCCAATTGACATAGTAAAACCATGGACCGAGAATATATCTGTTGTAATGAGTTTAAAGAAATTAAAAAAGCTTAATCTCACTTGGGGTTCACTCGCCTTACAGCATATCAATCTATATCAAAAAATTGTGAAGTCATACGATGGTTGATCTAAACGCCCATAATGACAATAAGCTAGCTACAATTTTTACCTTTGTATTTGTCAGTCTGGCTTACGCTACTATTTATTTTTCACCTGGCATTCCCCATGGAGGCCAAGGTCCTTTGTTGTTTTTGTTTCTTATAAGCATACCGTTAGCTTTCTCAAAACAGAGCTTTCAAAACCTCGATAAAAAATTATTTTTTGCACTGGTTTTCATATTCTTAGCAGCTATACCACTAGCCGTTAAGAGTGGAGAAGGTGAGGCATTGGATGCACCATCCAGATTTTTGATTATCGCAATTGTTTTTTTAGCGTTATATAGAATACCCATCAATGGTAAATGGGTCTTCAGGAGCGCCATGCTTGCTTGCCTGACCGCCTTTATCGTCGCGGTATACGAAGTTTTCACGACTAAGACATACAGAGTTAATTTAGGAATCGGCATTTTAGAATCAGCTTACACTTTATCGATGTTAATTTTCGTTTGCCTAGCGGCTTCAATCGTTGAACGAAATAAAACATGGCAATTCATAGCCATTATCTCTGTGATTACAGGAGCCGCTGCACTGCTCCAAACAGGAACAAGGGGCGCTTGGTTAGCGACTGTTCTAGCTGGCTTCATTTTTTTGAAATTACTATCCTCTAATAAATGCTACAAAATAGTTATCTTTGGCCTCATAGCTGTTTGTATTACTGTTTTCATAAGCTATAACACATCAAAAACAGTCAGTAGCCGAGTGAACTCAACCATCAAGGAATTAAAGCTTTTTGGCAAATTGGAACATTCAACTTCAACCAACCTAAGATTAATTTACTGGGAACATGCTTGGGAAGGTTTTAAACAAAGCCCATTAACTGGGTTGAGTTATCAAGAGAATGCAAACTTAAAACTGCAATTTAAAGAAAAATACAAGGTCCGCTTGACCGGTGTGAAAGACGGCCGCAGCTCTAGTCATAATGAGATATTGAATGCGATGGTCCAAAAAGGAATCTTAGGTTTGGCAGCAATACTGCTCATTTACCTTATTCCTCTACAACACTTTGCTAGGAAGTTTAAAAGCACCAACCAAACAGTAAGGTTTTATGCAATTTCAGGCATTTGTACAATAACCTCTATTGCCGTATCAGGCCTGACAGAAGCGCCACTGATGCACACCAGTGTCTCAGTCACATATGGCATGTTATTAATATTGCTCTATCATTCCATCCGAAATCAGGAGCTGGCTGATCAAAAGGACCTCTCATGCTCTCCGTCATCATAATCTGTAAAAACGAAGAGAATCATATTAGAGCCTGCCTTGAATCAGTGAGCTGGGCGGATGAGATTGTGATTCTGGATTCCGGCAGCACTGATAACACGGTAGCGATCTGTCAGGAATATACAGACAAGGTAAAAATCACTGATTGGCCCGGTTTTGGGAAGCAGAAACAGAGAGCTTTGGAACTTGCCACCCAACCCTGGGTTTTATCCATTGATGCGGATGAGAGAGTTACTGAAGAATCGAAACAGGAAATTTTAGACATCATAGACAACCCCGAATCCATAGAAGGTTATCACCTGCCAAGGTCCTCCAATTTCTGTGGTCGCTTCATGCGCTATAGCGGCTGGTATCCTGACTATGTATTGAGACTTTTCCGGAGAAATAGCGCACATTTTACAGAGGATATGGTGCATGAACGGGTAATATGCTCAGGTAACACAGCGCATCTAAAACATCCCCTCTTACATTATACTTATGACTCTTTGGATGAAGCTATCGAGAAAGCTAACCTTTATTCCAGCCTGGGTGCTGAGAAACTTTATAATGAAGGTAAAAAGTGCTCTATAAGCAAAGCCGTATTGAAAGGGCTTTGGGCTTTTCTAAGAACCTATTTGCTTCGGCAAGGATTTCGAGATGGTAAACACGGATTCTTTCTCGCTGTCGTGAATGCTGAAGCGACTTACAACAAATACGCAAAACTGGCGCTAAAAACAATCAAATAAGGCAACGCTCAGAGCATATAACCACTTCATCTCTTTTAGTTCCATTCGGCCTCAACCCACCAATTTATCATTCACCTGAATATCTGAGCGACTGCCATTGTAGTGTAACAGCGATGAGGTTAGATTATCCTTAGATCGAAATACCAACCAGTTTACTAAGGTATCGCTATGGACCTGAGCATTGCATCAAAAATTAAAAAGGTACTCGCCATCTTCGCTGGGTTACTACTATTGCAATCAGGCATTCTATTTTATGAGACCTCTAGCGTAGCGAAGCAATCAGAAATCATACACGATCAGGAAATCCCGCTTTTACTCACTGCCAAAGATTTAAAAATGTCTGTAGTTCAGGTCCAGCAATGGCTTACCGACATAAGTGCCACTCGGGGGCTCAACGGACTGGACGATGGTTTTGACGTTGCCAAAGAACATGCCGATATGTTCAAACAGCAAATCGCAAAAATGGTTGAACTTGATCCTCTTCACACTCAGGAATACCAAGACCTGATTCCTATATTTGATAGTTACTATCAAGTGGGGGGATTTATGGCTCGAGCCTATGTTGATGAAGGGCCTGCTGGTGGTAACGCAATGATGGAAGACTTTGATACCGCAGCCGCTAATATCAATAACAGCGTCGACAAAATTGTTTCTCGCGTCGTCAATCAGACAGAGAAGGACCTGCTAAAAGAAGTAGATAGCTCTCACCTAAGTCAATTAACGGTTGTCGTAACATTCATCATTTTTGTTGTTTTTATTTTTATTACTCTGCGCTCCTCACAAAAAACTCTCATAACGCCTTTAAACACTCTTCGCGATACAGTCCGGGGGTTAGCTACACGAAGTGATTCCGATATCCACCCCGTGAACCTGGAAGATATTCATCAGGATGAAATTGGCGAAACTTATAGCGCTCTCAACCAGTTAATATCTAAGTTACAGGCCAAAGCTAAAGAAGAAAGTAAACTCGCAGAGGAAAGCGGGCGTATTAAACAAGCCCTGGATGTTTGTAATGCCAACGTTATGGTTGCCGATTCTAATTGTGACATCATTTATCATAACCAGGCTCTAAGGGACATGATGGAGGGGGCAAAGGACGCGATACAGTCTGAATTGCCAGGATTTAATCCCGACAAACTCATTGGCAGCAACATTGACCAGTTCCATACGAAGCCAGAAATGCAACGAAAAGAGCTTGGCGCTCTGAAGAACCCCTTAAATACCCAAATCACAATTGGCGGCCGCATTCTTAATCTGATGATCAATCCGGTCATGGATAATGGTTCCCGGATTGGCTTTGTCGTTGAATGGGAAGATGTTACTCAAGAACGTAATATTGAAGACCAAATACAACACCTTGTATCTGCTGCTGCCAATGGTGATCTGACTAACCGCATTAACCTTCAGGAAGATGATGGTTTCTTTACACGCCTGACCTCTGAACTAAATGCTTTGATGGACGTGACTGAAACGGCACTGGGAGAGGTGGCGAACATGCTGAGTCAAATGTCACAAGGCAACCTGAAGCAGCGTATTCAAACAGAATATATGGGTGTATACGGGCAGTTATGTCATGATGCCAACGACATGGCCGAGAAATTAACCTCAGTTGTATCCCTGCTCAATCAATCATCCGCAAATGTATCAATCAGCTCATCTGAATTAGCCAGCGCCAATCTATCGCTTCAACAACGAACCGAGAACCAGGCAAATAGCCTTGAATCTACGGCATCCAGCATGGAAGAGATTACCGCTACTGTGCAAACAACGGCTGACAATGCAGAAAATGTAGCTCAACTTATCGAAGATGCCTCTCTAACAGCCCAAGCGGGAGAAGAATCTGTAAGCAAAGTAGTTGAAGCCATGGATTCCATTCAGGAATCCAGTTCGAAAATTGATCAGATTATTGTGGTGATTGACGAAATCGCCTTCCAGACTAATTTACTGGCACTCAATGCAGCAGTTGAAGCAGCAAGAGCGGGAGAAAGCGGTAAAGGATTCGCTGTGGTTGCCAGTGAAGTTCGCAATCTGGCCCAGCGCTCAGCCACTGCTGCGGGCGATATAAAGAGTCTGATAAGCGACAGCGTGCATAGGGTTAACGTGGGTGTCGAAAGAGTTCAACACTCAGGTGAAGTGATTGAAGGACTGATTAACAGTATGAAAGAGGTAAAAGATATTGTTGATACAGTGTCAATTGCCACAAAAGAGCAGACTAAAGGCATTGTTGGGGTTAATAATACGGTGTCAGACCTAGATACTGCCACTCAGCAAAACACAGCGTTGGTAGAAGAACTATCCGCCACGGCATCTGATTTAGCTGAGCAGGCAGGTGAGGTCAAATCCTCCCTGGCTTTCTTCAAAGTTTAGATTTTATATTTCAGAATATGGAGGGGCTTTCACCCCTCCATTGAACTTTTCAGCTACCTTTCCTGACTAAGTGCACAATACATCATTTAGTTTCAGACAAAGTGGCCAATAAATGAAAAAGCTCCCCTTAGTATTTTTTCTGGTTTTATCCATTGCAGCATTTTTTGTTTTTGATCTTGGCCAGTTTTTGAGCCTGGAATTCATAAAGCAGAATCAGGCTAGCTTCGAGCAATACTACGCCGAAAACCCGGTTCAAACTGTAGCCATCTATTTCATCATCTATGTGCTGGTAACTGCACTGTCTTTACCCGGTGCCGCCATAATGACATTGGCAGGCGGAGCATTGTTCGGGCTCAGTACTGGAGTCATAGTCATCTCCTTTGCCAGCACCATTGGCGCAACCCTGGCTTTTCTATTTTCACGCTTTTTGCTACGTGACTGGATCCAACAACGTTTTAGTCGCCAGCTGGACTCTATCAATAAGGGTATTGAGAAGGAGGGCGCATTTTATCTGTTCACTCTGCGATTAGTGCCTGTATTCCCATTCTTTGTTATTAATTTGGGGATGGGACTGACCCCAATTAAAACCTGGACATTTTACTGGATCAGCCAGTTAGGCATGTTTGCTGGAACCATTGTGTATGTTAATGCAGGCACTCAGCTTGGAAAGCTGGAAAACCTTTCAGGAATACTCTCACCTGGATTACTACTCTCTTTCACTCTGTTAGGTTTGCTACCGCTCATAGGTAAAAAAGTAATCGACCTCCTCAAAGCCCGTAAAGTCTATGCAGGCATAAACAAACCAAAACAGTTTGATACCAATCTTGTGGTAATCGGCGCAGGCTCCGCAGGCCTCGTAACCTCATACATTGCCGCTGCGGTAAAAGCCCGAGTCAGCCTTATCGAAAAGCACAAAATGGGAGGCGACTGCCTCAATACAGGTTGTGTGCCCTCTAAAGCTCTCATTCGATCTGCACGTTTTATTGCTGAAAACAAACGCTCTGCGGATTATGGAATTGCAAAAAGTGAGGTGGAATTCAGTTTTTCAGATGTCATGGAGAGAGTTTCAAACGTCATAAAAGAGGTCGAACCTCACGATTCTATTGAGCGCTACACAGGTCTTGGTGTGGATTGTGTTGAAGGGGCGGCCACGATTCTTAGCCCTTACGAAGTCAGTGTAAACGGCAAAACGATCACCACCCGTAACATTGTCATTGCTACCGGTGCCCGCCCTAGAATTCCGACAATTAAAAATATTGAGGCGATGAACCCTCTCACCTCTGATAATTTATGGGCTTTAAGGGAACAGCCAAAACGCTTACTGGTGTTAGGCGGTGGTCCTATTGGTTGCGAGTTGAGCCAAAGTTTCGCACGCCTGGGCACTGAAGTAACGATAGTCCTGCGTGGTGAGCGTATTTTACCCAAAGAGGACTCAGACGTTTCCGAACTGGTTACTAATCGCTTTAAAGAAGAAGGCGTCAACATATTAAGTCATCATAAGATGCTTGAATTTGTGGCCGATGAAGAAGGTAAACACCTGATATGTATTCATAACGATCAACAGATTCGAATAGGTTTTGATCAGTTGCTCGTTGCCACAGGAAGACAAGCAAACGTTACTGGGTTCGGCCTTGAGAATCTGAATATGGGGTTGAATAATGACGGCACAGTCGAGGTTAACGAATACCTGCAAACTAAGTATCCGAATATATATGCCTGCGGTGATGTTGCTGGACCTTACCAATTCACACATGCCGCAGCGCATCAGGCATGGTATGCCGCTGTGAATGCTCTCTTTGGTAGATTTAAACGCTTTAAAGTGGATTATTCGGTTATTCCCGCGGCAACATTTACAGACCCTGAGGTTGCCAGTGTCGGTCTTAATGAAACGGCAGCTCTAGCTCAGGATATCCCTTATGAGGTTACAACATTTGACCTTGAAGAGCTTGATCGAGCTATCGCAGACAGCGACAACCATGGATTAGTCAAAGTGCTGACCGTACCTGGAAAGGACAAGATTCTTGGGGCGACCATTGTCGGCCCTCATGCGGGCGAACTCATTACTGAATTTGTCACCGCCATGAAAAATAACCTTGGACTAAATAAGATCCTCGGCACCATTCATATCTACCCAACTTTGAGTGAAGCCAATAAATACGCTGCCGGTGAATGGAAACGCGCCCATGCTCCAGACTCTGTTTTAAGATGGGTTGAGAAATTTCACCGCTGGCAACGCGGCGATAAGTAACGGATTTTGATGAGCTTCAGTGCCTCCGGTAATGCTTGTCGTAACCAGAGGTACTGATATTTCAGAGTTAATTGTATCCATCCTTGCTGCCGGTATTTACGAGCGCTGGTTTTAAGCTTGTGAGGGTTACAACAGAGTTTTAAACCATACTGCCGGGCATGCCAGACAAACAAGTGGTCCTCACCATAGTTAGCTGAAACCGGATACTGCCCTACCTTAAAAAACAACTCCCGTTGCAGAGCAAATCCCTGATCGCCAAAAGGCACCCCCAGAATTTTCGAACGCAGATTTGCTCCATAGGCATTAAGCAGCATAGGGGAACGCCCTGCGGGTACAAACTGCAAAAGGCTGTAATGTAAGCGCTCAGGATATTTATTCAGATTTTCTATTAAGCTTGTCAACAACGAGAGATTAAAGCGACTGTCCAGATGCAGAAACCAAAGGAACCGTCCCTTGGCGACTTCCGCACCTAGATTCATCTGCTGCGCCCGTCCAGGTGAAGCATAAACCTGCAAAAACGCAGCCGGCAGTTTTTCCATAAATTGACTTTGCGATTCTTGATCACAACCTACAAATATCACCTCAGAGTTTTCAGGCAATAGCTGCAGATCCTGCAACAAACCACTGGGCACCTCTTTCTCAGCAGGGCCCACAGGAATAATGACGGTTAGCATTAACTCATGCACTTAACAGGTCCAACAGTTCCTTCTGCTCAGCAGCCAAAGCGCTGACTGGTGTCAGTACTGCAGCATTAAGACTTGAACGGCAGCCGCAACTAAACTCCCGCTCAGGCGTTTTGATATATGCCAACAACAGTTGCTTAGCTTTTTCCAGACTCGCGCCGTAACGAGCGATTACCTGTTCAACACTGACATGGTGAGCTGGGTCATCCATCCAGCAGTCATAATCGGTAGAAATCGCTATGGTGCAATAACACAACTGCGCTTCGCGAGCCAAAAAGACTTCCGGCACATTAGTCATACCCACCAGATCACAACCGGCTGCACCACGCAGGAAAAAGCTTTCCGCACGAGTGCCAAGACGTGGCCCATCAACGCAGCCATAAGTTTTATTTCTGTGTAATGAAATACCCAGAGATTCTCCAGCACTCTGTAAATCATCCGCCAAACAACTACAGGTTGGCTCTGCTGTAGAAACATGAGCCGCTATTCCGTTACCAAAGAATGTTTTGTCACGATTGCCTTTTATAAAATCGAAATACTGATCTGGCAGAGACAGATCTCCAGGCTTTATCTCCTCACGCAGGCTTCCTACAGCTGAAAGACCAATAACCTGTGTAACCCCTAGTTTTTTTAGTGCCCAGATATTCGCTTTATAATTCACTTCCGAAGGCAATAGCTCATGGTGACGGCCATGACGAGGCAGAAAAAATAACTCTCGCTCCCCCATTTTCCCTTTGATCACAGGTGCGGAAGGTTTCCCGAAAGGGGTATCCAGCTCAAATTCACCGCTGACCTCCAACCCTTCCAGATTATAAATACCAGTGCCGCCAATAATTCCTAACATCTCATCTCCTGACCTTTCATTGATTCCAGCTTATCCTTCACTGCAGGAAGCTCCATAGGCGAAACAACTGTAGCAACGGTGATGTTTCATACTTACCCGCTCCTCTAAGCTCTGTGCCAGAGTAGATCCCAGATCATACTCTTCATCATCGTCCACCAAGGTGCAGGCATACACCCGCATCTGACCATTTTTCTTCACTACCATCTTGCTGAAAGCACACATGAAGTCTTTTCTGCTTTCTTCTGTTTGGTAGGTTGTCATACAAGCGGTGGTCACCTGAGGAACCTGAGGCAGACTCCCTGGTGTCGCAAAGTCAGGAAACGCCACCATGTTGAGATCTACAGGCAAACCATAGCTATCGAACAAAACCTGGTATTGCTGCTCAATCTCTGGACGGCTTTCACCCTTATCCATATGCCGGGCAACGGAGACATTAAAGCCAGCATCATGGAGTTTTTTGAGCCCCCGCAAAGCTTTATCAAAGTTACCCTCACCACGACCGGAATCATGCTCTTGCGCCGTTGGTTTATCGATGCTGACCCTGAAACTGACAGGATTGGGAGCATCGAGCAAGGTCACGACTTCATCCATTCGCTGCTGGATCGCTTCGGTTCCGTTTGTCAGGACCAGACAAGGTTTGCGCTCCGCAGCGTAGCCCAGTATTTGCACCAGCTGTTTGGCCAGAAACGGCTCACCGCCGGTAAACGAAAACTGCTCAACTCCGAGTTCCATCGCTTCATCAATGTAAGGTTTCACATCAGCAAACCTTACAAGTTCCAGGCGTTTGTCTCCCGGGCCAGAACCTTCAAGGCAAAACGGGCACTGCAGGTTGCAAGCAGTACCAGTATGGAACCATAACTCCTTCAATTGAAAAGGATCTATATATCCCCGTTGCTCACCTTCAGGGGTAGAGTGCCAGTTTTCTGTACGTATACGTTGCATCTATGTTCTCACCTAACAACAGCCACTACCGACATCATTTGTCTGTGTAGGGTTCTTATCGAAAGGCAGTGAGGTTCCACAGCCGTCATAAATACCGTAATGCTGATCCCAACTGCCTATAAATTCAAAATGGTTACTAAAGCGGCTTTCATTCAACATACGATAAGTATTGCCACACACAGGAAAGACCTTTCCTACTTGTATAAGATGATGTTTATCCAAAAGAAAATCGCGTGGGTTATGTTCTACAGTGCCCTTGTAGATAACCGCCTGGCCATAGTCCTCACAGAAAGGCTCCAACCCATCAATTTTGAACAGCCGATAAGTCGCGGAGTAAAAACCAATATGACCAACCCGGGATTCAATATCCGGGTTATCAATGGTGATAGGTCTGTCTTCAACCAGACGGGGGTCGCTGAAACCCACCTTGCGGGCAAGATTATGAAAATCATTCCAGTACAACGCCCCACTCAGGCATTCACCGTAAAGCACAGGATCATCCACCAGCTCCTGCGGTATTCGGCGATCGGCATAGACATCAGAAAAGTAGATCTCACCACCAGGCTTCAACAGGCGATAAGCTTCACGTAAAACGGCTTCTTTGTCCGGTGAAAGGTTGATGACACAGTTGGAAATAATGACATCAAAGCTGTTTTCCTCCAGCTTCAATTCATCCAGCTTTTCAATATAGCCTTTTCTAAACTCGACATTAGCGTAGCCAAATTTCTGCGCATGAAAATCAAGGTGACGGTTAGCGACTTCAAGCTGCTCGTCGGTCATATCAACACCGACCACCGCGCCTACCGGTCCAACAAATTGAGACAAAACATAACAATCCCGACCAGAACCACTGCCCAGATCAAGAATTCGACACCCTTTAAGTTCCTGAGGGCTCACCAAGCCACAACCGTAATACCTTGCTAGCACCTCATCATGAATATTACTTAAAGCTTTTTTCAAATACCCCGGCATCTGGGTATCGGTGCAACAGGCATTGGTTTGCAGATCATCAGAACCTTCCAGCACTTTGCCGTAATATTCCTGTACCTGTTCATGCATAACTTTCGTCCTTATTCAAAATCTCTTTTGTCAGTGCCAGTAATTTTTGTCTGGCGGGCCTGTGATCATTTTCTAAATCAATCAACAGCTTGTACAGATCCTTTTCATGATCGATGTCGTAGCTTGGCCGTATGTAACTGACGTTATGACCCGCAGACTGACACCTGTCATACAGTGATTCATTCAGCCTTTCTGTACTCCAGGGCAGGTCGGAGATTTCAGGCCAGGGCTGGGTGGCTGCCATAATGGTTACGCCACCATCACTGGCAGCGCTCATCACCACATCCGATTCATTTAGCAAACGATTAACTTCTGTAAAGTGTGTATTCGACAAGACCGGCGCATCTGTACCAATAATCAATATATTGGAATGCCCTCGTTTACGCAGAAGAGAATCAACTACTCTGATCCGCTCACCTAGATTACCTTCGGGTTGAGGAACTACGCTGGCTTGCGGCAGTAAACTTTGCGCCCATTCCTGCTGGTCCGGATGAGAAGGAGACAAAACGACAGGGCCTGACCAGGCTTTTGCGTCCTCAATAACACACTTTAGCAATGCCTGAGCAATCATTAAGGCCTTGTCAGCACCGACAACGGCAGCTAAGCGTTGTTTGCCATGATAAAGCCTGGGTTGTTTACAAAAAATCAGTAATGTTGTGGGCTGACTCTGCACAGATAGTATCCTTCACCAGAATGGAGCAATAGACCGATACGGAACAAGAGAGTTCATTCAAAAACAGAGAGTTCGATCATATTTAAACCAAAACACTTCTTCTACTATGATCCCTATGCTAAAAAACAGTTATAAATTCCCCTGATAGAAGACCAACATGAATCAAGTCATCGATCTGCTACAAGCTCACCGTTCAATCAGAAAGTTTACGGAAACACCTGTAACACAGGAACTGCTCAATACCTGCATCGCTGCGGGACAGTCTGCTGCTACCTCAAGTTTTATTCAAGCATGCACGGTTATTCAGGTAAATGATTCAAACAACAGAAATGCTCTGTCAGAATGGGCAGGCAACCAACAATATGTCAAAGCTGCCCCTGTATTTTTGGTCTTCTGCGCAGATATGAACCGCCATAAACTCAGCTGCGAAATGCATCAGGCCGAAATGCTGTCTGGTTTTACAGAGCAATTTATCACCGCAACTGTAGATTGCGCTCTGTTTGCTCAAAATGTTGCTATAGCAGCTGAATCCGAAGGGCTTGGAGTGGTCTATATTGGCGGGATTCGTAATAAAATCGATTTAGTATCCCAGGCCCTTGAATTACCCGACTTAACCTACCCGGTGTTTGGCATGTGCATTGGATATCCTGACCAGGATCCAGAAGTGAAGCCCCGCCTCCCCCTAGAGGTTGTTCTGAAACAGGACAAATATTCAGACAAAAACGACGCAGATATCATTGCGGAATATGATAAAACAATCAAAGCTTACTATCAGAGCAGAACTGGTGGACAAAAGGATATGACCTGGAGTGAGCAGATCTCTGGTATGCTGCAAAAAGAAGCCAGACCGCACATGCTTTCTTTCCTGAAAAGCAGAGGTTTTTTACACAAGTAGCTCATTAAACGCGTTATAATTCCGCATCTGCGTAATTTTGAGAGGTTCAGAATGACAAATGCCATTGATACCGGCGATTCTCTTGACTTACTTCTGGCACGTCAGCCAGTTTTCAATAAAAGTCAGGATGTAGTGGCGTATCTTCTTCTTTATCGCGACAGCGATGAACAGGCACCTAAGGCCATTAATGACCACTTGGCCACATCGTCCGTTATTCTTAATACGTACGCCAGCATCTGTCAGGATGGCGAAGTCCGTTCCCTGCCTTGCTACATCAAGCTTACGGATAAAACCCTCATGGCAGATAATTTTCCAGAACTGCCTAAAGAACACTTTGTATTGGAAATTCTGGCCCATTCCGAAATCACCCCAGAATTTGTTGAACGAGTGAAAGAGCTTGCGCAACTGGGTTACCGGATTGCACTCTCAGATTATAAAGCTGAACCTAAATTCGAACCCCTACTTAATCATATTCAGATTGTAAAAATCGATGTCCAGCACACAGGGCTGGATCACCTTGCTGAGATTGCCAAACAGCTACGTCCATTCCATCTTGAGTTACTTGCAGACAAAGTTGAAACCCAAGAAGAGTTTCGTAAGTGCCACGAACTCGGTTTTACATTGTTCCAAGGTTATTTCCTCAGCAAACCGGAACCGATCAAGGGCAAAAAACTCGGCAGTAGCAAAATTCTGCTTATGCAGATGATGGTTGAGTTGCAAAACCCGCAGGCAACAGCTCAGTCTGTTGAACAACTGGTGATTAATGATCCTCTGCTGACCTACCGAATTCTCAGAGTGGTAAATTCAGCTGCCTTCTCCCTGCGCAGAGAAATTGAATCTCTGTCCCATGCCATCAGTCTGCTTGGTTTTGATCAGATCCGTAAATGGGTCAGCCTGTTTCTGGTTACAGATACACAGGACAAACCGGAAGAGCTGACTATGTCTATGTTAGTCAGAGGGCGGATGTGCGAGCTGCTTGCGGAGATGCTTGGTCGCGATCAACCAATTAACAATTTTATCGCAGGTCTTTTTTCCAAACTCGACGTGTTACTGGATATGGAGATGCAGGAGCTGTTGGATCAGGTCCCTCTTCAGGCCGATGTCAAAGCAGCATTATTGAACCATGAAGGTCAATTGGGCCAGATTCTACAACAGGTTTGCAACTACGAAAGTGGGGAATTTGACAAGATAGATTTGCTACTGGAACAACCCTATTACGAAGCTGCATACCGTCACAGCCTAAGCTGGGCTCAGCAAGTAATGCAGACTCTGAGTGCCGACTCTAAGTCCTGATAGTGGTAATTTTTGATAACCCTGCATTAGTTCTACTGCTTACATTTGCCTCAGCGGGAACATCATTCATCACGGCCTCCATGGGTATTGGTGGAGGTGTTCTTCTGTTGGCAATTCTGGCTACAGTTCTACCCCCGGCTGCGCTCATTCCGGTCCATGGTCTGGTTCAATTAGGCTCAAACGGCAACCGTGCGATCATGACGCGCAGGCATATTGACTGGAGTATGGTTAGGAGTTTCACCGTTGGGGCCATATTCGGCGCATTCGCCGCTTCGTTTGTAGTAATCCAGCTGCCGCTTTATCTTATTCAACTCTGCGTTGCACTGTTTATTCTGTTTCTGATCTGGGGCCCGAAACCGCAACGTCACCAAGTCAGTACAAAAGGCCAGATCACTTACGGAGCCGCTACCACTTTTCTCTCCATGTTTGTTGGCGCAACAGGCCCTCTAGTCGCGAGTGTTGTGCATCGACACAGTTATGATAAACACTCCATCACCGCTACTTTTGCGACCTGCATGAGTTTCCAACACCTTTTAAAAATGCTGGTATTCTCTCTGGTGGGTTTTGCATTCTGGCAATGGTTGCCACTCATCGTGCTTATGATTCTAGGTGGTATGTTTGGAACTTGGCTGGGCCTGAAAATGTTAAACAAGATTCCAACAGGTCACTTCAAACTTATTTTCAGAACGGTCATTACCCTATTGGCCTTACGCTTACTCTGGCAAGCAGGCCAATCTCTGATATAGAAGATAGTCTGACTCGCCTTGCCAGAAACTCTGCATCATCGCCCAACACAGAATAGCTTGCCGCCATTTAAGAGTTTCAGTAAACACCAAACGATCAATGCCCCCGATCCGCCCCCGAGAGTATTCAACAGTAAGTCCATTTGGCTTGGGTCGCGAAACGGAATGGTTAGCTGCATCAACTCAATACTCAGGCTCAGTATGAAGCTGCTACCCACTGCACAGACACTCGCGAACCAAAAACCTCTTGACGAAAAAATGATAAAAATCAGAATCCCTAATGGGAAAAAACCTACGAAGTTCAACAACAGGTCGCCGGGGCTTATGTTTGGCAGCTGCAAACGGTTTTCTATTGATTGAAGGCTGCGACGCTCAATCTTTAAATGGCTAGCCCCCACATACAATTTCACCTTCAGGTTTTTCAAAGATTGAATATAACCCGCACTATCGACTTCAGAACTCCTGAACGTGGAATCATTAAAAACAAAAACAGGCTCAAAACCATTGAGGGGCTCTTCATCAGATCCAGTATTCGATCTCAATGAAAAGGCATGTATTTTCCCTGCCCATGGAAAACGATGGCTCTTGTTGGTACCAAGAACAACTCTGACATTTTCCGTATCAACCTCAAACGCTCTGTTTAGCGTTTTTGCCTGATTATAAGACTCGCCACTGACGGCAAATTTTAATGAGTCTTCAGTTAATAGAATGGAAACAGCGTAAGGTCCGAAATTATCTTTTGGTAAATCCACCCAAACTCTTGGTTTGCGTAGGCGTGCACTGTAATCATCGCCACTCATGAGTATAAGTTGGTTTTTCCATTGCCATAAAATCAGCTCCCTTCCAGTAGAAGGGCCATCGACAACAAAAATGACTCCTCCTCTTTCAAGATTTTCAGGGTCATATTCGAAGCTTAAATCGATTTGAATATTTGCTCCTAAAGTAAGATCGAAGAGTGGTTCTGTATGTGCTCGACTGCCCCTTTCGAACACGATTTCACCCCTCTGGTCAGATAACGACAACGGATTATGGGTAGTAAAAATACCGTCTAAACCTGCGTATAAATAGACACACAACACAGGCATTAGAAGGTAAACACACATGCGTCTAAGCACCAAATACCTCTCCCTACAATGCCTAAGCCATTAGTAATATTCAGTTTAAAACAAAAAACCCCGCCATTGGCAGGGTTCTATTTATAGTGCTGTTATTTCACCAGACGGTGAAAATCAATCAATCCAATTGAGACAGATCTCGCACCGCACCCTTATCCGCAGATGTTGCAAGCTTAGCATAAGCTTTCAGCGCAGCAGACACTTTACGCGGGCGCTCTTCCACTGGCTGCCAACCCAGTTTATCCTGTTCTGCTCTGCGAGCTGCTAACTCTTCATCCGACAACAGCACATCAATAGTACGGTTAGGGATATCGATCCGGATGATATCGCCGTTACGTACGAGGCCAATTGCCCCACCTGCTGCAGCTTCTGGAGAAACATGCCCAATAGACAAACCGGAAGTACCACCCGAGAAACGACCATCGGTTAACAATGCGCACGCTTTACCCAAACCCTTAGATTTGATGTATGAAGTTGGGTAGAGCATTTCCTGCATACCCGGACCACCTTTAGGGCCTTCGTAGCGGACAATAACAACATCACCGGCTTTCACTTTATCATCAAGAATATTAGCAACCGCTTCATCTTGAGATTCAGTGATGTGCGCAGGGCCTTCGAAAACAAGAATAGACTCATCGACACCTGCAGATTTAACAACACAGCCATCCAGCGCGATATTACCGTGTAATACAGCCAAACCACCTTCCAGAGAGAACGCATTCTCTAATGAACGGATACAACCATTCTCACGATCACCATCCAATGTCGGCCAACGTGTCGCTTGGCTAAAGGCCGTTTGTGTTGGAATGCCAGCAGGACCTGCTTTATAAAATTCCATCACCTCTGGCGTAGGGTTACGCATGATGTCCCATTCGTCCAGCGCGTCCTTCATCGTTGGTGCGTGCACAGTGGGTACATCCGTGTGAAGTTTACCGGCACGGTCCAGCTCACCCAAAATACCCATGATGCCACCCGCACGGTGAACATCTTCAATATGATATTCCGGCGTATTAGGCGCCACTTTACATAGCTGCGGCACAATACGAGACATACGATCAATGTCTTTCATCGTGAAATCAATCTCAGCTTCCTGAGCAATCGCTAGCAAGTGTAAAATGGTGTTGGTAGAACCACCCATTGCGATATCAAGCGTGATGCAGTTTTCAAAGGCTTTGAAACCAACAGAACGTGGCAATACTGACTCGTCATCCTGTTCGTAATAACGTTTTGCCAGATCAACAATCGTGCGACCGGCTTTAAGGAACAGTTTTTCACGATCAGCATGCGTAGCCACCACAGTACCATTACCCGGTAGGGCAAGACCCAATGCTTCGGCCAGACAGTTCATGGAGTTAGCCGTAAACATACCAGAGCAAGAACCGCATGTAGGGCAAGCAGAACGTTCAACCGCATCCACTTCTTCATCTGAAGCAGTAGGATCTGCTGCTAAAACCATCGCATCCACCAGATCCAGCTTATGTTCAGCCAGTTTGGTTTTGCCTGCTTCCATTGGGCCGCCGGTAACAAAAATTACTGGGATATTCAGACGCATAGACGCCATCAGCATGCCCGGTGTGATCTTGTCACAGTTGGAAATACAAACAATCGCATCAGCGCAATGCGCATTAACCATGTATTCCACAGAATCAGCAATGATGTCACGAGATGGCAGAGAGTAAAGCATGCCATCATGTCCCATCGCGATACCATCATCCACCGCAATCGTATTGAACTCTTTCGCGACTCCACCTGCTTTTTCGATCTCACGCGCCACCAGCTGACCCATATCCTTCAGGTGTACATGACCTGGGACAAACTGTGTAAATGAGTTTGCTACAGCGATGATCGGCTTATGGAAGTCTTCATCTTTCATGCCTGTTGCACGCCAAAGTGCACGTGCACCGGCCATATTACGACCCGCAGTCGAGGTTTTAGAGCGATATTGCGGCATTTGAAATACCCTTGTCTGTAATTATTCTCCGGCACCCTAAGCACTGTTAAGTGCAGATACCTTTGCAAGCCACCGATTATAACAGAACAGTTCTAAAACCAACCCCCCATCGATATTGCTTTGTATGCAATGACATATGCCAGTAATTAGATCTTTCTCTTGTTGCCTACGCTTTTGTCTACACTAAGGGATATCGGAATTTTGATCTCTGATTCCACTGGAGGCTTATTATGCGTATTGGTATCCCCAAAGAAGTAAAAGTGCATGAATACCGCGTCGGTATGACCCCTATTGGCATCAAGGAGCTAACCTCGAAGGGCCACCAGCTTTTTGTTGAGCACCTCGCCGGGGATAAAATAGGCTTTTCCGATCATGATTATGAAACCGCTGGAGCCACCATATGTAGCCATGCCGAAGAGGTATGGCAACGGGCTGAAATGATCATAAAAGTGAAAGAACCCCAACCAAAGGAGATTAAATGTCTCCGTGAAGATCACATTTTATTTACCTATCTGCACCTGGCTGCGAGTGAAGCGTTAACCCGTGGCCTTTTAGATTCTGGTTGTAGCGCCATCGCTTACGAAACCATTACTGACCCACAAGGTCGCTTGCCTCTTCTGGCTCCCATGAGCGAAGTTGCTGGCAGAATGTCAGTGCAAGCGGGCGCACACTGTCTGGAAATATCACAACAGGGAAGAGGCGTTCTACTGGCAGGAGTGCCCGGCGTAGCGCCTGGTAAAGTGGTTATTCTCGGGGGTGGTGTCGTTGGCACCAATGCGGCTCAAATGGCGGTAGGATTAGGAGCGGACACCACCATATTTGATAAATCCCCAGCGCGTTTACGAGAACTGGATAGCCAGTTTAATGGTCGTTTAAAAACATGTTATTCCACCCGGGAACAGGTGTTGCAGTCCATATCCTCAGCAGACCTGGTCATAGGCGCAGTGCTGATTCCTGGTGCAGCAGCTCCAAAACTGGTTTTGAATTCAGACCTTCCTCTAATGACCAAAGGATCTGTGATTGTTGACGTTGCGATTGATCAGGGAGGGTGCTTTGAAAGCAGTCGAGCAACCACCCATCAAAACCCCACCTACATCGAGAACGATATTGTGCATTACTGTGTTGCCAATATGCCGGGAGCGGTTGCTCGTACCTCGACTCTGGCTTTAACAAACGCGACTTTACCTTATATTGAACAACTGGCAGAAAAAGGTCTGGACATCATCCACTCCGATGCTGACTTTGCTAACGGATTAAACATCCATCAAGGATCAGTCTATTGCAAAGGTGTAGCAACAGCATTCAACTTACCTCTCCGACCAATTGATCAGCTCTGAACCGTATGGAGGACTTGCCAAGCTTTTGCAGGGACTCTACTCTTGGCTGGCTAATATTTGTTGAGAGACCCTATGTCTTCTATTGATAGAAAAGAGATTCGTTCTGATAAATGGATGCAGGTTTTTATCAAAACCGGTATTCCTGTCGCGCTGGTCAGTATCATTTGTTTATGGGTTGGCTGGTATTTCAAAATACCTGCGCTCGGGCCCGTTTTTATGATTACCGCCGCAATAGCCATTGTTATTGGTCTGATTTATAACGTCCGTTTTGTAATTCTTTCTGTGCGTCAGGTAAAAGAAAAACAGAAGAAGGAACCATAATTGTCTTCACTCCTACTGCAGCGATATCCCGAACTCTCGCCTATTGATGCAGCAGGAGAAGATATCCTGGAGTCTGCACACAAGTTTCAGGTTCCAGCTGGAACTGTATTATTCCGTCAAGGTGATAGTTGCAATAACTTTATTATGGTGGCCTCCGGGTGCGTAAAAGTCGTTGCTCACAGCCCTACCGGGAGAGAAGTTTTACTCTATAGAATTGAGAATAAAGGGACCTGTGTACTGACCACTTCCTGCCTTCTGAGCAATCAGCACTACCCAGCAGAAGGCATAGCCGAAACAGACATTACCGCCTACATGCTCCCAAAATCAGTATTTGAAGCTGCTCTGAACAAGTCCCCAAGTCTGCGACAGTTCATTTTTTCATCTTATGTCAGCCCGCTTTCTGAGGTAATTGAACTGGTACAAAGCATTGCTTTCGAGAGCGTAGAAGCCCGGCTGGTTGAATATCTGATTTCAAATAACGATTCGAGCATGACTATCTCACGTTCCCATCAGCAAATCGCAAATGAACTAGGTACCGCCAGAGAGGTTGTATCCAGGCACCTTAAGCGTCTGGAGCAAAAAGGTATGATTCAGCTGGAGCGTGGGTCCATCCGGATTTGTGACTTTGATCAACTCTGTTCTGTGACTTAGTCACAGAATAATCTGCGCCCTCGTCTTAAACTGTAACCAACTGTTATTTGAGAGGATAAAGCAATGGAAAAGAATATCGGAACTGTAGATAAAGCCTTAAGAATCCTGGTTGGCCTGGTCTTGATCGCACTTGTATTTGTTGGGCCGCAAACTGCGTGGGGTTGGATTGGTTTACCGGTCATCCTGATTGCGGCTTTTGGATGGTGTCCTTTATACAAAGTGTTGGGAGTCAGCACCTGTAGCAAATGTAAAACTACTGAATAAACAAAACAATTATACCGGGATAAAGATAATTCTTTATCCCGGCCCTTTCCTTTCACCGTTCACCCCTGATACAGTTTTGTTCATCTATATTTTTTAGTACTCATGAATTCTAAACTTCGGCGATGAACAGACTTAAAAAACATTCCATTCACTACTTGCAGGTTGGGTTACTGTTGCTCTCGCTTTGCCTGACGCTGACCCCTTTGCAATGGAGTCACGCCGAGCCTAAGGCAGGGATCAGTTTGCAGGAAGCGACAGATACGGCGTTAAAGCAATTTGGCGGCGAAGTTATCAAAAGTGAATCCAGCAAACAGAATGGCACCCCTGTCTATGTAATTCGCCTGTTAAGTAATGGCCGGGTTAAAGAAGTACATATTGATAGCCAGAGCGGTAAAGTTATTGCACCGAACAAGGAGTAACACAGTATGAAAATACTGGTTGTGGAAGACGATTCAGATCTACGTCGTCAATTGGTTTCAGCACTTGAAGACAAAAACTACACGGTTGAAGAATCCCCCGACGGTGAAGAAGCACTTTATTTAGGTCAGGAGTATCCATACGATCTGGCGATTATCGATTTAGGCCTGCCTAAGCTTTCCGGAATCGATCTGATCAAAACCCTGCGCGATGAAGGCAAAGAGTTCCCAATCATTATTCTCACCGCGCGTGGGGACTGGCAGGATAAGGTAGAAGGCCTTGAAGCTGGCGCAGATGACTATCTGGTCAAACCCTTCCATATGGAAGAGCTGTTTGCCCGCCTTAATGCCCTGTTACGCAGAGCAGCGGGCCATGCAAAACCTGTATTCGAATATGGTCCACTGAAAATAGATACCACTGGCAATGTGGTATATCTGAACGATACCCCGGTTAATTTAACCAGCTATGAGTACCGGACATTTGAATACCTGGTCCTCAACGCTGGTAAAACCATTTCCAAAACAGAGCTGACCGAACATTTGTATCATCAGGACTTTGATCGCGACAGCAACGTGCTCGAAGTGTTTGTACGACGCTTACGCCAGAAACTTGACCCTGACCAGACACTGCAACCAATCACAACGGTACGTGGTTTAGGCTACCGGTTTGCATTGGAAAACAAGGACAGCGAGTGAATATCAACTCTCCCCTGCACTCCTTGCAGGGGCGACTTCTGATCGCCTCGGTTGTTATCCTCCCCTTGGTATTACTGCTTGCGGGGCTTGCCCTGAGCCGTGCCTACGAATACAGCCAGGAAAATGAATTACAACAACGACTGCAACTGCAGGTGTATCTTTTATTAGGTTCCATTGACCTCAAAGAAGAACACATTCAATTCCCCGAACGACTCACTGAACCTAGATACGACCGTCCCCATTCCGGCCTTTATGCCGCGATCCATGACCAGAGCGGTCAACTATTGTGGCGTTCTTTGTCTTCAATCACTTTAGTTAACAGGGAGATTGAACGCTCAGGAAACATTACACTGGCTGCGGGTGAACCGCAGTTTCAGCACCTGAGTGATGAAAGCTTATTCAGGTACCAACTGCGTATCATTTGGGAATTCCCTGAAGAAGATAAATCGCTGATTTTCACCGTCATGGAATCTGACATTGGGTTTGTCAGCAATCTAAAAGAGTACAACCAGCATCTGTTAATTTGGATGAGTATTATCTTTCTGGTGGCATTACTCGCACAAACTTTAATTTTGCGTTGGGGATTATTCCCACTCAGAAAATTAGCCAAAGACCTTAAAGCTATTGAATCAGGCTCTTCAGAACTTTTAAGCGGCCATTATCCAGACGAAGTTGAACCCGTCACTCAAAACCTGAATGGGCTCATTGAAAGTGAACGGCAACAACGGGAGCGCTATCGTAATACCTTAGGTGATCTGGCACACAGTTTAAAAACGCCACTTGCCGTAATGCGTGGTGCTGGTGAAGAGAAACAGAGCATTGAAGGCTATAAAAAACTGGTTGATGAGCAAGTCCTTAGAATGGACCAGATTGTTCAGTACCAACTCTCCCGAGCAGTAAAAAGCCAGAATGCACCATTGGGTAAAGCTGTCAGTATCAACCCCATTGTCGAGCGAATGCTCTCTGCTCTTGGCAAAGTGTATCGGGATAAAGCCGTCACCACAGAAGTGGATATTCCAACCAATTTGAAGTTCCCGGGGGATGAAAGAGATCTGATGGAGCTACTGGGCAATCTACTGGAAAACGCCTTTAAGTATGGCCACAGTAAAGTCGGCATTCGCGGGGACATTAACAATCAGCTTCTGCAATTACATATCTGCGATGACGGCCCTGGGGTACCTGTAGAATTAAGGCAAGTTATCCTAAAACGGGGAGAAAGGCTGGATACATCAGTACAGGGGCAAGGGATTGGGTTATCTGTAGTGACCGATATTATTAGCAGCTATCAGGGCGAATTGGAGATCGCTGATTCACCCTATGGAGGCAGCTGCTTTATTATTCGGATGCCGGTCTAAAGCGGTTTTATAAACACCTTAGAATTACGCTGAAGGTTAAACAACTCTTGCTTCTCTCCTGGCAATTGCTCAACCGAGGTTTCAACAAACCCGCGCTCAATAAACCAGTGAGCGGTTTTCGTCGTCAGCACAAAGAGCTGCTCAAGCCCCAGTTGTTTAGCTTGCTTTTCAATCGCCAACAACAACTGATCACCTCTGGATCCCCCGGTGTATTCTGAATCAACCACCACACAGGCAAGCTCCGCCGTTTTATCTTCCATAAATGGATAGAGTGCAGCACAGCCAATCACCACACCATCACGTTCGATCAGAGTAAAACGCTCAATCTCATTTTCCAGCATCTCACGTGAGCGCCGGACCAGAGTTCCGTCCTGTTCCAACGGTTGAATCAGTTCCAGTACAGCTCCGACATCTTCAACTGTCGCAGAACGAAGTTGTTCATATGATTCCTGTAGAACCATAGTTCCCGCACCATCACGCGTGAACAGTTCCGCAAGCAAGGCACCATCCTGCTGATAACTGATTAGATGGCAACGCTTAACGCCACCTCGACAAGCGGCAACTGCAGCCTCCAGATGCCGAGAAAGTTCTGTGTGCGGAGTTGTCGAATCTACGATCGAGGAAAGGTAGTTGGCAACCAGACGTTCAGCTTTACGTGCCAAAAGCTCACTGCGTAAAGCACCGGAGCTATCCATAACACCGTTATCACTGCCAAACAAGATCAGTTTATCCGCTTGTAACAGAATGGCAGCACAAGTCGCTACATCTTCTACGGCAAGATTAAACAGCTCACCTGTGGGTGAGTAACCAAGATGCGATAACAGCACAATATTGCCATCATCTAATTGCTGTTGAATGGCACTACTGTCCAGACGGCGAACCTGACCTGTGTGAGCCATATCTACGCCATCCAGAACACCCACAGGTTTCGCTGTGACAAAATTTCCGGAAACAACACGGATACGCGCTCCGGCCATCGGCGTATTTGGCAAACCCAGCGATAAACGCGCTTCAATCTCGGCACGCACAGTGGCCGAAGCTTCGATGATGCAGTTCAGCGTTGCTTCATCTGTCACCCGCAGGTGATGGTGAAGTTTCGATTCAACTTGCTGCTGCAACAGCTTGGCACTGATCTGAGGACGTGAGCCCTGAACTAAAACCAGCCTGACACCAAGGCTATGAAGCAGCGCGATATCATGAACGATATTGGAAAAATTCTCGTCAGCAACCGCCTCCCCGCTTAACATAAGCACAAAGGTATTGCCCCTATGCGCATTGATATAGGGAGAAGAGTGGCGGAACCAGTTAACGTATTGTTTTGTATCGTCGTTCACGGCTTATTACAGGCAGTACTGCTCAATCAGTTTCTCTAATATGGCTACTGTAGGCTTTATCTGGTCAAAAGCCAAATACTCATCCGGCTGATGGGCCTGATCAATAAACCCGGGGCCCATTACGATCGTATCCATTCCCATCCGTTGCAGGAAAGGGGCCTCTGTTCCAAAAGCGACGCTTTCGGCCTGATAACCGGTTAGCTGCTCCGCTTTTTTTACTAAATCTGATTGTTCATCATTGGCGAAGGCCGGAATCCCAGGAAACAAAGCCTGAGTACTAATCTGAACCCCAAACTTATCCGCGAGGGGTGCCAAACGTTTACTGACATCTTCACGCAGGTTATCCAGACTCATGCCAGGCAATGGTCGTAAATCATATTCCACTTCACAACGGCTACAGATGCGGTTGGGATTATCGCCACCGTGAATACAACCCAGATTCAATGTTGGCTCAGCAATTTTAAACGCTTTGTTCTGATGTTTTTTCTGTAGGTCGGTTCGGAATGCAATCAACTCGGTTAAGACAGAATGCATCGCATCCAACGCATTAGCTCCTAAAGAGGGATCAGAAGAGTGACCTGCCTTACCTTCTACCCTGACAGACTCCATCATCATGCCTTTATGCATATAAATGGGTTTAAGTCCGGTAGGCTCACCAATTACTGCATAACGCGCCTTAGGTCTGCCTGCTTCCGCCAATGCCCGGGCTCCATTCATGGAGCTTTCCTCATCCGAAGTTGCCAGTATGATGAGCGGCTGTTGCAAAGGCTGCTCTATAAACTTCCGCGCAGCCTCAATAGCAATTGGGAAAAAACCTTTCATGTCACAGGTACCCAAGCCATAAAAACGGTTGTCCTTTTCCGTAAGCTTAAACGGGTCACTGTTCCAAAGTTCAGCATTAAACGGCACAGTGTCAGTATGCCCGGAAAGAACCAACCCTCCTGGGCCAGAACCCAGAGTCGCAATCAGGTTCGCTTTACCCGCCTGAGCATCTACCGTCATAATTTCAGTTTGGAAACCCAACGCAGACAACCAGCTTTCCAGTTTCTCGATCACCTGCAAATTGCTCTGATCCCAGTCCGGTTGAGTACAGCTAACAGAAGGGCTGGCAATCAACTCAGAAAGCATAGTGACAAGGTCTGGGCAACGACTAGCAGGCATCTTTGGCTCCTAGGTAAAATTAACGTGCGGGCATTGTCCCCTGTTTGCCAATCAGGGTCTACTGGCGAAAAGTTTCTACTCCTATAAAACTCTGAGTTAGACTGTAGCAAAACAACAATTTAATAAGCTGTAGTAGAGATAAAAATAGATGGCGACGGAAATCGAACTAAAACTGACGTTAAGCCCGCATCATGTGGAATCACTTATCTCACAACCTTTATTCCGATCTAATGTCGTCAAGGCGCTGGGTTCGCAGGAACTGAAAAACACCTACTTCGACACACCTGATCAGCTACTGACTCAACACAAGGTTGCTTTACGCATCCGGGAAAAAGGCGACCAGTTGATCCAGACATTAAAAAGCAGTGGAATATCAGAGGCGGGTCTGCACACCAGAAATGAATGGGAATGGCTGCTCAAAAAGCCGGAGCTGGATTATGAATTGCTGCAAGAGGCAGAATGGCCTTCTGCATTGAACACAGCTGAAATTCAGTCACAGATCACCCATGTTTTTTCAACCGACTTTACTCGCACTCTCTGGATACTCGATAGCACCGATTATTTTGGCAATCCTCTGAAAGCAGAAATAGCGCTTGATCAGGGTTCGGTTAGCTTTGGTGATAAAGAGGATCAGATCTGCGAACTGGAATTGGAACTGCTGGAAGGTGATCCAAGCGAGCTGATAAAATTCGCTTCGGATTTAGCTAAACGCGTACCTTTGTTCATCAGTGATGTCAGCAAAGCAGAGCGCGGTTACCGACTACATAATCCCGAAGAGTATCAGGTAAAAAGGCATTCGCTCTCTTTCCCTAAAGAAGCCGCAAAAGAAGATATTTTTTGTCACCTTCTAATGAACGAACTCGGTTTATGGCCGCGTTTCTTCGAAGCGTGGCGCTTCAATCGCAACTGGGAAAATATTACCGAAGCTCTGGAATCTTTGCGAAATACTGATGCCCTTTTCGAAAGCTTCGGTGAGATCATCCCTGTTGAACCCGATGGCGCCATCAGCCAGCTCCTTATTAAACTAATCCGCCAGTTGCGAGACATTGATTCCTGGAGAAGAACCGCTGAATTAACCGGTCGCAAAGGCAGTGTATGGCATAGTGAACAAGCAGAACGAGCCGCCGCAAGAATTGATGTTCTTCTGCAAACGGCAGAACCTGGACTACTGGCACTTCTTTTATCGAAAGAGCTGGTTTCCCGTTCCTGGCGTTCGCGCTGGAATGAGCAACAGGAAAAACTCGCTCAGGAACCACTCTAATTGATGACGAGAGTCACAAATTTATACCTGACCAACTGCTATGCTTGAAGAATAATTCATCCGGATAAGGTCGTTATATGCTGACACCCCAAATGGACTTAATTCCCGCTGTATTGCACCCAGTGCTGCAGCATAATTTTGAACAGTTGAGCGATGTTCTCAGTTCAATTGAAGCAACACCCGCTACATTTTCAGAAGACCTTTCACGCGTCCTGACTGGCAGTCAGTTTGTTACTGAACAACTGCAGCGCTCACCGGAAATGCTGAGCAACCTTCTCGAATCAGGTGATCTTTACAACGCATATACCAGCGCCACTTATTCTGAAAAGCTGCAAACCCGTTTTGCCAATGTATCGACTGAAAATGATCTGCACAGAGAATTACGCAAGTTTCGCCAGCGCGAACAGGTGCGTTTAATCTGGCGTGATCTAACCCGCCAGAGCGACATGCAAACCACGACGCGTGAATTATCCTGGCTGGCAGATACTTGCGTTGCAGATGCTATGGACTGGCTCGCTGAAAGTGTCAAAAGCAAATGGGGTACACCCATAGGTCGAGACAGCAAACAGCCTCAAAAAATGGTTGTTCTGGGCATGGGTAAATTGGGTGCTAACGAACTCAACCTTTCCTCCGACATCGACCTGATTTTTGTTTTCCCTGAAAACGGAGACACCGAAGGGGGCAGCCGCTCGCTGGATAATCAGGACTATTTCATGCGCTTGGGTAAAAAGCTCATTCAGGCGCTGGACAACACCACGGTAGACGGCTTTGTATTCCGTGTGGATATGCGCCTGCGCCCGTTCGGTTCGGCAGGACCTTTGGCGATCAGCTTTGGCGCCATGGAAGATTACTATCAGGAACATGGTCGTGAGTGGGAACGTTACGCCATGATCAAAGCCAGAGTCATGGCTGGTGATCTGCATGCCGGACAGGAGCTTATGGATATTCTGCGTCCATTCGTATACCGCAAATATATCGATTTCAGCGCCTTTGATTCACTCCGCGAAATGAAAGACATGATCAGCCGGGAAGTTCGCCGCAAGGGTTTAGACAATAACGTCAAGCTCGGCTCTGGTGGGATTCGCGAAGTAGAATTTATCGCGCAGGTTTTCCAACTGCTGCGTGGTGGCCGTGATACCAGACTGCAACAAAGGGAGCTGTGTAAAATCCTACCTTTGCTTCCTGAAGCCGTAGGTCTTCCTGAGCAAGCTTCAAGTGAGCTGATGCAAGCCTACAAATTCCTCCGTAATGCCGAACATGCCATCCAAGCGGTGGATGACCGCCAAACCCAGGAACTGCCTGTTACTGAGAAAGAACAGCTAAGACTGGCTTTCAGTATGGGCTTCAATGACTGGGATAGCTTCCATACGGCTTTGGAGGGCTATCGTGATCAGGTACGTAAACATTTTGCTGAACTGATTGCTCCGGTCGAAGAAGAAAACCAAGAACAAGACGCTTGTGGCACTGAGATCTGGCTCTCCCTTTGGAATGAAGACTTCGATGATGAACAATCGTTGAACTGTCTTAAAGAGCAAGGTTTTGATGATATCGAAGGCGCCTGGAAACTGCTGAAAGATCTGCGAGATTCCCGCACAGTAAAAACGCTGCAGCAAATCGCACAAGAACGCTTGCTGACCGTTTTACCTGCTCTTCTGCAAATGGTTTCGGAAACTGACAATCCAACAGAAACACTGGGCAGGGTTTTACAGCTTATTCAGGCAATCCTCAGACGTTCAGCTTATCTCGTTCTACTGGCGGAAAACCCAGTAGCCCTCCAGCAACTGGTCAAGCTCTGCTCTGCATCCAGTTGGTTCTCAGAAAAACTGGCGTTACAACCTCTGCTTCTGGATGAATTAATCGATGCCCGGAGCCTCTACTCTCCTCCCGATAAAGAAGCCCTTGAGAACGAATTAAGGCAACAGCTGCTGCGTATTCCTGAAGAAGATATTGAGCAGCAGATGGATTCTCTGCGTTATTTCAAAAACGCTCATCTGTTGAAGGTCGCAGCTTCAGAGATCACCGGTGTTCTGCCCCTAATGAAGGTCAGTGACTATCTGACCTGGACCGCAGAAGTCATTCTGGAGTCTGTTCTGGACATTGCCTGGAAGATCATGACAGACAAGCATGGAGCACCCCAGAAATCTCCTGGCGAGCCTTGTAATCCAGACTTTATTGTCATTGGTTACGGAAAGTTGGGAGGGATTGAGCTGTCCTATGGTTCTGATCTGGATCTGGTGTTTATCCACAATTCAGACCCTAACCTGTACACGGATGGTGAAAAACAGATCGCAAATTCCGTTTTCTTCACCCGACTGGGTCAGAAGATTATCCATATCCTGAATACGTTCACCACATCCGGGCAGCTCTATGAGGTGGATATGCGCCTGCGTCCGTCTGGTAATTCGGGGCTGCTGGTAACTTCACTGAATGCCTTTAAAGCCTATCAGGAGAAAGAGGCATGGACCTGGGAGCATCAGGCGTTGGTTCGGGCACGTTATGTCGCCGGGGACCAAACCTTAAGCAAACAGTTTCAGGAAGAGCGCGCGGCTATCATCAGCAAACAACGCGATCAAAACACCTTGCTGGAAGAAGTTCGCGAGATGCGTGAGAAAATGCGCTCACATCTGGGTAGTAAACCTGCCGCAAATGAAGAGAATCAGGTATTCCACCTGAAACATGACCGCGGCGGTATCGTGGATGTTGAATTTCTTGTTCAGTATCTGGTGCTGAACTACGGTCATCAGTATCCGGATCTGTTCGAATTTACCGATAACATTCGAATTCTGGATGCAGCCGAAAAACACGCACTGCTTTCCAGTGAAGAAGCAGAAACTCTAAGAGAAGCATACAAAGCTTTCCGATCGATTGGACACCGTCTGACGTTGCAGAACCGGTCCAACACCATATCAGATTCAGAAATGGTGGAGTGTCGTGAAGCCGTTGCGCAAATCTGGCATAAGTTCATGGGCTCATAACCTGCCCAAGATCAGAGGCATTAAAAAGGCAGCTATAAGCTGCCTTTTTATTACTAAAAATAAAGCTGCTGGAACACTTAGATACTTGTCAGCCAACCAAACTTGTCTTCCGCTTTACCCCACTGAATATCATTCAGGGCTTTACGCAGTTTCAAGGTCGTTTCACCAATACCACCATTACCTACCTGATGCTCTTTGCCTTTGTAGATCATGGTTCCTACCGGTGCTAATACAGCGGCAGTACCAGAAAGAGCAGCTTCGCAACCTGGCTTAGCAATTCGCTCTAACATCTCTTCCACCGGCAAGGTACGCTCAGAAACTTTCATTCCCATGCTTTCAGCAATGCGCAGAATGGAATCACGCGTAACACCGTGCAGAAAACTTTCATCCAGATCACGGGTAATCACTTCATCACCATCAATCAGCAGGAAGTTGGCCGCACCGGTTTCCTGAACATCACCATTTGGGCAGAACAGAACTTGGTCTACCTCATAATCCGCTTTTGCCTTTAAGGTTGGCAACAAAGCGCTTGCGTAGTTGCCTCCGCTTTTGATCATGCCGTTATGAGGCGCACAGCGCAGGCCTTCATCTTCAACCAGAAGCTTGAGTGCACGGTCACCACCAGCAAAATAATCACCCACCGGTGACAATAATACATAGAAGCAAGCAGTTTCAGATGGTGCTGCAGCTTTGCCTATAGCTGGCTCAGTACCAAACAGTGTTGGTCGGATGTACATAGAGCCTGGAGGCGCTGGCACATCGGCTTCGAAACGTTTAACAGTATCCAGAATCATCTGAGTTACAAACTCTTCATTCAAATCTGGCAGTGCCAACAACTTCGCACTTTGCAACATGCGGGAAACGTTTCGATCCAGTCGAAATACCTTGATAGAACCGTCTTCATGCCTGAATGCCTTCAAGCCTTCAAAACATGTACTGGAGTAATGCAGCACATGTGCTCCGGGGTGGAGTTGAATGCTATCACTAGGGACCATTTCAGCAGCACTCCAGCTTGTACCGTCAAACCATGAAATTGACATTTCAGGCATAAAAACTGAGCCGAAAGCTGTAGCCATGAGACCTTCCTTTAAAACAATAACCTGCCACTGAACCAACGAGGTCCGGACAGATATAATCAAGTGGGTGAAAAAACAAGACGGCTATTTTAATCCCGGTAGCGGGAAATTGGAAATACCAATCTCTGAATATCGCTATGTAAAAGCTGATTATTAGAGTTGGATTCAGCGATCGGGTATCATTAGTGTCTTTTCGGCATACTTTTGCACACCACAATTGTGCCACGCATCAGCCTAAGACCGACATAAGTTTAAATTGGAAAATATGAAAAAAGCGTTTAATGCCTTAATTGAACGAGGCCAAGCGTCACCCAAGACATTTTTCCTGCTGATTTTTATCGCTCTGCTCGTCAGCGACCTTCTGCTTGTGAGGGATTTCAGTTGGCTTGCTGAAAACTCAGGAGGGAAACGTTTCTGGGTCAACTTCAGTTTGAGCGCTCTGGTGTTATTCTTCCTAATGATGCTATTGACCCCGGTTAAAAACAGTGTTCTTCGTTATATATTCCTGTTGTTTATTCTTAGCACACAGGTGGCCCAACAATCCTATTTCGCAGTGTATCGTAATTTTTTCAGTGTATTTGATCTGCGCTTCGCCAGTGCTGACCCGCTGCTGGCTCTGACACTATGGCTGGAAAATGCCATCATACTCAAACCTTTATTGCTGCTGTCCGTGGAAATCCCTTTGCTACTGTTGCTGTTCCGCCTTGGGCTTCAACCTCGGATTTGGCAAAGGGTCGCTGGGAGCGTGTTCGCTGTAGTGCTGTTTTTCCTTATCAGCTTCAATTGGTACGGCATTAATAAATTCCAGTTCAGTTCTGTTGCATATGCCGGGGTGCTCCCCAATTTGATTGAACGGAATACCTTTGAAGGACAACTGCAAAACAAGCCTGCAGTGCCAGAACAGATCGCCTCTGACTCAGCGCCCAACATAGTGTTCATTGTTGGTGAATCACTTACCCTTGAACATTTATCAATTTATAATTACCCAAGGGAAACAACACCCCACCTCAAAAAAATGTTACAGCAAGGCGAGATGGTCCTGTTCCACAACGCTGTAACAACCGGCACCCGAACATTAAGTGCTGTACCCTATATGCTCACAGGATTACAAGGCATTGACCCTCACGGGATGATCTACAGAACACCCACTATTTTCAATTACGCTAAGGCCGCAGGATACCGGACGGCTTTCATTACCGCTCAGGACTTCCAGTGGCGTAACATTGATCAAATATTTATTGATGAGGATCTGGACCTTTATCAGAACGGTACAGATTTCAGTGCATCTGTTTCTGTTTCTACCGGCGCTGACGATATTAAAGTACTGGAACAGGGAGTTCTGCCCTATCTGGACACAGCTCTATCAGCCCAACAGGATAAGCCATTGCTCTTGGTGACCCAAATGAACGGCAGTCACTACCCTTACAATACCCATTCTCCAGACTACATTAAAAAGTTTTTGCCTGAATCTGAACCGAATGGCAACAATGCCTACGACAATACCGTTGTTTATACCGACCATTATTTGAAACGCCTTATTGATGCCGTAAGGTCCAAAGATTCAGAGGCCTGGGTTTTCTACTCATCGGATCACGGCCAGGACGTCTCGGACAACGCAACCTTCTTTAATTCAGGTTACAGTTCCGGTGTGATTCACAACGCCATGATGATATTCCCGCCTGCATCTGCCCAAAAAGTTTTGCAGAACAACGCATTGGCTCCTGTAAGCCAAGCAGATATTTTTGCCACGATTCTGGCACTGATGGAGATAAAACCTGTTTCCGAAATCAATGGAGAAGATCTGAGAAATTCGATAAACAAGGATCGCCTCCGGGTCGTATCTGCATATATGAAAACACTGCATAACGAACCAAATGCTGTGTTAGTCTTTCCGGATCTAACATATATCTATATCGATTTTGACCGACACAGCGCCACCTTACGAGACGGTAAAACAGTCGTGCCATATACAGATCTGGCACCAGAGTATCGACAAATTTTCGATAGGCGACTGACGCCAAATATCTAAACACAGCAAAAAAATGACTGATTTGAATAACAAGGCATAATGGATGAAAACACTGGTGATTGGCCCTTCCTGGGTTGGCGATATGCTGATGAGCCAATCTTTGTACCGACATCTGAAAGCACAGAATCCAGAAAGAGTGATCAATGTGCTGGCTCCCGATTGGTGCCGTCCGGTCCTTGCGCGCATGCCCGAAATCGATTCTGCGATAGCCATGCCTGTAGGACACGGCAGTTTACAATGGAACATCCGTAAGCAGATCGGCCGCGAATTGGGCGAGCAAAATTATGAGCAGGCCTTTGTATTACCCAACTCGTTAAAGTCAGCCTTAATCCCCTGGTTTGCAGGAATTCCAGTACGTACAGGCTGGAGAGGGGAGATGCGCTACGGTTTGTTGAATGACCTTCGAATATTGGATAAAAACGCTTTCCCTTTGATGGTGCAGCGATACGTAGGCCTGAGTCAGCCGCGAAATACTCCAGCACTGGATCGAAGCAACATCCTGCCGCCAAAGCTAACAGTAGATTCTGATGCGCAGAGCGCTGCCATTGCTGAGTTCAAGCTCAATGCCGAGAATGCAGTGGCTTTCTGTCCCGGAGCAGAATTCGGCCCAGCTAAACGCTGGCCAGACTATCATTACGCCGGGCTGGCTAAAATGCTGATAGCGGACGGCCACAACATCTGGATGTTTGGCTCGCAAAAAGATGCAGCCGTTTGCGAACAGATCATCGCACAACTCTCTGCAGAGGAGCAGAAATCATGCTTCAATCTGGCAGGAGACACATCTCTGCCTCAAGCTATTGATCTAATCGCAGCCTGTCGTGCAGCCGTAAGTAACGACTCCGGATTGATGCATATAGCAGCTGCGGTTAATACTCCACTGGTTGCACTCTATGGCCCTACCAGCCCAGGATTTACTCCACCACTTTCCGAGCAAGCAACGGTCATCCGTTTGATCGAGGGCTTTATTAAAATACGTAAAGGCGATGGCGATCAGGGTTATCATCAGAGCATGATCGACATTACACCAGGCATGGCATACTCCGCTGTTCAGGAATGGTTTTCTGCATGAAAGTATTGATCGTTAAAACCTCCTCCATGGGAGATGTTATCCACACCCTGCCAGCGCTTACGGATGCCGCTAAAGCATTTCCAGGTATCACTTTCGACTGGGTAGTCGAAGAAGCTTTTCAGGAGATACCGCGCTGGCACCCGAATGTCGATAAAGTTATTCCGGTCGCCATTCGACGCTGGCGTAAATCAATTTTCAAAACGTTAAAAAGCGGCGAGTGGTCAGAATACAAGGCTGAATTAAAGCAGTCTTCGTATGACGCAGTTATTGATGCTCAGGGCTTAATTAAGAGTGCTTTTTTAGTGACTCGTCTGGCCAATGGACCTAAATTTGGCCTGGATAAACAGTCTGCAAAAGAACCCATAGCCTCGTCGTTTTACAACACCCCCATAGCAGTCGCTAAAAACCAGCATGCAGTTGAGCGAGTCAGACAACTGTTTGCAGCGGCTTTGGGCTATAAATTAGAGGGCCGTGGAGATTTTGCTATCCACCAGCATTTTAGTTCCGAAGAGAATTCCGGCCGTTATCTGGTTTTCCAGCACAGTACGACCCGGTTTGATAAACACTGGCCGGAACAATACTGGGAGCAATTGATAGAAATCGCATGTGCAAATGGCTGGCAGATCAAACTTCCCTGGGGAAATCCAACGGAAAAAGAACGGGCCGAACGCTTAGCCACCGTGCACTCATCAGTGAAAGTACTGCCGAAACTGAGTTTAAGTGAGATAGCCAATGTTCTTGCAGGCGCTACAGCATGCGTGTCTGTAGACACCGGTCTTTCTCATCTGGCAGCTGCACTTGATCGTCCCAATGTAATTCTATTTGGTCCTACTGATCCAGGTTTAGTGGGTGGTTATGGCAAGGAGCAATATTGTTTACAAGCCTCAGATTATCCAGCGATTGATTCCGATATCGAACCGGCAGTTTTTGCCTCACTAACCCCTGACATTGTTTGGCACCAGCTTGCGGCTATTATTTAATAGCAACCTGTCAAAGCTGTATTAAACAAATATTTTCTAACAGATAATAAACAGATGATTTATGGCAACATTGTTTAGCTGTAACTAAACTAAGATTATATTTGCATTAACCGCCCGAAGAAGTAGCAGGGTTATAACTTGGAACAAAAAAGTTTACTTTCAAGCAGATCACTATCCACTGCCAGAGTTTTTTCAGCTCTGGCATTTCTCCCTTTATTGCTGGTCGCTCTAAGCGGAATTTTTATCTATCTGGATCTGACCAATCAGGCAACTAAAGAAGCTTCTGCTCATACATTAAACAGTGCCAAACTCCTCTCCAGCAGAACCGATGCCTATATATCAAACCGAACCCATGCTGTTAAATTGATGTCAGGAGAAGGAATTGCAGAACAGTTACTCCTTCAACCAAGCAGCTCAAATCAGATCAAAGCTAAAGAGACTCTTAAGCGTTACTGCAACACTCTGTCAGCTTCTCTTTGCTACATCATGGATCAGCAAGGCTTTACGATTGAGGACAACCGTCCACCCGAAACCACACTGATCGGCAATAACTATGGTTTCCGGGAATATTTTTTGAGCGCCATAACAGGTAAACCAAGTCTTTTCCTCGCTCTTGGAGCCACCACAAAAAAGAGAGGTTTATATTTCAGTCACCCGATCTATTCTAATGAGCAGATTATCGGTGTTGCTGTTATCAAATTCCTCCCCAAAGACATTGAAAGCAGCTATCAGGGCTTAAGTGGAAAAGCGCTGTTGGTGGACGGCAACGGAATTATCTTCGCTGCCAGCGATCCAAATTACGTATTTAAAAGCCTGTTCCCAATTGAGCAACAAAAGCTTCAGGAAATTATCGATTCAAGACAATTTGGTGATGAAATACCCGCCAACATACTCGCAAAACGTGTTGATTCCGATCGGGTGATGGATACTCAACAAAATGAGTTTCTTATTGAACAGGTAAGTATAAGCAGCCTACCCGGTTGGAAGGTTGCCTACTTGCTTCCACCAGACCATTTTGCTCAAACCAGTCATTCACAACAACAGATGGTATTTCTTACCAGTATTATTCTGTTTTTCCTGATTGTTCTCGTGGTAGTTTCCAAACTTTTTTTAAACCTGAAACAGACCCTGCAAGAAAGTGATGACTACCGGTTTAAGCTGGAAGAGAGCAAGGATCGCTTACAACAGTTTGAGGAAATTACGACCGAAGCTATCATCATCAGAGACCAACTTAAAATTCTGGATTTTAATAAACGAGCGGAAGAACTGTTTCAGATATCGCGGTCAGAATTGCTGGATATTGAACTGCCCTATCTGTTCTCCAATAGCTCCAGCCAGAAAGTGACAGAACTGATGCTCAGCAATGCTGAGAAACCTTACCAGGCAGAGATTCTGACCCACTTTGGAGAGGAAGTTCCGGTTATCATTACAGAACGGCCTACCACCTGGAACGGACAAGCAGTTCAAGTAACCTCTCTTAAGGATGAGCGTCGACATAAAGCGGTCAAGCAACAATTGATAGCCAGTGAAAGCCGCTTTCGCCAGTTGTCTGACTTGGTTTCTGAAGGCATTCTGATCTTTTCTGAAGATACTATTGTCGATGTTAACGCTGCTTTATGCTCCATTCTCGGGCAACGTAAAGAAGATTTGATTGGTGAGCCGATGAGTCAGGTTTTCCCCAAAAACCTGATGGTGCCTTTGTCATCTACTAATGACTCCTTTATGGATGAGGAGATCGAGCTGCCCCGGCTGGATGGCACCTTCTTTCCTGCAGAAGTCTCTACTGCAAGTATGGGTTTTGAAGATGGACGCTACACTGTCCTCTCGATTCGGGATATCACTGACCAAAAAGAACAGGAAGAACATATTCTTTATCAGGCCCAATACGATCTGTTAACAGACATCCCCAACCGCTTTCTGGCCAGAGATCGTGCAGAACATGCCATGGCAAATGCCGACCACCTTTCGAAAAAAGTGGTGCTCATGTTCCTTGATCTGGATGGTTTCAAAAAAGTGAATGACAGCCTCGGGCATGATGTCGGAGACATCCTCCTACAGCTGGCCAGCAGACGCTTCAAAAGCTGCCTACAACCCAACGACACCCTGGCCCGCCACGGTGGCGACGAATTCATCATCCTTGTTGAAGATGTTACAGAGCCGGCAGAGACTGAGATACTGCTGGAAAAAATTCTGGAGCAGTTCTCTAATCCTTTCATCATTGATAATAAGGAGCTCATCGTCACTGCCAGCATCGGTGTAGCCGTCTACCCTGATGATGCTCAGGACTACCCATCTCTTTTGAGAGCCGCTGACATTGGCATGTACAAGGCAAAACAAGATGGCCGTAATACATTCCATTTTTACACTCAGGAGATGAATGATGCCGCTGTGCGCAAGCTACAGTTGGATAACAACCTAAGGTTTGCGCTTGAACGTGACGAGTTCAGTCTTGTTTATCAACCTTTGGTTTCCGGCGGTCTTAACGCTGGACGTATTGTAGGCGCTGAAGCCCTGCTGCGCTGGAATTCAGAAGAACTGGGAACGATCTCTCCAGAAGAATTCATACCCCTGACAGAAAATACTGGACTGATCATTCCAATAGGGCGCTGGGTTCTGGTGCAAGCCTGCACACAGGCTAAAAAATGGGTAGATCAGGGCTTTGAAGACTTTTCCATCTCGGTGAATGTTTCACCTCGTCAGTTTAGCGGCAACCACTTCATTCATGACCTGAATTACGCGCTGGGTAAAAGCGGTTTGCCTGCCAAAAACCTGATCCTTGAAGTCACCGAAGGATTATTAATTCAGGCCTCGGCTGAACTAAACCATACGCTTCAATATCTATCCAACATGGGAATCAAAATCAGTATGGACGACTTCGGCACCGGCTACTCGTCCCTGCGTTATCTGCAAACCTTCCCATTCAATAACCTGAAGATAGACCGGACCTTCATTAATAACCTTCCAAAGCATAAGGATTCTAAGATTCTGGTAGCTGCAATCATCGCAATGGCCCATAAACTGGGTCTGAGCGTTACCGCAGAAGGGATAGAAACCATCGAGCAATTCAACTATATGAACCTTCTCGACTGCGATATCTTACAAGGTTTTTATATTGGCAAACCGATGTCACCGGGCGATTTAACAGACCTGATCAATAACAATAACCAAAATCAGGCCATAGGTACGCACTACGACATTTAACCCAGAAAAAGATGACTGAAACGCTCTAAACATCCCATTACATTCGTCTATAATGCACGCAAACAATAACAACCGCCTTCGAACGAGGATTCTATGGCCGCTACCCCTCTGAACTCGATTCTTTTCATATGTCGACATAACAGTATACGTTCGCAACTTGCCGCAATACTCACTGAGAAGATCAGTCATTCAGCGGTAAAGGCCGCTTGTGCAGGCCCTGAACCTACCGCAGTTCCTGATTTCATTCAGAACTGGGCAGAACAGCTTGGTCACTCTACGCCGTTAACATCCCAACCATTGGAGCAGGTATCCGACCAATCCTTTGACATGGTTGTAACCCTCTGCGACAAAAGTCATCAGGCTTTACCGAAGATAGAAAATGACTCACAGCACATCCGTTGGGATTTTCATCACGCAGACACTGCTGATCAATTGAAACATCTGGAAATTGAATTGGCAGAGAGGATCCGCCTGTTGCTTCTAACGAAAGGTGTGATTTAAGAATGGTGCCGGCACCAAGAGTCGAACTCGGGACCTACTGATTACAAGTCAGTTGCTCTACCAACTGAGCTATACCGGCACACCATGAAGCGGAGCGCATGATATCAGCTCCGCCTCATGATTCAAGTGTTTTTCCAGCTAAATTTCATTTCCTTCTCAAAAATTCATCCCTGCAACTTTTATTAATGAATTTTCGTTCAAAATTTGCTCTCTGATCCTTCAAGTGCCAATCTATCTACCTAAGATTAATAAAATAAGGAGCGAGAAGCATGCGTGCATATCAGGTTGATTCCGCAGATGGGATAGATGCCATCAAACAGGTTGAATTAGCTACCCCAACGCCTGGGGACAATGAAATATTAGTAAAAATGAAAGCCTGTTCTCTCAACTACCGTGATCTACTCATCCCTTTGGGAGGCTACGTTCGTAATGATGTAAGACCTATAGTACCCCTCTCTGATGGCGCCGGAGAAATTGTTCAAGTTGGTAAAAACGTAACCAAGTTCCAGCCTGGTGATCGGGTGATCGGTAACTTTTTCCAACACTGGGAAAGCGGAAAAATTGAAGATAAAGGCCTTAATTCTGCAATGGGGGGCAGTATTGACGGTGTTTTATCGGAATACTTTATCCTGCAGGAAGATTGCACCATTAAGATCCCGGAACACCTGACTTATGAAGAAGCATCTACGCTCCCGTGTGCAGCAACCACGGCTTGGCACGCTTTAGAGGAAGTAGGAAACATACAGCCTGGGGATACTATCTTATTGCTCGGAACCGGTGGCGTATCGATTTTTGGTTTGCAGCTAGCCAAAGCTAAAGGCGCTACAGTGATCATTACTTCTTCCAGTGAAGAAAAGCTAAAAAGAGCGGCTGAAATGGGTGCTGATCACACCATCAACTATAAAACCACCCCAGACTGGGAAGAACAGGTTCTTGCCTTAACCGACGGCAAAGGCGTAGATAACGTACTGGAAGTAGGAGGGGCAGGCACCTTCGAAAAATCTGTCGCAAGTGCCAAGGTCAATGGTACGGTTTCTGTCATTGGTATTCTTACCGGACTAGAAAGCCCAACCATCAGCCTCATGACGATCTTTAATTTGCTAAAAATTCAGGGCGTCTATGTAGGCAGCACTTCAATGCTGCAAGACCTGTGTGATTTTATGGTGGAAAAGAAGATCACTCCGGTTATCGATCAGCAATTTGATTTTGCCAATAGCATTGATGCATATAACCATATGGCATCTGCAAAACACTTCGGAAAGATTGTTATTAGCAACCCATAAACCCACACCAGTGATTTCCTACCCCAAAACAATTAAGCCGTGCTAATTCATAAAGCTTAATGAAGGAAATCACTGGAAAAACTTTTTGTACACTGGCATATTGAATACCTGAGTAATTTAGTCATGCAATATACATGGATTGTAGTTGTTTATTCTCTGTATTAATCCGTTTCGGGGGGATAATTACGATATGCTAAGTGAGTCAGCCGCAAACTCTACTGTTCTTGTAGTGGATGATATGGCCTCCATGAGAGCCATCACAAAAAAAATCCTCAAAACCTACGGCATGAAAAACATTGTTGAAGCCGAAAATGGGAAGCAGGGCTTAGGACGTCTCAAAGTATCCAAAGTAGATCTGGTCATTTGTGATTGGGATATGCCGGAAATGAACGGTTACGAACTGCTGCAGGTTGTGAAGAACAATGATCGCTTATCAAAAATCCCCTTCATCATGCTGACGGCAAATACCTCCAAGGATTTTGTGATTAAGAGCCTGCAAGCGAAAGTGGATGATTATATTGTTAAACCTTACCAGCCCGAGGCTTTGATTGATAAAGTTAAGAAACACCTGAATTGATATCATCAATCCAGAATAATTACCCAATATAAAGCTGATTAATTTTTTCTTTAGACAGATCTATATCGATCGATACCGGCATATCCGTCACTCTTCGTCCCAAAGGATTCGAACGATGATACTTTTCCCTGTACTCCAGCTTTTTTCGGGTTTCCTGATCCTGCCTGCGGTCACAGATTGAGCGCCTTCGGTCCTCCCCGTCATAGCAAGAAAACATTAGATGCTTCCACCACTCCTCAGCCTCAACAAAAGAGTGTAAATAATCACTTACGACCCCGCCATTGCCATCCATCCAGTAATAAACGATCCGGCCATCCACAAGGTCTTTTACCAGCTTCATAGCAACCTCCGCTTATTGCCATATCTCTATATTCAGCCTAGCTGGATGTTGGTTAAAAGCCACAAATAACAGATGAATACGTAAAGATAGTTGATGCATCTACAGAGTGCTTCCTTTTGAAGAGGGGAAACTCCACTTAAACACTCATTTGTTACTAAAGACTTTCTTGGAATATGGAAAAGGCAGATACTGCTATAAAATAAGTAAAATCCCTTATAGATTCAGCGACACTTGGAGATGTACATGGAACAAGATGCGAATTCACAAGAAGTAGCAGATGAAGTCCCGACACTGCAGAATGAGTCCGTATTAGCTGCAATTTCAACGATAGATGCTCTGATTGACGGTAACTTCCTCATCGACAGTGATGAATCGACAGAAGTGGGAAAAGCACTACAGAAACTGATCCTTAAATTAAGAGCTTCATACGATCACGAACTGGACTGGGTCGTACAACTGTCAATCTGCTCTAACGAGACCAACACCGCCTCAGCCAGATTGCTATACGCCCTGCAGAATGTTGATAACCGCGCACAATCCATAGCCGCCGCCGCTGAAGAGCTACAGGCCTCTGTACAGCAAATAAATGACCACAGCTCTGGCGTTCGGAAAGAGAATGAATCATCTATCGTAGTGATGAATGAAGTTGTTAGCAGCCTGGATTTCACCGTCAATACGTTTGAAGAGATCGGGACTGCCGTTCTGGATGATGTCGAAAAGATCTCTGAAATGGAGTCCTTCGCAAAAGAAGTTAAAAATATCGCAGAGTCGATTAAAGGCATTGCGTTCCAGACCAACCTGTTGGCCTTAAACGCCGCAGTTGAAGCTGCGCGTGCCGGGCAGGCAGGAGCAGGTTTCAGCGTCGTAGCACAAGAGATGAGATCACTCTCAAAGAATTCAGAAAACGCGACCAAGCAGATCACGACTCTGGTTGGACTGTTTGAAGCAAAGATGAAAAGTGTCACCGCTGCATTGCATGACAGTGTTGAAAATGTGGAGAAAGGTAAACACGCCATTGGTAACGTCAGCGCCCATATGAAAGAGCTGGAAAGCAACATTCACCGCTCCTCTCAGAATATAACATCAATTGTGGATGCCATCGGGGAACAAAACTCAGCCACTGCCAGTGTTTCTGATGGTATCTATTCCATTGCTCAGCAAACCTCTGAAAGCGTTCAGGGCACTGATCATATCGTCAATTCTATGGATGAACTCCAGGAACATATCAACAATCAGATTTTGGAGTTAAGCCAGCTGGAGCTGACCGATAAAGTGGTTAAACTTGCTCAGTCAGATCATGTAATTTGGAAAAAACGCCTGGTTGCCATGATCTGCGGAAAAGAAGGCCTCAATGCCAATGAACTTGCAGATCATCACTCCTGCCGCTTAGGGAAATGGTATGACAAGGTCACCGATTCAGCCCTTCTCAATCACCCAGCATTCCGACAACTGTTAGCACCTCATGAAATAGTTCACAGGCATGGCAAGCAAGCCGTGGTGCTTTACAATCAAGGTCAGATCGGAGCAGCACTGCAGGAAATAGAGAAAGTCGAAAGAGCTTCTGTGGAAGTGCTGAGGCTACTCAAAGCGCTGGAAAGCAGTTAATTCCTCATGAAATTGAGCTGCCGGGCACAAAAACCTGGCAGCTCGATATGACCCTCTATAACCGAGCAACCACCATGACTCCAATGTATCCGACGGTATAAGCGGCCAACAACCAGTGGAAAAACCGCAGATAGCTGATGAAGGTGAGTTCAGAGATCTTACTTAATGCAATCACACCCGCAGCAGAACCAATAATCAGCATTGAACCGCCCACCCCTACAGAGTAAGTCAACCCAAGCCAGTCGGCCTTATCCATCTCAATTCCAGATTTCAGTATAGCGGCTGTTAGCGGCACGTTATCAACCAATGCCGACAGAATACCAACAATATAGTTCGCCATATAAACCGGCATCGCTTCATATAATTGCGGCAGAAAATCCAAAACGGCCAGCTCTTTGAGCATGCCCACCAATAACAGAACGCCGAGGAAAAACAGCAGGGTATCAAACTCAATTTCCCGAACGTATTCAAGAACATTGGGTTTACTTTCACTGCGGTATATCACCCGATGGGTCATAAACATAACTGACAAACCAAACAGGAAGGTCAGAACCGGTGGAACAGAGAAAGCGACGCTTAAGAACAAAGTACTGACGATCGTCAGTAGGAAGAGGCCTGCAATCAGTTTATCTTTAGCCGCAATGGGGCGTTTGAATTTAGGCAGTTCAACTTCTCCGTTTGCTCCCCACATGAGCAATACAGCAAGTACCAAAACCCCTATGACCGCAGGTGCAACCAAAAGGAACAAGTTTGTAATGGTGACCTTATCCGCAAGGAAGATCATCAGAGTGGTTACATCACCAGTGATCAGCGACACACCTCCCGAGTTCACAGCAAACACAACCAGTGCGGCAAACTTCAGCGTCTGTTTTGTGTCCAGATTAAGGGATGCGAGTAAGGACAACATGATCAGGGAAGCGGTTATGTTATCCGCCAGTGAAGAAAAGAGCAGTGCCAACAAGGCCATAAGTATCATCAAAGAGCGCAGCTTCAATTTGGTAGGTAGAAGCCGGTAGACCAATTGGGTAATCAGTCCTTTCTCGTTCAGATAGGCTACAAAGGTCATGGCAGCCATGAGGAATAACCACAATGTGGCTATCTCAAGAAGGTTCTCATTCAAACCCTCTTTGAGATGAGCGATATCATGTTCGGGGAAGATAAATGCCAGAATCCAAACCAACGTTCCGATAAACAGCGTTGATTTCGCCTTATTCAAGTGAATCACATCTTCCAGAATGATCAGAACAAACGCTAAGGCAATCAACCCAAGAAGCAAAGTATGCATAACGGCGAGCAATCCCTAAATTTAAAAAGGGCATTATTGTTATACTTTTGCAGTGCAAAATAAATCGATATTTGGGTCTGCCTCTAAAGGACAATACATCGCAAACCTGTTATCTACTCTAGAGACAAACAATGGGGCTGATTTCTCAGCCCCATTTGTTGAACCTTAACCGCGAATTTCAGAAAAATTTGCACATTGATCGAGCTAATCAAGCAGCTTTATTAGAAGTACTGAATTTTGCAACTTCATTTTCAAGCTGCTCCATATCAGAATGCATTTCATGGGCATACATTTCCAACTGTTCACTTAAACTTTGAGCCGTATTAGCTTCGTTGTGAATGCCATGGAGTCGATCTTTCAATGATTCTGTCGATTGCATCTGTTGTTCCGCTACAACAGCAATCTGCTGGTTCATTTCATTAATTTGGCTGATTGAGTTGGTGATTGTCTGCAAAGCTGCAGCCGCACTCTTAGAACGTGAAACACTTTCATCCGCAACCTCTTTGCCGGATTGCATAGTTCCAGCCAAATTCCCAATTTCACCTTGTAAGCTTCCGATTTTGTTTTGAATTTCCCGCGTAGCACGTTCTGTTCTTGCAGCTAAGTCACGTACTTCATCTGCTACAACAGAGAAACCTCTTCCCTGATCACCAGCTCTAGCCGCTTCAATCGCAGCATTTAGTGCAAGCAAATTTGTTTGTTCAGCAATGGTTTGAATCAATTGGATAATATCTCCAATTGAATCACTTTCATCTTTGAGTCGTTGAGTGCAAACGGATGCTTGTTCGATATTGGCGGCAAGCTCATCAATTTTAAGTTTAACGAGCTCCACCTCCCCTTCCCCATTTGAGACCAAACTGGAAACGCGCTCAACCTCGCTGGCGCCTTCCTGAGTACTTACTGCCGTTTGTTGCGAGGTAACTGCAAACTCACGCATCAATTCCGTAGCGGCTTCAGTTTCAGCACTTTGGCTCAACATCCCTACCGCAGTATTTTTAGAAGCGGCTTTAACCTTTTCTGCTGCAATTAAGCCTCTTTGAGAAACCTGTGACATTGTTGTCACCGTTGTTTCAAGCTGGTCCAACAGCGCATTGAATGCCTGTGCAGTTTCACCGGCTTCAGTGCCAACCTCAACTTCCGCACGTAAACTAAGATCTTTACTGGAGATGATTTTTTGCACAGTACCCATCGTTTCCAACCAGGCTGTCCGTGCATTGTGTTCTGCCATATTCAAACCTTGGCGCTCTTCATCAGGTGAAATGCGTAACTGCCCACAAGATTTAAGCAACCAGAAGAACAACAAACCTGTCGAAAATGCCCATACAAATACTGAAACAATCCCAGTGAGCTGAACCAAAATCTGCTCCATGCGACTGTCCAGAGGCAAATTCTCCATAGGTGCAAATAACGCCAACGCCAAAGTTCCCCAAACACCACACACACCATGTACAGCGATTGCACCAATTGGGTCATCCACTTTAGCCCAGTGCAGAAGGATATACTCAGCCAGATACAAAATCACACCGGAACAAATACCAGTGATAATAGCCCCCCAAGGACCCAGAACCTGACAACCGGCCGTAATACCAACTAAGCCGCCCAATGCACCATTAAGCACTTTGAGGATATTCACCTTACCCTGATCAACAACCATAGAGATAAGCAGAACAGTCAATGCGCCGGCGGCGGCAGACAGATTAGTATTAACCAGAATCAGAGGCACATCTTCATTAACCGCCAATGTACTGCCACCATTAAATCCAAACCATCCGAACCACAGTAAGAACACCCCTAAAGTCGCCAGAACAAGATTGTGACCCGGAATATCCTGAACTTCACCTTTGTCATTAAAGCGTCCGATTCGAGGGCCTAACATTAGGGCTCCGGCCAGAGCAACCCAACCACCGACAGAATGGACAACTGTTGAACCTGCAAAATCTACAAAACCCTGCCGCTCTAACCAGCCGCCATCGCCACCTACTAATGCACTACCCCAGATCCAATGACCGGAAACGGGATAGATCACACAAGAAATAAGTGCCGAGATATACAAGTAATCCTGAAAGCGCATACGTTCTGCAACGGCTCCTGCAACAATGGTTGCAGCCGTGCCAACAAACATGGCCTGAAAAAGGAAAAATGCATAATCCTGCGCGCCAGACATAAATGAGTCCGCTGCGGCAAATTCTCCTAAAATACCAGAGTTGTCCAGACCGAACATCAATCCAAAGCCAACTAACCAGAATCCAAGAAAGGCAATCACAAAATCTGCAATATTTTTAATGGCAACGTTATAGCTGTTTTTTGCACGAATGCACCCAGCTTCTAACGCTGTAAAACCGGCCTGCATTAGAAATACTAATGCGGCGGCAAGAATCACCCATAAACTGTCTACCCAGACTTTAGCATCTGCGAGAGATGCTTCTGCGTAGGCAGTTGGTGACGAAAATGCCAATAACAGTACAAGCCCCCACCCGTACCGTTTGGCGTTACAAATAGCTTTCATACCCATTCCCCCTTGAAAGCGATTTAACGTCATTACGCACCTGCAAAATACAGACCATATATACGAGAGCGTCATTAGCACTATGTGAAACGCAGTATCATCATTAAATAAAGGGGGATATAAAAAACAGCACAATTAAACCGCACCAAAAAAACTCAACCATATTGCATGTCGAACCAAGGCGCACCAAAGCAGAACATGCGTATGTCCACTCTGGCTGATTATTTATGAAGAGCGTGTCTTAGCTTAAAAGCACCGATGTGTGAGCATAGGTATTGCTGTGACTGAGGAATAACGAGCGGATAGCAGAACTGCTAAGAGGCTTGCTGTATAGGTAGCCTTGAATAATTACACAGTTATTTTCCTTGAGAAAATTCGCCTGTTCGATCGTTTCGACACCTTCAGCAACAGTATCTAATCCCAGGTTGCTGGCCATTGAAATGATAGTCTTGGTAATGACCACATCACTTTCATCTCCAGGCAGATCGCTGATAAATGATCTATCGATTTTGAGTGTCTGGATTGGCAGAGATTTTAATTGTGAAAGCGATGAATAGCCTGTACCAAAGTCATCGATCGATATAGTGACACCGATTTTCCTGATCGCTTCCAGTTGTTGGATACTGTCTTCTATATGAGCCATTAACAGGCTTTCCGTCACCTCAATGGTCAGCAACTCCGCGGGTAAGTGGTACTTCTGCAGGGCCTCTTGAACTGTAGGCACAAAATCCTGACTCTGAAGCTGCCTTACAGATAGATTCACTGCGACCTTGCCAAATTCATAGCCATGATCAAGCCATTCACAGGCTTGTTTGCAGGCTTCAAACAGAACAAACTTACCCAGCTCCTGAATTGCACCAATATTTTCGGCTACAGGAATAAATTTAACAGGCGATACGGAACCCATCTCTGGGTCCTGCCAGCGCAATAGCGCTTCTACCCCAGAGATTTCACCCGTTAACAGGTTCATCTGCGGCTGATAAACAAGAGAGAATCGTCCTTCTACAAGTCCCGAACGTATACCATTTTCCAGTTTGATTCGACGTTGCGTGGCTTCAGCAATTTTCTTGTTGTAGAAATAAAAACTATTTTTGCCCATCTCTTTGGCAAGATACATGGCGCTATCTGCGTTAACCATCAGCTCATCACAACTTTTACCGTCTTTAGGAAAAGTTGTAATGCCAATACTGGCGGTTACTTCAACAGCCTGAGTGTTCAAATGTAGAGGAGCGGAAAATTCATCACTGATTTTCTGAGCAATGGCAGAGCAATCATGCTCATCTTTAACACCGTCCAAAAGCACAACAAACTCATCTCCACTATTACGCGCCAGAGTGTCCGTCTTACGCATCAATGGCCCCAGCCGTTTTGCCACATAACGTAAAACCTCATCGCCAGTGTCATGCCCAAGCATATCGTTTACATCTTTGAAGTTATCCAGATCAATAAACAAAACCGCAAGACTCTTACGATGGCGTTTAGAACGACGAATTGCACGATCAAGTGTTTCATAGAAAGACTTTCTGTTTGGCAAACCTGTCAGTTCATCATGGTGAGCCATATGGTGTAGCTGGGCCTGGTTCCGGGTTACCTGCTCATCCGCCTTACCCAATACTTTCCATATAATGATCAAGAGGAAAGAGATCAGGATCACTAAAAGCAACAAAAAAATCTGGTCCCTTTCTGTGCTGGTTAGCAGAGCTTCCGTTTCATCAATGTAAATTAATAACCAACCCACCTGATTTTTTTTCATATCCTGAAGTGGAATCACTCCCACACGCCAGGCACTATCATAAGAAATCAGACTATGGCCATTTTTAAGAGCAGAAATGGTTTTCTGATTGAGCTCTGGAGGTATTTCTGTGAAGGAACTGGAAGATATCACTGCCGTTTGATATTGGTTCCAGTTCGCCGAACGGCCCAGCACTTCCATTCCAGCCTTCCAGTCTTCTTCAACCAGAAAGTTTTTATCAATGAGTACAGCCCAGTTCAGATCAAAGGCGTTGGACATATCTGAAGCTATATCTTCAATCTCTTTACCTAATTCGATGTAACCAATCAGCTCATTATTCGCATATACAGGCGCCACTGCACGCAGAGTAAAGGTACCTAGCACACCCAGTTCAAAGCCAAACGAGGGGCGTTGCGTCTGTGATGAGCGAAGACTCGTTTGCCTGTTGATCTGATCGCCATAACGGTCGATATTGTGCAAACGTACAATATTGACCAACTCTGGAGAGTGAAAATAGAAGTGGGTAATCCCCTGAGAGCGACGCAATTTCTGGTAGAACTCCTGAAACAGCCCGTTAATTTTCAACCGGTTCTGCTCCTTCAAAGCATCCCGGGCACCCTCGACATTGATCATTACTTCCAACAGAGCCAGTATCGAGTTTGCCTGTGAGTTAAAGGAGCTTTGAAATTCTTTCTTATAGACGTCTAGCGTATAAATACTTTGCTGTTTAATACTACGGTTTTCAGCGATCTGTAAAATAAGCGCAAATACACCAAACAACACTACTAAAGTGATGACTGAAGGGATAAACAGCTGTTTTTGATAAGTTTGAGTTCGCATGTACTACCCTGCGGAGGTCCATAATCACCATGCCTACAGCACAGTTTAGACCATCTTCAGGAAAGCATAGCCTCCTGGTCATACAACGAAAAACTCATAACAGCATCTGGTTGTTTTCTAGCGAACAAACCGGTGTTTAAACTCTCTGGGTGACTGCCCTGTAATTTTCAAAAAGGTCTTTCTAAACGCGCTCATATCTTCGTAGCCAACTTCAGCGGCGACCTTTTCAAACGATCCACTGTTCACTTCTATCAACTCACAGGCTTTCTTGATTCGCAGCTGTTGCAGGTATTGTGTTGGCTTTAAGCCTGTGGCTTTTACAAAACGGCGCAGGAAAGTCCGTTCAGTCAGGTGAGCTAGCTGCGCCAGGTTTTTAATCACAATGGTGTTTTGAAAATTGCGATGCAGTTCATGCTGAGCCTTCACTATGGCTTCATCACCATGATCCATTTTGGGTGTGAACGTCTGGTAATACCGTTGCTCCCTCGGCGCAGTATCTACAATAAGGAATTTGCCTAATTGCCGCATGATTTGAGAATTTGTGAACTGAGCAACTAACTCAAGGCCCAGATCAATCCAACTCATTAAGCCTCCGGCAGTAATAATATCGCTGTCATTGATCAGCAGTTTTTGACTGTCCAGCTTTATATTCGGATACCGGGCTGAAAATTCATCCGCTAAAGCCCAATGAGTCGTAACTTTTCGCCCTTCAAGCAACCCTGTTTCTGCCAAGACAAACGCCCCAGCGCACACCGAACAGATAATTGCGCCGCTTTGATGCTGCTGCTTTAGCCACTCGATTAAACGAGGCTGTGGAGCTAGATAAAAGCCGTCATCCAGGCAGGGAGGTAATATGATCACCTGCAGAGGCTTGAGAACCTCTTCCCATGGCTCATCCAACTGAAGGCTGTCACATATATGAGTTTTAAAAACATCCCCCAACCCATGCTGCTGGCAGATGGTATTGGCAAGGTAAAACTGCTCTGCCAAGCCCTGAACAGAAGACAATAGAGCGCCGGGGTAATGGACCACCCCAATCTCAATCCGCGAATTTGTCACTTTTGCCACCTTTTATGCCAGTTTAGCCTGCAGTATAGACACTCACTTCAGCAAATAATATTAAAAAACAACTCAATGCTGATCAGGGCGGTATAGCCCATATTCAAATAACATAAACGGGGTAACATAATGAGCGAACTCACCACCATCCGTGATCTTGCCGGGCTCGGAAATGAAGCATCTTCGATCAACGATTCTGCACTGGTCATCATCGACGCCCAAAACACGTATTGCGAAGGGATTATGAAACTTGATGGAGTGGATGAAGCCCTGAGCGAGTGCAAAAAGCTACTGGATAGGTTTCGTGCTGCGGGTCGACCGGTTTTCCATATCCGTCATGATGCCGGCCCAGGAACGCCTTATGATGTATCCGCTCCAATAGGCCAGATAGCTGACATTGTTGCACCCATTGAAGGCGAAGCTGTTATCACCAAAAACTACCCCAGCTCTTTTGTGCAAACTGAACTGGATGAATTATTGAAACAAGCGGATGTGAACAACCTGATTCTAACTGGCTTTATGTCACATATGTGTGTCAACTCAACCGCTCGCGGTGCTTTTTCTCTGGGATACAACCCTACGGTGGTTGCTTCAGCTACAGCGACTCGTGCCCTTCCCTCCAAAGTCACAGGTAAAGACGTTCCTTCTGCACAAGTGCATGAAGCCGCACTGGCCGCCTTATCGGACCTACCGTCCGCTGTTGTTGCTTCAGTAACCGACGTACCTGACTAAGCTAAATTACCACAGAGCCGCCTCGATATGAGGCGGCGTTCTTCCCTCTCACCTATCACTGAAATTCTTATTGGATTCCAAGATACACTTTGCCCTAGAATCTAGCCTGTTGTCTTATCTCAGGAACTCAGCATGCCGTTTACAAGATCACGTACTTTAACCTCTGTCGTAGCACTCACTGTTGTTGGGTTTTCTCAACATAGCCTGGCTAACCCAGTGACATGTTCGGAAAAATATAATCAATATGTGCAGGCTCAGGTCACATGGCAACAGGAAAGCGCAGCAAGGGCAGTTCAGTTATTGCCGGAACATACTGATCGAATCCACCTTTACCGGGATGTACAGCTAACTGCTATTGAAAGACGCAAACTGGCTGTAGATATTTCACTGGAAAAGTTCCCAGACCGGGTGGAAACCTGGGGTAGCATTAATCGCTGGATAGAGCTCTCACCTGAATTTGAGGCAGAGCTTGCTAAGCTAAGTCCTGAGTTCGAACAACTGACGAAAAAATACCAACAGCAAATAGCCCAGCCGGCATCGGAAAATGACGCTACCTTTTCTCAAACGTTCAGACGAACAGTAACTGCTGATGCAGATTTTATGCAGTTAATGGATGATATTAATGTTAAGTCGCGGGAGCTGAATACTCTGGCCTGCCAGAAATAGATGATACTTTCCTAAGCCCTCAGTTATAAAAGCCCTGATTAAATATCAGGGCTTACCTCTCAAAAAGATTGTTCTTGGCAATATTGATACAAGTCACTTTTCCGACCAATCGGTTGGTAAATTTATAATTACGCATCTAGACTCATAGAAAACCATAAGAACAGATCGGTATGATTGTGGATAAGAAGTACACATCAGAAGCCTGCTCACAGTGTTTAAAAACCGCCATCGAGATCAAGTCAGGTGAAAGCGCTAAAGACTGGAGTGATTTAGGTGGCATAGGTCCTCTGTGCACTCCTTGCCTCAAGGCTATCAAGTCAGAACTAATTTCAACTAAGAACAGCCCTGAAATTAAAATATGTAACTTATCCTAGGCTCAGCAAATGAGTTTACGCTTGGAGCGCTTTGTGATTTTCAAAAGTTTATTTAGCAAAAAGAAAAATATCACTAATCAACCCCCATTACCCAAGCCTAAAGCCCCCCATTCAACGCCTGAAGAGATTTCTCAGTTGTTTACCAGCACCTTACTAACAGACAACTATCAGGACCGTTCAGAACTATCGAATGATATTGATCAGAAACTCTTACAGGTAGTGATGTCTGAATTGCGAAATTTTGACTCGAGTACTATCCCAAAAATTGCTGAAGCATCAATCGAGCTAATGGATAAGCTTCTCGATCCGGAAATATGTTCCAGTGAAGTTGTTGAAGTTATCAAAGAAGACCCAGCTCTGCTCGGAAAGCTTATGCAAAAGGCAAATTCAGCGTTCCATAGAAAGAGCCCAACGGAAATTAAGACCCTAGATGATGCGGTGGTACTTATTGGTAATGACGAGATCAGAAAGCTGGTCATTAGTGCTCTAATGTCCGGTCAGCTTAAAATAAGTTCTGTTTATTTTAAGTTTTTCGGCGCTAATATCTGGACGCACTCATACGAAGTAGCGACGATGGCATCTCACTATGCCAAAAACAGTGGCATAAATGAATTCAGGGCTTATCTGAATGGATTAATTCATGACGTAGGCAAACTGATCATCTTCAAATTGCTTATAAAAGTATTGGAGCAATCGCCTCCCGGAGCTTATCCATCCCAGGCTTGTTTTAGTTACATTATTGATCGTTATGGCCATCAATTAACGTTGACTGCACTTAAGGAATGGTCGCTCGATCCTGAATGGATAAAGCCAATACTGACTTATCGCAGCAACATACCCAGTGACAAAATGGACATTGACAGTCGCGCTCTCTTTATAAGTAACCACTGCTCCGAACTCAGGCATTTGCATCAGTTAAAATTAATTGATGATGAAGAGTTGTCCCGTCTGCTCTTTAGCAAAGGAATAGAGCAAACCACATTCGCAGGTTTAATCAAAAGCCTCAAGGTTTAACGCAATGAATGGAATAAGTACAAGTGACACAGAACGACCTAAAGCCGATCTAAACAAAGCCGCACGCAAATCAATATTAAGTTCATTAAAGGGAACTTTCGCTCTCTAAACATGGATTTTCTGTTCATCTAACTTACTATTTATATTAGACATAGAAGATATTAAAAGGATGGGGTTAATGGGACGTACGGTATTTAGCATTCTTACTGTCATTGGGTTGGTTTTATTAGCTTCCATTTTGACCGACCCAGAAAAAGATTCTAACGCTTCGAAAGAAGGCTTACCTGAAGTTAAAACCCAGACTCTTAGATTTGGACATAACACCCCTGAGAACAGCGCGTTACATCAAGCCGCCCTTTTATTTGCTGAAAAGGTAAATTCGAAATCCGGTGGTGAACTCACTATTGAAGTGTATCCGGCTCAGCAACTGGGTAATGACCACCAGATGGTTGAAATGGCTAGAAAAGGTGAGCTCGATATAGTGCTTACTCCCACCGCGAAAATGAGCATTCCTGTACCAGCGATGCAGTATGCTGATCTACCTTTTTACTTCCCTAACCGAGCCTCTCTTTATGCCATGCTGGATGGTGAACCGGGCAATTTGCTTTTAAAAAAGCTTAATGGGATCGGTTTACTGGGTGTTACTTTCTGGGAAAATGGCTTTAAACATTTCACTGGCAACCAGCCATTTCTCACCCCAAAGGATTTTTCCGGTAAAAAAATCCGCGTGATGAAAAGCCGGATCATTATGGAGCAATTTAACTCATTTAGTGCGGAACCCATTGCGATTGACTTTCACGCAACGCGTCAGGCATTAGCTGATGGAGTCGTTGATGGTCAGGAAAACCCTCTTATCGCAATCTACAGTATGGGGTTTCATGAAGTCCAAAGTGACTTAGTACTCAGTGAACACGCCTATCTAGGCTATGTACTAGCCTTCAGCAAATTAGCAATTGAGAAACTTCCGTTCCATCAACAGGAAATTCTCGTTAAAGCGGCCAGAGAAGTAACCCCCATTGAACGCTTGGAGACGCAGAAGCGAGAGCAGGACTTAATAGAACAAATCGAAAAAAGTGGGATCCAGGTACACCAGTTAACAGAGCAGCAGCGTAAACAATTCGCTAATTTAACGGCGCATATTCCAAGTCGCTTTGAAGGGATAATAGGGCCTGACATCATCTCCAAAACAGAAGAGCTTTTATTTGAAAATCACGACAACCATTACATCATTGGGTTAAATGCTGACTTATCAGATAAAGCGGGCTTAGCTATTAAACGTGGTGCTCAGTTAGCCCTTAAAGAAATTAACGCGAGTGGAGGCCTGCTTGGGCGTCCTATTCACTTAATCGCACGTGATCATAAAATGATTCCAAACATTGGCTTGGATAATATGAAGTTCTTTATTGAACATCCTGATGTCATTGCCGTTGTGGGAGGAAAACACAGTGCCGTTATTACTGAAGAGATAAACACAGTTAATGACGCCCAAATACCTTATCTGATCCCATGGGCCGCAAGCCATAAAATCACCGAACAAAAGCATGACCAAAGCAGTCTTTTCAGAATTTCTGCAAATGACCAACTGGCTTCTCACTATATAGCGAACTATGCCCTCAAAAACAAAAACTGTGAATCCCCCGCTCTGGTTGTAGAAAAGACGATCTGGGGCCGCGGAAATCTCGCAAATATGAAAGCTCACCTAGCATCTCAAAGTGTCGTTCCCGGCTTTGAGCTAGTCTTCAACCGTGGGCAAGACAGTTATCTTACTGAGTTGAAAGAACTTATATCCACGCAGGTGGATTGCGTAATTCTGGTGGCTAATTCTTACGAAGGTAACATCATTATTCCAGAATTATTCAGACTCAAAAAAGATCTCCCTATTGTTTCTCATTGGGGGATTCTTGGCGGCGACTTTGCAAATAATAATCAGGACATTCTTGAGGAACTGGATCTAAGTTTTTTTCAAACGTTCCTATTCAACGAAAGTAACAGAGATAAAGCATCTAAACTGGAAGATATGTATCGTGATCAGTATGGCCTACCTGACGAAGAAAGCATCTACTCTCAACATGCAGTGGCGCAAACATACGATTTGATAAACTTACTTGTCAAAGCAGTTATGCAGGCGGAGTCTGTGGAACGTCCTGATATAAGAGAAGCCTTAGAGAACTTATCTTCCCATGAAGGCGCCGTAAAACGTTACGAACCCGCTTTCACAAAAGATAATCACGATGGTCTGGGTTTAAAAGATTTCAGAATGGCCCGTTTCAATAAACACGGTCAGATTATTCCGATTAGGTAGAAGGTATAGAAATGACGCTAAAAGGGCTAATCGGCCACGGAAACATTAAGCAAAAGGTGATTTATTTAGTCACCGGTCAACTGCTTTTTTCATTGCTGTGCGTTCTGGCCGTAGCCACTTTTCTGGTTGAGAATCAGGTAGATCGTCAAACAGAAAAACTTTTTATAAACACCGCTACTGAACTCAACCGATCGTTAGAGAAAAGGCTGGAATATTTGGTTGAAAATACCGATTTGTTAGCCACCAATGAACTGATGGTCAATGCCCTGACCGATAGTGATGGCAGAGAGGCATATCTGAAACCGCTGGTCACAAATTTTATCAAAGGTAAGAATGTACGTTATGTAAACATAGTAGATTTTGATGGCCGACCTCTATACCAAACAGGCGAGGACATTCCTGAATACAATCAGTCTTCCCAGTTACGAAGCGCTCTGGCATTGCAACAAAGCGCATTGTTTGTTGACGGAACCAACAATCTGATTCTGATCACTCCAATCGAGTACTACAACACAACTCAAGGGGCGATCATCGTAAGTTTCGATTTGTCCAAGATAATTCAGAGGAATATCTCGCAAGACCCGGAGGTCTATACAAAAGTACAGAAAGGCAAAGAGGTGATTTTTGCGAATAACTTTTTACCTCAGGAGCGCTACATCTCATACACCCATGGTGCAGACAGTTCTTTACCTTTGATCCAGACCCTTCAGGTCAGTCTTGAAGTGGGCATGCCTGAGCACCACTACCACGCACCCACCCGGGAAGCTGTATTTATTTTGTTATTGATCGGCCTTTCTCTTGTGATTATCAGTCTGTTCATGTCCAGATTGACTGCTATCAAAATCACAAAACCTATTCTGGAGCTTTCATCCAGAGTGAAACAGGCACATGAAGGCAAAGATGTACTATGCAGCCCTTTAGGTAGTGGCGATGAGCTAGAGGGGCTGGCAAAAGCCTTTGATGAACGTACTCTGATGCTGGAGTATCAGGCTGAACATGATTCCCTCACCGAACTACCCAACAGACTGCTGTTTCTGGATCGACTGGAACAAGCCATAAAACTGGCTCAGCGCCACCAGAAACCTTTTGCGGTGCTGTTTATAGACCTTGATCGTTTTAAAGAGGTGAACGACTCATACGGACACAGTGTGGGTGACAAACTGATTCAAGTGGTTGCAGACCTGATCGAAAGCACAATTAGGCACTCTGATTCCGTGGCACGTATGGGTGGCGACGAATTCACTGTCCTGATTAATGAAATAGAAGATGAAGAGCACGTTCTGTGGGTTATCCGGAAAATCATGGACCTGTTTAAATCTCCGGTTTGTTTTGATGAATACCAACTCTTCCTGACATGCAGTATTGGCGCCGCTATTTATCCCAGTGATGGTGATAGCTCCGAAAGCCTACTTAAAAATGCTGATGCAGCAATGTATCAAGCTAAATCAGATGGTCGAAACACATATCACTTTTATAAAGAAGAACTGACAGAAACGCTCCTTGAGCGGGTACGACTCGAACAGCAGATGAGACAGGCGATTGAGGAGGAGCAATTCATCGTCTTTTATCAGCCACAATACAATCTGGAAAAAAATAAGATCATCGGTATGGAAGCCCTGATCCGTTGGCAACACCCAGAAGATGGGTTGATTCCACCTCTACGATTCATTCCATTAGCGGAAGAAACCGGGCTGATTATCGACATTGACCGACTGATGATGGCTCAAGCTATGAATGAATTTGCTAACTGGAAATCCGAAGGTTTGTCTCCAGGCAAACTCTCTATGAACCTATCAATGCTGCAACTACTGAAAAAAGACTTTATTGATTTTGTAACCACAAATACTGCAACGTACGGCATAGAGAGCGATGAAATTATTTTTGAGGTCACAGAAACTCAAGCTATGCTCGATCCGGAACAAACAATCGGTGCACTTAAACAACTAAAACAGTTGGGAGTTGGCATTGCGATTGATGATTTCGGAACAGGCTTCTCTTCTCTATCTTACCTAAAGAAATTCCCTGTCGATAAGATAAAAATTGATCAATCTTTTATATCGGATATCCCAACAGACACAGACGATATCGCCTTAACTCTGGCAATCATTGCTTTATCACAAAACTTAAATATCTCCGTTATTGCAGAAGGGGTCGAAACTATTGCTCAACTGAATTTCCTGATTCAAAACAGATGCATTGAGGGCCAAGGCTATTATTTCAGCAAACCTATACCCGCAGCAGAGATGAAAAGCCTTTTACAAAACACAGCTGCAGCATAAAGCGTTTTAAAACAACTCAATATCATCGTCTCTGTTTTTAATGTTAGATACGATATCTTCGTAATTGATAATTCGGTTCCTGCCCTGTCGCTTGGCTTCATACAAGGCACGATCTGCATGCTCAAAATGCAAACCCGGTGGGGTGATTGGGTCAATAATTGTATAGCCGATACTGACAGTGACCTGCCCTGAAGGGAAATTGTAGCTCTCCACTTCTTTGTGAAATCTCTCTATAGCGGCTATCGCTTCATCCGGGGTCGCATTATTTAAGATCACGACAAATTCCTCACCACCGTATCGGAACAGAAAGTCCGTGTGGCGAAATATCTTCTTCATCAGATCCGTAAAGTGAATCAGGACCTCATCCCCAAAAAGATGACCATAAGTGTCATTAATATTTTTAAAGTGATCCAGATCCAGAGCAATCATCCAGGAGGGCTTAACGCCTTTTTTCTTTGCACCCCGGTGATAGACAACAACATCATTTAGACAGAACTCAAGGGTTTGCCGGTTAGGTAAACCGGTCAAAGCATCACGCTCTTTGGAATCGAGTAAAGCAACCTGATTGGCGTAGATCCCATATACACCTTGGACCATAACCAGATCATGATCACTGACTGCACCTTTAATCAACACCGCTCTTCTTGGAATCACATCTTTAACAACATCCATAAGAAGGAACTCCTGGCCCTTATACTTCATTCCTGTCAGGCCTCCCTTACTTTTGGAAATGGCCTGGCGGAGCAATTCAGTATTACGATCAGAAAAGTTCTCATCCAGCGTCAAAGGAAAACGTCTGATTGATATTCCACCATCACAGGCAGAATCCACAAAGATCTCATACGATGCGACATCTTCGACTCCTTCCAGAGACGTTAAGAAATGAATTACGGCGTAAGTAAGTGAATGATATGTTTTATGCGCAAGAAATTTGGCTGAAATTTCAAATGCTTTCTGTACATCCATTTCATGACTTGGCATAGCCAGACCTCATTAAAAACAGCGGACTTTAGTTGAAAGAGCATTTATTAATAACAATTATACTCAATTTCCCAAAAATGAAAGTTGAGACATTGGGTGTATAGCTCCCACAGACAGCCTTATCTCATAAGAGTATTATCTGTTTCCTGCTGCAAAACCCAGCCTGAAACGGAGTTCTAATGCCTCAACAACATCAACCTTTGAAAAGCAGTTTGACGCAGGTGTACGCCGGTTGGGTCCTAATCTGCATGTTGCTGCTTGCAATAATCTCTGCGTTAACACAGCTAATCCCGGGGTATATCGTAGGTATTCCCGTCTGGTTTGCTGTAGCTCTCATGTTAAACAAGCAAAAACGCAACCAACTTATTCAAAGCGCTGTTTTGTTTTGCATAGGCACCTATGGTTTAGGATACGGTGTATGGAAAGGAGTGGATCATAGTTATCTCCTCAAAGCACTGGAAGCAAACCAGTTACTGGTAGCAATGATTGTGAGCGTCAGTTTTCTACGCATAGTTGCGACCCAGAATATTCATTGTGATGAACAACTGCCCACCGGCCGTAAAGCTATGATCAGCACCTTGTTTGGTACACACCTGGTTGGTTCTGTGATTAATATGTCATCAGTAATGATCATGGGGGACCGACTGAGCAGCAAAAAAGCTTTGACCCCCTTACAGGGTTTAACCTTACTCAGAGCATTCAGCATAGCTGCAATCTGGTCACCTTTTTTTGCAGCCATGGGTGTCATATTGATCAGTGCGCCCGGCGCGCAACTCAGCACACTGGTACTTTTTGGCCTGCCTACTGCATTGATCGCTTTACTGATCAGTGCCTGGCAAATTTATAAACACCCCAAAGTGGAGCATACACAGGGATATCCTATGCATTTTAAAGCATTATGGATGCCCTCTTTATTGGCTCTATTGGTCATGCTTGCTCATTCGATCTGGCCTGACCTATCGGTTGTAACACTGGTGACCATCATTTCAATCTTGTTCGTGCTGCTCTATGTGCCTTTTAAATTCGGCCAACAAAGCAGACGTATTCTCCATCATCATATTCATGATGGCTTGCCCAAACTCAGCAGTGAGATCACTCTATTTTTAGCCGCAGCAATTATGGCTGCCGGGGTATCCTCTTTATTGGACGCACTTCAGATTCGAATAGCCCCAGAACAATTCACCGCTCTGGAAGCAAATTTCACCCTGGTGATTCTTGTGGCTCTGGCGATGATAGGCATGCACCCTGTAACCTCCGCGATACTGGCTGGTAGCTTATTAATGCCAAGCGTGAGTGACCCTAACTTATTAGGCATTACACTCTTATTGAGCTGGATGATCGGGGTAGGAACATCTCCCTTTTCCGGAGTCCAGTTAAGCCTGCAATCCCGCTACGGGATTCATGCTCTAGATCTACTCAAACTTAACCGTTTATATATACCAACAATGCTCTTGGTCGGTTTTTCAGTCCAATGGATCTATTCCGGTTTGGCAGGCCTGAGTTAACACAGAATTACAGATTAATTGGATTAGGAATAGTTACTGCGTTGAATGTTGTAACAGCTGATGTAAATTTTGATGGCCCACCCTGTGGCAAGCAATACAATGCAGCTCACCCTCAACGGTAAAAGGCTTGTGAATATCCGAAAGTTCACTCTCTGATTGCACAGCTTCATGGCACCTGACACAGCCAGAAACAAATACAAATTCTTGAGAACGGGATAGTTTTTCAATCCAGTCAATATCTTCCGTGCCAGTGACATACTCTTTAACCACATCCCGTATGCCATGCTGCGCTTTATATAAATAATGTTTCACAAAACCCGTATGAGGCAAATGACAATCCGTACATTCAGCAATCGCAGCGTGACTATCTTCCTGATAAGACTGTGCCATTGGGGCCATACTGTGACAGCCACCACAAAAGTTTTGCCCTGAAGTCATTCCCAGCGCTTTATCCACACCAGCCCAGAGTAAAAAGGTAATAAAACCAATTAAAATCACAGTGATGACTGCAATGACTAATCTGAACGGTTTTAAAATTGAGGTCATGGACTTCTCGTGACTGCTTAATTTTACGAGCTTACTTTTTACAGGCTAGCAGAGATTAAGGATTTGAGTCTAAAAGTGAGGAAGGGTGGATCTATTTTCTAGAGATACATACGCAGCCGGTATACCGCTTCTTTCATATAACTCAAAAAATCTGGGGGCTACACCCTAAAAGATTTGCGCCATCATGCCAGACTGAGATGAAATAAGCGTTTGGTACTGAGGCTTTGAATACACGATTATGTGCACCTTATCTAAACTATTCACCTGAATACTTTGACCTGGACCAATAAACTGTATACTCTGTGTACAGCTAGATGCTTTATCACCTATTTATGCACGTCATTTCGAAGTTTTTCTCAACTCCTCGTCCTGTTTTCATAAGTACAAAGTTAAAAAATCCTGCACATGCTGCCTGCATTCAGGCGGTTAATTTATTTCCGAAAATAGGATACAGATTATGTCAAATACAACTACTGGCACCGTTAAATGGTTTAACGACGAGAAAGGCTTCGGCTTCATCGAACAAAAGTCAGGCGGCCCTGATGTTTTTGCACACTTCAGTGCAATTGCTGGCGACGGTTTCAAAAGCCTTCAGGAAGGTCAACAGGTTGAATTCTCTATAACTCAAGGCCAGAAAGGCCCTCAGGCAGAGAACATCCAAGCTATATAAAATAGCTTAACGTAAGATTTATATGTAGAGCATGGCCACACGCCATGCTCTTGATAACACAGCTTCTGTTCTGCTCTATTCACACTGTCTTTTATAAATTCCATTCCGTACTACAGTTAAAGTTTATCGAAACTGCGGGTGAATTTACCTTTATGAAAACCAGCCAAGCTACATACTAACCGCTTGGGCAATGGCAGCTCTACCGAAGTTAAAGGAATAACTCATTATGCTAGAACATTTAAACGATGCCTTATGCGTATCTCGCTTCGCTAGGCAGGAAAATCATTTATGGGCATGTTACAAACCATCCCCTGATTGTACCGATCAGAAACGCAAAACCTGGAAACCTGTAACCACCCTGCTTTCTACCACTGATATGGAGCATTATCTTCGCCAAAATTATCAAGAAGATAGTATTTCAGAAAAGTTCGCTTACATCTCCACCCACTGAAATAATATATTTTCTCCAGCACTGTGATCCGATTGCGACCATTCAATGAATACCCCACGCAACCGGTTCTTGTGCGCGCTTTTGTCATAGATGTATAGCCAAAGAACAAAAGATTCAAAATCTAAAAAAAGGATTATTCGCTACGCTCACCCTGCGGGCTATTGCCAAAGGCAACGTTGTCTCGCTTCGCTCGGTTCGAACCCCTACCAACAGGATTATCGATCTGTTGCTCAGTCATTGGATCATAGGTACTGATATCTGTCATGTGCTGTGGATTCAGTGGATCGTTGCAACACCCTCGTTAAATTTTGCAGCAGGCGTTACATAGTCCAAGGTTTTCCTTGGTCGCTCATTAAGCCTTACTAGACCTTCCGACCCTGCAACTATTTCCACATAACGTCAGATTTTTCCTTCACTGCAGCAGCAAGAAGATCAATCAGCGGGAGCGCTCGATTTGTAATGCTCACCTCTGTTTCTTCAGCATCCTTGTCCATAACAAGTGGTTGCTTTTTATTCGCCTCAACTGCAGCGGTTAACTTGCTCAGTGCTTCAGGAACGTCTGCTGCCAGAATTGCGCCAGGGACGGTCGCGCTGTGCCCCATCATTTCTAGCATGGAAAGACCTACATCGCCAAACATCGTAATACTGCTATATGCATCGGTTGTAAATGTTATCAGCATGAGATGCTCCTTGAATTGATTAACCTGTACTACTGATCAAAATGTAATAGATAGGAAGGACATCTACATTATTGCAGACTTCTGTGACACCAACACGTTATTCACCACTCTACATATCCGGATGCTGTATCGGACTCACTCTTTTTAGCACACTTACCGACTCGATCCATCGCAGCACATATGAAGCCGAAAGTACCTCAAGACAGTATGTCCACTGTGGCACGCAGTAAACTATTACTCAGAACACTCTAGATGCTCGAATCATTGTAAAAGCGTTTTGGGTGCGCCTTTGGGTCAAATAATGTACCAAATAACGGAACACCACCCTCCTTTCAATACTGGAAGAGTGTCGAGAGATGGCGTTTAAATTTCCGATCCGTACATGCGCCTATCAACCACTCACGTCAGTTCAGGAAAAGACTAAACTTAAAAGAGCGACATAAGCTGCTTTTAAGGTGATGTCATGAGTAAAAAAGGCTATCGAATTGAGAAGGATTCTCTAGGTGACGTGCAGGTACCGATCAATGCACTTTACGGCGCACAAACCCAGCGCGCATTAGATAATTTTACGGTCAGCGGAATGACAATGCCTAGAGCCTTTATTCATGCTCTGGGCTTGATCAAGTCTGCTTGCGCAGTGGCCAATACAGAACTAGGGGAACTTGCGCCAGATGTTTCAAAGGCAATACAAAAAGCCTCTGAAGACATTATCCAAGGCCGCTACGATGATCAATTCCCGATCGATATATTCCAAACAGGCTCCGGCACCAGCACCAACATGAACGCGAATGAAGTGATCGCAAACTTGGCATCTAAGCAACTTCTTTCTTGCGTACTTCCCAATGATCACGTCAACATGAGCCAAAGCTCAAACGATGTCATCCCTAGCTGTATTCATCTAAGTGCTGCACTGTCTCTTAACAACCACCTACTACCGGCATTAGATCAACTCATTCAAGTTATTAGTACCAAAGCGGAAACGTTGACCGATGAGATCAAAACAGGCCGCACTCATCTGATGGATGCAATGCCCCTGTCCTTCGCGCAAGAGCTGGGTGGTTGGCAAGCACAGGTTTTACAGGCACAGCAACGGCTACAGGATGTACAACCACGACTACACAAATTGGCTATAGGCGGCACTGCGGTTGGTACAGGGATTAATGCACCTGCGGGGTTTGCTAATAGGGTCTGCGACGAACTGGCTCGGCGAACTGGGTTGCCACTGGTGGTTACCGACAATTTCTTTGGAGCCATCAGTAGTCAAGATACTGCTGTGGAACTGAGCGGCCAGCTCAAAACCCTTGCGGTAGCATTAATTAAAATTGCTAACGATCTTCGTTGGTCTAATAGCGGCCCTTTAACAGGGTTAGGAGAGGTCTGCTTACCTGTGTTACAACCGGGCAGCAGCATTATGCCCGGCAAGGTCAACCCAGTAATTCCTGAAGCCGTTGTTATGGCTTGTACACAAGTCATCGGTAATGATTGCTGTATAACGCTGGCAGGTCAATCTGGCAACTTCCAGCTCAACGTAATGCTACCACTTATCGCTCATAACCTGACTCAGAGTCTAAAACTCTTAACCAACAGTGCCCTGTTACTGGCAAATAAGGCGATATTAGATATGAAGGTTAATCATCATAGGATTGAATCGACCTTGGCCCAGAACCCTATTTTGATCACAGCACTGAATAAAGTTATCGGCTACGAACAAGGTACGATCATCGCCAAGCAGGCCTATGCTCAAAATCGACGGATATTGGACGTAGCAATCGAAGTAACGGGTATGGACGCGAAGGAACTCGAAAAATTACTTGACCCACACCAGCTGATCTAAGGAAAAGGACCTTAAACTCAATAGCTCGCTTTTTATAGATTACTTCCACCGGAAACTGATCTACAAACACTCTAATCAATTCCACCGGCACTGTGATCAGATTGAGACCAACACACAAATACGCCCCGCAAACAGTTCTTGGGTGCGCCTTTGGCTCAGATGGATAGCCAGAAATAACATGAAAAAGGCAGTTTGGCTTGTCAAGAAGGCTAATCCCCAGAGTAAAACACTATAAACAGCACCTATTCTATATAGTTATGGTTGCTAAATAATGAAATTCCAAGAGACTCTCTGGCATAGTATCGAATCAACAAATAGCTTTAGATAAATAAAATGAAACAAGAAATCATTATCAATTTTGAAAACAACTCACCTATATCAGTAGGTATCAAGCAACTAGGCCATAAAGATGAAATAATTCCATTGTTCTCTGACGAGATCGAGCAAGCAATTCTTAGAAATGCACTGCAGAACGAAAAAGCATGGGAGGAAATATCAAATACTCTCACTCCCACTAGCTTTTATTTCGAAAAGCACCAACAACTTTTCAGTTGCATGCAAGACTTGAAAGCAAACGACAAGTGCTTGCATATTGTTGAGGTTGCTGAAAATTTAGATCGTTCAGGAACTCTGAGTTTAGCAGGCGGATTGGATTACCTTGTTGATTTAGCTAAACACCCATTTGAATGTGATATTCAAGCTTGTATCCAAGAAATCGCTCATGCAGCTCTGTTAAGAGAGCATATTAATGCAATAGTAGCCGTAACTGTATAAAGCTTGTTACAACAGTTAAGTCGCTAATTTTAAGAACAGCTGCGACCAATAGCCTCAAAATAACTATTCTTAACTCCAAAGGCTGTTGGATGATCAGCTACAACAAACTTTGTCATCCTATTTTCATACCATAAAGCTCCATCTTTCTCTTCAAATTGACCATTCACAACCTTAGTCCAAGAATCTAGTGCACTTTTCCCGAGAAATAGAACTAATTTAGGTGATGCCTCTAACACTTTTTGCTGAAGAAGCTTAACCCTTACCTCTTGATATTCAGAAACATATTCCTCCCTTGAGGAGACACCATGAACACCGTCAAGGTCAGAATAAATCCATTCTCCAACATTTTTGCTCGGCAATGGCATAAGTTCAGCAATTACAGTATCACTGCTTGTCCGCCCAAATACTTCTGACTGGAAACGACGCACGTTATCAGTAGTACACTCTTCGCCCTTAGATGACAAAATTGTTCTTATCGCTTTCCCTAAAGTAGGCTGAATCTTTGCTTTACGGCCATGCCATCGAAACTCACCAATTGATTCGTGATACTGAACTAAATCAGAAAATTCACTACATCCCATTGCCTTCCATGAAGAAACACGTTGCCTAAGTTCTGCTAAATTTTCTCCACCACCTTGCTCAAGGCCTACTACCCATATCTTGGCATTTTGGTCTCCAAAGCCAACAAAGCTTTTCATGTAATTTTCTATATCACTTGGAGAGACAAGATCTTCCTTATTCATAATCAGCATCCATGTAATTGAAAGGAACAAAACTATTGAAAACAACTTAACTTATTGCAGAACTTATTTCATCCACTCCGGCACTGTGGCTATAGTGTGACCACCGGTGAAACGCCCCCGCAAACGGTTCTTGGGTGCGCCTTTGGCTCAGGTGGATAGCCAGTAATAACAATAGACAAAAGACAAAAGATTGAAAATCTAAAAACGGGATTATTCGCTGCGCTCACCCTGCGGGCCGTTGCCAAAGGCAACGTTGTCTCGCTTCGCTCGGCTCGAACCCCAGTCGGGGGTCTCACCCTCCGCTCAAGATAAGAGTGAATATCTTATTACCGCAGTGGGGGGTGAAGTGAAAATCGGTCTGAAAAAATGGCGCGCCTGGAGGGATTCGAACCCCCGACCAACAGGATCGGAACCTGCTACTCTATCCAGCTGAGCTACAGGCGCACTCTAAGAAGTGTTTGCGGGGGCGTATTCTACCGATGCCTTGTGGTTTCGCCAAGCTTTATTGAAAACTCAGGCAACTCCGGTCGAGGGGGCTTCGAAGGGATACAGGGTTTTTAGCTCTTCTTCGATATTCCCTTGCAGTAAAACTTCCCATATTTTCAGGTCTTCTGTGTATGACAGAAAGGTGTGGCAGTTGTTGCATCGATAAATCTGTTGGTTGGGTATTCTGCTTAACAGGATCAGGTTTGTGTCGTCTTTTGATTCTGTAATGCCTTTAAGGCAGGCACATTGATTATTCATTCCGTTGCTGGACATGTGAGCTCCATCGCGCTGATATTTTTATCGTTATTATTCTGTTAGACCTTAGTCTTAGATCAGTTTTAGTCCCTTATCCACCAAAAATCCAACTTTTTGTTGAATATTTATGCAATATTTTTAAATACCCTGTGCAATTCCCCATTTTAGTGCGCAAAATCAACATATATCTGCTGCCAACTGACCAAAGCCCCATTTCAGTTGTGTTTATTTATCGCTATAATCCGCAGCCGGTGAATCTTTGAGCAGCCGTGTCTGAATCTCCGCCCCTGAGCACCTCTTAAGGCCGGGCATCCTGACAGGCCACGCTGCCCATATTTAAATTTTATGGTTGATTGAGAGGTCGTTATTGTGAAAAAAATCACTTCGGCACTGGTTGCTCTGGGACTGGGTATTGCGCTAAGCGCATCTGTTCAGGCGAATACTAGCGATGAAGCAGTTGTTGAACGAATCAAAGCAGTTGGTTCTGTTTGTATAGAAGGTGATGACAGCTGTGGTGGTGCTGCTCCTGTAGCTGCTGCTGGCGGTGCTGCACGTTCTGGCGAAGAAGTATTCAACACTAAGTGTGCTGCTTGTCACGCTACTGGGGCTGCTGGCGCTCCTAAGTACGGCACTGCAGACTGGGTTGAGCGTGGCGCTAAAGGTCTGGACACTCTGCTGTCTAACGCGATCAACGGCCTTAACGCAATGCCACCACGTGGTCTGTGTGCTGACTGTTCTGATGACGAGCTGAAGGCTTCTATCGAGCACATGCTGAACGGTTCTAAGTAAGTTCTTTACTTGAACTAAAGAGAAGGCCGCTATCAGCGGCCTTTTTTGTTTAATCGAATAAATTCTTCAGGCTATCCAGTGTTGCTTTGCCTTTTTTCTGGTTATGCACCTGGCATTTCTCTCCTGCACCCTCTACTTCCAGATCCTCTTCGGGTAATTCATCCAGAAAACGACTGGGCATACAATCCACCAACTCACCGTATTGTTTACGTTGCTTCGCCAGGGTAATCGTCAAACAACGTTTTGCCCTTGTGATACCCACATATGCCAAGCGGCGCTCTTCTTCAATGTTATCGGTTTCGATGCTGTTCCTATGCGGCAGAAGTTCCTCTTCCATCCCCATCAGATATACCTGTGGAAATTCCAGACCTTTTGAGGCATGCAGGGTCATCAGTTGTACCCGGTTAGAGTCGTCCTCTTCCTCTTGCTGATCCAGCATATCGAGCAAGATCAAGCGGGTGATCGCTTCCTGTATTCCCGCATCCGGATCATCCTCCTGTAACCGCTCAAGCGTCGATTTAAGGGAATCAATCAGGAACCAGACGTTCTGCATCCGCTTTTCTGTCATCGCATCGCTGGTACTGTTCTGGGCGATCCAGCCTTCATAGTCGATGTCCCGGATCATTTCATTTATCGCGTTGATCGGATCATCGGTGTGACACTGACGGTAAATATGCTGCATCCAGTTACAGAAACGCCGCAGACGCTCAACCGCATTGGTCGGCATGACCTGCTCAAGCCCCATCTCATCACAAGCTGCAAACATACTGATTTCGCGCTCACCGGAATAGGTGCCCAGTTTTTGTAGCGTACTGGGTCCTATCTCTCGTCGGGGTAAGTTAATGATACGCAGAAAGGCGTTGTCATCATCTGGATTTACCAACACCTTGAGATAACTCATCAGGTCTTTAATTTCAGCACGAGCAAAGAAGGAAGTACCGCCACTGAGTTTATAGGGCACCTGAAACTGCTGAAGTTTGACCTCCAGCAACCGCGACTGAAAATTACCGCGGTAAAGAATCGCCATATCTTTGAAAGGCACTCCGCTACGCAGATGAAGATCGGTAATCTCCATGGCAATGCGTTCACATTCCGCGTCTTCATTCTTGGTGTGAATAACCCGAATAGAATCCCCCAGCCCCATTTCACTCCATAGAGTCTTCTCATAGACATGAGGATTATTGGCAATAAGGGTGTTTGCAGCACGCAGGATACGGCTGGTAGAACGGTAGTTCTGCTCCAGCTTAACAATCTTTAAACTGGGGTAATCCTTTTCCAGTTGCACCAGGTTTTCAGGACGGGCTCCACGCCAAGCGTAGATGGATTGATCATCATCACCTACCACCGTCAGCGCACCCCTTACACCCACCAGTAACTTAACCAGTTGGTACTGGGATAGGTTGGTATCCTGATACTCATCCACCAGCAGGTATCTGAGTTTATTCTGCCAACGTTCAAGAATTTGGGGGTTCTGTGTAAACAGTTTGACCGGTATAAGAATCAGATCGTCAAAATCTACGGCGTTATAAGCCCGCAGGTGATCTTCATAAACTTCATAAGCCCGAGCCGCCAGAATATCCTGCGGCAGCTCTGCGGATGCCAGTGCCTGATCCGGCCCCATCATCTCGTTTTTCCAGCTTGAGATCTGATTCAGTACCGTATCAACCTGGTCACTATTTTCATCGTTCTTTAACATCAGATCTTTAAGCAGAGATTTGCTGTCCTGATCATCAAAGATCGAAAACCCCGGTTTAAACCCTAATGTTTTGTATTCTTTACGAATTATTGTCAAACCAAGGTTATGAAATGTTGAAACTGTTAAACCCCGGCCATCACCTTTTTTAAGCAAAGAGGTGACACGCTCCTTCATCTCCCGGGAAGCTTTATTGGTAAAGGTTACGGCTGCGATATTACGTGCAGCAATGCCACAATCGTTAATCAGGTAAGCAATTTTACGTGTGATAACGCTGGTTTTTCCGGATCCGGCACCCGCTAAAACCAATAATGGCCCACCGATATAGTTTACCGCTTCGCTCTGGCGCTTGTTTAAACGTGACATTCTTTTATCAATTTCAACTAAAGTTACCCCGATACAAGCCGATTAAGAACCAAAGTGGGGCAGAGTCTGGTTTAAATAGAGTTCTTAACTCTTTGGAAACAAATTACATTAGCCGATCATTCATTAATCAATGAGTGCCGGCCAGCCCGTATTTGCAGGTTGGCTATTATGGCATTTATGCTGTGTAACAACAGCTCTGCCTTTAAAAATAAAAAGCTGGAGTTCTACAAGGAACTAATCGATGCATAAGGCCCTCAGGCCTGAGCCTGATCGCCCTAAAAGCGTTCTCCTGATAGACATTGATGGCATCAGTAGTCGCATTCTGAAATCATTAGTTGAGTCTACAAGGAAGTATCGGCTTATTATTACTCGCACATTCGCTGACGGGATGCTTTGTCAGAAACAGAATGAGTGCGACGTAATCCTGCTCGCCTGCAATAAGCGCCAACCACCACTGCCCAAAATCATCAATAAACTCCACCAGTTCCGCCCTGAAGTCCCCATCATTGCTCTAGGCGTCAATATTTCTGAGAAATATGGTGAAGAACTTATAAAAGCCAATGCTTTTGACTACATCTCTGTTTCCAAATACTCCACTGAACTCCTCAACCGAGCAATTCGGTACGCGATTCTGAGCGCAGAACAACAACAGAAAATTATTGAGCTTCGCGATCAGGATGCCCTGACAGGACTGGGTAACCGCCAACTGTTCCTCAAACTACTCGAAGACAAGCTGGAAGGCAGTCAACAAAGCAGCCACAAAATCGCCGTTATATCCATTGATATCAATAATTTCCGCTCCCTGAACAGCCGTTTCGGGCAGCATAGTGGAGATATGGTCGTTGTTGAAATGGGTAAACGCATTACTGCCAGTGTCCCAGAAAACACACTGGTTGCCCGGCTTGGTAACGATGAATTTGCACTCATCGTAGAGTGCTCACCGTTTGAAGACGCAAAACGTGTTGTCTCAAACATGTTGAAAAACGTGGCCCTGAATCTCCATAAACCGTTCCGCTACGGCCATAACGAGATGCAGATAAACTGCAGTATGGGCATCGCATTTGCGCCCGAACATGGCTTTGAAGTTGAGCAATTGATTCACCGTGCTGTACTTGCCCGTCAGGAATCCAAGAAGGCATTTGAAACCAAATACACCTTCTTCCATGAAGGGCTTGATGATAAAGAGGATCTCTATTCCGACCTAGCGCCTGAAATTGCGCACGCCCTGCGCAGTAATCAGTTTGTGCTCCACTACCAACCACAAATTGATGTACGTACCGGCCAGATCATCGGTGCTGAAACGCTGATTCGCTGGAATCACCCAGAACGCGGTTTACTCTATCCAGACTCATTCATCCCACTGTGTGAACAGGTCGGACTGATTGTTCCAATTGGGTACTGGATCATTCATCAGGCATGCATGGATCTGAATACCTTGCAGAAAAATGGTATTTTCCTTAAACATCTAGGGGTTAACTTGTCCTTCCGGCAGTTTGGTGATGACCAACTTGTTCCAACGATAAAACGGATTCTGGAGCGTACCGGTGTAGACACCAGTGTTCTGGAGTTAGAGCTGACAGAATCGACACTTCATGATGATGAGAACCACATTATCAGCTGTCTGGATAGTTTGTCTGAGACAGGGCTGTCATTCTCTCTGGATGACTTTGGTACCGGTTACTCTTCATTCTCTCTGCTGCAAAAGCTGCCGATCGACACCATCAAAATTGACCGTTCCTTCATTACCGATGTCACCACTTCCGACGATGATGCCAAGATCGTCAGGGCGATTATCAACCTCGCTCATAACATGGGTAAAAATGTTATTGCAGAAGGCGTGGAAACACAGAATCAACTGGACTTTCTGGTTGAGCAAAACTGCGACATGGTTCAGGGCTATTTCTTCAGCCGCCCAGTCGAATTTTCAACCTTCAAACACACTCTGCAACATTGCGCTGAAGCAGTTTAAACCCTTCCTTTACTTCAACATATCCTGACCGGAAACCCGATAACTTAAAGCTTCCAGCAAATGTGGCTTCTCAATTTTTTCTTTACCTGCAAGATCCGCAATCGTCCTGGCAACCCGAAGAATCCGGTGATACGCCCGCGCTGACAGATTCAACCTTTCCATCGCACTCGCCAATAACACCTGATCCTGTTCTTCAAGGACACAATGTTTCTCCAGACATTTTCCCTGTAATAACTGATTGGGCGTGTTCTGCCTGCCGATCTGGCGTTTTCTGCTTGCAATCACCCGGCTACGCACGGTGGCTGAACACTCACCCTCTTCTGTAATATTCATCAGATCATTCTGAGAAACAGCCTGTACTGTCATTTGCAGATCAATACGATCCAACAAAGGGCCTGAAACCCGGGACTGATAGCGACGTACCTGATCCGGTGAACAACGACAGCGATCACTGCCATCGGCGTAATAACCGCAAGGACAGGGGTTCATGGCAGCCACTAACTGGAAGCGGGAAGGAAATAAGGTTTGCCCGGAAGCTCTGGAGATCAGAATCTCTCCTGTTTCCATTGGTTCCCTCAGCACCTCCAGCACCTGCCGACTGAACTCCGGCAGCTCATCCAGGAACAACACACCCTGATGCGCAAGAGAGATCTCTCCAGGCCGCGGATTACCCCCACCTCCGACTAGCGCTACAGCGGATGCCGTATGATGAGGAGCCCTAAACGGACGATTTAAAGCATGCTCACGCTCTTGAAGATTAGTAATGGAATGCACCACCTCAACATCAAGACACTCCTCTTCCGTCATTTCAGGCAACAGCCCTGGCAAACGATTAGCCAGCATACTTTTACCACTGCCAGGCGGTCCGACAAGCAGAATGTTATGCCCACCTGCGGCCGCAATTTCTAACGCTCGCTTGGCCTGATACTGACCTTTCACATCACCCAGATCTGGATAATACTGCACGCTTCGTTCTGATTGATAACCTGTTCCGATTTCTGCGACCAGCGGATCGGTCGCTGTGAGATGTGCAGATAACTGTAGAAGATGCTGTACGGGGAAAATCGTCAGACCCCTTGCCTTCATCGCAGCAGAACGCGACTTGTCAGCAAGAAACAATTGCCGGGGCACGTCGCGGCAGGCCAAAGCAGCAGGCAGAACACCATTAACCGCTCGAATAGCCCCGGACAATGCCAGTTCCCCAAGAAACTCCGAGCCTTCGATGCTTGCAAGAGGTACCTGACCACTGGCAGCCAAAATACCTACTGCTATTGCCAGATCATAGCGTCCTCCCTCTTTTGGCAGGTCAGCAGGAGCGAGATTGACGGTGATACGGCGCTGAGGAAAATCAAAGCCGGAATTAATCAGAGCGCTGCGAACTCTTTCCCGGCTTTCTTTTACGGCAGTTTCCGGCAAACCGACAATGGCAAAACTCGGTAAACCACCAGAGAGATGAACTTCTACATTAACCAGAGGGGCACTGATCCCTACCTGTGCCCGTGTACAGACGATTGCGAGTGACATAGCTTTCCTTCCATGGAAATGTCTGATGAATTATTTGTGCTCTACTGCAAGGTGATCCATAAGCTGTTCAAGTGTTAGAGGCATACCGAAATAACGTCCTTGCATAAGCATGCATCCCTGCCCCATAAGATCACCTCTTTGGCCCGCAGTTGCAACACCATCCGCCATAACCTCGATTTCTAGACGGTCCGCCAGATTCATCACAACATCTACAATTTTCTGACGACCATCATCGGTAGACATGTGCGTGATCAGATCTGAATCCAGACGTATGATGTCCGGATGGATATCCTTCAACTGATCAAGAATCGGGCTCTGATGAGCGAAACCACTGACTGATAACATAGCATCCGTAGCCAGCAGATCAAAAAGCGCACCTTCACGTTCCAGAGCAGTCCGTATATCAACATCCAGCATCATACGTCCTATTAACTGATACTGTGTCAGTTGTGACACCCATCTCTGGATCGCCGACTTGTTTTGCAACTGTTGCGCTTCAATACGGAATGAGATGAAACGCAATCCCGGAAAACCTTCCCAAACCACACTTAGGGCAGATAATTCCTGATTCAACCAATCTTCATAAACTTCCAGCGCTTCTTTACTTTGCATCAGCCCGGCAAAGTCTGAAAAAGGCAATTGACCCAATTCAGTATGATGCCAGTATGGGCGCGCATGAACCGCTACAACCTGATGACTATACAAGCTGTATATGGGCAGGAAAGACATCTGCACTTCGCCACTGACCAGAGCCTTGGTTAAATCCTCTTCGCGGAGTATTTGTGGCCCTTTACTACGCTCCATCAGATCACTGTAGACCCGATAAGTGTTTCGACCGCCCTGTTTTGCCGCATACATGGCAACATCCGCTTTTTTAACTAAGTCCTTGGCCCGAGTAGAGTGGTCCGGCGCAAGGGCAATTCCCACACTACCACTTATAAAGATCTCGCGGTGATCCACGAATATACCTTGCGCTAACTGTTCAACGACCCGCTGCGCAACTTTAACTGCATCATCAATTCCGGACACCGCTGGCAACATCACCAAAAACTCATCGCTGCTGAGCCGGGCAACCCGATCTTTCTCAGGTACGACTGAACACAATCGGCTGGCAACTTTCTGGAGAATATTATCGCCCACCTTACGTCCAAGGTTGTCGTTGATCCATTTGAAGCGATCCAGATCAACAAGCATGACAGCTAACTGTTGCTCACTACTGATATTTGTCTGGATCTGCTGCTCAAGCTGATCACTGAAAAATGACCAGTTAGGCAATTTTGTCAGATCATCATACTGATTCTGCTGTTGGGTTGATTGCAGATCCGCTTTGATTTCGCTGATATTAAAAAACTGCGCAATAAAACCCGTAGCCTTTCCACTCTCATCGGAAACACTGATGATGTTGAACCATGCAGGATACACAGAGCCATCTTTATGTCGGTTCCACAGTTCACCAACCCACTGCCCGTCGCTCTGAAGTTGTGACCATAACCCTTCATAGTGCGATTCATTCATCTGGCCTGCACCCAGCATACGTGGGTCTTCACCGATTACGTCATTGAAGCCGTAACCCGTGATCTTCTCAAACGCATTGTTGACCTGGACGATTTTATTATCCAGATCAGTAACCATAATTGCCTGAGGAGAGCCTTGAAAGAGCTGTTGACCTATATCCTGCATCTATATATCCATCTACTAGTTGTCATTTAACGAGCTTTCGAGCTCCGCCAACTTATTCTCTAATGCTTCTACTTTTTCACGAGTTCTTAGTAATACCGCTTTCTGAGCATCAAATTCTTCCCGGCTCACCAGATCCAGACGGTCAAAGGTCCCCTGCAGAACGGACTTAACCTGTTGCTGGAGAGACTCCTGCCCCGGTAGTTTGGTATCTCCTGACAGAATTTGCGTGAACTGTTCGGTCAAACCTTCTATCAACTGCGGATTGATCATACTTGCCTCCAGATAGATAAATAAAGCGCATTAACTATAACAACAAAACAACCGCATTCCACCTAGCACCAAAATGGTGCGCGCATCAAAATAGAGCACCTTCTTCCGCCCTAACATATAGCAAAAAGTTTAATACCCTCTCAGTGAAGCATTTTACTTTGTTGAATTTAAAGGACTTTTCCAAAAGTGGCACAGGCTTCGCAATAACAGAGCAAATCGAAATTATGATTTATCGTTAGACGCTTCAATCTGAAGCATAAGATTTTTGTCTTAATGGGGGACAACAATATGAAAATGATCTCCGCTGTCATCAAGCCATTCAAATTGGATGATGTCCGGGAAGCACTTTCTGAAATCGGTGTACAAGGTATCACCGTGACAGAAGTGAAAGGCTTCGGTCGCCAGAAAGGTCACACTGAACTGTACCGTGGTGCAGAGTACGTTGTGGACTTTCTTCCTAAAGTTCGTGTTGACGCTGCTGTGTCCGACGACATTGTTGACCAGGTAGTAGAAGCCATTAGTCAGGCTTCTCAGACTGGCAAAATCGGTGACGGCAAAATTTTCGTCACTCCACTAGAGCAGGTTGTTCGTATTCGTACTGGCGAATCCGGCAACGAAGCACTTTAAACACTGAATTACTGATAGCTTCTGGAGGAGTAAACCCAATGGAAGAACTTCTGAACACAACGGCTGGCGATGTTACCCAGCTGAAATATGCACTGGATACTTTCTACTTCTTGGTATCAGGTGCCCTCGTAATGTGGATGGCAGCAGGCTTTGCCATGCTGGAATCCGGTCTGGTTCGTGCGAAGAACACAACTGAGATCCTGACCAAAAACGTATCGCTGTTCGCGATCTCTTGCATCATGTACATGGTATGCGGTTACGCGATCATGTATGGCGGTGAGTACCTGCTGTCTGGCATCACTGGCGACGGTGTTGCAGATGATTGGACTTACGCACCATCTGCTGATTTCTTCTTCCAGGTAGTATTCGTTGCAACAGCAATGTCTATCGTATCTGGTGCAGTTGCTGAGCGTATGAAGCTGTGGGCTTTCCTGGCTTTCGCTGTAGTAATGACTGGTTTCATTTACCCAATGGAAGGTTCTTGGACTTGGGGCGGCAATGCTGTATTTGGCATGTACACTCTGGGCGACATGGGCTTCTCTGACTTTGCAGGTTCCGGCATCGTTCACATGGCTGGTGCAGCTGCTGCTCTTGCTGGTGTTCTGGTACTGGGCGCTCGTAAAGGCAAATACGGTAAAGACGGTTCTGTAAACGCGATCCCTGGTGCAAACCTGCCACTGGCTACACTGGGTACATTCATCCTGTGGATGGGTTGGTTCGGTTTCAACGGTGGTTCCGTACTGGCAACTTCCGATGTTGAAAACGCAAACGCTGTAGCAGTTGTATTCATGAACACTAACGCTGCTGCTGCAGGTGGTGTTGTTGCTGCCCTGATCGTTGCTCGCCTGATGTTCGGTAAAGCTGACCTGACAATGGCACTTAACGGTGCGCTGGCTGGTCTGGTTGCGATCACTGCTGAACCATCTACTCCAACGGCTCTGCAGGCGACTCTGTTCGGTGCTGCGGGTGGTGCTCTGGTAGTATTCAGCATCATCACTATGGACAAACTGAAAATCGATGACCCTGTTGGTGCGATCTCTGTACACGGTGTTGTAGGTCTTCTGGGTCTGCTGCTGGTACCTCTGACTAATGACGGTTCTACTTTCTCCGGTCAGATCATCGGCGCTCTTACAATCTTCGGTTGGGTATTCGTAACTAGCTTGGTAGCTTGGTTGATCATCAAAGCAGTTATGGGTGTACGCGTATCGGAAGAAGAAGAGTACGAAGGCGTGGACATCTCCGAGTGTGGTATGGAAGCTTACCCAGAATTTACTTCTGCTAAGTAATTACCAACTCAAATCATAATAAAGGGTGCTTCGGCACCCTTTTTTGCGTCTGAGAGATATGACTGTAGATTTATTGAGCAGCTTAATGTTCCCAAAATAGATTTTCCCGTTATACTAAGGCCCATAATTTATAAAGCTCAAACCATTAGACTAAAGCCTAAACAGGTCTGACGGATATAAACTGAGGAAAACACTATGAAACTGATCACCGCAGTAATTAAACCTTTCAAGCTGGATGATGTCCGTGAATCTTTGTCGGAAATTGGTATCCAGGGTGTAACGGTTACTGAAGTGAAAGGATTTGGGCGCCAGAAAGGCCACACTGAACTTTACCGCGGCGCAGAATATGTTGTTGATTTCCTTCCTAAAATCAAAATGGAAATTGCTGTTGACGAAGATATGGTTGATCAAGTGATTGAAGCAATCAGCAAAACAGCAAACACCGGTAAAATCGGTGATGGTAAGATTTTTGTTACCCCACTTGAGCAGGTAATCCGTATCCGTACCGGCGAAAACGGTCCAGACGCGCTGTAAGTTCCCAGAGCTCAAAGACTTTTAAAAAACACCCTGATGGGTGTTTTTTTATGCTCGCAATACTGTTTTTAACCTCTTAATAGGCAACTTTTATAACGACTTTAGATTCCCAAGATCGCAAAGGTCTACACTTAAAGTTATGCATTGAAATTCTGGAGGTCTGCGATGACACACACAATTAATCGCCAAACCTTCGATGAGGTTATGGCACCCAACTACTCTCCCCTTCCTATGATTCCAGTGACGGGGGACGGATCCAGAGTCTGGGATCAGCTTGGTAAAGAATACATCGACTTCTCTGGGGGCATTGCCGTAAACGTTCTTGGGCACTGCCACCCAGCTTTAAAACAAGCACTGAACCAGCAATCTGAAAAGCTCTGGCACCTGAGTAATGTCTGGACTAACGAACCTGCGCTAAGTCTCGCCCAAAGCCTGTGTAAGAAAACTTTCGCGGATCGGGTCTACTTTGCAAATTCTGGAGCAGAAGCCAATGAAGCAGCCTTTAAGCTGGCAAGAAAACATGCCTACGACCATTTTGGTCCTGAAAAACATGAAATTATCAGCTGCAAAAATGGTTTTCATGGCCGAACACTTTTCACGGTATCAGTAGGCGGTCAACCCAAATACTGTGAAGGCTTTGAACCTGTTCCAAAAGGCATACGCCATATCACCTTCAATGATACAGAAGCTTTAACAACGGCCATCAGTGATAAAACCTGTGCTGTGGTTCTGGAACTTATACAAGGCGAAGGGGGAATAATTACCGCAAATTCTGAATTTATCAGGGCAGCGCGGCAGTTATGCGACCAACATAATGCCCTGTTGATTTTCGATGAAGTGCAAACAGGGGTAGGGAGAACCGGCAAACTTTACGCCTACGAACACTTTAACGTCACTCCCGATATCCTCACCACTGCGAAAGCGCTCGGCGGAGGTTTCCCAATAGCAGCCATGCTCAGTACCGAAGCCGCCGCTCAATCATTAACTGTCGGTAGCCATGGCAGCACATATGGCGGCAATCCCCTGGGAGCAGCTGTTGCAAACAAAGTATTGGAACTTGTGGACAGTAAAGAGGTGCTGGAAGGTGTTGTAAAACGGCATACAAGTTTTATAAATAAGCTGCAGAAACTAAACCAGAAAACGCCGGTATTCAGTGAGTTCAGAGGTAAGGGGCTTTTGATCGGCTGCGAGCTTAAAACCGAATATCATGGCAAAGCTCGCGCCTTTATCCAAATGGCTGAACAGCATGGGTTAATGCTTCTGGTGGCCGGCTTAAATGTTGTCCGTCTTACCCCTTCTTTAATTATCCCAGAGGAAGACATTGCTGAAGGGATGCAACGTTTCTCTAAAACGATGCAGGTATTTACTAAAAACAATTGACGCAGAGCTTATCGGTTAGGAGACTTTATGTATTACATACGCCCTATAGCTGAAAGTGATTTGGATACACTGTTTGAAATTGCAGTCGAATCTGGCCCCGGGTTTACCTCTTTGCCAGAAAATCAGGAATTACTGCGTTCAAAAATTGCCCTGAGTATCAAAGGCCTTAGCAACAACATTACCCCTACAGGCCCTGAAAGCTACCTGTTTGTACTGGTAGACAGTGAATCGGGTGAGGTGGTTGGTACTACCGGTATTGAAGCCGCAGTCGGTATGAAAGACCCTTGGTACCACTATCGCGTAGGTACCGTGGTTCATGCTTCCAGAGAACTAAAAATTCATAATCAATTCAAGACCCTATACCTGTGCAATGACTACACCGGCTGCTCTGAAGTCTGCACTCTCTATCTCAAACCTGAGCATCGCCACTCGCAGAATGGCAGTTTATTATCTAAGAGCCGTTTTTTGTTTATGGCAGAGTACCCGCAAAGATTCTCTGAACGCGTCATAGCAGAGATGCGGGGGTTTTCAGATGCAGAAGGCCGTTCACCGTTCTGGGAGGGATTAGGACGGCATTTCTTCAGCATGGATTACTCCAGAGCCGACTTCCTGACGGGCTCCGGCAACAAAGCATTCATTGCAGAACTGATGCCTAAATACACAATCTATCTACATCTGCTTCCAGAGGAGGCCCAGCAAGTCATTGGTAAGGTACACGCAAATACTGAACCCGCCCGCAAGATGCTGGAACATGAAGGGTTCAGGTTTGAGAACTATGTGGATATTTTTGATGCTGGCCCCACCATCACAGCTCCGCTGCAAAAAATCAGGGCGATTCGTGAAAGCCGGTATGCAAAAGTTAGGATAAGCCAAGAGGTTAACCCACCATCTCAGGATAACCTCTTTATCGTCAGCAATACGCGAAGTACCGAATACCGCTGCTGCCTCTGTAACCTGACTGAGCAACAGGGCATAACAACTCTCGATTCCCAGAGTGCTGATGCTCTTCAGGTGCAGGAAGGTGATACGATCAGGGTCGTAGAATTAAAACCTAAACGCCCCTAGTTTCGTTCACTACAAGGCAAAAGAATACTGACCTCCAAGCCTCCTTCGGGATGATTCCTTAATTTCAGTTCGCCACCCAATCGTTCAACTGCGCGAACCGCAATACTCAGCCCCAGACCATAACCCTCACTCTGACTGCCACCTCGGAAGAATGGATCGCAAATTTGAGAGAGTAATGCCTCCTCAACCCCTGCCCCGTGATCCCTAACCACAATAATGCAGTGTTTTTTTCGCTCAAGGATAAGATCCACTTCGACATCTTCAGCAGTATGTTTACACGCATTACCCAGAATATTATTCAGTGCCCGTTCTAACAATTTACTGTTCAGATCTATTGAGCAATCACTATGGCGGACAAAGTTAAATGTCCGATTAGGATGAGCAAACCGGGCATCATCGATTAAATCCTGCATCAATTCCGCCAGCCAAACGGTTTGACCTGCCACCTCCTCTTGCTCTAAACGAGACAGAGATAAAATCTCACCGATCAGAAGATCCAAACGCTGACATTCACGAACAATTCTGGAAACAACCTTATCGTTTTCACCCAGCTTTTGTTCTGCCAGACCCGCAGCAGCTTGTAATCTTGCTAATGGCGCTCTCAGCTCGTGGGACACGTCCTGCATCAAACGCTGGTGTGAGTTTATGGTTTGCTGAACGTAGTCGGCCATACGGTCGAAATCACGCGCCAGCTCACCTAATTCGTCGCCACGTTTACGCAACTTTTCATCGGTGCGATGATCCAGTTCACCGCTGTAAATCGCTTGTGTGTGTTCCCTGAGGCGGTTCAAAGGCCGCACAATAATCCATGACACCAGTAACGCACCCAGCCCGGAGACAAACAGAATTAAAATCATCTGCACGGAAAGAATCGTATTGACCATATGCGCGACGGGCGAACGTTTCCAGCTAAGGTCCATATCAACCCGATACTGGCGTCCACTGTGTGAACTGAGATTAAAGCTTACCTTGTCATCTTCAGAACAAGCCAACGCAGTACCAGATACGACACCCTGATCAAGTTCAAGATCAGTAATCCGAACCCGCTCCGCTATATTCAGCCACATATCCCGCGGCCCATGCGATTTTAAATGGCGATGTCTGTGTTCTTCGTCTGGTTGGCGGTCAAATCTAAACTCGTCCTTAGGCGGACGTGTTGGCAGCCTGAGACTCTGAAAACCTCTGCGCTCATAACGCTCTACCATCAGTTCGGCATAACCTTCTGCTTTTGCCGTGATGACCTCTTTAAAACGGTCCCTTTCGGTGACCAGCCCGATCATTACAACAGTGCCTACCAGAACGAGCAGACTCACGACCCAGATAGACGCAAAGATTTTCCAGAACAGTCGTTTATACCACTTCATTATTCGCCCCGGACAAACTGATAACCAACGCCTCGGATGGTTTTAATCAGTTCCTGATTACTCAGATGCTGCGCCAGCTTCTGACGCACCCGGCTGACATGGACATCGATTGCACGATCATAAGCAGCCAGCTTTCTGTGCAATACAAGCTCGGTAAGTTGTTCTTTGCTGATAACAGTACCCGCATTCGCCAACAGGTAGGCCAATACATTAAATTCAGTACCGGTTAGATCCAGAAGTTCTTCATTCACTTTCGCTTCACGAACACCGGGGTCCAATGAGATGCCTAATACATTAACCGTCTTTTCCGGAAACAGGGTTTTGCGTGTCTGAGGTTCTGCCCGACGCAAGACCGCACGAATACGGGCAAGCAGTTCGCGGGGATTACAGGGTTTGCTGAGATAATCATCTGCGCCCATTTCAAGCCCCAGAATACGATCAATATCTTCACCACGACCCGTCAGCATAATGACCGGTAACTGAACCTTAGGTCGAATCTCCTGTAACAGTTCCAACCCGGTTTTGCCCGGCATCATCACATCCAGAACCATTAACTTATAACGCTCTGAACGCTTCAGCATCTCTGCGGCCTGATCGGCATTATGCGCAAACTCCACGTCAAAACCCTCCAGGGTCAGGTAATCACCCAGAAGTTCACAGAGTTCAACATCGTCATCCACCATCAACAGGCGCGGCTTGTCATTCATTACATCTATCTCTTACTTATATGGCACATCAGCATAATAGTGTTTTTCTTGCGTCAATTCTTCTGAGCAGAAAGCTCTTTACCAAACTTTACACCCCCTCAACCCAACTTATCAGAGACATCACTCACACTGTGCAACATCGATTGACGAACACGAGGACAAGATCATGAAGAAGAAATTACTCGCCGGTATCACAGCAGCGGCAATCACAGTAGCAAGTCTTGGATTTACCGTAGCTCACGCAAAAGGCGGACATGACTTTATGGAGAAACGTCTCCAGCATCTTACTGAAGAGCTAAATCTTTCCAAAGAGCAACAGGAGCAACTGCACGCCTCTATGGAAAACGGCAAAAAAGCGATGTACGACAGCCGAGAACAGCGACAGGAGATTCGAAAGGAGCTTATGAAACTGGATCCAAATGCAGCAGATTATCAGACGCGCCTTAACAGTCTGGTTCTTAAAGCACAGGAACAAGCTAAAACTATGGTGATACAAAAAGCAGAACAGAAGCAGGCACTGTTCTCTGTTTTGACTGAACAGCAGAAACAGGAATTAAGCGAGTTACAGGAAAAATGGCAGAGCAAAATGGAAAAACGCTTTGCAGATGGTGATCACCCTAAACGCGGTAAAGGTTGCCATTAAATAAATCACAGGCCGGAGAGTTACTCCGGCCCGCTTCCCTTATTGTCACGCTCAAACCTGAATCATTTCAGGCCTTAGCCGGTTTTTACCGGCTTTTTTCCCCTGTCATATAAGCGATCATAAGTGCCCTTGAAGATTAGTGAGTGCAGCCCCCTGCACTTCAAATAGACTTCTTCTGGCTTTTAAGAAACCCTTAAGAATCCAAAGTTAACTTGTATGCAATCACCTAATGGAGATAGCGTATGAGTGTTGCCAAGCCGAAACAATGCGAGCAGTTCATTGCAAAGTCTGACGTCCTTCTAGTATCGAATCAGCACAACAAAAAGAACGTTATGCAGTTTGCAAAATCATGTTTCAGATCAGCATACGGCGCAGACGTCCATGATTTTTTGCCCAATATGCTGGCTCTTCTTGATAATCAATTTCAAATAAAAGCTTCAGTCGGCTATCAATCCGCTGCTTCAAATACTCTTTATTTAGAGCATTATTTACCAAGATCAATCGAAGAGACGATCGCTGAAAAATTAAACATTGATCCTCCATTACGCGAAGAAATCTTAGAAGTTGGCAATCTTGCATCCACCTGCGCGGGCTCTACACGCCGACTGATTCTGAATTTAGCCTGCCACTTTGAAAAACAAGGTTACAAGTGGCTGGTCATTACTGCGACACCAAATGTGCGTAACAGCTTTGAAAAACTTAATGTCGGTCTGAATTTGCACCCCATTGCAAATGCCAATGCGGATGCTGTCGTGAATACAAGCTCAGACTGGGGCAAATATTACGAGCACCAGCCTCAAGTCTATGCCGGGGATATCCGCTCTGGCATTACAACACTTAAAAGCAATCCCGTTTTGTCTAAATTGCTGCACCGAATCAAAACTCCGATTAATGATTGCAATATTTTCATTTCTGACACGGAGGGTGCACAGTAGTGGACGCATTATTATCCAGAGTTCATGAACACGCGATTTCACAGCCAAACAAGATTGCTATCCGCAGTGAACAGATTCAACTGAGCTACTCATCATTACAGACTAAAGCGTCTTCCCTTGCTGCGTTATTTAAAGCAAATGACTGCCAATCCATTGGGATTTGGGCGAAAAACTCCCCTGACTGGGTCGTAATACAGTTAGCCGCCATGCTCGCAAAGGTTACGGTCATTCCTATTCCAACGTTCTTCAGTCCGGCGCAAATAGAACACATAATTACTTCTGTTCCGGTCGATCTGGTCATTTCGGAATGTCACTATGCTGAGTGCGATGCTGCCTTTACGCCCATTGAGCTAAACAGCAAAAAAGGTTCAATTCTATCTACCCCCCTCTACTGCTGTTTGCGTTCTGACGCGACTGACAAAACACCTCACTCATCCAGAGGGGCTGCACTCATCACCTTCACATCGGGTACGACAGGCAATCCGAAGGGAGTGCGTATAAGCTATTCACTTATAGATCAGATGTGTGCTTCTTTAGCCTCCGTTACCGATCAATTAGGAATTCAACAACACCTGTGTTTATTACCTCTTGCAGTCATGCTGGAGAACATCGCTGGCGTTTTTTTACCTTTATATGCTGGTCAAGAAGTCATCTTGGACAATGACAGCATCACGGGCCTATCCGGATCTTCGAATCCAGATCTTTCCTGCCTCAGTAAATACTTAGCAAGCCACCCATCAGATAGCCTGATTTTGACCCCCGAACTACTCAAGTTACTTATTCTCTTGAAGCAACAGGGACTTTCGTTACAACAGCTGAAATTTGTTGCTGTGGGAGGAGGCAAAGTTTCACCTTCATTACTGAAGCATGCTCATTCTATTGGTATTCCAGTTTACGAAGGTTATGGCCTGAGCGAATGCGGTTCTGTTGTCGCTTTAAATACGCCTGGCGCATCTAAAGCAGGAAGTGTTGGCAAACCTCTGTCACATTGTCGGGTGCAAATTTCTGATGGTGGAGAAATATGTGTGTACGGTCCCAAAATGTTGGGTTATCTCGACACCGCAGACATGGATGCAGACTATGTCGCAACCGGCGATCTTGGCTACATAGATGATGACGGCTTTCTGTTTATTACCGGCCGCCGCAAGAACGTACAAATCAACAGTTTCGGACGTAATTTTAATCCTGAATGGATTGAATCCGAACTCAACTCTTTACCCGGCGTTATTCGCTCAGCGGTATATGGCGACGCTAAGCCCTTTATAACTGCAGTTATCCAAATGCTTCCTACCCTGAGTCGTAATCAACTCAACCAATCGCTGAACCAACTCAATCAGCAGTTGCCAGATTACGCTCAAATTAAACAGGTTGTTCAGATGCATGATGTAGATATTAGTAACGCCTGCCTGCTCACCCCTAACGGTCGGATAAAACGCGACAGGATCCAGAGCTTTTACGCTGAAAAAATCGAAGCCAATTATAACGCTGAAGAATGCAACGCTTAAGGAGCTAATATGAGCTTTTTCAACACATTGATTCAAGATACACGAGCGGCACAAGAGATCTTATTGCAGCGCTCTATTATCCAAGACACTCTCTCAGGCAACATTTCATTGGCTCGCTATCAAGCCTTCTTGACTGAAGCCTACCATCATGTGAAACACACGGTCCCCCTTCTGATGGCTTGCGGCTCACGTTTACCTGAAGAATATAACTGGCTGCAGCAGGCGATTGCTGAATATATCGAAGAGGAAATAGGTCATGAAAAATGGATTCTGAACGACCTTGAGAAAACCGGCTTGGACCCTGAGGTTATTCAATTAGGTAAGCCCAGTTTAGCAACGGAAGTCATGGTCGCTTATGCCTATCATCAAATTGATCGCGTAAATCCTTTGGCGTTTTTTGGCATGGTGCATGTATTGGAAGGGACCAGTACTGCTTTGGCGACGCAAACAGCTGAATTAGTGCAAAACCGATTAGGTTTGCCAGATGATGCCTTCAGTTATCTGCGTTCACACGGTTCCCTTGACCTTGAACATGTACAGTTTTTTGAAGCATTGATGAACAAAGTAACTTCCCCGGATGCTCAAGCGGTCATTACCCATGCGGCCAATACTTTTTACCATCTTTATGGCGAAGTACTGTCGTCAGTGGAAGGTGTTGCATGACCCAATCTACGCCTAAAACACTGATTATCGGGGCATCCGGTGGCATAGGCCAGGCCATTACAAAAAGTCTGTCTGCGCAAGGACGATCTCTCATTCTCTGCGGACGTAGTCACTCCTCACTCGACAAAATGTCTGCAGGGATGAATAGCATAGAGCTACTGGAGGCCGACATAACGACTCAAGATGGTAGGGCGGTTATCACCAAAAGGATGCAGCAAAACGATATCGATACGCTTATCAATCTTGCCGGTATCAATGAGATGAGCGCATTTACCACTCAATCTCCAGAATCAATAGAGAGGATCATTAACACCAACTTGACCTCTACGATGTTACTCACACACTCAATTCTTGCCATCTCTGACAAGCAAAAAAATCTATCGATAATCAATGTTGGTTCAACGCTCGGTGCGATCGGGATACCCGGTTATGTTACCTATTGCGCCTCAAAATTTGCACTAAGAGGTTTCTGTCAGGCCTTATCCCGTGAACTCGCAGATACGGCAATAAAGATTAAATACTTTGCCCCAAGAACCACCGAAACATCCATGAACTCTGATACCGCAAACGCGATGAATCAAGAGCTGGGAAATAAAGCAGACAGCGCTGAGCATGTCGCAAGCCAACTACTCGATTTTATCAAGAGTTCAGCAGATAACCTGCACATCGGCTGGCCTGAAAAACTCTTCGTAAAAATCAACGGCGCGTTTCCGTCTGTCGTGAGTAAAAGTCTGAAAAAGCAACTGCCCATTATCCAGAAATACATAGATTAATTGAGAGGACCCCATGAGAAAACTGATCACTACCTTATCCCTGATTATAGTCAGCATGCATCTGGCAGCAGCTCCGGTTGATGATGCTAGAGTATCTCTTCAGAAACAGTGGGCGCATATAAAATATGAAGTAGAAAAAGACCAGCGTGAAAAAATGTTTGAGACACTGGCCACTGCATCCGAAGATGCGGTCAAGCAGTTTCCCGACTCAGCTGAGATTCTTATTTGGCGTGCAATCATTCTTAGCACTTATGCTGGAGAGAAAGGCGGTTTGGGTGCATTAAGTCTGGTTAAAGAAGCAAAAGCGCTGCTTGAGCAATCGATAGAAATTGATCCAACAGCATTACAAGGGTCCGCTTACACCAGTTTAGGCAGCCTTTACTACCAAGTACCAGGCTGGCCTATTGGCTTTGGTAGCGACAAAAAAGCCCAGCAGTATCTGAGCAAAGCGTTAGAGATCAATCCTGATGGCATTGATAGCAATTTTTTTAATGCTGACTTCATGCTTGAGAAAAACGATAAAGAGCAGGCCAAGGCCCTTCTGGAACATGCTCTTAAAGCAGCACCTAGACCTGGGCGCGAGATAGCGGATAATGGACGCAGGCAAGAAATACAGAAACTGTTAGAAAAGCTTTGAGATGAACCAACTCTAAAATGAAAACTTTGTTAGTAGAAGACGATCCCCTGCTCGGTCAGGGGATTGCTGATGCCCTTAACTATCACAACCATCTGGTCGAGTGGGTCCGCTGCGGGCAACAAGCGCTCAACTTTGCCGAAGCCAGTGAGTTTGATGTAATCATTTTAGATCTGGGGCTGCCTGATATCGACGGCTTAAACGTCCTTAAAAAACTGCGTAGCAAGAATATCACGACGCCAACCCTCATATTGACAGCCCGAAGTACCTCTGGCGAGAAAGTGACCGGGCTCGATTATGGCGCGGACGACTATATGGTTAAACCATTTGACTTGCCCGAGTTACTCGCCCGTTTAAGAGCATTACATCGTCGTGAGTCGCAACAAAAAAGCCCTACAATTTCACATCAAAATATTAGAATTGATCCCGCCGTTGCCACCGTATTCCATAATGACATGATCGTAGATCTTTCGAGGCATGAATATGATCTACTGCTGCTCTTAATGACTCGACCCGAACAAATATTCAGCCGCCAATCCTTAGTCGACAAACTCTACACATGGGACAATGATGTGGGCAGCAATACGGTTGAAGTCTATGTTCATCATCTCCGAAAAAAACTTGGGAAAAACATCATTAAAACGATCAGGGGCATTGGTTATCGATTGGGAGATTGCACGGAATGAAATCCATTCGTTCATATCTCACTTACTCGCTGGTTTTCAGTATAGGGGTTGCGGTCGCCATATCAATTGGCTTGAGCTACAACCGTATTACGCATGAAACCGAAGAACTCTATGATGCTGAGCTAGCACAGATCGCCCGGGTTCTGGAAGCGATTCTTAAGATTGAATTTAAATTCACTGGTATTCAAATTTCTGACACAGTGACAAATAAACCCGAACTGATCATTGCGCCCGATATTATCTCAGAAGAGGAATATGATAAGAGCGGGCACAAATACGAGAAGAAGCTTGCCTTTCAGGTATGGAGTCGTAAAGGCGTACCCATCCTGAGCAGTAATGCACAGAACAAATTGCTCAGTTTTAGTGATCAAGCTGGCTTTAACTATGAGTCTGTCAATGGAAACAGGTGGCGTACCTTTGTACTCTACAGTGACTACCTTTCGGTCTGGATCAAAGTTTCCCAGTTAGTTGAGATCCGAGAAGAACTCACCCATGAAATTGCGTCAGTGAATACCTCATTCCTGCTGATATCTTTGCCAATTATTTTTCTCCTGATTACATTAATCGTCCGCAAAGGCTTAGCTCCTCTCGAAGAAATAAACCAACAGATCTCCATACGTAATAATGCTAACCTGGCCCCTCTAAGTTTTTCAAAAGTACCCAACGAGTTACAGCAGGTTGTGGACTCCGTAAACCGCTTGATGGTTTCTTTAAAACTCGCCATGGAAAGACAAAAACGTTTCACTGGTAATGCAGCCCATGAGTTGAGAACCCCTCTCGCCGCCATCAAGGTTCATGCTCAAAACATATACCCTGAAACAGAACGTTTAACCAAAATACAAGATCACATCGTATCTGGCATTGACAAATTGACCCACCTTTTCAACCAACTGATCACATTAAGTCAGGCAGAATCGGATGAAGGGGTGAGGCAAAAAGAAGTTATTCAATTATCTATTCTGTTCGATGAACTACTAGCTGAACTTCGACCTATTCTGCTCGAAAAAGAGATTGAACTACAGGCTCAAATTAACCCTAACATTTATGTCCATGCCAATAGAGATGCACTTTCTATTCTACTTAGAAATCTGCTGGATAATGCGGCCAAATATGTTCTTCAACAGGGACAAGTATTGATTGCGGCACAATGCATTGAAGACCAAGTGAACATATCGATCTCGGATAATGGGCCTGGATTAACATCGGAACAAAAGCTACATGCCTTTGAGCGCTTTTATAGAGGTTCAAGCCAAGATAAATATGGCTGTGGGATTGGTCTCTCTATAGTCCAAGAGATATGTGATGCTTGTGATTTCCAGATCACTCTTCTGGATTCGAATATCGCCGAAACAGGATTGACTGTAACGCTGTCAGGTTTAGAGGGGGAGCTGAAATAATCGTTTATACGGGCGATCGAACCTCAATGATTCATAAGCTAAAAAACATATCGCTACGCCCACTTTAGCCATTCACATCATTGCAGAATGGCTTGATGGCTCAGGTTTTGGCGTCCTTATCAGTAAACAATAAGGCGCCCCAAAGATTGATACGAAATCACAGTTTCTCAAACATCAAATCCCATACACCGTGGCCTAGCCTCTCACCACGTTTTTGGAATTTAGTCACTGGACGCCATTCTGGCTGAGGTGAGTACTTACTCTCACCGGCAACGTTTTGATAACCTTCCGCAGCACTCATCACTTCCATCATATGTTCAGCGTAGTTTTCCCAGTCAGTAGCCATATGGAACACTCCACCTACCTTTAACTTCTTGCGCAAGGTCTGGGCAAATTCAGGCTGAACTATACGGCGTTTATGATGACGTTTTTTATGCCACGGATCAGGGAAGAACAGCTGGATGCAATCCAGGCTACCATCAGGAATACACTGCGCCAGAACTTCAATTGCATCGTCACAGAAAACCCGGATATTACTCAGCCCGGCTTTTTCAGCATTACTCAGGATACGCCCCACACCCGGACGATGAACCTCAATACCGATATAATTTTTTTCGGGTTGATCCTTAGCCATCTCGATCAGCGAGTCGCCCATACCAAAGCCAATTTCGAGCACTACAGGGGCTTCACGGCCAAAGACATCTGCCAGATTCAGCATGCCGTTCTGCAATTCCAGTCCCATTTGTGGCCATACATCTTCCATCGCCTTTTGCTGCCCTTCGGTCATACGACCGGCACGCAACACAAAGCTTTTCACAGTGCGCATATGTTTCTTTTCTTCGCTCTGTTCCTGAGACTGTTGCTCGATGCTGTTTTCTTCTGACATTTTTTAACCTGATACTAATAAAACAAAGCAGCCTGACTCTTCTTCATCAATATTAAGAGTCAGGCTGCACGTAGCGTATGACTGCCAGCAAGCTTATTTGCCGACGATTGTGCCTTCCATCGGGGATGATGCACTCGCGTATTTCTTACGTGGCATACGCCCCGCCAAATACGCCTCACGACCAGCCTCAACCGCTTTTTTCATTGCAGAAGCCATAAGAATCGGATTCTGTGCACCTGCGATTGCAGAGTTCATCAACACCGCCTCACAGCCCATCTCCATCGCCACAGCGGCTTCAGATGCTGTGCCCACGCCAGCGTCAACTAACACTGGTACTTTGCAGTCTTCCATAATTACGTTGATGTTATGGGGATTTAGAATACCCAGACCGGAACCAATCATTGAGCCCAGAGGCATGATCGACACACAACCTATAGATTCCAACTCTTTAGCCACGATCGGATCATCACTGGTATAAACCATCACCTTGAAGCCATCATTAACCAGCTCATCCGCGGCCTTAATGGTCTCCACCACGTTTGGATAGAGGGTTTTCTGATCACCCAGTACTTCCAGTTTCACCAGATCGTGACCATCCATCAACTCACGCGCCAGTTTACAAGTACGTACCGCATCAACAGCGTTAAAGCAGCCTGCTGTGTTCGGCAGAATAGTGTATTTATCCGGCGAGATCACATCCAGTAGATTCGGCTCGTCCGGGTTCTGGCCAATATTGGTTCTGCGTACCGCAACAGTAACAATTTCAGCACCGCTGGCTTCGATCGCCAAACGGGTTTCTTCTAAATCTTTGTATTTCCCGGTGCCAATGAGCAGGCGGGAGTTAAAACTTTGACCTGCAATAATCAGGGGGTCATTAAGTTGTGACATGTGCATCCCAGTATTTGTATGTTTTATTGTCTTTTTTATCGGCTGATAAGGATGAATTAACCACCACCGATGGCATGAACGATCTCAACCCGGTCAGCGTCGTTAAGAACTGTACTGACATGCTCACTGCGCGGAATAATTTCCAGATTAAGCTCAATAGCTATACGTTTTTCACCAAGTTCCAGCTCTTCTATCAAGCCAGTCAGTGTAGTGCCATCCTGCAACTGCAGCATTTCACCATTCACCTGAATCTGCATTGATCTATCTCCTGTAGGATAAAAATGCCATGTAAGCCAGCAGTCCCCAGCCAAGTAAAAATGCAATGCCTCCCAAAGGAGTGATTGCGCCAAGAGCCCTTACCCCGGAAAGGGCTAGTAGATAGAGGCTTCCGCAGAACAGTACAATTCCCGCCACAAACGCCCAACCAGACCATTTTACAAGTTTCTCGGAACTACTTTTCGGGACTAAACCCAGAAAAAGTAATGGGACTGTGTGGTAAAACTGATACTCAACCGCTGTTTGATATACCAGATACAGTTCCGGTGTCAGCATGGTTTTCAAAGCATGCGCTCCGAAAGCACCAAATGCTACTGCCAGAAAACCACTGATAGCAGCCAGCAGAACCAGAGTGGGGTTTTGCATACGAAATCCATCTAAAAACGAGCAGCAATTATAACCAAATAATTATCTGTTGACTGCTTTCTGCAAAGAGAAAAAATCGCATAAAAAAAGCCGCTAAAAGCGGCTTTCTTAATAAGAGAGGTTAATTACGCTTCCATTGAAACACGTATTTTCTTCATCGCATTTTTTTCCAGCTGGCGAATACGTTCAGCTGAAACGCCATATTCAGCAGCCAGTTCATGCAATGTTGCTTTATCATCCGTCAACCAGCGGCGTGCCAGAATATCTTTGCTGCGATCATCCAGCTGTTCCATTGCCTGCATCAGACGACGTTGCGAATCAGCTTCCCAATTGGCATCTTCCAACTGCACAGAAGGATCTGCACTTTTGTCTTCCAGGAAATTAGCCGGCGCCCAGAGATCTTTTTCGTCATCCGTACCTTCCGGCGCATCAAATGCAGTATCCACTGAGGCCATGCGGCCTTCCATCTGACGTACAACTTTTGCTTCTACGCCCAGATCTTCAGCGATGGCATCCGCTTCATCATTGGTTAGCCAGCCCAGACCTTTTTTCATGGAACGCAGATTAAAGAACAACTTACGCTGAGCTTTAGTGGTAGCAACTTTAACAATACGCCAGTTGCGCAGAATAAACTCATGCATTTCTGCTTTAACCCAATGCACTGCGAACGAAACCAAGCGGACGCCCATAGTTGGATCAAAACGTTTTACTGCTTTCATCAGGCCGACATTACCTTCCTGAATCAGGTCACCTAAAGGCAGACCATAACCAGAATAAGTTTTCGCCACGTGCACTACAAAACGAAGGTGAGACATAACCATCTGGCGTGCAGCATCAACATCGCCATCAAAATACAGGCGCTCTGCTAATTCACGTTCTTCCTCGGCAGTCAGTACCGGAATAGCGGTAACCGTCTGAACATATGCATCCAGATTCTGGCCGGGAGACAGGTTATTAACAACTTGTAAGCTAGTGCTCATTCAAACCTCACATCATTCTGCTATAGACCGCAGATATGACATCAATTTAATTCGAAAGTTCAGTAAAAATAGTAAAATTTTCACAAAGGAACTGGCAAATATAGAAGAGATAAAGTTAAAACGCAAATGGGTGGAGCTTATTTAGGCTCAATCTCTCGCAAGTGCCTGCTGACGGCCAGTTTTGCACCTAAAAGCCCTAATAATACTCCGGCAATTACTAGTATTAAGCTGTCACTAAACCCTAGTCCCTGAAGGTCAAAGCCACTCTGATACAGGGCGGCAATTTCAGAGACCGGGGTTGAGATTAAAAGTAGGCTGATCTGAATAAACAACCAGGCTATTGCCGTTCCCAACAACCCAAACCAGAAACCGGTATAGATAAACGGTCGCTGCACCCAGGAGTCCGTTGCACCTACTAATTTAGCCACCTGAATCTCATCCTTACGATTTTCAATGGATAAGCGAATGGTATTACCCACCACCAGCAAGACAGACAGTGCTAATAAGCACCCCAGAACTAGCACTAGGCGATTAGCCAGCTCGACATAGGCGGCGAGTCGCTCGACCCAGATCATATCCAATACCGCTTGATCCACCTCTTGCAGCTGACTCAGTTCCTCCTGAAGCTGTTGTAAGACCGCTTTGCGGCCATCACGCGGCTGAATGACCACGACGGCGGGAAGCGGGTTCGACCCCAGAAACTCAAGCACATCTGAAAAATCAGAAATAGCCTGAAACTCCAGCAAACCCTGATCTTTAGTCACTAACTCCACTGCAATAAGATCCTGCCGCAGTAACATTTTATGACTGAAAGCTTCTGCTTGTTCGTCCGATAACTCTTTCTGTAAATACAAGGAAATCTTCGGGTCGCCCTGCCAGTCGCCACTTAATTGATGGACGTTTTTGAGGCCAACGTACATCAAACCGGGCAACGCAAGAGCGATGGCCAGTACAGCCAAGGTCATCAATGTAGGTATGGGTGTTTTCCAGAGGCGCGAATAGGAATCACGGGCAGTTAATTTATGGTGGCGCAACCAGCTTCTGCTATGACCCGCAATATCCACCTTATGCTTTGCTGCCCCCTTATGACCTACAGGGGCAACCGAAGCTGTATTTGTTGGCGCAGGAGTTTGTCGGACAGCACCTCTTTTTGACGGTTCACGGTTAGCCACCTTGTAGCAACCTCCCATGATCCAATACCAACGTTCTGAGTCCGGTGCGTGAGATTAATGCCAGATCATGACTGGCGATTAAAACCGTTGTGCCGTGGCGGTTAAATTCCATGAACAACCCCATGATTTCCGCCGACAATTTTGGGTCCAGGTTACCGGTAGGCTCATCCGCTAGCAGTAGCTGTGGTTTGTGTACGATTGCCCTGGCGATGCCAACCCGTTGCTGCTCACCCGTGGATAAAGTAATTGGGTTGAGGTTTTCTTTGTGCAACAAACCTACTTTATCCAGAGCTGCGCGCACTCGTTTCCCGATATCTTCCGGCTCATAACCTGAAATTTGTAGCGGCATCGCCACGTTTTCAAATATTGTCCGGTCAAACAGTAACTGATGATTCTGGAACACCACACCAATGCGGCGACGGTGGTAAGGGATATCTTCTCGACTGAATTCTGCCAGATCCCTGTCGGCGATCTGAACACGCCCTCGGCTTGGCCGTTCCATCAACATGATCAGCTTTAGCAGTGTAGATTTACCGGCACCTGAATGACCTGTAAGAAAAGCCATTTCACCCCGGTTCAGAGTGAAGCTGACATCCCTTAAGGCATCATGACCTTCTGCGTAACGTTTACTAACATTCGTAAAGCTGATCATTGCAGATTTCTATATCCTGAGAATCAGTCGAACAACGCGTCCACAAATTCCTGCGAGTTAAATGGGCGAAGGTCATCAATCTGTTCACCCACCCCGATAAAGCGGATGGGTAGATCCATCTGTTTGGCGATGGCAAAAATCACCCCACCCTTAGCGGTGCCATCCAGTTTAGTGAGGGTAATGCCGGTAACACCCACACTGTCTTTAAATATCTTCGCCTGACTCAGAGCGTTTTGACCGGTACCCGCATCCAGAACCAACATCACTTCATGCGGAGCATCCGGTGAAAGTTTTTGCGTTACGCGTACAACTTTCTCCAGTTCCTGCATCAGGTTATCTTTATTCTGTAGTCGTCCGGCGGTGTCTGCAATCAGAACATCAACACCTTTCGCTTGTGCGGACTGTACTGCATCGTAGATAACGGAAGCCGAATCTGCACCTGTATGCTGGGCCACAACCGGCACGTCGTTACGCTCACCCCAGACCTGCAACTGCTCCACAGCCGCCGCACGGAAGGTATCCCCTGCCGCCAGCATGACAGACTGCCCTTCACTCTGAAATTTCTTCGCCAATTTGCCAATGGTTGTCGTTTTGCCCACACCATTCACACCCACCATAAGAATGACATAGGGTTGTTTGGTTGTGTCGATCTGCAATGGTTGTTCTGATTGATGCAGCAGATCCGCTAACTCAGCCTTCAGCGCCTCTTGCAGTGCCTGCGCATCGGATAATTGTTTGCGGGCTACTTTTTCTGTCAGACGCGAGATGATCTCTGTAGTCGCTTCAACACCGACATCTGCCATCAGAAGCAGGGTTTCAATCTCCTCCAGAAGATCATCATCGATCTCTTTCGCACCCAGAAACAGGTTACCTAACTGTTCTGTCAGGTTTTCTTTGGTTTTACTCAGACCACTTTTGATCCGGGCAAAAAAACCTTTCTTTTGTTCTGGCTCTGGCTCTGGCTCTGGCTCTGGCTCTGGCTCTGGCTCTGGCTCTGGCTCTGGCTCTGGCTCTGGCTCTGGCTCTTCAAGAGT
>JBOEHA010000004.1:46511-132178 GCA_050633685.1 Neptuniibacter sp. | reverse complement strand
CAAAAAGCCGTTCATTTTATAGACAGGCAAATACAAAAAAGGCGCTTAACAGCGCCTTTATATAGTTACATCAAAAGCAATTAACTAAGGAACATTGAAATGCTGTATATCCACTAATTGAATTTCTGGCAGATAGATATCTTCATCATAAAAGTTAGCAGCCACTCGAGCGAAACGCTCAGGACCATCCGTAACCAGAAATTGCACAGCCCCACGATCTGGTTGATGGTTGATTAGCTCATTTTCATTCAGAGATTTTTCAACCGCTTTAGCTGTGGTTTCTGCGGAATCAACCAAAGTCACACCTTTACCCATAACATGGGATATTGCACCCTTTAAGGCAGGAAAGTGTGTGCACCCTAATACCAGTGTATCGAGTGATTCAGATTCATCTGCCTTAAGAGGTTTAAGACATTCCGCAACGATACTTTCAACCAGCTCACCACTATGCCAACCCTCTTCAGCCAAAGCCACAAATAGAGAACAAGGCTGTGCCGTAACTGAAGCCGAAGGATTCAGATGCAGAATGGCATTTTGATAAGCGTTATTGTTAACTGTGCTTTCAGTAGCAATAACACCTATACGCCCCGCAGCACTGACTTTGCAACTGGCTTCAGCGCCAGGGCCGACGACACCCATGACTTTCAATTGTGGATATAGGTTTTGTAAAGGCTCAATTGCGACTGCGGAAGCTGTATTACAAGCCACAACCAGTAATTTGATATTGCGCTCTATTAGCGCCGCAGCTGCTTGCTCTGCATACCTGATAACCGAGACTGAACTTTTAGTACCATAGGGAACACGGGCCGTATCCCCAAGATAAACAAGATTTTCATGCGGCATCACCTTACGCAATGCATTAAGAACTGTTAAACCACCAACGCCAGAATCAAAAACTCCAATCGGCAGATCCGCATCAAGCTTACTCATTTCTTCTTAACTTTCTTCTTATGCTTTTTCAGTTGACGTATATGATCACGGTAACGCTCCTTTTTGGCCAACTGACGACTGCTCAGTATATTCTTTCGACCTTCAAAAGGGTTATCCCCCGATTTGAACTCAAACCGAATCGGCGTGCCCACCACGCCAAGCACCTTAATAAATTTATTCTCAAGGTAGCGTTTGTATGAACCAGGAAGCGATTTAGTCTGGTTACCATGAACAACAATTCTAGGCGGATTAGAGCCACCCTGGTGCGCATAACGCAGCTTGATTCGACGACCATTGACCATTGGTGGCTGGTGATCAGCAACAATATCTTCCAACAAACGAGTCAGTTTACTGGTTGACCATTTCGCCATAGCAAAGCCATAAGCTTCCTCTACGGAATCGTACATGTTACCGACGCTGCTCCCGTGTAGAGCAGAAATAAAGTGCATACGTGCAAAATCAGCGAATTCCAGCTTACGCTCAATTTGCTCTTTAACAGTTTCTTTCTCTTCTCCGCTCATGCCATCCCACTTGTTCAGTGCGATAACCAAGGAGCGGCCAGTATCTATTACAAAACTGAGCATATGCATGTCCTGCTCAGTTACACCCTCACGTGCGTCAATCACAACTACCACTACATGAGCATCTTTAATAGCTTGCAGGGTTTTTACTATCGAGAATTTCTCCACCGCTTCTCTTATGTTTTTGCGGCGACGAATTCCGGCAGTATCAATCAATGTGTAGTTCTTATCATCCCTTTCATAAGGAATGTATACGCTATCACGGGTAGTACCTGCCTGATCGAATACCACCACCCGCTCCTCTCCGAGCAAGCGATTTACTAAAGTTGACTTACCTACGTTCGGACGACCCACTACAGCAATCTTGATACCCTTCTCAACTTCAGCCATGGTTTCAGCAGATGCCTCTTCTATCTCAGGCAATTCTTCCAAAACCATTTCTATTAGTTGAGTGACCCCACGACCATGCGCGGCTGCGATAGGTAACGGCTGACCAACGCCCATGGCATAAAAATCAGCCATGGCCACATCGGGATTTAAACCATCAATTTTGTTAACAACAAGATAGTATGGCTTATCAGAACAACGCAGATGATTTGCAATCATCTCATCCGCAGGGTTCAGCCCAGCACGAGCATCCACAATAAACAGAACCACGTCCGCTTCATCGATTGCTTGCAATGACTGTTTAGCCATTTCAAAATCGATCCCGGCCTCATCCCCAGTAATACCTCCGGTATCTACAACAATGTAGTCACTCTCCCCCACACAACCCTCACCATATTGGCGATCACGGGTTAGCCCAGGCAAGTCTGCAACAAGCGCATCACGACTTCTTGTGAGTCGGTTAAAAAGAGTGGATTTACCGACATTTGGCCGGCCTATAAGTGCTATTACGGGAAGCATTTTGATATCACTTCTGCAGATGCAGGTAAAAATAAAACGGCGGCTATCTACCTAAGTAAATAGCCGCCCGTGTAAACTGTCTGAATTATTTCAAACTTAACGCAGACAAACGGCCACTGTTCCCTAATACATAAAGAACATTATCAGAAACCAGCATGTCTCCATTCAATCCGGAGGAGTCAACTTTATATCGAGCAACAAAATGACCATCTGTTTGTGACATAAAGTGAACATAGCCTTCATAATCCCCAACGGCTACTTCAGAGCCAACAGTAACTGGGGAAGTAACCCGACGATTTTCTAAAGCAGCCTGACGCCAGACACTGGCACTCGTTGCCAAATCAAAAGCTTGAACAGCATCATTTGACTCGCTTACATAAATATTGCCAAAACCAGAAGTCAGCGAACGATAACTGGAAACATCTTTTGACCACACAATCTGAGCACGGAAAGGATTAATCGCCACAAGGCGCCCCTGATAGCTGGTTACATACAACATCCGATCAACAATCAGAGGCTTGCCATCAATATCCACCATACGCTCAAGCTCAGAGCGACCTTGCGGTAACGCCACACGTGTTTCCCAAAGCGCGGAGCCTTTTGCATTATCGATTGCGATCAGCTTGCCATTAGAAAAGCCTGCAAAAGTCACGTCACTGGATACAAACGGAGAACTGGTTCCACGCAAAGTTAAACGTGGGATCAAACTATCAAATGTCCACAGTCTTTTTCCTGTAGCCGCCTCAAAAGCAACGATTTTGCCATTGATCAACTGAAAGACTGCCAGATCCTGATTAAACTGAGGAATGGAGGAAACCTCGGAGCTAACCTTGGCACGCCATAGCTCACTACCGTCTTCAGATGAGAGAACAACAACCTCCCCCTCTTCAGATGCCAGCGCCACTTTGCCATAACCTGCACCTACACCTCCAACAATTGGAAGTTCTAACTCAGTTTCCCAAAGTTTCTCTCCAGATGCCAAAGCATAGCCAAAGACACTACCATCCCGGTCAGCTGCAAAAATTTTATCGCCATCAATTGCAGGCTGGAACTGATGATATTTGCTACCAGGTCCTGAACCTACTGAAACAGACCAAAGCACATCAACTTCTTTCTCAGCTTCAAATGAGACCAGGGGATTAGGCTCCACTTCCTCACCACTGTCACCCCACAGACCGCAGCCTGAAAGAACCGTAGCAAGAAGCCCAGCGGAAATCGTCCGCACCAAGCTTTTCATTTAACTTTCCTCAGCTGCCAAATCGTCCAGTTTCATCTGTAAAACAGGACGGCTGTTTGTTTCCGCTGCAGATATAGCAGCTTGATATTCACTACGAGCCTTAGCCTTCTCGCCTTTCGCAAGGTGGATATCACCCTTAAGCTCGGCAATTGATACCTCGTAACCAGAAACCGGCAGCTCTTTAACAATAGCCAGAGCCTGATCCAACTCCCCTTTAGCCACCAAGATACGAGCTTTACGCAAACTGGTAAGCACATACATGGAAACTGTCGGTTGGTTTTCAAGCACCCAGTTAAGCTCCGTCAATGCTTTGTCCAACTGATCATTATCAACGGCGACTCGAGCCATAATAGTTGCTGCAAACTTAGCATAAGCAGAAGAGTCGTAATCGCTTTTCAGCTGTTCAGCCAGGCTTTCTGCAATTTTATACTGCGCCTGATCACCTTGAGGGCCCAGAGCCGAAACGGTTGCATCCAGTAAATTCTGATACAAAACAGAGGCATTTTCTGATTCAACAGCCTGTTGCTGCTGCCAACCTTTCCATCCAAATACTGCTGCAAGAGCAACTGCAACCCCTAAAAGTAGAGATTTACCGTTTTCATCCCACCAGTTCTTAAGTACCTGGACCTGTTCTTCTTCGGTGCGTAGTTCTGCCACCTGCTACTCCCTACCTAAATTCTGATTTAGCGATTAAGACTGCCAAATCTCACTGATTTTATCTTTGATTTGCACTTCAGACAGATCAAATGTTGGCTCATTTTGGTGCCAGATTGTACCGCAAAGCTGCTGATTGTCAGCCTGTTTTACGATCAACACAATAGGAGCACCTGTTTGTTGCGCCTTTTGGCTGATATTTTTCAAACCACCGCAGTGAATTCTGACACGCAGATCCTTATATTGATCCCGCAGTTGTTCAGCCAGTGCCACGACATCAGACTGGATTCCCTTATGCTCAGCCGCCAGATAAAGATCGAACGGCTGCTTAACCTCATCTGGGATAAGATCTAATGTTTCCAGCAACAGAATCAAACGTTCCACACCCATTGCAAAACCAACTGCCGGTGTCGGGCGCCCACCCAATTGTTTAACCAAACCATCATAACGACCGCCAGCACAAACTGTACCCTGCGCACCTAACTGGTCAGTTACCCACTCAAAAACTGTCTTACAATAATAATCCAGCCCTCTTACCAAGCGTGGATTAATTTCGTAGGCTATACCAGCGATATCCAACATAGCCGTCAGTTCTGAGAAATGCTGCTTAGATTCATCATCCAGGTAATCGGAGAGAACAGGCGCATCTGACAACAACGCCTGCACCTCTGGGTTCTTACTATCAAGAATACGCAGCGGGTTAGTATCCAGTCGGCGAACACTGTCCTCATCCAAACTTTCTTTACGCTGCTCTAGATAATCCACTAAGGCACTTTTATAGCTTTCTCTGGCTTCATTGCTACCCAAAGAATTCAATTGCAAAGTGACGGAACCCAGTAAGCCTAACTTTTTCCACAGACGAGCACTCAACAGGATAATTTCGGCATCAATGTCGGAACCACCCATACCAAAGGTCTCAACACCAATTTGATGAAACTGCCGATAACGCCCTTTTTGCGGACGCTCATAGCGGAACATTGGCCCTTGATACCAAAAACGCTGCATCTGATTAAACAACAAACCATGCTCTTCTGCTGCTCTTACGCAACTCGCAGTACCTTCTGGACGTAGAGTAAGACTTTCGCCGTTTCGGTCATCAAAGGTATACATCTCTTTTTCTACGATGTCGGTGACTTCACCAATCGAACGTTTAAAAAGACCTGTCTGCTCAACAATAGGCATACGTATTTCGCTGTAACCATATGCGTCGAGAACTTCTTTTACGGCACTTTCCAGGTACTGCCAAACCGGCGTTTGCTCTGGCAGGATATCATTCATCCCGCGAATGGCTTTTATTTTGGCCAAAACTAAACCTGCTAATCTGTATCTAAACTTATTTTATTCTTCAGTGGGTAAATTAATTCGCACGATATTCTTGCGGCTGTACTGAGTTATATCAAGCTCTTCGCCATTGAAACTAAAACGACCTACCGCATCGGCTGCACCAATTAATACATTCAAAGGAGGCGTACCCGAGACGCTAACAGACTGCCCTTTGCCCCGAAGGTTATTAAAGAGTGTTTTACCATCCGCATCTTTGATCGATACCCAACATTCAGAAACAAAATCCGCACTAATAGCCGCAACATTAAGACCTACTGTCTCTTGCGGTATCGTAATCGCAGCGGACTCTTGCTCTGCAGTAACCGATAAAGGTTCAGCTTGTCCAGAATCCAGGCTCTGCTGCAATTCCTTTATCTGCTGTTCAGTCAGATATTCAGGTTCAGAAGGTGCCTCTGTAATGACCTCCGCATCAGCTTGTGGCTCTGGCAATTCAGCGCCAACCGTATCACTTTCCGGTTCATCATCCAGTTTTGGCAAGACGAGTTGCGCTGTGCCATTTTCCATCTTCACCACAGGTGAGGCTTCTTCAGCTTCAGACTGTGGCTCGTCATGAAAAGCTGGGAGTTCAACCCCACCTCCGTATTGGGTTTGCCACCACCAGACAGAAACACCCAGAATAGCGAACACAATTAACCAACTGGTTAATTTCATTAACGGGTGGCTCATTTTTACTTGTTGATGTTCTTTGCCTACAGGCCGGATTTGCCCTCGGGAAGAGACCACACCATGAAGCTGTTCATATTCAGCAATTAACTCATCACTATCCAGATGCAGCAACTTAGCGTAACTACGAATATAACCTTTTGCGAATACAACACTGGGTAAACCTTCGAGCCCGCCCTGCTCAAGAATATCGATATATTCCGGCGGAAGGTTCAGTTCTGACGCTACCTGATCACGGGTGAGTGCAATAGATTCTCGGGCCGCAGTTAAACGCACTCCCCATGCTTCAACTGTCGGTTCTGAATCAGATTCTGTGTATTCTTCGGTCAACGTGCCGACTCCTTGTACTGTTGGTATTCTACCGAGTCTGGATAAAGATTTTTAAGAATTAGAGCGTATGCTGCAGCACGGTTATAGTTAGCCGTCTGACGGGATATTCTTATCCCCACCCATAAGCTTTTTGCGTAATGCTCTACCTTTCTGCTTTCAACAAAGCCAAGAAAGCGATTATAGTTTTTTTCCGCTTCAATCAGATTGCCTTCATTCAGATTTATTCCTGCCAGCTCCACCAAAGAAACTGGACGCCCTGAGGATGACACCTGTAACGCTCTCTTAAAGGCATGTTTCGCAGCATCTGAACGGTTGATATTCTGGTAACAGCGACCAAGATTCTCAAACGCCTGAGCTCTTAGGTGGTAAAAGGGGTCTTCTGTCGCTCTCGCAAGTTCCACACAAGCTTCCTGATAACGACCTTTGGAAAACAAAAACGCCCCAAAGTTGTTATGCATCATGGCGGACGAAGGCTCAAGCTTAGTGGCTTTACGGAAATAATCCTCTGCCAGCTGATCGTCTCCTTCTAACTGAAAGGTTAACGCTAACCCGTTATGGGCTTCGGCATAACCTGACTTCAGTTCCAGGGAGCGATTAAAGGAAGTTTTAGCGTTAGCTGTATCACCAGCCTGAAGGTATTCAAAACCCAGACGCGAATACGCCTCGTAAGCGGATCGCTCATCAGAAGATTTAGTGCCGTTAGGTGTACATCCAATCACCACCATAGTAAGGATGACTATGAATACCGATTTCATTCCACTTACGAACATCTAATTTGCTTCCTATCAGGATTTGCGCAACTCCTGCTCACCACTATCCTGGGTGACAGGAATATATTTTTGACTACGTCTGGTTTTATCCGCCACACGGCCTACTAATTGACCACATGCTGCGTCTATTTCATCACCACGTGTACGCCTGACCGTAGTGACGACCCCACCATGAACGATTATCTCTTTAAATGCCACTATTCTTTCTTCTGATGGGCGTTCGTAACCAGAGTTCGGGAAAGGGTTAAATGGAATCAGATTGAGCTTCGAAGGCATCTTGCGCAATACTTTCAATAACTGTTTAGCATGCTCGGGGGAATCATTCACACCATTGATCAATGTGTATTCAACCGTAATCACACGTTTGTCATTCAGGTTATCCAGATACCGATTACAGGCAGCAATCAACTCTTTAATCGGATATTTGCGGTTTACTGGCACCAGAATATTCCGCAGATCATCATTCGGCGCATGCAGTGAAATAGCCAACGAAACATCAGTCACATCACGTAACTTATCTATAGCTGGAACAACACCCGCTGTTGAGAGTGTTACGCGCCTTTTCGACAGACAATATGCATTGTCTTCCATCATCAGATGAATGGAATCAACGACATTATCAAAATTCATCAGGGGTTCGCCCATCCCCATTAGCACAACATTACTGACCACTCGCTGAGAAGTCGTGTTGTAGTCACCATAAGAGCGAATTGCGATACGAAGCTGACCAATAATTTCAGCCGTCGTCAGATTACTGTTAAAACCCTGCTTACCTGTAGAACAGAAACTACAGTCCAAAGAACAGCCAACCTGCGAAGACACACACAGTGTTTTGCGATCACCATCAGGGATTAGCACCGCTTCTACACTGGAACCACTTTCCGTACGTATTACCCATTTACGGGTACCATCTTTCGAGGTTTTCTCTAACAGTACTTCAGGTTCACGAATCTCTGCCACTTCGGACAACTTCTGGCGCAGTGCTTTGCTGATGTTGGTCATCTCATCAAAGCTGCTGGCACCTAATTGATGAATCCATTTCAAAACCTGAGTGGCACGAAACTTCTTCTCTCCGATCTCATCGAAGAAAGCTTCCATTTTCGCTGGTGACAACCCAAGCAGGTTAACTTTTTTTATGGACTCACTCATTAATGACAGTTACTCGTTGTGGTTTAAAGCACCCCCACTCATGCAAATAAGCAGGGGCGAAAAAATTACTTACCGAAGAAGTAAGCAATCTCACGTTCAGCAGAAGCTGGTGAATCAGAACCGTGTACCGCATTCGCATCGATAGACTGAGCGAAATCACGGCGAATTGTTCCTTCAGCAGCTTCCTGTGGGTTAGTAGCACCCATCAGTTCGCGGTTTAGAGCAATCGCGTTTTCACCTTCCAGTACCTGAACAACTACAGGACCAGAAGTCATGAATGCAACCAGATCACCAAAGAAAGGACGCTCTTTATGCTCAGCGTAGAAACCTTCAGCTTCTGCCTGAGTCAGCTGTTTCAGCTGCATTTCAACGATTTTCAGGCCGTTTGATTCGAAACGAGAAACGATTTTGCCGATTACATTTTTTGCAACAGCATCTGGTTTAATGATCGAGAACGTACGTTCAAGTGCCATTATTAAAGCTCCAAATTTAAATTGATAAGAGATATTCAAAAGCCCCCTCAAACGAACACTTGAGGCCATGTGCAATTGGGCTTTCGGATGACTCCAGAAATTAAGCGCGCAATTATACGCCAGAGTGATGACAGAAAACAGAGGCAGAAATAGACACAAAACCCGGCTTAGCCGGGTTTTGTGTCTTTATCAGTAATGGTTCAGTCCAACTCTTCTATCCAGGCCATTTGGATACCTTCAAGAATTTTCTCACCACACCGGTCCGGATCATCATCAAACTCGTCCAGATCCATCACTTTCTGATATAGATCTGGAAAGCTGATTGTCATAGGATCCTGCTCTGGGTACTTTTCAGACAGCTCTATTGCTATATCAAGTACATCGACCCATTTCAGACTCATAGCCACCTCCTCAGTGACGTTCCGACACCTGATTAATTGTATATTTTGGAACTTCTACAACCAGATCTTCATCACCAACAACCGCCTGACAACTTAGGCGAGATTCAGGCTCGAGCCCCCATGCTTTGTCCAACATATCATCTTCAAGTTCATCGGACTCTTCCATGGATTCAAACCCTTCACGCACGACAACATGACAAGTTGTACAAGCACATGATTTTTCACAAGCATGCTCAATAGAAATTCCATTTGCCAATGCGGCATCACAAATGGTTACTCCAGACTCTGCTTCGATAACCTTACCTTCCGGACATAACTCATCATGAGGCAAAAATATAATCTGAGGCATTACCCTGCATCTCCCAATTCGTCTACGCTATGCCCCTGCAAAGCTTTTTGAATACTGTTATCCATACGGCGCGCGGCAAATTCATCTGATGCTTTTGCAAGTACTGTAATACCTTGCTCAATCGCCGATACATCACTACCACTGGACAATTCATTAAGAACCGCTATTTCTGCCAGTAACTGCTCTTTTTCCGCAGCACTTAATAGCTTATCGCCATCCACCGCCAAAGCATCCCGTAAAGAAACGATTAACCTTTCCGCTTCTACCTGCTGCTCACGAAGAGCACGGGCTGTTTTATCTTCCGACGCATTCAGATAGGAGGCTTTTAGCATTTCTGCTATCTCAGAATCTTCAAGACCATATGAAGGCTTAACCTGAATACTACTTTCCACGCCAGAGATCAGCTCTTTTGCAGAAACCCCCAATAAACCGTCCGCATCAACCTGGAAAGTCACTCTGATTTTAGCAGCACCTGCCGCCATTGGCGGAATTCCCCGCAACACAAATCGAGCCAGGGATCTACAATCTGACACTAACTCCCGCTCACCCTGAACGACATGAATAGCCATAGCAGTCTGACCATCCTGATAGGTCGTAAACTCCTGAGCACGAGCAACTGGAATGGAGGTGTTGCGATGGATAATTTTCTCAGCAAGCCCACCCATCGTCTCCAAACCTAAAGATAATGGGATAACATCCAGTAACAACATATCACTGTCTGGTTTATTACCTGCCAGAACATCCGCCTGTATCGCTGCACCAACCGCCACAACCTTATCTGGGTCGATATCAATATGCGGTTCACGACCAAAAAATTCTTTTACCTGCTGACGCACTAATGGCACTCGGGTAGAACCACCCACCATTACAACTTCGAGCACTTCCTCCGCTGTAACATCAGCATCTTTAAGCGCTCTACGACATGCTCTGATAGTTTTCTTTATAAGCGAAGCTACCAGCTCATCAAATTGTTCACGAGTAATATCAAACTCATGACAACCCGAATCCATTTCCAACACTACACATGCGTGCTCTTTGTCAGACAACTGCTCTTTCACAAAACGGGCTTTTTCGAGAAGGTAGCGCGACTGAGAACTGCTGATCTCAGATTGGTCAATCTGTTTAGCAAACCATTGCGCAAGCGCCATATCCAGATCATCACCACCAAGAGCACTATCTCCCCCGGTCGATAAAACCTCAAATACACCTTTATTCAGCCTGAGAATGGAGATATCAAAAGTACCACCCCCCAGATCGTAAACAGCGATAACGCCCTCTTTACCCTGATCCAAACCGTAAGCAACTGCTGCTGCGGTTGGCTCATTCAACAGCCGCAGAACCTTAAGATCTGCAAGTTTCGCAGCGTCTTTGGTCGCCTGGCGCTGAGCATCATCAAAATAAGCAGGCACAGTGATCACGGCACCAACCAACTCTCCACCCAGAGAATCTTCCGCACGATGGGCCAGGTTTTTCAAAATTTCTGATGAAACTTCGACAGGGCTTTTATTCCCTCCCGCCGTTTTAATAAAAGGCATACCACTGTCGCTGGACTGAAAGTGATAAGGCGCCTCACTGCCAAGCGATTTGACGTCTTCAACACCACGCCCCATCAAACGCTTGACCGAAACAATAGTATTAAACGGATCTTCCGAGGCGAAACTGCGAGCCTCATCACCAATCTGAATATTCCCACAGGGAAGGTAACGCACCACCGAGGGTAGCAGATGCTGCCCAGTCATATCTGGCAACGTAACTGCCTCACCACTTTTCACCGAGGCAACCAATGAATTAGTAGTCCCCAGATCGATCCCCACAGCCAGTTTATGCTGATGCGGAGCTTCGCTCTGCCCTGGTTCTGCTATTTGAAGTAATGCCATAGAGTTGTATTAATCTTCCAGCTTATCTTCGAGTCTCTCGATCTCTAGAACCAGCTTTTCTAAAAATTGCATTTTACGCACATCAGATGTAGCAGCAGACAAATCATTTGCTTCGTAATGCTCTACAAATGTCGTTCGCAACCGATCAAGCATGGACGCGACTTCTTCATTTAATTCTTCAAGCTCTTCAAAAGGCTCTGAAGCTGAGGCAACCTCTTCCAATCTCTCACGCAACTCCATCTGCTGCATCAGAAACATGGGATCCATCGGCGTTGAAGACTCGTTTGTCGTATCAATATCCTGCAATTGCAAAAGATACTGGGCCCTTAACAGCGGCGATTTCAAAGTAGCAACAGCTTCGTTCAGGTATGCCATATACTGAACGGCAACTCTCTGCTCATGATCGGAAAGGTGCGCATAACGGTCTGGATGGAGAGTTTTCTGAAGATCTCTTGACCGATCTGACAATTCAGATCGGTCAAGGTGATATGAAACAGGCAGACCAATGAATTCGAAGTAGTTTTTACTGATGTCCATCTAGATGCCAGGATAGGTTAAACGTTAAAGCTTTCACCACAACCACATTCACTGGATACATTCGGGTTGTTGAACTTAAAGCCCTCATTCAACCCTTCCTTAACGAAATCCAGCTCAGTACCATCAAGATAAACAAGACTCTTAGGATCAATGTAGATTTTCACATCCTGAGGTCCAGTAAAAATCTGGTCCTCATCCATTACCTCATCAACAAACTCCAGCACATATGCCATACCAGAGCAGCCAGAGGTTCTCACAGCCAAACGAATACCTTCGCCCTGTCCTCGCTTCTCTATATAACGAGCGACATGATCTGCTGCCGCATCAGTCATTGTAATAGCCATATACTTCTGAATCTCCCAGAAAGTAAACTCGAGCGTTTACTTACCCTGTTTTTCTTTATAGTCAGCTACTGCTGCCTTAATTGCATCTTCAGCCAAAACTGAACAGTGGATTTTCACTGGCGGCAAAGCCAACTCTTCTGCAATTTTTGTATTTTTTAACTCTTCCGCTTCATCAAGGGACATACCCTTAACCCACTCTGTAACCAGAGAACTGGAAGCGATCGCTGAACCGCAGCCGTACGTTTTGAATTTTGCATCTTCAATGATGCCTTCATCACTTACTTTAATCTGCAGACGCATTACATCACCACACGCAGGTGCACCCACCATACCTGTACCGACATTCGATTCTTTATCGTCCATTTTACCTACATTACGAGGATTCTCGTAATGATCGATAACTTTATCACTATAAGCCATAAAGACCTCCTCATACTCACCGATAAATCAGTGATGTACCCACTCAACTTTGCTCAAATCAACGCCGTCTTTATACATATCCCACAGAGGAGAAAGCTCACGTAATTTACCGACAGCGGACTGAATCTGATTTACTGCGTAATCCACTTCTTCTTCAGTTGTGAAGCGACCAAAAGAGAAACGAATCGAGCTATGCGCCATCTCATCATTCAAGCCAAGCGCACGTAATACATAAGATGGTTCCAGACTTGCGGATGTACACGCTGAGCCCGAAGATACTGCCAAATCTTTCAAAGACATAAGCAGCGATTCACCTTCTACGAAAGCAAAGCTAACATTAAGATTGCCTGGTACTCTTTGCTCTTCGGAACCATTAATGTGAACTTCTTCCATATTCTGAACACCCGCCCAGAATCGATCACGCAGCGCAATAATCTTTGCAGTTTCTTCCTGCAATTCTTCTTTGCAGATACGTGCAGCTTCACCCATACCTACAATTTGATGCGTAGCAAGAGTACCGGAACGCATGCCTCGCTCGTGACCACCGCCATGCATCTGAGCTTCAAGGCGAATACGAGGCTTACGGCGAACAAACAATACACCGATACCTTTAGGGCCATACATTTTGTGGCCCGAAATAGACATCAAATCAACTTTACAGTCGGACAGATCGATATCAATTTTGCCCGCACTCTGAGCAGCATCAACATGAAAGATAATGCCTTTAGAACGCGTTAACTCACCAATCGCCTGAATATCCGTAATGGTGCCAATCTCGTTATTCACATGCATTAATGAGACTAGAATTGTATCTTCACGAATAGCCTCAGCCACTGCGGAAGGTTCAATCAGACCGTCTGTATTAGGTGTTAGGTATGTAACCTCAAACCCTTCTCGCTCAAGTTGGCGACAAGTATCCAAAACGGCTTTATGTTCGATTTTGGACGTAATGATGTGCTTACCTTTCTTTTGATAGAAATGAGCAGCACCTTTGATCGCCAGATTGTCAGATTCTGTAGCTCCAGACGTCCAAACGATTTCACGCGGATCTGCGTTAATCAGATCAGCCACCTGACGCCGAGCACTTTCAACCGCTTCCTCAGCCTTCCATCCAAACAGATGCGAGCGAGACGCTGGATTACCAAAATTACCTTCCATCGTAAGGCAGTCGATCATCTTCTCTGCAACGCGAGGATCGACTGGCGTTGTCGCAGAATAATCCAGATAAATCGGTGTTTTCATTAATTATCTCCGCACGTACTTAAACTACTGCTTTTTCATTGTCTGTTACACGGGTTGATGCCAGAACACCATCCATATGCAGAATATCCTGACGCTCAGAGATATCCTGAACATCTTTCCTAGACATCAGATCCGCTAGAGAAATACCACTCAAAAACAGATGAATCTGATCGCTAAGATCGCACCAAAGGTGGTGAGTCAGGCATATATCTCCACTCTGGCAATCACCCTGCCGGTTACAGCCAGTCGCTTCAACTGACTCATTAACCGCATCAATAACCTGAGCAACATTAATCTTGGCCTGCTGGCGATTTAACTGATAACCACCGCCAGGACCACGAACACTTCGTACCAATTCATTACGACGAAGTTTCGCGAAAAGCTGCTCTAGATATGACAGAGATATACCCTGTCTTTCGGAAATGTCTGCCAAGCTTATAGGACCTTTACCCTCATGCAGAGCAAGATCCAGCATAGCTGTAACAGCATATCGACCTTTAGTCGTCAGTCGCATATTTTTTCACCCCAATGCGTATTAGCAATGGGCTGAATTATGCAATACCTGACAAAAAAGGTCAACTAAATATCCTACCTTTATTGTAGGTCTTTATATGGGTAGGTGTGCGAATTCTACACGAAAATTATTCAGAACCCCATCGCCTTAGATGAAAGACTAATCTTTCACCTTTTTTTGCGTAGCAGTCATAATGCCGCGCAAGATATTCACTTCTACCTTATCCGGCACAGTGCGCAAATACAGCCGCCTTAAACGAGACATCAGCTGTCTTGGATTGTCCGGATCCAAAAACTCAATATCAACCAGAGTCTCCTCCATATGAGCAAACAACCGTTCCAGATCAGCGCTATCAGCAAGATCGATATCCCACTCAGTACCCCATTGCGGCTTTTGCTGCTCAACCTGCTCAGCATATAAATCCGCCATCCTTAACTCATATGTAATGACCTGAACTGCCGCAGCGAGATTCAAAGAACTAAAATCCGGATTTGAAGGAATATGGACATGATGGTGACACAGATGCAGCTCTTCATTAGTCAGCCCTCGGTCCTCGCGGCCAAAAACCACCGCTATCTTTTTATCACCCGCGCCCTGAACAATCGAAGACAACTCGCGAGGATCTACAACAGGCCACGGTATATGCCGCCCACGCGCACTCGTTCCAACAACAAAATGACAATCGGCGATGGCCTGTTCAAGAGTTTCATGCACGACTGCATTTTCAAGGATATCCGTAGCCCCTGATGCCCTACTATCAGCCTCCACATGAGGAAATTTTTTCGGCGCAACCAGGTGAAGCTGTGAAAACTTCATATTTTTCATTGCTCGCGCCACACCACCAATATTCCCAGGGTGACTGGTATTCACCAAGACAATACGTATTTCTGCAGACATTACCTTCCCCAACACTGATAGAGCGGGCTATTCTAGCAGACAGACACGCAAAGCAAGCAACCACTTATTCACAGAGAACCTGTTCCTCAGGTATAATGTGTCGATTAATTTCACGAACACGCTTCAGGTTCAGACACAATGCAACCCATGGTCAACATAGCCTTGCGCGCAGCACGCGTTGCAGGTGAACAGATCGTTCGCGCAGTAGAGCGCTTAGATCTGGTCAAATCAGAACAATCCGACGTCGCAAAATTATTGAGCGACACATGCCAGAAAGCCGAACTGAGCATCGTGCATACGATCCAGAAGGCCTACCCGAATCATAAATTTGTCGGCGAATATACTGGCGAACATGCTCCCATTGGTGAAGGCCCTGAGTTCTGCTGGACAATCAATCCAATTGACAGCATTTCCAACTTCTCTAACGGCCTACCTGTTTTTGCGATCAGCATGGCAGGACAACAAAACGACCGTATTGAACATTCACTGATTCTTAATCCAATCACAGGTGAAGAGTTTACAGCCAGTCGCGGCTATGGAGCCCAGCTCAACGGCAAACGCCTGCGAGTAAGCAACCATAAAACGATTGAAAATTCACTGATCGGCACTGGATTCTTCAATCGCACTAGTGACAAAAACCACTTGGATGCGTACCTCAACATCTTCCGTGATATTACTACTTCTGGTGGCACAATCTATAATGGCGGTTCACCAGCACTAAATCTGGCTTACACCGCTGCAGGCAGAATAGATGGCTTTTACCAGATGGGTCTCAACCCATGGGAGATGGAAGCTGGCATTATGCTGGTTCAGGAAGCAGGCGGCCTGGTCGGTGATTTTTCGGGCAGCAATAACTTCCGCACCAACGGTAATCTAATTGCAGGCAATCCAAAGATGTTTAAAGCACTTCTAAAAGGGCTTCAACCCTCACTCACAGAAGAGCTTAAATAAACGATCAAGCATAAAAAAACCGGCTTAAGCCGGTTTTTTTATGCTTCTACTTTTTATGCTTCGTAAGGGTTACGCAACACAATAGTTTCTACACGATCTGGACCTGTAGAGATAATATCTACAGGCGCTTCAATCAGCACTTCCAGACGCTTAATATAATCAACCGCCTCAGATGGCAGCTCTTCGATAGATTTCGCACCAACAGTAGTATCTGACCAGCCCGGCATAGTTTCATAAACCGGCTTAACCGCTTCATAGTCTTCACTACCGCTCAGGGAAGTAACCATATTACCGGCTGAATCTTCGTAACCAACACAGATTTTAATCTCATCCATGCCATCAAGAACATCCAACTTCGTCAGACAGATACCAGACACTGAGTTGATCTGAATAGCATGCTTAAGCGCAACCGCATCAAACCAACCACAACGACGCGCACGACCTGTAGTTGATCCAAATTCATGACCACGCTCAGCCAGCCCCTGACCCACATCACAGTGCAGCTCAGTAGGGAACGGACCACCACCAACACGAGTTGTGTAAGCTTTAGTGATACCCAGAATATAATCCAGATACAGAGGACCAAAACCACTACCTGTAGAAGTACCACCCGCAGTCGTGTTTGAAGAAGTAACGTATGGATAAGTACCGTGATCAATATCCAGCAAAGAACCCTGAGCACCTTCGAACATAATGTTCTTGCCCGACTTACGCAGGTCATGCAACATTGCAGTCACATCCGCAACCATTGGCGCAAGCTCTTCACCCATTGCCAGAGTTTCATCCAGAACTGCCTGGTAATCTACGGAGTCAGCTTTGTAATAATTAACGAGCTGGAAGTTATAGTACTCCATAACCTCTTTCAGCTTTTCAGCAAAGCGCTCTTTGTCCAGAAGATCAGCCAGACGCAAACCACGGCGCGCCACTTTATCTTCATAAGCAGGACCAATACCACGACCTGTAGTACCAATCTTAGCCTTGCCACGCGCAACTTCACGTGCCTGATCCATAGCGATATGATAAGGCAAAATCAACGGACAAGAAGGACTCAGACGCAGGCGCTCACGCACTGGCACATCTGCTTCTTCCAAGCCTTTAATCTCTTTCAACAAAGCTTCCGGTGATAAAACAACACCGTTGCCGATCATACATACAACATTCTCACGCAGAATGCCTGATGGGATAAGGTGCAACACCGTTTTCTCACCATCAATTACCAGAGTATGGCCTGCATTATGACCACCCTGGAAGCGTGCTACCGCTGAAGCCTGGTCTGTCAGCAGATCTACGATCTTACCTTTACCTTCATCACCCCACTGGGTACCCAGAACAACTACGTTTTTGCCCATTGTTGCCTACTTAAATTTAAGTTTACTTAGGAAATTCTTTAATAATCAGAGGCCTGATACGACCCACTCACCATCACGCTGCACCAACTGAGCGGAACTTTCAGAAGAAAGAGCCGCATCAGGCAACGCATAAACTACTCGCACCCCTTCTGCACGAAGCTGCTTTACCTTAGCGAGCAAATCAGCATCTTCAGACACAGGCGCTACCACTTGTTGAATCTCATCCAATCTCAGGGAAGATAATTCAACCAGTGTTTTCATATCTGTACTAAATCCTGTAGCAGGTCTTGCACGCCCAAAGTCACGGCCGATATCATCGTAACGTCCGCCTTTAGCTATTGCCTGCCCATAGGAAGGTGTATAAGCCGCAAACACAATACCCGTATGGTAGTTGTATCCACGGAGCTCACTGAGATCAAAATACTGATCCAGTTCTGGAAATCTTAAAGCAATACGCGCCGATACATCGCGCAGATACGCTATAGCTTCAGCAACCTGTACCGACGCCTGAGCAAACAAAGACTCAGCGCGATCCAGCACTTCCACACCACCATTCATTCTCGGCAGCTCAGCAAGGTACTGTTTAACAGCATCTTCAACATCCAGCTCTGCCACAAAACCAACCAGCTCGGGCAACGCCTTACGCTTTAAAATATCCTGATATTGCTCCTGCTGATCAGCAGTTAAGCCTGCCAACTGCATCAAGCCTGAAAAAACATCCACATGCCCCAGATCAAGACTCAATTCCTGATCCACACCAGCATTCTGCAGAGTTTCGATCATTAACGAGATGACCTCAACGTCACTCTCAATACCTGAGTGACCATATAATTCAGCACCCAACTGTAAAGGGTTACGAGAAGCCAGAGGCTGGGTGGGTAAAGCGTGAACCACAGTACCGCAGTAACATAGACGCGTCACACCCTCTTCACGCAGACGGTGAGCATCAATGCGAGCTACCTGAGGAGTAATATCAGCTCTTACGCCCAGAGTATGCCCACTCAGTTGATCCGTGACCTTTACAGTGCTCAGGTCTAGATCGTGCCCAACACCGGTCAGCAGTGATTCAAGGTGCTCCATAACCGGTGTCATCACCAGGTCATACCCCCACTGCTCATACAGATCCAGTAACCGCCTGCGTATCACTTCAACGCGACGGGCCTGCGCTGGAAGAAGCTCCTGAATACCCTCCGGAAGCAACCAACGATCTGCCAATGCCATGTAGTACTCCGTATCTCTGCTATAACAACCCATTACTGGATTGGATAATTAATTCACTATGTAAAGTGCAACTACGCCCACCGTCATGCTCGCCAAACCAATAAGGCGGAGTGAACGATTATTTATCAGGGACAATTGCTGCACCAGATTGCGCCAGCGCTGTGGATAAAGGAACGGGATAATCCCTTCAAGGATGAGCATCAAACAGAAGCCAATTGCCAACTCATGGAGTAATTCAGAGGGCATCTTTTTTCCCGTAAAACAAAATAGCACTGCCACAAAAAAACCGGGCTTTAACCCGGTTGCGATATTCTACCACGGAATCAGAGGAATGCCTCCCCCTGATTCCGCGTTTTGTTCACTTTTACAGCAATTTTTATTCTGCTTTCGGCTGACCCATATACTTAAAGAAATCACTGTCTGGTTTCAACACCAGAACATCACCACTCTGCCCAAAGGACTCACGATAAGCCTGCAAGCTTCGGTGGAAAGAATAGAACTCCGGATTCTTAGTGTATGCGCCTGCATAATTATTAGCTGCAATCGCATCACCCTCACCACGAATCTGTTCTGATTCACGGTAAGCTTCTGCCTGGATTACTGTTTTCTGACGATCTGCATCTGCGCGAATACCTTCAGCAAGCTCTTTACCCCGAGAACGAATCTCGCGGGCTTCACGCTCTCGCTCAGTCCGCATACGATCGTATACCGATTCAGAAACCTCTTGCGGCAGATCAATTCGTTTCACACGAACATCTACTACCTCAACACCCAGCGACTGAATAGCTATTTCACTAAGATTCTTAGTGAGCTCGCTCATCAGCTGTTCACGCTCACCAGAAACCACCTCAGTTACTGTACGCTCACCAAACTGGTTACGAAGACCTGTATCTACACGGTCTGATAGTAACTGAGCAGCTGTGAATTCGTTACCCGAAGTAGCTGTGTAGTACTTCTGCACATCCGCCACACGCCATTTAACAAAAGAGTCTACGATCAAACGCTTTTTCTCTAATGTCAGATAAGCCTGTGGACGGGCATCCAAAGTAAGAATACGCGAATCAAACTTACGCACCTTATTCATCACTGGAATTTTAAAGTGCAGACCAGGAGCCACATCAGCTTCCGCCACTTCACCAAATTTCAGCAATACGGCACGTTCAGTTTCTTTAACAATGTACAGTGTGCTCTGACCAACCAATACGACAACCGCAAAGATAATGATCATTACCAATGACTTAGAATTCATTATCGACCCTCCCGACGGCTGTTCTGACGTTGACGCAACTGATCAACAACCTGATCTGTCACCTCTCTAAGGCTCTGACTATCCAGCCTGACTGGACCATTCACATCACCTACAATTGGACGGTTCTGTATAATTTTATCCAGCGGCAGGTACATCATGTTATTACCGCCTTCGACGTCAACCAGCACTTTAGGGTTCTGAGCAAGGACTTCTTCCATAGTATCCAAGTAGAGACGCTCACGGGTTACTTCCGGTGCTTTTTCATACTCTTTCAGTAGCGCCACAAAACGGTGTGCATCACCTTCAGATCGAGCAATGACCTGTTCACGATACGCACTCGCTTCTTCCAGCATCCTTTGTGCTATACCACGAGCCTCTGGAACAATACCATTTGCATAAGATTCAGCTTCGTTCTTAACTCGCTGCTCATCTTCTCGGGCCTTGATTACATCATCAAACGCATCTTGAACCTGATCAGGTGCTTTCGCTTCCTTAATATTGACCTTAGAGATCTGCAGCCCCGTACCATACTCCTTCATATAATCCTGCAGACGACTCTGAACCTGCACAGACAGCGCTTCACGCCCTTGAGTCAGAATAGAGTGCATATCAGTAGAACCCACAACATGACGTAAGGCCGATTCAGCAGCATGAGAAAGACTTGCTTCAGGATCACGAACGGTAAGAACAAAGCCTTTAGCATTGGAGATGACATATTGAACTGTCATTTCAACATCTACGATGTTTTCATCCTTGGTCAGCATCAGACCACGATGATCACGCGTCCTCACTGCCGTCACATTGACTGTCTCGACGATATCAATGAGCGGTGGATTCCATTGCAGACCTGGGCCAACCGTTTCACTGAATTTACCCAGACGCAGAACAACACCTTGTTCCTGCTGGTCTACGGTGTACACACCCATGCCACCCCAGACAAGCACTGCGATTATGACAACAACCCAGAAGAATCCAGCTCCAGAAGCCGAACCTGAGCCGCCTCCATCACCGCCAAATCCACCAGATGATTTTTTAGAACCACCAAAAATATTATTCAGCTTATCCTGCAGTTTGCGCAGCGCCTCATCAAGATCTGGAGGTCCCTGATCACCTCCACCTTTACCCCCGCGGTCATTATTATTGCCACCGCCCCAAGGATCCTGATTGTTACCATTTCCACCAGGCTCATTCCAAGCCATACGTCACTCCGTATAAAAACAACAAGTTGGCTGATTAAAGCATAATTCTGCGCAAAATATTATTCGGCAGATATTACCTGTAAATTAACTATAACCGAGGTATTAGGGCTATGCCCTGTTTTTTCAACCTCCGCACTGGTATTTGTTACCAGGGGCTGACCTCAGCAGGGAAACACCGTTCCCTGGACATACCCAGATGACTGAGTATCTGTAACATATCTTTCTTCTGCATACGCACCTCCAGAATAATAGATCCTTTTTCATCATATTGTTCTGAAACTACAGCGCCGCTTTCATACAGACGTGCCCGAAACTGCCCCTCGTCCGGCTGAAGACACAAATTATCATGAAATACGTCATCTGCAAGCAGTTCATTAACTGCTTCAAACAATAAGTCATGACCTTCGCCCGTTACCGCAGACAGCCATACACGTATTGGTTTTCCATCCTGATCACGATCAATGCGCGGCTTACGTCCTTCCAGAAGATCTATTTTGTTATAGACCTCCAGCACAGGCACCTCTTCAGCACCGATCTCACGCAACACATTTTCCACTTCTGCAATATGATCGTGACGATCATCATCGTGACTATCAATAACATGTAGAAGCAGTGTGGCTTCGATCGTTTCCTGAAGCGTAGCCCTGAAAGCTTCGACCAGCTTATGGGGCAGATGCCGGATAAACCCTACAGTATCGGCCAGAATTGCTTGCCCAACATCTTCAATTTCGATACGGCGCAAGGTGGGATCAAGCGTAGCAAAGAGCTGATCCGCCGCATAAACCTCTGAAGTTGTAAGCGAGTTAAACAGGGTGGATTTTCCGGCGTTGGTATACCCTACCAGAGACAAGGTTGGAATTTCTGCCCGCTTACGCGAACGCCTCCCCTGGTCACGCTGCTTACGCACCTTATCCAGACGCTTATAGATAGACTTAATCCTGGCACGCAGTAAACGCCTGTCGGTTTCCAGCTGAGTTTCACCCGGACCACGCAGACCAATACCGCCTTTCTGGCGCTCTAAGTGTGTCCACCCTCGTACAAGACGGGTAGACATATGGTCCAGCTGAGCGAGCTCAACCTGCAGTTTACCCTCATGGGTCCGCGCACGTTGAGCAAAGATATCCAGAATCAATCCTGTCCGGTCCAGAACGCGACATTGTATCTCACGCTCAATGTTACGCTCCTGCGCAGGACTCAAGGCATGATTAAAAATCACCAGCTGAGCGTCGTGCATCTGCACTAACTCTCGCAGTTCTTCCAGTTTACCCTGACCAATAAAAAACTTTGGATTCGGATGTGCTAACGATCCGGTTAAAAATTCAACCGGATCAGCACCTGCAGAAATGGCAAGCTCTTCGAGCTCTTTTGGACTTTCCTGATCGGCCTCAGCGGCCAGATTCATATGTACTAAAACGGCTAGCTCGCCGCTTTGAGGTCTTTCAAAGAACAATTATTCTTAGTCCTCGGCTTTCTCATCAGCTGCTGGCAGCTTAACAGGGCGAGCAGGCACCACTGTTGAGATAGCATGTTTATAAACCATCTGGCTTACAGTATTTTTCAGCAGAATAACAAACTGATCGAATGACTCGATCTGTCCCTGCAACTTAATACCGTTTACCAAAAATATTGATACCGGAATACGTTCCTTGCGTAGCGCATTCAGATAAGGGTCTTGTAGTGACTGCCCTTTTGACATTGCAAACTCCTTCCCGACAAAAAATCGTTCTAATTATTTCTTCGTTATTATATGCCCGCCAATTCTTCAGAAACTGCGTTGCCGCACTACACGTCAAAACTGAGAATACTTTTGGCAGACCAGCATGACATTATATAATGCCACCCCCTACTAATTTCAAGGCATTAGAGAGGAGTTTTGGGTCATGAGTGTCCATCCAGGCCAATTTTTCCCAACTTCTTAGCCATGTAACCTGCCTTTTTGCCAATTGTCTGGTCGCAACGATCCCTTTAAAGCGCATAGTTTCATAATCCCAGGTATCGGAAAAATACTCCCAAACTTGTCGATATCCGACACAGCGAACCGAAGGCATCTGTAAATTCAGGTCGCCTCTGTCCCATAAAGATCTCACTTCATCCACAAAACCTTGCTCTAACATTATGTCAAAGCGTTGCTCTATACGTTTATGAAGCTCTGCCCGATCATTTGGCATTACCGCCATTGATATGATTGGAAATTCGGGCTTTTGCTGTTCTTGTTCAGCCCAAAGGTCAGTCATAGTCCGACCCGACACTTCATAAACCTCCAGAGCTCTTTGTAAACGCTGTGAATCATTTGGGTTCAGGCGTTGAGCAGATTCTGGGTCCACCTTTGCAAGTTTGGCATGCATATACGGCCACCCCATTGCATTTGCCTCATCCAGCAACCGCTGACGCACTTCAGGATCCGCTTCCGGCAATTGAGCAAGACCGTTTTTTAATGCATTGAAATACATCATGGTTCCGCCTGTCAGAAGCGGAATTTTTCCCGAATTTCTGATCTCAGAAATCTCATTCAATGCATCTCTACGGAACTCAGCGGCAGAATAAGCTTCGGATGGGTCACAAAGATCGATCAAACGATGCGGATATTGACGTAAAGTTTCTGCATCTGGCTTGGCCGTACCTATATCCATACCTTTATAGATCATTGCCGAATCAACACTGACAATTTCACAAGGAAGCTCATCATAGAGCTGCATCGCCAGAGCCGTTTTCCCGGAAGCGGTAGGGCCCATCAAAAAAACAACAGGTAGATTATCCAAATGAATCTCCCTATTGACCGCGCATAAAGAGTTTATCGAGATCGCTCATGCTCATCTGCGTCCAGGTCGGACGACCATGATTACACTGACCACTGCGCTCTGTCTGTTCCATATCCCGCAGCAACGCATTCATTTCTGGCAGCGTCAGTTGGCGGTTGGCTCTGACTGCTCCATGGCATGCCATGGTTCCTAAGAGCTCATTGATATGCTGCTGAATACGCTTACTTTCACCATAAACCAACATATCTGACAACACATCGCGAATAAGCTGTTCAATATTGCCTTTTGCCAGCGACACAGGCACTTGTCGCACCACCAGCGTTTCCTCTCCCATTCGCGCTAACTCAAATCCAAGACGCTTAAATGTTTCCGAGTGTTCCTCTGCGCAATTGGCTTCCCTCTGACTGACAGCTAAGCTCTGCGGCACAAGCAGTGGTTGCGAACGGACCACATCCTGCTCATAGGATTGTTTCATTCGCTCGTAAACAATTCGCTCATGAGCTGCATGCATATCCACCACAACCAGACCGTGCTGGTTCTCCGCCAGAATAAATACGCCATGTATCTGGGCTACCGCGTAACCTAATGGTGGACACTCTTCCTCACCTTCGGACTTTTGATCAAAAGTAACTACATTTTCTACCGCAGGCCCTTGTTCTGCTCCCGGATGCAGCGCCCCATAACCACTGATTTGTTCACGTACCTGATTCACAGATGTCGGCGAGTTCTGAAAACCTCCACCCGGAGATGTATAAGAAGACGGCCCAGGCGAACTTCTGAAAGCCATTCGGGACTGTTCGTAATTTTGCTCAACTGGCTGAGTTGTTGACTGCATTCCTAACGCATTCGGACCAGCAGCTATATTATCGCTAAGCTGATCCTCTGGGCGCATATCTGCAATCAGACGGTGCAACGTTCTGAAGAGAAAATCATGCACTAAACGGCTTTCACGGAAACGCACCTCATGCTTAGTGGGATGAACATTCACATCCACCAGAGATGGATCCAACTCTAAAAACAACACATAAGCTGGATGCCTGCCATGGTACAGAACATCAGCATAAGCCTGCCTGACCGCATGAGTGACAACTTTGTCGCGGATCATACGACCATTGACAAAAAAGTATTGCAGATCCGCCTGACTGCGAGAGAAAGTAGGCAGCCCTACCCAACCCCATAGCCTAAGACCGGACGCCTCTGCGACCACATCCGCTTTTAGGGCATTATCGATAAACGCTGAACCACAAATACTTGCAACCCGGCGCTCTTGCTCCATCTCACTTTCTGCCTGGCGAAGCTGGTGAATAACCTTACCGTTATGACGGAGCTGAAATGCCACATCAAACCGACTGAGCGCAAGGCGTTTAACCACCTCTTCCAGATGACGATACTCAGTTTTTTCGGTTTTCAGAAATTTACGTCGTGCCGGGGTATTAAAGAACAGATCTTTAACTTCAACCGTTGTCCCCTGTGGATGCGCAGCAGGTTCCAATTGAGCTTCCATATCCCGACCTTCTGTCTGCACCATCCAGGCATTTTCTTGGTCGGGTTGACGTGAGGTTAACGTCAGACGAGATACGGAACTGATACTGGCTAATGCTTCTCCACGAAAGCCCAGACTACCTACTGCTTCAAGATCTTCAAGGGCAGTAATCTTAGACGTGGCATGCCGGCTTAACGCCAGAGGCAGGTCATCTTTCTCAATACCATTACCATTATCCCGAATGCGAATTAGCTTGATGCCACCCTGCTCTACTTCAAGATCTATTTTACTGGCTCCTGCATCTAAGCTGTTTTCCAGTATTTCTTTGATGACTGAAGCCGGACGTTCAACAACCTCGCCCGCAGCAATCTGGTTGGCAAGCCGCGGGGATAGCAGCTGAATTCGTGACATGAATGTTCCTTAGCTTTAACTCTATTCGCTCTAACTCTTAGGAATGCGTAATACCTGACCGACCTTGATACGGTCACTCTTCAGGTTATTGGCTTTACGGAGTGAGCTCAATGATACACCGTTTTGCGAAGCAATCACCGATAGTGTATCGCCGGAAACAACCTTATAGGTTTTATTATTTTCCGCCTTACGTTGAGCAATATAGGTTAAAGCCGGAGGCTTGCGGCTAAAGTGCTCGGTAATACCTTTATAAACAGCATTGGCCATTTTCTTCTGATAACTTTTTGTTTTCAGTTTTGCCGCTTCACCCGGATTGGTGATAAAACCCGTTTCGACCAAAATTGAAGGTATATCCGGAGATTTAAGCACGGCAAAACCCGCCTGTTCCACATGTGACTTATGCATTTTCGCAAAGCGCCGGATATTTGAATGGATCTGTGTGGCAACTGAACGGCTATCCTCACGACTGGCTGTCATGGACATATCCAACAACACACTAGCAAGTACATCGTCTTTATCTTCCAGACTGACACTGCCTACCCCACCAATAAGATCGGCACTGTTTTCTTTACGTGCCAACCAACGACCCATCTCACTACTTGCTCCTCGGGATGAAAGCACCCACACAGAAGCTCCCTTGGCTCGCTTATCTTTAAAACCATCCGCATGAATAGACACAAACAGATCGGCATTCTGTTCACGTGCCGCTTTAGTCCGACCTCGTAAGCTGATGTAATAATCACCAGTACGGGTCAGTCGACCTTTATATCCGGGTGTACTATCCAGCAACCTCTTTAACTCTTTCGCGATGGCGAATACAACCACTTTCTCTCGCACACGCCCCGGCCCTATGGCTCCCGGATCTTCACCACCATGTCCGGCATCAATGGCAACGATAATGTCGCGACCTGCCACTGCTTTGGGTAGTGCGGATTTAACAGGCTTTGCCACTTTCTCTTTTTCATAGAGATCCAGAACAAGGCGATGCCCATATTGTTGATTAGGTTTCAGTTCAAAACTTTTCGGCCGAACAGCCCTTTTCATGTCTAAAACCAGACGCAGCGTATCGCCATTTTTCCCGGAACGAATTCGCTGCACAGGGCTTTTATCCAACCCTATCGTCGAAAGGTCCGCAGATATTGTGGCTTTGTTTACATCCAGAACAATACGATCAGGGCTACTAAGAGTAAAAACCTTATGTGTAGCAGGACCAGACATATCAAAAACCAGGCGAGCGTGATCCGGCGCCAGCCAGATCCTTACATTCTTAACATCAGAGGCATGCAGAAACGATCCGTTAAACAACAGACAAAACAGCACTAACCAACGACCTACATTTCGTAGCTTCTGAAACTGCATCAAAGCCTGAAACCCCTTCCTAACCTTTCATGTCTAACAGCTTATCGGCAAGTTGCCTGCCATATTCAGTTTTTGGAACCCATGAAAGTGATCGCCCCAATCCATCCAACTCAATTTGCACTATAAGATCAGGCTCCGGCAGCATTCCTCTACCTTTTTCCGGCCACTCCACCAAACATAAAGCCTGTTCATCAAAGTAATCCCGGATACCCAGAAACTCTAACTCTTCAGGATCGGCCAAACGATACAGATCAAAATGGTAGATCCGCTGATCACCTACTTCATAAGGTTCGACCAGTGTATAAGTCGGACTCTTAACGGAACCTTGATGGCCACACCCTCTTAAAACCCCGCGGCTTAAGGTGGTTTTGCCCATTCCCAGATCGCCTAACAGAAAGATTACGCCCTTACCTGCAGCGGCAGCAGCAGCAATCTTATGCCCAAATTCAACCATGGCCTGCTCATCTGGCAGACCTATTTGATAGCTATCACTCATTTCGCTTATTTATAACTCTAGGCAGTACTTTACATAGATCAGAAGGAATCAGACCGATCTCCCCCTGAACCGCAGTAATTTCATCGGCTGCAGCTGCGTGAACATATACAGCCATCTTGGCAGCAACTTCAGCACTCAATCCCTGACACATAAATGCGCCACAGATCCCGGATAATACATCGCCCATGCCACCTACCGCCATGCCTGGATTACCTTTATCACAGAGGAAAATACTCTTTCCCCCAGTTGAAAGGCTGCCCGCACCTTTTAAAATAACAGTACCGCCGCATTTAGACTGTAATTCAAGCACTGTTTGAAACCGATCTTCTAGTAGATCGGGTATGGTTTTATCCAGTATTCGCGATGCCTCTCCCGGATGCGGGGTGAATATCCAATCTTCAGCATCTCCAGGATTTAACAAATTCTTTTCAACCATTAAGTTCAAAGCATCCGCATCCAGCACCACTTTTTTATGCTGGGTGAGTACCTCCCTGAGCATCTGCTCTGCCCATGCGTTCTTGCCCAGACCGGGACCGATTACCACCACATCTGCTTTAAAAATCAAAGGCTTTAATTCGGCAACAGACTCCACAGCATGGCACATCACTTCCGGAGAACGGCTGAGTGATGCAGCAACATGCTCAGCTCTGGTAGCAAGTGACACCAACCCAGCCCCACTTCTGATACCAGCCTCAGAAGCCAGAAGCGCTGCACCTCCCATCCCCAGATTGCCACCTACAACCAAAAGGTGCCCATGTTTACCTTTATGAGATGAGCGGTCGCGTCGGGGGAAAAACCTAACTAACTCTTTCTCCGACGTACGGTGTACCTTTGTAGGAACTTGCAGATATACCTCAGAGGGCACTTTAAGATCATCAAAAAGCAACAATCCGCAATAATCTACGGCAGCGCCCGTCAGTAAACCTCGGTTTAAGCCAATAAAACTGATCGTAATATCCGCATAAACGGCAACACCCAACACTTTGCCCGAATCAGCACAGATACCTGAGGGGATATCGACCGCTACCACCGGTCGCGATAATTCATTTATCTGGTTAATGGCATTTTTAAAATCACCACGAACATTCCCGGATAACCCCGTACCTAGAAGCGCATCAACAATTAGCTCACCATTCATTGTTATGCCGGGAGCATATATTTCATAGCTGCCATCAATTTCAGATAAAAGCTGCCACGCCTGCTTTGCTTCACCCTGCAATTTATCCGCAAAATTGTCCTGGCCCACACAGACAAGCTGCACTTTAATGCCTTTCTGCCTTGCTAACAGCGCAACTATAAAGCCATCACCACCATTGTTGCCCGCTCCAGACAGAATGGTGATTGCCTTTAGCCCCGGGAAACGCTCCATAATTTCAGCAAATACAGCATGTCCAGCACGCTGCATTAGACGTATGCCCGGAATTCCGAACTCTTCAATCGCAATTCGATCCAGTGAACGAGTCTGATCAGCAGTGTATAATGGTGCGGGTAAAACAGCTCTGTTAACTGACATCTGTAAATAGCTCCATGATTTCTTTTAATTATGGTTAATAGCCCCCAACCAGAGCAAGTCTGAATCGATGCCGGACTACACACCAGAAATGCTCAGCCAACTGGCTGACGATATCAAAAGCTGGGCTCAGGAGCTGGGTTTTCAGCAATGCGGCATTACAGACTGCGATCTCAGTTCTGAAAAAGATCACTACCTCAACTGGTTAGAACAAAACTTTCATGGTGAGATGGGTTATCTGGAAAATCATCTGGATAAACGTTTCAGTGCAGATCAACTCTTACCGGGAAGCCAACGGATTATTTGCGTCCGTATGGATTACCTCCCGTCTTCAACACAAGCTCTGGATAACCTTTCGGATAACCAACAAGCCTATGTTTCCCGTTACACTCTGGGCAGGGACTACCACAAGCTAATCCGAAAGCGCCTGACTGAACTGGGCAAAAAGATTGATAAAGCGGTCGGCGGCAGTGTTTTCAGGGCTTTTGTGGATAGCGCCCCTATTCTGGAACGGCCACTGGCAGAGAAAGCCGGCATTGGCTGGCGCGGCAAGCATACACTGGTTTTAAACCGCAGCGCTGGCTCTATGTTCTTTCTTGGTGAGCTGTTTATCGATCTGCCTTTGCCCATTGATGCACCAGAGACAGAAAACCACTGCGGCAAATGCACCGCATGTTTGGATGTTTGTCCAACCAATGCTTTTCCTGAACCTAACGTTCTGGATGCACGCCGTTGTATCTCATATCTAACCATTGAACTGGATGGCTCAATTCCTGAAGACATAAGACCTTTAATGGGCAATCGCATTTTTGGCTGCGACGACTGCCAGCTTATCTGTCCCTGGAACCGATTCTCCAACTTCACCGAAGAACAGGACTTCCACCCTCGCCAAAAACTGGATAAAAGCAGCCTGCTGGAACTGTTTGAATGGACTGAAGAAGAGTTTCTGAAAAGAACCGAAGGCTCAGCGATTCGCCGCACCGGTTATATTGGCTGGTTACGCAATATTGCTGTCGCTCTGGGGAATAGCTCTGGTGGAGAATTAATTGAAGCAGCGTTAAAGAAAAAGCTCGAACACCCATCAGAGGTTGTGCGTGAGCATGTGGAGTGGGCAATGAAACAACTACAGAATGGAGAAGCTCGGCAAGTTCTTCCGATTGATAAACATTTGCGGCGAGATAAACTGATTTTTTAAGGTATAAATGTATAGCTTTCCTGAATTATAGATCAGTGACCAGAGGATATAATCTTAAAAGAATTGGTTATGTGAGATGATAAAATATTCTCTGTAGTAACAGAGCAAATGGTAATTTACACAGGACAGATGATGAAAAAGCTAATCAAGTTTTTTGTAGTCGCTATCTTACTGATTTCATCCTTCAGCTATGCTGATTACCCGCAGATGCTGGCCGGTGACACCCGACAGATCAGGGGAGCTAATTCTCCAGAGTGGCTGGCTGCTGTGGGACGCTCAATTAGTGATAAAAGCGAGTCAGAAAAAGAAGCATGCAGTTGGTCCCTGGTGGCGGATAATTTCAATAAAGATGGTGTAATTATTCTGGGTGCTGGACATTGCGTAGATCATTGGGCTGCATTCAATGGTGGTTTTGATGTTGGCCCGAACACCGTATCCTGGATAACCAACAGTGGAAAAAAAATAACGCGCAAGATTGAGTCCATTCTCAAAGCTGAAACCCATAAAGGGGATTACGCTATCGCCAGAATTAACCGCCCAGTTTCCCGCTTAGATATCAAACCACTGATTAACGCTCCTTTTGACTACACGGACATGTTGGATTCGGATATGTTTGATCCGAATGCCTATGCCACCATGGCTGGTTACAGTGCAGATACAGGAAAGGGGCAGAAAGGCGAAGTGCTGACCTATGATCGTTGCCAGCAGGTAAATGGTGGTTCATCAGGAATGAAAAAAGCTTACTGCTATTCATATGAAGGGGCATCAGGTGGCCCGCTTGTCGTAACCCTTAATCTGAAAAAGAAGCTTCCTAATCAGACTGAGGATGAAGATGTGCTCTGGTATTTTGAGCTTGATCTGCCGGGCATAGATTATGGTATTCATCATTTCTTTGTCGGCACGATAATTGGTTCCCGGGCTGGTGATGATTATTCAAAAACAATGTTTACAGATACTACACATTACTCTCGAACCCTGGATAGAATTCTCCGAGAGCATTGATGTTTTATTGGAGATGAATAAGAAAGGGCAATCTCGATCTTAAGGATAAATAGGGCCAGAGTACTTTTATCTAACCCCATTTATCCAATCTATTTAATAAAGTGTTCCCGATAATGCTTCAGCTCTTCAATAGAGTCTTTAATATCATCCAGCGCCAGATGTGAGCCTTTCTTAACAACACCCGCCGCCACTTCCGGCCTCCAACGCTTAGCCAATTCCTTAAGTGTACTCACATCCAGATTGCGGTAATGGAAAAAGGCTTCCAGCTCCGGCATATATTTATCCAAGAAACGGCGGTCCTGGCCGATGCTGTTACCACACATAGGAGAGACACCCGCTTCTACATACTCATTCAGAAAGCTTATTGTTTGCTGTTCGGCATCGGCCACAGAGACTTTACTGTCTTTCACACGCTGAGTCAGTCCAGATTTACCGTGCTGATTGGTGCACCATTCATCCATTGCATCCAATGCCTCGTCCGGCTGATGAATTGCCAAAGAAGGACCTTCGGCCAGAATATTCAGATCTGCATCAGTAACAATGGTTGCGATCTCAATTATGACATCGGTTTTTGGCTCCAAACCGGTCATTTCGAGATCAATCCAGATCAAATTATTCTTATCAGTCACTTATCACCTCCAAATTTGACGCAAGTACTACCTTTTCCCTTAGAATAACGTACATTCACTTCTCTTTCTTCGATAAAGGCTGATTTTGCGATTCTAGAAAGGACCGCATACTAACATTATGGCGAAGCGTAAATTAACACGTCGACAAAACTGGCGTATTCAAAAGATACAGGAAGAACGTGCCGCTCGCGCTTCCAAAAAAGATGCTTCTATCGATCAGCAACTTGACAGTAGTGACCTTGGCCCGGAACAACATGGACTGATTATTTCTCATTTTGGTCGGACCGTTGATGTCGAAGCTTCAGATGGTGATATACAAGGTAAAATCTTTCGCTGCCATATGCGCACCAACCTTGGCCAACTGGTGACAGGTGACCGGGTTATCTGGCGAATGGGCAAAGAGTCGGGCGTTGTAGTTGCAAAGCAAGAACGCACCACAGAACTCCTCAGGCCCAACCCTTATGGCGAGATGAAGCCAGTCGCTGCTAATATCGATTTTATTGTGATCACCATCGCTGTAGAGCCCACTCCTTTTGCCAACCTTATTGACCGATATCTTGTCGCCTCTGAACTCAGCGGTATTGAACCGGTGATACTACTGAATAAAACCGATCTACTGACTGAGAAAAACCGCAAAGCCGTAGATGAGATATTACAGAGATACAGAGACCTGGATTATCAGGTGCTTGAAGCTTCATCCTCCTCTGAGCAGGGGTTAAGTCAGCTGAAGGAGAAGCTGAAAAACAGAATCAGCGTTTTTGTGGGGCAATCCGGGGTAGGTAAATCATCCTTGATCAATATGTTATTACCCGGAGTGGATCTGAAAGTAGGGGAACTCTCAGCTCAAACCAAAAAGGGCAAACACACAACCACTACTGCGCGTTTATTCCATTTTCCTGATGGTGGCGATTTGATTGATTCACCGGGAATCCGCGAGTTTGGTTTATGGCATATCGAACCTGATCAGGTTATCGAGGGCTTTAAGGAACTACGTTCTGTTTCCGGTATGTGCCAGTTCAGAGACTGTAAACATGAAAAAGAACCCGGATGTGCGCTGAAAAATGCTGTAGAAGATGGCACAATCAGCACACAACGCTGGAACAGCTATAAACATATTGTATGCTCAATAGAAGAGCAGCAGAATTGAACACAGCCAGTTAAGTATAATAAGGGCAGCTGAATGTCGGAAATCCTATACGGTGTAGAAGCTTGGGTAGAATATCTAAAGGACCGACCATTGCCCGTCCGCAATAGTGTTATCCGTCGCCTAAAACGCCAGCTCCAGGATGAGCACATTCCACTTCATAAAATTAATAACACCATAAAGTTCGACCCTGTCCTCTGTCTGCATATAGTGCGCAAAGCATCCCAAATGCACCTGCAAAAAGATTCCAAAGTCACAGGCATTGATCACGCCATCAGTTCTCTGGGATTGAACAATATTTCTGCTGTCGCACAAGAGATTGAAGCTCTGAAAATAAATCCGTCCAGTGTTGCTCAGAAGATGTACTTCCGGAATATCGCAGTTAGCCACCATGCTGCAACTCAAGCAGAGCATTGGTTACGCGCCCGGAAAGCGCCCTTCATTGACGAAACCTTTCTGGCAACTTTATTTTACGGTGTAGGTCACTGGATGTTATGGCAGCACGCTGCTTTGCATATGAGCCAGATAGAAGTATTGGTTCGGGAGCAGGATATTGAACCGATCCGGGCTGAAACAGAAGTACTGGGGTGTACCGTTCAGGAAATATCCAAGGGTTTAATTAGCCACTGGGAGATCTCAGATCTCGCAGTAGTAAGCCTTGAACATGAGACATCCCCAGACAAAAAAACCTTAGTTCAACTTCACCAGCGTGCTCTGGGTGACCCACGCTTAACCGATGAAGATCTCAGAGAGATCAATCACCTTGTACAAGAAAAATTCTTCCCGGTTAAACTCGCTAACTGGCTCGCGCTGGCAGCCAATCTGGGCTGGCAGTTAACCAAGACAATGAAAGTCATCGACATCATTAATGACTACCTAAAAGGCGAAATTGCAGACACCATCACCATGCTGCATCAACACTGTGCACGTTCAGCGCAGAAATATCATGTTGCTGGCACGTTGGCCCCTGCCGCTGAGATGCTGATGCTGAGTTCTGATACACAGATAAATTATCGTCTCTCACAAAAAGAGGAGAGCATCCTCAGTAAGACGCTTCCAGCGATAGAAAAGCCTGAAGAACCAGCAGAGTTGCCAGAGCCGGAAATTGAACTTGAAACAGAAGTAATCACCTCCGCTGTGCCGCCCAATGACTATCTGGACAAGAATATTTACGATCAGATTGCCGAACGTTTTTTAAAGGGCTACCACTTATACACAGAACCTAAACATATTCTGCAAGGTCTGCTGCAAGGTATGAACAATGGAATAGGTTTTGAAAGAGCCGCTTTATTTTTGATCAATCCGAAAAAGCAGCACCTTAAAACCGGTTTACTGGTTGGCTTTGATGACAATGACCCTATCGCTCGCTTTAATTGCAATCTGAAAACACCAGGTTTACTCCAAAAACTCAGCCAAAAAACCGGCTGCATCTGGATTAAACCCGAGAATCAGGAGCAGATGCTGACCATGCTGCCTGATGCTTATACAGACTGGGCCACTCCGAATGGTTTTGCCTTAATGTCCGTTTTCTACGGCAAAACCCCCTTAGCAATTATCCATGCTGATTTTGGCAATACAGGTTCTGAAATTTCGGAGTTCCATAATGAAAGGTTGCGTTACCTCTGTTCAGCAGCCTCACTGGCGCTCAAAAAAATTAAAAAGTAAGCGTAGATCCCTAAATAGGCTTTCTCCTTTTTACTCCAAAGCAGCAACCAAGTATCATTTCCAGCTCTTTATGGTTTTGGAAATTTTACGATGACACTGCCACTGGTTATTGAGGCGAGCGAACTTCACCTTCAGCTTGATAATCCTGATTTATTAATCATCGACCTATCGAGTGAAGAAAATTACCTGAAAGGTCATATCCCTGGTGCAATTCATCTGCCCGCTAGTCGATTATTAAGGGGCAAGCCACCGATTCCGAATAAACTGCCTGATCTTGAGCAACTCCAGCAACTGTGCCGCGATATTGGGTTAAATAGCCGTTCTCAGGTCGTTGTGTATGATGATCAACTAGGCCCTTGGGCAGGACGCTTAATCTGGACCCTGAACATACTCGGTCATGAGCAGTGCTCTTTTTTAAATGGTCAACTACTGGCCTGGACCCAGGCAGGGTTCGAGCTAGAAACATCAAGCAATAAACCTGTTCAATCCGATATCACAATAAGTATCCAAAAGGATCTGGTTGCAGATGTTGCATTCATTAATGATCAGTCCTCATCTGCTGATACCGCAATCTGGGATGCCCGCAGCCCAGAAGAATACAGCGGCGAAAAGGTTATTAACGCTCAGAAAGGTGGACATATTCCCGGAGCAATTAATTTTGAATGGACAGAATGCCTGCTCAGCACTGATAACCCAAAGTTGAAACCGGCATCAGAATTACAGACTTTGCTTGCTGAAAAAGGCCTCACCCATGAAAAATCAATTATCACCCATTGCCAGACACACAGACGTTCCGGGTTAACTTATCTGGTCGCAAAACATCTTGGTTTTAACAATGTCCGATGCTACGACGGCTCATGGTTCGAGTGGGGCAACCTAGCAGACACACCGGTGGAAAAGTAATGAAACCCAGTTTTAAAGAATCCCTGTTTATCCTGTTTCAACATATAGTTCCCCAGCACCTGCTTTCGAGACTTGTGGGAACCATCGCAGACTCTAAGACCCCTTGGGTAAAGAACCTGTTCATTCGCTGGTTTGCCAAGAAATACCAGATAAACATGTCTGAAGCCCGCGATGAGATCCCTTCAAACTACCCAAGTTTCAACGCTTTTTTTACACGTGAATTAAAAGCCGATGCCCGCCCTATAGACCAAACTGAACTTTCCATTGTCAGTCCTGCAGACGGTGCTATCAGCCAATTGGGCGGTATTGAACATGGCCGTATTTTCCAGGCTAAGGGTCGCGGTTATAGCCTATCGACTCTGCTTGGCGGAGACCAAAAAAGAACTGAACAATTTACTAACGGTAATTTTGCAACTATTTACCTCTCTCCCAGGGACTATCACAGGGTCCATATGCCAGTCACCGGCACACTGACTCATACAACCTATATCCCGGGCGATCTGTTTTCCGTGAACCAGACAACGGCTGAAGGTGTCGATCAACTATTTGCACGCAATGAACGCTTAGTCGCTTACTTCGATACTGAATACGGGCCCATGGCAATGGTTTTAGTGGGAGCAATGATTGTTGCGGGCATTGAAACGGTTTGGAGTGGACAAGAAGCCCCGCGCTTGAAAAAGCCAATTCACACCCCATTTAGTAATCAGTCCTCATCACCAATCACATTAGAAAAAGGTGAAGAAATGGGCCGATTTAAACTGGGTTCTACCGTCATTCTCCTGTTCGGCGAAGACCGTATATCCTGGGAGAGCAGCCTAACAGCAACCAGTCCGGTTCAGTTAGGAAGAGTCATCGCATCTGCGAATCAATAACCCGCAGCCATTCACGTGATCACGTGTAGATTTGGCGCAAAAGGCGTATAGAATGAGTGAATTGATTGATTTCCTGAATTCAAAAGGGGTTTCCCTATCCTCTGACCAAAAGTCTGTTTTGAGTCGTAGTGAAAAATCCACTCTGGTAATTCCGCTATTGCACCAACGCGTCGTGTCTATAAAAGGGGAAGACACAGAGAAATTTCTTCAAGGCCAGCTAACTTGTGATCTTAAAGCCGTATTTAACCGCGGCAGCTCCCTGGGTGCACACTGTAATATTAAGGGCCACATGATCAGCTTATTCAGGCTGCTCAAGATCAGTGATGACGAGGTCTGGATGCGAATGAATCATGACATTTGCGATACATCACTTTCCAACCTGAAAAAGTACATTGTATTTTCTAAAGCGGAAGCGACAGAAATCAGCGATCAGTTAAGTGGTATCGGCATTTCCGGCCCGGGCTCACAGACTCTGGTAGAACGTTTATTTGAACAATCACCTTCGGAAGATAACGGGGTACTGAAGCTCAGCAATGGTATCGTGGTTAGAGTTCCAGGTGATCGATTCGAAATCTGGATGCAAACTTCCGACTTAGTAGAGCTGATTGCCAAGTTGCCTGACGAAGTCGCCTTAGGATCAACCGACCAGTGGATCTTAAGTGAAATCGATGCAGCCATACCTGATTTAAGAGAAGCAACTCAGGAAAGCTTTATCCCACAAATGACCAACCTACAGGCTCTTGAGGGGGTCAGTTTTGCTAAAGGGTGTTATACCGGGCAGGAAATTGTCACCCGCCTGCAACACCGTGGCGTACTGAAAAAACCTATGTATCTGGCAGAAGCTTCTTGCGACGGTGCACCACAACCGGGACAAAAAATTCAAACCCAGACAAATAGCTCAGCGGGCGAAGTAGTGTTGTCAGCTCCATGCGATGAGAATTCTGGTCGTTACAGGTTTTTGGCTGTCATTAACAAAAAAGCCGCAGATGAAGAAACGTTAAACCTTGCGAATTCCAACAGCAAAATTGAAATTCTGGAACTTCCTTACAAACTCGATCCTGAGTTGTTCAACCGCAAAGACAGGACTGTATAATAAAAAGCCGATTGTTGACCTGGTTGTTAAATATCGGCAAACTGCTCGGATAATAAATATTATTAAGAGTTGCAGGGATGAACGAGACCGCCCCAGGCAGTCCAAAAAAACCACTCATACTGACAGGGATTACAGCATCCCTGTGTCTGTTCCTTGTGCTTCATATCCAGTCCACAACAAAAAACACCCTAACAAAATACCTTCCCTGGATTGATGCAACGGCAGAGATAAAGTTGGAAGCCACAATGGCTCATCTCAGGCTTGAGAAATTACTTTCCGGCGATTCTGACACCGAAGTATCGAAACTAATCCACCATTTAAAACAGGCTGAACAGGCTACAATTGCGGTTCTGGATGGTACAAAAACCCAAAAAAGATCGCACCACGCCCTCAGCGACCCGATGCTTCGTAAACATGCCAACCAACTTTTGTATCAACTTATAAGCTATAGAAACGGCACCCTGAACCTTCTTTCTGCAGCTGAGCTCAATGGTTCAGAAAAAACCCCGAATCAAAACTACGATAATAATTTCTGGAACCTGATCCAAAAAATCGACGACCTAGAAGCCGCTATCCAAAAGCACGCACAAATTGAAAAAGAAACAAATGACTCATTATTGTTGCTGCTTCTACTCGCGATTGTTGGCATGACGGGCATCTCTATTTTTGCATTCGGCAGATTTGCCCACAATCGCGCAAACTATATTCGCCAACTTTCCGAAGCAAATCGTCGAATTTCCGAACAGAATACACAATTATTGAAAACGTCCCAGACCGACCAGCTTACCGGCCTACCAAACCGCCAGATGCTGGTGACCATAGCCAAGCAGATTCTTGGGCGTGTCCACCGACAGGACCTCTGCATGAGTCTCACCTTTATTGATTTAGATTTTTTCAAACCAATCAATGACGAATTTGGACACAGTGTGGGGGACAAGGTTCTGGTAAGCCTGACTAAAACAATTAAGGCTCATCTGCGTGACGGCGACGTGCTGGCCCGCCTGGCTGGCGATGAATTCATTCTGTTGCTACAAGAAAAAAATCGTGAGCAATTAGAACAATCTCTTGAGAAAATTCTAGGACGTATAAGGATATGCTTAGAAAGCCCTATTGTTTACCACCCCAAAGAGATCCATATCAGATTTAGCGCAGGGAGCGCTATCGCACCCAATCATTCAATGGAATTTGATGAACTGCTGCATCTCGCAGATTTGGCCATGTATGAGAGCAAAAACCAGGGCCGGGGCCAGCATTATTTCTATTGTGCCGATACGATTAAGATACCTGAATACAGCATTAAAGAGACACTTGCTCCGGAAGCTGCCACTGAATAACCTCTCGCCCACTTTGTTCCAGATACTGATTTGCCTGACTAAAGTGTGAACAACCTAGAAATCCCCTGTATGCCGATAAAGGGGATGGGTGTGTAGCCTTCAAAACCAGATGTTTACGGTTATCAATACAGGCTCCTTTCTTTTGGGCGTAACTGCCCCAAAGCATGAAAACAACATGCTCACAATGCTCGTTTACCTGCTTAATCACTGCGTCTGTAAACACCTCCCAGCCCTTCCCCTGATGAGAACCGGCATTGGAATCCTCAACTGTAAGAACACTGTTGAGCAATAGAACACCTTGCTTGGCCCAGGACTCCAGATATCCATGCTCAACCGGTTTAATTCCGATATCAGTAGCCAGCTCTTTATAGATATTAACCAGAGAGGGAGGAATTTTTACACCTGGCATCACAGAAAAGCATAGCCCATGCGCCTGGCCCGGCTGGTGATAGGGATCTTGCCCGATAATCACCACTTTAACCCGATCTAGAGGAGTGGCTTCCAGAGCATGAAACCAATGCTCTGAACGTGGATAAATAACTTTTTTCTGGTTTTTTTGTTCCCTAAGAAAGGATTTCAGAGCCTGCATGTAAGGTTGTTCGAACTGGTCAGCAAGCACAGCATTCCAAGTAGGAGCCGATTCCAAAGCCATTACTTTTATCCACCACAATCTTTGATCTGTTGAGGGCCTAACTGTATAGGTTCTGTGATAACACGTCGATGCCAGATCGAATAATAGCGAACGCGGCCAGGTGCATGCGAAACGACACCCGAGATAATGATCACGACAAAATAAACCCAGGCTTCAGGCTGATCAAACCACCAAAGCATTGTGGACAACAGAAGCAGCTTCAGAGCGATAGCGGTCCCCCGCATCTGGATCAACCAGATGCCATCACAATAGATCTCCATAACCGCCATCACAAACCCACTGATGACTGTTGCACACAGATACACCCACCAAACGGAATAGGGCTGATCATAAAGATAGGCACCAGCAAGGCCGGCCACACCGATCAGGTGTATTGTCCGCAACGAGATGCTAAACCAGCGTTTCTGCGGAATGACTCTTTTTACCTTGGGAAATAACCAATTCATCTGAGCATTATATTAAAAAACGCTAATAAAAAGACATTTATTATTAGTCAAAAATAAAGCCCTCAGTTGAGGGCTTTATCAAATCTAATTAACCGCATGGCCGCATAGCCGGGAAGAGAATCACATCCCTGATGGATGGCGAGTCAGTAAACAACATAACCAAACGGTCGATACCAATACCCTCGCCCGCCGTTGGCGGCAAGCCATATTCAAGTGCGTTGATATAGTCAGCATCGTAATGCATTGCTTCATCATCTCCGGCATCTTTCTCAGCAACCTGTTGCTGGAAACGTTCAGCCTGATCTTCCGAATCATTTAACTCGGAGAAGCCATTAGCCAACTCACGACCGCCCACGAAGAATTCAAAACGATCAGTGATAAATGGGTTGTCATCATTACGACGTGCAAGTGGAGAAACCTCAGCTGGGTACTCCGTTATGAAGGTAGGCTGATCCAGTCGATGCTCTACGGTCTTCTCGAATATTTCAATCTGTACCTTACCCAGGCCCCAGCTGTCTTTTACATCTATATCCATGCGCTGAGCAATCTGACGCGCAGCATGCTCATCCGCAAGTGCTTCGGCGGTAATATCATCGTTATAGTGCAGGATAGAATCAAATACACTGATACGCGTGAATGGTTTTGACAGGTCGTATTCAAAGGTTTCGAGTACTTCACCTTCTTCATTACGCACTGTGTTCACAATTGTGGTTGTCCCCAGAACATCCTGTGCGACGGTGCGTAGCATGTCTTCCGTCAGGTCCATCAGATCACGGTAATCAGCATATGCCTGATAGAACTCGATCATGGTGAACTCAGGGTTATGACGAGTAGATAAGCCTTCGTTACGGAAATTACGGTTAATCTCGAACACGCGTTCAAAACCACCTACAACCAAGCGCTTCAAGTAAAGTTCTGGAGCTATGCGCAGGTACATATCGCGGTCTAGCGCATTGTGATGTGTCACAAATGGACGGGCCGTAGCACCACCCGGAATCACCTGCAGCATCGGGGTTTCCGCTTCAATAAAGCGACGATCGGTCAGATATTTACGAATACCAGAAACAATTTTTGAGCGTACTTCAAAAACCTTACGGGATTCTTCATTAGTGATCAGGTCAACATAACGTTGACGGTAACGGATCTCTGTATCCTGCAAACCTTTATGTTTATCCGGAAGCGGGCGCAGACTTTTGGTCAGCAGTTGGTATTCACCCATATCCACATACAGATCGCCCTTACCGGATTTATGCAGTTCACCAGTGATGCCAATAATGTCACCCAGGTCCAGGCTCTTTGCGAACTTACGTGCTTCTTTGTTCACATAAAACTGAATGCGCCCTGACATATCCTGAATCACACCAAAAGCACCACGGTTCAGCATCACCCGCCCCGCAATACTCACTTTGATTCCAGCATCTGCCAGCTCTTCCTTGGATTTATCGCCATACTGCTCCTGTAGATCAGCTGCATAACTATCGCGGCGGAAAGAGTTCGGGAATGCCTTACCCTCTTCACGTAACGCAGTAAGTTTCTCACGGCGTTCCGCAATCAGGCGGTTATCATCTTGTTTCTGAGTATTATCAGACATCGGCTTGTTAAACCTTTAAGTTGGTAAAATTCTTTACAGGCCAGCTTTAAGGCTAGCTTCGATAAACATGTCCAGATCACCGTCCAAAACTTTGTCGCAGTTGGAACTCTGAACACCGGTACGTAAATCCTTAATACGCTGATCATCCAGCACGTAAGAACGAATCTGACTGCCCCAGCCAATATCTGCTTTCGAGTCTTCCTGCTCCTGTGCGGCTTCAGTTCGCTTCAGCATTTCCACTTCATAAAGCTTAGCTCGCAGCTGCTTCATACAGGTATCTTTGTTCTGATGCTGAGAACGCTGAGCCTGACTTTGTACCACAATACCAGAGGGTTCGTGGGTTATACGTACCGCAGATTCGGTTCTGTTGACGTGCTGACCACCCGCACCCGAAGCACGGTAAACATCTACACGCAGATCAGCAGGGTTGATCTCGATATCGATATTGTCATCGATTTCAGGAGACACAAATACAGAAGAAAAAGATGTATGACGACGACCACCAGAATCAAATGGCGATTTACGTACCAAACGGTGAACACCGGTTTCTGTACGCAACCAACCAAAAGCATATTCACCCTGGAAACTGATGGTGGCTGACTTAATGCCTGCCACATCACCTGCGGAACATTCCAACAGTTCAGTTTTAAAGCCTTTATCTTCGCCCCAACGCAGATACATACGCAGCATCATTTCAGCCCAATCCTGAGCTTCTGTTCCACCGGAACCCGCCTGAATATCAAGGAAGGCGTTATTTCCATCTGCCTCTCCAGAGAACATACGTCGGAATTCCAGTGTCTGGAGCTTAGCCATCATCGCTGAGACATCATTCTCTACTTCAGCAACGGTGTCTTCATCATCTTCTTCAACTGCCATATCCAGCAAGTCACGAGTATCAGAAACACCTGATGTCAGTTCATCAATTGTCTCAACCACTGCTTCAAGTACAGCACGCTCTTTACCTAATTTCTGGGCATTTTCCGGGTTATCCCAGACGGCCGGATCTTCCAGCTCACGCGTCACCTCTTCAAGACGATCCTGTTTAGTTTCGTAATCAAGAAATCCTCGCAGAGCTTCTGTACGCTCAGAGATATCTTTGAGGGCGTTGAGAATAGGATTAATTTCCATGTTAATGCTTCGTAACCAGCTGTTTGAAAAAGGGCCGCATTTTACCGAAATTCAGCGTTTAACACTACCTGTTTCAGTGTTTTTTACTGATTCGCCCCTAGAGCAACAAGACCTTTTAGCATTAAAATGTTCTAACAAGCTGGAATGGAAAACCACTTATGTTTTGCAAAGCTATTTTGTTAGTTATCGCTTTTCTCCCTGCACCACTTCTAGCGTTCGGAAACGAAGGGATCGAGGTTTATAAAAATTTCACGGCCAGTATTTTCGGCATTGTGTCACTTGTGATTTTCTTCATTGCATACATGGCGGTATTAAGCGAAGAACTGATACACCTGCGCAAATCCAAACCGATTATGGTCGCAGCCGGACTGATCTGGATTCTTACAGGTTTAGCTTATTCATTAAGTGGCGATGAAGTGACAGCTGGTCTCGCGGTACGCGGCTACATTCTGGAATACGCTGAGCTGTTCCTATTTTTGCTTGCAGCCATGACTTTCATTACATCCATGGAAGAACGCCTGGTATTTGCTGCTTTACGTTCATGGCTTGTAGTACAGAGTTACTCTCTAAGGAAAATATATTGGATCACCGGGGCACTGGCTTTTTGTTTATCCCCCATTGCAGATAATCTTTCTACAGCACTTCTCATGGGAGCCGTGGTCCTGGCGGTAGGAAGTCACTACCATAAATTTATCACTGTCGCCTGTATCAACATTGTTATAGCAGCCAATTCAGGTGGCGCTTTCAGCCCGTTTGGCGACATCACCACCCTCATGGTGTGGCAGAGTGGACGCGTCGAGTTTGACCAATTTCTGGTATTGTTTTTCCCAGCTCTCGTGACTTGGCTCATACCTGCCCTTCTGATGAGCCACGTAATAGAAAATGGTCCGCCTTCTGGTGAAACTGTTCGCCTGCATATGAAAAAGGGTGCACTGACAATTATTTTAATTTTCCTCAGTACAATCATTCTTTCAGTACTGATCCACAGCGCTCTCAACCTGCCTCCCGTCTTGGGCATGATGACGGGGCTGGGGATTCTAAAACTCTTTGGTTTCTACCTCAGCAAACACGAGCCCATCATCCATGAACACGGACACATAAGTCACCATCATGCAGAAAACTTTCAAACTCACGAAGCCAGCAAAGGTGATCATACAGACGTAGTTCGGCGCTTTAATATATTCAAAGTTGTCGAACGTTCCTCATGGGATACTCTGATGTTCTTCTATGGAGTAATGCTGTGTGTGGGGGGACTGGCAACACTGGGCTACCTCACCATCGCCTCAAACTGGATGTATACAGGTTTAGGGGCAACCAATGCCAATATTCTGGTCGGCCTGATATCCGCTCTGGTCGATAACATTCCTGTCATGGTGTCTGTACTACACATGAACCCTGAAATGCCGCTGGAGCAATGGTTATTGGTCACATTTACGGCAGGAGTAGGCGGCTCAATCTTATCGATTGGTTCCGCAGCCGGAATTGCGCTGATGGGGCAGGCACAAGGCGTATATACTTTTATGAGCCACTTAAAATGGTCCTGGGCAATTATACTTGGCTACTGCGCAGGTATTGCCACACACTTACTAATTCATAGCTGAGTTACATTACCCTCGCTATTATCCCGGAAGGGTATCAGGATTGACTCATGCCAAACTGAGTCAGTACTTGTTTACACCAGGCATTGACCCGATCCTGAGTTTCGCCATGCTGACAGTCTTCATCAATGGCTAATCCAACGAACTGTTTACGATCAGGCGTTAGGGCTTTTGAATCTTCAAAGTCATAACCTTCCACAGACCAATAGCCGACCATCACAGCTCCCTGCTCCTGAACCCGGTTATGCAATAAACCCATCGCATCCAGAAACCATTCGCTGTACCCAATCTGATCACCCAGACCAAACACCGCGCAGGTTTTTCCTTTCAATTCAGCCTTCTCAAGAATGGTCCACATATCCGCCCAATCTTCTTGCAGCTCACCAAAATCCCATGTGGGGATCCCCAGGATAAGATGCTCATATTCGGCAAGGCTATCTAATCCATCAGCTGCAATGTCAATACGATGAATTTTATCAAAGCCGATCTGCTCGGAGATCAATTCAGCGACACTCTCTGTATTGCCAGTTGTGGAGCCATAAAAAAGGCCAATAGGACAACTCATATTACTACTCTAAGCTCAATATTAAGGCACAAAAAAACAGCACCGATAGTGCTGTTTCCTGTTTATATTATTACTTATTGAAGGCGTCAAAAGCAGAACGAGCAACGTCTTCTATCTCTTCACGAGCATCTTGCAGAGCCTGCATATTCTGATCACTCGCATTTTTCAGGGTATCTTCAAGCTCTTTAGCATAACTGCGTTGCAGTTCTATCAAATCAGAAGGAGTCTCGCATTTCTGCAGTTCTTTAGTCTGCTGAATTGTTGCCTGTATGCACGACTTGGTGCACTCCATCTGCTGTCTGGTAAGTTCTTCTAACATTTTAGTTTGAATATTTACCAGATTTTTAAAAGGGCCCATTGAATCAGTGATTTTTTTATTCATATCTTGGAACATTGTGGTCACCTTCCTCACTCAAACACCAGATAAGACCGATATTAATTACAATGAAAACATTCTACACCGAGAAAGGCAAAACCTTCAGACTCAAAAATGCTCAACTATAATGCTACTTTAGACAAGTAATCTCATATTTATAAGCACATTTTAACAAAGTCAGGAACGAATTAATGCGCCTTCTACACACAATGCTACGTGTTACTGATCTGGAACAGTCTGTTGAATTTTACACTTCCACACTTGGTATGCAGTTACTCCGTAAAAAAGACTATCCAGATGGCCGTTTCACTCTGGCGTTTTTAGGTTATGGACCTGAATCAGAACATACAGCACTGGAGCTTACTCATAATTGGGATCAGGATCATTACGATCTGGGGGATGCCTTCGGCCATATCGCGATTGAGGTTGAGGATGTCTATGCCGCCTGCGAAGAGATTAAAAGCAAAGGAGGCACTGTGGTCCGAGAAGCAGGTCCCATGAAACATGGCAGCACTATTCTGGCTTTTGTAAAAGATCCGGATGGGTACATGATTGAGCTGTTAGGGACAAAACGCAGCGACTAAGGCTTCATACTGCATGATGGCTTAAGCGGCGCCCGCCACACAATTTCGGCCAGCCGCTTTTGCCTTATACAAGTTATCATCGGCCCGCTTGATTACTGCGTCCAGATTACTATCAAATTTATTTGAAGCGGCAATACCAATACTGACAGTCAGAGAAATATCTTCCCCTAACACTTTATAAGACTGCTCCGCCACCAGCTTAAGCAGCCTGTCCGAGATACTCGCCAATTCGCTTAACCCTGTACCCGGAAGTAAGATAATAAATTCCTCACCACCGTAACGACCAACCTCGGAATAAGCTCTTACTTCCGATAATAATTTTGCGGACACTTGCCGCAGTAACTCGTCACCAACCTGATGACCATAATTATCATTAATACGCTTAAAATGATCCAGATCCAGCATCATCACCCCAAAAGAATTGTCAGCACAGGGGTTACGTTGATACCGTTCCCACTCCGAAGCCATTCTTCTCGTGATTTCTGCACGATTATAAAGATTGGTAACTGTATCAATCGTCGCCAACCTCCCTAATTCTTTTTGCTGCATTACCATCGTGACCGCAGCTTTACGCACAAACCAAAAAGCCGCAGCAACCACTGTGATCAGAATAACGGCCAACTCGATAAGGAAGTAAAAAACACCTTTACTCACCTCCTGCCTGAAGAAGGTCATATCCTGATAGATCTCGAATGCACCAATGACTTTACCTTCAGGCTTTTTCATTGCCACATAAGATTCAACAACATCCACATCAAATCGGTCTTGATGCGCCAAATCCCTGATCTGGTTCTTTGTTTGAATCACAGAGCTCCGCCCACCTTTTAAGGCCGTCTCAAGATGTTCATTCCCCAAAGAGTTTTCACCAATGATGCTCATATCATTACTGTAAACAACAGTGCCATCCAGAGTGAACAGCTTCACTTTTACAATGCCATAAGGCCCCATAAAAGCTTTGATCAACAAATCAAGCTCTTCCAACTGGACTGGGGATAATGATGGATTGAGTGCCTCTGACAGCTTTTCCTGATGCACACTCACAATCGAAGTGGCGATATTGACTGCATTCGATTCAGCCAGGCCAACCACATAGCGTTCATAAAGCTTGAAGGTAACAAAACTTGATAGAACAAGAACAAGAACGACCGCGCTCACAGCCACCCAACAAAAACGCTTGAGAAAGACCGATGAGGACATTGAAAGAATTGTTGGGCTCATATGCGGAGTTCCAATTAGCGCAGCGTCCCTACTGCTACAACTTAAAACTTAAAACTTAAAACTCTGTGCAGTGTAGCAAAATCGGCTTGAGAAGGCTGTTATAACCAGCATGGATATTAGTCTAACCACTATTTCTATTCTGTTACTAAAATATACTAATCGAGAAATTTTTCAAATTCAGAGACAGGTCTTGGCGGGCTGTACAAGTACCCCTGATAGCAATGACACTGTTTGCTTTTTAAAAAATCAAGCTGATCCTGGGTTTCTACCCCTTCAGCCAACACCCTTATTCCAAGGTTCTGTCCCATTGCCACAATAGTCGCAGCAATGACCATATCATCTTTATCGTTTGGAATTTCATCAACAAAAGATTTGTCAATTTTCAGAACATCCAGAGGGAATTTTTTCAAATAGGCAAGCGATGAATATCCGGTACCAAAATCATCTATGGCAATTTTGACCCCCAGATTTCTGAGTTTTTGAAGCAGCTCAATGGACTCCTGCTCCCGTTCCATCAAAGCACTTTCGGTCAGTTCAAGTTCAAGATATTCCGGTTTCAACCCCGTCTCTTCGAGTACCCCAGCAACCAATTCATACATATCCGCATGCCGTATCTGCACAGGGGAGAGATTCACCGCCAACGTTATTGGCTGATAACCTTGGTCCAACCACTTTTTGAGCTGCCGACAACCACTTCTCAACACAAACTCACCGATATCCGCAACCAGCCCCGTCTGCTCTGCAAGAGGTATAAATTGCCCAGGCATTATCAAGCCCCGGTCAGGGTCGTTCCAGCGTACCAAGGCTTCTGCACCGATTAACCTACCCGTGTTAATATCTAACTGAGGTTGATAATAGACTTCAAGCTCGTTATGGGTCAGTGCCCGCATCAACCGGGCTTCCAACTCAAGTCGATTTCGAGCATCAATGGTTAACTCTTCAGTGAAATAATTAAATCGACCACGACCTTCCGATTTTGCCTGATATAAAGCAGCATCCGCATGCTGCAACAAAGACGCCGCATCCGAACTATGGGTTGGGTACAAACTTATTCCCACTGAAACACCCACTGCCACTTCACAGCCGTTACTCAGATGCCACCTTCTTGAAAGGTGACGGATAATGTCATCAGCCACCAATCCAGCATCTTCTTCGAATTTAATATCATCAAGCAGAATAGCGAACTCATCCCCACCCATCCGACTGATTAGATCAGCCTGTCTGAGGCGATCTCTTAAAACCCCCGCCACTTGCTGCAATAGCTCATCACCCGCCGCGTGGCCAAAACTGTCATTCACATCTTTAAAACGGTCCAGATCCAAGAGCAGTAAAGCGAGCTTTTTGCCGTCACGTTGAGCCACCCCGAGAAATTGCTCCAATTGAGACTGGATCATCAAACGATTAGGTAGGCCAGTTAATACATCATGGTGCGCAAGATAGGAGAGTTCCTGCTCAGACTCTTTAAGGTGAGTGATATCTGCAAATACACCGACATAATGAGCAACATTTTCCTCCTCATCATAAACGGTGTTGATGCTGAGTAATTCTGGATAAGTCGTACCATCTTTACGCCGATTCCAGATCTCACCTTGCCAATAACCTTGTTCAGAGATCTGTTGCCACATCGTTTCATAAAAATGTCGATCATGTCTACCAGACTGAAGCACACTAGGATAATGACCAATCACTTCGCCTTCACTGTAGCCGGTCAGTGTACAAAACGCCTTATTGACGCGTTGAATTCTACCTGCCGGATCGGTGATCATGACCCCTTCTGTAGTATTGGCAAATACGGTCGCGGCCTGACGTAACTGATCTTCCTTTCTGGTTCTTTCAGTAACATCTCTAATAAAGGCAAAGATTTGTCCGTCCCCACCGGGCCAATAAGTAGCGTTGATCTCCACGTCAAAAACTTCACCACTTTTCTTGCGGTGCTTCGACATAAATAAATGCCACCCCTTCTCCTTAAGGACATTTATATGCTCAGCCACCATCTCTGGAGACTCCATGACATCGATATCACTAACCGACATATGAACCAACTCTTCTCGGCTGTAACCTGACATGTTTAAGAAAGATTCATTTACTTCAAGGATTTGGCCTTTAGAGTCAACCATCCAGAAACCATCTCTGGCTGTAGTAATAACCCTAAAGTAAGTCTCAGCACTCTCTTTTAATGCCTGCGAAGCCCGCTCCTGCTCAGTCACATCCGTAAGAATACAATGTATTCTTAGAACTCCCGTAATCTCATCTTTGCTGATCTGTCCGGAAACCTGGACAAAACGGTGCTGCCCATCTGTTCGAACCAGCTCATATTGGGGGCCGGACACACGTTTGGTTTTTTTAAATTTTGGAAACTCCTCAGACAGAGTATCCAGAGAACGGTTGCTTAAAAACTCCGCTATATTTTTCCCTATTGCCTGGTCATAGTTTTCTAAGCCCAACAACTCTAACCAGGCTTTATTAACAGCCAGAATATTGCCATCCATATCCAGAGACTGATACGCCATTGGTGCATTTTCAAACAGCGACTGGAAGCGCTGCCGACTTTCTTTTAAACGTTGAGTGGATTCGAGCCGTTCCGAAATATCCCGAGCGATTGCAACGACATAGTCCTTGTGCTGATAGCTCACTAAGCGCGCTTTTACTTCCACCGGAAGAACCGTACCATCTGAGCTTCGATGACCAGAGATCAGCCAGCGATCACCTCCATCTCTTATCTGCGGTATCCACTTATTCAACCAATCATCCAGTGATGTATAGAGCTGGGAAATTTCCGTAATCCGCATATTTAGCAAATCATCCAGCTTATAATTAAGGCTCTGGGCAGCCTGTGAATTTACATCAAGAATTCGGGCATCCTCAGCATCTATGATGTAAATAGCATCACTAACTTGATCCACCAGCTCCTGATAAAAATTCTTTTGTTCTATCGTTCTTAAACGCGATTCAGTATTTCTTAGCTCCCGACTCTTTCTGTCCAATGTTTCCTGAAGGTACTCAATAAAAGACCCCTGCAGGGATTTTGCAATATCGTGTCGGGTGAGAACACCTTTTAAACTGCCCGAATGATCAACCACCACCAGCCTTCTTACACGGTTTTTCTCCATTATTTGGCTGGCATGCTGTAAAGGCGTAGAGGGGTATACTGTCAGTAAAGGAGAGGACATCTTGTCTGCAATGGCAAGGTGGGCATAATCCTGTTCTTCCGTGGCTATTTTGACCATATCCCTTTCGGTCAGCACGCCAACAGCTCGGCCCTGCTCTGTCGCGATAACGCAGCTGATTTTTTTGCTGCTCATCACAGTCAAAGCTTCAGAAATCGGGACTGTTTGTTCGATCGAAACCACGTTCGAGGTCATAGAATTCTGTACAGTCTTTAACTCAATCAGATATTCCATGCCCAGGTGATGAAGAAAATCCCCCTCACTAACTAAACCCACCAAGTGATTTTCATCATCGACTACCACCAGGTGCCTTACCTGATGATCACTCATCAATTGATAAGCACCGCCGTAGCCCATCGTCGATTTCACACAAAGAACAGGCTTACTCATCACCTCATGCATTTTAAGCGTTGAGACATTTTTAGACTCAGCCATCAACCGGATGGCATCCTGCTCAGTAAAGATACCTATAGGGTGCTTTTCATCACTAGTTACAACGACACTACTTATGGAACGTTGCTTCATTTCCTGCAATGCATGACTGACAATATCCTCCTGCTCCACCGTCACTACATCTGGAGAAAGGATTGTCTTAAGTGGCACGGACTCAACTTCAATCGCATTGAGGTTCATTTAGCTACCTTTACACATAAAAGTGTACTTACTTATGTCAATTTAGTATGGCTAATTCAAACACATAGGGGAAATCCCTATGCCAGTATGTAGCTTATCCAGATTAATGCATAATAAATATTGACCCACCGCAAGCGACTTCAACGAATAACTGGTTGCAGAACCATCTATTGCTTTAGAATGCCCCTAAATTAGCCAATCCTTAACTAATAAATACATCATGCGTTAATGAGATATTCAAAGATCATCCATAAAGTGCATGAACATTATTTATTTTAGTCGTTATAATTGGCCCCACTTATTCAATCCCATACAAGCAGGCATCTAGATGAAGAAACAGATTCTTTTCGCTGCAGGCCTAATACTCAGCATTAATGTTACGAATGTGCTGGCAGCAGATCTGGGTAAAGGTACTGCAGCCTTTGACAAGCAGGATTACGCAACAGCCCTTAAAGAACTTAAATCGCTGGCCAAAGAGGGCAATCCAGATGCTCTGAACATGATGGGCCAGATGTATGAAAACGGCTGGGGTATCGAAAAAGACGTAAAAAAAGCTAAACGTTTCTATCGTCGCGGTGCTTCTCTAGGCCATATGGGTAGCGTAAACAGCCTGCGCGCGCTCAAAGATCAGGAATATAAAGTTGAACTGGAAACTGTAGTACCTGCTGCAGAATCTGGCGATGCTGTTGCACAGAACAGACTCGGCGTCATGTCTGAGTTTGGTTATGGCATGGACCGCAATCCTGACCTGGCATTGCAGTGGTACCTTAAAGCTGCCGATCAGGGCCTGGTTGCCGCACAGCATAACATTGGGCGCTGCTATAACTTTGGAACCGGTGTTGCTCAGAATTTTACTGAAGCCGAGCGCTGGTACCGTAAAGCAGCAGAACAAGGTCATACCGATGCGATGTTCTTCCTGGGCACTCTGTATTCCAACAATCATGGCGAGCAAAAAGATAAAGACACTAATATTCTTGCCTATGCCTGGATGCACAATGCTGCTGAGCTGGGCAACCTAACGGCTATCGCTATAGAAAAAAGACTGGTAATGAAACTGAACGCCTCTCAACTGAAAGAAGCTCAGGAGTTGGCGGCAGAATACAAAGAGACTTATATCAGCCAATAAGCTCACAAGTATAATGACTTTTTCAAGGCGGCCTTTTAGGTCGCCTTTTGCTTTTTTAGATAACACTAATTTATTAAATCTTAAAACAGAATTGGTGATATAATGCACAACTTTTACCGATGAGTTGGCGGAGATCAACCATCCGAAGCCACAGTTCAATGCTCAGCGATCAAGATTATGAATAGCGTTCAAACGCCAACCCCGGATCTAACCCCGTCAGATGACGTAACTAAAAACACCTCCAGATTTATATCCCCTCTACTGTCATTGTTTATATTTGCCTATTGTTTATTCTGGCTTCAAAGCAATGAATCTACGCAGCAGATGTGGCTCATGATCATCGGCGGTCTCCTTGGCGTAGCCCTCTATCACGCGTCCTTCGGCTTCACCACCGCATGGCGAAACCTGATCATCAATAAACGCGGAAGTGGCATAAGAGCACAAATGCTTATGCTGGCAATCGCGGTTTGTTTATTTTTCCCGGCTCTCCACAATGCAGAACTTTTTGGAAATGAAGTCGGAGGTTATGTTCGCCCTCTGGGATTTTCTGTCCTGATCGGAGCCTTTATTTTTGGCATCGGCATGCAGCTGGGTAATGGCTGTGCTTCTGGCAATTTATACCATGCCGGGGGCGGACAATTACGAGCAATCCCCAGCATGCTGGGTTTTATGGCTGGAGGCTTATGGGCCACTTCTGATTATGAATGGTGGACAGGACTTCCACAGTTGGCCCCTGTATCCGTTATAGAAACGACTGGCTTATTACCTGCGCTGACCTTAAACCTTGCGGTTTTTGCCTGCATTGCTCTGTTTACCATTTGGCTTGAAAAGCGAACCCATGGCAGCCTCGAAGCCGATCCTCCCCTTCAGGGCATAAAGAACTGGCGCAAATACCTGCAAGGCCCATGGCCATTCGTTTGGGGGGCGCTGGCGCTGGCTCTGCTTAACTTCGCCACACTGGCGATGACAGGTCGCCCATGGGCAGTTGCAGTTGCTTATCCGTTATGGGGAGCGAAACTGGCAATGCTTCTTGAAATAGAACTGGAACTGGATTTCTGGAGTTACTGGCTCCAGCCCGGCCGTGAAACTGCCCTGTACGAACCTCTGACCAGCGACGTAAACACGGTAATGAACGCAGGCGTTTTATTGGGCGCATTCATTGCTGCATCACTGGCAGGCAAGTTTTCATTTGAATGGCGCCTACCTCTATTGCACTGGGTCGCAGCTCTTCTTGGTGGTGTAATGCTCGGTTACGGTGCCACTATCGCTTTTGGGTGTAATATTGGCGCCTACTTTGGAGGAATCGCTTCTGGAAGTTTACATGGCTGGTTATGGCTTGTAGCTGCATTTGCAGGAAGTATTCTGGGGAGTTATATTCGCCCACTGTTTAAGCTGGAAAACAAAACCTCAACAAGAAGTAGCTGCTGATCCAATGAGCCGAGAATTTAAAGAGACCTACGAAGATATAAAAATAGCTCCGCCAATGAAAAGGTTGGGAGCATTCATCTACGATATGATGTTGATCGTATCCCTGCTGATGGTCTCCTCAGGCATTATGCTGACTCTTAATGATGGGGAAGCTCTGGACAATAGTCCCTACTTCGCATTGTACCAATCAGCCCTGTTTGTGATCGTTTACTGCTTCCTGACTTATTTCTGGACTCGAAAGGGACAGACTCTGGGCATGCTGGCCTGGCGACTCCGCGTCCAGACTACCGAGGGAGAGCGCTTAAGCCTGGGCAAATGCCTGGTACGTTACCTTGTGGGCATCCTCTCTTTGGCTTGTTTTGGCGCTGGTTTTTTGTGGATGTTTGTCAATAAGCAGAAGCTCGCGTGGCATGACATTGCATCTGGCAGCCATGTAGTCGAACTACCCAAAAGAGCGAAAATACTGGAATAGGTTAGGTTAAACCAACTCAGCCAGTGACTGTACGATCAAATCAGGCTCATACTTGGCAATATCCTCACCATGGTTATAACCGTAAGGAACGCAGATAACCGGACACCCTGCAGCCCTAGCCGCTCCAACATCGCTCTTAGAATCACCCACCATCAAGGTTTCCGACGGGCTCGCCGAACAACTTGCCATCGCCTCTAACAAAGGCTCCGGTGAGGGTTTTTTCTGAGGTAGGCTGTCACCTCCAATCACCACATCAAAATATTCAGCCAGATTAAACCCGGCCAACATTGTGCGGGTAAATATAATCGGTTTGTTAGTGACCAGTCCCATCTTGATCTGTTGGTTTTGCAAAGAAACCAAGCATTCCACCACCCCTTCATAGAGGCGGCTTTGATCCGCTGTATTTTCACCGTAAAATTTCAGAAAAAGTGCATAGGCGTTATCGAACTCATCAGAGTTACTAATCTGCGTCTCCATACTCCCGGCCAAAGCCCGCTGCACCAGAACCGCTGCGCCGTTTCCCACCCAGGATCTGACGCGTTCTATACCTGCTGTTTCTTTACCCAGCTCAAGTAACATTCTGTCAATTGCATTTGCCAGATCTGGCACACTATCGACTAGCGTGCCATCCAGATCAAACAGGACTAGTTTCGGTTTTTTGTTCGCAAACAGCTGCCGCATGGGTTAACCAACCAACGCTAATTGCTCGCGCATCTTATCGATGGTGGCTTTGTAATCATCGGTATTAAAGATCGCAGAACCTGCAACAAATGTATCCGCACCCGCTTCCGCAATTTCGCGAATGTTACCGATACCAACACCGCCATCAATCTCTAAGCGGATGTCGTAACCACTTTTATCAATAATTTCTCTTGCCTGACGCAATTTATCCAGCGTGCCCGGAATAAACTTCTGGCCGCCAAACCCGGGGTTCACCGACATCAGCAGTATCATATCCACTTTATCCAGCACGTATTCCAAGTGACTTAAGGGAGTTGCCGGATTAAATACCAGCCCAGATTTACAACCGCCATCGCGAATCATCTGCAAGGAGCGGTCAACATGTTCTGAACCTTCCGGATGAAAGGTAATATAGCTCGCACCGGCTTCTATGAAATCACCAATAATACGATCCACAGGTTTAACCATCAGATGCACATCGATTGGCGCCTTGATGCCGTATTTCGTCAGCGCACTGCAGACCATCGGGCCAATCGTGAGATTCGGAACATAGTGATTATCCATGACATCAAAATGCACAATATCTGCTCCAGCAGATAATACATTATCGACCTCTTCCCCCAGACGGGCGAAATCTGCTGATAGGATGGAAGGGGCAATTTTAAAATCTGACATGGCGCTATATATCCGCTTAAAAATGATTTGGGGTATTTTAACGGAGTGTGCATCTTGCTGTCAGCACGCTTCTTACTCATAATCGAGACCATGAGTCTATTCCTGAAAATTCTGTGCCTGAGTTTCATCTTTATTTCCAGCTATAGTGTCGCTGAAGATGAGCCTGAAAATGCTGCGCCTGCATCGCCTGCTGCGAGCGGAAGTGTTGCCAACACACCCACGATTCCCAGAACAGAACCTGATGCAGACCAGACAATTATCAGCAATCTGATAAAAGTAACACCCCCAGATTCCGAACTACTGCAATTGGATACCAGTAAACCCGGCGAAAAGATGATCGCCTTTTATCAGGCTGAGAGCAGTGGTGTAAAACAGGGTGGAATCATTATTTTCCCAGATGACCATACTCACTTTGACTGGCCCGGGGACCTCAATCACCTACGTCAGGGTCTTACAGGATACGGCTGGCACACACTTGCAGTCTATTTGCCGCAGATCGAACCCACAGAGATTCCGGAACGCACATTACCGGTTCTGCAGCCAATTTCGGCCACTACAGCCTCTCAGGCAGAAGGGGAACCTGAAGCCGCACCGGCCGAACCCACACCTGCCCCCCCGGAGGAAAGCCCTCCAGCTCAGAAAACGGTAGCGGAGGCGAAGGAAAAAACAGAGCCTTACCATGAACAGGCCGTTCGCAGAGGCCAGACGGCTTTTGCATACCTACAAAAACAAGAAGTCGAACGCTTTGTTGTCATGGGAATTGGTACAGGCGCAGTATGGGCCGCTCAGTACGTGAAACAGTTTCAGGAATCACAGGACCTGAGACTGGTTATGATTGATGCTCGCATACCCCAAACAGATTCAGCACCTGACTTGCTGGAGCTTCTTACTGAAATAGAGACGACCGTTCTCGATCTGCATCATGGCGCTAGAAAAACATCAATGGCTGAAAACCCCACCTTTGCGGAAAGAAGACTTAGGGTTGCACGACAAAATAAACTAACAAACTTCCATCAGAGCCGCTTACCCGAAACCCGCGACGACTGGAAAAAAGGCACCCCCTGGTTACTGAAACATGTTCGGGGCATGTTGAATACTTATGTCATCAAGGCAGAGCAGAAAGTATTCGAGATGCAGACAACAGAAGAAGCTAATAGCGCGGAAATGGCTCCCGGCAATAAACCCAATTAGAAAACCCAACTAGAGTTTATTTGCGCGCAGTCTTAATCCGTTCGTAGGCTGCCTGTATTTCCTGTGATTTTTCTTTAGCCAGCTCAATCATCTCCTCCGGCAAACCTTTTGAAACCAGCTTATCCGGGTGATGCTGACTCATTTGACGTCGATAAGCTTTTTTAACTTCCGCATCGCCTGCAGTTTCATCCACGCCTAAAACTGCATAAGCATCCTTCAATAATACTTCGCTATCAACGCCCGCTTGCCCATGCTGATAGAAATCCCTTTGCGCTTTAACCCTGGCTATGACCTCTTCGACAGTATCATGACCAAAATCCAGATAACCACAGACCTCCTCAATCACCTGCATTTCTGCAGGGCTCACTTCACCATCCGCCATGGCAGTCTGCAACAGAATCTCTACAAACATCAACTTAACGGAAAGACGATGCTTTAACATGATTCCTAAGGGCCGGACTAGACGCGAAAGATCCAGATCGACATCTTTACCTTCCGAGAAAAATTCAATTGCCTGACGTTTACGGTTTTCATCCAGCCGCATCTGGAGCATTACATCACGAGCGAACTGAATTTCATCTTCCGTGACTCTGCCATCCGCTTTAGCAATGCGGCCCATCACAGTAAAAGTTGCTTTAAAAAAAGCTTCCTGTGGATTGATTGAACGCACGACTCCACGAAGGGTTCGACTGATCAGAAAACCGACGAAACCACCAAATAAAAGCCCCCAAATTCCGCCGGTAAACAGGCCGAACAGCCCTCCGATCAAAATGGAAGTGGAGTGTGATTTAATAGTGCTGCCTAATTCAGCACCCTTTCCTTCCGCATCAAAGGCCATCTATCTGACGCTCCCTAACCAATTGGTCAATTTCTTGTAACCTTTCCGGTGTTCCTACATCCAACCAGTAGCCATCAAACAATTCACCACTGACCGTTTCGTTTGCAATTGCGTTTCTGAGCAAAGGAGCCAGCGGCTCCGGCTGGTCTTCCTTAAGTTCTGCGAACATATCCGCCGAGAGCACACTGATACCACTGAATGTATATTTAACGCCATCGGTTGGCACTACCCGGGATTGCCGCAAGTAAAAGTCACCCTTGGGGTTATGCTCAGGGTTATTAACAAGTACAAGGTGACAAACGCCGTTTTTACCCTGCAGTAACCTTTCAAATGGGTAGTTAGTAAATATATCGCCATTGATCACCAAAAAGCGATCCTCTCCATCCTTTACCAATAGTTCCAGCGCTTTTCGGATACCACCCGCCGTTTCCAGTGGTTCAGATTCTGTAGAGTATTGAATCGAAGCACCAAATCGTTCGCCCGTGCCTAAGCAGGCTTCAATCTGATCCCCAAGCCAGGCATGGTTTATCACTATATCCCTGATCCCAGCACTCACCAGCCTTGTAATATGATATTCAATTAAAGGCACATCATTAATTTTCAGTAATGGTTTCGGGGTATTCAGCGTTAATGGTCGCATCCGGGTACCCAGACCTGCGGCTAGAATCATCGCTTTCATGGTTTAAGCCATTGATCCAGCAGATCATCTGAAAAGTGAGAACTCTGATACAAAGCTGGCAACACTTTTTGCATCAACCAATTTGCCGTCGGCTCCAGCCCATAATCTTTTTTTGTAACCGCTAAAAGGTATGAAAAAGTGCGTGGGATATCATCCAAGTAGCCCGCTTTGCCATCACGAATCAGCAGCCGGGAGAATATACCTATCGCTTTTAAGTGCCGCTGCGCGCCCATCAAATCAAACCAGCGTTGGAAATGACTGGAATCGGGCATCATTCTGCCATTACTGAGCAGACGCTGCCGGTACTGCTCAACCCAGTGATAGACCTGTTCATCTGGCCAGGCGATATAACAATCCCTGAATAGGGATACCAGATCATATGTAACAGGGCCACTTACTGCGTCCTGAAAATCAATAATTCCCGGGGTAGCTCCCTCGCGATACATGATATTTCTGGAATGGAAATCGCGATGAACAAATACTGCGGGCTGCTCAAGGGCACAATCAATCACATAATGAAACAAACGGTCTATTTCAAAGTGATCCGCTTCTGTCAGTTCTAAACCAAGTAATTTCTCAAGAAACCATTCCCGGAACAGCTCGACCTCTCGAGACAGCAGAGCATGATCATAGAGAGGCAGTGATCCCTGTTTCAAATCCTGACATTGCTGGATCAAAAAAAGTTCATTTAATGCGTCGGTATAGAGTTTATCGGCATTTTGCTCATTCAACTGCCCCAGATACAAATCATCACCCAGATCTCCCAGAAGCATAAATCCAAGCTGCAGGTCGTATTTATGCACATCTGGAACAGTAACACCCTGATCAGCCAGGGTTTCGGCAACCGCTATAAAAGGACGACTGTCTTCCTTATCGGGAGGTGCATCAACAGCAATCCAACTCTTTGCACCAGAGATAACACGAAAGTAACGCCGAAAGCTGGCATCACCTGAAACAGGAACCAATTGCCACTCAGATGATTCAAAACCTGTGCATCCAGGCAACTGTTCATGCAACCAAATTTTCAGTTGATCTTGACGCTGATCCACCAACAATTCACTCCAAACAAAATTAATGCGGTGTATTATGACATCCGATAAAGAAAAAGATATTTCGAAAAAGCTTATTTGTCCGAACTTAATCACCGATATAAATACATACTCTGCTCTACACTCGTTGCATAGAATGATTTATCATTCAGCGTTTTAATCCATAAAATAACAGGGTTCGGTGACATACCGGATCATTGGATGCTGCAAAAACGGATTTAGTTAACTGATGCCCTTTGCGAAACGATCCACCTACACTCTGACCCTCGCTGTAAGCGCTGCTCTTTTTTCAAGCTATTCTTCGGCAGATTCGGCTCCTACGCCTCCAGAAATGGCCTGGAGTTGTTCTATGACAAAAGACGGTGAGTGGAACTGTGATGTCAATGAAGATTTCGTTGAGAATCCAGAACCGTCCGCTGTGGAAACAGCCGATTCAAACAGTGTAGAAAGCTCGGTTAATCAAGAACCCTCTGTTTCTGAATCCGAAACAGCGGTTATAAAGCCAGCATCCAGCGCCAAACCCTACCCGATAGAAACTCCGAAAGCTGATCAGAGCACAGCAGCTTCTACCCCGGTTCAAACAGCAACCACTGTTTCTACTCCGACATCCGCTCCGCAAAAAACCAATGCGGTTATTGGGGACGAATGGCAATGTGATGCCAGTACTCAGGGTGACTGGAAATGTGAAAAAGCGAACATATATGCAACTACGCTCCCTTTCACCTCCTCACCGCAGGATGTTCCTCCGGCGCAGCAATTTATTAAAGACAATCCTTATTCTCGACTGGATTGGGTTTATTATAAAAATCAGGCTGGTCAGCAATGTGTGGGGCGCTACCTCGAGCCTGACTTCCCAATAACCGGGGATGAGAATCTGGATGAACCACCTTTATATCTGGAAGCAGCGCAATCTTCCTCTGTCTTGGGCGGCCTGACTCAACTGCAAGGCGGGGTTACCATGAGACAAGGCTCACGCAGAGTGAGCTCTATCAGCGCAGAAGTGGATCAGGTCACCAATAAAGCTCGATTAGAAGGCGACGTGAAATATCGCGAACCCGGCTTATTGATGCTCAGTGACAACGCTCAGATTGACACAGTTACGAATGAGGCGATCTTCAGCAATGCTGAATTCGTCATGCACGAAGATAACCTCCGAGGCACAGCAGATCGTATCATCCAACTTGAAGATGAACGCATCCGACTGGAACAGGGTAATTACACATACTGCCCTCCATTCAGTGAAGCCTGGGGACTTGAAGCTGATAGCATCGTACTCGATCGCGAAGAAGGTTATGGTGTCGCTGAAGATGCTGTCCTGCGCGTAGGCGGAGTACCTGTGATCTACACACCATACTTTAGCTTCCCAATCGATGACCGACGCAAATCAGGCTTCCTAACTCCAAGTATCAGTTACAGTAGTGACAGCGGTCTTGATCTCGCGGTTCCATATTATTTCAATATCGCGCCAAACATGGACGATACTTTAACCCCAAGGTTTATATCTGATCGAGGGTTATTACTACAAAACGAATTCCGCTACCTGAACCGCTGGTCCAGCAATACGTTGAATGCGGCATACCTACCCAGTGATGATGAATATGGTGATGATCGCTGGCTTCTGGCACTCGATCATAACGGAAAAATTGCCAACAACTGGACGACTCGCATTGACTATACCTCTGTGAGTGATGATCAGTATTTTGAGGACCTATCCTCCGATCTGGATGTCCAACGTGAAGACCATCTGGACCAGATTACAAAAACCACCTATACAGGTGACGGTTGGAAGCTTGCACTGGAAGCGCATGACTACCAGACCATTGATGGCACTGCCCCGTATCAACTAATGCCAAGGGCGACTTTGACGGGCGGACATAGCTTCGATAACCAAGTAAAATTGAGTTATCTGGCTCAACTAACTCGTTTTGATCGTGACCTCGAAGGCCTGACCGGCGCCAATCGAATAGTTGGTGACCGGGTTCACGTGAATCCATCAACAGAGTATCTATGGCAACGCCCTTGGGGCTATGTAAAGCCAAAACTATCTCTGTGGAGTAGCAGCTACTCTCTTGACAACCAGCTGGCAGGTTTGGACAGCTCTCCAAACATTACAGCCCCGATATTCAGCATGGATAGTGGTTTATTCTTTGACCGCAACCTTAAAAATGGCGGCACCCATACTTTGGAGCCCCGGCTGTTTGCTCTTTACGTTCCCGAAGAAGATCACAGTGCGGTCCCCGATTTTGATACCTCCAGATATACGTTCAACTATAACTCGCTGTTCAGGGAAAACCGCTTCAGCGGTAAGGACAGGCTCGGAGATGCTCAACAGTTATCACTTGGGGTAACCACCCGTTACATCACTGAAACCGGCTTTGAAAAAGCCAGCTTTAAAGCCGGGCAAGCTTATTATTTTGCTGACCGTGAAGTACAACTGAGTAACACCACGGCAGCTGAAACAAGTAGCCAGAGCGATATCGCCACATTAGCTACCTGGTATCTTACGAAGAATACAAAAACCTATCTGGATACCATCTTGGATAGCAGTGACTTCGAAGTACAATCCTCAACATTAGGATTAAAATACAAAAGAGATTACGATCATGTAGTGAATTTCCGCTACAGGTTCACCGATTCAAGCAGAGAACAAGCGGATCTATCTTATATCTGGCCTCTTTCGACCCACTGGACATCTCTGGGCAGGGTACTCTACGACATCAGAGGCAACGAAACCGAAGAGGCTTCACTTGGTCTTGAATATGAAAGCTGCTGCTGGAAGCTAAGCTTCGCCGGCAGACATTGGCTGGATGGAACTGAGCCCAATGGCAGCAACAAATACGATTACGGAATATTCCTGCAACTGACCCTTAAAGGACTCGGTTCATTTGGTACCGGAGACAAGGGCTTCCTGGATGACATCACTGGTTATGAAGAGCGTGAAGAGCACAATGAAAACTAAGCTTCACAAATTATTTTCCCTCGCAGCATTAAGCTTGCTGATCCCTTCTCAGACAGTTCTGGCAGAGGCTGTTCCTCTCGACCGGATTGCCGCCGTCGTAAATGATGGCATCGTTATGCAAAGTGAATTGGATCAACGCGTAGCGATTGTGAAGGAACAACTGCAGTCCAAAAACACGCGTCTGCCTGCTGACAATATTTTACGCTCACAGGTTCTGAACCGACTGGTTCTTGAAAGCATCCAGAAACAGCTGGCAGCTCAGCAGGGCATCCGAATTTCGGACAGCCAGCTAAACGCAGCCATCAGCAACATTGCCCAAAGCAACAATATGACACTAGAGCAGTTCCGTGATGCTCTGATTGCCGAAGGTCGTGATTACAAAGCAGCTCGAGAGCAGATTCGTAATGAAATGCTTCTGCAGAGCGTGCAGCAAAATCTGGTAAATCGCCGCATTCGCGTGTCTGCACAAGAAATTGAAAACTTCATGAGCTCTGAAGATGGTCAAAGCCAGATCTCCGCCGAATATCTGCTCGGCCATATTTTGGTCGCCGTACCCTCTCAGGCGTCACCAGAGATGATTCAGAAAGCAGAGCTGGAAGCATCTGCACTCTACAAAAAACTGAAAGAAGGTGCTGACTTTACAGAGATAGCTATTGCTAACTCCGATGCTCCTAATGCGCTGAAAGGTGGCGATCTGGGTTGGAGAAAGGTAGCAGAACTACCTGAAGTCATTGGTAAATCAGTCCGAAACCTCGCCAAAGGTGAGTTCAGCAAACCGATTCGTTCCCCGAGTGGTTTCCATATTTTCCTGGCGAAGGACCAACGAGGCGGCAATGTACAGCTAGTTGAACAGCGTCTGGTAAGCCACATCCTTATTAAACCGAGCGAAATCAGAACACCTGCTCAAGCACGCAGACAGATTAACGAGATCTACAACCGCATTAAAAAAGGCGAAAGCTTCTCTGACTTGGCGCAAGAATTCAGCGACGATCCTGCCAGCGGTTCAGAAGGCGGCTCACTGGGCTGGACTCAGGACGGGCAAATGGTACCGGAGTTTGAACAGGTCATGAATGCCTTACCTATTGGCACCCTCTCACAGCCTTTTGAATCTCGCTTTGGCTGGCACATATTAACAGTACTGGATAAGCGTACTGAAAATATGGCCGAACAGATGCAGGAAAGCCGCGCTCGTTCAGCTATTCGCAAACGTAAGTTCAATGAAGAACTCAGTACTTGGTTGAGGGAGATCCATTCCCAGGCCTATATAGAAGTTAAGGAGTAAAAGGGTTGGGGATTAACCGACTTGTCCTGACTCCCGGCGAACCCTCAGGCATAGGCCCAGATCTTTGTATCCAGATCGCTCAGCAGGGCCATGCCGATGAACTGGTCGTCGTTGCCGATCCCTATTTAATGCGAGAAAGGGCAGCACTCTTACAGCTGCCTTTAACGCTTGAGCAATTCGACCCAGAAGGCGCCCCAGAACCCACACCAGCAAGCTGTTTAAAAATTCTACCGGTACCTCTCGCAGCAGAGGTAATTCCCGGAGAATTAAACAGTGCAAATGCTGATTATGTCCTACGGACACTAACTGAGGCGACACTCGGGTGTTTGAGTGGTACCTTTTCCGCGCTCATTACCGCTCCTGTGCACAAAGGTATCATTAATGATGCCGGCATCGCCTTCAGCGGTCATACCGAATTTCTGGAAGAACTAACCGGCACTTCAAAAGTAGTGATGATGCTGGCAACTGAAGGCTTACGTGTTGCCTTGGCGACAACTCACCTACCATTGAAGGATATCCCTGAGGCGATAACAGAAGAGCTCCTTACAGAGGTTATCGAGGTTCTGGATGCCGACTTGAAACATAGCTTTGGCCTGCAAAACCCAACCATTCTGGTATCAGGTTTGAATCCACATGCTGGAGAAGGCGGCCATCTGGGTAGAGAAGAAATTGAAACAATCACTCCAACCCTGGCTAAACTGAAACAGAAAGGGATCTGCTTAACCGGCCCCCTTCCTGCAGACACGCTTTTCACCGAGAAGTACCTGCAATCGGCAGATGCTGTATTGGCCATGTATCATGATCAGGGCTTGCCAGTGCTGAAATATAAAGGCTTTGGCAACGCCGTAAATATTACCTTAGGCATGCCAATTATCCGTACATCAGTAGATCATGGTACCGCTTTAGATCTTGCTGGAACGGGTAAAGCCGATCCAGGCAGTCTTAAGACCGCTATTCAATATGCTGGTGAGATGGCTCACCACCGCAACCGACAAAAGAATATATGAGTAAAAAGCCTGTAGCGCATAAAGCCCGAAAACGTTTCGGACAGAATTTCCTGCATGATCACGGCATTATCCGGAGAATTATCCGTTCGATTGCACCTCATGAATCTGATTGCATGGTCGAAATTGGCCCTGGCCTGGGAGCATTAACCGAAGAGTTACTTGCTGAAGCCGGTGAGCTGGATGCCATTGAGCTAGACCGGGACCTTCCACCGATCCTGCGTACTAAATTTTTCAGCTACGGTGACAAATTTCGCATTCACGAAGCGGATGCAATGAAGTTTGACTATGCCCCTCTACGCAGAGGCGACAAGCAATTACGCGTGGTTGGCAATCTGCCCTACAACATCTCCACACAGCTTATTTTTCATTTGTTAAGCCATGCTGAGCATATTCAGGATATGCATTTCATGCTGCAAAAAGAAGTGGTTGACCGTATGGCAGCAGGGCCTGGAGAGAATAATTACGGCCGACTGGGTATTATGGCGCAGTACTATTGCCAGGTAGAGTCGCTGTTCGTTGTTCCTCCCGGTGCTTTTAATCCAGCACCCAAAGTAGACTCAGCTATTATCCGGTTAACGCCATACAAAGAGTTGCCTTTTGTTGCATTAGACATAAAGCAGCTGGAAACCGTCGTCAGAACCGCTTTTAATATGAGAAGGAAGACGTTACGGAACAACCTAAAACCACTTCTGAGTGCAGAAGAGCTGGAACAACTCAATATTGATCCAACTTTACGCCCGGAAAAGCTACCTATTTCAAGTTTTGTAACGATCAGCAACTATCTGACAGAGAAAAAAGCGGGTAACGATGAGTAATGTAGATGACCCGAACTATGGTGATTTTGTAAAGATAGATGTAGTAACGAACTATCTGGAGAAACAATCCGACCCGGAAAGTAAACGTTATGTATTCTCGTACCACATCACCATAACTAATCACAATCCTGTACCTGTGCAGCTATTGAATCGCCAATGGCTTATAACCGATGGCAATCAACATGTGCAGGAGGTTAAAGGTGAAGGCGTGGTAGGAGAACAGCCGCAAATCGAACCTCAATCCAGCTACTCATATACAAGTGGAGCTGTACTTGCTACCAGCGTTGGCAGTATGCAAGGTTATTATGAAATGGTTACAGATGAGGGTGAGCTATTTAAAGCTCCGATCCAAGCATTTACACTGGCAAGACCTAACGCACTGCATTAACTGCAAACTAAAGAGCGTGTCTGATGGCGACTTACGCAATTGGTGACATTCAAGGCTGCTTTGATGAACTCAAGCAACTACTGGAGCTGGTTTCATTCTCGGATGATGATCATCTGTTAATCGCCGGAGACCTCGTTAATCGAGGGCCTAACTCTCTTGAAACTTTACGCTACATCAAAAATCTTGGGGATCAGGTAACCGTAGTTCTTGGCAATCATGATCTGCACCTTCTGGCTGTGCACTATGGAGCTGTAGCTCCTAAGCGGGCAGATACAGTTCACGACATCATCGAAGCACCTGACCGTCAGGAGCTGATGAGTTGGCTCAGAAAACAAAAACTTATGGTTTCCTGCAAAGAGCACAATGCGGTATTAGTCCATGCAGGCATACCTCCGTGCTGGACTATCAAGAAAGCCAGAAAACGTGCCAAAGAAGTGGAAACCGTACTCAAAAGCACTTTGGCCCGCGAATTTTTTCATCATATGTATGGTAATAAACCCGATAAGTGGTCCGCAAAACAGGAAGGCTGGGACAGGTTACGCCTGATTACTAATTATTTTACCCGGATGCGCTTTTGCACTCCTGACGGAAAATTAGATTTCAGCGCCAAAGGAACACTGGATTCGCAACCTCCCGGTCACCAGCCTTGGTTTACCTTACCCCGCAAAGACCCGAATGAAGAATCAATTCAAATTCTGTTCGGGCACTGGGCCGCCCTAGAAGGCATTGCTGAAGCTGAGAATGTCTACGCACTGGATACAGGCTGCGTCTGGGGCAACAAACTCACTGCGTTAAGGCTGGAAGATAAGCAATTTTTCAGCGTTCCGGCTAAAGAACCAAAATTCAATCCACCACCCACCAGCCATTACCTCTACGGAAGGTGAATAATGAACCAACTTAAATGTATCAGTTCCGTTGAAGCTGTTGACCTAATTACCAAAGGGGCTACTGTTGTTGATATCAGAGATCCCCAAAGTTTTGCCCAGGGACACATTGTTGACTCGTTTAACCTGAGTAATGAGAACCTGCATGACTATATCAACCAGGCTGATTTTGACCTCCCTTTATTAGTCTGCTGTTACCATGGCATCAGTAGCCAATCTGCTGGCCAGTTCCTGATAGAGCAGGGTTTTGAAGAGGTCTACAGTATTAACGGCGGCTTCGAAGCCTGGCGAACCGAACAACCCGATCACTGCAAAAAATAACCATGCAGATATATCTTGTCGGAGGTGCCGTCCGCGATCAGCTTCTGAATTACCCGGTTTTTGATAAAGACTGGGTGGTTGTAGGCGCAACAGTAGAAGAGATGATTAACAAAGGGTTCCAGCCTGTAGGGCAGGATTTTCCTGTCTTCATCCACCCAAATACCGGCGAAGAATATGCTCTTGCGCGTACTGAGAGAAAATCTGGAAAGGGCTACACGGGCTTCCAGTACTTTGCCAGCAAAGAAGTCACTCTGGAAGAAGATCTGATCCGCCGCGACCTGACCATTAATGCTATGGCTCAGGACAATCAAGGAAATATTATTGACCCCTACCACGGGCAGGAAGATCTTAATAATAAAGTCTTACGCCATGTGTCCCCCGCATTTTCAGAAGATCCTCTTCGTGTTTTGCGTGTCGCTCGATTTGCGGCTCGGTACCAGCATTTAGGGTTTAGTTTAGCTTCAGAAACACTTCAGCTCATGCAACAAATTGCGGCATCTGATGAACTGGAACACCTCACGCCAGAAAGAGTCTGGAAAGAACTGGAGCGCGCCCTTACCGAACCCTCCCCCGCAGTTTTTTTTGAGATTCTGATTCAGAGTCAGGCCATAGACAAAGTTCTGCCAGAACTTGCCAGATTAATTACAGATTCATGCCTGAATGAGTTCACCGCTACATGCAACAAAATTCAGTGTTCCGAAAGCCGTTTCGCCTGTTTTCTCACACTGTGTAATTCTAAGAATGTAGAGCAAATTTGCTCTCGCCTAAAAACACCCAACGCATTCCGGGATCTGGCTCTACACTGCACGTCACAATTTGAAAACTTACAAAACTTCGACCACCTTCAGGCAGACTGCAAACTGAGAACCATTCAATCTCTTGATCTGATTAGACGCCCACAGCGTATCGAGCCTATTGTGGAATGCATAAAAGCGCTCAAACCGGATGCTCAACTGGATTCTCTACTGCCCATTCTGGATAGCATCAATCAAATAAACCCAAAACAGCTCATCAAAGAAGGCTTTAAAGGAGCTGAATTAGGCAAAGAAATTGAGAGAAGGCGTATACAAATTTGCCAAGGCACCAATCAGAAGGATAAGGAATGACAACCCCCAAAGTAGCCCTCATTACTGGCGCGGTTAAACGTATTGGTGCAACTATCTCCAGGACCCTGCACAAAGAGGGGTATAATCTGGTTTTGCATTACCGTCACTCATCTGAAGAAGCCTTACTGCTTATGGCTGAACTGAACCAGCAACGGCCCTGCAGTGCTATTACGGTTCAAGCAGATCTGAATGATATGGATGCACTTCAACCGCTTGCGGATTCAGCTCTATCCGAATGGGGAGGGGTTGACCTATTGGTTAATAATGCCTCCTCTTTTTATCCCACCCCTTTGGACACCAGCACACAGCAACAATGGGATGAGCTGATCAATTCAAATTTACGAGCCCCATACTTCCTGTGTAGCAAATTGGCGGAATCACTGAGGGAGAGAAATGGCTGCATCATTAACTTGATAGATATCCATGCCCAACGAGGATTACCAGGCCACCCTATCTACTCCATTGCCAAGGCCGGCCTGCAAATGATGACGTTGAGCCTGGCTAAAGAACTTGCGCCATCTGTTCGTGTAAATGGCGTCTCGCCCGGCCCAATTCTCTGGCCAGAAGCAAGTATGTCAGATGAAAAGAAAGGGACTATTCTTGAACAAACACTGCTTGGAAAAACAGGTACTCCTGAGGACCTCGCAGGAGCTGTTGTGTATTTGAGTACTGCACGTTTTGTAACGGGACAGATTTTGTCTGTAGACGGCGGAAAATCGCTTTACAGCCATTAACAATGAATTTCAAAGTTCAGACTTTAGCTGGCAGAGAGCATCCACTCCAGGAATATTCGACTGCCCATAGTTGCTGCGCTTTTTTATCGTAATCAGCCCACAACTGCGTATAGGTATCACCTACGAGAGGATGTTTCACCTCACCAGCTATTTCAGCCAAAGGCCACAGGACAAATGCGTTTGTAGTGATCTCTTCACGAGGCAACTGAACCCCATCATGTTCACCGGTTAATTCGTCATATGTGAGAATATCTATATCGAGAGTTCGACCACTGAATTTGGGACCTTTACGGCAACGCCCATTCTGATCTTCAATTGCTTTCAACAGGGCTGAAAGCCGCCCCACAGATAGATCCGTATCAAACCCTGCAACCAGATTGTAGAAATTATCGCCTTCAAATCCTACCGCCTCGCTTTCATATACAGACGACAAGATTAAGTGACCAAAATTTTCCTGCAGCCTGGTTAATGCATTACCGATATACAGTTCGCGATTAATATTACTACCAATACTGACATACACCCTTGCCATCAGAAGCGCTCCCCACGTTCAATGATGACACCAACATCTTCAGCCTGAGGAACAGCTCCAGGTTTACCCAGCCTCAAACGCAGCCATTTAACACCAAACTCATTTCGTACCAGCTGAGCAATCTCCTCAGCCATAGTTTCCACCAACTGAAATTCACTTTGGCTAATAAAATCAATTAAACGGTCGGACACCGTTTTATAGTTCAGCGTATTATTCACATCTTCAGTCTGGGCCGCGCCCTGAATATTAAAACCCATTTCGAGATCCAGATTCACAACCTGACGGATCTCTCTTTCCCAGTCATAGATACCTATAACCGTTTCAACCTCTAATCCGCGAATATAAACTAAGTCCATAATTGGAACCTATTTAAAAATTATTTATGCTTCTTGAATGACAGAATCTATCGCAGTGACATTCGGTTTAATCAGCCTTGCCTATTTATGGGGTTCCATCCCAACAGCGGTGATTGTCTGTCGTGTTCTTGGCCTACCAGACCCAAGGCAACGAGGATCCGGGAATCCCGGCACCACTAACGTTCTTCGTATTGGCACTCGTCAGGCTGCGTTTCTGACACTTCTGGGAGACACCAGTAAAGGCTTTCTCGCCATACTCCCCTGCATGATATTTGAACTTCCCGCCCAAACTCATTCATTCTGTGCAATTGCAGCTATTCTCGGTCACCTATTTTCAATTTTCACCTCTTTCAGAGGCGGCAAAGGCGTCGCTACAACCCTCGGCGTCTGCCTGGCCCTATACTGGCCGCTGGTCCTGTTTCAGCTATTTTGTTGGGGGCTGATTGCTAGCACAAGCAGAATATCTTCTCTGGCCTCTATCAGTACAGCCTTGCTCAGTCCTATATTTATCTGGCATACCGCACCAGAGTATCTAGCAACACTCTGGATACTTGCTGCAATATTAGTTCTGAGCCACCGCAGCAACATTAAAAACTTACTGGACGGTAGAGAGCCCCGACTTTAAGTTCATAGAGACTCAAGTGTGTCTAAAGGCCAACGCGGCTTAGTCACTATAGTCAGATCACTTCGCTGGCCCGCCATTAACCTCTGACACCCTGCATAAGCGATCATTGCCCCATTATCCGTGCAAAATTCAGGGCGTGCATAAAATAGCTCAGCACGCTCTTTGTTTACCATAACTTCAAGGCGTTCTCTCAAACGCTGATTCGCACTAACACCACCGGCAATAATTAGCTGCTTAAATCCGGTATGTTGAAGCGCTCGACGACATTTGATAGCCAGAGTATCCACTACAGCTTCTTCAAAAGCAGCAGCGATGTCACAGATAGTTTGTTGATCAAGAACCCCTCCGTCATCGCGATGTTGATTCGCGGTATTAAGCGTGAAGGTCTTCAAACCCGAAAAACTGAAATCCATGCCGGGCCGATCGCACATTGGTCGTGGAAACTTAAACCGGGTTCTATCACCCTGCTGTGCATGCTTTGCTATCAAAGGACCACCAGGATAATCGAGCCCCATCATTTTTGCGGCTTTATCAAAAGCCTCACCCGCAGCATCATCCAATGATTCACCCAGCAATTCATACTCACCAATGCCATCCACTCTTACAAGCTGGGTATGACCGCCAGATACCAGCAACGCGACAAACGGAAATTCAGGAGGATTTTCTTCCAACATTGGCGCCAACAGATGGCCTTCCATATGATGTACACCAATCGCAGGAATGTCCCAGGCTAATGCTAAAGACCGCCCAGTTGAAGCGCCTACCATTAATGCTCCGATCAAACCCGGCCCCGATGTGTATGCAACCGCATCTACATCGCCTTTATCCAAACCCGCTTCCGCAAATGTTTCATCTATGAGCGGCAATAACTTACGCACATGGTCACGGGATGCCAACTCAGGCACTACACCACCATATTCGGCGTGCATTTTCACCTGACTATATAAAGCATCACCCAATAACCCGTTTTCACTGTCGTAGATCGCAACCCCTGTCTCATCACAGGACGTTTCAATTCCCAATACGCGCATGACTCACTCACAAACTCTCAATTTCGCGGCATTATACCTGTCACTTAGTACATCCGCATAGAAAATAGCGCGTTCGGACAATCTTTGCTTTACTTGAAATCGCGAAACGAATAGAATTTTGCGCCTTGCGATAATTCCGTCTGAATTATTGTGAGTTTTTAATCATATTTAACTAAACAATTTATAGGGTTTGTTCAAACATGCCAGCTGTAAAAGTTAAAGATAACGAGCCATTTGATGTAGCTCTGCGTCGCTTCAAACGTTCTTGCGAAAAAGCAGGTATTTTGGCAGAAGTTCGTCGTCGTGAATTCTACGAGAAGCCAACATCTGTTCGTAAGCGTAAAGCTGCTGCTGCGGTTAAACGCCACGCGAAAAAAGTATCTCGCGAAAACGCTCGCCGCGTTCGCCTGTACTAAGAATCGAGATTACTAGATCCCATCCGGATAATCAGAGGCCACATCATGTCAGAGCTAAAGCAGCAGATCACCAATGAGATGAAAGCTGCTATGCGCGCAAAAGAAAAAGCGCGCCTAGGCACAATCCGCATGATTCTGGCTGAACTCAAGCGCATCGAAGTTGATGAGCGCATTGAGCTGGATGATACCCGAGTGCTGGCGGTGCTGGACAAAATGTCCAAGCAACGCCGCGACTCAATCTCACAATTTGAAGAAGCGGCACGCATGGATCTTGCCGATGCTGAGCGACAGGAGTTGGAGGTGATTAAAACTTTCCTGCCGCAACCGCTAACCGAAGAGGAAATAGCAGACCTCATTAAACAAGCTGCAGAAACATCCGGCGCACAGTCCATGCAAGACATGGGCAAAATCATGGGAATCCTTAAGCCTCAGGTTCAGGGTCGCGCCGACATGGGAATTATTTCCAAACTCGTCAAAGCACAACTATCCGGTTAAACTGCCGCTGAAGACAATCAGCAGCATACCCAATGGCCGGAAAAATACCACAGCATTTCATTGATGACTTACTAGCACGCATCAACATTATTGATGTGCTGGATGGCCGCGTTCAAAAACTAAAACGCACTGGCAAAAACTTTTCCGGCCTCTGTCCTTTCCACAAAGAGAAAACACCCTCTTTTACCGCCAATCAGGAAAAACAATTTTATTACTGCTTTGGCTGCGGCGCTGGAGGTAACGCGCTCGGCTTTTTAATGGAATACGAAAACCTCAATTTCCCTGAAGCCGTTGAAGAATTGGCTAAAGCGGCCGGAATGGAAGTACCTAAAGAAGACTCTCCCCAGCAAAGAGAGAAAGACCTTCAACTCAAGCGCATTTACGACCTGCTTGACCAAGCCAGCCATTTCTATGAAGAACAACTGCGCCAGAATGATAACCGCACCGACGCCGTCAACTATCTCAAGTCACGAGGCCTAACCGGACAAGCCGCAAAAGCATTTAATATTGGCTTCGCCCCCTCCGGGTGGGACAATCTCATCAACCTCCTCAGCGAAGACGGCAAAAACATGAAGCTGCTCGAAGAGGCAGGCATGGTTATCCATAACGAAGATCGCAACAGCCATTACGACCGATTCCGTAATCGCATAATGTTTCCGATCAGAGATCAACGCGGCAGAGTTATCGCTTTTGGTGGCCGCGTACTTGGTGACGATAAACCCAAGTACCTCAACTCACCGGAAACCCCCACATTCCATAAAAGCCGTGAGCTTTACGGCCTATACGAAGCCCGTAAACACAACAACAGCCTTGAACGGCTAATGATTGTTGAAGGCTACATGGACGTTGTCGGACTCGCCCAGTACGATATCCACTACGCGGTAGCGACCCTGGGAACAGCAACCACAGCTCAACATCTGGAACGCCTGTTCAAAATGGTCCCCGAAGTCATCTTCTGCTTTGACGGGGATAATGCCGGCAGGGAAGCAGCTAGCCGCGCCCTGAAAACCACACTCCCTGTTATCGAAGACGGTAAAGAAGCACGCTTCCTGTTCCTACCTGAAGGGGAAGACCCTGACAGTCTAGTACGCAAAGAAGGCAAAGAAAGCTTTTCCGAACGCCTGGATAATGCCCTCCCACTTTCTGAGTTTTTCTTCAAAAGCTACTCGGAAAGCGCAGACCTTAATAGCATGGATGGCCGCGCCCGTTTCAGCACAGAGGTACTGCCAGCCATCAATTCCATGAAGCCCAGCCTACTGCAACAGATGATGCTGGACCGCATCTGTGATTTGACCAATCTATCTCTGGAGCAGATACAAACCACTGTCAATTTTCATCAAGCGGTTACCACTCCAAAGCCCCAGACCTCGACTGAATACCCACACCAGGAACTGCAACAACCGGATGACAGCTATGACAGTTTTTCCGGATACGAATCCTATACCACAGAGTATGCTTCTGGAGAATTTGAACCACCCGTAACACACGCGGCAAACAAAAAACAATGGAAATCAAACAGCGCCAAAAACGCAGAACACTCATTTGCCGAAAAGATCACCGCACTACTTCTCCACTATCCACAACTGGTAAGTGAGTTCAACATGCCCCCCGGTCTGGAACATGCTGATGACCACGGAATACACTTACTACTACAACTGGTTTCATATTATAAAAACTCCCCACAAGCGACTCTTGGTCAGCTCGCTGTTGACTGGCGGGAAGATCCAGATTTGTCTGCCACCATCCTGCAGCTTTATGAAATTTCCACATCACTTGAGATACGCTCCGAAACAGAGGCAAGGCATTATCTGAATGATGCGCAACGCGGCCTTGAGGAGAAAGCTCTGACCTCTGAAATATCATTACTACAGAAAAAACCACAGCTGGACACAACCGACAAATTAACACTGGTGCAAAAAATTCAAAAACTACACCAGCTCAAAACCCCGGTTGAGAAATAAACCACTTAATTGCCATTGAAATTCCAACCTTACACCCCATATATGAGCCTGATAGCATTTTTTCCGGCAACTACCTGAAAAACAGTCTATTTTAATTAGTAACAAACAACTGCTTGCAGGCCCTTTATGCTAGCAAAACCATAGTTACATCGTTATAATGGCCTGCTCGAATTTTTCATTCACCTTTCATCAAGTCACAGTTCTATTCTATGTCCGATACTTCTCAGCAACAGCAGTCTCGCCTTAAAGAATTGATCGCCCGCGGTAAAGAGCAAGGTTATTTAACCTACTCTGAGGTCAACGACCACCTCCCGCAGGATATAGCCGATCCAGATCAGGTAGAAGATATCATCCGCATGATCAATGACATGGGCATCTCCGTGTCAGAAGAAGCTCCGGATGCAGAAACCCTCCTGATGACCGAAGGTGATTCAGCAGAAGAAGCCGATGAAGAAGCCGTCGCAGCACTTGCGGCAGTGGAATCTGATGCGGGACGCACTACAGACCCAGTACGCATGTACATGCGCGAAATGGGCACAGTAGAGCTACTGACTCGCGAAGGCGAAATCAGCATCGCGAAACGCATCGAAGAAGGTCTGCGTGAAGTAATGTCTGCAGTGGCCTGCTTCCCTGGCACAGTAGAATCCATCCTCACCGCATACGATGTCACCCTGGAAGAAGAAGGCCGCCTGAGCGACATATTTAGTGGCTATATCGATCCAGATGATGATGACACCATCCCAACAGCCAACACAGTTGTTGCAGGTGAAACCGATGATGATGACGACGAAGACGAAAAAGAAAAAGGCCCCGATCCAGAAGAAGCGGCAGAACGCTTTGGACTGGTGCGCGACAAACTAGATGCCTTGAACGCTGTCATTGAAAAACATGGCCGCGGCAGCAAGCAATATGACGAAGCACAAGCAGCGCTAGGTGAAGCCTTTTCTCCGATTAAGCTTTCTCCACGCTACTATGAAGCCCTGGTTAACAATATTCGCAGCAATATCGCGCATATTCGTGAACAGGAGCGCACCATCATGCGCATCTGTACCCAGCGCGCAAAAATGCCTCGCAAGACCTTTATTAAAGAATTCCCTGGCAACGAAACAAATCAGGATTGGTTTAATTCTGTTATCGAATCGGGTGCCGACTACTCCAGAGCCATCAAAACCAATCTGATTGAGCTTAAGAGAGCACAAAAGAAGCTGATTGTTGCAGAGATGGAAACAGGCATCAGCCTGACAGAAATCAAAGACGTTAACCGTAGCATGTCCATCGGTGAAGCTCGTGCTCGCCGCGCTAAAAAGGAAATGGTTGAAGCCAACCTGCGCTTGGTTATCTCTATTGCTAAAAAATACACAAACCGCGGCCTACAGTTCTTGGATCTGATCCAGGAAGGCAACATCGGTCTAATGAAAGCTGTGGACAAATTTGAATACCGTCGCGGATATAAGTTCTCAACTTATGCCACTTGGTGGATTCGCCAGGCAATCACACGCTCGATTGCCGATCAGGCACGTACAATTCGTATCCCGGTTCACATGATTGAAACGATCAACAAACTGAACCGCATCTCGCGCCAGATGCTGCAGGAAATGGGACGCGAAGCAACACCGGAAGAACTGGCTGAGCGCATGGAAATGCCCGAAGACAAAGTTCGTAAGGTCCTTAAGATTGCTAAAGAACCAATCTCTATGGAAACCCCAATCGGTGATGACGAAGACTCAAGTCTGGGCGATTTCATTGAAGACATCACCATTTCATCCCCGGTAGATTCAGCTACGGGTGAAGGCTTGCGTGAAGCAACTAAAGAAGTGCTGGCCGGACTAACTGCACGTGAATCCAAAGTTCTTCGCATGCGCTTTGGTATCGAAATGAATACCGACCACACTCTTGAAGAGGTAGGTAAACAGTTTGACGTAACGCGTGAACGTATCCGTCAGATCGAAGCAAAAGCCCTGCGCAAACTTCGACACCCAAGCCGCTCTGAACACCTTCGCGGCTTCTTGGACGAATAGTATATTCTTTCAAATCAAAATCTTGTGCCCATGATGCCATCCCGGTATCATGGGCACCCTCAATTTTGGGGGCCTTTAGCTCAGTTGGTTAGAGCATCCGACTCATAATCGGCAGGTCCTGGGTTCGAGTCCCGGAAGGCCCACCATTTCATGGCACAATGTAGTTTTCAATACCCTCAGACTGGCGGAGATATCTTAGAATGGAAGCGAACACTTCAACCAATCAAAGAGGCAGTGACGAAATTGACCTGTTTGAACTAGCGGATCAATTATGGAGAGAAAAACTTTTAATAATATTGATAACCACAGCTTTTACACTAATTGGTGCTTCTTATACCTTCCTTAGTACACCGATTTTCAAAAGCAGTGCAGTGATTACCCCCCCCACACCAGGCAGCTTGATTGAAATAAAAAAAATTCAAACGCTCCTAGAACAATTGATCCATTCATCAGAAGAAGTCAGTCCTGACACAATTTTTGATCAATTTCTTCACAATCTAAATTCAAACCGCTATAAGGAACGCTTCTTATCCCGAACTGAGATTCAGGAATATTTTCGTTCAGAAAATATGACTCAGCTTCAGGCTCGACAGTCATTTAACAAAGCAATGACCATACAAACCCCAAAAAAGAAGCCCTATCAGGAAATAACCCTATCACTGCAAACAAATTCTCCTGAACTCTCTTCCCGCTGGTTGAATGAATACATTCTGTACGCAGAAGATCGCTTTATCTCAGAAATGAGCGAAAATATTCACTCCCAAATTTCAGCAGCAAAAAACAACCTACTTCTCAATATTCAATCCAAAAAAGCCAATTATCATTTAAATTTAAATGAAGAGATTAAAAGGCAAGAAGAAGCATTAGCCATTGCAGAAGAGATAGGTCTGCATAATCCATTAAAAACCGAAACAATTTTCTATAAGCCTGAAGTTCTTGACCAAATGAGAAGTGCTTATAGACTTGGCACTAAATCCCTAAAAGCCGAATTGAATGCATTAAAGGCTCGAGCCAAAGAAATTGATAGAACGCCCGGCTTATCCGAAGAAAAGTTAAAACTTGAATTATTATCCAGCATCAAACTAAATACCAAATCCATTTCACCAATGACACTGGACTTAGTGGCGGAGCCTGATTCAAATCCTGTAAAACCAAAGCGCCTTTTAATTATCACGCTGTCTGTTTTACTGGGCGGCATAGCGGGAATTATTACCGCGCTGGTGAGAATAGCCACACGCAATCGCCGAAGCTAATGCAAGGGGGACTGATCCCCTTCTTGTTTTTGCAGCCAGTCAACTACAGGGGATGAAGGCTTGAAGCCTGCAACAGAACGCTCTAACAAATTCCTTGCCCATCTACTATCCTCGCTTTCAATAGCTTCACTAAGTTCTGTCAGCAATAACTGAAGTTCGGACTGATCTAACATCTCTTCCTGAGCCCTCATTATTTTCGAATGCCCTGTGCCTATTACATCTTCCCCAATTAATAACTCTTCATAGAGCTTCTCACCTGGACGAAGCCCACTAAAAGCGATTTCAATCCCCTCAGGCGACTCAGTACTTTTAATCTCAAAGCCCATCAATTTAATCATACGCTCGGCTAGCTCAGTGATTTTAACTGGCTGCCCCATATCCAATACAAATACATCACCACCTTTAGCCATTGACCCAGCCTGGACCACTAAAGAAGCAGCCTCAGGAATAGTCATAAAAAAACGAGTGATCTCAGGATGAGTAACCGTTACAGGGCCTCCCTCGTTTATTTGCTGGCGAAAGAGTGGTACAACCGAACCAGAGGAACCCAACACATTACCAAAACGAACCATAGAAAAAACTGTTTTATCTGCTCGACTTGCCAAGTCTTGCAACAAAAGTTCGGCTAAACGCTTTGTTGCCCCCATAACATTAGTTGGTCTTACTGCTTTATCCGTAGAAATCAAAACAAAGCGCTCAACGCCTTTATCCTCAGCCGCATGAGCAATCACCTTCGTACCAAATGAATTATTTCTAATACCTTCAAAAATATTATGCTCAACTATAGGCACATGCTTATAGGCCGCTGCATGATATATTGTTTGAATGTCAAAATGCTCTAAAACTCTCCTCACACGCACATCATCTAACACATTACCCAAAACCGGATAGATAGATACTTCTTGATTCACGGATGATACCAACTCCTGCAACTCCCTCTCTATTGAATAAAGCGCAAACTCACACATTTCATAGAGCACAAGTGCCTTGGGTTTATTTTTGATTATCTGCCTACATATCTCAGAACCAATAGATCCTCCGGCCCCGCTAACAAGAACAGCTTTGCCGGTTATACTCTGAGCCAATAGAGCCGGATCAGCAGGCACAGGATCACGCCCGAGCAAATCTTCCGGCTCTACATCCCTCAAACTATCGACCGATTCGCCAGAAATGATATCCGGCATATTGGGAACAGTCTTTACATGTACACCGAATTTCGAGAGCTTTTCAAGAATAGTCTTACGCTGCGACCTGCTAATGGATGGTAAAGCCAACAGGACATAACTGACAGAATAGTCATCAATCAGGAGCTGTAATTTTTCTGGATCGTAGACTGGAAGCCCATTTACCGTAGTCTTCCACATACTAATATTATCATCCAGAAATCCTACCGGAAGATATTCAGCCCCGCTCCCTAGCGCCGAAGCCAACTGTACCCCTGAGCCCCCTGCACCATATATTAGGACTGATTCCTTTTCTATATAATTACTTAAAAGCCAGTGATAATAATTTCGAACAAGCAACCGACTTCCACCAACGTACACGAGTGCAGCTAGAGCAAAATTAATTGGAACCGACCGAGGGAAAGGCTGAATACCCAAAACCACTGCCCCGACCAACAACAATATAGCTAATGCGAAAACACCTTTGCACACTGATAGAATCGCTTGCGCGCCCATGAATCGAACAACAGCTCTATACAGGCCAAGCTTCATAAAAGTAAGAACACCAACAAATGGCATTATCACAAAAAGAGGCCACGCCTCTTGCAAATAAGAAGCAGGCCACCACTCAGCAAGGCGTAAAGCAAAGCCAGACCATAGCGCCAAAGGCAAAGCTATCAGATCAGCTATTACCATAATAACTTTTTTACTATTCCTACCCATTGTCATCAACCGATAATGGAAGGCAAGACCTGCTCCCTGATATAAATCCATAAACTGTTTCCAAGCATTTAATGGGAAATTGTTAGTAGAATATAAAACAACAACCGAAACCCGATAAATTTAGTAAATCTATTCTAACAGCATCATGCCTCAGTAAGTATTGTAGACATGGAACACACAACTCTTTTGATCCATAATATATTTAATCCTTAAATACATATCTCTTATTTAGATAATAAAATAAAAGCGTATAACCAACCATGGCAAAAATTTGCGATACCTCTGCAGGTAGAAGCAGAACGGAACAAAGCAAAAAAAGCACTAACTGATTAAGCAAAAAGGCGCAAAGAAAAGCCATATAGAATCTCTTTACCACCCTCAGAGACAGCTTGGGAGACCTAAACACAAAAAATTTATTCAAGATAAATGCCAAGATCAATGCAACAAGATAGCCAACTGCATTAGCATATGCTGGCTGTACTGCATAAGCCCAAAACAGGAAAAGAAATACCCCATATCCAACTAAGGTATTTATACCCCCGGCAATTAGGTACCTTAAAAAAACTGTCACGAGTCTACCTTTAAAATTCGAGATTTAAGCACCTGAAATATTTCATAACCATGTAAACTTTCTCCTAAATTAGTTTTTAATTCATCCCAATAATCCATAGATTCGATAAGTTGCAAAACATTCCTAGGACCTAAGATGACCCCAGACAAACTTATATTTGTATATGTACTAGCCAATGCCAGCTGGTTATATGTATTCGGCCTTGGAACAAAGCCGTGTTCTGAAGCTAAAAATCTGGAAAGTACCTGGCGTATTGATTGTGAGAGCAACACTCCTCGTAGCTGGATAGAAGAATCGACTCTATCATTTTTTTCCTTGAGTCCTCCCATATTTATTCCATATGCAAGAAACCTTGCTTGAGGGAAAAATTCTTCATAAGTAAGCCTAGAAAAATTAGAAGGTATATTCTCTTTCACCTGAATTAGCCAATCATTTTGTAGCGCTGGGGCAGCTTCAAAATACAACCTAGGAAATTTGACGCCTGACATACCAATATCAAGCCCTTGCTTTCTCAAAGAAACCATAGCGGCTACTGTTTCCTCAATTGAAGACAAACCACCTAAAGCTTCAGCTCTGCTATCCCAATGAATAGAAATACATGAGAGATGTTTACCAAAGACATCACAAAGCCTTTCTGCAGTTCTCTTTATATGATTGGCACTTAAATCAACTTCTGAGCTACCCAAATTATTAACAGCGCCAACTTTAACTATTACAAAAAGATCAGCATTTTCATTCAGTAACAACCATTCCTTTATCCATTTCAAAGCAACCCCACAGTCTTTTTCTTTCTTATTAATAGGGTAATTAGTTGCAGTATCAATGATTTTCCCGCCCCGCAGAACAAAGCAATCAAGCAACTTAAAAGCATTAGCTTTATCAACGCCCCACCCCCAAAGAGCAGTACCTAAGACAAGCTCTTTTTTTCGGGGAGACATTGCCAGTTTTGTCATAGACTATAACCACCTTCCCTCAGCTTTGCTTTGAGCTTTAGAAGAGCCCTAATATATTCAATTGCTAGCTTCATAATCTTGACCTTCGAGTCAGGAGAATCGGTCCATGAAACTGGCAGATCAACAACTCTATATTTTAAGTACTCTCCTGTTATGAGAATCTCTGTAGCAAAGATCCAGCCATCACTTGTTGCTCCTGCTCCAATAAGGTTTGGAAGAATTTTACGCCTTAGAAATTTAAAACCACACATTCCATCTGTAAATGAAGTATTGAAAAGTAGTTTGACTATCTGATTAAAGCAGATACTCGTATAGGTGCGAAGTGCTTTCCTGCCAAATACTGACGCCCCTTCCGCAAGCCTGGAACCTGAAACAATGTCAGCAGAACCTGTTAAGATTTTATCTATTGCAGGCTTGAGATAATCAAGATCTGTAGCCAAATCTAGATCCATATACCCCACCAATTCTGCATCTGAGTTTAACCATGCCGCTTTTAAGGCGGCACCTACTCCTCTCTGATCAACTCGAACATACCTGACCATCTCAAGGTTCGCTTCGAGAGCACGAGCCAACTCAGGAGTTTGATCAGTAGAACCATTATCAGCAATGACCAGTTCTATTTGGAGGGAATCAAACCATTCATCTGCAATGTAATTATGTATTTTTTGAATTTGAGATGAGATCGTTACCGCTTCATTCAAAACTGGTATGGTTATTTGTATTAAAGTAGACATCTCATACCTATATAAAATTAAGAATTTAATATCAATTCCGCATAAATTTTTTCTAAAACATCATAAATGTTATCAATTTTCCCACCTAGAATTGAATAACATCCAGGCAATTCAGAACTTTTTTCAAAAAGTATCGGACGTCCATCGTCAACTTCATTCTTCATAAGCACAGTTTTAACTTCAAAAAGAGACTCAACATACTTTGCTCCATTGAGAGCAGGCAAGTACCGAGCCGAGTCCCTCAACATACGATCCACTCTTGTATGCTGATGGTAATTTTGTAGTTTCTCGTAAGGATTAACTTCTTTCTGACTCATCCAACTGGTATGAGGTGTATATCGAACATGCGACAGGGAATGCAAATCACGAGCAGGAAAAGGCATGCAAGAAAAGAAAGGCCCATCCATAACAGTAACGCCGATACCCTTAAGAGCTTCTGGCAGTTCCAATAGTGCCATCTCAGTGATTTCATGTTTAAACGCTGCCCGAACTAAGGGAGACTCACCTTGAAAATGATTCAGACCTGCGTAAGAACAGTTAAAAACATAGCGACTCTGAACCCGCTGATTTCCATCAATCTCAGCTCTCATAGAAACTGACAAGCCCATTGAATCGGCTTTTGATATATCAGTAACTTTAGTTCTGGTACGAACCTCTACACCCGATTTATCTAACTCAAATCTAGATAATGTAGCAATTTTGGCTGCGTCGAAAGCATATTCCTCAACCAAAAAAACGTCCTCGATGAGACGCGGTTCAAACAATTTAGCTAAGCCCGCAGGTGCGGCTTCTATAGGTGCTCCGATTTCTGTACAAAAGCGGACAAATTGATTACTTGTAACTTTTGAATTTTTCCGAGCTACTGCATATAACTTTATGAAATCAGATTTAATCGCTTGATGAAATTCCGTTACAAACCTTGGAAAATTAATGCGACTGCGATATGCCGTTGTATAGCTCCTTGGATAGTGATATCCATTATGCAGCCGAGCCTGGTTTTTATAAGATGCCTGACTGCATATTTCTCCAGTCTGTTCAACAACTAATACTTTCTTAAAATCACGTTGTTTAACCAGAAAAAGTGCTATAGACACCCCATAAAAACCGGCTCCAATAACAACAGCATCATATTTTTTTGATTCAGACATGCTAGTTGAGTATGGGTTAAAAATTTGATTAGCCTTCTATCTCTTCAACGTTTAATTTTTCACGCCTTGTAATTCGGGCGCTAGTAAATTCCTTTGCAACATGATAAAGAGGGCCTGAATTAAACAAACTAGCCATATTTAAAATGTACTCACCAATGACCAGTAGAACGAGAGAAATAAGGAAAAACATTCCTGATTGTTGAAGAGATAAACTTGCCCAACCAGGTTCAATCTCTGGAACAAACACAAGACTTAGAATCACAAAAATTGAATATGCAAAATTCGCTACTGCGCCCACCAAACAAAGAGTATTTACCATACGCATCGGGGTATTGGTCGTGGAAACTAGGAGGCGAATGCCAAACTCGATACTATCAGCAAGGTATTTGGATTGGGACGCTGCCGGCTCAGCCCTATATTTTAGTGAAGCACGGACAAAACCACCCGTAGCAGGCAGATGTCTATACGTCACAGCAGGCTGTGGATGCTGAAGAATATAATTGATAACTTGTTTACTTAAAACTCGGTATTTTGGAGCTTCGCGAGCCAGATCAATTCCACTGAGAAATTTATAGGTTCGATTAAAAATCAAATTAGCTAGTTTATAACCAATACTCCTTATCGGCTTAATCTCATTATACGCAAATACGACGTCAGCCCCCCCCTACGGAGCGCTCAAGCAATTGAGGTAATAACGATATATCTTCAGTGAACGGATCAATAACTGCTACAAAATCACCTAACGAATTCTCTAACCCAACCCATGTAGCCGCATCAGAGACAACTTCCTTGATCAAGGAATATACCTGCAGGTTTGGCAGCCCAGAATTCTGGTCGGAAGTTAGCTTATCATAAACTGACAAACTATCATCAATTGAAGCATTATCCACCACTATCAACTCATAGTCGTCTACAAGATGGGCAAGGTGATCAATCGCTGCTGACAAAACCTCCTCAAGTAATTCCGCCTGATTCCTAACCACTATTACGACTGATAAGAAAACTGGAAAATGTTGCACGATAACACCTCAAGGAAATTAGTCTGTATCATTCGGCGTGATGCAGTCTTGGTTAATGATTTAAATATAAGTCAAGCCAAGCTTATACAAAGTATTTATAACATATAATCAGGGTACAACCTGAACAGCCTAATCAATCAGAAAACACCACTTTTACACTATAATCAGGTGCTGATAAAGCTGCATCAATCAAACCCATACTGGGTAAGGCTGTATACACAGAGAGATACTGTGTGCAGTTAGAGGGCCTGTCAGGTAACATATATTTTCTTCTATAATCACTGTTACCCATCAAGCGATTTTCCCAATCATATTTACGCGTGTAGATACGTCGTTCACTACCAAAAACTCTTCTAGCCACATAAGCCAACTGATAATTCGAAATATTATTAAAAATCGGAGATTCATCGTGCTTAATAACAATATCACAGACTGAAAAATCCTTCACTTTAGAACTGAGCGCATACTCCAACCCTTTAAACAGATATACAGACTTCGCCTTATAATTAAGCGCTTTAAAACCAGAAGTAACACTTAAAGCTAAACTAATAAAAACAATTGAATACAAAAGAATTTTATTAACTCGCCCTTTATTTCCCGCATACATAATCACAGTACCAAAACACAATGCCATCAAGGGAATCAGAGTAATCCCCTGTCGCTGACTCCAGCCGTGATATGAGAATATATTGGAAGCATATGGAAGTTTGCTTACTGAAACGAATGGGATAATATTAACAACAAGCAAAAAGATCAATAAGCTTAAAAGCAAGCGCCCCTTGCGAGGAAAGACGGCTACCCCCCATAAAATGACAAATATAAAAAGAGGGTAAAGAGCATTTATAAACTGATAAAAAATAAAAAAACCATCAACCTGGAAGATATTTGATACTTTTATTTCATTATAACCATCATACAACCCATGCGCAGGAAAAACATATCTAGCAGCAAAAAAATAAGATACCGAACAAAAAACATAAAAAACATAAAAATAAAGCTCACTCTTTCTCTTTTTATAGTTATAAACATACTCTGCAAATAGTAACGATAATATTAAAACAGCGCAGGATGCCTGCTGAAAGCAGAGAAGTGAGAATAGCTGATATAAGAAAGATTTGTTATACCCTTTATCCAAGATTTTACAAGCACAGTACAGCGCAATGAACAAAGTAAGAGCGTGCATCACAAATACTGATGATGTAAATATTGCCCAAACCGGCGAGAACAAGAAGAATGCAACGACCGTCAAAACGGCTGACTCATTCAGATCGAAGTGCCTTTTACCAATGCGGCGCAGCTGTTCTGCACTGGATAAATGGCAAACAAGCATAAAAAAAATCATCCACCGCAGAGCATCATCTTTATCTATAAAAAAATAGAAAACATCATAGATAAGTGGAACCAGAAACCAACCAGATTCAGTAAACCAATTCCAATATATGCCCCGATTTTCCGTTTCGAACGCATTGGAGATAATCACTCCATCCCACAGATCGTATCCTGCAAACATTATAGGAGCGAAGGCAATTAAGAAGGTAAGGTAAAGGAGACTTCTAACCATTTCTAATGCTTTTTTTCATTTCAACAGACATTAAGCTAATCCTGAAAGCAAAGAGATCAAGCATCCACGGGGAAAATGATGCGATATAAATAAACCAGAAAATACGATCAAGTAAAACCTGTAAAACCTGTAA
>JBOEHA010000004.1:0-46434 GCA_050633685.1 Neptuniibacter sp. | reverse complement strand
AAACCTGTAAAACCTGTAAAACACTATACAAAACTATGAACGATCTATAATACAGCCACACATTACTTAATCACCCTATCACCAGATCCTTTACCTGATAGCGTCAAAAGAATATATTCAAAATAATGCGTTAATGACATTATTTCGATCATTTTCGCATCGGTTTGCGCTAGTAATTCCGGTGTAGACATATCAATTTCATTCACTTGCGCAAGCCCCGTAATTCCCGGCCTAACCTTATAAACCGAATATTGATCACGAAACGCTGTCAATTCCGTTTGGTTTAAAAGCCCAGGCCGAGGCCCAACCAAACTCATTTCACCCCTAAGAACATTCCACAATTGCGGAAGTTCATCTAACTTAGTTCTACGCAAAAAATGTCCAAATCTGGTTATTGATGAATGTTCTGCCAGATGTGTAGCAACAGACTTTGTCTCAACATTCATCGTCCTGAATTTCACTAATGTAAATAGGGCCTTATTACGTCCCACCCGCTGTTGGAAAAACAGAGGGGAGCCGGTATCAATCAGACCAAAGAAAAAAATTATTAACAAAACCGGAAAACAAAAAAGCAGACCGAAAAAAGCAAATATAAAATCAAAAAAACGTATCAAAAACACTTCCCCCATTATATTTAATCGCCAAAACAACGTTTCAACCCTTCTTCCATTGAAATGGGCGGCTCCCATTTCAACAATACACGGGCTTTGGATATGTCTACTTGCAACGTTCCTAAAACCTGTGCTGCCATTTGCTGCTTGCCAAACAGTTTAACACCCGATTGTAACAACCAAAAAGGTACAGGTATCACCCTGGCAGATATGCCCATAGCGGCACCGATAGCATGCAAAAACTCGGGGGTTGATAAGTCCTGTCCATCACCAGCCAAAAATAGCTGATTAGCTGCTGCGGGATGATTAATACAGGTGATAATAAGATCAATTAGATTATCCAGAGCCACGAGAGATCGTTGATTATTGACAAGACCCAATGGCATAGGTATGCCTTTTTTTAACAATTTTACCAATGTTCTAAAATTTCCGGGAGCTTTAGGACCATATACCATTGGTGAACGGATAATGACGAGTTCCATACCGCTTTCACGCTGAACACCCCATAGCGCTTGTTCTGTTTCGTATTTTATTTCTGCCGCTACACCAAGAGGATTTGGAGGATCAGTTTCAGTGAAAGGGGAGTCACTCTTTGAACCATTTACTGAAATTGAGCTAAGAAAGATGAACCTTTTTACGCCGGATTCAGCAGCTTGTTGCGCCAGATGTATCGTACCTTCATAATTTACTTCACGAAAGGCCCTAGCATCACTTGTATTAGCATTAACCCGACTATGAGCGAGTCCAGCTACGTGCACAACAATGTCTACATCCTGAAAGCAGCTTCTATAATCCTCATTACGTCCAATATTTTTTCTATAAAACTCGCGGACGCCAGGAACATTTTTTCTGCCTATAGCCTTAATACTTCCAGAGTCTAATGATTGTACTAGACGACTACCAATAAAACCTGTCCCCCCGGTAATAAGCACTTTCATACGCTAATCTCTTAAGCCTAAAACTTCATCTAGCCAGTATGCTGCGCTGTATCGGTCCAGAATTTCTGAATCAATAGGCTGATACCTTTTCTCAAAAAAAACCGGATTTAATATAGGGTCAAACCTATCGACTACATAAATATTATCTGGATGGAAGAAATCATACTTTAACACTTCTTCATTCGTCGTAATGAACTTCTTCCCCATTGCTAAAACTTCAAGTGTACGCATCGTAAGACCAGACTGCGATTCGCTCTGGATATCGACTATTGCTCTGCTGCTCTGCATCAATGAAAGGAATTCTTGATACGAGAGTGGCTTGAACGAAACATGATCTACATCTACAGACTTAAAGTTTCTACTGAGGCATTTCAACAATTTCAACACCATCTTGTTCGAAAAAAAGTAAAAAGAATAAAAGCTTATATCTTTACTTATAGCCTCAGACTTTATTCTCTCAACAACGTTGTATCTATCACCATGAAGGCTTCCCGCGAAACATAAATCGATAGATTCATCCGCCTGTTGCTGCTGACATTTAACACTGTCTTTAGCTGTAAAAAAGAGCGGTCGAAATAAAACCTCCTCTGTCTTCTCACAATCTTTTTTATCGAAACTCAAAACACGATCAAAAAGAGGCGCTAATTTAGCGCCTTTTGGCTTATTCAAAAACGAATCCCACATATATAAAACAAATGTTGCTTTAGGGAGCTTAGTTCGAGCGTTTTCAACCCAGCCGTAAGGTAACCCTTCCGGGGATATGACTAGGACATAGTCATAGTCATTTCGTGTCAATATTTTTCTGAAGAATAGGTGAACTATAGGCCAGACAATGAAGTTTAATTTAAGTCGTAAAATAACTTTGAAAAGCGGGTGATCAAAAACTCGATCATTGTAAAAATCTACATCAGCACCTCTTGAGGCAATCTCGTCACAAATTCGCCCCTCATACCCAAAAAACCTGGGAGCAATAAGTAAAATAGACTTCCCCTCCAGCTCGCCGCTCACTTGTAAAGACCTCGCTCTTTTAGTTCTGAAATGCTCTTGTCATAGGAATCTTCCATTACTTCCTGCTCAAGTACCCAAGCCACGAATTTAGAAATACCATCTTTAAACTCAATACTTGGCTCCCAACCCATTAGTTTCTTTGCTTTATCATTATCGGAATAGTTATGTCTTATATCTCCTATCCGATAAGAGCCAGAAATACTATACTTAACATCGACACCAAAGTTCCTTCCAAGCTCCGAAACTACTTCTAAAACACTAACCGGCTTACCGCTACCAATATTAATACTCTCGCCCATAGCAACGTCAGACTTTGTTGCTGCAACAATACCGTTAACTACATCGTCTATATATACGAAGTCTCTAGACTCTTTCCCATCTTCGAATATATTAATTTCGTTTCCATTAAGAATACGAGTAGAGAAAATAGAAAGTATGCCTGTATAAGGGTTTTGTAATGATTGTCCTGGGCCATATACATTCTGGAATCGAAGGGCAACGACTCCGATATCCAAAGCAGCACCAGCAATCAGGCATAACTCTTCTTGGGTTTTCTTGGTAGAGGCATAAATCGATGCCGGGCTAAGAAGACTATCTTCGGTTGTAGCTACTAATTGAGGTACATCATCACAAAGAGGACACCTAGCATCAAACATATGGTCGTTAAGATCTGAGGAGTCACGTGAAGAAGGGTAAACATAGCCGTGCTTGTTGCACTTATACCGTCCCTCACCATAAATAGAGCGAGATGATGCAACAACTAGATTTTTGACCTGAAGCGAATCATCATTAGCCAATAAGTCTAGGAGAATGGCGGTTCCATTAATATTCACATCTGCATAGTGGTGTATTGCATACATTGACTGCCCTGTCCCTGTTTCTGCGGCAAGGTGCACTACAACATCGACACTCCTGAGAGCTTTTTTCCAATCCTCAACCGATCGTACGTCTCCAACAATAACTTCGGCAATACTTTTAAGTTCACTCGATACAGCGGGGTTATCTCCATGTACCTGCCCAGAAAAATTATCGAGAACAATAACGTCATCGCCATGCGCATGAAGCTGCTTACATAATGCAAGTCCAATAAATCCTGCCCCTCCCGTTACAAGAACCTTACGCTTTTGAGCCGTATCACTCATTGAAATTCTCCCATTCTGATGTTTCGAACGAATATTTTTTAATAATTTTAGCTGGCGAACCAGCAATAACGCAGTAATCAGGAAATTCGCCACGCACAACAGAGTTAGCCCCAACCACACATTGCTTTCCAAGTTTTGTTCCAGCTAGTAGCACCGACCCATAACCAATAAAACAACCACCACCTATATGAGTAGAACTACCGCTACACTGCTGATCCATTATATGGACGCCAATCTCCTGATATTGGTGCTCATAACTGCAAACAAATACATTTCCAGAAATAGTCACATCATCGCAAATCTCAACATGATAGCCGGCACCTGATATAATGCTACAACTCGGTCCTATACTGACATTATCTCCTACTAAGACCTCGCAATGCTCACCATGCGCTTCGATACGAATGCCTGGCATCACTCTAGTTCTGTTACCGATTATGATATTTCGATACCCAATTATGGATAAAGGCTTAGCTAAATAGCTCCAACGACCAACATTTTTATAAAACGGCTTGGTAATAAGAAAGCATAAAAACCAATATATCTGCCTGACTCGATGAAAAAACATAATTTACCCTTATGACAAGCTAGTAATACTTTGTACTTCAGAAACAATACTGTTCCACTTTTCATCAACTTCAATTACTTTGTAACCAGCAGCCTGATAACGTACCCCTAGAAAAGAACCGGTATTAAGTACAATGTCAACATTTGGAAAATGCGTTGAAGTATCAATCAATATTTCATTAGAAATTATGATTTCAGAAGACATTGCGTTATCTGAAAATCTCGGATGTGGACGATATATTAACTTTATTTCAGGAACTCTAGACGATAAAGCCTCTAGCAATCTATATTCTTGTTCTGTTTTAAGAGGGTTCGAAATAAGTAATACAGAAAAGACACCATCAAAAATATCTAAGTTATAGGTAGGCAATACAAAATCTCCAACTTTATATTCTTGACTATCCAAAAACTTATCGAACATCTTTTGATAGCACTGATCATATAGAACAACAGTGCCAACACAAGGTATACGGTGTGTAAGAATTATTGAATCTGAAATAAAGCCATGCTGGACAATCTTTACCTTTAAACCATTATAACTAGCGCAAATATACAGCCATCTTTGACAATGAATATCCGTAATAATATTTGCATCAGTATTATTTAAAGATAATGCAAACTCAGAAAAAACTAGCAACTCTAAAAGATCGTACGAATTCACAAGATATGAAGTCTTGCAGCTAGACTTTGAGCCTAGCGTTTTATACAGGATATAGAGTAAAGCGAAAGGCAAAACACATAAACAATACATCACCCTTAAACGTGGAATCGCACATGCATACGAAGGTAATGATTTATAGTAAATAGGCTCCTCCATAGACGATGAAGGATTAAACTCATCAATAGAGAAGTTAAAATTGGACAAAGAATGTACATTACTACATAAAGGAATTAGTGTAGGCCCTGAAAAAGACCTTCTATGAAGAAAAAGAGTAAGAAACAATCTTATAAAGGAGGTGAAATTACATAAAATTATAGCAATGAGAGATACAAAGAAATATCTCAACACAAACGCTGCCATCTTAGATCGGAAACCCGACAAAGCAAGAACTTTATTAGTTTTAAAATAAGTACCCTGGTTATTCAACCCTAGACGTTGCACCGTATCCTTATCAATATCAACCTCATTGACGATAGACCGAAATACCAGATCCAGTTTTTCAATCAGCTTCATTCCTAGACCTTTTTTTAGATATAACAATTATAAAAACAAGAGAAAAACCATAGAACAAAATCAAAAAAGGAAGATTCCAAGGCAATAATCCACCTCTTAAAACTGTAAACAAACGCAAAAACTCAGAAACAAAAATAAATAAACCTGAAGTCCTTATTGCCGAATACCTAGAGCGCATCAAAAATACGGGAATAAGCAGAAAAACAATAATATAAAAAACAGATCCTACCCAAAATAAGTAATTCGGAAAACTCAAGTATAGCTCACTAATTAGTGGCCACTGCTGTGTTGCTTTAGCGCTCCACATATCAGGAAAAAAAATAGATGTATGCATGTAAGAAACATCACTATAATCACCAGAAACCGAACTACCGAAATATCCAGACCATTTATTAAAAGCAAAGCCAACCGTGAAAACATCCCCTTGCTCAAAATCCAGGACCACCATGTCATGTAATGGCAGGACATTAAAATAACTCATCATATATTCAATTAGCTGTCGCGGCGTCGAGTAAAACCCATTACTCCTAAAGTACATTGCAATCATGAAGAATATGAGAAATATAAAACCAATCTTAAAATAGGTTTTACGTTTTAGCGGACGAACAAAAAGAAAAGTTGAAAATATAAATACCATGAAATAGGGAACTCTACTTTTAAAACCTTGAACATATGCGGATAACAACAAGGCAATACAGCAAACACAAAGAACGAGAAAAACAGTCCCACCGCCCTTCCTTTCATCACTAGAGAAAAAATAAATCCCAATTAAAAATGCAAAAAGATTGGATAAATAAACCAGTGGCATATTAAGCCAACCCCAACCTGACTTACCTGATACATATTGGTTAGAATAGTCAGTTAGCCAAACCTCCCAACCTCCAGTACCCTGCATAAAAACCAGACATAAAAAGCTGATAAACAAGCCCATACAAACAATTGCTAGCTTATCAACCCGGGCCACCAACATACCTTGTCTCAGCTGGATAGAACGTAGAATAGAGCGGTAAAGCGGATCAATAGATAATCTCATAGCGATTACCAACCCTATTAAGAATACAATGAGTTCGAGAGTGCTTTGAGTACTCACATTCAAGTGCTGCCAATAATTCCCCCAAGGTAATATGTATTCAATTTCAAAAGTCTCATAAATAATTGCAAGGGATCGAGGCAAAATCACATACAAAACACTATATACAACAACCATATTCACTGGATGAAGGGGATATTTACTGATGCTCATCAGCATAATCAGCAGTACGAGAAAGGTTATGAAAAATTCCATGAATAGCATTTACTTTAAATACACACAGGCGAATAGCTGAATAAAAAACACCAAAAGTATAACAACACATAGAAGCATAACAATGCCAACTGCTGTTATTAAATCGTGCATAAGGAACGAACAAGCTAAAAACAAAATCGCACCAAAAATTCCGATAATAAGGTTTAACACTGACCGCTTCTTCCCTAGTAAAAGTGGAACTGTCGATAGAGACGAAATACCACTAACCAGCAATCCAAAACCAATAAACAGCAAATACTCTTTGATAGCCTCGAAGTTTGAATAAAAAAGTCCAACCGCCGTATTCAAGCCTATAAATAGCAATAAAGATGACATTATATATAAAGACAAATTCCTCAACATCATACTTCTAATATCAAGGTTACGATCCAAACGCTCAAATACAAGAGGCACATGTCTTATGGAAAAAATACCACCAATAAGGCTTATTACGCTGCATAGCCTTTGAGCAATTGTATACAAGCCAACTTCATCTACCCCCCACCACTCTTCAATCATAAGTCGCGGCGAGGTCCAAAAGAACCAACTGACAAGAAGCGCCGGCACGAATGGAACGGAATATTTGAGAAAATCATGTTCTTGGCTTTCAGTCTTCTTCAAGCTGAAGTGCTTACTGAGGTCTGGCAATGCATATATCAAGAAAAGAAAAAAAAGGACACAATCGAACAGATATTTTCCGGCTGCAGATTTCGTCTCAGTAGCATAAAGAATTACGATTGACGCCACACCACAAAAAAAAAAGACAGTCCTTACTCGTAAGTAGGAAAACGCATCTCCTTTTTTTTGATAAACAGCCGATACTAGCTGTTGAACGGATAAAGATATTCCGCAACACGTTAAACATAATGACACAGTGAAGTCATCAGTCAAAAGCCAAATAATGAAACAACTCAACAGTGAGACCAGTAATGAAAATCTTACACAAAACCTTATATTAAGCTTTGAATCTTCATAAAACCGAAGTACACCTTTATCCATGCCCATTGCTATTACAATAGCTTGAAATAATAGGTATGACTCATAAATCGCAAATTTAGCAAACTCCTCATCAGAGAAGTACCAAGCCAGGAAAATTGTATTTATAAAAACACTCAGAACAGGCAACATATAGCCCGCTATGTAATATAAACGGCCTTTATTCAGCAGAACAGAAGTTATAGCTTTAGTTTTCAAAGTGAAAAGCCATCATCAACAATAATATTCTGGGCATTCACATATTTTGATGCATCTGATAATAAGTAACTAATCGTACCTAACATATCTTCAGGCTCTAACATTCCTTTGCCTAACGTCGCATCACAGTATGAATTCAAAAACTCAGGGGGTTGATGATCAAATATCCCTCCTGGACTGATACAATTAATCCTAAATTTACTGTCCCCTACATATGCCACTATATACTTATTAAGATGCAGAATAGCGGACTTAATTGCCGCATACTCAACCGGCATTGTCATTTCTGTGTTTTCGTATATGCCAAATTTAGGTGCTACGACACCATATACCGATGAAACATTAACTAAGGAAAAATTACTCTTTTTTCGTTTAAAATATGCTGCGCACTGCTGAGCAAACAAAAAAGCACTTCCTAAATGTAGGGATAAATTCTCATTGAAACTTTCCATGGTCACATCAAAAAAATGTTTCCCATAATTTGAATTACGTGGGTAAGTTGAGTTTACAGCTCCATCCAAGCAGTTACAGTCCTCAAAGAAACTGATTACTTCAGCCTCATTAGTTATGTCCATTTTTTCAAATTTAACTTTTGTTAAGCCTTCATCTATTTCACTTAGCTTGGCTAATAACGGCGTTTCATCGATATCGGCGGCAATTACCTCTGCCCCTTGGCGCAACAATTCAGTTACTATTTTACTACCTAGCAGCCCTGATGCGCCCGCAACTAATATTGTTTTCCCTTCCATAAACCCATTCACATTAAGAGCCTTCTTTCATAATTAATTCGGCAAGCTTAAAGTCATAAATATCATCAATATCTACCGCTCTTTCTTTTGGGATTTCAACATAAGATACCCGACCACTAAAAATCCCATAGTTTTCCATGATGAAATCAGGTTTTGCAACATATACAACGGTTGTAACGTCATATACTTCAGGGCAATCCTGACGACGTTCAACATTTTGTTCTGGCGCTATCACAAGTTCCAAATACCCAGAAGAAGATTCTTTTACCATATTGAAATAGGGACTACGACTTGCTGGTGTGACCCCGATGCATACATCCGCCCCTGCGTCTTCGCGATTAGTGATTGCAGCTTCAATATCCTGGACACTCCTAAGCGGGCTGGTAGCAGGTAGACTAATAAATGTATCAAACTGCTCACCCTTATCCCGAATCCATTCGATGGCATGCCGCCAAGATAGCCATTCTGGGCTAGCGTCTGATGCAAGTTCATCTGGACGCGGGATTACGCTAGCTCCTCCTTTACTTGCTACGTCGGCAATAGTGTCATCATCCGTAGACACGTACACCTTATCGATTGAGGGTGCTGATAGAGCCGCATCAATAGAATATTGAATCATGGGTTTACCATTTAATGGCTTGATATTCTTGCCAGGTAACCCTTTAGAACCACCTCGTGCAAAGATTAATGCTATGTTTTTCATTTGGTACCAACCAAAGATAATTCTCTTACCTGTTCAATCACTGAAAGTGTCCCAACGGCATCCTCCAGCTTGATACATTGATTTTGCTCACCTTCTGTGTACCTTATAAAGTCACGAATCATTTCCAGATACATTCCATTTTTATCCCAATCAAGCTCCGCATAAATACTTTCTACACCATTACCCTTGATTAAAGTAATACTATTGTTTATCAAGTCCCACTCTAACGCACCTTCACTACCAGATATTCTGCATTTACGGAAAGCAGCCCGTTGCAATAAATCCAAATGAATAGAGATAACGGCTCCATTTTGACTTGTAGCTAGGAGGTCAACACTATCTTCAACTTCTAATTTCAACGTATCAGACGATCTTAAAATAGATGCGCGTACATTCAGCTCACCAAAAAGCCAACGAGCGTAGTCAATTTCATGGCTTAGCTCCAATAAAGCTCCTCCTCCAAGCTTTCTATTTGCAGAAACACTTTTTCGGTGGTCTTTATTAGATCTCCAATCTGGCAGGTACTGCCCTACCTCAACTGAAGCATGGTAGATAGTTCCAATCTTTCCCTCTCTGAGCAACTCTTTCACAATGCCGGCTGAGGGTAGATATCGTAAACAGTAACCAACAGCTACTTGAGCCTTAACACCTTTAACAGCAGCAACCAGATTTCCCACATCCGAAGTTGATACTGCCACAGGCTTCTCAATGAGAACCGGTATGCCTGACTGAATTAAAGGGATAGAATGCTCGACATGAAAACTTGCCGGCGAAGCTACAATTGCAAAATCAACCTGCTCAGCGATTAATCCCGTTATCCCATCCACTATTCGATCACAGTCTGATATTTTTTCCTCCGGGATTCGTCCACTTGAAGATACCCCTATAACCTGTGAGTCTGGGAAGAGTAGCTTCAAATTGGCCCGGTGACGCTTACTTATGCTACCGAACCCTATGACGCCAATACTTTTCATTACAGCAAACCTAATGAATGGATATCTACTTGTGCACGGTTGAAATCTTCCATTCGACCAATATCTAACCAATATTCATGGATTGGGAACATTAGTACATCGTTATCCTGCGAAACCCTCTGTTCAAGCAAAGAAGGCATGTCTATCTTCTGTCCTTTTGAAACCGCATCGACAACAGATGGAGATAACACATAGATTCCTGCATTAACAAAGAAACTCTGTATAGGTTTCTCGACCATACTTGTCACCTTGCTACCCTCACCATTAACCACACCATAGGGAATCTGATAGTCATATTCCCGCACACACATAGTCGCATCTGCACCATTCTGATTGTGGAATTCAAGCAAGCGCTCAAAATTAACTTTTGTTAATACATCTCCATTCATCATGATTAAAGGAAGCCTTGCAGGTAGGTCATTTGGCAATAGGCCCAACGCCCCTCCAGTTCCCAAAGGTTCATTTTCATGAACATAAGTAATCTTTACGCCTAAGGCAGTTCCATCGCCGAAATGCTTCATAATCAGATCAGGCATATAATGTGTTGAAATATAGAAATTACGAAATCCTGCTTGCTTAAAACTTCGAATCAGTGTTTCAAGTATTGGCCGCCCACCCACATTCAACATTGGTTTGGGACAATCATTGGTTAAAGGGCGGAGTCGTTTACCAAATCCACCAGCCATAATAAAAACAGGATTCTCAAGTTTTTCCTGTTCGACAAGCGCTCCATGCAAGGTTTCAAGGCCAACTAACTTATCCCCTTCAACAATAGGAATCGATAGAATATCCAGTTCATTCATTCGGTTCAGTACTCTCTGCCTATCAACACCTGAAGAAAAGGTCACTGGCGAAGTATTCATTATGCACTGAACACTTTTATCAAGCGTCTCTCCATTCAGTAATCCTCTGCGGACATCTCCATCAGTCACAACACCCAGAAGGCGTTCGCATTTATCGATTACCAATGAAATCCTCAATGCTTCATTATTAATAATTTCCAAAGCATCACGAATAGTACTTTGAGGACTTATAGTGACTTTTTTCCAATTTGGGTTCATGAACATCCTTTTTAGTATTCACTACTCGAATTATTAGTAGATCTGGGTGGATATAATATTGCATTTGCTCGCATATCAAGGGTTGCGATAGATCCCGCTCCAATCACACTACCTGTTTGCACACTTATACCTGGCAACACGACTGCAGCCGCACCTATAAAGACGTCACGCCCTGTAACCACCTGTCCACATAAAGTCGCTCCTGGAGCTATATGATTGTTCGCCCCTATCAGACAATCGTGCTCAATAATCGCTCCACTATTGACAATAGAATCCACTCCAACTCTTGCCCCAGTCTGCACTATCGCACTGCCTAAAACTTGCACACCCTCTTCCAAATGAGCATATTTAGATACTTTTGCACTATTATCCACAACGCTTTCAAATTGATATCCCAGTTTTCTGAAATACTCGCGAATGTTCTCTCTCAGCTTCGAACCCGGTAACTTACCAACCCCATTTACCAACCTAACACTTTCAGGTCTAAACGCGTCTATATCCTCATCATTAGTTAGGTGTGGTATGCCTTCAAATACAGGACGGGCGGTTATCTTATCAGGACTGAACACGGCTAAAATTTCTCGCCCTTGCTCGAGCAAGATATCGGCCAAAACCGAAGCATGCCCTCCCCCACCAATTAGAATAAGCGGTTTAGTTTTTCCCACTTTTTTCACTAAGCAGGTCCCCTATGGAATAATCATACTGTGCAGTTCTATTAAGCAATCCCCAATACTTATAGGGTGACATACCTGTCCCGGGGCGTTTTACCGAGATATTTTCCTCCGTAAAAATCTCCCCTTTCATGATTGGGATTGCTGCAACTAAGCTTTTCCTCGCTACTGCTTTATTTTTGAACTCAGAAACCGTTGTTACTTTCAACGGGTTACCTAGTGCTCGTTCCGTTAACCTTATCGCTCTCACCATATCTGCAAGCTCATCCGGCTCTATGGAGGCCCTATGATCCGGACCATCCATCGTTTTGTCTAGAGTGAAATGCTTTTCAATAAGTCGAGCTCCTCTGGCTACCGCAGCAATCGGCACAACAATCCCTTCACTATGATCGGAGTATCCTGCTGGTAGGTTGAAAGCCGTCGCTAGTGTATCCATTGCCCTAAGGTTAATTTCATCGACGGGTGCAGGATATTCTGTGGTGCAGTGTAACAAGGTCACTCGCTCTCGGAGAGCTACCTGACCCTGATTTGAGGAATATGCCTTCGCAAAAGCCTCTTCAGACGGTTCATCTTCTTTAGTGGAGGTGAGCCCAAAAGCAATGACACCTAGCGCTGCTTCAACTTCACTTAAAGTAGCCATCCCTGTCGACACAATAAGCTCACAACCTGTTCTGGCATGCTCAAGTACCAGGGGAGCGTTTGTTAACTCCCCGGAAGGAATTTTTAGCCGCTTTAGTCCAAGGTCATCAACCAAAAACCTAAGACTTTCCACATCAAATGCCGTTGACAGAAATTCAATACCTAATTGATTACAATGCTGCAACAACCTTTGATGTGCATCAAAAGATAACTCTAGCCTACTGAGCATTGATAGCTGTGACTCTATTTTTTGGGTATTAGTGGCTTGGTAGTCTGCTTGTTTTGCCTCGTGCGTCACTAAATTTTTAGCTTTAAACGTTTGAAACTTAACAATGTCAGCTCCTGCAGAAAAGGCAGCATCGACCAACTCAAATGCCAACTTTTCACGACCATTATGGTTTACTCCAGCCTCTGCAATAATGAGAGTCATTGTTTGTTCTCGCTACAGTCAGAATCGTTGCTGAAAGAAAGATCAAAAAAACTCTTCACCGGATCAAAATCTAAATTCTTTATCATTCTGATAACTTTCTGTGAGGAATCACCCTGCCCGTATGGATTCGGTATTTTTTCACCCGGTTTTTTATAGCTTCGGTTTATAGCTTCATGAATTCCATTTACCATACTTTCCTTGTTAGCAGAGACATTAAGGACACTCCTGGCCGCCAGACGACCTTTCTGACGCGCTCCAATATTAACCGTTGGAACATTAAAAGAAGGGACCTCTATTATTCCGCTGGAAGAGTTACCTATTACGGCAACAGAATGTTTCACTGCACTTAGATACCGAGTTTGGCCTAATGAAGGGGTAGTATATACACGCTCACTATTTCTAGCTGCGTAATCATCAATTAAAGGAATAATTTGCCTCCCTCCATCATCCGCATTTGGGTATGTCAGCAAAACCTGATATTCCTGAAACTCATCCAGTGCTTCAAGCAGAAATTGAAAACTTTCTATGGGTGGCTCATCCCCTAGTGTCACTGGATGGTATGTGACAACAAAGAAAGGCGAATCAATACAGAAACCAAGCGAATCGCTCAGTTCAGCAATTGACAGAAACGTACTGCGCTTCAGGTGATCTAAGCCTATCGCTCCAACATTTTGTACCCTGTTGGGCGCCTCACCTAATTGTATAACACGGCTACGATGTTCTTCGGTAGAGGTAGCATGTAAATAGCTCAGTTTAGTAATTGCATGCCTGATAGCATCATCATATGCGCCCTCAGTAATTTCACCACCATGCAGATGAATAATTGGTATCCTCATAACCATTGCGGTCTGAGCTATAGCTAACGCTTCAAAACGATCCCCTAAAATTACTAACGCATCAGGTTTGAGGCGATCTAACCCATCTGCAAACCCCAAAACCCCTAAACCAATACTTTTAACAGCACCAATAGGAGTATCAGACGATAGTAAAATTTCGATTTTTTCATCTATGAAAAAGCCGTCTACTTCTATTTGCTTATAGGTGCAACCGAACTCCGGTGATAAATGCATTCCTGAAACAATAAGCTGTAATTTCAAGTCAGGATCATTCTTGATATCATTGAGCAGCCAATAAAGCAATCCGTACTCTGCTCTAGTGCCTGTAAAAACTGCGACTTTTTTCATAACTCTAAATCAACACTTATTACTAAGTACGGGGTAGGACCGGTGTACTCGGCAGGTTTATTAATAGGGATGATACTTTCTCAGATACGGTGAGATCACCACATAAAGCATCTGAATACATTGGAAGCCGGTTCATCAAACACCAAACTGGCCGGGTCATTACTCCCGCCTCATTAGTTTTCTTCAGTAACAATTCTTTCTGAGCTTCATTAGGGCATAACACAGCATTTAGCCAATAATTAGACTCCGCGTAGTCAGGCTCCATCACAAACTCAAATTCGCTTCCCCTAAAAAACTCCTGATAGCGTTCTGCAAGCTGTCTTTTGCTAGAGAGGAATTCAGGAATTCGTTCCATTTGAGCACAGCCCAACGCAGCATTCAGATTTGGTAATCGGTAGTTAAAACCTGCTTCATCATGAAAAAATTCATACTGATGTGGTACTTTCGAAGTAGTAGAAACATGCTTGGCCCGAACTCCATCTGCTTCACTCCGACACAACATCATACCACCACCACCTGTTGTGATGATTTTATTACCATTAAAACTTACGCCAGAGAAATCACCGACAGTGCCTGCATGCTTACCTTTATAGAGTGAGCCTAAACTTTCAGCCGCATCTTCAACTAAGACTAGGTTCCACTTTTTACAAATGACTAAAAGTTCATCGAGCTGGGCAGGATGGCCAAATGTATGCATAGGCATAACAGCCTTAATCTGTTGCCCGGTCTTGATACTATAGCAACCAGTTTCATCAAATCTGGCGTGCTGATTTAAATATTCTTCAACCGCTTTTGGGCATAGCCCAAGACCTTTACTGGAAACATCACAGAAAATAGGGTTTGCACCCATATGATGTAATGTATTGCAGGTAGCTACGAACGTTAGCGCCTGCGTGATAACCAGATCACCTCGTTGGACACCTGCCATATGGAGAGCCAGATGCAACGCTGCAGTACCGTTTACAGTAGCGATAGCCTTAACAGCACCTGTATACCCTTCGATCTGTTTTTCAAACTTGTCTACAAACTTACCTACACTTGAAACAAAGGTACTATCGATTGTTTCTATGAGGTATTTTTTTTCATTACCTGAAAAAGTAGGCTCATGCAGAGGTATAAAAGCATCCGTGTTGTATATACTGCGGACAAACTTCGCGATCAACTCAGGTTTCATTGATTGGGTTCACATTTTACTATCAAGATACTTACCTGTTTCTTTATGGCCGAAATCAGGGATCATTTTGAAAAACAACTCGACCAACTGCTCTTTAGTCCAGCTTTTCTTACTTTTCATTTCTTTGATGGCCGCTTCAAAAAAATCAAGCTGTTCATTAGAATAGTTTGGTTGATTCTTAATAATGCCTATATTGCTAAAACGCTCCATATCTAATATTTCACTTTCAGTGAAAAACTCTTCAAAGTCTTTTTCGCCAGTAGTATCACTTTTAGTAAATAAGCAAGGCCATTCCGACTCTGATGGAAGTGATTTAACCAACTCACGCGCCTCATTCTCATTTTGGCACTGATATGCCTGAAAGCCTCGTTGAGCAAGGTATTTCATAGCAATTTCAGCAAAACTAATCAAATGAAGCGATTCACTTAGTTTCGGAAAGAAAATATCTCTATTTCCCCCAAAAATACAGGACATTAAGCATAGTTCACCTGACTCTTGAGGGGTAACAAAATATCTTTTGATATCATGGGGTGCGACAAGCGGCTGATTTTTAAGTATTCGCTGGTTAAACCCATGTAATAGCGAACCATCAGAAAAAGCTACATTAGCAAATCTCGCAGTTGATATCTGTATATCAGCACTTCGCCTCATTAAGAACATTTCCATTATTCGTTTTGAGGCCCCCATCATATTGACAGGATTAGCAGCTTTATCGGTTGAAACACAAAAATATTTCTTTACCCCACAATCAATTGACTGCTGCAAAGTTTTGTCCGTATTAAATACGTTTACATCCACCATCCGCATTAATGTGTAAGGGTCTTTCTCACTTCGTACATGCTTAAGGGCGGAGAGATTCAGAACGTAATCGTAATCACCATCAGCTTTAATAAAAGCATCATATTCCACCGATCCAATATCGAGAGCAAATGTCTGAAAATCCCCCTCGATATAGCCTAACGAGCTACGAATATCCCGTACCAGCTCAACCATGTTATTTTCACTGATGTCAACAACGTGGAGTTTGATAGGATTACGTTTAAAAATCTCTTTAGTAACTGCTTGACCTATAGAGCCAGCACCTCCCAACACCAAAAACTTGGAAGTGCTGACAATTTTTCCCAGTTCAACTTCTGAGGAACAGATATCCTCTGCAAAAAGCGGTTGAGAACGCCCAATTAAACCTAAGATCTGCATACTGGCTTTAACCTCGATAACCTGCTATGTCAGCATATTGACTGAATACCGCCTGATGATCCGTCAAGCTACAAAGATTACTGTTTTTAGGTTTCGTTAAAAATACTTCTACTTGAAGATACAGGCCAGGTTTGAAGTCGATATCAACATTGTTGTCTAGGTCTATTTTCCTAGGAACGACTTTATTCCGATCAGTGACATATAACTCTTCTAAAGGGCACAAATCAAACTTATAGTTTCGGGTATATGCGGTCACTCCCCAACGCCCAGGGGCATCCCAATCAGCTCGGTATGTAAAAGCAACCCCACGATCTGTCAAGCCTGAACCGAAGAAACGCGCAGCGGAATCGTGCCACTTAAGCTTGCCTTGAGTATGGCTATGCATTTCCAAAGGAGCGCCAGCCAGATAAAAAGCCAGATCTATGACGTGTGTCGAGTTACTTAACACCCATCTTTCTTTAACATTGTCGCCCTTTTCAAGTGGAGCAATCCGATCAGACCATTCAGTAAAATCAAAATGAAGCGATGTGAGCCCGCCATCCTCTTCAGCCATTTTCACCAACATCTGGACCGACTGGTAATACCTGCGATTATAAGCAACATAGATTGATACGTCTTTTTCATTTGAAAGCGCTGTAAGGTTGTCAATTTCACTCTGATATAGAGCCGCAGGTTTCTCAACGAGAATATTTTTAACGCCTCTTGATATAAGGTATCTCGTTACCTGATCTAACCCATCAACGCCGACAGCTACAATTGCATGGGAAGGTGTTTCATTTTGCTCTAAGTATCTTTCAACACCACCAGGAAGGCAGGTAACATTATGCCGAGCAGAGAATTCTTTGGCCTTAATTTCGGAACGGCAAACCGCCTCAAAAGGCACATTCATAGCCGATAAAACTTTAGCGTAATCGGCGGACATGCCGCCCGCGCCAACTAAGAGTACATTCATAAATCAAGTTATCGGGACAATCCCGTCTCCATTTCCTGCCAATGACGGACACCGGTTGATGGCGTCTAAAAATAGTTCATGTTGGACTGAGGATTCCTCCAGTGTGGGTAACCCACATTGCCCAAATTGCAATATGTCAGCGACTAAGCCATCTGTTAACTCACTCTGATATTCAACACGCCCCGGATGCGATATACCCTCTAGGGTAAAACCTGAAGATTCATCGATAATGATCTTATTCCCATGATCAACAATTTCGATGCCTTCCATCCCGGAAGAACATACATTGTCTATCCTCAACACACTGCCAGATGAGTATTTAGCTATGACGCAACCATCAAATTCCATATACCCGGCCCGTTTAGTAGCAAACCAACCACTGCTATCCTCAATATCGATCTCCACCAGTTGTTCGCCAGTGAGCCAAGACACTGTATCCACGAAATGAATACTGTTGCATGCTAAGGAAAAGCTTTTCGCTCGCACCATAAATTCTATGGGCTCACCAGACAGCTGCTCTCTTAAACAATTATATAATGATGTTAACCTTCTTGGGGTATTTACCCAGACAGGCATACTACCAATGGCTTGAACAATCTGATTTATCTCAGAAACTGAGGTAGCCAAGACTTTTTCCAGCACCCAGCTTTTGACTTCTAATTTCTTAGCGATCGAAGAAACAATTGCTGCACGCGGTGCGGATGGCGTTACGATAAGAGCCAAATCGAAAGAACCTTCTAAAGCAGATAATTCAGAACGCATCAACAACGACTGTCCAAATTTAGATTGATCCACCAGGGATAGGCCTTGCTTAAAAGATTCATCACTAGGCTCAACAATCACCAACTCAGATAATGAAGAGGCGTATTTTTCGAGCCCCTGAAGGTAACGTGAACCAAGCTGCCCAAGTCCAACCAATAATACTCTATAACTCATATCAATTTCTCTTATGGGAATTAATTACTAATGAGATGGCTGAAAGCGAAGCATCACACTTCACTAATGGAGATTTTTTTTGTCTTATCAGTCTAAGCCCAACCCTCATCAAAAGAGGAGCTTTATGTTTGATAACATCAACCAGGCATTTAAGAGGACTCTGGGCCTCATTCCCTTTAGTTAGATATGCTGACATGGAACAAGCCGCAAGCTTAGCGCCAAATATTTTGCTATAAGCAGCAAAATCCAAAAGGAAAGATTCCTTGTCATTTAAATATGTCTCTCGCAGGGAGATATGACGGCCACCCCAATGATCTTTTTTCGTGAACTCCCTAACATACACAACATCCTCAATCTTAATTAAGCCTTTTTGGCCCGCCATAAATGGTGCTAAAGTTAACTCGATGAAGTTGTCATTCAAAAAAGATGAGTCATCAATTATTCTGAACGCTTCAATCATTGCCCCCCTATCATATACCCCCCATAAAACCTGAGAGTAGTTCGACATAAACCAATCAACATTTCCACTACTATATTTACCCGGTAAAGCAGCTGATTTCTGTAGATAAAAATTGCCATCAAATTCCTCGTCAAACACACCTACCGTACCAACAAGCAATGAAAACTCTTTATTCATCTCTTTCAGTAGAGCAACAATCTTATCGACAACAGGAAAATCATCATCAGCAGACAAAAACACATAATCTGTAGAAACAAATTCTCCACCAAAAACAACCTTTTGTTTAAAATTAAGGTCAGGGCGGTGAAAATATTTGACCCGCTGATTGTAATTTCCAGAAAAAGCTTCAAAGCTAGAATCCACAACAACAACATCGATCGAAAAAGCAGATAGGTAATCTAATAAACGTTCCAACCTGTCACGTCTGTTATGAGTGGGAACCAAAATACTAATATCTAAATTCATAATTTAACAAAGGCAATTAAAGATCTACTAATTTACGCGCCGCACTAAGTCCACTCATAAAAGCCTGATTACTCCAATAGTATTCCCAAGCTCCAAACCTACCAGCACACTGAACAGACTTACTTTCCAGATATTTAATAACCTTTTCCCGATCCTGCTCCACACCGTTATAAAACACAACATTGCCGTAGGGTAGAACTCGAAGATCTTCAACAACAACATCTTCCACAGTTGCAATATCCATTTTTTTAATGGCATATCGACAGTTTTCAATTATCTTATCGAACCTAGGAGAGGTTCTTTTTGAAGACTGGTAAATCTCGAATTGAACAGACGAAGTACCCTTAGGGCAGTTTTCGCCGGATTTCCAGGAAGGGCTGTATATTCGAGAGGCGTATATATCCTCGTCATATATGTAAGACCATAAGCTATTGATGTTAACTTTTTTATCAAATCCGAACGATACAATAATGACTTTGGTCCACTCTAATCTGCGAGCAGCTTCCTTTATTTCGTCAGGTACTTTCAAAGCTCTTTCTATAAGGGTCGGTAGAGGGATAGTATTTATCAGTTGTTGATAGTGATAACTATTTCCATTTGAGAATTTCAATTGCTTGGCATCTAAATCAATACAGTACAACTCATGATTTAAGTTGACAGAAACATCTCGGACAATTGGATCTAAAAAAGATATGTATCCACCTTTTTTGGGGTAACGCATCTCTTTGGCATAGTAATAATTTGGAATTTTATCTGAAAAAGCACCTTCTAATATTTGCTCGAGGTTGGGTCGATGCATGCGGTTCCCGATCCAATCCAGCCCTAAATGGGAAGCATCACAATCCCAATACTTAACCGTATATTTCCGAGGATAACGATCTGCAATCGCTTCCCCATATTGGTGCACTAACCACTCATCATAATTATTGGGATTCAAATTTTGGCGTTCACAGAATGACTCTATCAGCGTTATTTTTTCGCCAACACTTAGAGGGTATAAGTTATTTTGTACAGGGTGCCGTAAATACAGATCAGTCTCAAAGCATGTTGATTCAGGTTTATGGGCTAAATACGGGGTTTGATCAAATATATCCCGAACTTCCTTTTCATCTGCGAAGGAGAGATGAATAGCCTGGTCAAATCTAAACCCCTCGATCGTGAAGTTTTTTAATAAGCCACCAACTTCAGAATCCTTTTCAAAAAGAGCATATTCCCTACCATTTTTACCTAGTTCATAAGCCGCAGCCAGACCAGCAATCCCTCCCCCTAGAATCCCTACCATTCATGCTCACCCAACTTCGGCAATTCCATATCACGGTGAGAGATAAGTGGCTCAGACACTCTCCAGTCATAATCAAAGGACTGAAAATGTATACCGGTATCACTCTCCGGGGAATAACCTTTAGTTGTTTGATAGAGAACTACCGCTTCCTTTGAGGTCGTCAGAAACCCGTGGGCATATCCCTTTTTTATATAAACGGAATAAGGAGAACTACTGCTAAGGGAAATTGCAGTGGAGTGTCCGTATTCTTCAGAGTCCTCGTCAATACAAACAAGCACATCTACAATTTCTCCCGATATGACACTTACAAGCTTATCGTGCTCAAAAGGTTTCTTTTGGTAATGCATACCCCGAATGACATTTTTTTTGGATACAGAGAAAAATGTCTCTTCAAAAATGCCATCAAGCCCAGCATCTGCAAATGCATCAAGATTGTATGTCTTTGAAAACAATCCGCGCTCATCTTCAAATGCGGTTTTTTCCACCAATACCACACCCGATAGTTCTGTTTCAATAATTTTAAGAGACATAGTTTAGCCAACAATGCTTTTTAATATAGCGTTCAAGTTATTTTCGGCTTGCCATCCAAGCAAGTCGTTCGCCGTTGAGGGGTTACCAACTGCATGCATAATATCAGCCTCGCGATAAGGCTTTGCTCCCCACTCTATATTAAGTTGCTTCCCCGTTATTGAACCGATAGCGTCAGCCAATTGCCTGATAGATGTCCCCACTCCAGTACAACACTCGAGCTGAACACCATCAAACCTCGCAAAGTCATCATTTAGCACTATTTTTTCATATAAGCTCACAACATCATCCCTATCGATAAAGTCAAGAACCTGAGCACCTTCTGTCATTGCTATGAACTCTTTAGATGAAATCGAACTTAATAAAAAGTCTATTAGTTTCTTACTTTCACGCTCTTTAGAAATAACGGTATAAGGGTAAACCTTACAATAATTAACTTTATTAACCGTGGAAAAAAAACGAGCGATATGTTCAAAAGATTTTTTCGTTTCGGTATATAAATAATTTACATCGCCTTTCGCCCCTTGATGCAGTTCAGCAAAAGTACCCGTATCTACAAATAGACCGTTCGGCTTAATCCTAAGGCTAGAAAGCAAAGTAGCGCCAAATAATATATTGCTTTCCACTAGCTTAGTTGTTGCTTCTAGGTCCCTTTCAGCCGAAAGGTAAGCAGCAAGATGGATGACCACATCATATTCTTTATCGCTCGGTTCGAATTGACTCACGTGAAAATAATGTAGATTTTTTGCCTCGATAGAAGGATTTCCATGATTTCTATAAAGGGCATCAATCTCTAAATTTTTATGCTTCGCCAACCGAGGAAGTAAAGCCTTGCCAATATAGCCTGTTGCCCCCGTAACCAGGACATTCATTAAAAGCCAACCCCAAAGAACTCTTCAAGCTTTTCTGCAATGAAATCATAATGCTCATCACCAAGCGACGGTTGTACCCCCAACCAAAACGTTTGATTCATAGTCCGATCAGTGTTTATCAACTCTCCAGCAACGCGGTATTCAACATCTTTGAAGTATGGCTGACGGGTCAGATTACCTGCAAACAGCAGCCTGGTTCCGATCTTATATTGATCTAGGAATTTCAGCAGGTCCACTCGCTGAATCCCACAAGACTCTTTAATCGTTATCGGAAAACCAAACCACGAAGGATCACTATTTGGGGTCGCTTCAGCGACCTCGATAAATTCTGACAAGTTTGTAAGTCTTTCTTTCAGCAGTTTATAGTTTCGCTTGCGGTTTTTAATAAATTCCGGGGCCCTTTCCAATTGAGCCAAGCCACATGCTGCCTGCATATCTGTAATTTTGAGGTTGTAGCCAAGGTGGGCATAAACATATTTGTGATCATAGCCATGTGGTAATGAGCCAAACTGCTGTCCAAAACGATTACCACAGGTATCATCACAGCCCGGTGCGCAATAACAGTCACGCCCCCAGTCCCTAAAGGACTCCGCTATCACTTTCAGTTTAGGGTCATTTGTAAAAACTGCACCACCTTCACCCATTGTAATATGATGCGCTGGATAGAAACTTAAAGTCGCTATATCCCCCCAGGTGCCAACCATCTTTCCATCATAGGTTGATCCCAAAGCATCACAGCAATCTTCAACCAGCCATAGATTGTATTTTTCACATAAGGCTTTAACTTTAGCCAGATTAAATGGATTACCTAAGGTGTGTGCGAGCATTATTGCTTTTGTTTTCGGTGTAATCGCGGCTTCAATTAAATCTGCATCTACGTTGTGAGTTTGCATATCTACATCAACAAATACAGGAACGGCCCCATACTGGATAATTGGATTAACCGTAGTCGGAAACCCTGCAGCAACCCCAATTACCTCATCCCCTTTTTTAATAGCACGCTCGCCTAATTTCGGAGAAGTAAGGGTACTAAACGCAACTAAGTTCGCAGAGGAGCCGGAGTTAACTGTAATCAGATAATTAACGCCTATGAATTCAGCCAACTTCTTTTCAAACTCGGCATTAAAGCGCCCTGTAGTCAGCCAACCATCTAAAGAAGCTTCAACCATTAATTGGAGTTCGCTTGCACCTATCACCTTCCCTGATGGAGGAATAACTGATTCCTCTGGGACAAAGCTTTTATCAGAAAGTGTCATTTCAGCGTATTGCGCCACCAATTTACTGATTTCCTGCCGAAGCATATCGGGAGTCATAGCTAACCTTAAAAAATTGAGTAATATTTTTAAATCTATAAGCCGGGCTTAAACCAACTTTTGGTAACACCGAATTTGCTGTAGTGTTTTGTCATAAACATTTTCTCCAGCTATCCACGCATGATGCCATTCGATGATTCTGTCTAAAGCCACTTCTAGGGGCCATTTGGGCTGCCAATTGAGTTTTGCAGCAGCTTTACTTATGTCTAATTTAAGCAACTGAGCTTCATGCGGCCGATCTTCCTGATCCAGCTCCCAACTTGCTCCATTGCCCCAACTATCTACCATTCGCCCTAATATCCATGATACTGGCTGGACATCCTCGTCCCGCGGACCAAAGTTCCAGCCCTCCGCATATTCAGAACCTTCTATAAATAGTTTCTGTGCCAATATTAGATAACCACTTAAAGGTTCCAGAACGTGCTGCCATGGGCGAGTAGCATTAGGATTCCGAATTACTACCGGCTTTCGATTTTCAAACGCTTTTAAAACATCAGGAACTAACCGATCTAAAGCCCAATCTCCGCCACCAATAACATTACCAGCTCGTGCTGAAGCCAATGCGGTCTCAGAGTCTTTAAAAAAAGAGCTACGATAAGCGGCTGTTACCAATTCAGAACAACCTTTGCTGTTGCTGTATGGGTCATAACCACCCATCGGTTCATTTTCTCTGTACCCCCATACCCATTCACGATTCTCATAACACTTATCAGTAGTAACATTAACAATTGCTCTGAGGTTGGGGCATTTTCGTGCAGCTTCCAGAACATGAACTGTTCCCATTACATTTGTGGCATATGTGCCGACAGGTTCAGCATAAGATAAGCGAACCAGGGGCTGAGCAGCCATGTGTATTACGATATCTGGGTTAAAACCAAGCATGCTGGAAGTAATAGAATCCAAATCACGGATATCACCGATCTCTGATTCCATACCCTCCCCCACGCTTGCCTCTTCAAATAGAGAAGGTCTGGTTTCTGGCTCTAGTGCATAACCTTTGGTTATAGCGCCCATATCCTGTAACCAAAGAGACAACCAACTCCCTTTAAAACCTGTATGCCCTGTAATAAAAACACGCTTTCCCAGCCAAAATGCCGGATCTACAACAGCAGACATCATTTATTCCCATGTTTTCCAAGGGGCTTCACCAGATGCCCACAAAGCTTCAAGATGATTTTTGTCTCTGAGGGTATCCATTGGTTGCCAGAAACCTGGATGCTCGTAAGCCATAAGCTCACCCTCAGCAGCCAAGCTCATAAGTGGTTCCTGCTCCCAAATGGTCATATCATCGGCGATGTAATCAAGCACTTTTGGCGATAGTACAAAAAAACCGCCATTGATCAGTGCGCCATCTCCTTTTGGCTTTTCTTTGAAGCTTTTCACCTGCTGATTTTGAATATCCAGGGCCCCAAACCGCCCTGGAGGATATGTTGCAGTTAATGTGGCCGCTTTCCCATTCTCTTTATGGAACAGAATGGTCTCAGCAATATTAATATCACCAACGCCATCGCCATAGGTAAAGCAGAATGCTTCCTCATCTTTCACATGATCAGCAACCCGTTTCAAGCGTCCTCCAGTCATGGAAGCATCTCCGGTATCAACCAGAGTTACGTTCCACGGTTCTGCGCGCTTATTATGCACCTGCATTGTGTTATCTTTCATATTGAAAGTAACATCGGACATATGAAGGAAATAATTAGCAAAGTATTCCTTGATTACATACCCCTTATAACCACAACAAATAACAAAATCATTGATTCCATGCGACGAATACATCTTCATTATGTGCCATAAAATGGGTTTACCTCCCACTTCTACCATAGGTTTAGGGCGCGTACTGGTTTCTTCACTCAGGCGTGTACCCAGACCACCTGCCAAAATGACTGCTTTCATCCTTCCTCCAGTTTCCGTATTAATTCGAGCTTACAAAAGCATCTGAATAAAAGTTATTGCTGTTCAGGCCAGCTGCGACCAAGTCTTCATATGCGCTGCGAATCATAGCCTCCGAACCACAGGCATAAACCACTGCATCATCTAAATCCTGGAGTTCATCTATCACCGCTTTCTGTATATAACCCTTGTAGCCTTGCCAAGTAGGGGCACGTGAGAGTACTGGGGTAAAAGTTAACGGCAATGAACCAAAAATCGGCTGCCAATAGATATCCAGTTTAGTGCGCCCCCCCCAGTAGAGATGGATACGGCTGTAGGTATTAAGTTCGGGCGTAGCTGCAAGTTGTTCAAGCATAGCCTTGATTGGGGCAATACCAGTGCCGGTAGCCAACAAAATTAGCTGGGATGCGTTGCTTTTTCGTAAGCAGAAAGAGCCCAACGGTCCTTCCATTCGCAACAAATCATTGACCCTAGCATCCTCAAACCAGTATTTACTCATTTTACCCCGCTCAACCTTACGTATTTGCAGTGTAATTTTACCATTTTCAAGTGGCGCATTTGCGATAGAATAGCTTCTACGCAAACCATCCTTGCCAATCATATCTACATACTGGCCTGGCAGATATTGGAGCCTGCTGCTTGGCGGGGTGCGCAACACAACTTCGATCACGTCATCAGATAAAAACTGTAGGCTATCGATGCGACATGGCAGCGTTTTAGTCTGAATACCGCCTAATTCACCCAAGTCTTCTATATCAAGCTGAAGATCAACATGGGCAGCACGGCAACAAGTGAGGACATAACCATTAGCCTCATCACGCTCAGTCAGTGCAGCTTCTACCATAATAGCTTCAGCTGCACCATTAACTACTTTTGCTTTACATACACCACAACGGCCGGTACGACAGCTGTATTCTAATGCTATGCCTTGTTGACGAGCAGATTCGAGTATTGATACATCTTCGAAACATTCAAAACTTACTGAGTTTGATAAAGTTACTACTGCCAAAAAATCACCTACTGAAAGCTAACGCAAAGCATTTATTAAAAACCACCTCACAAACGTCTCGATCACTCTACTCAAATCTAATGTAAAACACTCAAGAAACACACCTACCTTTCTATATCACTACAAATCTGATCAACCAAAATCCCATATTTAGACTGAAGGTAAAACATTAGAGAAAAAACACGCTACATCTTGAGATTTTACGGCAATATCCAAAACCCAGAGAGAGCACAACCCTATGCTCTTTAATACTTAATGGGAGGTTAAAAATTATATATCGAATGACCCGAAAGCTCTATACTCAACTTTTAAAATCGAGAGATGGTTCAATGATATAAAAATGACGCTTTATCCCCAGAAAGCCTTTAACAAAATCAGCTCACAGAAACCAAACAGCCTAAATAAGGACTACTTAGGCCTGACAATCAAAAATCTCAACGAAAACATTGAGCCGATATCTTCATCAATCCAATATGGCGTCCGTATTTATCAATCAACTTGTAATCTACCTCAGCACTGACCCAAGCAACAGGCGAAAAAGACACTCAGCTAATACACCGCCAGACTTTTAAGCTGCAATATCAAGCCCGCGCTAACAGCGAAGACATCAACCGAAGCAATACGAGCTCAAGTAAGCGAGAATTCGTGTCAACCGATCACTCAACCACTACACTCAGCACCCAATAAAACCGTTATGGTTTACAGCACCGGTTACTAATGCTTTTAAGCACGCCATAATCATAAACGCCATAAGCTCTTGATTATTATACCCCAGAGCGTGCCACTACATTCCAAACGAGGAAAAGCGTAAACTAACCATAAGGGTCAGTCATCTCTGTCGATGACTGACCAAGAGCGCACACCAGAAAATAAAACCGCATCAAACAAATCAAAATTAATCGTTCTCTATAAGAATTTGACACAATACATAACCTTATGCCCATAACTCCTGCAAACCTATCATGGAAAGAAGCCGCTCCTTTATCTGATAAGTTCGAAGATATTTACTTCAATGTATCTCAAGGCGATGATGAGAGTAGGTTTGTGTTTTTTGATAGCAACCATGTAATTCCTAGAGCTGCTAAAAATCAACTGGCAAGTATTGCAGAAACAGGTTTCGGTACAGGTCTAAACTTCCTAATCACCAGTACTGAATGGCTACATAATGTCTCTAAGGATGGTCACCTCACTTACATATCAGTAGAAAAATTCCCTCTTAGTAAACCTGACTTACAGAAAGCGTTAGAGCATTGGCCCGAGTTTTCTAACCTATCCACACAATTGTTAGATCAATACCCAATCGCCTGTGAAGGCTTTCACACCCTTTCATTTGCAGATGGGCGTATTAAGCTGATTCTGATGTTTGGTGATGCAGCGGAATGTTATTCCAAACTTCATGCAGAAGTGGATGCCTGGTATCTGGATGGCTTTGCACCGTCTAAGAACCCTGAGATGTGGAGCCCCGAATTATTTGAACAAATTGGCAGATTGAGTAAGCCCGGTACTACTTTTTCCACTTTCACAGCTGCAGGCATAGTTCGTCGTGGCCTTCAGGCTGTTGGCTTTGATGTAAAAAAACAGAAAGGCTTTGGTCGTAAACGTGAAATGCTGGTGGGGACTTTTATAGAAGACAAGGGCCTACAACCCGCAAAAGCCCCCTGGTTTAACCTCCCAGAAATACCCAAGCCAGATAGCGTAGCGGTAGTCGGCGGAGGTTTGGCGGGCTGCTCTACTGCATATGCGCTTGCCAAACGCGGGGTTAAAGTTACTTTAATCGAGAAAGAACCCGAGCTAGCAACCGCAGGGTCAGGCAACCCTCAGGGTGCGTTGTACGCAAAACTTCCTGTAAAACCCACCAAACAGGGGGAACTGCATATCACCGGGCTACTCCATGCGCTTAACCTTTTAAAACGGGAAGATCCTGAACAAACTTTTTGGAAACAAAGCGGTGTAGTCCAGCTCGCAACCTCAGAAAAAGAAAAACAACGCCAGCAATCCATGATTCAAGGTGACTACTACCCAGAATCACTGGTGACTCATAAACAAAAGGAGCAACTTGCGGAGATCCTCGGAACTGAAACTCAACATTCAGGACTCCTTTTCCCAGAGGCAGGCTGGGTTTCACCAAAAGACCTCTGCCAACACCTTTGCACGCATGAAAACATCAACATCATTTATACTGAGCTGACAGCTCTAGAATTTATTGATGGCTGCTGGCAGTTACACACCCAAGACAACCAAGCTCTCAGCGCTACTCATGTAGTAATCTGTGCTGCAGAGCACACTAAAAGTTTTACCCAAACAACCCACCTTCCGCTTAAAACAATTCGCGGTCAGGTCTCGATCATTAACGCACCAGAATCCACACCTCTACCTAAAGCTGTTGTCTGTGGTGAAGGCTATATCTCTCCAGCAAAAGATGGCCGGTTATGCTTCGGTGCCACTTTTGACCTTAACGGCAAAGAACGCAATGTCAGCAGCGAAGATCATCTGGAAAACATATCCAATCTCACGGAAATTCTGCCTGAACTTGGCCAAAAAATATCTGCTGATAAAGATCAGTTAACTGGACGCACCGCATTCAGGTGCAGCACCCCCGACTACATGCCGATAGTTGGTCCAGCACCAGTGCATGAGCAGTTCACAGAAACCTTCGCCCAATTACGCAAAGATCGAAAATGGAACTTTGGTGATGCCCAGCCGGAACACTTTCCAAACTTATATGTGAATACCGGACATGGCTCCAAGGGTCTGATTACCTGCCCGATCTCAGCCGAATTGCTTGCTTCAATGCTCTGTTCAGAGCCTTTACCATTGCCCAAAGAGTTGATTGATATGATCAACCCATGCAGATTTATTATTAAGAACCTGATAAAACAGGCGATATAGAAGGTATAACATTGAGCATTTTTGCTTTTAGCTTGTCTTAATTAGTGAACAACTGAACTGCCGGTGAGGATTCTATGGCTCTGTATGTATACGACCACGGTTATCGAATACAAACACCTAAAGAAGCCCTGTTTAAACCAGGTGGGGTCAAGTCGCTTACTCGAAGCAGGCATATTCATAGGGCAGCGGATATTGAAGACAAACTGCATGCAGATGGTGAAAAGTTCACAGTGCGGCGTCCACTAGAAGAGGTCGTTAATCACTCGGCTGACCCAGCATCCAAGGCCTATGCTGAATTTTCTGAAGAACCGGAATCTGATAACGAAGCAGCCTCGTTAACGGTATCAACCATCATGGTTGCTCCGGTGCACACCACCACCGAATCCACCCCGGTCGTTACGGCCTGGAAACGTATGGAAAGTCTTGAGATCAGCCATCTGATTATCTCCAATGATGGCAGCAAGCCGCTCGGACTGTTATCTAAGACTGATTTAGCAGAAGCAGGAAAAGATTCCATCAAAGCAATTACTGAAATCTACTCCCGCAAGCTGATTGCAGCAACGCCAGAAACCCGGGTTCAGGACGTTGCAATCAGCTTTATCGAAAATGAGATCAATGCGATGCCGGTAGTAGATGATCAGGACACAATCGTAGGGATCGTATGCCGCACTGACCTGCTAAGACTGTTAGTCAGCGGCCCTCATCTGGAGCGCTGGGTGTAACCAGATTACATCAGCGTAATTTACTGCCCATGGTTAGACTCATGAGCTATTTTTCCTTCATTACCTGACTTTTGCTCGGGAGGTTCTTTAGCTCCGAACAAACCAGCAATAAACCGGAAAACCTTTTTAACACCACGCCAGATTTTAGGCAGCAGCCAGATAAGTAAGATAATAAATATCACCAAAGCCGCCAGGAACCAAATTGGATGATTTAATGCGGCCCACAGACCACCTAAAACCACTAAGTCTTCGCTGATCGACGCGGTCCAGTTGGTAACAGGCTCAGGAGATGTATTGATTAACACCCTCCCACCCGCTTTAGCCGCATGGCTACCTGCAGCAAGTGAACCACCAACCAGTGCTGCAGCAACTTCAACCGCAGGAGAGATATCACCTACTGCACTGGCAGCTAGCGCAGCTCCGGCAGGTATACGGATAAAGGTATGCAGTCCGTCCCAACCAGTATCCACACCTGGGATTTTATCGGCAAAAAACTCTACAAAATACATAAAGCCTGCTGCCATCAGAATTAATGGATCACCGACTATCTGTAGTTCTTCAGGTAGAGTGATGTGGCCCATATTCTGAAGTACACCCAGCATCAGGACAGTAGCGTAAAGGTTGATACCACTGGCCCAACCCACCCCCATAGTAAGGGCGACTAAACTAACTATCTGTTCCATCTGGTCCATAAATCAGTACCTCAATAAACTGCCTTCAGTTTCATTTAAGGCAGAATCACAATTTATCCTTTGGAACTATATTGCATTGGCCTGTACTCTCGCTGAACAGGATAACAGCCTCTCCTGAAATCAGTTTGGCGCGAACCTCTTCAACTTTCTCATCTAACGTAACCTCTTCTTCACCATAGTCTGTGCCATCGCGGCTGACAAACTCTTCCAACAGCGAAGTCAGAGTTTCTGGGGCAAGCTGATCCTGAGGAATAATCATAGACAGCGCTTACCAGAACCTCAGCTTGCTATACCAGCTTTTCTCCTGAAGTTGCAGCTGGCAGCCTTTCAGCTGCTTACGCCATAGCTCGGCGCGCTGCGAAACCCGCTCAGATTTAAGAACAAGTTCTGGATATTTTTCTGGCTCAAAACGATGATACGCACCATGACCCATTCGATAAGACAGGTAGTGAGCACTTACATCACTCCAATCCAACTGATTACGCTTTACACTTTCCAACGTAAACCAGCCGATAAAATCTACCGCATCATAAGGTGAACTGATTGCCGCCTCCCAGTTCTCGGAACGAAGACGGTACTCATCCCAATCAGCCGTACGAGGATTGATATGACGTTTATCCAGATCAGATAAAGGCTGATTTAGTAAAACCAATGTCAGATAAAGAGGCGTACCGTATTTTTCCTGAGCAAGCACCAGAGGCTCTGCCCAATCGTCATTTTCTCGCAACAGTTCGCAGATACCTGGCTCGGTTTTAACCCCTGATCCAAAACAACCTGCCAACATTATCGTAAGCAGACTGAATGAACAGACTTTTAAGATTACTGAGTTCTTCATTATATTTGTATTCCATTTTTCTGCAGGAATTGCACAAAAGCATCTTCATCCATTACTGGAATATTCAGCTCATTCGCTTTCGTCAATTTAGAACCCGCTCCCGGACCCGCTACAACACAATCTGTTTTAGCTGAAACGCTCCCAGAGACTTTAGCACCCAGATCTTGCAAAAACACTTTGGCCTCACTTCGCTTTAACTGTTCGAGTGTGCCTGTGAGCACCCAGGTTTTTCCTTTTAACACTGCATCCACAGTGTCTGAAGCACTTTTTTCACAGCTCCAATGCATACCAAAAGCAAGCAACTGGGACTCTAAAGTTTGCAAGGTTTTACACCATTCTGGATCCTGCAGTTTTGCTAAAACCCCATCCTGGGCTTTCTTGGATAACTTTTCAATGCCAGCTAATTGCCACTGATCAGTATTGAGAAAAGACTCAACATTGCCAAAATACGCCGCCAGCCGTTCAGCCCCGACTTTTGCAATACCAGAAATATCCATTCGCTCAATTAGTGCGGCCATTGAGATACTGCCTTGCAAGGCAGGCTCAAGTTCCGCTTCATCGGTAAATCCTATGCCCTGCTCCAACAGTTGATCGATAACCCTGGCATTATGCTGATCAGAAAAGAAGTGACTTATTTCAGAGGCGACCTCTCTGCCAACCTCTGGTAACCAGGTTAAGAGCTCTGGCATGGCTACACGAATATTTTTGAGGTTACCCAGGGAACCGGCCAAAACTCTGGCTGTTTCCTCTCCCACTTCAGGGATACCCAGACTATAAATGAACCTCGCCAGGGATACTTGTTTACTCTGAGCAATCGATTCAACAAGATTTTTGGCTGAAAGCGCCGCAAAACCCTCTAAAGGCTCGAGCTGCTCAACGGTTAATTTATACAGATCCACAGGTGAGGCAAGCAATGCCTCATCTACCAGCTGCTCAACAATCTTATCGCCCAAACCATCAATTTCCATCGCTTTACGTGATGCAAAGTGAATAATTGCCTGCTGCAATTGAGCCTTACAACTCAGCCTGCCGACACAACGGTAAACGGCACCTTCAGAGAGCTGTTCACCCGACTTAGTCCTACGCGTAATCTGGACTCGTTCCACATCAGAAGCGCATACAGGACATTGGGAGGGCGCATCGATCTTCTCTGCATGCTCTGGTCTCCGATCCAGAACCACCTGGACAACTTGAGGAATCACATCCCCAGCCCGACGAACAACAACTGTATCTCCAACCCGGACATCCAATCGGGAAATCTCATCCATGTTATGCAAGGTTGCATTAGAGACTGTCACGCCTCCCACAAACACCGGTTCAAGTCTCGCAACAGGAGTCACCGCACCGGTTCTACCCACTTGGAATTCAATTGCCCGAACCTGTGTCATCTCCTCCTGAGCTGGAAATTTATGCGCAATCGCCCATCTGGGAGAACGAGAAACAAAACCAAGAGATTGCTGTTGAGCAATGCTGTTGACCTTAAAAACCACACCATCTATTTCAAAGGGCAATGAATCTCTTAGCTCTCCCACTCGGGAGTAATAATCCAGGCAGCCCTCTTTACCCTCAACCACTTCTAGCAAATGATTAAGTTTAAAACCCCAGTTCTTTAATTGCCGAAGTATGTCCGCATGTTTCTCAGGCAAACTACCACCTTCAACCACGCCAACACTGTAGGCACAGAACTCCAAAGGACGGGTCGCCGTGATTCGTGAATCCAGTTGTCTCAAACTTCCAGCAGCAGCGTTGCGCGGATTAACAAAGGTTTTCTCGCCAGCAGCTATAGCCCGGGCATTGATCTGATCAAACCCCTGCTTAGGCAGATAAATTTCACCGCGAACCTCCAAACGCTGAGGGAAACCCTCACTTCGGAGCTTCAAAGGGATGTTTCTAATTGTACGAACATTCTGGGTGATATTTTCCCCCGTTGAGCCATCACCTCTGGTGGCCCCCCTGACAAGGAGACCATCCTCATACAACAAACTGATAGCTACCCCATCCAGTTTAGGTTCACAGGCGAATTCAATAGTTGTGTCATCCTTCAAACGTTCTTTGATTCTTCTCTCAAACGCCTGCATATCTTCTGCATTAAAGGCGTTATCCAAGGACAACATCTTCATTTCGTGAGCAACGGATTCAAACTCACTCAGAGGAGCGCCACCTACTCTTTGCGTAGGTGAATCATCAGAGGCAAACTCAGGATTTTCCTGTTCCAGTGTTTGCAACTGGCGAAACAAACGGTCGTACTCAGCATCGGGGACAGTAGGTTCATCCAGAACGTAATATTGATGGTTATAGAGGTTTAACTGCTCACGCAGTTTCAGAATCTGCTGTTCAATAGACACGGCGGGTCTCAATTAGAGTTCAGAAAAGAAACGCAGCGGGATTATTTGCTACGTTTTTTCAGGTTTTTCATTTCGAAATCGCGCACACGCTGGCGATAGTGTTCCGCAGTTTGATTGCGCATCACCGAACGATCTTCATCCAACATCTCGCCGCCCAGATTCTTAGCAACGGTTTCTGCGGTAGCAAGCATGCACTCAAAGGCTTCCATTACATCCTCAGGCTCTTCCATGGACATAAAGAACATAACAGCTTTGGTACTTAGCGTTTCTGGCTGCGCAGGATCAAAGGTACCTGGTGGCAAAGCATTCGCCATGCTGAACTGAACGGCGCCCATTTGATCTTCTTGCTCAAAGCGGTGATAGATCTCCATATCCCCGAAGCTCATACCACATGCATCCACTATTCGCTGGAGCATAGGGCCATTAAACGTTTCCGCTTGTTTAGAAATAACAGAAATCACCAGCACATTTTCAGGGTCAGGTTCTTTTTCGATCGTTTTTTTGTTTTCTGTAACTGCCTGATCAGGCTTAGAGTCCGGCAAAGACGCAGGGGCAACCGGAGCAACTGCATCATCCTCTGATTTACCAATTGACTCATCTGTTTCAATCATAGCTGAAACAACCGCCTGATCATCATCCAAGGCGGAACCTAAAGAAAGGTTTTCGTAAGGATCTTGCTCTTCTTGCTCTTCAGCAAAAACGGATCTCTTTTCAACTTCTTGTGTTGCTTCAGGTACTCCAAAGTCAAACGGTGCTTGAGGATCTTCTTCTTTTTCCTGTGGAGTTGTATTTTCAACTCCGGCCAAATCCAGTTCTGGAAAACCTTCCGGTTCATTGGATGTTTTCTGTACGCTAGATTCAGATTCCTGAATTTCATCCACTAATGCTGTAATAGGCTTATCAAAATCCAGATTGTCGTCTGGAATAGAGTTTTCTACTAACTCGGGCTGCCAGCCCCCCTTTTCAGCCTCTTCAACAAGATCTTCCAACACAGGAATATCTTCAGCAGTTAGGCTGAGTTCTGGCTCTGGCTCTGGCTCTGGCTCTGGCTCTGGCTCTGGCTCTGGCTCTGGCTCTGGCTCTGGCTCTGGCTCTGGCTCTGGCTCTGGCTCTGGCTCTGGCTCTGGCTCTTCAGTGGAATCCAGTTCCATATTCAGATCCATAGCTTCAGTTTCAGAAGCTATATCTTCTGGTTCTGGTTCTGGTTCTGGTTCTGGTTCTGGTTCTGGTTCTGGTTCTGGTTCTGGTTCTACAGAATCTGTGCTGACCCTGACTTCACCAATAACTCCCTCTTCTGCCAGCAAACCATGATCAAAATCTGACATCTGACTTTTGGCAATATCTTCCGCATCACCCTCAGTCACTGTCTGAACATTCTGATTTGAGCTCACACGTGCAGACCCAATCACTCCATCATCAATATCAAGGTGGTGATCATCCCAGTTGTGTTCAGAATCGAGAGAAGTGATTTCAGGTTGGGATTCACTGATTAACTCAGGTTCATTGTTTTCAGGACTATCTTCGGGAAATTCAGGCTCAGAAGGTTCTGGTTCAGCATTGTCTGGAGATAAAGCCGGCTTATGGTCCGAAAACAGAGGGTCATCATCCAAAATAATCTTTCTGGCCCCACCATTGGGAAGCTCAGGATTGAAAGATTCGGATTTTTCTTCTGGAACATCAACAAAGTTTTTATCAATGTTCATCTTTATACGGTTGCGCCCACTTTGCATGCGGCGCCAACCATCAAAGATTATCAGCAGGATCAAAATAACCCCACCAATTATCAACCATTCACGCAGACCAATTTCCATGACCCAGTCGCGCCCCTATCCCGTTTGTGTTCTTATTAATGCCAACTATAAAAGAGCCAGTATTATTCGACAACTCTATCCATATTCAGAATCAGAGGAAGTTTGTTTCCGCGAACCTGTACTGGAGAGATAGTAGTGTAAATATCTCCAACAGCAGCTTGCGGCTGACCTGTTTTAGAAATACGGGCAGAAATCTCTACAGTAGGTACAGATGACAGCCTAATCTCTGGGTTCATCGCTTGACTGTCGTCCAGAACAACATCTGCCGGCAGATCAGAAACTTTAAGTTTCACCGCAGCCAGTGGCATTCTACCGCCGACTTCACGTGCAAATACAAACACATCCTGGTCTGCACTTACCTGATCTTTATAAGCTTCTGCCAACTGCACTCTTAATGAAACTTTTGCTTCTTCAAGTTCAGGTATATCTGGCACCTCTTCACCAGCTTCAACAAGCTTGTCACGCGCACGTATTACACCTGATCGTAATGATTCAGCGCTTTGACCATCCGCATTACGCAGAGCTGTTAGCCATAGTTCAAGGGCGGCCCTATAGTCCTGCTTTTCAAACGCATCAACACCCAACAGACCCAAAGCTGTTATTTCATATGGTTCTAAAGCCAGCGTTTTATTGATCTGAACTCTGACATCATCTGTAACCTGATTTCCATTCTGGAAGAATAACGCCTGAGCCAGCTGCCCCATGACACCTGCGTATTGAGGCGCATCTTCAGGCAGTATTTCTAGCACTTTTCTAAACGAGTTTGCACTTTCAGCAAAGCGGCCTTGATTCAGGTAGGTTGTAGCAAGTAGAAACCAGCCCTCAGCGTTTTCCGGCTGACTTTTCAGTTCCATTTCTAACTGTGCAATGGCTTCTTCCAGTGTCGGTTGCTGACCGTTAAAAGGATCTACAGGTTGTTGCAGAGAAATTTCAAGATCAGGAGCTCGCCCGTAGATGGAATAAAGACCGATCGCAGATACTGGGATCAATAAGGCCAGTAATGTAACGGTTACCAAAGATTGGGCAGTGAGCTTGAGCTGTAATTTCTCCCCACTCTTACCTTGAACATCCGTGAGAAGGTTACGTTCCAACTCTGTTTTCAGAGTATTGTAATCCTGTTCATCCAGATTACCCGCAGACTTTTCCTGATCGAGTTCAGAGAGCCTTTCTCTGAATATCTCAATATTCTGAGTTTCCCGGTCCTCAGTTTCCTCTGCTAACAGTGCTTTACGAGCACGCAAAATGGGCAAATATACAAACGCGATGGCAAATACAGTCAGTACAGCTATCCCAATCCAGAGTTGAATCACTTCTCAGCTTCCCCATTCAGAATTTTCTTTAAGCGCTGTGATTCCTCGTCACTCAGATGAGTTTCCAGATCTTCACCATTTGTGTTTATTTTCTTTTTCTTTCGTGAAATCACTAAGACCACAATCACACCAATCAAAACCAGCGCAGCCGGCCCGTACCACAAAACGTAAGTCATTTGATTAACAGGTGGGCGGTACAGAACAAAATCACCGTAACGCGCAACCATGAAATCAACGATCTCATTATCATCATTGCCCGCCTGAAGCATTTTATAAATTTCATTTCTCAGGTCAGAGGCTATCGGTGAGTTTGAATCCTGAAGATTTTGGTTCTGACACTTTGGGCAGCGCAGCTCAAACGTTAATTTATTGAAACGCTCTCGCGTGGCTTCATCTTCAAATTCATACGTATCTATTGCAGCCTGGAGGCCTAGCGGCATTAGCAGGAGTAACAGGCAAAGGATCTGTTTCATTGCACAACCCCCTTAGAACCCGTTTTTAACTGATCAACAATCTGCTTCAATTGCCCCCAAACACGTTCATCTACTACACCCACATGTTTGAAACGAATGATTCCCTCTGCATCAATCACATAGGTTTCGGGTGCACCGTAAACGCCAAGATCCAGCCCTAATGTGCCCTGTTGATCAAAGACATTTTCTGCGTACGGGTCGAGATACTTTTGTAACCAGATCTGTGCTTTCTGGCGGTCATCTTTGTAATTAATACCGATGACTTTATAACCTTCAGCTTTTATCCGGTTCAACTGCGCATGCTCTTCTTTACACGAAGGACACCAGGTTGCCCATACATTAACTAACGCAGGCTCTCCCTTAAGATCTTCTGCAGACAGCACCTGCTCAGGGTTATACAACGAAGAAAGCTGAAACTCCGGAAGTGGCTTATCCAAGAGAGCTGAAGGTAGTTCAGTTGGGTCTAACTGCAAACCACGGTATAAGAAAACACCGATTCCAAAGAAGATCACCAAGGGTAAAAACAGAATAAAACGACGCATGAATAATCCCCAGATCAGGCAGCTTCCGCTGCCCGCTTAGCTTGTTTACGATAACGTGGGTCCGTAGCTGCCAAGAGCCCACCAACAGTCATTAACAGACCGCCAAGCCACAACCAGCGAACAAAGGGTTTATGCTGGATCCTAACCGCCCATGCACCGCCCTCAAGAGGTTCACCAAGCGCTACATAAAGATCCCGGGTCAAACCCGGATCGAGCGCAGCTTCCGTCATAACATTACCGCGGGCTGTATATAACCTTTTCTCCGGGTATAGCTCTCCGTATGGCTCACCATCTTTCAGGACTCTAAGCCGAGCCTGATCCGAGGTGTAATTCGGACCTTGAATCTGACGCGAGCCATCAAAAATAAACTCATACTGTTTAAAGCTGAGTTTATCTCCAGGCGCCATTCGAAGATCCCGCTCTTCGTTATATATCGACACTAAAGTTATTCCTACAATCGTCACAGCAACACCCACGTGCGCCAAGACCATCGCATAATAACTACGCGAAAGGGATTTTAAGCCTTTGAGTTTATCTTTTCGGGCAACAAGTTTATTCCAGATATCCTTGGCTGATACCAAAGCAATCCAGAACACCAGTACCATTCCGAAGCTCACTTTCCAATCAAATGCGCCGCCATAGATAAACGGGAAAGCAAAACCAAGAATAAGACTCCCAACAAAAGGTAATATGAGCTGCTTACTTAAAAGCTCACCTTTGGTTTTTCGCCAACGAGATACAATACCAAAGCCCATTAAGCCAACAAGAGTCGCCATCAAGGGAATAAAGAGAGCATTAAAATAAGGAGGGCCAACAGAAATTTTACCCATACCTAACGCATCGATCAGCAATGGATACAAGGTACCTAGCAGCACCATCATCGCGACAACAACTAATAAGATGTTATTCCCAAGCAGGAATGTTTCTCGTGAAACCAGCTCAAAACTGGATTCACTTTTCACATGTGCTGCCTTAATTGCATACAGCAACAATGATCCACCAATTGTGATCGCAAGCAGTGCAAGTATAAAGTAACCACGCTCTGGATCCGTAGCAAAGGCGTGAACAGAAGTTAATACACCTGATCGAACCAGGAAGGTACCCAGCAAACTTAAGGAAAATGCAAAAATCGCGAGCAATACGGTCCAGCTTTTGAAAACACCACGTTTTTCAGTCACTGCCAGACTGTGAACCAAAGCGGTTCCCACCAGCCATGGCATAAATGAAGCATTCTCAACCGGATCCCAGAACCACCAGCCGCCCCAGCCAAGCTCATAGTATGCCCACCAACTTCCAAGCGCGATACCTAATGTCAGGAACGCCCATGCAATCACTGTCCATGGACGAGACCAGCGTGCCCAAGCTGCATCCAAACGACCACTAAGCAACGCAGCAATAGCAAAAGCAAATGCAACAGAGAAACCTACATAACCCATATACAGCATTGGCGGATGCAAGATCAGACCAATATCCTGTAACAATGGATTTAGATCGCCACCTTCTTGCGGCGCAATGGGTAAATGACGATCAAACGGGCTTGAAGTCATTAAGGTGAAGAGGGTAAAACCGACACCGATAATCCCCATCACAGAGAGCACTCGGGCCACGATATCCAGAGGTAGATTGTCACTTTTAACAGCAACAGCCCAGGTCCATGCGCCTAAGATAACCACCCAAAGCAACAATGAGCCTTCATGACCACCCCAGATAGCACTAACTTTGTAATATACCGGCAAGGCCGTATTTGAATTACTGGCGACATAAGCAACTGAGAAATCGTCAGTGACAAAGGCATAGCCCAGACAAACAAGGCTGACCATCAGGAAAGCAAACATGCCTGTTGCCAGAGGACGGGCATAACCCATCCATAGAAGGTTTTTAGTGAATGTTCCAGCTAAGGGTACAACGGCCAGAAGCGCCGACATACAAAAGGCGAGGATTAATGAATACTGTCCTAACTCAGGAATCATTTATTATATACCTCAGTTTCAGGCTTCGGCATTTTTCCTGCTTTTTCGAGGGCATCAGCTACTTCTGGAGGCATATAGTTTTCATCATGTTTCGCTAACACTTCAGCAGCCTGAAGAACGTTGTTTTCGTCCAACTCACCCTGAGCAACAATACCCTGACCTTCACGGAACAGATCTGGCAGGATGCCGTTGTAATGAACAGTCACCGATTTCTCATAATCGGTAATGCCAAACTCAACGTGCAGACTCTCCTGATCACGTTTCACGCTGCCATCCACAACCATACCACCAGCACGAATACGGGTGCCTTGTGGCGCTTCGCCCGCAGCAATCTGAGTCGGCGAGTAGAACAGGTTTATATTCTGACTGAGTGAATACATAGTCAGGCCTACAGCGGCACCAACACCAAATATAATAAATAAGACAATGAACAAACGTTGTTTGCGTTTGGGATTCATGAGGTTTTTTTCTCCCTGCGCAGACGGCGAGCCAGATCAGAAAAAACTTTTTTCTTCTGCAACACCGGATTCACAATATTAATCACGATTACTACCAATGCGATGGCATAACTTAGCCAGACATATTTACCATGTCCGCCCATCGCTAAAAACTCGGAAAAACTGTCAAAGCTCACGTTTTTTCTCTCACTTCTGTTCTACCAGCTCTTTTACCCAACTGGCTCTTCTCTCCCGATAAAGAATTTCATTCCGGGTTCTCATCATAAGAGAGACGGCAAAGAAACAATAAAAACCAATTACCATGACCAGCAATGGCACCCACATTTCGGCAGGCATCGCCGGCTTTTCTGTTAATTTGAAGGTGGCGGGCTGGTGCAGCGTATTCCACCAATCCACCGAATATTTGATGATCGGAATATTGACCAGGCCAACAAGCGCCAGGACCGCCGATGACTTAGCCGCCGTAACTTCACTTTCGATCGCAGAGTGTAAAGCAATAACACCCAGATAAAGAAACAGCAGAATCAACATGGAGGTTAATCGCGCATCCCAGACCCACCAGGATCCCCAGGTAGGCTTACCCCAGATTGCGCCCGTAGCAAGGGCAAGAATTGCAATGGATGCACCAATTGGGGCACAGGATTTAGCCACCATGTCGGCAACTTTCATCTTCCAGATCAAGCCAACAGCACCGGCTACTGCCATAAGCATATAGCAGGATTGTGCAAGAATTGCGGAAGGGACATGGATATAAATAATACGGAAGCTGTTGCCCTGTTGATAATCTTCAGGTGCAAACAATAACGCCCAGATGGTTCCGGCAATCAACAGCAGAGCCGCTGCAATCGCAAACCCAGGCAGTAATTTACCCATTATGTTGTAAGACCAGCGAGGTGAAGCTAGCTGATAAAACCAACGGGGCATCCACTTTTTCTTTTCGCTCATAACTACCTTACTTCTATCCGCTCACGGAAATTCTGAGTGCAGCGCCTATTGCCAGAGGAGCCATCACCACTCCTAAAGCAAGCATTGCGCCAAGCAGACCTAAAAATCCGCCGAGTGGCAAACCAGTAATAGCCGCCTGCACTGCACTTGTACCAAAAATCAAAACAGGTATATACAGAGGCAAAACCAAAAGCGATATCAACACACCGCCCTTGCGTAATCCCACTGTCAAAGCTGCACCAATTGCCCCAACCAGACTCAGAGTCGGAGTGCCTAGTAGCAAGCTCAGCATCAGTCCTGTCATACCTTCACCGGGTAAAAACAACATTACCCCTAACAACGGTGCCAATAGCGTTAAAGGCAACCCGCTCATCATCCAGTGCGCTAACACCTTGGCCAACACCACAAAAAATAAAGGCTGCGGGCTTAATAATGTTTGCTCTAAAGTCCCGTCTTCAAAATCAGACCTGAACAGACTATCCATGGACAATAGCGTTGCCAGCAATGCTGCAACCCAAACCACTCCCGGCGCAACTTCCGCTAAAAACGTCGGCTCAGGACTGACGCCCAAAGGAAATAGCGTGGCCACCATGAGAAAAAAAACAAGTGGGTTAAACAGGTCACTTTTCTTACGATAAGCGAGCATCAAATCCCGTTTAAGAACAGCCCAGAACAAGCCTGATACTGTTGTTTCCAGCTCAGCAGATTCTTCTTTCGTCACTATCTGGCCCATTAAGTTCCCGCCAGCTCATCTAAATTCAAATGCCGGATCCGATCCCCTACCCCTAATTCGTGGTGGGTTGTCAGGATGACAGTTCCGCCTTGTGCTGCATGTTCAAGGATTAACTGCTCTTTTTCAGCAACCCCTTTTTTATCTATTGCGGTGAACGGCTCATCCAAAATCCATAAGCGGGCTTTACTCAGATAGAGACGGGCAAGGCTTACTCGACGGTTCTGACCCGCAGACAAAGTATGACAAGGAACATCTTCAAAACCCGCCAAGCCTACTTTTCCCAAAGCATAAGGGATTTTATCCAGCTCAATACCGGGATGCATCGCCGCGTACCAACGCAAATTTTCTTCGGGACTGAGAATCGCCTTCACACCCGGATGGTGACCAAAATAGAGGAGCTCACCCAGGAATTCATCCCGAACATCATCTATAGATTCTCCTTGCCAGAAAATCTCACCTTCAAAATTGCTCGAGAGGCCACTAAGGATGCGTAACAGGGTCGTTTTACCACTACCGTTTTGCCCTTCAATCTGAATAACCTCTCCCTGCTCAAGAGAAAAGCACAGACCTTCAAATAGAATCCGCTCATCCCGTTCACAAAAGAGGTTTTCAACTTTTAGTAGCTCAGCAGCCAAATTCAATCCCCAACAACAGCGACCAGACACCACATCCAGAACGCCAACCGAACACTCACCGATTTACCTAAACTATACTTTTCAGGCAATCTGCCGATTAATAAGCGAGAGATTATATACGATTATCATGATGCACTGCACTGTTATGGATTTTAAATACATGATCATTTAGAACCCGTCCAGAAGACCCATGACCCGCATCAACTAACTGAATTTAAAAACTTTAGGGTACAACGTTTTGCTGCCACAGTTTTCAGCTATCCCTCTACAATCAACGGAAGCCGCCTCAGATTCATCCAGAAATCTGAATCAGCTATTACCGGTAGGAAAAAACGTGAGTGCGACCGTGGTAGCAGTTAGCCGCGACCAGGTTCAACCAGAAATATTTCGCTTAAAACTGGAAATCAACAATCGTTTGATACAAATGGGCGTATTTCAGGCTCTACCGGTAGGACAAAAGATTAATGTAAACCGGCAGAGTGACGGACAGATCCAGATAACCCCCCAAACGACTCAAAGCGCCACGCCGCAGCCTTCTGATAAACCAGTTAATCAACCCCTGCCAGCCAACACACAACCTCCTGCCAACCCTCAGCAAAAAGTGCAGGATGCCAATATCCGGTTACAAACAACAATACCGCTAAACACCAGCAAGCTTCCGGACAATGGCCGTTTACTTGCAGCTGTTATCAGCAGCCGCCCGGTGTATCCAAGCGCTACAACAATCACTGGATCAAACACTCAACAGCCGCCCCAAACCACACAGCAGGGCCCTGCTACAAATACTTCGTCAACAACAGCGATAGTTAACAAGGGAACCCCTGTAACCACCAACACACCTTCTCAGCAAGCTGCGACTGCCACACCAACAGCTCAAACGCCTCCTTCTTCACCATCGGCAAACATAGCAGCCACAGAACGTTCTGTTATAAACCCGCAAACGGTAGTTCAACCTTCGGTACAAAAGGCCAATACCACAACTGCCACGCCCAGCAATAACACCAGCAATCAACCACCTAGCCAGCCTCAGGTTGCAACTGCAACTGCAACTGCAACTGCAACTGCAACTGCAACTGCAAAATCAGTCGGTACGACGCCATTGAACACGGCAAGCAGCAACCCACCTCCAACAAATGCTGCAGGAACACCTAACCAATCATCAGGAGCAGCCCAAACAGCTATAACAAGCTCGCAACAAACTCCTGTAGCCAGCAATAACACACCTGCTACTCCAAGGCCTGAACCAGCACCTGCAAACCAAAACATCACCAGCAATGCGGGCCCGGCCGCAAAAGATTCAGCAGCAAATACGCAACCGACAGGAAATACTCCGAATATAGCCAGAATTTCAGCTCCACCCACTCACCACGCAATTACGCTGGCATTACCCAATGGCTCGAAGGTTGAGTTCAATTCTCCTCAGCCCTTACCTCAAGGAGCTCAGGTACTCCTGCAAAAAACCGGCACGCAAGAAGCCCTTATTGTTAAAGTTCAATTACCGAACCTCACGCCAAATTCAGCGCTTGATAAACCAGCCATCCAAGAAGTTCTGAGAAATGCTCTGCCTGTACAGATGCCCACAGGAGATGTTTTTGCCCAACTAGCACAAACTGCAGCCGTGACGGAAGGCTCTCAAACCAGCCAGATTAGTTCTGTGGTACGCTCAATGCTTCAGCTGTTTGGTGTTAGACCCGGCAGCCATGAAGCTGCCTCGCAGATACGTCAGAATATTGAATTAGGTGGATTACACACTGAAAGATTTTTGAGTGAAGGTAAAACGCCTAATCCCCAGGATATGAAGAGCCAACTGCAACAGCTACAGAACCTGGCCGACCGCCTTCCGGATGAACAAAGGGAACGGTTTGAGCAACTGTTAAGGGGATTGCATTCCCGCGTGACCAGCCAGCAGTTAAACTCTCTACAACAGTGGCGCGAATTGCCTGACGGTGGATTTGAAAGAGTACTGCAATTTGATCTTCCGATTAAACAGGGTGATCGCTGGGAAAACCTCGAACTCAGGCTCAGCAGAGAAGGCGGGAGCAATGCCGATGGCGAGATGGTCTCGGTATGGCGTGTACGCTTACATTTCGACCTTGAGGAACTGGGTGGTGTAGATGCAGAGATACGGCTTTCAGACGAACATGAAATCAGTACATTATTCTGGTGCGATAAAGAAGGCACAGCAGAGAAACTCCGCTCTAAAGCAGACAGCTTTGCGGAACGACTTCGCGAATGCGGCTTTAGCAATTCAGAAGTTCAATGGCATCAGGGCGCTGCTCCTGAACAGAAACAAGCCATCCATAAAAAACTGGTAGACCTCCACACATGAAAATCAGTCGAGATTCCGAACCTGATCAACGCCAGAAAGCCATCGCTCTGAAGTATGACCAGGATGCTGGAAAAGCACCGTTGATTGTCGCAAAAGGCATGGGGGAAATTGCTGAGCAGATCATTCAGTTAGCGGAAGAAAACAACATCCATATTCATGAAAGCCCAGAATTGGTGGAGGTTTTGATCAGACTTGAGCTGGGTGACGAAATACCCGAATCTCTGTATCGAGCAATAGCGGAAGTAATTGCATTTGCATACAGCCTGAAGCAGGATCAGAGCGAGCTCGTTCAGGAGCTAAGCAAAAAGATAAACGATTAACTGTCGTGAGAAAGCGAGCGGTCAGGTGGACCCAACTCCTGATGGAGAAGCGCCATTAATTCCGCTTCAGGTCGACCAATGCCACAATTCTTAACCAGATCATCAACATCAGCCCCCATTTCCATTAACCGCGCTGCCTGATTATAAGCCAGCACACCAGGGTCGCGGTTCTCCAATTCAACTTGTTTGTCTGCGGTCAGATTTAATTTCTGCTCAACCTCGATCAAACGCCGCCCCATACCGATCGAACTATTGGTCATCGCCTGAATTTCATTGCGCAGCACATTGATCAACGCCTGATGCTGCCTTGCCTGCTTCTGAACCCGTACATACAAAAAAGCACTGGCTGCACAGGCGCCTAACGCCAGAACAATGAAGAAAAAATTTAACCACACAGTCACTGCCTACCTTTTTATCTTTTTAGCCATCAGAAAGCTGTATCAAACTGTCGTAACAGTTCAGGTATATCCAGAATGGCACAGCGTTCATCCATATAAGTCCCTAAGAGCCAGGGTCTTGGATTATTATTTCCAGCCCAAGCTATTTTTTCTGCCGGGATCCGAACAGATTTAACCAACTCATCACAAGCCAACGCCCAGTGCCTGCCCCTGAGAATAATCAGCTCATCATATTTAGCCATCTCCGGCTTATAACGCTCTGGAATCAACCAAAGAGCTGTATCGATCACATTAGTATCCGACTGCACGCCACCGAACCGCCCTAAGCACCAATCATGCGCAGCATCCAGCGTTAGAGAGACGGAACTTAAGTGAACCGCACCTTCGATATAATCAAAAGGTATTGCCAGATTAAGCCCATGCATTCGAATTAAAACACAATTCAGCTCTTTACTTGGAATATGCGCTGCTTTCGCGGCAACTGGCTCTGGCTCTGGCTCTGGCTCTGGCTCTGGCTCTGGCTCTGGCTCTGGCTCTGGCTCTGGCTCTGGCTCTGGCTCTGGCTCTGGCTCTTCAGCAATATCGGTTAGATCAAAATCAGTATCCAGCCCTAAATCGA
>JBOEHA010000003.1:0-275307 GCA_050633685.1 Neptuniibacter sp. | reverse complement strand
CTACTACTCTGGCACCCTCACGCACCATGACAACAACCGTTGGGATTTTATTGATCGCTACGGCTGCAATAGCAGCGGCCTCGATCAAACCAAACCAGATATAACAGAGTAAGATAGTGACCAATGCCGGGACATTCAGGGCAATAACAAGCAATGAATCCCCCCCCTGATTCAACTTAGGGAACGCACCCATAATAATGCCAAGCAACACCCCCAATAACATCGCAATGGCAAAACTGATCCCAACACGCATTAATGTTAGCGAGAGGTGATTCAGCATTTCACCTTCCCGGAGGTGTTCATAAAGGCTGGTAATAACTGCAATGACTCCGGGTAAGTTACTGCTGTTAATAAGCTGTGCAGCTATTTCCCAACAGGCACAGACAACCAGTAAAGGGGCAATACTTAGGACAAGGCGATTAAATCTATTCAAAACCACCTCCCATGGATACTCTGGTAACGCCAGATTTCGAAGGCATCCAGAACAGATCTGGATCTAAACGATCAGCCCCTCCTGTGAGCCCCTTACCTCCCTCCTGTACAAAAATAGAGTAAAGCTGCTCAAGGGCCTTAAGATGTTCGGCGGTGAACTGTTTTAAAACACCCTTTCGATATTCCTCTCTTAGGGCAATAAAAATGGCGTCATTTTCGCTCTTTGTAAGAGGTTTTATCCGCTGCCACTCCTGATCAGAAGTCAACAGAATCTCCCGCGCTTCAGCTGAAGCCAGAAGGAACTTATTCAGGAGTTCCTTATTTGACCCAAGCCACTTTTCAGAGAAGACCCATCCCACAAGAGGCACTTGAACCTTAATACCAAGTCCTTCAAGCATCTCATGCACGGTGATTACCGGAGTAAAGCCTTTAGCTTTTAAACGGGCGCTGTAATGCCAGAAATTCAACGAAGCGGGAATTTTCTGGTCATACATCAGCTTATTCAGAAGAGGCGGTGCAGCAAAAACAGGTTCTATCTGTGCCTGCAGATTAATTCCCTGTGTGTTCCGGCTATAGGCCTGTAGTAATAACCAGCTTTTATCTACAGGGCCTCCCGCTACGCCCAGTCTCATGCCATTAAGATCCTTAAGACCCTCGGCTTTAAATTCTGGATTCACGTAGACACCACCGGCTGAAGATGTAACAGGAGAGAAACCATAATTTTTTTGATTATGGCGTTGACGATTAACCCATACCCAATCACTGTAAATTACGTCGGCAGCGTCGCTTTGCAGAGCGACAGTGGTGGCATTTTTACTCCCTACCGGAGTGACTTCGAGGTGGAACTGGTATTTTTTATCCAGACCATGATGGCGAATAACATCCATCTCCCAGCTCAATGTACCAAACTGTAATACAGCAACACGCATTTTAGGGTATTCACTAGCATAAGAGTGAAGAGTGAGTATGCAGAGCAATACAATTTTTACTATTAATGCCATAAGAAGCTCTTATTAATCTTACTGTCGGTATAACTGGCTTATTTTTATAAGGAAATCTCGATTAACCCTTGCGAGAATAAAAAGCAATTCACAGGCCAAAACCACAAACAACCCAAATACATAGCCTCCAGGGGAGGTTAAATATGAAAAAGGTTACAAATGTGCCAACAGAATTAGAACAACTGTTGCTTTTAACAAAGGGGGAAATATAAAGAAGTTGGAGGTGATTCAATCTATGAATGCTAAAAAGAATCAAGAAGTATAATATGGCTCCGAAGGGGCAAATCAAATAGATTAATACTAGATAAATTTTTAATTGATTTTTGCTCTTTAATAGCACATTCATCAATAATTATTTTTTTATATTCTGATGATAAGATGAGATCCTTTTTAGCAATTAATATGATACAAGATGACTTCATTCCTTGTTTAAGAAGCTCATAATCTTCGCCAAAAAACATATTCCCATTATCCACATTGCCCCTGTAAGACCTTGATAAATAAATACCCTCAGAATTCGAGTCAAAATTTCCCAAATACTCGTGCATACTCCAATCTAATGATTGAAATGATGCATCACTAAAACCCACGCCATAGGCCAAGCCAAAAGTTTTCTGATAGAGCTGAATCCATTTTGGTACCTGAAAAATTGACTCGAGTTCTGAATAACCTATTCGGGAGAATCTGAGCTTCCTTTCAAAATTAGCCAGCATACTGCCCTCAATGATCTGAAATTACATGCCCTTTAGAATTACTCTGACTTCTTCAAGATAAATTGTTTCAGGCACGAGTCCCTGATCATGCATTTCTTTTAACTTTTCCAACTTAGCTTTTACTGATTCTGCATATGGTTCAGCTTTCAGCTCAGAGGAAGAAGCATGATCATTTGGTGATTTGAAGAGTTTTTCCCGCTCATAAGAACGAGTCAAGTCGATACTAATCCAGTCATTGCGCTGGTTTACATGCTTAGCTCCAGGAAAGAGATTCAACATCCATTTTTCTTCAAATGAATGCTCATCGTTACCTACTGGAAGTTTAAAACCCATTAATTCTCGATCATCCGGATAACGGCCGTGTGCCATAGAACCACTGGAACGTATGTACTTTCTTTTTTTATCAACAAGAATATGACCGAAAATAATATTCAACCGATCATTTTCAATTGATATCGTCCCAGTACTCGTTAAATAGCTAGAGCCAATTAAGGAACGTTTAAGCCCAGACAGACTAAAATTAATCTTTTTACCTTGCTGCAGCAATTCTGAACACAAAGCAACCTTATTTCCAAGAAGATTAGATTCTGATTCTGAAAAAACAGGATTATTTTCATGCTCAGAACTTTTTACAAAATAGCTATTCTTATCTTTATCTGCAGAAACAGTCAGCATGCTAAAAATAGATGTAAGCCTATGATCCGCTCCAGGTTCGGTTACCCCTTTAGAGGAGGAATTAGATTCACAACTTTTTGAACCATCAGCAAACTCGATATATCCCGATTTACCATTCCATATCTGATTACTATGGGATTGAGCAGATACAGAGAACAAAAATATAACAACAAACTTATTTAGTTTCTTCATTACAATTTACCTAGCTCTTAATCAGAATAAATAACTCATCAACACATCTCTTCTGAGCACATATGGACGCGTAGGTGCTACATAGGAAATACCATTTCGTTGTGAAATTTTCTCGATATCACCACTTTTCAACATTTTATGAATTTGAAGATTAACCTGCCTTAATAGCTCAGATTTCTCTTCTAATGCAACAAAGCCCAGATTAAAACTTAAAGGGTGTCGGTACTTAGTGCGCTTAATACCCTCTGCAACATTTAGTTGTTGGTAGTGTTCAAATTTATGGAGCTCAGTGAGAATTGCGTCAAAATTACCTTCATCTAAACGCCCATAGATGTCATCTACCCAACGTAAGTTATTGAGATCATTTGCCAAGTACCCTTTGTTACTACTCATCATGATTAGGTGAGGTAAAGTGCCATGAAGGCCAGCCAGCTTATAACCTTTCAGCTCTCTTAGATCTGATATATCTTCATTAATTCCAGAATTCTGATTAGTAAGAATAGTAAATGGAGCGTTTAGATATGGAGTACTTGCTGTCAGGACTCCTAGCGTAATCCATTTTTTAGACCGAGGTTCTCCCTCAATATCAGGCAAACGAGATTTTTCAACAGGAGGACGGCCAAGGGAGCCTTCAAAAAGCGCATAACCGCTCACCAAATCGCATTTCCCTTTTGAAAGCAATGCATTAGCATCAAGAGCATCACTACTCTCTCTTTCTACTTCACCTTCAAACCAGACCAGCTTTAAAGTTCGATCCATCTTTTTAGCTATTTCACTAACCAAATCAACATCAAAGCCTTTCTTCTCAGTTTTAATTTTATATGAGTAAGGAGCGCTATCTTCTTGAAGGCAAACACGTAGTTCATCTTTAGAAAATGCTGGAATACTAAAAGTGATCGCTATACCCACTGCAGCAATTTTTTTATAATTATTTAATGTAAACATTAGATTTCCCCTTTGGTTAACACATAGTCCCAAATAGAGTTGATTTCTTCTTTGGTTAAGATATGCCCCCAAGGTGGCATCTGCCTTTTCCCGTTTGTTACGGAATTGAGGAAACGGTCTTTTTCATCATGGGGGAATTTACGAAGGTCATACGTGATAGTGCCTGGGTTAACCATGTTCGGGCCGTGACAACGAACGCAGAAAGTGTTGTAAACGTCCTTACCCTCTTTCGCTATTGCAAGGTCATATTCCGTTGCACTCTCCGTTTTCGCTTCCGCAACATGAGCCCCTGTAGCCTGAGCCTCTACACGTTGAGTTTGTTCATTATTGGATACTCCAGATGCATTTGCCGCTAAAGCCACAGCAAAAGCACCTACTACCAGAATCGAATTAAGATTTATTTTTTTTAGTTTCATTTTCGTACCTAAAAAAGGGGCTAGTATGAGCGACAAGCCCCTTTCCATTACTACAGTTGTGCTTAACGGTTTGCGTAAGATTTATCGAACAGAGCGTAAGTAGTAACAGAACCACCCGCAGGTACATTCGTCATACGCTCATCACCTGAGTACAGTGGGTATACACCACCAACACCAGAAACGATGGTTACGTACTGAATGCCGTCAACATCGTAAGTGATTGGCATACTTACGATGCCTGAGCCTGTTTTGTGCTCCCACACTTTCTTACCGTTCTTCTTGTTAAACGCCATGAACTCACCTGTCAGGGCACCGGTGAATAGCAGGTCACCAGCAGTGTTCATAGTTCCGGCAAAGTTTGGAATTTCGAAAGGAGTTGACCACTTAGCTTTACCTGTCAGAGGATCAATCGCACGCAGGATGCCGCGTTCGTTGTTCTCAGGCCAGCTAAAGCCTGCCCATTCCATACCGATGTAGAAAGTACCGGCACGGTATTTAGGCTGGATTGGACGGTATGGGAAACCGAAGTTCAGAGTGTTTGCGTAAACCAACTTAGACTCTGGGTCATAAGACATTGGCGACCAGTTTTTACCACCCCAAGCAGATGGCCAAATATCAACTGGTTTATCCATCTCTACAGATTTACGAACTGTTTTAGTAATTTCCGTATCGATTGGACGACCTGTTTTCAGATCAATGCCTTTAGCCCAGGTAATCTTGTCTACGAATGGATTCGCTTTTAGCAGCTCACCGGACTGACGATCCAATACATACATAAAGCCGTTACGGTTAGCCTGCATGATTACATCACGCTTTTTACCATCAACTTTCAGTGTTGCATGAACCATTTCGCTGGTGCCATCGTAATCGTACGGATCGCCTGGTGAGAACTGGTAAGTCCATACTACGTCACCGGTCTTAGGACGGAAAGCCAGAACAGATGCGATATGCTTACTATCACCGCCACGGAACGCTGCGTTCCAAGGGCCACCGTTACCTGTACCCCAATAAACTAGATCCAGCTCTGGGTCATAAGAACCTGTCAGCCAAGTAGATGCACCACCACGCTCATAACGACCCGGCAACCAAGTATCACCACCCTCTTCGTCTGGAGCGGCTGTAGTATGCTTACGCCACAGGTGCTTACCAGATTTTGCATCCCAACCATCTAGGAAACCACGCGTACCGTATTCCGCACCAGAGATACCCGTAATAACAACACCTTTAGCAATTAGAGGCGCTACAGTCATGGAGTAACCATCTTTGTAGTCAGCCGCTTTAGAACGCCAGATCTCTTCACCTGTTTTCAGGTCCAGAGCGATAACGTGTGCATCCAGAGTTGTACGGTACAGACGGCCGTTGTAGATAGCAGGGCCACGGTTATGGTTACCACAGCAAACAATACCTGGTACCGCTGGATCGTAATCGAAAGTCTGCTTCCAGATCTGGTGACCTGTCACCGCATCAACCGCTACAGTGCTGTTATGATTAGTGATATACATCACACCATCTTTAACAAGTGGCTGTGTAGACTGGGCGCGTTTGTCAGCCAAACTGTAGCTCCAAACTGGAACTAGATTTTTAACATTGCTCAAATTAATCTGCTTCAGGGGACTATAACGCTGTTGACCCCACCCCATACCATATGTCAGTACTTCTTGAGTGTTTGTTGGATCAGCTTTGAGATCATTCAAGCTAGGGCCTTCTGCTCCCGCAGGAGGAACCGGCGCTGCGGCCAGTACAGGAAAAGCAGCTACCGCTGCTGCGGCTAATATTATTTTTTTCATTTTACACTTCTCATCAGTCAAGAAAGTTTAAAATCTTTACTGTAAAGCTGGATCACTCCACAGCGCTTTTATTATCTTGAACCAGAATAAATACTGGCAAAGCCCATTCCGCAAATCCTGTGCCACATATTTACAAGACCAAAAATTTCAACAAATATCCTTTATTTTCAAAATGTTAATTAAATTCAATATTTCGACAAACACTGTTGCTTTTTGTTTCACACAAATAATTGAACACGCAACAATTGCAACAGACGTTGCGACTCTCTAAGTACTAAATCATGATCGCTCAAAATATAATTTTAAAAGCTGCCTTCCTAACTACCTGAAATCACATCATCCCAAGAGCTATTTATTATTTAATGGGTTTCACAATCAAGCTCTAACCCAAGCGGCATAACTTTTGCTGAATAGACAATGTTAATTAAGCAACCTAATCTAGGAAAAATAATGAGATATATTTCAGTAGGTCTAGCAGCGTTACTAATATCTTGCTCTTCTTGCTACGCAACTAAGTTAGATCAAAACTGGCAAATAAACGGAGGGCTAAAGCAACCAGAATCCATAGTACAAACTGAGGACGGGAGCGGCTTCTATGTTTCCAATATCAATGGCCAGCCCAGTGCTTTTGACGGAAACGGTTTCATTTCCATTATCAGTATGAGTGGAAAAATTAAAGAGCTTAAGTGGATAGATGGCTTAAACGCCCCGAAAGGCATGATTAGCCATTTAGGGAAACTATACGTTGCAGACATAAACGAGCTTTTAGAAATTGACATCAATACAAAAACAATTACTAAGCGCTTTAAAGTACCAAAAGAAGCTTTTTTAAATGATGTTGCCGTAGACAAGCAAGGGAGTATTTATGTATCCGATACAGCTAACAACCGGATTTACCTTTTAAGTGATGGTGATTGGCATTTATGGCTGGAAGACCCACTTCTTGAAAACCCAAACGGACTTTATATTGAGGATAATAGGCTTTTAGTCACCAGTTGGGGAAAAACCCGGGATTCTAGTTGGATTACTGAAATTCCCGGTCATATCCAATCGATCTCATTACAGGATAAAAAAATATCCGACCTTATAAACAACAATCCCATCGGTAATCTTGATGGCCTCGTCAAAATTGATAATGAGACTTATATGGTCAGCGACTGGATGAATGGCAAGATTCTCAAGATCGATAAAAATGGCTCCATAAATACCGTCCTTGAACTAGACCAAGGTAGTGCGGATATGCTTTATATACCTGGTTCAAACCATCTACTTATTCCTCAGATGATTAAAAATAGCCTAATCAGCTATACAGTCCGCTAAAACTTATTTTTTAAGAACTAATGACTGAACCAGATCTGGTAAAAATCAGACCTGGTTCAGAAAGCATTAACATCCACCTACAAAAAATTCAGCTCTGTCGAGCGAAAACTTTCGAATTGCGCTCATTTCGATACTGGAACTCATCCGGATTGTTCACCACAGACTCCGACTGCTGGCGTGCTTCTATTATTTTATTGTGTGCTGGCGACTTGCTGCACACAGGATCAGCATTGTGCATATCGCCAGTTAGCATGTACGCCTGACAGTGACAGCCACCCAGATCATCGTCCTGCTCATCACAGCTGCGGCAGGGCTCTTTCATCCAGCCTTTGCCACGGAAGTAGTTAAAGCCCGGACTGTCATTCCAGATCTCTTTTAAACTCATTTCCGTAACGCTCGGGAAGTCGATCGGCAACATGCGCGCACTGTGGCAAGGTAGCGCCTTACCATCCGGCGTAACCGTCAGGAAGACTTCACCCCAACCATTCATGCAGCGCTTAGGGCGCTCCTCATAGTAATCCGGAGTCACAAAAATCAGCTTGATTGGATTACCTTCCGCCGCGAGTTTTTCACGATACTCATTAGTAATCCGTTCAGCTCTTTCCAGTTGCGCCTGAGTTGGCAGAAGCTGTTCAACATTCTCATGCGCCCAACCGTAGTACTGACAGGTCGCTAGTTCGACATAGTCCGCTTCCAACTCAACACAGAGTTCAATGATGCGATCAATACGGTCAATGTTGTGACGATGGGTAACAAAGTTCAGCACCATAGGATAACCCTGTGCTTTAACTTCACGCGCCATCTTCAGTTTCTGATCAAAGGCTTTTTTCGAACCCGCCAACATGTTGTTAACCGATTCATCGCTGGCCTGGAAGCTCACCTGAATATGCTCAAGACCGGCTTTGTGGAACTCAGCCATCTTGCGTTCATTCAATCCTACGCCCGAGGTAATCAGATTAGTGTAGTAACCCATCTCATTGGCACCACCGATCAACTCGATCAGATCCTGCCGAACTAAGGGCTCGCCACCTGAAAAACCCAGCTGTACCGCACCCAGTTCCCGGCCCTGCTGAAAGACATCCAGCCATTGCTGGGTACTCAGCTCACCACCAAAATCGGCAAAGTCGAGCGGGTTTGAGCAGTATGGGCACTGCAAAGGGCATTTGTAGGTCAGTTCGGCCAGCAACCAAAGTGGCTGACCGTGGCTTTTATCATCGCTCTGAGGAGCGGCACCGCTGTTTAACTGCGGTTGAGCATTACAGGGTGATCCAGTGTTGCTCATAAGCGCCTCCGAGGAACTCCAGAATATCGGCACTGATATCGCCAGCGTCAGGAAACTTAGCCTGCAAAGCATCAGTGATCGCCTGGACGCTGCGCTCACCATCTACCAGAGCCAGAATCTCACCTGCCGGGCCATTCAGTTGGATCATACCTTCAGGATAGAGCAAAACATAACAGTCCTGGGCTTTCTCCCACTGGAACCGAAACATCTTGTTCAGAGCCGGAATCATATCCGGCTCAACCTGTGTATTAACTGAGGTTGTCTGCTCACTCATTAAACAGACCCCGGTGATACACCTTATCACTGGTAACCGTGTGATACGGTGGACGATCCAACTCATAAGCCATAGTCATGGCATCCAGCATGGTCCAGAGTACATCCAGTTTAAATTGCAGGATTTCCAGCATGCGGTCCTGCTGCTGACGGGTCGTGTAATGGTCAAGCGTAATATCCAGACCGTGTTTAACGTCGCGACGCGCTTCCGTCAGGCGGTTACGGAAATACTGATAACCTTCTTCTTTGATCCACGGATAATGCTGCGGCCAGGTATCCAGACGGTTCTGATGGATAGTAGGCGCAAAAAGCTCTGTTAACGATGAACTTGCTGCTTCCTGCCAAGTGGCACGACGCGCAAAATTGATATAGGCATCCACCGCAAAGCGTACACCCGGCAAAACATGCTCGCCAGAAAGGATCTCTTCACGAGTAAGGCCCACAGCCTCCCCCAGGCGTAGCCACGCCTCAATACCACCTTCTGCACCATCATAACCATCATGATCCAGAACACGCTGAACCCAGTGTCGGCGCACATCCCTGTCCGGGCAGTTCGCCATGATAGCGGCATCCTTAACAGGGATACTAATCTGATAATAAAAACGGTTTGCTACCCAGCCACGGATCTGCTCCGGCGTGCTTTTGCCGTCATACATAGCAATATGATAAGGATGCTGTGTGTGATAAAGATCACCTTTAGCTCTTAGTGCCGCTTCAAATTCATCCCGGCTCATCGGTAACTGTTCGTTTGCTTGACTACTCATAATACACTTAGCCTTTTTTATTCTATTCCACGAACCCTCAGAGGGATTAAAGCTCGATCGACATGCCGTCGTAAGACACTTCAATATCGTGCGACTCTACTTCCGCACGCTCTGCTGAATCTTCATCCAGAATCGGGTTGGTGTTGTTGATATGGATAAGTATCTTGCGCGGTTTTTCCAGCGTATCCAGATACTCAATCATGCCACCCTCGCCTGATTGCGGCAGATGCCCCATCGCTACGCCCAACTTATCGCCGACACCGGAAGTGATTAGTTCATCTTCCGTCCAGATGGTGCCATCCACCATCAGTACATCAGCGTTTTCCATATAAGAACGCAGGTGAGGTTCAATCTGGCCTAAACCAGGTGCATAGAACAGAGTTTTGCCCGTCCGGGTATCTTCGATATGGATACCGATATTATCGCCCGGATGGGGGTCGTCACGGTGTGGTGAATACGGCGGCGCACTGCTCAACAGTGGCACTGCAGTCAGTTTCAGTTCCGGTACTTGCGGGATCACAAAACTGTTTTCACCTTCACCAACTGGAATACGGTTAATGTTATTACCGCCATTCCAGTGTTTCAGCATGTTAAAAATCGGGAAGCCCGTACTCAGATCCTGCTCAACCATCTCAGTACACCAGATGTTATGCGGACAACCTTCACGCAACATCAGCAAACCTGTTGTATGGTCAATCTGACTGTCCATATAGACGATCGCTGCAATTCCCGTGTCACGAATCGCACGATTGGGCTGCATAGGGCCAAAATTAGCCAGCTGCTCACGAATATCGGGCGAGGTGTTAAACAGAATCCAGTTCTCACCATCAACACTGACAGTAATAGAAGATTGGGTGCGAGATTTTGCGTTGAGCGTGCCAGCTCTGAACCCGGCACAGTTGCTGCAATTACAGTTCCACTGAGGGAAACCACCACCGGCAGCGGAGCCTAATACTTGTACTTTCATTGTTATTATCTTTAACCGTCTGAAGTCCTGTTGCCTACAGGGGGAGGATGAGGTGCATCATGCAGAGTTTAATTTGGTTCCGTCCAAGATGAATTACCCCGACAGGTGCCGGGGTAATTCATAAAATCATTAATAGATCTCTCTATTAACGGTTTGCGAAATACATAGTTACTTCGAAACCGATACGCAGATCTTTATAAGCTGGCTTGGTCCAATTCATAGTTAATCTCCTGATAAATTTTATTTTCATACGTGAGTTTCACGAGTTAAGCTGCCACACATGTTGCAAAATGAAACAAAAACTTGCCACATTTAACAAGCGTGCCACCCAATTAAATTCCCCTGCGATTTCCATGCCAGCACAATAATTTTAAAAAAACACCCACATAACCCATATAAATCAAGAAATTAAACCACTATCCGTCCCTCCAACTAAGTCAATAGCTACAACTGTTTATTTTGATAACCACAACCAAAAGCTGTATCGAAACTCTATACAACAGATAAACCCTGCCAAAAACATAACCACCACCAATAAATTATCAAATAATGATACAATAGAATCATTATTGACATGCTCAACTTTAGACTCTAAAGTCACAAATGTAACATTTGTAGCAAAACTAAAAACCAAACGCGCTGATGCTTAGAACATGAAAATTGATGACAACGAAGATCAATAAATGAATTCTCGCAATCAAGCAACACACTAAAAATAATAAAAACCGGATGCCAAGGAATGATACACCTAAGATCAAAAGGCTTAGATGTAATTGTGTTTAAGGAATCCTCCCGGTAAAAGTGAGAGGAAGCGAAATGACAACAAAACTAAATTCGACAACTCAAGACGTGGTTAGCTATATATCATCGCATTTCCACGCCAGAAGCCTGAAACCTGATAGCATAATTTCTTCATCTTGGTGTCGCAGTGTTGTCAATCATGGTTTAGACCCTACACAAAAAGACTTGCGAGCCATTTTGACGAAAAACGAAGTGGCTGAGCAAATAAATAATATTGAAGACTTCTTTCATATTGCCAAAGTAGGCTCACAAAACTTATCCCAACGCCTCAATGGAGCAGGTTACGCAGTAATACTAGCCAATAAAAAAGGGCTTACGCTCTATTCGTCCAGTCACAGCTCTAGTGAGAGTGACTGGAAAAGCTTAGGGATTACTGCAGGAGCTGTTTGGCAGGAATCATTGTCTGGAACTAGCGCTATTGCAACAACACTGATTGAAGAAAAGGCACTTACTGTTCACCTAAGTGAACATTTCATGATCAACAATACACCCTTAAGCTGTTCAGCTGCTCCTATATTTGACAGTTCAGGGAACCTTATTGCTATATTAGGTGCCTCCTGCATTAACTCAAAACATGAGAAAGATGAACAACAGGTCGTTCTTCAATTGGTCAGCATTTACGCCAAATGGATAGAAAATACTTATCTACGCTATCTACATAAAAATAGCCATATTATATCTATTAAACCAAACACAACCTTTCAAGAAACTGACACCGAAATTCTGATTGCAGTCAGCGATCAAGAGACTGTAATTGGTGCAAATAAAAGTGCAATTAAACATTTCAAATCAACTACCGGCAAGAACCTGATTGGTGCCTCATTATCAGAAATAATAAAGGAAGATCTTGAAGGATTATTAAACAGACCAAAAACCGTTTGCATATCAGTCTGTTGCGGCAAAGAAGTTCAAGTTAATTTAGAAACTCCCCCAAAAGCCATCACCGCTAAGAGATCCTCAATAAGGCATACTTGCTCTATCTCAACCAAAACCAGTCATCCATCTTTGGCTGAGTTAACTGGGTATGACAATAAAGTCAAAAACAACGTTGATCGCCTTGTCAGGGTTATTGATCGAGGTATTCCAATTCTTATTACGGGGGAAACAGGTTCAGGTAAAGAGGCTTTTGCCAGAGCTATACATGATTGTAGTGAAAGAGCGAACGCTCCATTTGTTGCAATCAACTGTGCATCGATACCTGAATCATTAATTGAAAGCGAGCTATTTGGATACAGGAGTGGCTCTTTCACCGGTGCAAATAAAAAAGGTATGAAAGGTAAGCTTGAGTTAGCTAATGGAGGTACCTTATTTCTTGATGAAATAGGTGACATGCCAGTGTTGTTACAGACTCGGCTACTAAGGGTTCTTGCTGAAAGAGAAGTTCTTCCACTTGGAGCAGATTCACCAGTTCAATTAGATATTAATATTATCTCAGCTACCCACCAAGATATACTCAACTTAGTTCATGAAAAGCTTTTTAGGGAAGATTTGTATTACCGCCTTAACGGTATGACATTAGAACTACCCCCACTTCGTGAGCGCTCTGACAAGAGACATATAATACATTCCATCATTGAGAAGGAAGCTAATGGCGAAGTTTCAGTTAGTCGGGAAGCTTTAAATAAATTGGTTACTTATCACTGGCCAGGAAACTTCCGACAACTTATAAACGCTAGTCGCTATGCAATAGCAATCAGCCTAGACGGCATTATTGATTTAGATTGTTTGCCCGCAGAAATTAATAATAGTCAAACTATCTCACCCCTCATAATGGAGGAACCGGCTTCCAAAACCGAGCAAACACCACCACTCAAAACAGAACTGAGGTCGACAACTCTATCAAAGCCAAATGAAGGAGAGCCCTTGAGTGCTTCAGAAAAAAGAAATCGTCGTAAAGCCCACCTACTTCTGGAAACCCTAAAACGTCACAAGTGGAGCATAACCAATGCCGCTGAAGAGCTGGGGACTAGCCGATCAACCATTTATCGTCAAATGAAGAAATTTGACATTGACCAACCTAATCATATTTTTTAAAACGAATAAACTTTTATTAAATATAAGATAGTTAAGGCACTAATTTTAGTGCCTTTTTTATTAAAGTTAGTAACCATATTTTTTAATACGCCAACTAGGTAATAAAATTCCAAATTAATTAAAATAAAACTATGAAAATGATAAAAAAACTACATATAGCAACACTTGTACTCTTTAGAAAGTAGAAATACTACATAAAAATAAAAATAATTCAGCTATATCAATGAGTTATATCATTAAAAATTATTAGGCCCATTTATTGCTTAAACCCAAAAAATAAGACAAAAGTTTAACTTTAAATTGGGTATAGTATGAATAAAGCAATAAAAAATAATATCTACACTCCTCCGGTTCCAGACACGATTTTGGTAAATCCAATTCAGTCCTCTAGTGATTGGGAAAAACAGAGACAGCAGTGTGAGGATAATCTTGGCGAATTCCACGCTGATATTGCGGCGAAAACAATTCATTGGTTTCACCCGGAAAAGAAAGCTTGGTTTATTCAGAACAGCGAGGAGAACTGGCACGGTATCGATGTAGAGACTGGTAAAGAGACAAGACTCACAGAGTGGACTCCCTGGAAATCCAGCCTTGATGATTCCGATGCACCTTTCTATCGCTGGTTTAGTGGCGGTTTAACTAACGCTGCGTTTAACGAGGTTGATCGTCACGTTATTAATGGCTTCGGTGATGAAGCTGCTTTCTGGTACGAAGGCGACCGCTGGGACCCTTCTGCCAACAATGGCAAAGGCGGCCCCGTTGACCACCGTACGATGAGCCGCAAGCAGTTACTGATCGATTCTGTTTATGCAGCACAAGCCCTTAAAAACCTTGGCCTGAGTAAAGGTGACCGAATCGCCCTGAATATGCCAAATATTCTTGAGCAGTTGGTCTGGACTCAAGCCGCTAAACGTTTGGGCATTATCTACACCCCGGTTTTTGGCGGTTTCTCAGATAAGACCCTGTCTGACCGTATCGAGAACTCGGGTGCGAGTGTAGTTATCACAGCAGATGGTGCGTCACGCAACGCTGAAGTTGTTGGCTTCAAAGAGGTTTATACCGACCCTGCCTTGGATAACTACATCAGTACAGTGACTGCGCTAGAGATTCTGGCAACAGTTGATACTGATAAAGCGCTGCGTGACCGCATCGTTGAACACTGCAGCGCCGCCCTTCAAGATGAGATCACCATTACCCGTGCAGATGTTATGCGTGAGGTAGGTAAGATCCTGCACGAAGAGAAACTAAGTGCTCAGGAAACTGCCGATACCCGTGCTAACTTTGCTGAAGCGCTGTCCAAGTCACCATCACGGGTGAAGAAAGTTATTGTTGTTGACCATGCCGGTATCAACGATATGCCGTGGAACAAAGAGCGTGATGTCTATGCTCATGAACTACTAACAGAAGCTGAATCTCAGATTCTGGCAGGTTGCGATATGAGCCGTGAAGAGTTACATGCACTCAATGACAGTGAGTTAGTAAATGCGCTCTGGAAAAGCGACAATGCTCCACTGGCGGTTGATGCAGAGTACCCATTGTTTGTGATCTATACCTCGGGTTCTACTGGCAAGCCTAAAGGGGTTGTGCATGTTCATGGGGGTTATGTCGCTGGTATCGCGCATACGATGAAGATAAGTTTTGATGCGGTTCCGGGTGAAGACCGTATGTGGGTTATCGCTGATCCGGGTTGGATTACCGGTCAGGCTTATATGATCACTGCTAGCCTTGCGGCGCGAATCCCAACCATTGTTACGGAAGGATCACCTGTATTTCCAAATGCTGGGCGCTTCTCTTCGATTATTGAGCGCCACAAAATCAGCATTTTTAAAGCGGGCTCAACATTCCTGAAATCGGTTATGACCGATCCACAAAACCGGGCGGACGTTGAAACCTACGATATGTCATCACTGAAAGTGGCGACTTTCTGTGCTGAACCTACCAGCCCTTCAGTACAGCAGTTCGCTATGGAGCTGATGACACCACAGTACATTAACTCCTACTGGGCAACTGAGCATGGTGGTATAACCTGGACTCATGCCTACGGTAACCCGGATCAGCCACTGCGTGCGGATACTCATACCTATCCTCTGCCATGGGTCTTTGGGGATGTTTTAATCTCTGAAGGTAGCGCGGATGAGAATGGTCGCCACTTTTATCGCCAAGCGGAGACCGGTGAAAAAGGTGAAGTGGTTATTACCAAACCGTACCCATACCTGGCGCGTACCATCTGGGGTGATGATGACAACATCGGCAGTCCAGAGTGGCAAGGTGATATCAGTCGCTTCAAGAAGCAGTATTTCAGCCACTACAAGGATGCAGAAGGTAATCCATTGGATATCTATATTCAGGGGGACTTTGCGCGTAAATATGAAGATGGTAGTTTCTCACTACACGGTCGTTCCGATGATGTAATCAACGTGTCCGGTCATCGTATGGGTACTGAAGAGATAGAAAGTGCGATTCTGAAAGATAAACAGTTAAACCCTGATTCTCCAGTGGGTAACTGTATCGTTATAGGTGCGCCACACCGCGAGAAAGGTCTGACACCTCTAGCATTTTTGCTTGCCTCTCCGGGTCACAAAATCACTCGCGACGATGAGAAACGCCTTTCTGCTTTGGTTCGCGAAGAAAAAGGTGCTGTAGCAGTGCCATCGGACTTCATCACTCTGTCTGAATTCCCGGAAACTCGTAGCGGCAAATATATGCGCCGTTTCCTTAAGTCGATCGTGTTGGGTGAAGAGTTAGGGGACACCTCCACTCTGCGTAACCCTGAGTGTCTGGAAGAGATCAAAACTGCTGTTGCCAAATGGCAGGAGGTTGAAAAACGTGCCTCCGAACAGAAGCTGATCGAAACCACACGTATGCTACGTATGGAATACACCCCAGTAGGTCAGCGTGATGGGGAAACAGTGAAAATCGCTACAGTGATCGTTAGCAATCCACCGGTTAATGCTCTTTCTGAGCGTTTACTCGATGAGCTGGAAACAGCACTGATTCATATCGAGCGCCGTAACGATATCGGAGCCATTGTTCTGGCAGGTAAAGGCTCAAAAAGCTTTATCGCCGGTGCTGATGTTCGTCAGCTACTCGAAGATGTCCACACACATGCGGAAGCCCACTCTCTTCCCTCCAAGGCTCATGCGGTAGCAAACCTGATTGAAAATATGAGTAAGCCAGTGATTGCCGCAGTAGAGGGTGTTGCCCTTGGTGGTGGTTGTGAAATGGCAATGGCTTGTCATATGCGTATTGGTAATCGTAATACTGTACTGGGTCAGCCAGAGATCAATCTTTATCTGCCACCTGGATACGGCGGTACTCAACGTCTTCCACGCATCCTATTGGAACAAGCTAAAACCAACCCACAGGTCACTCCAATGCATGGCATTATCGATGCGCTGTCTATGTTGATCTCTGGGCGCCAAATTAAAGGGGATAAAGCTTGTGCTATAGGTTTGCTAGATATGGTGACCCATAATAGCGAGAATATTTTGTCTAAAGCTCAACAGTTAGCCCGTGAAGCCGCGTTAACAGGTAAAGGGTTACTGCATGAAGCGATGCAACGCAGACATAAACAGGTAGCTAGTTGGAATGAGCCAAGTCTATTCTACCCCGATGCACTAAACAATGAGTATGTAAGTAATTGCTTACAGGCTGCACAAGAATGCGGAAGAGGTCCTGTGGCACAAACCATCATTAATCTGGTTGAGATGGGCTTCCGCCAAGGGTTTAAGCAGGGTCTCACCGAAGAGATTGAGCAGTTCACCAACTATGTGATGGACCCGCAAAACGGAGGTAAGAAAGGAATCCAGCTATTTATGGATAAGAAATCACCTGCTCTACCTAGTCGCCCACGTTTGGAAATTAGCTGTAAAGATCGTCTGATCAAAGAGAATATGCTGCTACCGGCAGGTGCTGCCTTCTATCCAGGTGTCACCCCTATACCAGAATACCAACTGGCTCACGGAGTGGTCCGTGATGAGAAGAGTGGTAACTATCTGCACGGTGACCCTATTGACGCTGAGAAAGAGGTGATTATTCCAGTACCGCAGCCTGCAGCCAACCAGGCTCTGGTTTATGTACTCGCCTCTGAGGTTAACTACAACGATTGCTGGGCAATTTCAGGCATCCCAATCTCTCTGTTTGATGAGCATGATGAAGATATCCATGTTACCGGCTCTGGTGGTGTAGGCATCGTCGTCGCATTGGGTGAAGCTTTGCAAGAAGAGGGACGACTCAGCGTAGGTAAACTGGTCTCAATTTATTCAGGCGTTTCTGATCTGCTCGACCCAGCCTCTGGTGAAGATCCGATGTTTACCAACTTCTACAACCAGGGCTACCAGACGCCTGACGGCTCGCATCAGCAGTTTATGGTGGCCGATGGACCGCAGCTGTTTACACCGCCAAACGATATCAGTATCGAAAATGCGGGCAGTTATATCCTCGCTGCAGGCACCTCTTACCGTGCCCTGTTTAATGCATTGAAGCTAGGTCATGGTGATCAGGTGTTCGTAGAGGGTGCCGCGACAGGTACAGGTGCCTGGGCAGTAACTCTGGGTCAGGCAGCAGGGGCAACTCCGGTTGGTCTGGTCTCTTCCGAGACACGTTGCGAGATGCTGGAAGCACAAGGTGCTAAAGCGGTTAACCGTACTCAGGCGGGAATTAAAGAGTGCTTCCAACAGATCCCAGCTGATCCGTCACAATGGGCTGAGTGGGAAAAAGCGGGCGAGGTTTTCCTTGATGCTGTAAGAGCCAGTAACGATGGTAAGTTGTGCACTCACGCACTATCCCATGCTGGTCAGGATTGTTTCCCACGTAGTTTCCAGGCGTTGGCACCGGGCGGCAAAATCACCTACTTCGGCGCAAGTTCTGGTTACCAGATGACCTTTATGGGTAAACCGGGAACCATTGAGGCCAATACCCTGCTGCGTCAGGCTGAAGCTAAACCCGGCGAAGGTTGTGTCATCTTCTATGGCACGGGTTCAGAGGTGCGTGATAACGATGCGCTAAACGCAATTGAAGCCTCTCGTTCTATCGGTCTGCGTATTGTTGTGGTAACCGATACTGACGCGGAAAGGGACTTTGTTCTTTCGCTAGGGTATGGCGATGCGATTCAGGGCGCTGTAAGTATTGCAGAGATTAAACGTCGTTCCCCGGACTTCATCTGGCCTGAGACGATGCCTCATCTGCCTGACCCGAACAAAGAAACCGCTGCGTTTAAAGAGACGGTTCGACTGATGAGCGAAAACTGTCTGAAACCGATCGGTAAAGTGGTAGGCAAACTGCTGCAATCCGCTGAAAACCCGAAAGGTCAGCCGAGCATTATCTTCGAACGGGCACACAGCGATAGTCTGTTTATCACCAGCATGATGGTGAAAGCCTATGAGGGTCGTATCCTCTACATCGGAGATATGAGCCAGCGCCGCTACAGCTTCTACGCTCCTCAGGTGTGGATGCGTCAGAGAAAGATTCTGATGCCAAGTGCAAGCATCATTGGCACCCATCTGTGTAACGCTGCTGAGGTTGTTGGTCTGAACCGTATGATCAATGGCGGTTCTCTGGAGATCCCGGAAACCTACATGGGCGAATGGGAAGACCTACCAACGCTTCATCAGGCGATGTGGGAGAACCGACTACCAGAATATACCGGTGGTAACGTTAAAGCGGTGGTTAACCATGCTCTGCCAATTCCTGCACTGAAAACAGTGGATGAAGTACTGGCAGCCTGGAGTGAAAAAGCTCTTTAATCACTACCATTCTTAAGTTCCAAAGCCCTCTTTCTGAGGGCTTTTTTATTCTTCGATCTGCCAGATTGTAAATGCCACAGATGTTTTATTTTGTTGCGTTTAGCTTTTTTGGCAACACTTCCAATTTTTGCAACACCTTAACTTTAATCCTTTTAAATCAAGAAGATAAAAACAAAAAAGCTATTGGCACAGAACCTGCTAATAGCCTTTTGTGAAAAAAACCCAACATCTTAACGATGATGAAAATAACAGAAAGAGGATTAAACAATGATTTACGCCCAACCGGGAACAGAAGGATCTATCGTATCCTTTAAAGAACGCTACGAGAACTTTATCAACGGTAAATGGACGCCACCTGTTAAAGGTCAATATTTCACAAACACAACTCCCGTTAATGGCGACGTTATTTGCGAAATCCCACGCTCTACTGCTGAAGATATCGAACTGGCACTAGATGCGGCACATGCGGCTAAAGATGCCTGGGGAAGCACCTCAGTGACTGAGCGCTCCAACATTCTGCTGAAAATTGCCGATCGCCTGGAAGAGAATCTGGAAAAACTGGCAGTAGCCGAGACCTGGGATAACGGTAAAGCGGTTCGTGAAAGCCTGACCGGTGATATCCCTGCAAGTATCGATCACTTCCGTTACTTTGCTGGCTGTATCCGCGCTCAGGAAGGCAGTACAGCAGAGATTGATTCCCAGACTATCTCTTACCACTACCACGAACCTCTGGGTGTTGTTGGTCAGATTATCCCTTGGAACTTCCCACTGCTCATGGCTTGCTGGAAGATTGCACCCGCTCTGGCTGCAGGTAACTGTATTGTTATGAAACCTGCAGAACAGACTCCAGCATCGATTATGATCATGATGGAATTGATCGAAGATCTACTGCCTGCAGGTGTACTGAATGTAGTGAACGGCTTTGGTAAAGAAGCCGGTGAAGCACTAGCAACCAGTACTCGTATCGCCAAAATCGCTTTCACCGGTTCCACTCCAGTTGGCCGTCACATCATGAAGTGTGCGGCTGAGAATATCATCCCATCTACCGTTGAGCTGGGTGGTAAATCACCAAATATCTTCTTCCCAGACGTAATGGAACAGGAAGAAGAGTTCATCGATAAAGCCGCTGAGAGTCTGGTAACAGGCTTCCTGAATGGTGGTGAGGTTTGTACTTGCCCATCACGTGCTCTGGTTCACGAAAGCATCTACGAAGCATTGATGGAACGTGTAATTGCCAAAGCAGCTTCTATCGTTCGTGGTAACCCACTGGATGAAGATGTACAGGTCGGCGCACAGGCATCTCAGCAGCAGCTGGATAAGATCCTCTCTTATATGGATGTTGCCAAAGAAGATGGCGCTGAGTTCCTGATCGGTGGTGAAGCTGAAAAACTAGAAGGTTATGAAGCGGGTTACTACATGAAACCAACTCTTCTTAAAGGGCACAACAAAATGCGTGTGTTCCAGGAAGAGATTTTTGGCCCAGTAGTCTCCGTAACAACATTCCGCGATGAAGCTGAAGCACTGGCAATCGCCAATGATACTGAGTTTGGTTTGGCCGCAGCTGTATGGACGCGTGATGTTAATGTTGCTTACCGCATGAGCCGAGGTATTCAAGCAGGCCGTGTATGGAACAACTGCTATCACCTATATCCTGCTCATGCTGCATTTGGTGGTTACAAGAAATCAGGTGTTGGTCGCGAGGCTCACAAGATGGCACTTGAACACTACCAGCAGACCAAAAATGTAATGCTTAGTATCGATACTAATCCAATGGGATTGTTCTAACCTGCAATCCTTGGAAGCCTAATATATTATCCCCCGTCATTGTTAGGCTTCCTTTTTGATTCCCCCCTTTATTTTTTATAAATTCATAAAAATTATTGAACAAATATAAAAAAGGTAATACTCATGAATGCAATTACTTCAACTGCTTTAAGCATCGCAATCTATGGTGGTATAGCCACTTGGATGGCTCTCTCCCCTTTAGCAGGCTTCACCCTGATTTGGGCTATTTTTGTAGCTTGGGCAGCATTTGCAGCGCTCGGAGGTGATAACAGCGCAATGAAAAGTACAATCATCTGTGGTTTATATGGAGTGTTTATTGGCTGGGCTACAGCCATTGCATTTTTGAACATTCCACTTGCAGAAGTGATTGGCATTGCAGCTTGGGCGGGACTTATAGTTGGCATCTCTGCTTTTGTCGTTGTTTTCTCATCTCACCTCGCTCTGTTTGGCGCAGTGCCAGCTACAGTTTTAGCATATGCAGCTACTTTTGCTTATCTAATGCAAACAGATGGCATGATGTCTAACAATACTCTTACGGCCATAGATTTTAGCAATCCATTATTAATTATCTCGTCTTCTGTTGTATTAGGAGCTTTGTTTGGCAAAGCAGCTGTTGTGACAGCTCCAATTTTCATGAGTCATGAAGCAAAACAAGAACTTGCAACTGCTTAAACCTAATTAACACAACCTCTTCGCTCTGGCACGGTTCGGATAACAAACTGCAGATACTTGACGATCTTCAGCCCTTTCAATAATCCGTTACCGTCTTTGCCCCCTAATAATTTAGGGGGCCTTTTTAATACTGGTTTGTGGAGGAAATAAATAGAATAGGAAAATGATTATGAATTACTACACTATAATCTTTATGTTTATTGTGTGGACACTGCCTTATTCAGCGTCTGCCATAGAAACTGAAGACCCTTTTAAATCAGGAATGTGGGATTACGTAAAAAACAGATATATCGGAAATGCTCCATACCAATTTAACAGTTCCATTCTGGTTAGTGGTCCAGAATTCGCAGAAGACTCATCTCAGGTGCCAATCTCAATCGATGCCACAAAATTCAATGGGGGCGCTATTAAAAAGATCCAGGTATTTGTCGATCTCAATCCCATTTCACACGTCCTGACTTTTGAACCTGGAGAAGAGATCCAACCCAAATTTTCCACCAAAATTAAACTACAGCAATCCTCCCCTATTCGTGTAGCTGTTCTGGACAACCATGGAACTTGGCACGTTGGAGGAACCTTTGTTCGTACTTCTGGTGGTGGGTGTACAACACCTCCTGAGAACGATACCAGTCTCTCTATATCCTCACTGCTACAAACGAAAAGTCGGCTTATCAGTAATGATCAATCCACTAAGATCAAGCTGAAAACTTATCACCCAATGGAAACCGGCTTACGCATGGGTACGCACAAATTCCATGTTAGCCGTCTGCAACTAATCGACCAGCAGGGTACTGTTGTCGCCCATATGAAAACAACCTCTGCCGTATCGCAGGATCCGACATTCAGTTTTACCGCAGTCACCAGTGATAAGCAGTATCAGGTAAAGATTATTGACTCCCGCGGCAACAGTTCGACGACACAGCTCTAAGAGGATTGATGATGAAGAGATTTCTGAGTGCACTATTACTGTTAACTTCATTGCCGCTGTTTGCAGAAACAAACAGCTATAACCTCAAACCGGTAAAAATCGCTAACAACTCCTACGTGCTGTTTGGCGAGAACGAGGAGATAAACAACCGCAATGGCGGCCACATTGCCAACACCAGCTTTATAACTACAAAAGAGTGTACGCTGGTCTTTGATACTGGGTCTTCGGTGAAGTTTGCTCGTGAGGTGATCTATCACATCAGATCAATCTCCGAAAAACCTATCTGCAAAGTTATCAACAGCCACTTTCACCCCGATCACTTCCTAGGAAACGCTGCTTTCACAGGTGCAAAGATCATCTCCTTAAAGTTAACTTCTGAGCAGATCAAAAAATACGCTGAACACTACCGTGATAACTTCTACAAGGTTTTGGGGGATTGGATGCATGAAACCCAGATCACTGTCCCGACCCCTTTAACAGAAACTGAGTTCAGCCTGGGTGAGCACAACTTCAGGTTAATCAAATTTGAAGGACACAGTGGTGCTGATCTGGTTCTGCATGACCTGACCACGAATACACTCTTCGCAGGAGACCTCCTGTTCCACCAGCGCGCTGCATCAACCGCACATAGCAAAGATATAAAAACATGGCTCAAAGACCTGGATGCATTAGCAGAGATTGGAGCCACCACAATTGTACCCGGGCATGGCCCTCTTTCTGATGGGAGTGCCGCCATACAAGATACTAAGACCTATCTGACATGGTTGGATCAATTACTGACTGATGAGGCCAGCTCTGGCGCTGATATCACAGAAGTGATTAATGCCCAGATCCCTGAATCAATCAATAATCGCGCCTTGGTTAGCTATGAGTTATCACGCTCTGCCACCCACCTTTTCCATCACTATGAGGAGCAGTACTTTGACTAAAAGGAGATAAGATATGCGCCGACTGATTCTAGGCTTCATACTGTGCAGTACGACATTACCCCCACTGTTAGCAGCCCCCGTAACGGATGGACACAATTTTTCTCCAGAGGGATACCGAGTTAAAAACTACCGAGCTCCGACACCTGATAGCACTAGTTTCGCCACCACTATCACTGCCGATGAGCTACGCCAACTGCTGGAAAATAAACCTGCTCTACTGCTGATCGATGTATTCCCACTTACCTGGTACGACGGAATCTTTTTTCAGGACAGCCCGCATTATGGTATTCCGGGTAGTATCTGGCTGCCGAACATTGGGTTAGGCAAGATCGACGCTAGAACCATGCAATATATGCGTGATCACTTACCATTGGAAAATAAGGAAAGAGGTCTAGTTTTTTACTGCAAAATTGACTGCTGGATGTCATGGAATGCGGCAAAGAGAGCTGCAGAGATGGGGTTTCAACAGGTCTACTGGTTCAAGGACGGAATAGATGCGTGGATCAATGCTGGTTTTGAGACAGCTATCCTAGAACCTGAACAATAAGAGGTTCCTGCAAGGCTACCCAACATTACTTATGAAGTTATGAAACAACGCCACCTGAATTCAGGTGGCGTTTTTTATCTTAGTTATACAATTTGGCCAGATTACCTAAACCGGCCTGATAAACACCTCGAACGATCTCTCCCGCTTTTTCAGCAGTAACACCGTTCGGATCAAAACTGGAACTCCAGATAACCTTAGAACCACTCTCGCCATCTGCTTTAACCTGGATTTTTGAAGCATATCCTGCAACGGGTAGAGGAGATTTATCGATAACATAGCTGTAGCTACGTGCATCATCACTTTGCTCGGTCAGTGTTTCGACAAATTTTGCGCCATTGCCCAACGTCAAAATACGAATATCACCATCGCGCTTACTTTCAGCTACAGCAGGGTGCCAACGATAAAGGGCATTGTAATCACCAATCAGAGCCCAAACCGCATCCGGTTTTACTTTCAGGCTGATAGATTCTTCAACATTAATACTCCCAGCGGAAGCTAAAGGAGGGCATAGAAAAGCCGACATCACAGCAGTAACTAACACCTTATTTTTCATTGTTTTTTTCCTTGGTATTTTAATTTCTTACATGCGCTTAAAAGCGTGCACCAATTTAGAGCACTGTTACATTATTCTTCAGAACCAAAGCGAAAGTAGGAGACTTTCTTTTAGTAGCAAGTAATCACCCCCGACGACTATCCAATTGCCGCAGACGATCAATCGCCGCCACCTCGCGATCGATACCATCCATCTCTTCTGTAACACCTGAGATGTAATGAATACTCTCCTCTACACGCGCCCCTGCTTCGCTGGAAGATCTAACCAACTCACCCATTTCACTGCTTAACATTGCAGAGCTATCTGAGATCCGTCCCATAAATTCCTCAGTATTACTGATAGTCTGACGAATTGAGTTAATAGAAGAGGTCACTGCATGCACAGTTTCTCCAGTCTGGTCCAGGCTTTGCTGGGTGTTGTAGGACAACTGACGAACTTCGTCAGCAACTACGGCAAAGCCTCGACCCGCTTCTCCTGCTCGTGCAGCTTCAATCGCAGCATTAAGCGCTAACAGGTTGGTTTGGTCCGCTATACCCGATATAACATTGAGGATACTTAAGACCTCTTCCGAGTTACTTTTCAGATCCTCAACTTTTGAATGTAACGCTCGTCTTTCACCACCCTGGTTTTCTATATCATCAGAGAAACCTAAGAAACGTTCCTTAATATCATTAAGTACACTGCCTGTTGTTTCCGCATACCTAGCCACATCATCAAAACTAGACACCATTTTCCTAAGCAAAGGACGGTAAGCCCCCATACACTCAATAAGATGAGACTGCAGTTGGTTGATATGTTCCAAACTGTTGATATGTGTAGAGAGGAAATAGTGGCGGAAATGACTGTAATAAATAGGGAAATTATCCGCATACTCATCAGCAAAAGACTCGCCTTCAGGCACTTTAAAGAAAAACAAAGCTGTCAGAGTTTCATTCATATGCACCCCTAGTAGCTCCCCAAAGGTAGAGAAGCCTGCCACCGGAAACGCGTCAAAACTATTTACACTACCTAAGCTCATCTGGTTGTTCAGACGACGTCCCAGACAATCAATAGCTAACATCGCTAAAGGCTGTGAGGGCTTATTGTGCATAAATTGCTGGAATGCTCGCGCTGTACTTTGCGCGAAATCTATACGTTTCATCAGGTGCAGACGATCACCAAACTCCAGATCGCAGAAGAATGAGACACTATCCTGGGTAAAGTCGACACCGGCGATTGAACGAATAAACAGCTCCCCTGCAATTTCTACCGCAAAGGAGTAATCAGTCAAAATATCATTTAACTGTGATTCGGGGCAGCGGAAGTGCTCACATAAAGCATCTACAAAAGGGGTTATTTCATGTGAGCCTTCGCGGATAACTGAACTAACCACACGAGAGTGAACATCAGATTCAGCAACAACAAATGAGGTATTTGTTTGTTCAAAATTATGCGATTTTAAGATGCCAAAGCGGATGTCATCAGCCAGTTTTGCAAAAATAACCATCGCCTGGTTATGCGCGGTTTTATGGCCGTCATAGATAAAGGCATTCTGAAAGTCCAGCTTGCCTCCAGCCGACCCACCAACAAAATAACAAGGGAATAGCCCACTGTTGTATAACCCCTGCATAAAGAAGTTTTCACTCGCAGATAAACCATCAAAAAACGTCAGGGCTAGGGTGTCCTGATAATTGATGTCAAAAGGTGGAGTAACTCTGGCGAGTTCTTGCTCAAGCTTTTCCACCCGCTCCTGACGACTTAACTTCACCTTACCTGAACGGATATCTTCACAATGCAATGGGATTGTAGCTATGTGGACCTCTTTAAACACATCCGCACTATAGCTTTGAATAACTATATTATCCCAAGAGGCATTAGCCTGATGATAGAGGCCACCATCGCAGGAGCTGATCTCTCCTGCAGTCATAATGCCTATTATATTTGAGCAAAATGGAATAGATTTTTTTAATTCATGAATTGTTTTATCAAAATCTAGGTGGGGCGATATAAAAGCGATCACTAAAGATGTTGATGAATTATAAAACGATAAGGACGACAAATTACCTTGATTCAACTCATAACTTCTAACTGCCTTTACTTTAATCAATAATTCTTCAGTAATATTTTTATTTTCGGATTTAAAAAAAAACATGATTTCACCTAACTTTATAAGAACATAAATAAAGCAATGCATTAACTGAAATACACTTATCAATAAAACCATAAAACCATAAAACAAGGGGTTACAGTTAAGCTGCAAGCCGCTTTACTTTAATATTTTATTCTTTACATATGCATTATCCCTATGATTAAAACACACAACGATATCTCGTCGATTTGAAACGTCTAATTTTCTTAAAATATTTGAAATGTGATTTTTAACCGTACTCTCTGAAAGCCCTAAATCAAAAGCGATTTCTTTATTTAGCTTACCTGTAAGAACACAGCCAAGAATATTTTTCTGTTGTTTTGTTAAACTTGATAGTTTCTCATCTGTGATAAATCTATGAGCTTTTTCAAATTTTTTTTTCAAAAAAATAAAAAAAGCACTTTCTCCATTAAAAGCTAGAGATACTGCGTTATTGAAATCACTCTCATTTAACCTTTTATCAAAAAAACCTCTTGCACCAATCAATTTAGATTTTTCAATAGAAAAATCGTTTGCATAGTCAAAAACAACCAAAACTGGTATCGAAACTTTATCAAGCAAGCGATTATAGAAGCAAATTTGATCTGAACTTATCAAGCCAGCATCAAGAATTAAAAAATCAACACTATCATCAAACTTTTCGAGAAGTTCTTTATGGTTGTCCACCTCAATAAAATCGAATAAGTCTGCATTATTCTTTATCGCCAAAATCATTCCGTAACTATAAACAGGGCATTTATCAGCTACGATACACTTTAATTTTCTCATAGATTCCCAGATCCAAGGATCCCCATAAAACTATGATCTCCGGCCCTTTCAAAACCAAAATAAATTATTGATAAAAACTTTCTATTTAAGCTTTTATCAATAGTTTCTTAGCTCAAGCTTAGTAAGCTATTGCTCGGTTACAAAATCACCTAAACTTTTCGCAGCACTCCGCATTAACGGCACATACTTAACCAACTCGTCCAGGCTCTTCCGAATAACCGGAGCATGAGTAAACAGACACGCAATCATTTTTCCATCCTGGTCTTTAACAGGAACAGAACATGCCACCATGCCATCGATAAACTCTTCGTTATCAATTCCGATCTCAGTATCACGAATGCCACTGATTGAGCCCTTAAGTCCCTCTGGGCTATCAAGCGTATTTCGGGCAAATTTTTCCAACGACAAATTGTCGATCACCTTCTTACAGCGTGATTCGGAAAGAGTGCTTAAATACAGTTTTCCACTTGCGGTGCACCAGACCGGAGTTCGTGTTCCCACCGGTAGGTTAATCTGAAGCGGCCAGTTACATTGTTCTCTGTCGTAATAAATCATCTCAATACCATCCGGGATCGCAATACCACAGGTTTCCCCGATATCCGCAGATAGTTTTTGCAGGATAGTTTTACGTACTGTTTTATAACGGTTGCTGTACAACACTCCCAAAGAGATGGTGTGCAAACGTTTATCCGGTAGCAACAAACCACGCATATTAGTTTGCAGGTAACCACTGGCCTGCAGCTGTTGTAGTAAGCGATGAACACTGGGTTTAGGAATATCTAACATGACAGCCAGGTCAGCCGGACTTAAAGGGCGTTCGGCACAAGCTACGGCCTCAATAATCTCAAGTACACGAGTAATTGATGACCCTTTTTCTCTTCGCTCTGTCATAAATATCCTTAATATGTCACACGACTTTTAACTACAAACAGTAACTACAAAACGGTTACTAAAACCTACGCAAAAAATGCTCCAACCACCTGTTCATTAACTTCCCGTATCGACTTATAGGTCCACTCGGGTTGACGATCTTTGTCTATCAACAACGCCCTAACTCCTTCGGAAAACTCTCTGTGTTCGCAGCAGGCTAACGCAAGCCCATACTCAAACTCAAAGGCCTCTTCCAGAGACATATGAAACGCCCGATGTAACTGACAGTAAATAAGGCACATAGATAGTGGACTTCCATATAAGAGGTTATCCCGAATCCGGTTGAGCCATGGATCATCGGTCTGAAAGTCGATAATTGCCTCAACAATATCGCTAATAGAATTTTTATCAGTTACTAGATCAATAAACGTTTTGTGTTGGCTAACCCTAGATTCTATCGCTCTACATTGCTCACGGGAACGACTTTGTAAGTTTCTTAACACCACATCAACCGTATTATGCGCCGGTAGATCCCAATCCGCAGAAATAAGAAGCTCTAATACCTCTTGCTTCAGAGTACTGCTGATCATAAAGTCAGCAAGCCCGAGATATAAAGCATCGGCTGCATTCATTGGTGCTGCGGTAATACCCAAAAACAGCCCTATTCTTTTTGGAACCCGATTAAGAAACCAACTCGCTCCTACATCCGGGAACAAACCGATAGAGATCTCCGGCATAGACATATAAGTTGTATCAGTTACAACTCGGTGGCTGCAGCCATTCATTAAACCCATTCCACCGCCCATCACGATGCCGTTTGCTAAACAGATAATAGGTTTGGGGTAGTGATGAATATCAAGATCCAGACGATACTCCCGTCGAAAGAAATCCTGAGGTAGTTGCGTATTACCTTGTTTAACAGCTTCTACAATGCCAACAACATCACCACCAGCACAGAAGGCTTTGTCGATAACACTGTCGAGAACCACAGCAACGACTCTGTCATTCTCACGAACCGCATCTAAGTGCCCCTGGATAAGGTCAATCATCTCCAGAGTTAGCGCATTCAAACTGTCCGGCGCATTAAGCTTGATCACAGTAATAACTTTATCCTGTGCCGCTTTATGGGTTTCAAAAAGTACCGGTTTCATCATCTGACTATTCACTTACGACTTAAAATAAGTGGCTACGGCTAATACCGCAGCCACTTGCAGCCTTTTACTTCATGGTTGGCATTGAGAACTCAACACCTTCGCGCAAACCTGCTGACGGCCAGCGTTGCGTGATCGTTTTACGCTTGGTGTAGAAACGCACTGCGTCCGGACCATAAGCATGTAGATCACCGAATAGTGAACGCTTCCAGCCACCGAAGCTGTGATACGCAACAGGTACTGGCAGCGGTACGTTGATGCCCACCATTCCCACTTGAATGTGATCAGAGAAATAACGCGCTGCTTCACCGTCACGAGTAAAGATACAGGTGCCGTTACCGTATTCATGGGCATCGATAAGATCCATCGCTTCCTGCATGGTTTTGACACGAACAACCTGCAGTACTGGACCAAAGATCTCTTCCTGATAGCTTTTCATTTCAGTAGTAACATTATCAATCAATGTACCACCTACGAAGAAACCATCCTCAAAGCCCTGAACTTCTGGGTTACGACCATCAACAACTACTGTAGCGCCTTGCTCTTCTGCGCTGTTGATGTAATCCACTACTTTCTCTTTATGCTCTTTAGTGATCAAAGCACCAAAATCATTGTTGGCATCTTTTGGCTCACCTACTTTCAGAGACTGCATCGCGGCTGTCATTTTCTCAATCAGAGCGTCACCCGCAGCATCACCTACTGCAACGGCAACTGACAATGCCATACAACGCTCCCCAGAGGAGCCAAACGCTGCACCCACCAGTTGGTTTACCGCGTTATCCATATCCGCATCAGGCATAACGATCGCGTGGTTTTTTGCACCACCCAACGCCTGACAACGCTTACCGTTGGCATTAGCCGTTGAGTAGATGTACTCGGCAATAGGCGTAGAACCAACAAAGCTCACCGCTTTAATACGCTCATCAGTGAGCAGCGTATCAACTGCTTCTTTATCACCATTTACAACGTTCAATACACCATCAGGCAGACCGGCTTCCTGCAGCAGCTGTGCGATATACATTGTTGAGCTTGGATCACGTTCTGATGGTTTTAGGATAAAGGTATTACCGCAGGCAATTGCCATTGGGAACATCCACAGTGGCACCATCACCGGGAAGTTAAATGGTGTGATTCCGGCAACCACACCCAGTGGCTGGAACTCACTCCAGGAGTCTATATTCGGACCCACATTTTTGCTGTGCTCACCTTTTAGCAACTCTGGTACACCGCAAGCATACTCAACATTTTCGATACCACGCTGCAGTTCGCCTGCTGCATCGTGGCAGATCTTGCCGTGTTCAGCACCAATCAGTTCACAGATTTTGTCGGCGTTCTGTTCTAGCAGTTCCTTAAAACGGAACATAACACGGGCACGCTTAATTGCTGGAGTGTCACGCCATTCAGGGTAAGCAGCCTGAGCTGAAGCAATCGCTTCTTCCACCGTAGCGACTGATGCCAGTGCAACCTTAGATTCCGCCTTACCAGTAGCTGGGTTAAAAACATCCTGGCTACGCGGTGCATCTTCTACAACCCGGCCATTAATAAAGTGTCCAACAATTGACATTATTCTTTCCTCAATAAACAAAAATTTACTATCTAACTGGCCTACGTTTTTATGTTTAAGCCCACAGTGCTTCGTAGATCTCAACCACCTCATCTGCGGTTGGTACACGTGGATTATTGCCTGGCGAACCGGAAGCCAATGCCTGTTCTGCCATTGTTTGCTTCACTTTCATAAACTCTTCGCGGTCAATACCAAACTGCTCTACTGTAGGAACTTGTAATTCATCGTTTAAAGCATACAATTCATCAATAAGTTTTTTATTTGCTGTCTCTATATCGTCGCTATAATCCGCAACTCCCATAGCCTTCGCACAATCTGCATAACGTTCAGGAGCAGCAGGAATTGAGAATTGTGTAACGGAAGGAAGTAACATCGCATTTGAAAGGCCATGAGGAACATGGAAAAAAGCCCCAATTGGTCTGCTTAAGCCATGCACCATAGCAACTGATGCATTTGAGAATGCAACCCCTGCCAGTGTCGAGCCAAGCATCATAGCCTCACGAGCATCTTTATCTGTGCCGTTATGGAATGCTTTTCTTAAATTTGGCCCAATCAAGCGCATAGCCTGTAAGGCTTGCGAATCGCTGTAGGGATTAGCTTTTTTACTCACATAAGCTTCCATTGCATGAGTCAAAGCATCTACACCTGTATCCGCGGTGATACGAGCAGGCACCGTGCAAGTTAGCTTATAATCAACCAATGCAGCAACAGGCATAAAACCAATACCCACACATAGCATTTTCTCATCACATGACTCGTCAGTAATGATGGTGAAACGCGTTACTTCAGAGCCTGTTCCAGCTGTGGTTGGAATTGCAATCACTGGCAACCCTTGCTCATTAACAATGCGTGGAAATTTATAGTCACGCATCTCACCGCCATGTTTAGCAAGGATAGAGATTGCTTTAGCACTATCTATTGGGCTACCTCCGCCTAACGCGATGATGCAGTCATAGTCACCATTTTTTGCTTTATTCACCCCATCTAAAATCGATAACACCGTCGGTTCAGGAACTGTATTGTCAAATACATCACAAAAAATCATGTGACTTTCTAATAAATTCTGAATGCCTGCAGCATAGCCAAAATCCACCATTACCTTATCGGTAACAATTAATGGGCGCTTACACCCAAGACTTTGTAAGATGTTAGGAATCTCAAGACTAGCATCTTCACCTACCTGCATGATCCGCGGCAAAATTACCTGTGTAGACATTTTCTTCTCCATTAGTTATTGGGGATAAATGATCACCATCGAGTGAAACTAGAGAACGATATCTCCAAAGGACAGCCGAGTAAGTCTAACTATCCAAAATCAGCGTCTCAGCCACACTCAATCAATAACGATACATTTCATATCATTATACAACAAGCGCACCATGTCAATTAAATTGATACGTTTTATATCACTTTAAAAGAACAAGGTAGACTGTTCGATCATTAACAATTTTTACCAATTAAAAATAGGATTTGATAAATACAAGGCAATTTATCAATATCACACTGCTAATTCTTGTTGGTTCAACCCAGATAACTCGGACAGTCAGTTAAGAGCGAGAGCAGAAATATTCGATTATATTAAGGTCTTCTATAATAGAGCTAGGCGCCATACGCATATAGGAAATATGAGCCCTGTGGCTTATGAGGAGCAAATGGCGTTAACCAACTGAGTGTCCGCCGATATGGGGGAAGTCCAGTTTATCTTTTTAGAATAGAGATCAAGATATGCTCTTTCGAAACGGCTTTGGGCAACGCATAGGCACAATTTGGGCACATCCGCAGAAACGAAAAAGCCGAATCAACAGGTTCGGCTCTTAAGCTACTGAATAACCAATATAAATGTGGTAGGACTAGTCGGATTCGAACCACCGCCCTCTACCATGTCAAGGAGAACCCACGTTAATACTTATTAACATGGTAAAAGCACATAGTTTGTCTATTTCCTATTTCCTATTTCCTATTTCCTATTTCCTGATCAGGCAATGGCAGCTTCTGGCACAGGCTGTGTGAAAAGGCGGATTAGATTCGTATTTCGGCCGTAAAACGGCGACTGTCCGTGTAGATTGGCATAGATGCCTTATTCTCAGTTCAAGCTAGATCAGTGGCTAATCATTTATCTACCGTAAACCTGCCGGGCTTCTGACGGCAAGATAACAGGTCTTATTGGCCCGTACTGCTCTGTTAGCGCGTCCACACCCAAAATGCTGATAACTCGCTTAAGATTATATGCAAGAACATGTAAGTTCATCTCTGTGCTGAAATTCTTAAATCGCCTTGTCAGGAAATGAGTCGATCTCATCCACGCTTTGATTGACCCGAAGGGATGTTCAACCATCCGTTTTCGGATCAGTATGGTATCAGATGCGCTTCCTTCGATGATTCCCTTCCAGAACTGAGCTACCCAATCAGCAAAAACCTTGGAAGCAGTTACAAAGCATACACACAGGGTGTTATTACTGATTTAGATATAGCCGTCCCCTTCAATCAAACCAACCATATACGCCAGTACTTGTTCCTCGCTGAGCAACCCCAGATTTGGTGGCTGAAGAATTTTTGTTTTATTTGGAACAAGGTTCCAATATTTTTCCAGATCTTCAAGCCACTGCGGCACACCTGAAATCCTCATTTCAGATTGAGGATAACCATCCGCTTCATAATCACGTATCACTCCACTGTATTCAGTAGTACTCCGAATGTATTCAAGGATATGACGGTCTTTCCTGGCTAAAGAAATACCCACCTGATTAATCGGCTTTCCATTACTTTCAGGTCTGATCCAACCATCGGATGCCAGCCACCCGGCAATATAAGCGTTAACAACTGACGGTTTATTAAAGAACATCATATTCTTGGTATAACGCGCAGTTTTACCAGAGGCCGTAAACACCACCCCCAAGCGTTTGCCCCTTAAAGAAACAGAGCCTTCTGAACGACCAATCATTGTCCCAATTTCTGCACGTGTCATCGTTGTAGCATTCGCTATCAAAAAATCATCTTCCATAGAGGAATACAGATAATCATCACGCGTTTTATGACTCACTCCTAAGTAATGTGCTTTACCCCAAATAGAACAGAGTGATCGTTCCATCCGTTGAGCGATAATCCGCGCATCAATTCCCATTGCGTACATCTCTGTTAATTGTTGCTCTTCTTCAGCAGTCCAAGGACGTTTAACAATATCCGCCATTTTTATTCACCTATATAAACATCGGTTAGTGCTGAACCACTGAAGGATCAACATCTAATAGCCCTCTATTCAGGGCGCACTTGAGCTGCTCACACAGGTCGTTGAGAATCAGATCTTCTTTGATGGACTGTTTTTCCCATAGCGTTTTCAGCGTCCAACGTTTGATGGCTTCGAAGTTGTTTTGTGATTCAAAGTCACCCAACAACATGGCAATCCCCTTCCCTTCAGGGATGTGATTAACCGACATAATCAAAAGCACCAGCTCATTCAGATCCTTCGTCGTTTCAATAACGATTGGTTTCATCTTCAATGATCCTCTTATGCAGCACCCAGCAGGCGTTCAAAAGCGCTGCCATCCTGGCGAGTAAGATTTGGGATGTAACGTGAATAGACACGAAATAGCATTTCTGTAGACGAGTGCCCTAACACTCGGGCTACCCACTCTGGGTTTTCCCCTGAAGCAAGAAATAACGTGGCTGCTGTATGGCGAGTCTGATAAGGGCGACGTTTCTTGTAGCCCAGGTGTTGCAACAACGGGTACCAGACGCGTTTGGTTACATTGTTGTGATCCAGCGGCTGGTAACTCGAATTACAGAAGACATACTCAGAGAGGTGTGCTGTATTCTCATACTGGTCTTTCAACGCATCAAAAACGGGACTGAGCATAGGGATCTCACGCTGCGAACCATCTGTTTTGGTATATTCAGGCTTACCATTAACAATGGTCTCCCGAACAAGAATCTGCCGTTTATCGAAATCGACATATTCCCACTTGAGGCCATCCACCTCCCCTGTCCGCATGCCCGTAAAGAAGCGTACTGTGTAGTAATTTTTGTAATCGGCACGCACAGTGTTGATGATCTTGTTCACTTCCACCAGCGAGAATGGCTCAATGTGGGTTTTCTTCTGCTTAAGCGGTTTGATATTCCGGTAAGGGTTCTGGAAGTTATAACGGTCTGAAGCCTCCGTCATAATCATCCGCAAGATTCCCATATGAGAGTTCACAGTCTTAGCTGTCATAGGACCATTACAGTTACGTCCGGGCTTTTGAGCCAGATGTGCTCTGAACTGCAGAATGTCAGCTTTAGTGATCTGATCAATGGGCTTAGAGCCGAATACAGGTTTCAAAGAGCCATCAACAATGCCTCTGACGTTCTTAGTATGTGAAGACCGCCACTGTACTTCTGATTCCATGAACCAAAGATCGGAAAACTCTGAAAAACCAGGATAACAAGCTCCTTGGGGGATCAAGGAATTCATGCTCGCATTAATAGCACTCTCGATCTTGGCAATATTTGGACTACCTGGGAAAAACTCTTCATAGTTCAATTCGTCTAGAAGAATTTTTGCTTTAATCACTTCCAGCAGGTCTTTACACCGCTTTTTGTTCTCTGGGGTATCAGGTAAAGCAGTTTGCTCTCGACAACGAATACCTTTGTATCGAAAATCGAAAAACAGGTTTCGGGTTTCCTTTCTCACTCGAACACTAGCCATGGCACACCTCACCGTTCGCCATAGGAATGCTGATCACATCCTTCTTACTTGCCCCCAAAAGCATTTCTTCCTCTATCGCTTCCCAGATAAAAAGAATCTTCCGGCGTCCAAAGGGTTTGATGTAATGCTTGCCTTCTAGCAAGACCGTGTCTTTAAGCTGCTGTCTGATAGTTTTTGGATCGTATTTAATACGAACCGCAAGCTCTTCAGTTGTAAGGTAGGTCATATTCATGAGATCATCCTTAGTCTACTTTAACAATCAAGTGATAATATAAATTATCATTTGATGATAAATATAACTGCAATAATGATAATTGCAAGCATATTTTGATAATTTTTTTTATCGGATGATATTTATGTTTCGCTACCACATAAAAGAGTTGATAGCAGAAAAAGAATTTTCAGAAGAAAGGCGAATAACAATTGCTGAAATAGCTAAAGAAACTGGTATCAATCGCATGACGCTATCCAAAATAATTAATCACCGTGGTCATAGCACGGTGACGGATAACCTGGATAAGTTATGCAAATACTTTGAGTGCCCAATAGAAAAATTGATCACACATATTCCCGAAGACTAGATGAAGCCTGAAGGTCAGTAGAAATTAGGTAAGTTAGAGGTGCCTGCATTTTTGGGCTCAAAATGGGCACAATTTGGGCACAGAAGATTTTCTGGAGGCATAAACGAAAAAAGCAGACCAGTAAGTTACTGATCTGCTTCCTTAAATTTGGTAGCGGGGGCTGGATTTGAACCAACGACCTTCGGGTTATGAGCCCGACGAGCTACCAAGCTGCTCCACCCCGCATCAACGTGGCGCGTATAATACATAGAGTGCTGCGCAATAACAAGTAACTTTTTATTTTCAAAAGCATAGCTTTTTATAGCCGTAAAAATAATACTAGTTAATCTAAGAAAAACGGACGAATACTTTCCATTTCCACTATTGATTTCTATTGCCAACGTGAAGATTTCTCCGAACGAAAATTACTGTTATATCGGCCTAACACAATGGCAGCATGCTGGTTGGCAGGAAGGGCCATTATTACGCAGCAGTTCCATTCATCCGCTACATGCTTATGCCCGCTACTTTAGCAGTGTTGAAGGCAATACCACCTTTTATGGTTTGCCAAAATCAGAGACTGTGCGGTTATGGAATCAGGAAACACCCGAGCATTTCCGGTTCTGTTTTAAGTTTCCTCAGGAGATCACTCACCGCAATCAACTCCTTCATTGCAACAGCTCTACTCTTGAGTTTTTAGAGCGGTTAAGCCCTATCCATTCCAAGCTTGGGTTGTTATGCATTCAACTCCCGGCCAGCTTCAGTGGGAAAGAGTTGCCAATGCTTGAGAGGTATTTAGATTCACTGCCCAATGATTTCTTTTATGGCGTTGAGGTTAGGCATCTGGACTTTTTCAATAAAAATACAGAAGAGAAAGCATTCAATCAGTTATTACAGAGCCACAATATCAATCGTATAACCTTTGATACCCGGGCTCTGTTTGCACACCCGGCCGATGATTCCGTCAGCTTAAAGGCTAAAGAGCATAAGCCTCAGGTTCCAGTACATGCGGTGGCGACAGGAGACCATCCCATGGTCAGGTTTATTACGCCGATGGACTGGCAATGGGGAACCGACTACCTGAATCCCTGGCTGGATAAAGCAGTCCACTGGTTGAATGAGGGTAAAAGCCCTTACTTCTTTTTTCATACCCCGGATAATGGTGAGGCCCCAGAGCTCGCGCGGTGGTTTGTGGATCAGTTAAATCAAAAGAACCCTGGGAAAACGCTATTTGAAAAGTGGCAAGATGTTAAGTCTGAACAGACAGCCCTCTTTTAAGAATTTACTGCCCCCATCTGTTTTTTGTCTGAAGTAAAAATGCCAGTTCTTCTGGAGTGGAACTGCGATCTAAAACATCATTACGATGCGGAAAACGTCCAAATTGCTCTATTTGACGATGATGCTGGTAGGCAAAGTCGATTGAAGCTTCGACCTTAAGTTTGTTTACTCCCGCTACTTCCAACAGCATCGCTTCCAGGCATGTGATGCATAGCTCTTGCATCTCAATATCTTCAGCGTGTTCCAGTGGCATATAGAAGAAGGTGCGTTCTGAAAACTCCAACGCTTGATCCAGCCCATGATGAACGCCTTCCAGGGTTAACTTTAGCGCTTTATTATCACCGCTGAAGGCATCAGCACCGCCTCGAAAAACTGTTCGGGTAAATTGATCAAGCAACAGAATTAAGGCCAACCGACCCCGAGGCTCTTTAGCCCAGTGATCCAACTCTCCTCTTAAAGCCTGATGCACCTTATGACCAAATAACTCGGTAATTAAGCGGTCATTAGAGGGCGTCCCCATCCACCAAAGTTCATCCTTATTGGTTTCCGGGAATCCTGATTTCAGTGGTCCAAACCAGAACCTTAGTATCTCTTCTATTTGTTGATGCATGGGAGAAAGTATAGAACTTTTATTGTTCCTGGATAAATAGCTCCTTGTAAAAGAAGCCCTGTACATAATCTACCCCAAGGTTGACCGCTTTAGCCAGATCTTCCGCACTCTCTACCCCTTCCAAAACCGTTTTTTTACCACTGTCACTGGCGAACCGGATCAGATTTTTCAGTAGCGCTAGCATCGGTTCTGAGTTTGGATTAAACCAAAAGCGATCAAACTTAATGTAATCCACATCATTAAGGATATTCAATGCCACCATGGTTCCCGGAGCGCCCACATCGTCCAATGCAATAGAGATGCCTGCTTTATGAAATAAGTCTGACATCTCATTACTCATCTGGGCGTCATTTACGTCCGTATTCTCAATAAGCTCAACAATCAACGAATGCTCATTACGGAGTCTGCGCAATAATTCATTGCCGCCAAAGGAATCCTTCAGCTTGATTTGTAAGAATATATGCCTTTTTAACTACTATCGCTTGAGTACCTTACCTTTTCTGATGCTGCTCCCAGTTTTCCAGGCGCTTATCTTCACTTTTTTTCAAAAGCACATAAATAGCGCCTATCCCGCCATGTTGAGGCTGTGCCGAATGAAAAGCCATAACTTCTGGCAAAACCTGTAACCATTGGTTCAGGTAGCTTTTTTGGCGATTACCCATAGCTGTTTTATCCTTGCTACGACCATGGTTAATCAGTACGGTGCGTATGTCGTACTTAATACACTCCTTTACAAATGCCAGAAGCTCATCTTTACATTGAGGGATCGATTTACGAATAAGATCCAGTCGGGCATCTACCTGATATTTACCTAAGCGAAGATTACGATAGACCCCTTCCTGCACACCATCAGATTTCCACTCAACCGGATCCAAAGGATGCAATAGATCTATAGGCCCTGTGGTTAAACCCTCTTCATCTCCAGCAACCGCTGCTTTTCGACGGTTTTCCAAAAGCTCTGTGTCTTTCTTTCTCTTCTGATCCTGAAGATCTGCCTTAGCCACATACTTGAGAGGTGTTACCCCCTCCATCTGCATCATTTCGGTAAAAGTATCGTCATTTTGATTCATGATCACTCCACTGCTTATACCAAGAATATCGGGACACAATTCTGCAATATCAAGCGTTGATGAAGTTTGACTGGTTTTAAATTGATTGGCTTAAGGCTACAGTACGGGAATAACAAAAATACAGGATCGAATCATGCAGCGTTTAGTGTTAGTTGTCTTAATTGCAGCCGTTGCGTTTGCGGCTTATTTTTTCTGGAATGAACAGAATCCAGTAACACAGAATTCGTCTATATTGACGGAAGCTGAAACGGTAAGTAACGAGACCAAAGCAGCAGCCAAGGAACATATCAGCCGCTTAACCGAAGGTGAGGATAGCCCCATAGCTATCACGCAAGCCGATAACTTCGTTACCTCGGAACAGTTACTCTCCCTTCCAGAGAAACAGTCAGAAGCAAGCGCTAAACTTACCCCGGTTGAAGACTCAGTTAATGCCAGTACTGAAGAAGGAGTTTACGCTGCCGCAAATCAACTTCAGGTCATCGGTTCTTCTGATGAACAAAAGAATACTAATGAGAAGCTCGATTCTCTGACCATCGCTAATCAGATCAAGTTAAAAGAGCTGTTGGACGACCCAGATTCATCTGCTCACAAAGTCTACTTTATTCATGCCGTTAATGAGGGGGATGATGAAGGTCTGTGGGGCATCATCCAACACGGTTTAATGCGTACGTTTACCGAAGGCCTCGCACTGCCTGGTATGGAACAAACCGTGTATGCAGATATCCCTAAAGAAGCGGATGAAAAACTAGCAGATAAACGCAGCTCGTTTCTGGGTAAGATTCTTAAAAACAAAGTCGACAGAACGTATATCTATAACTACCAACAAGGCATTCTGGGAGAAAACCCAGACCTTATTAAACCCGGACAGCAGCTGATTGTAGTGACATTTACCGAGCAGGAACTGATCGGTATATATCACCATTTTGTGAATCTTTAAGGAGAACACATGATCGACCTGTATACATGGGGAACACCGAATGGCCGCAAGGTTTCCATTATGCTGGAAGCGTTACGCCTCCCCTATAAGGTCCACCCGGTGAATATTCAAGCCAATGAACAGTTTGAACCTGCTTTTCTGAAGATCAGCCCAAATAATAAAATACCTGCATTAGTTGATGATGAAGGCCCTAATGGTGAAAAAGTAGAACTCTTTGAAAGCGGTGCAATTTTACTCTATCTGGCCGAGAAAACCGGAGAGTTTATTCCTTGTGACCCAGTTGAAAGACTTGAATGCCTGCAATGGCTGATGTGGCAGATGGGTGGTTTTGGACCGTTTCTTGGGCAAGCCCACCACTTCCTGAAATTTGCCAAAGAAGATGTCCCATACGCAAAACAACGCTACAAAGATGAAACCGCCAGACTGTGGCAGGTTCTGGACACCCAACTTGCCGGTAAACTGTTTGTGATCGGTGAAGATCTTACCATCGCAGATTTTGCCATTTACCCCTGGGCGATGCGCTATGAGTGGCAACAGATAGATCCTGAGCAGTACCCACATGTGCATGCATGGATGAAGCGTATGGGTCATATAGAATTTGTGCAAAGAGGCATGCAGTTGCCGTGATCGCCAGTACCATCATCGGCCACCGGGGCGCTGCAGCTCTGGCCCCCGAAAATACCCTGGCTGGTATCCGAATGGCTGCTGAAACTGGAGTGAGTTGGGTTGAATTTGACGTCACCCTGCTCGGCGATGAAACCCCTGTACTCTGCCATGATGACAAACTTGATCGCTGCACCAACCGCAGTGGTCCGCTTTCCTTTCTTACTTCGATTGATTTACCTGGTCTGGATGCCGGCGGCTGGTTTGATCCCACCTGGGCAGACGAACCTATGCCACATCTTTCCGACGCATTGCTGTTGTGTCAGGAATTGGGGTTAGGTATTAACCTGGAGATAAAACCACACGGTATTGCAGCCGACCTGATTGCACGTAAAGTTTTTGAAGAGGTTTCAGTATATTGGCAACAGCAGGAAAAGCTGATCATCAGTTGTTTCGATTTTGAGGTACTTTCCGCCTATCGAAATTTTGACCTTTACGCCCAATTGGGGCTGCTGTTTCGCCACTTGCCAGAGTTATGGTTATTGAAAGCACAATCTCTGCAAGCGGTGAGTATTCACTGCAGCCAACAGCTGGTTTCTGACCAAGATATCAAAACGGTGAAAGATGCCGGCTACGATCTTTACTGTTATACCTGCAATGACCCAGTACAGGGTAAACATCTGCTTGAACTTGGAGTTGACGGACTGTTCACCGACAACCCAACTCTGTTTGCTGATCTACTGCCTTCAGATATCCGTCAACCGGCCTGAACGATAATCCTGAATCGCCTGCTCTACTTCATCCATAGTATTCATGACAAATGGACCGTATTGGGCAACAGGTTCATTGAGAGGTTTACCCGCTAAAATCAACATACGAGCAGGTTCTAAGTCTGCAGCAATGGTGATGATCTCCCCCTGCGTAAGGACATAAGCACTCTCCTGGCCCAGTCTCTGACCATTTAATATTGCCGAGCCTTCAAACAGATAAACCAGCGCATTATGCTCTTTTTCAACCGGGAAGCTATACGAAATACCAGCTCGTAGAGATAGATCCATATACAGGGGGTTTGTACTTTCTGCCTGAACGGGACCCGTAATTGTACCGCCTTGCGCCTCTAATTCACCTGCGATCAGCTTAATTTGTACCCCTGGCTCCGGTTCCATTGCAGGTACCTGCTCTGGTTCTATGTTCTGGTATGCAGCTGGTTTCATTTTTTCATCCGCTGGCAGGTTGATCCACAACTGGAAACCACGCATCAGACCATCCACTTGTTGAGGCCGCTCCTCGTGGATAACACCACGGCCAGCAGTCATCCACTGCACGCCGCCAGCACCAAGTTCACCCTCATTACCCATATGGTCACGATGGATCATATGCCCATCCAGCATATAAGTAACCGTTTCAAAACCCCGGTGTGGATGAGGTGGAAAACCTGCGATGTAGTCATCCGGGTTATCCGATGAAAACGCATCCAGCATTAAAAATGGATCCACCCGAGTTGCTGGATTTCTTCCGAGACTGCGCTTAAGTTTCACTCCTGCACCATCTTCACTATCAACAGCTGGAATTACTCTAGATATCTCACGTTCACTCATAAATGTTCTCTCCCGTGTGCTGCCAACAGATCAAACTCCGGGCCTGTAGAAATAATACCGTTTGGGTTAATCATCCGATGGCTGTAATAATAATGTTCACGGATATGATGCATATTGACCGTACTGGCTACTCCCGGTAACTGGTACAACTCACGGAGATAACCCGCCAACGCCGGATAATCGCTTATACGTTTGCGATCACATTTGAAGTGAGTGACGTAAACAGGATCAAAACGCACCAGCGTTGTGAATAAACGGATATCTGCTTCGGTTAACGTTGATCCAGTGAGATAACGCTGTCTTCCAAGAATCGTCTCCAGTTTATCTAAAGCCTCAAACAACTCATTTACCGCATCATCGTAAGCCTGCTGACTGGTTGCAAAACCCGCCCGATAAACTCCGTTGTTCACCGAATCATAAATCCAGCCATTTATCTCATCGATTTGTTCATGAAGGTGTTCAGGATAGAAATCCCCCGGTTTCGCTCCACACTCATCAAACGAGGAGTTAAACATGCGAATAATCTCAGAGGACTCATTGTTTACTATGCAGTTCTGCTGTTTATCCCAAAGCACCGGAACGGTAACCCTGCCGGTATAATCCGACAGAGAGCGAGTGTAAATTTGATGGAGCAATTCTGACCCAAACAAAGAATCACCGTCTGCATTAAAGTCATCTTGTTCGAAACTCCAGCCCTGCTCCAACATAAGAGGATGTACCACACTGATGCTAATCAACCCTTGCAAACCTTTTAGCTCGCGCATCATCAAAGTTCTGTGCGCCCATGGGCAAGCCAAAGACACATAAAGATGATAACGGCCGGGTTCAGCCTTAAACCCACCATTTCCGGTCGGGCCTGCAATACCATCAGCCGTTACCCAATTACGGAACTGTGATTCGCCACGCACAAACTGACCTTTGTGACTTTTGGTGTCATACCACTGGTCATGCCACTTACCTTCAATCAACAATCCCATAAAATTCTCCTTATCTGTCTATTGCGACCTGAATTAATGACAATTAATGGATAGCCGCAATCTGAGCATTGGCATCAGCCAGTGATTTTTCTGCAACGCCCCCCATAGCTAAACCTTCTGCATAAATAACCTCGATATTTTTAAGACCAATAAAACCAAGGAATTGCTTCACAAATGGGATCTGAAAATCCATACCTGAATCACGGTACATCCCGCCGCGGGTGGTAATCAGTGAAACGGGTTTATCCTTGATCAGGCCCACCGGTCCATTCTCGGTGTAAGAGAAAGTCACACCGGCACGGGCTAACAAATCGAAGTATGATTTCATCTGGCTCGGTATATTGAAGTTATAAAAAGGTACACCTATTACCACTTCATCGGCTTTATTCAGTTCAGCAACCAATTCATCGGATCGCTGAAGAATTGCGCGGTGCTGATCGGAGTGTTCGGCCGCATCACCTCGCAAAGCGGTGACTACAGTGCCGTCCATATGCGGGAAGTTCTCAGTAATCAGATCACGTACTAGGATTTCGCCCTTAGGGTGTTTAGCTTTCCATTTTTCGATAAAAGCTGCAGCTAACTGACTGGATTGACCACCATCACCAAAAATACTGGACTTGATATATAAAAGCGTCGCCATTGTTTTGCTCCCAAATTCTGTTTCAGGTTGTATCTAAACATGTGATCATTTTCGTATTTATCAAAACGATTAAAAACAGCTAAAATTAACTCAATTCAATCTAAAAATTAGATATATTATGCCTAAGGTAACTTTAGAACAGTGGCAAACGCTGATCGCCGTTGTAGAAAATGAAGGTTATTCTCCCGCTGCCGAAGCGATGAATAAAAGTCAGTCATCTGTCAGTTATGCTATTCAGAAATTGGAAAGCAGCCTGAACGTCCGCGCCTTCAAAGTCGAAGGACGCAATGCCGTTCTCACCGATGCAGGTAAAGCCCTATTCCGCAAAGCCAAAATTCTGGTGGAAGAAGCGAGGCAGATGGAAGATCTGGCACAGCAGTTTGCCGAAGGTTGGGAACCAGAAATTCGTATCGCTATGGATACCCTATTCCCCGACTGGCTTATGCTGGAAGTGATCGATCAATTTACTCAGGAACGACCGCTGACACGAATAGAACTCAGAGAAACCGTACTCAGTGGCACTGATGAAGCACTGCTACGTAAAGAGGCCGATCTGGTTATTGGCGGAAGGGTGCCACCCGGCTTTCTGGGGGATCCTATTCTAAATATTGAGTTCATCGCTGTTGCCAGTGATGATCATCCACTGCATAAAGTAAATCGTTCGCTGGATTATCAGGACCTGCGCCTACATCGACAAATCGTGGTGAAAGATTCCGGCAGTCGCGATATGGATGCAGGCTGGTTAGGAGCAGATCAACGTCTCACCGTAAGTAACCTGAGAACTTCTATAGAAGCTGCTTGTAAAGGCTTGGGCTATGCCTGGTACCCCAAACTTAAGATCCAACAAGAATTGAATGGAGGACGACTAAAACCTCTGCAACTCAGTGCAGGCGGTAAACGTAATGTGCAACTTAATCTGATCTATGCAGAAGGAAACTACGCCGGACAAGCTACCCAGTTATTTGGAAGCTTATTAAAAACAACGGCTCAAAGGATAGAACAATCAGAGGGCTTTTTACCGATGAAACGTAAAACCTTTTAAGGTAAAAACAACATAACTACAGTCTGTAATCCAACTCAAATAGTTAATTTATTAGTACACTACTTCTGTTCTTCAGGCGTTTTAGGCTTTTCAGGGAGTTTTTTACCAGCAGCAGGTCCACCAACAACAGTTTTTGGTTGGCTTGTAGGTGTAGGCTTCATTGTATTCAATGGCTTAAGTTCTATAGTATCGATAAGCAATTCAGGGTCTTGAGGTGGAATCTTGCTGAAATGCAAAGTTCCATTATCGTCTCTCCATTTATAGATCTGCCCCGCTTGGACAGTCAGCGTGAATACAACCAGACCTATAAGCACCAAAAATTTTCGCATTAGAAAAATCCTTTATAATGACTTTATATAGCACATAAAAATGCACGTATCTCAGATCTTATGTAAAAAGAAGTAGTTACTTATTATTAATCTCTTTTTAGATCTTGAAAGCACTATAGAAGCACTATAGTCCATTCTAAAGAATGATTACATCGTATCATTGATAAACTCTCCTCCATCTTCAAAAAAATTTCAACAGCTGGATCTTAATTTAGATCAATACTAGGCACCTATGCAGAAGAATCGCCAATATTCATTCTTAAAAAAGAGAAAACATAGAAGCCTAGTAAGTATTATTTCAGAGTTAATGCACGTGTCTTCCACAAATAATAAACCGCAGGAATCAATAACAATGTTAATACTACAGCACTGATCATTCCACCCACCATGGGAGCTGCAATACGTTGCATAATTTCTGATCCAGTTCCAGTGCCATACATAATCGGTAGCAGGCCTGTGATGATAGCGGCTACAGTCATCATGACCGGTCGAACACGCATACCAGCACCGTCCATGACAGCAGCTTTTAGATCTGCTTGGGTGAGTTCGCCATCAGTTGCTCGTAGTTTTTCCTGATAGGCCTGATTGAGATACACCAGCATGATTACACCGATCTCAACTGCGACGCCAGCCAGAGCGATAAATCCGACCCCGACAGCAACAGAAAAGTTGAACTGATTTAGATAAAGCATCCATATACCGCCGATCAGAGCCAGAGGTAAAGTCCCCATAATCATGGCAACTTCTGCAAAACGGCGAAAGCTCATATAAAGCAGCACTACAATGATCGCGAGTGTCAGCGGTACGACATAAGTGAGCTTTTCCTGAGCTCTAAGCAGATACTCATACTGACCAGACCAGTTAATGGAATAACCCGGTGGTAGTTCTACCTGCTCAGCAACAACCTTCTGAGCAGCGGCAACGTAAGATCCCAGATCCCGTCCTTCTATATCCACAAAGGTCCAACCGTTAGGGCGAGCGTTTTCACTTTTAATACCCGGAGGGCCATCTTCGATACGGATATCGGCCACATCAGCCAATGCAATCCTCATCCCCATTGGGGTAACAATCGGCAGCATCTTCATTTTCTCCACCGAGTTGCGGTACTCCTGTGGGTAGCGAACATTAATGGGGTAACGTTCAAGCCCTTCCACCGTCTGGGAAACGTTCATGCCGCCAATGGCACTGGTCACCACGGTTTGAACATCAGCTATGTTCAATCCGTAACGGGCGGCTTTTTCACGTTGAATATCCACGTTGATATAACGACCACCCGCCACTCTCTCGGAGTAGACAGAAGCCGTTCCTTCTACCTTTGCCAGCACTTGCTCCAATTGCTGTCCGATATCCTGAATCACGTTCAGATCTGGGCCGGCAACCTTCAGGCCAACCGGAGTTTTAATTCCGGTGGCCAACATATCGATACGGGTTTTTATCGGCATCACCCAGGCATTGGTTAAGCCCGGAAATTTCACCAATTTATCCAGTTCTTTAGTAAGTTTTTCTGTGGACATCCCCTCGCGCCATTGGTCACGGGGTTTAAGGGTAATGAAGGTTTCGATCATAGTCAGAGGTGCTGGATCGGTCGCAGTTTCAGCCCGGCCAATCTTGCCGAAGACCCGCTCGACTTCCGGTACCGTTCGAATCAGTTTATCGGTCTGCTGTAGTAACTCTCGGGCCTTACCAATTGAGATCCCTGGATAGGTCGTCGGCATGTACATCAGATCGCCTTCATCCAGAGGCGGAATAAACTCAGAACCGATCTTATTCACCGGCCAGAAACCCGCTAACGTAATCACAACCGCAAGTAAAACAGTAGCCTTGGGCCAGTCCAAAACAGTGCGGATCACCGGCAAGTAGATCGCCTGCAAAAGGCGGTTTAGTGGGTTTTTATGTTCAGGTAGTACTCTGCCTCGAATGCAATAGCCCATCAGCACAGGCACCAGTGTGATCGCCAAACCCGCAGCGGCAGCCATGGCATAGGTTTTGGTGAATGCTAATGGCGAGAACATGCGCCCTTCCTGTGCTTCCAGCGTAAACACCGGCAGGAAACTCATGGTGATGATTAACAAGCTAAAAAACAGTGCGGGCCCCACTTCAGAAGACGCTTCCGCAATGACTTGCCAGCGATTCTCTTTGGTAAGTTCGGTACGCTCCATATGTTTGTGCACGTTTTCAATCATCACAATGGCACCGTCCACCATGGCCCCAATGGCGATGGCGATCCCACCCAACGACATAATATTTGCGTTGATACCCTGGTAATACATGATGATAAACGCCACCAGCATGCCCACCGGCAAGCTGATGATCACCACCAGTGAGGAACGTAAGTGGAACAAAAACAGTGCGCACACCACGATGACGACAATGAACTCTTCCACCAGCTTCTCGAACAAGTTTTCTACTGCACGTTCAATCAAACCGGAACGGTCATACACGGTAACTACTTCGACGCCTTCAGGCAGACTACGCTTTAACTCTTCCAGTTTGGCTTTGACACCCTCGATGGTTTTCTGGGCATTTTCACCAAAGCGCATGACAACAACACCACCAACCACTTCACCTTCGCCGTCCAGTTCGGCTATGCCCCGGCGCATCTGAGGACCCGTGCCGACCTCGGCCAGATCCTGAAGCAATATAGGTGTACCGTTTTGTGTAGCGCCTAAGGGTATGGTTCGTATTGCCTCAATACCATCCAGATAGCCTGTAGCACGTACCATATATTCAGCTTCAGCCATCTCAATTACTGAGGCACCACTCTCCTGATTCGCCCGTTTTATTGCCATGTTGATATGAGAAAGCGGTATATCAAAAGCGCGCAACTTTTCCGGGTCTACCTTCACCTGATACTGCTTCACCATACCGCCAACGGGCGCCACCTCAGAGACACCTGGAACGGTTTGCAATTCATATTTTAGGAACCAATCCTGAATGCTACGTAGCTGAGCCAGATCATGCTGCCCGGTGCGATCCACCAAGGCGTAAAGATAGATCCATCCGACACCCGTAGCATCTGGCCCTAACTGCGGGCGCGCATTAGCCGGTAACCGGGAGGCGACCTGGCTCAGATACTCCAACACCCGGCTTCGCGCCCAGTAAAGGTCAGTATCATCATCGAATATCACGTATACATAAGAGTCCCCAAAGAAAGAGAAACCACGGACCGTTTTGGCACCTGGCACGGATAACATGGAGGTGGTCAATGGGTATGTGACCTGATCCTCCACCACCTGAGGTGCCTGCCCCGGATAACTGGTTTTAATAATCACCTGAACATCTGAAAGATCTGGGATCGCATCTATAGGCGTATTTTTAACCGTATAGGCACCCCAACCGATCAGGATCAGAGTGGCCAGCAGGATAAAAAAACGGTTATGGATCGACCAGTGAATAATGGCCTTGATCATAACTGACCTCCCGGCAGGCTACCTGGGGCTTTTGGACGGGGCAGAATAAAGTCGGTTATTTTGAGATCACTCATATCACCGCCGCTAAACAAGACCTGAACTTGTTTAGCCTGCGCTAACTGCTCAATGTTCAGAGCCTCGTCAACGGGGACTTCCATTACCATGGAAGGCTGCTGCCATTCACGTATATCGGCATGATTGAGCACTGCCAAACGCTTTTCAACATCAACAGAATGTACCTCAGCTGCCACCCATACCTCTTCTATAAAACTCATTGATGGCGGTGACATTCGTAGGAAATCTGAACTGATAGATGATTCAGAATCAAGCATGAACTGTGCTGAAACTACAACCTTATCTTCTGGGTAAAGCCCCTGTTCGATAACAACTCTGTTACCCATCCTAGCACCAGAACGAACTTCGACAGATTTATAACTACCCTCCCCCAGATCAATCACTACTCGCTCCTGAGTGCCGGTTGTAATCAATGCCGATTCAGGAATATTCAACACCGGTGCTGTTGCCTGAGTCTGAATACTGATGCGCGCAAACATATCAGGTTTTAAGGCTAAATCCGGGTTATCAAAACGCAAACGGACCTTAAGAGTACGGGTTTTGGGGTCTAAAGCCGGGTAGATGTAATCCACCTTTCCCTGCCAGCGCTGACCTGGAAGAAAGTCCAGCTGCATCAGGGCCTTTTGTCCCTGCTTAACCAGAGATGCCTGACGCTCAAACAGCTGCGCCGTAACCCATACCTGATCCAAGGGCCCGATACGCATCAGCTTTGAAGCCGGTTTTATAAACATACCCTGGGTCAGATTTAACTCGCTCAGATAACCACTTTTCGGAGCGTAAACTGGGATGCGTTCCAAGGCTTTGCGCTGTTTCTTAAGGGTTTTGAACACCTGATCAGATACCCCAAGCGCTTTTAGTTTACTCTCACTGGCCTGGCGTAGATAACGATTACCACTGTTCAGTGCCACCAGATATTCTTCCTGTGCATTCACCAGATCCGGGGAATAAACCTCATACAATAATTGCCCTTCAGTAACCTTTTCACCCTCGGTATTAACCGCTAAGGATTCTACCCAACCGGAAATTCGAGAATGAATATCCAGAAGCTGCTCTTGGTCGTACCCCACATAACCAACGGTACCGATCCGTCCCTGCAAAGGGCTAAACAGAACTGATTCAGTACGCACTCCTAGATTATTCACCACTTCAGGGCTGATTGAGATCGTACCAGGGGAACCACCTCCGGCCAGGTCTTCTGGATATACAGGAACCAAGTCCATTCCCATGGGAGAAAGACCCGGTTTGTCACGTTTAAAATTCGGGTCCATAGGCGCTACCCAATACAGAGGTTTGCTTTCGCCACTCTCAGTCGACATTTCCCCAGAGTTTTGGCTAGGAAAGAAATAGCCCAGTGCTGCACCACATAAAAGAGCTGATGTCGCCAGAATCCACTTATTCATCATTTACTCTCCTGAGTTTGCGGCTGGTCTGCCATAGCGGATTGCAGTTGAGGATCAACGCCCGCCAGATAGAAATTAACTTGAGCTGCTGCCTGGGCTGCCTGATGCTCAAGCACCACTTTTTGTAATTGAGCCTCCAGTTCAGACAAAGCAGCCATCGCCACCTCGTTAAAGCGTGCATTGGCTGAGGCGTAAGCTTTTAATGCGGCTTTCCTTTTGGCTGATTGTTGCTTCAGATAGTATTGGTTATAGATCTCCAAACGCTGTTGAATACCTGTAAGACTGGCCAACGCCTCTTCATAACCGGACCTGAGTTCGCGGGCTTTCAATAACCGAAGTTCTCGGCTGGCTTCCCGCTCGTTAATCGCAGCATTACGCTGCTGGTCTTGACGTTTTTCCGGGAACAATGGCAGGTCCATGGTCAGGGCAACGGAAAAGAAATCAGATCGTTCCATGCCATTTTCATTGTTATCCCTGTAGCCATAGTTAGCATCAACCTTAAATCCCGGTTTATATGCTTCATCTGCCAGATCCACCCCTGTATTTTTGATCTGGATATCCTGAGCCAGAATTTGCATCTGAGGGTGTTGAGTGAGCGCAGAATTCACTGCCTGTTGATCTTTTACTGTCACCAGTAACTTTGGAACCTGAAGCTCAGCTATCAAAGGATTAGTAGGCTTTTCATAAAGCCACTTTTGCAACTGGGCCTGCTTCTGGCTGACGTTTTTCTCCAATTGGATAATCCGATCCTGTAATTTTGTAAGCTGAAGCTCAGCATCTAACACCTCAAACCTACGGGCTTTGCCAGTGCGAAAATTTGCCCTACTGATTGCAACCAACTCGTCAAAAATATGTTTTTTTCGTTTCAGGAGTACCAACTGCTGTTCAGACTGATGCAGATTCAACCAGGTTTGAGTGACCTGTAATTTGAGCTGTGCCGAACGCTCATAACGCTGTAAAGGGTTTCTATCGGCCCGCAGTTTGACCTGCTGTTGCTTCAGGTTTAAAGAGTCACCTCTGGGGAACTGCTGCGAGAGCCCCAATTGCAACTGGGTCATATTTTCCTGATTAAAATCGAAGCTATCTAAAGGCAGATTAGCCAAAGCCACTCTGACTTTTGGATCAGGTAACTGACCTACAGCGATCGCTACAGAACGCAATGCCTGCTCCTGCTGTATATTACTCAGCTGCCAATGATCCTTTTTTAAGGCCATTTCAACAGCCTGATCCAGTGAAACTTCAGCGTTTACTGAACCGATAAAAGAGGACAGAAAGATTAAAGATATTAAATTACGCATGGTTCTTTCCTGATAAACACAAAAAACACCCTTAGAGCAGGGAGAGTAAGCTTAAAATCAGGAAGGATTTAATTCAGAAAGACGGATTTCTGGAGGTGTAGCCGAGGATATGACGGTTGATAGAGGTTATTTAAAGCATATGCATATCTTCGTCGCTGCTTCAGCGAAAGAGAAAGCACTATGAGAATCAGTGTTGCGGAAGAAACCAGATAAGCCAAGAAGTATCCAGCTCCTAGTTCATCGAATGAAACCGGGTCCGAAACCGGATTTAGGCTCCATTGACAACTGTCAGATGAATCACAATGAGACTGTTGCAGCATATCCTGCTGCATCTGACCTTCCATATGATGGTGGGCATGGGCATCATCAACAGGCTGTGCTGTAGAAATAAGATCCGTGCATACTCCAACTGAACAATACACAACAAACACCACCGCCAGTATGGCAGTAATGATGCGGTTGCGTTTAGTCAGTCTTTGAGTTGTCACAGACAACACTCCTGATGGATGCTCGATATATAGATATCACTGAGGTGATAAAGTTCCAGATCACTGCATAATAGCCGGGATCAGATTTCCAGGGTAGCAGTAAGACTGGTTAATTCAAGATCTTCAGCAGGTTGAGGTCGATCTATATAGAAACCCTGGAACACGTGACAACCACATTGGCTGGCTTTCAACATCTGTTTCTGAGTTTCTACACCCTCGGCCGTCACTCTCAAGCTATATGCTCTGGCTATAGAGCACACCGCAGCGACCATCGCTTCACTCTTATGATCAGATCCGAGTTCTTTGATAAAGGCCCGGTCTATCTTCACAATGTCGATGGGCAGTTCTTTCAGATAGCTGAGAGAAGAGTACCCGGTTCCAAAATCATCCAGAGCAATTTTCACCCCAAACTCACGCAGTTGCTGCAAGCGTAAAACTGTGAATTCGATACTCTCTACAGCAACGTTTTCGGTAATCTCCAGGCAGATATCCGTTAGCTTAGTACCTGTGTCTTCAACTCTGGTTTTCAGGGAACGGATCATATCTTCCTGGTAAAACTGCTGAGGGCTGATGTTGATCGACATATACCAACCTTCCTGCCAAAATCCGCTTTTGCGCCATTCCACAATCTGCTCACTGCAATGGCTGATCAGCCAGTCACTGACCGGTACAATCATGCCACTGATTTCCAGACTGGGGATAAATTCGGCAGGAGAGATCATCCCTTTTTTAGGGTGTTGCCATCTGATCAGAGCTTCAAACCCACAAATATCACCTTCGACACCCACTAAAGGCTGGTAATACACTTTGAAATCTTCATTCACCAGAGCCTGATGTAACTGGTTTTCCAGATACCTTTGCTTTTCGACAGCCTGAGACATCGCTTCGTGATAAAAAGCGTAGCAGTTGCGGCCATTTTCTTTGGCATGATACATAGCTGTATCAGCAAATCGAAGCAGGTCCTCGATGGTTTCCTTTTCATTTGGGAATATAACCACCCCAATACTCGCACCAATTCTGAGTTGATGCTGATGCACAAAAAAGGGCTCGGCTAACACATCCAGCAGTTTTTTACAGACATTCTCTACATCACGAACCAGCGCTTCCCTTTCCTCCTGAAAGGATTGCACCATAACAACAAATTCGTCTCCGCCCAGTCGAGCAATAGTATCGTTAGTTCTGACATTAGCAGTCAGAACTTTGGCAACTTTTTTTAGCAATAAGTCACCGATACCGTGACCTAACGAATCGTTTATAGTTTTAAAATGGTCCAGATCGATAAATAACAATGCATTAAACTCTCCGGTACGCTGACAGGTTGCCAATGATTGACCAAGACGGTCATTTAACAGAATTCTGTTGGGTAGCCCTGTCAGAGCATCATGGTTTGCCATATGGCTGATATGATCCTGAACCATCTTTTGCTCAGAAATATCGGTAGCAACAATAAGCAATGCTGGCGCACTAAAGTGCTCAAAAGGTGCTATCTGAACGGTGAGATAGCACAGCTCATTATCGGGTTTAGTCCAGTTCAGTTCTCTGATTTCAGTAGATGTCTGATTCACTTGTACGGAATGCGCCACCTGCTCCAAAGCCTGAAATTCTTCATCATGATCATGCAGCTGTTCAAGCTGCATGCCGATCAGGTCACCCGCATTACGATTATAAAAATATGCAAATGACTGATTACAAAAAAGAATAGTACCTTCAAGATCCAGTGATACGATCAGTTGAGGAACCTGATCAATTAGCTGATTTAGCCGCATCTCACTTCTTGCTAATGCTCGATGGTTGTTTTGGTTTTCTTCCATGAGCGTTTGAACGGTATCAATAAAGTGATTACCGGCACGAGAAAGCTGCCCTAATTCAGTATCCCTGTGCTGTCTCGGCACCGTTAACCTTTTATCGTCAATTGTTTTCGGGTTAAGTCTCGAGAACTGCTGAGCCAGAACAAATAAAGGTTTAGTGATTGCGTAGTAAAAAACTGTAATCAGTAAAATAGCCAGGAGAAGGTTTCGAATAAAACCAGTTACAAACACATTGAGCGCGCGGGCATAAAAAGGCTGAAAAGCCGTATCCGGGTTAATTACCAGTTTAAGCTGACCCGGTTTAATATTGGCAAATTCCGGAGCATTCAACGGAACGATATAGGTTTTTTCTTCTGCAAAGAAAGTCTGTGTTAACCAGTCAGTCTTACTTTTAATATGAGGAATTGTATTTTGCGCCAGGGTTTCCCCCAACTCATCCCTGATAACAACTTCCTGAACAAAGGAATATTGCATTAATCCGGTTACCACTTCATGAGCAAGGGCCGGATCCAGTGTATGTACAGCACGGCTTGCAGGTGGTTCACTGGCTTTTAGGATCTTATTAATTGTGCCATCTAATAGGGTTTCTTGTTCTTTAAAGTCCTGAAACAACTGTACAGCACTCAAAAGAAGGCCAATGGCAAACGCGAGGAGCACAGCATAACCTGCCAAACGAAATGACAAACGCTGATTAAAGGAGTTAAACGAGCCGAGCATCTTAGTAATCTATTCCCTTATCTAAACCCATCGACAAACTAACCAAGCAAAACGTATTCTTGATTATCTCCCACATTCAAACCTCAATACCGTATTTCAGTAATTTACGCGGCAGAACCTCATCTAAAGCTTCCACATCGTGATCATCCAGCTCTATCAATTTAAAACCCGCCTGAATAATTCGCTCTTTTTTATTCATTTTTGCCGGCAGCTGCACTGGAGAATTTCCCTCCCCCCAGTATTCAATATAGAGGTGGTATTGCGGAAGATAAAAGTCTGACAGAAAAGTTTCTTCAAATGGTAGACGACGTTGGTAGGCGTGCAGGACTCCAGACAGATACAACCAGTTATCAATTTTCTGTTCCTGAACAGAGGATACCTGATGACCATCACAACATAGTAAGTCGCTTCCCGACAACTCTTGAACACGTTGATTCAGTACTTCGTGTTCAGTAAATGCGACAGGCCAAAGCACGTAGGGGACTGCCGTACTGCTGTTTTCACGCTGGCACCCTCCTTCAGATTCCCCTTGTTGAGTAACCAACCACCCTTTTCTGGCAGGTATAACCCAACCTAATTCAACCAATATTTGATCCATCATCTTACGGGTAAGTGAAAAAGATCTGGCTAACTTTGTCGAGGTCAGTAGATGTGCGTCCGCATTACAAAGTGCCTTATGAGCCGAGACAGTTGAAGGCCAGATAATATAACGGCCAAACTTTTGGCTTTCACGGTACTTCCCACCTTCAAATTCACCTTTTGCGGATAATTTCCAACTATCTTCTATGCGCTCAATCCAGCCCAGAGTTTCCAACTCTGCAAACATCTGTTTGGTTGTTTTGCCTAAGGCTTTAGCGAGAGCTGATGTTGAAAGAGGGGAATCTGGCATTTGTAACTTTCCGTGCAGTAAGCTCTAAAGGTATATTCAGCTTACACAAAATCATTGAAAATTCATTTAAAATTAGAAGATAAACATAACTAATACCCACTCAGGTTGTTTTTCATGACGGATAAGCGAATTTTAATTATTTACACGGGTGGAACGATCGGTATGCAAAATACCGAGAGCGGTTATATTCCGGTTTCAGGTTTTCATTCCGTGATAGATGAACAGCTTCATCCACCCTCAGGCTCAAGGCTGCCGGATTACGATGTCATTGAAATTGAACCCGTGATCGATAGTGCCAATTTAGTCCCTGGTCATTGGCCAATTATCACTTCACTTATTCAGACCCACTACAAAACCTATGACGGTTTCATTGTATTGCATGGTACAGACACCATGGCATACAGCGCTTCCGCTCTATCCTTTCTTCTGGTTGGACTGGATAAACCCGTAATCTTTACTGGGTCACAAATACCCTTGGTAGAGCTCAGGTCTGATGCGAAGGACAACTTGTGTAACGCCCTTATATTGGCGGCTTACTACCCTGTACCTGAGGTGACCATATTCTTTCACAGCAAGTTAATGCGGGGAAATCGCTCAACTAAGAGTAAAGCTACCGGTCTGGATGCATTTGAAAGCCCCAATTACCCATGGCTGGGGCAAGTTGGGTCAAATACTAAGATTCACAGCGAGGTTGTTTTACCAGCAACAAAAAAACAGTTCTCTTGTCCTGAATTTAACGCTCATTCAGTCGCCATATTACCCATTTATCCGGGGCTGAATGAAAATATATGCAGAAGTATTGTTGAAACAGACGGGTTGGATGGCCTTATTATCCGGAGTTATGGCATGGGAAACCTGCCTAATCAGAATAAAGCGCTAATGGCTACGCTGAAATCCGCCACCAACAATAACTGTATTGTCTTGAATATAAGTCAATGCCTTCAGGCTGAAGTGTACCATGGGCGCTATGCGTGCAGCGCTGAGCTGAATGATATAGGTATCATTTCCGGTGCCAATATGACTACAGAAGCGGCCTACACTAAACTGCTATACCTATTGGCACAAGGCTACGACAGAGAGGAAATTTACCGACAACTCGGAAAGAGTTTAGCCGGGGAAGTTGACCTTTAGAGTTCAGGGTAGCTCCACTTTTTCCAGCCATTCTTGCTCTTCTGGTTCAAGATAAAGCTGCTCTTCTAACTCTAATGCCCATCTCTCATTTTCAGACAAATTGTGTAGCATAGTTGCCGCAAGTACTTTGACTGCAGGAACAGAGCTCCATACAGAATGATTAAGGCAGCGCCAATGATTGGAATCTCGTAACTTGGGACGTTGTATCTGTTCGAGGCAGGTTTCACATAACATAAGGCAATGCTCAAAATCAGGAGCAGAACCCACCGGGGGTACCTCAAAGATCGTTAACTTAACCCCTTGAGCATCGCATAGTTCACAGTGAGAGCTACAACGACGTACAAGGTCCTTGCCAAATAACGACAACCCGTGGTGACGTTCCATATGACGTTCATGACTTTTCGACATAATTAAGCCCTACTTTTTACTACCTAATTAACAGATAGCATATTCTCAGCAATTTAGCCGAAAATAACCCTGAGTATTGAGTCATTTGTTGATATAGATGGCCCAGAATTAGAAAGGGCAGCTGGTCTGGCTGCCCTTAAATGCCGGATGGAGACTCCGACTAATCGGCCTGTTAAGGCAAAAAGATTGAGCTGTTACGCGACTTGCTGATAATCCCAGTGGAGATGAATTATTTCTACTAACGCCTTTGGACAGTGGTGTCTGATCACCTTATGTATTTCTGACATGCGTTCCGCAGATATATCCACCAATACCAGAAAACACCCTTGTTCCAATGCATGCTTATACTTACCAAATAAATGAACAGGTGTGCTTTCACCAACAAGTTTTCTTAGCCATCCTCCCAGTCCAATACCCAGAAAGCTTCCAGCAATCACAGTGCCACCAGCCCGAACGGCGCCCAGTGGAGAAAACACAGTGCTTGCCACCAGACCAGCTGCAAGGCCAAAACCACCACCAGCGACCATGCCCCAGTCCATATCGTTTTCTAACTCTGTTGTCTCAACATCTGATGCAGGTCTAAGGTGTAAACCTTCGATCCGCGATAAATCATTAGCTATGATGTGGATGCCGTCCTCGGAAACCCCTTTTGAGATCAAGGAGCTGATCACTCCCTGTACCTGTTTAGATGTGGGGGCGAGAAACACAAGCCTTTTCATCTCGACACCTCATTCTTTGACAACGAGTTAAAGTATAGTGCATTTCACTTTTGGTGCTGGTGATTAGCCAGTTTTGCCCCTTATAATGCTTGAAAATTTTTCACGCTGGAGATTGGACAATGTTGCAGCTTGGTACTCCTTTTTCAAACAGTGCTACACGAGTACTTATGTGTGGTGGAGGTGAACTTGGCAAGGAAGTGGTTATTGAGCTTCAACGTCTGGGTGCCGAAGTCATCGTAGTTGATCGATACAATAATGCACCAGGCATGCAGGTAGCCGATCGAAGCCATGTAATCTCTATGCTTGATGGCGAAGCCCTCAGAAAAGTCATTGAACTGGAAAAGCCCAGTCTGATAGTGCCTGAAATCGAAGCGATCGCTACAGATACCTTGGTCGAACTTGAAGCTGAAGGGTTTACCGTAATCCCTACTGCAAAAGCTGCACAACTGACCATGAATCGTGAAGGTATTCGCAGGCTGGCAGCAGAAGAGCTGCAAATACCAACATCTCCTTATCAGTTTGCTGAAACATACGAAGAATACCTTTCTGCAGTAAAGCAGATTGGACTTCCCTGTGTGGTAAAGCCGATCATGAGTTCCTCAGGTAAAGGGCAATCCACCTTAAAGCAAGAGAACGATATTGATGCCGCATGGCATTACGCACAGGAAGGTGGACGTGCAGGTAAGGGCAAAGTCATTATTGAGGGCTTCGTGGATTTTGACTATGAAATCACTTTATTGACCGTCAGACATTCCGGTAATACCAGCTATTGTGAACCCATCGGACATGTGCAGGTCAACGGCGATTATCGCCAGTCGTGGCAACCTCAGCAGATGAGCAACACAGCATTAGCAGAATCCCGTGATATTGCAGCCAAAGTCACAACAGCTCTCGGCGGCAATGGTATTTTTGGTGTTGAGCTGTTTATTAAAGGTGATCAGGTTTATTTCAGTGAAGTATCTCCCCGTCCTCATGATACGGGTATGGTGACTATGATTTCACAGGACCTTTCTGAATTTGCTCTGCATGCCCGGGCAATTTTAGGCCTGCCTATTCCCTCCATTCATTTCCATGGCCCCTCTGCATCCAGCGTTATTCTTGTTGAAGGTGAATCTCAGGAAGTTAAATTTGGAAATTTACAGCAAGTATTGGCTGAACCAGATACTCAACTGCGTTTGTTTGGAAAACCTGAAGTTTCCGGGCAGCGAAGAATGGGCGTAGTACTGGCTCGAGATGTTTCTGCTGAAAAAGCCAAAGAAAAAGCGATCCGGGGCTCAAATTCTGTGAGCGTTGAACTCTGAATGCATTTACATCACTCAGAGCGGGAACCTTTTGTTCTCAACATGAACTAAAGCTGGCAGATAACATTATTGAGGAAGATTATATGGCTGAACCTAAATGCCCTGAATGTGAAATTGAAGGGATCGAACACATTGTCTCTAAAGACAGTTCTGAGCGTGCCCGGGATAATCACGCATGGTTTCAGGTTGCTTACTGTGATGGTTGCGGCCATATCTATGGTGTTTTTGCCAAACATACCATCCCCGCAGGTAAAAAAGGGCCACAGTTAGTATTGAGCCGGTAACCCGGACCGGGAGGATCAGGCCGGAAATATCAGCAGGTGTAAAACACCACGGATGATCATCCCGAATAAAGCCCCATATACTGAAAAACGTATAACCTGGCCGACTCTTTTACCTGCTGCGGCGAAAACCGCAACGCCAACCAGATCCAATGGGTTGGTTGTAAAACCAGCCATTCTGTTAAGCTCATTTGCAGTTATCAGCCCCTGATTCATGAGCTCAATAGTAACCCCCATAAAGGCAGTACCCCCTGCGATAAACTTGGTCACGATGGGTAAAACGGTCGCTTCAGGAAGACCTATCAGGGCTAACGCAGGCCCTACGAAAGCACTGAGCAGTTCTATAGCTCCGGTAACCTTCAGTACATTGACAAGGAAAATTGCCAGGATCAGCATGGGCATCATGCCAAGCACAATTTTCATCCCTTCCTGTCCACCGTCACCCAGAATCTGCATGATGGTTTTTTTCTCTTCCTCAGGTGATGTCCCCTTCACCTCCAACTCTGGTGAATCCATATCCTTAAGGTTTCTGGTAAGAAGATAATAGGTGAACGCTGCGGCTGATAACCCCCCAATCAGAGAAGTAATTAAAACAACCCCTATATTCAGTCCCATTGCAGCCAAAGGAAAGGATGCATTGGCCTGTGACATAGCCATCACCATCGCAAGGGTAGCAGCGATATAGCGTCGAGAGGTGCCGTTTTGATCCATTAGCGTAAGGGTTGCGATTGGTCCGGCAAAACTCACGAATAGCAGCTTCGTCATGGCAAAAATACCCAGACCGGGTATCCCAAACACTCGGGTAAAAGGGGCTAGATAGTTCGATGCCCAACTCAGAACCCCCTTAGCATCCAGAAATTTCATTAATGCCAGCATCACCACCATGATAGGCAGCATGATATAGAGGCCCATATCTATGCCTGCCCGGCCGGATTCCAGAATGAGATTGATGATCTGTTCCACTGAGGGAGTCCCTTAGATAAGGCAAAGAACAGATTTTAACGGCAGCCTAAGGGCAGCTCCACTTTTTTATAAGAAAAAATCATATTGGTATTACCAATAGTAAATTAAAGATCATATGGAGCAATCTGGAAGGCTTCCATTCGATAGCCTGAAGTTGCCAGCTCATGAGCTTTCGACTCTGTACTAAGCTTACCCGTCACCCAGATGGCATCATAAAGGTTTTCAACTTTAGTGCCGGGTTCAAAGCGAACATAGACGATCTGGTTGGAAGGCGGTGGAGGCGTGTGGATACAAGCACCGAAGTACGGTACCAGAAAGAATTCTGTGACATTAAGACCTTCAGCCTCAACCGGGACCACATAACCAGGCAGTTTAACCATCTGCCCATCCATTTCAGGCACCGTGGGTGCTGATTGCATGGCAGCCATCATCTCGTCCAGAATTTGTTGCGCTTTGGGGTCAAAATCATCGATCTCAGCAAGCTTATCGATATCAAACACATCATCCAGAGTGAAATCAGCAGGCATCAGTTGCTCCCACTCTACTTCCTTAACCTCTTCACCGTTTAAGATATCTGCGGCAGACACGCTAAGACAAAAGATCGAGAGTGTGAACAACATGAGGAGCGTTTTAAAATATTTCACGTTTAGATCCAGATTAGATTCTTATTGCCATCCCATCAGACAAAGACTGTCGATAGGCTTTATAGCCCGGGATAACGCCAACAACACTACCTACTATCAACATAATTCCCAACCAACTCAATTGGACCGCGGTGAAGCCCTGAGCGTGCAATAGAATGCCAAATGTTTCCTGCAGTAATGGTGATGCCACTATTAGAACTGAAAAATACAGCAAGGTTCCGAAGATTAAACTCAATGAAGTGATAATAACGGATTCCAGAGTCAGTAACATAAAGATATGTCCGGGACGCGCACCCACTGAGCGGAGTATTGCCATCTCCCTTCTACGTTCATTAAGACTGGTCAGCATCAACGTCAGCAGTCCGATCAGGCTTGAGATTGCAACAAGCAACGTCACAACCACCAGCGCTTTCTCGGCTAAACCAAACATCTGCCAGAGCTCCTGAAGTGTCAGCCCCGGGAGAATAGCCAACAGTGGTTCGCGTTTATAGTTGTTGATCGATCTCTGCAGATGGAATGTAGATAACCTTGAGTGTAACCCCAGCATAAACGCCGTGATCTGTTTAGGTTGCAGCTGCATTTTATAAGCTTCTTCAGCACTGATTTGAACACCCGGCAATCGAACGCCAGATTTCCAATCAACATGGATGGCTTCAATCGCTTCAAGACTCACATGCAAAGTGTTATCTACCGGGGTACCCGTGGGTTTCAGGATGCCGACAACGTTAAACGGTTTATCGTCATGCTCAACCAGAGCGGCGTTACCCGCCCCGTGCGCTATGACAATTTTGTCGCCCTGCTGATAGTTTAATTCCCTGGCAACCTCTGCCCCCAGTACAACATCAAAAAGATGGCTAAACTCATTCCCTTCAGCAAACTCTAAAGGAGTGCTTTTGCCGTATTTGTAATGGCGAAAATAGTCTGTATTCGTTCCCAGTACTCTGAAGCCCATGTGGCTATCACCCAGTGAGAGAGGTATAGACCATTTCACTTTCTGGTGCTGACTGATTTTCTGATAGCTGTCCCAGGAAATGTTATTAGTTGCATTACCAATACGAAAGACCGAATAGAGCAGAAGGTTAATCTGACCACTTCTCGCCCCGACTATCAGGTCAGTTCCTGAAACTGTTGAAGAGAAACTATCTTTAACCTGATAACGCACTTTCTCAACACCCAGCAATAACGCCACGCTAAGACTGATAGAAACTAAGGTAAGAAAAACTGTGGCCTTTCTATTGAGCAGACTTTTCCAGGTCAGTTTGAGAAGCGTCATAGAACAAAGCCTCCTTGTGGAGACGGCTTTAAAGTTTCAATGCGATCAAAATGGCTTTCTAAAAATGAATCATGGCTTACAAACAGAAGCGTGGAACCCTGCGCATCACACTGCTCTCGCAGTAAATCGATAAACAGATCCCGGTGATCGGAATCCAACGCTGATGTCGGTTCATCAGCGATAATAATTTCAGGAGCACCCAATAGAGCTCTGGCAGCTGCGACCCTTTGCTGCTGGCCTGTAGAGAGTTCCAGAACACTCTGAGTATCGATCAGACGTTGCGAAAAGCCCAAACGTTCTAACAGGTGACGCGCCCCCTCCTCCAGAGAAGAAAATTTTTCTTCAGCTCGCAGTCTTCTTCTGTCAGAAAAACGACAAGGTAAGAGAACGTTTTCAAGTACGCCAAGATAAGGCAAGAGGTTAAATTGCTGGAATATGTAACCGGTATGATCGGAGCGAAAGTGATCAACCTGACTGGGCTTCAGCAAAGTTATTTCTTTATCTAACAGCTTAATAGAACCTGATTGAGGGCGAATGACCCCACCAAGAAGGTTAAGGAAAGTACTTTTCCCACTACCGGAAGGTCCCCGAATGAAAACTGCTTCACCCGGGGCCGCCTTAAATTGATTTACAGAGAGAATCAGTTTTCCCTGTTCCCAGGAAAAACTCAGATTCTCGATTTCAATCGCCGAACCAGCCGATCCCTCTGACACATCCACCACTCTTATAAAGACAATTCAGAATACTGCTTAGTGACCTCTTTCACTAAAGCTCCCTGTTCTGAGATCAAGTTTACCTTGATCGCCTGTAATTCAGGAAATTGTTTAAAGAACGCGAAACCAATTTTATTGATGGCTTCTGGTTTGGTGCATGAGAAAGCATATGCAGCATGGATATCCTGATGGTTTGCACCCTGATCATGATGTTCTTCATGTTCGTGTTCAGTATCTTTTTTATGCTCATCATGATGTTCTTCATGCTCGTGTTCATGATCTTCATCATGGCCCTCAGACCCCAGTTCTACATCTGCATCCTTTAGGACGCAGTTTGCTGCCACAGGCAGCACAAGTAATTTGTCAGCATTCTGCAACCCCGTGATCGTCTTCTGCAGAGTCTGTTTATCTTCCTTAGTTTCTGCATCGTGCTCAAAACCAGTAAAGTTGAACAACGGAGAATCAAGTTCAACAGCAACTGTTGTTCCATCAATAGCGATATTCATGACCGCTTCACCATGAACATGACTGCCGTGCTCAATTTCATAAGCAATTGCAACGGATGAAAGTGATAAAGAGGCTAGCACCGCAGGTAAAGCTTTTTTCTTAAACATCGCCAAAACCCTAACTGTTATAATATAACAAAATAATACTTTATAGTTCGCCCAATGCCAATTTGAATTTACAGCAGAAATCAATGAATCACCTGAATCTATCAGCTTCATTCTTACTCAATATGTAATTGATACTAATCAAACACCCGTTTAATACTATTTATATCCTACAGCGTATTGATACCTGTCATCGTTAATAGTTCGTCGTGATAATAAGCTGGCGTAAGGGAAAATTCAGAGCTAATGGAATAGCCGGCGTTGCAGGGAGATCAACGTTATGAAAATTTCATTGAGTTCTGACATAGGTAAACATCTGAGCTTGATGGTTGCGATCAGCCTCTTAGGCATGATTGTGTTGCTCTATGTTGTATTTGATATCTTCGGCAGGATTTACCTCGAAGAAAAACGCAATGATTCCTTACAACTGACCAATACAGCCATTTCGATTGTACACAGTTTCCATGAACTCCATCGCCGAGGTGAATTAAGCGCCGAACAAGCCCGCCAATTTACCCTCGATACCTTACGTAACACTCGCTATTCTGACAGTGGCTATTTCTGGATTAATGATCTTCAGGGAAACATCATCATGCATCCGTTACTGCCTGAATTGGAAGGCCGTAATCTTATAAACTTCAGGGATGCTCAAGGAGTCAAACCCTTTGATCAGTTTATTAGAGAAGCAATTAACGGCGGTGGTTGGGTAGAATACTGGTGGCCTAAACCCGAGCAGCCTGAGACTCCAACCCATAAAGTTTCATATGTATCCCTTTATGAACCCTGGCAGTGGGTAATTGGCACAGGTGTATATCTGGATGAAGAATCTGCGGCAAAGAACAGAATGGTTTTAAGCTCGACTCATATACTGTTGGCTTTAGTTTCAATTCTGATCGGCTTTTCATTATTTTCTGCCAGGCACAGCGCCAGGGGAATCGCAAACTTTGCCATTAGGGATCCTCTGACCCAGCTATACAGCCGGCGTTATCTGAACGAGACTGAAGATCGTTTTGTTCGGGCTGACCTACGTAGCCAGAATAAACATCTCTATGTATTGTTCCTGGATATTGATCATTTTAAAGCCGTTAACGATACCTATGGCCACCTTGAAGGTGATCAGGTTCTTAAGAAAGTAGGCAGTATTTTAAGAGAAAGTACACGTCCACAGGATCTGTGCGTCAGATACGGTGGTGAGGAGTTTATTGTTCTTACCCTGGCTGAAGAAGACCAGGCAGCCCTTCAACTTGCAGAGAGATTGCGCAGGAAAGCATACTTTTCAGATTTTTCATCCGGGATAGAAATAACACTCAGTTGTGGTATAGCCAAACGTCGTGATGATGAAAGCTTTGCGAACCTTCTACAAAGAGCAGATAAAAATCTGTATGCGGCTAAAAAGAAAGGCAGGGATCAAATCGTGTTCGAAGAACACCCTTGATAGCGAGTCATTACAACTCTGTAATCAAATTCAGCTTTTCTGTACGGCGTAATTTCTTAATACCCGATTCCCTTTTGCAGGCACTGCTCCGGTCTGGATGCATCTCCTCCCAGACCAACTTAACCGGTCGTCTTAGTCTGGTATATTTTGCACCGCCGACCAACTCACCATTGTGCTGCCTTAGCCGTCTCTCAGGATTAGTAGTCACCCCTGTATACAAACTGTCGTCAGCACATCGTAAGATGTACACAAACCAATCAGACACCCAAACCTCTTATACTCATACAAACACATTCCGGATAACGAATATTACCCGCCACCTGCCCTTTTATGAATCGATTTAATACTAATTCAAACACTAATTAAGCTTTACTCTTACAGATGTAAGGACATACTTATCCCTCAAAGCCCATGAATACTGGGCAATTAAAAGTCAACAAAATTCCAACCCAAACAAAAAATAATCCACACAAAATTTTCCCCTTCCATTCCCTTGGATAAATCTATCCCACACAGGAAAAATCTTCCGAACAAAAAATAACCTTATGTTTTTATTAGACTATTTGAATAGATCAAAGAAACATCATAGCCGTAAAACTCCCAATTCTTCTGCTCTTCAGCAATCTACCCAAAAGTTACACCCACACTTATCCACAGATCATGTGCGTAACTCTAAAAATCTTAAGAAAAATAGTTCGCTAAAAGCTGTGCATAAAAAAGGGCTGCACAGCAGCCCTTGAATTCTTATTATTTCTCCCGAGCCTTACGACAATCCGTAGAAACCCGGGAACAGCAGTATCGAGATCACTACCGCGACCTGCATAATAATGAACGGCATCACTCCTTTATATATATCCATGGTTTTCACGGATGGTGGAGACACTCCTTTCAGATAGAAAAGACTGAAACCAAAGGGCGGTGTCAGGAAACTGGTTTGCAGATTCATCGCAATCAGTATTGCAAACCATAATGGCGCAATTCCTAACATATCAGCTACTGGAGCAAGAATAGGTACGATGATGAAACTGATCTCTACAAAGTCGATAAAGAAGCCCAGGATCAGAATGGCCAGCATCGACAGTATTAGAAAACCAGTTGCTCCACCCGGCAGGTCGGAAAGCACCTCTTCAACAATGTAATCACCTCCGGTATAGCTGAAAGCCATCGAAAATGCAGTTGCCCCAAGAAGGATAGCAAACACCATTGCCGTAACCTTGACCGTTTCTGTCGCAGAATCCATCACCATTTTCCAACTGAACTGTCGGTAAAGGGCGGCCAGGACCAATGCACCGACACCCCCCAGCGCAGAGGATTCGGTAGGTGTCGCAATACCTGCAAAGATAGAACCTAACACCACCAGAATAAGTGCCAAAGGAGGGATAATCGCTTTTAATGCTCTACCGTACTGCTGACGTTTACTGCTAACGTCATCATCAAGAGGTAAAGCAGGTGCAGACTCTGGTTTAACAAAACTGTAGATAAGGATATACAGCACATACACGCCGATCAGGATTAAACCCGGACCAACAGCGGCTTTAAACAGGTCTCCCACCGGAATACCCAGTACATCACCGAGAATAATCAGGATAATAGACGGCGGAATGATCTGACCCAGTGTACCGGAAGCACAAATGGTTCCGCAGGCCAGACTTTTATCGTATTTGTACTTGAGCATCACAGGTAGGGAAATCAAACCCATTGCTACCACAGACGCACCTACAACACCTGTCGATGCGGCGAGCAAAGCCCCTACAAGTACAGTAGAAATCGCCAGGCCACCTCTAACACCGCCAAACAGCTTACCCATTGCCTCAAGTAACTGTTCCGCTAGCTGTGTTTTCTGCAGCACCAGGCCCATAAAGATAAACAAAGGTACTGCCATCAGTACCGTATTCTCCATAATGCTCTGGATACGGAATGGCATAAAGGCAAACATATCGGCGCCTTCAGCGAAGACTCCAAAAATTAATGCGACACCACCAAAGGTAAACGCAACCGGAAAACCAACCAGCAGCATCAGCAGCGCCACTGCGAACATAATAATACCAATCATCTGTCGGCTCCTCAGTGCTGCGGCGTTTGATAGTGTTCTTCCGGGCGAATGCCAAGGAAGATATTCAGGGATTTTAGGAAAAAGCCGATGCCGCTGATCAGCATGGCAAAAAATGCAAAGGGAATAACGGACTTGATGATCCATCGATAGGGCAGCCCACCCGGATCACCTGACATTTCCCCCAATTCAAAGGATTCACGCGCAAAGTCGATACCATACCAACCGACCAGAGCGCAGAATGGAAACAGGAGAATCAGGCAGCCAAGCATATCGATAACAGCTTTGGTCTTAGCACTGAGTCGTTCATAAATAAGATCGACACGAACATGACCACCAGCCTTTAAGGTGAACGGTACACCCAACAGGAAAACAGCTGCGTACAGATGCCATTCCAGCTCCTGCATACCGATCGACACGTCATTGAAGACATATCGCATTACAACGTCGATAAACACGTTGAACAACATAATGACGAACAGGACCGCAGAGATCTTTCCGAGCAGATCGGAAAAGCTGTTGATCACCTGCTCCAGCCTCAATAAAAACATGTAAGCTCCTGAAAAATTACAGCTGACACCCTTTTCACTTCAAGGGTGCCAGCGGGGCGACAGCCGATTACTTAGAAAGGCTGTTCAGATAGGCTTTATCAGAAATATCAGTCCAGGCACGTGACTTACGCATGTACTCAGCCTGAGAATCTAGGATTTTCTTAGCGAGAGGATCTGAAGCGGCTTTTTCGGCCAGCAGCTCATCATTAGCTTTTCGCATAGCCGCAGTGACTTCCGCAGGGAAGGTTTTAACCTGAATATTCGGATACTCCTTCTTCATGCTATCCCAGTTTTCAGCTGAGGCATGATAAGAATGAATATACATATCATAAGCTGCGGTTTTCATGGCTGTCTTCAGGATTGCCTGAAGATCCGCAGGGAGGCGGTCAAACTTTTTCTTGTTAACCAGGAACTGCAATTCAGTCGCAGGCTCATGCCAACCAGTGTAATAATATGGCGCTATTTTGTGGAAACCCATGCGCAAATCGAGAGAGGGTCCTACCCACTCCAATGCATCAATCGTGCGTCGCTCCAGTGAAGTATAAAGTTCGCCGGGTGGGATATTGGTAGGTTTAGCGCCCAGTTTAGCAAGCACTTCACCGGCAAAGCCCGGAATACGCATTTTCAAGCCCTGAAGATCTTCCAGAGAGTTAATCTCTTTCTGGAACCAACCACCCATCTGATTACCAGTATTACCACCCGGGAATGACATCAGATTAAACTTGCCATAAACCTCATCCATCAGTTCCTGACCACCACCATGGTAGAACCAGCTGTACTGTTCAGGTGCGGTCATACCAAATGGCATGGTAGTGAAATACAGTGTGTTAGGTACCTTACCCTTCCAGTAGTAGGAAGCAGAGTGGCCCATGTCATACTGGCCTGCACGCACCATATCGAATACCCCAAAAGGAGCCTTGTGCTTGTTGGAAGAATCGATAGAGATCTTGAGACGTCCGTTAGACATTTTATCGGCATAGGCAGCCATATTTTTGGTCGCATCACCAAAAATTGGGAAGTTAGCTCCCCATGTCTCTGCCAACTTCAGCTTGTAAACCTTCTCAGCAGCCATTGCGGGACCTGACAGCACAACTGTACATGCAGCTGCAGCAAGCAGGGTCTTAGCAAATTTGAAATTCTTCATTTTTATTATCATCCTCTGTCTTTATCTCTCTGGAGAGCACCATCATACAAATAGGTGAGATCTAACTCACAACCATCTGTTCATTAACCAACACATATCCATGCCAGTTTTCAGCATATTCAGTGTGGCACAGGTTTTAAAGATACCCAATGAGGAATAGTGCGCAATTGATTACGAAAGAATACTTATCTGTAATTCGACCAGCTAAGTATTAATACGGAGTTCCAATCAGCTGTTATTACTCAAAAAGTGGTTATATTTAACCCCAGTCCCTTGACACTGCATTGCATCATAGCCACATTTAACCTTAAAGGATTAACAGGCACACCGGGACTAACATGAGTCATATCGACACTCAGGAAGTGGTTAAACAATTAGCCGATTTAACTGGCGCTTTAACCTCTGAGAAAGATCACATCAAATTGCTGGATCGGATTATTCTTGGTTGCATGTATTTAACCAATGCCGATGGTGGCACGCTGTATACGCTGAATGAAGAGAATGAAAATGAACTGATGTTCACCGTGTTGCATAACCGCTCTCTCGGGATTCACCGCAAGCCTAAAGATTTACCTCCTGTTAAAATTTATAATGCCCAGCAACTATCTTCCAAGCTGGTAGTCGTTCAGACCTTTGTACAGCAGGAAACAATCAACATCCCAGATGCCTATGAATGTACTGATTATGATTTTTCAGGCACACGCAATTTTGATAAACAGCTAAATTACCGCTCCAAGTCATTTTTATGTGTACCTCTTCAGGATCACGAAGGTGAAGTCATCGGCGTATTGCAACTGATAAACGCTAAAGATTCCGGTGGTGACACCATTCCATTCCCGGCAACTCAACAGCATCTGGTTGAGTCCCTCTCATCTCTCGCGGCCGCAGTACTGACAAAACGTAGACTGATTGATGCCCAACGCCAGCTATTTGAGTCGTTTATCAAACTCATAGGCCGCGCAATTGACCATAAGTCACCCGTTACCGGTAAACATTGTGAACAGGTGCCAGAAATTGCAATGATGATCGCTGACGCAGTTAATAATGCCCGTTCCGGAACCTTTGAGACCAAATCGTTTTCTGACATCGAGTTATATGAATTGCGCATCGCCGCATGGCTTCACGATTGCGGCAAGATCACGACACCGGAATACATCATTGATAAAGCGACCAAACTACATACGATGTTTGATCGCATTGAGCTGATTGCAGGTCGCTTTAGAGAATACAAATTACATCTGGAGTTAAATCTGTTACGGCAGCACTCTGAGTTGTCTGAAGAAACATTTGCAATGGCACAGGCAAAGCTGACCGAACAGAATCGCTTGTTAGATGATGACCTAGAATTTATCCGTAAATCTAACACCGGTTCCGAATTCATGGCCCCCGAATTGAAGGAACGGGTGAAGAGCATTGCAGAAATAAATTGGATAGATGCCCAGGGTGAGCAACACTTCCTGCTGACTCAGGATGAAGTTGACAACCTTTGCATCAGTAAAGGGACTTTAACAGATGATGAAAGGCAGGTGATGAGAGACCATATTAAGGTTTCGACCGACATGCTGGATTCTCTGACTTACCCTAAACAACTCAGACAAGTCCCTGAGATCGCCTGCAATCACCACGAACATATGGATGGAAGTGGTTATCCCAGGGGCGTTACCGGAGATGAACTATCTACCCGGGCACGCATTATGTGTATAGCCGATATTTTCGAAGCCCTAACCTCCCCGGACCGCCCTTATAAAAAAGGTATGTTGCTTTCTCAAGCCATGAATATCCTAGGTAGAATGGTTGAAGATAATCATCTGGACCCAGAATTGTTCAAACTATTTGTGGAAAGCGGTACTTATCTAAAATACGCCAAACAGCATATGGCAGATAGACAGATTGATGATTTCGATCCCGCATCTTTGCCTGGATTTAACAGATAGCTTATTTAGATGTATGACTGAACACACCATTCCAAGCCGCTGAAGGCGGTGAGGACAGATACTGTTTTATCCGATCCAGATACAGTAATGCTGTTACATCTTCCGGTTGATACTTAAGATAGCGCCGGAAGCCCTCTTCTGCCCCAGACCATTCTTGCAGCTGATACAAAGCCACAGAGTTGTTAAACAGTTCTGTCTGCTCAATTTCTATTGAACTGCATTCCGTCTTCAACCCAATAGGCTGGAGAATTGTTACGGGTTCAGACCGGCCTTTGACCTGCACTTTATCCAACGCACGATAAAGATACTCTGGTACTTCCTCTGCCAGTTCACCACTTACCAATAAAGCGCAGCCGTAAAATTTTGTCAGCCCCTCTAATCTGGAAGCCAGATTAACCGCATCGCCCATCACTGTATAAGCCATGCGGAAGCTTGAACCCATGTTACCCACGTTCATATCACCACTATTGATGCCCATACCCACATGAACCGGTGGTAAATTCTCACTCATGAGTTGTTTGTTCAGGTCAGGAAGGATATTGAGCATTTTTATAGCCGCTTGCAGCGCATGCCGGGGGTGTTCTTTGTCTTCCAGGGGCGCGCCCCAAAACGCCATCACTGCATCCCCGATATATTTATCCACGGTACCTCGGTTCTCATGAATTACCCGGGTCATTCCGGTCAGATAAATATTCATCAGACGGGTTAACTGCTGAGGTGTCAATTGCTCAGATAAGCTTGTGAACCCCCTGATATCAGAAAAGAAAACACTCATATGACGGTTTTCACCGGTTAACTGAACAGATTCCCCTTGTTTGTTAAGTTCCTCAACCACTTCAGGGGGAATATATTGACCAAATTGGTTTGCAAGCAAAGAACGGTTGCGAGTCTCAAAGAAGTAACCTGTGGTTTGCTGGAAAACGTACAGCACCACAATCATTACCAAGGTGTAGCCAAGAGGGATGACCCAGTACAGTTCCTTCCAGGCATATAGATTCATTCCCACAAGCGTTACTATCAGCGAAAGAGTTATGAAAGAGGAAAATAAAGCTGAAACTCTTGGAATCAACACAGAGAGAAGGATTCCACTGATAATAAGCTGCACCAGTTCAACACCCAGCGTGTAGTCCGGCTGGTGTAGTATTTTTTCATCTAACAATCCAGAAAGGATATTGGCATGCACCTCAACACCGGAATAGCGGTTACTCATGGGAGTAACACGAAGATCTAATAAACCTGCGGCACTGGTACCCACTAAGGCAATGGCTCCTTCCAATAACAATGGATCAACATTGCCTCGAATCACATCAGTTGCAGATACGTAGGGAAAACTGCCTTGTGGCCCCCTATAAGGCACCAGAACAGCTCCGTGTTGATCAACTGGTATCTCTAACCCAGCAGCGTCAATAGCGACCAAAGCATCTTTATCGCCGGTCACATCAGTTTCAATGACCGGAGTAACTGAGTCCTCTCCAAACAAGGCCAACAACATAGAGAGCGCCAAGGAAGGATAATAACTTTCCTGATAGCGCTGAATCATCGGTACTCTTCGATACACACCGTCTGAGTCCACCATCGGGTTATCAAAAAAACCGTTCCATACACTGACACTTTGTAACTGGTTAAGGCTAGAAATCACTCCTGTGGCGGTTGGAATGGGCAAACTACCCAACCTTGGCATCTTTTCAATTACCGACTTGCCAGGATGTCCAATTGTCAGCTCTTTACGACTGCGATCAAACAGGTAACCCAGTACTACAGGCCGGTCTGCGATCGCCTGGGAAAAGATCTGGTCAGAATCCAGCTGTTTAAGGGCATAATTCAACTCAGAGACTTCAGTGTTTTGCTTCAACAGTGCACGTAGAACACCCAGATCTACACTCTGATCAGATTCCGAAAACACCATATCGAAACCCACTATGGCAACACCGTAGGTATCAAATAGCTGATCTAGCATCACCGCCAGTTTAGTGCGATTCCAGGGCCAACGACCTTCAGCGGCCAGGCTCTTCTCATCCACATCAATAATAACTATGCGGGGGTCTTTCTCTTCAGATAAAAACTGCTGGAGCCGCAGGTCATATAGATCATATTCAAAACGCTGCAACAGTTCTGGACGATCTCCCTGAATTACAGGAAATACCATAATTAGTGTCAACAACAATCCTGTAAGTGTTCGGATGGTACGTTGATTCATAATTATTCCGCTGTGACCCTTCTTAACTGATCAAAATCGATATCACCTTTGAGAATTTTTACTATGCCATCCTGTAGTAAGGATCGCATACCATCCTCCTCAGCTTGTAAGCGGATTTCCCCCACTGCTGCACCCGCATAAATCCTCTCACGCATCGCCGGCGTTGATACCAAAAGTTCATGGATCCCGGTTCGTCCTCTATAACCGGTTTGATTACATTCATCACAACCAACCGCTTTATGAAGCTTGACCTTTTCCCCTAGCTTTAACTCAGCAGCGTTTTCCCCATAGCGCCTTTGCAACATAGAAATTTCATCAGCCGAGGCCAGATACGGCTTTTTACAGCTTGGGCACAATGTCCGTACCAACCGCTGCGCAAGAACACCCAACAGTGCATCTGAAAAGCTAATGGGGTCAATGCCTAAATCCAGCAATCGGGTAATGGTTTCAGGTGCAGAATTGGTATGTAATGTTGATAAAACCAGATGCCCCGTTAATGATGCTTCGACAGCAGCATGCGCCGTTTCCTGATCGCGCATCTCTCCAATCAGGATGACATCGGGATCCGCTCTGAGGAAGGCCCTGAGTGCAGCAGAGAAGGTAAACCCAGTTTTTGGTTGCACCTGCACCTGTTGTAAACCCGGTTGGGTTATTTCGACTGGGTCTTCCGCAGTCCAAATCTTACGTTCAGGGGTATTTAGGGTAGCCAGAAGCGCATGTAAAGTGGTTGTTTTACCAGAACCTGTTGGACCTACTACCAGTAATATACCGTGTGGATGAGTCAGTAATTCCTGAATGCCCTTTTGGTTAATTGCTGAAAAATTTAATTGATCAAAAGTGACAGGTTCCCCGCTTTGCAGCAGCCTCATCACTACACCTTCGCCATTGACCGTAGGAATGGTGGCAACTCGAACCTCAAGTGGTTGACCTTGTAGCCTGACTGCAAACTTACCATCCTGGGGCAGACGTTTTTCAGCAATGTCTAAACGCGACATGATTTTAATACGCGAGATTGTTGCTTTGGAATGAGTTGCTGGTATTTGGATTATTTCCTGGCATACCCCATCAATTCTCATTCTTACACTTGTAGGAGTATTCCCTTTACCTGGTTCAATATGGATATCTGAAGCTCTCAGCCTTTTGGCATCCAACAGCACTCTGTTAACCAATTTGACAACGGTTGAATCTTCTTCAGAAACCTCATCATATTCCTGGGAGGATTCGTCTATATCTAGCTCTTGGCCATCTTCCAATTCATCTAATAAGGAGTTTAAGTTTGCACCTTCAGCTTGTACCCCCATTGAGAACCCAAGGTACTGATGAATATCATCAACCAACCCTACACATACATGGGATTCATGCTGAGCAACTACATTATTGATCTCAACAATCCTCTTAGAATCATTAGGATCATCAACCAAAATAATGACCGCATCACTATTTTGTTCAGACAATAAAACCAGATTACTGTTTTTGAGGTAGGCCTTATTCAGCTGCTCACACAAAGGATGTAAAAAATACTTCTCGGGTTTATACGAAATAAAAGGGACCTGATAAAAACACTCCAGGGATTGCCCAATCTGGGCATTGGTAAGCCTTGCATGATCCCTCAAAAGCCTGGACAACGGAGTTCTTTCATCCGCCTTATCTGCCAATTGATTAAAAGCTTTCTCTTCAATCCATCCCTGTTCGAGCAGGTAATCGTAAGGCCCTTCTGTACATCCAAACTCGTATCGAAACTTCTGCCCTAATAACTCGGCAAACTGTTTCCCTCGTTTGAGATCAACCGCTGAAAAATTTTTACCATCTTTACGGTTGATGATCTGAAGCACCCCTAACAACACATCGTTGTAGAGTATGGGTAATACCAGCATAGACCTGCTGGTGAACTCTATGTCTTTTTCGAAACGGTCATTAAAAGTCAGAGAGGGATGGATGTTTTTAAGTTCTTCACTGTCTCGAACGTTGACGATAGAAACAGGTTTTTTACTCAACGCCACATAGCCCGCAATAGAAGATGAAGTAATTGGCACCCTGATTTCTGTTAAGTCATTACCAGTTTTAAATCTGGATACAATATCCTTGCTCAAGCGGTTACGTTGATATACCGTGATGCGCTGTGCATTAAACAGAGCTAACAGTGTTTTCTCGACCAATGGATAAGCATCTGCAAAGTTTTTTGCCTGATGAATTCTGCTCAAAACCTTGGTTAAGCGTGAATAAAACTGTTGAGAATCCTTTTCAATCGCTTTTATCATTCGCAACTACCATAATGCACTTGTAATTGTTTTTTGATCACACCAGAGGTGGGAAGTGAAATTAGAAATTCTTGGCTGTAGCGGCGGGGTCGGACATGGCCTTAAAACCACAACCTTTCTGATTGATGATTCACTTCTATTGGACGCTGGCACAGGTGTGGAACTCCTTAAAATGGATCAGATGCTAGCTATTCGAGATGTAGTCATCACACACGCTCACATCGACCATATCATCGGTTTACCGTTGATGCTAGCCACTATTTATGATCAGCATCAGCAGCCTATAGATGTCTACGCTTTACCTGAAGTAATTGAAGCCTTAGAGCAGCATATTTTCAACTGGACTATCTGGCCTGACTACACTCAACTACCTGAGAATAAGCCAATAATCAGGCTGTATAAGGTTAATGTCGGGGATAAATTACAGCTACAAGGCAAAAAAATTGAGGTTCTCCCGGCTGTCCACCCTACTCCAACCGTGGGTTATTTCATTGAACATCAAGGCGCATCGTTTGCATTCACGGGTGATTCCGGAATTAATGACCCCTTGTGGCCGATTCTGAATCAATATAAACCGGATACGGTGATCATCGATGTTTCCTTCACAGACGAAGTCGATGAATTAGCACGACTGAGCGGACACCTGACTCCCAGTCACCTGGCAGATCAATTGAAGGGTTTCAAACACCCTGCGCGCGTCTTGATTACCCACCTCAAGCCCGGGTTTGAAGACACCATCATGCAACAGTGCCGGCAACTGTTGCCAGACTGGCAGATCGACAGACTTCATCATGGCGACCTGCTTAATATCTAAAGAAGCTTTAAACAAGCTTCTATTGGCCTGGTCCCTGATCTGTTAACAACGCAGCACCCGTAATACTGATCTTTTGTCCGCCGGCAGCTGGGCCACCCTGTGCAGCATAGGAAGTAATAGCACCCTCTGCATTTTTGCCAACCAACTCAATTGACACCCGACCACTCATATCCACAATAGTTTCACAGTCCGTTCCAGAGCCTTTACAGGTTCCTTTGATATCCAGATCACCGCCATTCAACACTGTACTCAGAGAAACACTGGTCGAATCTTTCTTAGTCAGCTCATAAAAACGGGTATTTGAATAAACAGGATCTGTAGCTTGAGCGTTCAAGCTAAAGGTATCTATAGATTGGTTATCCCAGTTGATGATCATATAAGTGCCCGCAGGCTGTGACGGGTCATTATTGTAAGGTGTCAGGGTACCTAAATTCCCAGTTTCAATCTCCATTGCCGTTGCATAAGAAGCGTCCGACAACCCATAAATATACTGGCCTGATTTAGCTGCAGCTACTGCCGCCAACTGAGTTGCACTTGTTAATTTGTCTGCATAGATAAAATGAAAACTGCCTTTAGCATTGACGACACCATTATTGTCCACAATTTCATAACCGCTACCCCAGCGTCCCCATGTAACCTTTGAGCCACCCAGTGTTTCAGTTCCCACATCCGTCACTGCTGATATTGAGGAAGGCGATTCAAAAGTACATGGAATGCAAACATCATCTCCATTTGAGCTATCAGTATTTACATACTGAATACCGGTCAAAATGTCTTTGCCCGTTGTGGAATCAATTGTTAAAGCTGACACTGCATCAACCGTTACTGTGCCCGTGGACGTTTTTAATGTGCCATCAGCATCTTTATCAATAAACGATATCACAACGCTGCCACCCACAGGTGCTGCAGTGCCAGACCCTGTAGGGTCGGGAGATGATAAGACAGCTTCCTGCGTACTTTCTGTAGTAGCACTGGTAGCAGGTATTGAACTGCCCGTTGTTTCAGTGCTGGTGACAACTGCAACCGACAACTCTAACCCAGCAGATGCATCCGCTGTATTCTGAGATCCAGAATTCTCGCTTGAAGCAGTATCCTGAGTATTATCCGATTCGGTTGATGCGCTTGAGTCCGATTGATCCGAGGAAGACTCTGCGTCTGATTCATCATTGCCGTCTTGCTCATCGGAGGATTGCTCCTCTGAATCGGATTCCTGTTCATCCTGCTGTTCTTCGTCCTGCTCTTCTTTCCCTTCTTCAGACTCAGTTGCAGACTCTTCCGATTGCTGCTCAGGCGGTGTTTTAAATTCAACAATCACACCTTGCGGTCCAGTCAAACTAAACGACCTGCCAGCAGCAATATCTTTATTGCTCCCGCCTTTCGCAGCCACATTGATTTTACCGCTGTTAACTGAACCGCTGACTTTATCCCCAAGCTTATCGACCGTAAAATCAGTCCCCCGGATACCGATAGTTGCTACTACAGCATCCAATTTGTAGTCCTCACTATCCGTTTTACCAATTTTGCCGGAGATTGTACGCATCCCACCTTTTATTAGTTTGTAGAATGCTTTGCCCTCTTCCGGATTGCTCTGTTCAAACTGGTACTCTTCAATTTTAAATTCACTTCCAGGCTTTAAAGACAACCGCGAACCATCGCTAAATCTGACCTGCAAGCGACCTTTATCACTCGTAAGAAGGGTGTCCTCAGCGAACACTTCTGCTTTTCTTTTTAACACCCTTTCAGTGCCATCAGTGGCAATAGCGATATTTTTACCAAAGCTTAAAATTACGCTACCTACGCTCTGAGAAGCGGCGTAAGTAAATGATGATAAAAAACATAACAGGGAGGCAATTAAAATCTGTTTCATCATAGTTACCTCACTGGAAGTTATAACGCATACCCAGCATGATCTGCTGGCGGTCATATTCATATAGTTCAATATTGGAATCAGCCTCAGTGTAACTATAGTTCGCTAAGACAACCCAGGATTTATCAACTTCCCAACTTAGGTTCAGGTTAAACTGTGTAAAATCATCTTTACGTTTAATCGCATAAATCCAGTCATCACCCTTATATTTACTGGTTTGGTAAGTTAAGGCGGGTGTTACCGTTAATTTCTCCAAGGGCGAAAGCTGCACCCCTAAGTTTCCTCCATAAAACTTCCGAGCAACCTGTCCATCAGAAAGGATTCCTGAAACATCAGGGTCTTCCTCTCCGATAAAAGCACCAACAAAATAAATAGGGTTCCAACCACCTGAACCACCATACAGATAATTAATTCCTGCACTGGTTTGAGTGGCATCTTTCCAGGTTGCATCGTCATAGGTGAGTTGATTCACACCCACAAAACTCTTAAGCACCGAATTTTTGCTCAGCTGTTTATTCCACCCCAGATTTGCTCCCAGCATGTCACGATAGTCTTCGTAATCAAGAGAATACTGCTGAGCAATAAAATTCAGCACGTACTGCTGGTTATCGTCATACCAGGTATGCCCCCCAGAAACGGTGATGTTTCTATAATCCTGGGAAGGTTCGGTATCGTAATAACGCAGGTCTGCATTGAAACTAAAATTCAAAGCACCATCATCAGAATACTGATGCTCCACGGAACTACCCAATTTAACCTGAGAGAACTGGTCACCACGTCCCAACGCACTATCACTTAAAGTAATCAGGTTTGTTTGTGTGCCAGGACCTGAATTGATATTCCCGTCATAACCGGCCCAAAGTTCCACAAAGCTATTGAATCGAGTGGGAGGGATAGAGGCTCTTTCTTCAATCATTGCCAGAAAGCGGGAAATTCTGACGGCAACATTTTCAGGTGGGTTTAATGTTTGAACCTGTTGAAACAAAAACTTAGATTTTTCGAACTGTCCTAAAAGAAAATAAGCCCGGGCTAATTCCAACTTGGCAACGGCATTATCAGGCTCCAGAAGCAGGACCCGATCCAGAGCAAATACACCTTCACTCAATCGCCCGCTATCAATGGCAGCTATAGCATATTGAAGATCAAAAGCGGGGACGCCCTCGTATTGATCCAGATTACTAATTGCCAACTCATAGGCCTGTTGAAATTCATTCTGGTCAACTAAAGATTTCAGTTCTTCAATTTTCCCCACGGCTGCAGAAGAAACCCCTAAAGAACAGAGAACCAAATACATAGAAAGCTTGTTAAACACCTAATATTCCCCACCTCAGATGTGTTTGATAAAGACACTATCAGCTATTGTTGGGCAGTTCTAGATCAAAGCTTTGATAAGTTGACCAGTCTCATTGTGAAGGGTTTTCAGCACTTCCTTGAGTACCATTTTGATTCGGCACCCTTAGCTGCTCAAGCTCTGGCCTTTTTTGAATATCCATGGCCGGTATGGATGGATCAATACCCTTAAGGTTAAGCGCTTCTCCATCGAAACCCTGCATTAATTCAAAGGCAGACAGAGGCTGTTCAGATATACTGATTTCACCACTCAAATTCATATAGAAATAGCGCCCGGCAAGAACTGCATGTTTCTTGTCACCCCCGGTGACCTCTATTTCACCTTCGATCACGTAACCATATAATCCTGGTCCAGACTGATTCGTGGCTGTGCAATCCTTTTCACATAAACTGACAATGTAATCGGTACCCCGGACACCTATAGTAGCGATTGGTGTTTTCAACAGATAATTATCCGAATCCGCTTTGCTGATAGCACCAGTGATGGTTCTCAGGCTTCCCTTAAGTAACTTGTATACTGATCGACCTTCATTCGCTGTATCTTCAGCATATTGATATTGTTCGACATAAAATTGCGAACCTTCACCCAACGACAAACGAGATCCATCAGTAAAACGCAGTTGTAGACGGCCATTTGTAGCGGTCGTAACCGTATCTTGGTTATAAATCTCTGATTTTCTTTTTAAAGCTCTGGCGTCGGAATCGGGAAGTTGAGCAAAGTTTTTGCCTAAACTGAGAATGACCATCCCAGCTTTTTCATCGGCAACTGCACCAGCGGTTAAAGAAAACAGCATAAAACCAACAACCAAAATCCGAATCATCACACTCACCTGCTTCAATACGTGCTTCGAGTTTAGTTCAACTCACGAAGGTATGCTGCTTTAAAGTATTCAATTCATCTCTGTACTGAGCAGCCAGTTCAAACTCAAGGTTCTTAGCAGCCTCATACATTTTATCTTCCAGTTTAGTCATCGCTTTCGACAGATCTTTAGGAGACATACTGGCCGGATCAACCTGATATTCCGCAGCCTGTTCAGCCACTTTTTTAGCCGTCCGGCTTGCTTTACGCCCAGGAATCGTTGTGGCGCCTTCCATTATATCCGCAACGGACTTGGTAATACTCTTAGGCTGGATGCCATGTTCTTCGTTAAAGGCAATTTGTTTATTTCGACGCCTTTCAGTCTCATCCATCGCCCGCTGCATAGAGCCGGTAATGCGATCTGCATAGAGTATCGCTTTACCATTAACGTTACGGGCAGCACGACCTATGGTCTGAATCATTGACGTTTCTGATCTAAGGAATCCTTCCTTATCGGCATCAAGAATCGTAACCAGCGACACTTCAGGCATATCAATCCCCTCACGAAGCAGGTTAATACCGACCAATACATCAAATTCCCCGATACGCAGGTCACGAATAATCTCCACCCGCTCAACCGTATCTATATCTGAATGCAGGTAACGCACCTTAACGCCATGTTCATCCAGATACTCCGTCAGATCTTCAGCCATCCTTTTAGTCAGAACCGTGACAACGACACGCTCCTTCTTGACCACAGTTTTATTAATTTCTGACAGTAGATCATCTACCTGAGTCGTAGCCGGTCTTACCTCGACTACTGGATCAACAAGTCCTGTAGGCCTTACGACCTGTTCAACCACTTGCTGCTGATTTGCAGCCTCATATTTACTAGGAGTTGCAGACACAAAGATCATCTGTGGCGATTCACTCTCCCACTCCTCAAACTTCATTGGGCGGTTATCAAGAGCTGAGGGCAAACGGAAACCATACTCCACCAGAGTTTCCTTTCGGGACCGGTCACCACGATACATCGCCCCTATTTGAGGAACGGTAACATGGGATTCATCGATCACCAGGAGCGCATTATCCGGAAGATAATCAAATAATGTCGGAGGAGCGTCTCCGGGATTTCTGCCGGAAAGGTAACGAGAGTAGTTTTCGATACCCGAGCAGTAGCCCAGCTCCATGATCATCTCCATATCATAAAGCGTGCGCTGTTCCAGGCGTTGAGCTTCAACCAGTTTGTTATTTTCACGAAGCTGCTCAAGCCTCTCCCGGAGTTCAACCTTAATCTTTTCAACTGCTTCCAATAAGGTTTCCCGAGGCGTGACATAGTGAGTCTTAGGATAAATAGTAGCCCGAGGAACCCGTTTCAGAACTTCACCGGTTAGAGGATCGAAATAACTGATCTCTTCAATCTCTTCATCGAAAAGCTCAATCCGAATCGCCTCTTTCTCAGACTCAGCTGGGAAGATATCAATAACATCACCACGAACACGGTAGGTTCCGCGATGTAATTCAACATCATTACGGGTGTATTGGAGTTCTGCCAACCGCCGCAATATTGCTCGTTGATCAATCACATCACCACGATCCATATGCAACATCATGCCGAGGTACGATTTAGGATCACCCAAACCATAAATAGCCGAAACGGTTGCAACAATAATCGCATCCTCTCGTTCAAGAAGCGCCTTAGTAGCAGACAAGCGCATCTGCTCGATGTGATCATTTATCGATGCATCTTTCTCAATAAAAGTATCAGAGGAAGGGACATAGGCTTCCGGTTGGTAGTAGTCATAATAAGAAACAAAGTATTCAACAGAATTATCTGGAAAGAACTCTTTGAATTCACCATAGAGCTGGGCAGCCAAGGTTTTATTATGGGCCATTATAATGGTTGGTCGTTGTATCTGAGCAATGACATTGGCCACAGTAAAAGTTTTACCTGAACCTGTTACGCCAAGAAGGGTTTGAGAGGCCAAACCGGACTCAATGCCTTCAACAAGCTCCTTAATGGCGGTTGGCTGATCACCAGCAGGCTCAAATTTGGAGTGAACTTTAAAACGCTCTTTCATGACCAAAACTATGACTACTTTACGAATGAACTGAGCATTATATCCCGGCTAAACATTTTTATTCAGCAAACCGTCATCACAAACTACACGCTCTCAAAGTTTACTAAAGGAAACTTTTGAGCAATATATTGACCAAAATCGATGTTTTTAGCTTTTTCAGGATTCATGCAAGCAATCCTTTGCTGTATTATTAACGGGTTTTTCCAGTGTCTGGATTGCTTTTTAGTTCTGACACATTGCTAAACAATGTCGGTATCAACCCATTAGATTTTATTATTGAGGAACTAAGGCTTGAACGTTCAACTGTCAGACCGCGTCAACAACATCAAACCATCACCAACGCTGGCGGTTACCAACCGTGCAGCAGAGCTACGCGCGGCAGGTAAGAACATTATTGGCCTGGGCGCTGGCGAACCTGATTTTGATACTCCAGATCACATCAAACAGGCCGCTATCCAGGCTCTTAATGAAGGTTTCACAAAATACACCGCTGTAGATGGAACACCGGCATTAAAAACAGCCATTATCAATAAATTCAAACAGGATAATGGTCTGGAGTATGCCGCAAATCAGATTCTGGTTTCCTGTGGTGGTAAGCAAAGCTTCTTTAACCTGTCACTGGCTCTGCTAAACGAAGGCGATGAAGTGGTTATTCCCGCACCCTACTGGGTGTCATACCCGGACATGGTAAAAATGGCGGATGCCACACCTGTTATTGTGACTACAACTCAGGAACAGCGCTTCAAAATTACTGCCGAACAGCTGGAAGCAGCGATCACCGACAAGACTCGCCTTGTGGTGCTGAACAGCCCATCAAACCCGACCGGTGTGGCATACACACTGGACGAGTTGAAAGCGCTGGGGGAAGCTTTAAAGAAACACCCGCAGGTGTTGATTGCAACGGATGATATGTATGAACACATCCGTTTTAATGATGAGCCTTTCGCTAACATTCTGAATGCCTGTCCAGAACTGTATGAACGCACTATCGTTCTCAACGGTGTATCAAAAGCCTACTCGATGACGGGCTGGCGTATTGGTTATGCTGCTGGACCTGCAAAACTGATTGGGGCGATGAAAAAGATCCAGTCTCAGAGCACATCCAATCCGACTTCCATTGCACAGGTTGCCGCTCAGGCCGCGCTGGAAAGCTCTCAGGATTGCGTAGCCGAGATGGTTGTCGCATTTAAAGAGCGTCACCAGTATGTAATTGAAACTTTGAACAGCATCAAAGGTGTGAGCTGCATCCCGGCTGACGGTACTTTTTATGCGTTCCCTAGTTTCCAGGAAGCCATTGATAACGATGAGCGTTTCAGCGATGACATCGAACTGGCTGAATTCCTGCTCAACGAAGCGGGTGTAGCCTTAGTTCCGGGTTCAGCATTCGGAGCGCCTGGTAACATGCGTCTATCATTCGCGACCAGTCTGGATATTCTGGAAGATGCGCTAGGTCGTATCCGTAACGCATTGGAAAGTTAATTTCAGATGCGGTAAAAAAACCGAGCCAGTGTGCTCGGTTTTTTTTGGAACTAATTTAGATACACAACTTCAAAACACCCAGATAAAGGAAAGTGATAATGCTGAATACTCTCACTAAACTGAGCCATTCCAGTTGGTATTGGCTGGCCCTTATTTTAATGGGTGTTGCGATGGAATCCGTAGCACTGTTCTATCAATACGGACTGGACTACGGACCTTGCGTTCTCTGCATCCACGTACGGATATGGGTGATGGCGATCATCCTTATTGCCATTCTCGGGTTAAGTCTGAACAAATACCCCATCATTCGATCCCTTGCTTATCTGGGGATCTTAGTATCAGCCATTGGACTACTAGAACGTTCCTGGAAAACTCTGGGAGTCGAACGTGGCTGGATCATTGAGGCTTGTTCAATGGATTCAGGCTTACCCCAATGGTTTGCTCTGGATAAATGGTTTCCTCACATGTTCGAACCCTGGGAACCTTGTGGTTATACACCTGAATTATTATTCGGGATCACCATGGCAGAAGGGCTGGTATTGTTTGCTGTGGCGTTAACTCTTATGACTGCCACCCTACTGCTTGCTTCTTTACGCAAGTAAAATAAATTTATGTAGGGGGATGTTAATTACTGGACACTGTATGGTGGATGGGACATAGCCCGTAGGCCGCGTGGCTCGTGAGGTTTGACGAAAGTGGCCGTTGAAGCTGTATTACATTTAGTTTTGGACACTTTGCGGTATTTTCCGTTATTAATTAATGATTAATTACCTGAAAAGCTGGTACGGAAAATATAGTTTAAGCGGTGAAATTAATCTAGTGCGGCGTTAAGAAATGGCTATGCAATGCTCATGCAAGCGGTTTGCAAACGAGATGCCTGACGTTTGCCAGGCATCGGTAGAGAATGAAGATCAGATTAATTACCCATGACTATATCCTCCAATCTGGTTGCGCTGTTCTGAATAGTTAATTGGCATCAGCTATGCCTTGCACTGACTTAGCCCCAATTAAGGGGCTTTTTTATTTCCTGCAGATAACGTCGTCAGCTAAAAAAGAGCCACTTTAGTAAGCTACTTATCAATCCCACGATGCAGACAATCACGCCCACCACAAAAAACAGCAAAGCGTCATAGTCTTCTGTCGATTGGCAGTAGTAAGCCCGAATAACTAAACCCATACCTAAAAGGATTATTAATATGTTGATGATCCACCAGACTGACATTACGTTTCTCCTATTTAGAGGCTATAATTAGTTCGTTGGCTGAAGGCAGGAAATGGCTTCTGTCGTCGCACCGCTTAGCGGCCCGATGTATGTGGGACACGCCGACCCACTCAGCCAACCTACTCCAGCTCCCCTTCAATTAGTTCATAGTCTTTCTGACGCAGATTTTTAATATCAACGATGCCCAGTGAGCGAACGCTGTTTATGAACTGGCCTTTCTTTTTAAAGTTGATCTCTACTACGGCTCGGCCTTTTTTGCCGCCTGCATCACCTGGTAAAACAAACACCACGTTGCCACTTTGTTTGTGGATTAATACCGCCTGGTAATTTCTGAGGTGAATCGGCAGCTGCTGCAACCAGTCTTCGGGAATGGATCGGCTTTTTCCTTTGTGCTCACCACGCAGGTGTGGCAGTTGGCTGTCATAAATAATGACGGCTGCACTCTTTGGCACGATCTCTTTAGTGGCTAGGGTTTCAATCACCTGGTGCGAAAGATAGCCAACGGTGTGTGCGTAGCCTTTTGCATGAGGCGCGGCATCCACTTGTTTTAACCAGGACTGCCAGCTCTTTGCGATCGCATCGGTATCAATGTCCTGCAGGGCGGACTTTTTTAACGCAGGTGGTAATTGTTGGAGTTTCTGGCCAAAGGCGATATCCGGTCCTAGCCAGGCTTTGCCCACGTTGTAATCCCAGCCGGTATCAATTCCGATCGGAACTTCACCGTATACTTCCCCCGTGGTTTCGTTAACACGTTCAGTTCGTTCAATGCCTGGGTTTTCTGTGATCTCTGCGCCCAGCTTTTCAGCCTGTTTTTTAGTTGCAGAAACAACATAACAACGGCACCCCCAACCATTCGGCGGATAGTGCGTATTCCAGAAAGGATCATCTACTTTTAACGCTAGGTTATGCCAGCTTGAGTGCTCCCAGCGAACCCGCTCATCACCCACGGTTCTATAAATAATGTAGGGGCGAGTCGCTTTTTTACGTTCAATCTGTTTCCAGCGGCCTGCCATATGCGCGGTACGCATATTTGTGTCGTAGATGGTTCGAGTGCGCCAGCCGAAATCACCGTTATAACTCCAGCCATGTTTGTTCACAGTTTCTGAAAACCGCGATCGGAACTGGCCAATGCTTTCACCGTTTGCGATCGCTTGAGTGATATCGTCGTGCAGATCCCTAAGCAGTTCAGCTTTGACCGCACCGGCCACGGTAAAGGCTTTTGAATGAGCTTCGCCCATCATCTGATCCCACCGTTCAGTGGGTACCTTTACCTTTTGCTGGATATGGTCGATGGCTTCCTGGAAGGGAACTCCTTTGAACTGGATATTAGGCACTGGCGATACCTTCAGCCAAAGCGAATTGGAGAACTTCGCTGTTCAATTGCAGCAGCTGTGATTCATCCATTTCAGCATACAAATGTGGCAGATCGTTAAGGAACTGCTGCAGGGTTTTACCTTGCTGCTCATATTCCAGAAGCATCTTTCGAGCAGGTTCGATCAGATCCTCTTCAATCATTTTATCCGCTTCTACAACCACATTTTGAAGGTGAGAATTACCCACCTGATTAAAATGCATAGCCGTTGCATCACTGTTGAAATTAGATTGCACAGGCGGTTGCTCAGGCGTTGCTGGCTGCAGACGGTCGTCGTCGTTTTCAGCCATTGGGATATTCATTTCTTTATGGAAAGCTTCCAGAGAAGGCTTGCCGATCCGTGCTGCAATCGCCCAGGTTTCTGCACGTTCTTTCTGTACTTTTTTTGCTTTATAGAGTTCAAATTTAGGCGGTAAAACATCTTCACCCACATTGAATCTTGTAATGAAAGCGAACAGCTCATTCATAGTCGCTTCAATAATGGAGCGGTCAGATTCCTGAACTTTATCCTGGCGCTCGCTATGGGTTTTACTTGCCGCATTTGAACCCACATTTTTCATTTCAGTTGCGAGCGTTTGGCTGGTCAGGGCCTTCGACATTTCGCGGTTTGCCAAGTGGATTAATGATTCCTGGGCCAGCTCGCCACTCACACTGACAGTATGCAGTTCAATGGAATCATCAGCAGGAATAGCACCCACGCCATTCGCGATCATATTGATCAATGCATCCAACAGTTCCTGCTGTTCAGTTAGTGGTGTTCCCTGGGGGTATTTACCCACTGGGAATGGCACCCCATAACGCTCGCAAAACTGATAAAAGAACTTCCAGCCGCCATGTTTAAAAGTGTAAGGCCAGAAGCAGGATGAAAAGACAGATTGTCCGTATGGGTTCTCACTGGATGGCATATGACGAGTCAGCAGATATTTATAATCCTCTGTCTCTTCACCTTCCACAGGTTGCTCTTTAGTAAGCAAGCGCAGGTCATTTTCCAGGCCAAATTTAAAGCGCCGATTTGGACGGTCCAGGATGCGTTCTGGCAACAACAATCCGTCCTGAATTTCCCATACAACTTCATGCACTCGGTAGCCACGAAACACCGCTGTGGCCATGTTCCAATATACATCCTGCCAGAGCATGTCCGGGGCTGGTTTTCGGTTTAAAACCAGCTTACAAAGTTCCATTGCGCGCTTATGTTTGGGGTCGTCTTCCGTTGCATCTTCATTTGCCACAATGCGCGGTTTATAACCTAAAAAACCCGCCCGGATAGTTCGCATTTCACCTATCACATGAGCATCAGACATGATCGCTTCATAAGCGTCTTCTGCCTTGTTCATGGCTCGCAAAATCGGGTCAGGATTTGGTAGGGTTTTCAGTGCTGAATAAAACCCTGGGTCGGAGGCTCTGCCTGCCACTTCGCCGGTCACCACAGTACGTGATAATTTACGGTAATCTTTACTATCCACGGTCATAACCTCTTAGTCTGTCTCTGCCGCGATTTGCTGTTAATACTTGTGGAACGCCAGCGCTTCCCGTAACAGCTAAAACCCACAACATATGTAGAGCATCTGGGCCATCATCATGGTCAGCCTCTGGCCAGAATTGCAGCTGTTCAATTAGAACGGATTGATTGTGATGAAGCCTGATTAGGCCATTAGCAACATGAGGCTGCAGTGATTCAATTCGCAGGTTTTTATCAGTACCAGGAATCACACCTGAAGCCGGAACAGGTACCCGTTCTTTTGCAGAACGTTTCACTAATTCAGTTCGCATAAACTCCTGGAACTGGACAGCTTCGCAAGCCCATTTTTGGCAGTTGTAATCCTTTTGATATTTGATGATATCGCTGATGATTTTATCGGGAACACGCCTGCAGATATCTGCCACCACAATATCTAAAATGCCATGCTCCCGATCGATACCACCCACCAAAATGGCAGAAGGGTCTCGGCTTTTATTGTTCTTACCTAAAGAGGGATCAACAGCACCATAAAACACCCAGTCTCTACAAGGCTGAACCCAGTAGGTTAGATCTTTAAACGGTGCATTTTCATCATTGGTTGGATCGTTCTGCAGCTCACAATTGAATTCATGATGTCCATCTGCACGAACCTTCATCAGCAGCAACAGAGGTCGAACACCAGGCCAACTCAGCACACAGCCCCGATCCATTTCTTCTCTACGTTCAAAATAAAATCGGTCTGCGACATCTTCACCCTGGTTAAAGAAAAGCTCTTCCCATTTCTGCCAGAGATCCATACGGTCGGGCCACTCTATAATGGCCTTGAAACGGCGGCTGTGCCATGTAGGTGATTTAAGCGTTCGATTTAATACAGAGTCGTAATGGAGAATAGTACCCAGATAAAAAATGTCGCAAGTGCCATCTGGGGGCCCTAACTTCATTACCGCTTTTTTAAGCCATTTTTGCAGTTTATCGCGTTGTTCTTTTTTTAGAACGTTTTCATCGTTCTCGATATCATCCAGAATAATCAGATCCGGGCGGTGTGGACCAAAGCGCCACCCCCTTAGTTTTTTACCCGCACCTGCCGCTTTTATTTTGTGATTACTTGCAGTGACAATTTCATCTACTTTCCAAACACGTCCCGTTCCACAGGCTTTTGGAAAATCCATAGCCAGGCGCGGATTGCTTTCCAGCTCCACCTTAATGGCCGACAGCATCTGCTCAGCCTGGTCGATACTGTCCATGATGATACCCATGAAAAACTTTCTACCAGTGATATCGCACCACAGGGTCAAAAGCTGAGTAACAATGGTTGATTTTGCTTCACCACGGGGTGCGGCTAATGCGTCGTGATAGCCTTTATTTTTATCATCAATACACTGGGGGAATCGTTCAAAAGCGTAGTCGTGAAATACGCTTGGATCACTTTTTACATAGTGTGGAAAATAGGTTTTACAAAAATATTTAAAATCGTTATTGGCCCTGGCTTTTCGCTTAGCCGATTCGATGGGACTTACACTGAAGGCTTCACATTCAGCTTCAATCAATTGCCGCTGAGAATCTTCCAGCGCAGCCAGTTCTTTTAAAAACTCTGCACGGGTTAATTTACTTGAACTCACGACCGATCACCTCACCGAACGGAGCCAGAATCTCCAGGAAGAAATCCATACGATCTGGGTACCCATTGCGGATGAATTCAGCCAGGCGTTCCAGTACATCCATAGCAACCGCAAGCTTGCTTAATTCCGGGTTGCTTGCACCGGCAGCTTTAACGGTTTTAGTATAAGCATCGGATAAACGTGAAATGGATTCTGCTTTCTGCAGAGGGCTGATATTCTCAGCTTTTTTGATCTCTTCAATGGTTGACTGAAAAAGCAAACAAAACTCTTCAATAATCTCAGCGGTCAGGGCTTTAACCCCACTCTGAGACATACGCGCAGCGGCCCGTGCTGTATCCCAGTCATCCCCCTCTGCAGCTGATTTTCGTTTCCAGCTTCGGGTGGTTTCATAAGGCACTTTACAGAGGTCTGCAGCGGCCTTAAGGGACATACCCTTATGCACATAATAACCGCGCACCTCGCGTTTGGTTTCGTCGCTGTAGGCCATCAGTTTAACGCCTTAATTGCTTCTACCAGGCCCGTGGCCATTGCAGCCACACCACCACTGGTGACAATGGTGATGCGCTTACTGGTTCTCTGTTCATCTTCAACAGCCTTGATGCGTGCGTTGGATTCATTAAAACGCTGGTCAACATCCTGCTGATGATCATCAATACGACGGTTCACGGCTTCTGTCTGTTGCTTAACAAATTCAGAAAGATCATCAATGCGGCGATTAGTCGCCGCATTAGACTCAACGATCTGGGCACGAATGCCGCCCAGCTCCCCTTTGATCTCACCTAACAGCATCAATAGTTGTGGATCTGTTCCCTGGGTATTATCGCCCATGATCGTGTCCTTACTTCTGGGTTTTAATTGGCAAGTACTTCACCGAAACAGAGGTTTTCCGGTTCAGGCACTGGTTAACCACCTCATCCGTTTCCGCCATATTCAGCAGAGTATCTGTCGGTTTTAAAGTCTCAGTGCGGTTAACCACCTGGTTAAACCTGCGGGTTCCCAGATGATCTTTAAGAGCGTCAGCATCACCAATAGAAGTAGACACAGATTCTGCGATCGGAGAACGCAGCTCTTCAGGCAGAACAATCGAAACACCAGGGCCGATATCCTTTTTCAATTCATCATTGATCTTTTTCAGTTCAGACTGCTGGTCCTTTATCAATCGGGTCAGCTCTGCACCACGACGAAGTTTTGCCAGGTGTTTATCACTCAGTTTCTTAGTTTTGCCATCGGCCAGTTCAATATGAGGTAGATCGGTATTAGCCATCGGTTAGCCCTTTATCAAGTCAGAAATACGGTGGATGCCCTGGGTGTAAACCGTTTTAGGTCTAAGTCCAGGAATGCGGGATTTACGTTTGTAAGCGGTAAGCAGTTGGAGGCGTGGCTTATGGGGTTGAGCGATCATGCCCAGGTGCACCCATTGCCCAAATTCATGAATACATTGATCTACAGGAAGGCGTTTGTTCACTAGCTGCATTTTCTTGCTGGTGTAGCGGCGGTTGTCCAGGTTATCTGCTACCCATTGGCACACCCGATAAGGTGATACACCGGCCACACGGATATCTGCTGCTAATCCCTGCATATGAGCTGAGCGTTTACTGCCGTCCACTAAGCGGTTCACTTTAGGTGGGCGATAACCGGATATCACCGTAACCGCAGAATCAAAGTGGTCACGAATGGGTTGCAGCACCTGTTTACACAAACGCTCAAGATTTTTAAATTCTTCTGAACCTGGTTCAACGGTAATGGTAATGCCATGACGCGCCGCAGTTTCTGAAACCAGAAACTCATCCAGATAGAAATTTGTAGATAACTGTATTCTGTTCATACCGTCAGATTAACGGCAGCGTTAAAACCGATTCAGACCGACCTAAATCGGAGGAATGGAGATAAAGAGAGGAATAATATTGTTGCTGGTTTTTTGGGCAAATGTAAAGGGGGGTGACCCTTGCAAGATAGTTAACCTTGTAAGGGTCGTATATCTAGGTGTTATTTAGTTTCACCAGAAATCGCTTCCAGCTGCTGCCGTATCCCACCCAAGCCACCACTGTTCTGCGTCTGAATATTCTTTAAGCTCATGTGTTGGCTCTGGGTTGTCTTCACGATTCACACCTGATTTTTGAGCATCAAAGCCGCGCTTTCTGACTGACCTATCGTGAGCAAGTAGCCACGACTGCTCACCTTCAAATGCTTGACACATAAGCCCTCCAACTAAATAACAAATCAATTAATCTAGGACGCGCTATGCGCGCCATTTATCTCTGGGTTATTTACCTTTGTCACCAAAGTATTTTCGCTTCATCTTCAACCTATGAATGTCGATAGGATCTTTTGTTTTAGCCTGCTCTCCATCTGAGTCCATCCAGAGTAGCCAGCAAAATGCATCCTGAAAAACTGGAAAGTCCCTACTCATCCACTTGCAGTATTCATCAACTTTCCATTTCTCTATGTAGCCGGAATGAACCTCAGTCCAAATTTCAACTGCTGTTGTTTTCCTCGCCCACAGTGCGCCGATAACAGCTCCCACCAAGATAAAGAAAATGTAAGTCGCTATAGTTTCCATATCACACCTCTAACAATCTGTAGATTTTCAATTAACGCACAGGAAAAGGCGTAGCAATCTGAGTAACTTTCGGGAGTTGCACGGTGGCGATATCGCCTTCTTCAGGTGCGATCGGATAGTCTGTTTCTGATACGGTTACCCAGGGAGAATCTTTCCCTGGGCCCAGGCGAATATTCCAACCACCTGGAATTTCCGTCACACCGCAAATAACGAATTCTTGAGTTTCAGCGGCCATATCACATCACCCCCAGCTGCTTATGCTGCTCTGTTTCCATACCGTGGTTGAGCTGGGCTTTACGTCCGGCAACACGGCCCGCAATGCCAGAGGCATAATCGCGGTGGTTGGCTTTCATCTCCCGCCCCTGGGCGGTTTCCAGTTTCTTAAAATCCTGTTCCAGGAACAGAGCAATTAACTCTGCGGTTTTCTCGTTCTGGGCCAGCTTGTTGATCTTGTTGTACACCTCAATCACCCAGGCTTTCGCGAAGATATCCCCACGTCTGGTTTTAGTGGATGACTTCATCCGGCTGCTGAATCCAGAGATGTGTTTGGCACGGGCTTCTTTAACCTGGCGGTAAAGTACCTCATAGGCATACTTGGCAATTTTGGGCTGCGGATCTGGCCCGATAAACGCGACATCACAGCCGCGCATCTTTTCAACTAAAACCGGATAACACCCAAATGCCTCAGCAATGGTTGTTGTGAGATACACAACCCAGGTAGGCGCTTTGCGAGCGTCACAGGCATGAGTGTCTTCACGGGAAATATCTGCCAGCTCCAGATCCTGTTCACTGACGTTGTATTCCTGCATCAATGACTGTGCGCGTTTCAATGCGATCGCCGCTTCATGTTCATTGTCAGATTTAGACAACGCCAGTAGCTTTTGAATGCGATCCATAATTTTTTTATTCAGAGGCTTCTTCACGGTAAGCCTCCTTATCGATGCTGTCTGAAAGTTCCACCCACTCAGCAGCAGCTGCAAAAGCTGTTTCAAATGTTTCACCGTAAACCCAGCAGGTACGAAAATAACTCCAGGAATAGGTACAGCAATCGTATTCTGGACTGCTGTATTTTTTGATGGGTGTTGCTGCTTGAATAAGAAAACCAAACATGCCGGATTCTAAAAGGTTTTCAAAGATTTCTCCGTGGAGCTCAATGGCATCACTATCTTCGTTCCAGTCCAGGTATGTCTTGTTGATTAATTCTCTCAGAGTGGCTGTGCTCGTATGTTGGTAACGGTGATTAGTGCTTACATCATCCAGCCAATCACTGATTGCACTATCGAGATGATGACGGTCCCAATCTTCAACCCTGGCTAATTGGCAACCCAGATGTACAATTTTTTCAAGCCTTAGCTCTTCATCCATACATACATGAAATTGATCTAAACACTTGCCCTCAATACCTAGGGCAACCTCATCCAGAGGCGGTAGATCCGCCGTTTCTTGTATTAGCTTTTCTTTCAGCTTTTCAGCGGCCTGGCGTGCTTCTTCTGCGCTGGTGTACTTAACTGATGGGTCGACCACATCACGCAAGGTTGGATAATAAAAACACTCACCCGTTTTGGTATTTATCATTGAAGAAATACCTGGTTCACCTGCTACAGCGAATTGCCTTGTTTGTTCTGGAGTGGCGATTTTTAGCCACTCTGATTGGTTGTAAGTATGGTTGTTCATTGTTCATCACCTTCTTGATGTGCTTGTTGCTGTGGCTTCTCTTCCTGGAACATATCGCTGGTATTGCTGCAGCGTTCCGTTTCAGGTGGCCAGTGTTCTGGCCGTTGGGTTTCCTGTGGGATCTGCATCACTGCCCCCGTTCGTGGTAGGTAGGCAGTGGCCAGTGGATCAGTTGGCCGTGGAACGGCAGTTCATACTTCTCTTTGATGTACTCCAGCAGTGCGTCGTAATTTTTAAAGCCTTCCGCTATAGATACATCGCGGGTGTCTTCCGGGTCGATGCTGATGCCGTCGATATAAAACTCACCAAATTTAGTGATCATTACCGGCTGTACACGGCTGCAAGAAGTAATGAGAAAAGCACGTCGTTCACCGTCTACTTGCTCGGTTAAACGCAGCACATCCCCGCGTGAAACTTCCTTGTCACGGTTTCTCAGGGTGTGGGGCTTGAGTCCTCGTTCAATCAGGGGAACGAAGAGTCCATCAAAATTCAGGTCTGTCATGTTTACCTCTCGAAAAGGTCTATCTGGTCATCGTTTCTCAGCGACTGGTTTAAACGTTCAACGTGTCGCTGCGAGTAGTTGAGTGTCAGGGCAATATCGCGGTTTGATTTGCCTTGGCTTTTAAGGGTTTTGTGGATGTGATGTTTAATCTGGCGTTCTGCCGCGTCGACCTTGGCCAGGGTGATGGTGTCGCCACCATAGTGAGCAACCAGGCAGGTGAAAGCGCCGGGGCCAATCACCTGGGCAATGGCGTGGTTCGGTTTAGCAATACTTGGGATATACAGCGGCACACTGGGATAAGCAGCCGCAAGCCTAAGCGCTTCATCAAGGCCAATCACCTCGCTCAGCTCCTGCAGCGACTCTGGCAGAAGATCGGTGTCGATCAGATCTGCCTGTATCTCCAAAGCGTTACTGTTCATGAGTTGATATCCACTCCTGCACCCAGGGCCATTCCTTTCATCATCTCAACGGCTTTATTGAGTTGATCTGATTTTGACCACTGCAATTTCTGTAGCCCTTGCACATGGTTCTCACACCATTTGCGCATAGCTTCTTCGCTGCGGTTTTCCACCACACCGGCCTCGGCCATTGCAATCCACATCGCATTGAGTTTTTTAATGCGGCCAGAGCGCCAATCGTTTGTGTTAGCTGCTGCCTTTTTGCGCTTGGGTTTAAAGCCCATCTCTTTCATTTCGCGGTGGGCCAGTTCCAGCTGCTGCAGATCCATCGTGGTGGCGGAGTACTTACCGTTTTTTACCTTGGCACCGTTCCGCGCCAGCAGATCCCGATAGCACTCTTCATCCCAACCAGCCCGGTTCTGTGTCAGCCAGGTGTTACCCACCTGCAGAACGGTATAGAGGCGCTTACGTTCAGACACGGGGAACACCTTTAATTACTTCAGTGACCTTGCCCGCGATCGCAGGGCCAGCTTTCTCTACACTGCGGCCTATTACATACCCACCCAGGCCGAGTTGGAGTAAAGTCCAGGCTTCATCAGCAAGCCGGAATTCAGTCCAACCAAAGGTGTCGCAAACCACCAGAACAAGGAAAGTCAGCATAGTGATTGGTCGCCAGCTACGTTGTAACCAACTCGCGCCCTGGGCTTCAGCCGTAATAACTCTGGCCTGGGCATCCATCAATCTCTGTTCATAATCCAACACTTGGCTGGTGATCTGGTTCTGCATGGCCATCAGTTCATTTTGCAAGGTCAGTTTCTCTTCATCTGACGTATGCAATTCGTCTATCAGATCTGCTGCAGGTTTAAAAACACTGCCTAAAAAGCTCCAAACCTTCATACCTGTTCACCTCGTTTTAAGGTTTCGAAATACTGCTGGAATGCGCCGCAGACCATCCAAGGTTCAATCGGTTCTAACCAATGTAATTGCTGGGCAACCTCATCGATTTGGGCGGTGATCTTGTCACCCTCGGCGCAACCGGGTGGTAGTAGGGATTCAAGTTCCACCATCTGGACTTGATTAAATGCTTGCTCAAGTAGGCGGCAGTTTTCAGGTTTTAAAACGGGCAGATCTAAACCCATGTAAATGGCTTTTTTGATCAGGAGGTTGGTGTCAGTGAATAATCGTCCTGTTGGCATAACGCTGGTTCCGGTGTATGCCTGCGCAGACCAATTCATCAAACCGTGCAATGCCATATCAGGGTCACCCGTTAAGCGGTAGAGGTATCGAGCAACCCAACAAGAACGGATCGCAACACTGTAGATGTAGTCGCCTTTTGTGTGGCCGTTATAAAGCGGCAAACGACTCAATGCATGGGCGATATCCTCAAGCGCTACCTGTGCAGGGTTTGGATGAAACAGATCAATCTGACGACCTGTATTTGTTGTTACCATTTGGAATGCTTGAGACTGCTGACCACCTTCTGGTGGTTCATCACAAACTGGAAGTTCAACGAGCGCTGCAGTATTCATATGGGCTTCCTCAAAGTTTCAGGTTCAGAGCTTTGTGTGCAATGGAGTCGACCAGGTCGACGCTTAGTTCGTGGCCTTGTTGCAGGCCGAAATCTCGTACCGCTGGGATCAGGTCTTCAACCAGCATTCGCATGGAGCCACCGCTGTAGCGCCAGAGTTGCTCTACGACCTCTTGTTCTATATCTCCCTCATCGGAAAAAGCGTTGGCGATAATGGCTTCTGCATCGTCGTGTTTGATGCCGTTCACAGTGTTCGGCCAGAAGTTCACGCGGCTGCGGATCTGGTCAAATTCACCATGTACCTGGTTAATCAAACTGCTCAGGTTTTCGGTACCGGCCAGCACAATGCCGATGCCTGCTTTGTCACGAATGCGGCGCAGGTAATGCAGGGCTTTTGCTGTTAGCGTTTCTGCCTCATCAATAATCAGCAGAACATCGGTTCCTTTAAGCTCTTCGATAATGGCCGTGAATTTGCTGTGCTGGTTGGCACTACTTTTTACGTGGCCACAACCGATCTGCTTAATCAGTTCATCCAACAGCGCCTGCACAGACATGCCAGGGTCTGATTCAATTAAGTAAGTGTTCTCATGCGCGGCTTTATACTCTTTCAGGCTGCGGGTTTTCCCTGTTCCTACCCAGCCCGAAACAACAGCAAAACTGGCGTAGCGGCGGGCGCGGTTGCAAGCCATCCAAACAATCTCTGAAACCGAGGTTTTCACAAACGGAATATGGCTAATTCCCCGGCGAGCATTCTGGGTTGTGATTGCATCCAATGCTGTTTTTAGAAATTTGGTAGGGTCCGTTTTGTACTCACCCTTAACCGCTCTATAAAAAGTGCTGGTGCTGAGCCTGGCCAGTTTTGCCATCCAGCTCAGTGAGTGTTCATGCTTGTTCAGCCACTCTAAAATGTCGCGGCACTGTTCTTTGTTCTGCTCGGAATAATGTTCCGGGAACTTCTCCGGGAACGTGTGTGGTTCAAAGGGGTTTCTACCCCGGTTATTTTTGCGTGGCATGGCTATAGATCCTCATCTAAAAGATCAATTTCAATTCGGGTATCTTCAGGTTCTTCGTAATCGTTCAGGTTAATTTCAAAGGTGTTTTGCTGAGCCTCTTCTTGTTCAATTACGTGGCTGTGGTGTACCTCCAACTCGCCCACCTGTTCTAGTTGGTCCAAAGTGTCGGAGTGGTCAAGCAGCAAGCCTGCACGGGCTTTCTTCTCTTCGACCTTTTTCTCCAGTCGGGCCACCGCTGCTTTGGTCGCTTTTTGCTTGGCTTCCTCTATGCGGCTTGAAGGTAGGTAATCTTTCTTTTTAACCAGGGAGGCATCGCAGATCAGATCGCCTTTTTTGCTGCGAACCGTGACCCGTTCATCACTCTGCAGGTCGTACTCAACAATCACTGCCTGCTTGTTAAACTGGGTGAGTACTTCATGGCGGTACCAGCGGTTATCCAGGCGAACAGAGCCGCGCTGCACCTTGCACTCTTTGTGTGGGCGCAACAGTTCCAGCACATCCATATTTACTGGGGTGTTTTCCAGCTGCTGCCAGAGTTCTGCAGGTGTGGTGTTTTTGAATTCTGGGTGAGCCCGGTTGTGGTATTTGTCCAGCCAGTCCTCAAACTTGCTGCACCACTCCTCAAGGCTTGGTGGTTGCTTCTTGCCACGTTTGCAGTCGTTCACAAACTTGGTAGAAACTTCATCTGCCATACCTTCGCCGCAGAAAGCATCACCAAACCAAACGTTCAGATCGCGCTCCATTGTGCGGAACCAGCGTTCCACCTGGCCCTTGGCCTTGGCGTTACCGGGTAAAGCAAAAATGCATTCAATATCCAGGCGTTGATAAAAGCCGGTGACCTCATCAGCCATCATGCGACTTGCATAACCACACCCGTTATCCACATATAAAAGCGGTGGCACGTGGTTGTGCTTCATCAATGCCTGGGCGATACAGCGGATCGTATCGATAGAGGATTCAGCATTGCTGATATACCAGGCGGCAATGTAACGGCTGCGGATATCCATCCAAACCGTTAGTTCAGCTCGCCAGATATCCCCGGTCACCGGGTGGGCCAGGTAAACATCCAACGTGTGGCCATCACCCTGGTACAAAGCACCCACCGGGATATTCTCTGTAGTACGGGCGATGTAGTGACGCTGCGAGTTGTTGTAGAGTTTGCGCCCCATGCGTTGTGGGCTGTTCTCACCCATATCAGCAGGCAGGCTTTTCAGGTAACGGCGTACAGCTGCTTCGCTGGCATCTTCAAAACCGTGGTCCTCTTTCAACTTGCGAGCTACCGCTGCATAGCTGGGCTTGCTGGGGATGTTGTAAAGGCGGCAGGCGATCGCTTCCCATCCTTTCGCCTGCCGCACTCTGCCGGTGTACTGATCCAGCAAACCGGCCTTACCTTGGTCGCGGTAGGCTTTAATCCATCCCGCGATTGTGGATCTCCCAGGTAACTTGCTTTTACGCCCCAGAGCCTTGGCGTTGTTCAGATACTGCTCGCCGTAATGACCCACCTCAATATGGGTCAGGACATTGGCAATGGCATTGCGCTGTGAAACCCCTTTATTAATCAGGGTCATAAACGGGGCTAGAAACTGCTCACGCTTCAGCGCCAGTTCACGGTTGTCGGGTGTGGCTTCGCGCCAGGGATCAACCTTAACCAGCTGATGTTTATCGTTGTGAGCTTCTGACATCTTATTAATAGCAACAACTGAAGACATATTCGGTCTCCTTACTTAGAACCCTTTGGTCGTCCTGGGCCGCGTTTCTTATTCGCTTCACGTTCATTGGCGCGAATTTGTTTCTCCTGCTCATGCTCGCGCACCAGCATCTCGCGCTCAGAAATGGCGTGGCCGATCTCCTCATCGCTATAGAGCATGTTCGCGTTTACTTGCTGGCTGGTAAGTTGCGGCGGCAGGTTAATCATTGCGTTGTGTAAAATCTGGCTGAGCTTGGCTTGCATGCCGTTAAGGTGAATCAGCAGTGTGGTGGATGACATATTCAGGTGGTTCTCAAACTCGCTCGACAGATGTTCGTCGTTCTGCAGCTTGATCAGGTCATCCATTAGGCGGCTCATATCATCCATGCAGAGCAAAGCTTTTTGGCTTAGGGCATCGGATTCGTGGCGGGTAGCAACAACAAAGTCAGGGTATTCAGAGCCTGAACGTTCTTTCTTCAGTCGGCTGAGCAGCTCCTCTTCACGGGTCTTTGCTGTATCCAGTTCTGTTTCAAGATTAGCGTTCTTGTTTTCCAGATCCTGTATACGCTGAGCATCATCTATAGATAGAGAAAGAGTTGCAGAAATGTCTTTCGCATCAAGCTCGGCGGCCTCTTCAAATGTAAGGCCATTGATCTCTTGACCATTAACGAAAGCATTTAATTGTTCGGAGTCTAAACAGCGTAATGTTCGAATTTGCTTGGCTTGTAATGCTGTAGCCATCGCGAGACAAGCATTTTCATCACATAATCTTTCAAACACTTCCGACTCGTGTATATAGTCATAAGCAGTTGATCTACTGACATTATGAGCTTTTAAGAATTCGGTAAAATCGCGTTTATGCAAGTTATCTTGCCGGTAGCAGCGATAGATATAACCTCGCAAAATGCGAACAGCCTGTTCCATTCCCTGCAACTGGCGCACAGCATCAAGAAACTGCTCTTCGGTATCCAGTGATTCAATGAACTTAAAGCCTTCAAAAATAGTGGGGGATTGCTTGTGTAAAAAACTCGCAACATGCGATGGGAGGTTTTTCAAAGCTAACGCCGCCCCAGGAATTTGTCCGACCTGGGCGGACATTTCTACTGGCTTATTCATTGATCATTTCCTCAATTTTATATTTACATTCGCGGATAACATGGAGTGCAGCTATCAAGTTGCCATGAGCTTGAAAGGAGCACTCGTTCTCAGGTCTAAGCAGTAGTCGATTAGCATCTTCAAGTGCGCTTAAAGCGGAACCGATCATCCCATGAGATAAAAATAAGCCCCTTCTGATCTTGCGTGGGGTACTGAGAAAAACCTCTGCCGTTTTAAGAGCGGAAATAGCAATGTCATTTGCTGACATATTTTTTGGAGGTTTTGAGTCTTGATCAACAAGCCACTCAGCTAATCCTGTTGCTTGATTAGAAGTAAGCTTGCCTTCTCGAATAAGTCTGTTCACGAGCTTGTTGGCATTTTGTATGCCCACTGGCTTATGCATTCACCGCCTCCTTTTTCTGAGGAAGACGACCGAGGTTATTATCTCCACGAGCTAGTTTATAAGCCGGCGGTGTGAGGTATTTGCCAGGCCACATTTTTTCAGTAGGGATACCCGTGACCTGAGAAATGGCATAAGCAACTTTGTGGGAAGTTCTTTCTCCCCGAATAACCATTGTTACAAGCGATGGGGATACCTTTACCCCATCCATGTTTGCAATCTTGGACAAGGAGGAATCTGCCTTATGGATTGCGTAGATAATGTCAACACTGTGCATGTGTGCCCCGATGTGCTAAAAATAAACATCAATAAAGGTGAAACAATTCACCTTTTAGGGTTGATTTACCTTATGGGGTTTATATGTCAAGTAGGGGGAATGACTTTTTAACCAATTTTGGTGAGCGACTGAAAGAAGCAAGGAAAGCTAAGAATAGGACTCAGCAAGAGATTGCTACGCATCTTGGGATTGGGAAGAATGCAATAAGTCGCTATGAAAGAGGTGAGGTCGAACCGGGAGCATTAGCTCTGTCAATGATTTCATGTTATCTGGAGGTATCTCCTGACTGGCTTTTACACGGTGATTTTAGTCATCAAAAGTCAAAAAACGTCACATCTGAGAAGGAAAGGCGGTATGAGACACCAGAGCAATCGTTGTTTGTAGTTTTAAAAATTCAAGATTTATTACAATTGTCATTAACAGCTGGGCAATTGCAGGCATCACTAGAATTTACATTCAAAGCGCAGGCTGATGAAAAAACGCTAGAACTTTTTCTGCTATCAGCCCACAAATTCGCTGAAAGCAAAGTATCAAAACAGACAAACTAACCATATAAGGTTTATTTTAGTGCGCTTGCCATTGCAAAACCATTGCAACTCTATTTCTAGGGGAAATCTGAACACAGATAGGTACTAAACAAAAAACGCTTAGAGAGGCTTACAGGCGGTTATAGAAATACAGTATTCAGGGAGAGAATTATGAAGTCACAAGACATATTAGATGCCATAGGGTTTGAGGCTTTTGTTAAAGAGAAGCTGATGTCTGCATATCAGCAGCATTCAAATAACCCCAGAATGATGGATCGGACATTTGAGGCAATTCTTGCAGACGTAGATTGGCACTGGCCTCAACTGGAAAGGTATCCGGATACGCTATCTGTAATGGATATGACACCTGCAATATTGCTCGGTTTTGAAATGTTAAGAAGCGATGCTTTAGACCGAAGAAAGGAACAATGGTTAAGGGTAACCAGGACCAGACCTTACGCAATTGTCAAAGCTGTTGGCGATAAACGAGATTTTCCAGAATGTAAGGCCATGCATAATATGGTTGTTACGGTGGACGATATAAGCACGCCTGTTTTTCCGCCACATCGTTTAGGTTGTCGCTGTCATTTTCTTTGCGGTACCGAAAAGCAGTTAGCTAAGGTAGTCGGTTAAATCAGTTTAAGGGGTTGAATCATGGAAACGATACGCATTGATGCAGAAAAGGCATTTGAGCTTATGTATGAGCTATTTAAGGCAAAACCCTGGCTCACTTCTGCAGGCGTCATGAAAGAAGATGATCATCAGCACGAAGGTAATGCACTTCTCTTTTTAATCTCCCTTGATAAAGCAGACGATTGGGGAGACTGTAGAGAAGAGGCCCAAAGGGTCGCTAATACGCTGTTAGTGGACTTTACTGCCAGACTCAGAGGACCACTGTATCATCAAGAGTGGTCTGTTCCTGCGGATCTTCCGAAACCGAAGCAAGCTGCATGTATAGTGCGGCACGAAATTCTTCGAAGCCATCCCCATTTAGCAGAGCTTCATTAAGCACACGGTGTGTGGCTGCTAGGGTATTTACTGGCAGTGTTTTCGCCACTGAAAAGCTTCTTTGGTACTGCATGTAAACTCCGTTCACTGTTGCTGGAGGCACTCTGGTTCTCTGGGAACTCGGGTGCGCTTTAAGCACTGGCCTTATGACCAACACTGTGGTTACACTGTAAAAGCTCATGATTTAAAACATCCCCCCGACCTGTTTCGGTCTGATCAGTTTTTCCCCGCTGCCGCACACTGGCAGCATGACTAAGCCAAGCCATATCCCGAAAGACAAGTTAGCCGCTGCCATCGCCGGGACGATGGAATTTGCAGGGTTTGACGACTGGTTCGAAGTATTCCGTGCTGGTAAGCAAACCGACAGCAAAGGCCGTGAGGAAGAGTTCACCGAAGCTGATCTCGACTCTATGGTGGCTAACCACAACGCTGATGATCCAGCTCCTTTGGTTGTGGGTCATCCTAAAACTAACGATCCCGCATATGGCTGGACCGCTGACCTTAAGCGCGAAGGTGACACTCTGTTCGCTAAAGCCAAAGACGTAGTCAGCGAGTTTGAAGCGGCTGTTCAGCAACGTCTCTATCGTAAACGCTCAGTATCCATCAACCCAGACGGCAACGGCGGCTATAAGCTGCGCCACATTGGGTTCCTGGGCGCAATGCCACCGGCTGTATCGGGCCTGGCTGATATGGCGTTCTCAGAAAATGACAACGCAACCATCTACGAATTTTCTATGGAAGACGCTGTGCAGGAATCTGCATGGGGTCTGGATTCCATTACCCGTATGTTCCGCAAACTGCGTGAATGGGTGATCAGCGAACACGATATCGACACCGCAGATCAGATCCTCCCGGATTACCAGATCAACTCACTGCAGCATGCAGTAACCGCAATGAATGAAAACCTAAGCGATACCCATCGCTTCAGTTCAGACGATGAATCACAGGACCGTGATCAGGAGACCCAAGAGATGAGTACTTTCTCTCAAGAAGATGTGGACAAGGCGACTAAAAGCGAGAAAGACCGTGCTGATGCCGCTGAAACCAAACTGAAACAGATGCAGTTCCAGAAGCGCCAGGACGAAGCTAAAACCCTGGTCGACAATCTGGTTGATGAAGGCAAGCTGCTTCCAGCCCAGACCGATGGCCTGGCCAACTTTATGGCCAACCTCGCTGAACAGGAAGGCACATTCGAATTCAGCAGCGGTGATGACAAGGTCGAAAAGACTCCTTACGAGTTTGCTAAAGACCTGCTGTCTTCCCTGGGTAAACAGATCCAGACCGGCGCAGACGATCGTGAAGATGCGGACAACCACATCGCAAACTACAGCGCACCTGCTGGCTACACCGTAGATCCAGAGAAGGCCGCGCTGCATCAGAAGGCGCTGGAGTATGCCAGCACGCACGATGTTGATTACAACATCGCCATCCAAAAAGTGAGTCAGGAGTCTTAATCATGGGCAAGCTCAGTTATTCAGTGGCGGCAATCACCCGCCCACTCTCCGGTGTAGTAGAAGCGCACCGCTTTGTAGGCACCGATAACGCCGTAGCCGGTGCGGGTGCCAATACCCTGGGGGTAAACCAGCATTATGCATCCGATGAAGACAGTGCGGTGGATACTCTCGGTGCCGTACCCGTGGAATGCGGTGCAGCAGTGGCTGAAGGTGCATTGATTGAATCCGATGCTCAGGGTCGTGCCATTACCCGTTCGGCAGGCGCAATTGTCGCCCGTGCTTTGGAAAGCTCAACCGCTGCGGGTGAGTTTGTACTGTGCCAGCTGATCCCTAACTGATCAGTTGAACCCTAATTAAAGGAAGGTAAAGAATTATGAATCGTTCCCAAGCCCGTGTGATTGACCCGATCCTGTCTGCGGTCGCCAGCGGTTACAAAAACGCTGCCTATGTTGGCACCACATTGATGCCAATTATCAGCTGCCCTAAATCTGGTATCCGCCTGATGAAGTTTGGTAAAGAAGCCTTTATCAAATACAACATGCGCCGTGCACCTGGTGCTAAAACTGCGCGTGTTCAATACGGCTATGCTTCCGATCCAGTCGCGCTGGTGCAGGATGCTCTAGAAGGTGTGGTTCCTCGCGAATGGTTACGCGACAGCAACGATATTCCAGGTGTAAACCTGGGCAAAACGGCTGTAAACAACGTGATGAACTCTATGTATCTGGGTTTGGAAATTGAGATCGCAGAGATCGCAGTCGATGCCAATAATTATGGCGCGAACAACAAGGTCACATTGTCTGGAGCCGACATGTGGACCGATTCCAATTCAAAACTGAAAAAGCAAATGAACATCTACAAGGAAGCTATCCGCTCCAAGATTGGTGTTTATCCCAATAAATGCGTCATGACACCGGAAGACTTCAATGCGTGTACTGAGCATCCTGAAGTTAACGACAAGTTTAAATATACATCCAGTGAGTCGATTACTCCTGCAATGTTGGCGCGTTTCTTTGAACTTGAAGAGCTGGTAGTCGGTGGATCTGTATGGACTCCCGATTCAGATACTGCGATGTCGGATTGCTGGTCCAGCACAGTTCTGGCCTATGTTCCACCAGTAGGTGAGCGTTCTATGGGCGTACCGTCTTACGGTTACACCTACGTGCTTGATCAGCATCCACTGGTTGAAGAGGCGTATTTCGATAAAGGAACGAAAAGCTGGGTCTACCCAGCCGAATTTGAACGTCGCCCATACCAGACAGGTATGGAAGCGGGCTTCCTGATCCAGGGCGCATCTTAAGGAGTCGGTCATGACTGAAGCAAAGATGATTACAGCGATGGTGCTCAGCACCATCATGCTGGAAGGTGAGCGAATTCGCCCAGGAGATGAGAACGAAGCCGTTCTGGTCGAGCTGTCACAAAAAGACTACGACCACCTAAGCAAATTCAAATCGGTCACAGAAGTAGTAGGCGAGATCGAAGGGCTCGGCGATGCAGAGCCTGAGTCTGAACACACCAGCGAAGAGCAAGGCAGTGGCAATGGAGATAACGGTACCGACGGTGCCGGGGGAACGGAAGCCCCAACCCCTGATGAGGGGAAAGAGGCCGAAATCACTGCCGAGCAAATTGTTGAAGCAATCTACAACCTCAAGCCAGAAGACTACACCCAAGGCGGTGTACCGGAAGTCAAAGCCCTGGAAGCTGTACTGAAAGCCCCCATTTCAGCAGCCCAGCGCGACGAGGCTTGGACCTTGTATCAGGATGCTGAAGGTTCTGAATGAACCACCTGATATTGCTGATCTGGCTACTGGGGTTGATGAGCCTCACCCCGGTACAGCCAGAGGTAAACGGGCAACCTCAATCGCCCGAATATCGTAACCGGCAGGCCACGGCCTGTGAGTCAACCGCGCCGTTCTGGGCAGCGTATGGAGGCTCAACAAGTTAACAGCAAGATGATCCGTAGCTGAATGCACCCCTGTTCCGGGTGCATTCACTAACCAACACCACGGGAATTGCCATGTACGCCACAGTTCAAGAAATGACATTGCAATACGGTTTAAACGAGATTGCACAGCTCCTGGATGATGAAGAAGGCAACATCAGTTCTGAACTTCTGCAGGCCGAACTGGATGGCGATGCCAGCAGCTTCACCGCAGAGGAACAAGCCGCCATTACCCGTGCCCTAAACCGTGCTGATCAAATCATCCAACAGCAGATGAACTTTATTGATTCCCGCATTAGCCGATATCCGGTACCTCTCAACGACAGCAAAGCCCGGACAACCCCGGTGCATACCTGTTGCATGGCTCTTGCAAGAGCAGCTCTGGCCGACGACGGTACCAACCTCAGTGAACAAGTCAGCAAAGATCGCGATTTTTGGCGCACTTGGTTGCGCGATATTGCATCTGGCAAAGCGGTGTTACCCGGTCTTACTCCCATCAGTCTGGGAAGTGGTACCCAGCAACAGCGTTTATCGGGCGAAGTTAAATCCTCAGTGGATTGGGGTGCCTACTGATGAGCGGTATCACAATGCAGTACCAGCTCAACACCCTGGGAGCATCTAAGGTGTTCAAGCGGTTACAAACCGCAGACACCACACCGCTGATGGAGGACATAGGCGAACACCTGCTGTTCTCCACCCTGATGAACTTTGAAAACGAACAAACACCAGAAGGCGAACCCTGGAAGCCATCCATTCGTGCAGAAGAGGAAGGCGGCAAAACCCTCCAGGACAAAGGCCACCTGCGCGACAGCTACACCTACCTGGCCGGAAGTGACCAGGTAGAAGTTGGCAGTGACATGATCTACGCAGCCATTCAGCACGAAGGCGGTGAGATCCGCGCCAAGAACGGCGGCAATCTGCGTTTCAAAATTGGCGATCGCTGGGTGCAAACCGCATCAGTCGAGATCCCGGCACGTCCGGCCCTGGGCATTGGTCCAGACGATCCTGCGGAGATTGATGCGTTGGTACAGGACTTTTACCAGGGGCTGATCAATGAGCACTAAAACCGTAATGGACACCATCCTGCAGCATCTACGAGATGCCAATCTGGTTAAAAACAAAAACTCGGTGAAACTTCACGCAGGTAAGTTCACCTGGGCCGAGCTGAAACGCCGTGGCTTTAATTCACCGGCGCTGTTTATCAGTTGCCTGGGCTGGCGCGATGCCAAACCCGACGATGAAACAACGCTGGGCGGGTACGACATCGCCCTGGAAGCGCGTTTCGCCATTGGCATTGTCGCTAGCGACAGTAAAAAGCCTGAGAGCCGCAACCTTGAAGCCCGTCTGCTGGCCGAGAAAGTCACCCTGGAACTGCTGCAACAGGATTGGGGGTTGGATAACTGTCTCGAAGCGACACAGCGCCGGGCCGAGGGGCTCTTTGTACCCGCAGCGGAAAAAGAGAACAGCAGCCTCTGGTTAGTGACCTGGTACCAGGTCATCGGCACGAGCAAAGAAGAGATGCAAAACAGTATTGATGACTGGCTCAGCTACCACGCAGAGCACTACGACGAGAACGACCCTGAACACCTAATGGCGGCAGACACCGTCGAAATTACGACTACCTAAAAAGGGAGTGATCCATGAGCAATATGCTGAAAGTGCGCCCCAAAAAAGGCGTACAGGTTCGCAAGGAAGATGGCAGTGTCATGCCAGACAAGATTTGCGAAGTCCCAAACAACAGTTACTACCGCCGCCGTCTGCGTGATGGCGATCTGGAAGCTGCCACCCGTAACACCCAGAAAACAGGGGATAAATAATGAACATTTCATTTAATGGAATCCCAGCGGCGCTCCGTACATCTGGCTCTCATATCGAGTTTGATAATTCCCTGGCCGGTGCTGCAGGGATCATGCAAAAAAGGGTAGCCATTGGTCAGCGTCTGACAACCGGTTCTCAGGCTGCCGGAGTGCCTGTTCGTGTAATAGATCTTGTATTGCCAACCGTTCTCTTCGGGCGTGGATCTAAGCTGTCTTTGATGTTGATTGCAGCGCTGCAGGCTAATCCAGAAACGGAACTCTGGGCCATCGCACTGGATGATGATGCAGCGGGCAACAAAGCCTCTGCAACTATTCAGGTAACCTCTGGCCCAACTGCAGCCGGGACTATTGCTCTATACCTGGGTGGCAAGCGCCTCACCGTGGGTGTTGCCAGTACCGACGATGCCAGCGCCGTTGCTGCCAGTATTAATGCTGCCATCAATGCCGATCTGGACCTGCCAGTCACTGCAACGGTATCTACCAACACGGTAACGATCACCGCACGCCACAAAGGCGAAGTGTTCAATACCTACGATATTCGTACCAACTACTACCAGGGCGAACAGCTCCCGGCAGGGTTGGCGCTGACCATTACCCCTATGGCTGGTGGTACCAGCAATCCCGACATTTCCACTGCCACCGATGCAATGGGCGATGAGTGGTACAACTGGATCATCAACCCTTATACCGATATTGCCAACATGGTCATTCTGGAAAACGTCCTGGATGAACGTTGGGGCCCGATGAAACAAATTGGCGCGCGTGCGTTTACGGCGTTCTCCGGTACACACGCTCAGGCAGGAACATTCGGCAGTGCCCGTAACAACCCACATATGTCCTGTATGGCCATCAGTTCCAGCCCAACGCCGGTGTATGAAGTCGCGGCCATCAACTGCGCGGTAGCGGCTCTGTCGCTGAGCATTGATCCCGCGCGCCCACTGCAGACCCTTGAGCTTAAAGGCATGAAGGCCCCTGCGGTAGAAGACCAGTGGGAGCGCAGTGAACGTAACCTTCTGCTGTTTGATGGTATGAGCACCTTCACGGTCGATCGCGACGGCACCTGCCGCATTGAGCGCCAGATCACCATGTATCAAACCAATGACGCCGGTCTCCCGGATGCCAGCTTCCTGGACATCTGCACCCCAGAAACACTGGACCGCATCCGCTTTGAACAACGTCTCCTGCAGGCCCAGAAATACCCACGCCATAAGCTTGCCAACGACGATGCCAGAGTTTCCCCAGGACAGGCGGTGATCACACCCAAAGTCTGGCGGGGTGAACTGCTCGCGCTGTACCGCGAGATGGAAGCCAAAGGCTGGGTGGAAGACTACGAAACCTACGAAAAAAATCTGATTGTTGGCCGCGATGCTGACGATCGTAACCGACTGAACTGGCGTGACACACCGAACCTGGTCAACCAGGCGCGTGTATTTGCCGGTCAGGGCCAGTTTATTGTGTGAGGTAAATCATGACTATTGCTAGCAAACTCTATTTCGACATTCCTGGGCTGGGCCGTGTTTACGGTCTGCCAGGCTCCACCTTTGATCCCGGCGGTGAAAAACGTGATGCGGTCATCAGTGATGGCGGTGTAGAGGGCTTTACCGAGGAGACCGTAGCGCCAAGCATTCAGGCCAAACTGGCCAACCGCGACGACCTGTCCCTGGACGTATTGCGCAATCTTAAAGACGTCAACGTCAACATCCAGGACAACGCTGGGAAATCCTGGGTAATGCGCGGTGCCTGGACCGCAGAGCCTCCCAAAGTTTCCGGGGGTGAAATTGACCTGCAAATGTTCGGCCTCGAAGCCGTACCGGTCGCGTAGGGGGCGTCATGGCACAGACAACCGTTAAGTTGCAAAAAGGCATCACCGTCGGTGAGGTGCAAAACCGTAACGCGGTTCTGCGTGAGCTGACGGCAGGTGATGTAATCGCCGCTGCAGAAGAATCTGAACGCCTGATCATGGTACCGAACGGCAATGAAATTGAGCCCCGTTTAGTACTCAGTAATGCATTAATGGGGATCAATACCCTGCGTCGCCAGATTGCTCAGCTCGGTGAGATCCAGGGCCCTTTAGAGATCGAACAGCTCTCGCTGCTCTCTGAAACGGACCTTGAGCTGCTGCAGAACGCTGCTGAATCCATGGACTCAGCTGTAGCTAAAGCGGTGACAGACCGGGGGCGAGCTGATGCTGCGAGCGGAGATGATCAAGCGAGCGATTAGCGCTTGGTCATTCCACCTCAGTTGGACTCGCAGCGAATTTCTCACACTTACGGAACGACAATTAATTGAGCTGACATCAGGCAATCCGAAATGAGCGAACTGAAAACATCACTCACACTGAACCTGCAAGGCAACGTCTCCCAACAGACTGAGCGTTACAGCCGTGCATTTGAACGCATGAGCCAGCGTGGCCAACGCCACATGAAAATGCTGAGCCGTTCAGTCAAAGTGATGGGGGATGGCCTGGACCGGCTCGGTAATCGTTACACCTCACTGATCACGGGGGCCGGTCTGACGCTGGCCGCTCGTGAGGTTGCCTCTCTCGAAACCCGGTTTACCCGCCTGGGCATCCAGGCGAATAAATCCGACTCAGAGATGCAAAAGCTCAAAGAAACCATCTTTGATATCGCCCAGGAGAAGGAGATCCGCGTCGACCCTGGCCAAATCACCAGTGCCATAGAATCCATTGTTGAAAAAACCGGGGATCTGGCATTTGCTGAAGCGAACATTCGCAACATCGGCATGGCGATCCAGGCCACCGGTGCTAACGGCCAATCCATCGGTGAGATTCTGGGCGAGTTCCAGAAGATGAGCCTGATCGATCCAAGCCACGTGATGGAAACCCTCGATATCCTCAATGTTCAGGGTAAAGAAGGTGCCTTCACTCTGCAGAATATAGCGGCACTGGGTCCACGTGTTATCACTGCGTATACCGCTTCGGGCCGATCCGGCGTTCAAGCCATGCGAGAGATGGGCGCAGCTCTGCAGATGATCCGTATGGGTACCGGCTCATCCGAGATGGCCGCAACGGCTTTTGAAGCCACCATGCGTACCCTGGCTGATCCGAAAAAAATCAAACTTCTGGAACGTGCAGGCATAGCGATCTATGACCCGGTAGCCGCAGCTAACGGTAAGAAATCCCTGCGCCCCATTAACGAACTGATGACCGAAATCATCAAGCGGGTTGACGGTGATGCCTCAAAACTGGGCCTGATCTTCGATGCTGAAGCGCAGCGAGCTTTTAACGCAGCGGCGGCAGAGTTCCAGCGCACAGGGAGTCTTGAGACCCTGCAAAAGTTCATGAACGTCCATGCAGACGGTACCACCACAATTAAAGACTCCACCCGTGCTGCCGGGACATTCGATGCTTCACTGCAAAACCTTTATACCGCTTGGCAAAAGTTCCAGGACAATCAGTTGACCGGCCCCCTGCAGGACGCCGCTGATGCACTGAACAGCCTTGAACCGGGCACCATTCAAAACTGGCTCGAAGTAGGCAAAGCCATAGCTATTGTGGCAGGCAGCGCAATCGCACTGCGTAAGGCCGGTCAGGCGTATGGTTGGATTAAACGCATCAAATCCGGTGCCAGCACTGGAGGGATTGGTGGTGCACTGGCCGGTGCTGCAGGCATGGGTAACGCCCAGCCGGTCTATGTTGTGAACATGCCCGGCAGTGGTCTGGGGGGGACAGAGACCACCCCCGGCGGTAAACGTCGTACCCGCTCTGGCAAAGGCATTAATGCTGCACTTGGCTACAAGACTCGCCCCCCCAGTGTCGGCTCACGGATCAATAAAGTGCTCGCAGGATCAGTCGCAACTGCCGGGATGGGTACTACTGCCATGAGTGTCGGTGCAGCCGGTGCAGCAGGGTTTGGCGTTGGTACGTTACTGCACAAATGGTATGGCGTACTGGACGATACCTTTGATATCGGTATCCAGAAGAAGTTGGCAAACACCCTGGGCAAAGGTGGTGTACATCTCGCAGCGCTTTTGGGTAGTGAAGAAGCTCAAGCCACTCTTGCCTCAGTCGAACGCACCCAGGCGCTGCTTAAAGTCGAGGTGGATGATAAACGCACTATCGTAAAATCAGTGGAAGCAACCGGTATGGATGTTGATGCCGGTAGTTCAATGGTGAACCCATGAGCTGGCGCGAACGTTTACAACCCGGCTCCATCGGCGGTGTAGCCTTCCATACCGTGCGTGCCTCTGGCTCCGGCGGTCGTCGCCTGGTTGTGCATGAATACCCGCTGCAAGAGGTTCATTATGTAGAAGATATGGGCCCCTCTGCCGGGTCACAGCGCATGACCGTATTTGTCGTCGGTTCAGACTACGACCTGCAACGCGACGAGCTGATTAAAGTGCTCGACTCAGCCGGGCCGCACACCCTGGTACACCCATACCTGGGCTCGTTGCGCGTGCATGTTAAAAGCTACGAATGGGCTATCACTACGCGCAAAGGCGGCTATGCTCAGTTCAATATCGAGATTGTAACCGCCGGGAAACGCCAATATCCCAAGGCTGGCAATGCCAATGCAAAGGCGTTGCAAACCGCTTGCAATAACTGTTCAAACGCCGTGCAACAGCGTTTCGCAGATCAGTTTTCTGTCACCAGCAAGCCAGGCTTTGTCCAGTACGCAGCGCTGACCCAGTTTAATGATGCAGTATCAAACCTGCAGGCGGTTAACGGGCAGTTTTCTACTGTGTTGCAACAGTCAAACCCAATATCGGAACAGATCGATCTGTTCAGCACTGGGCTTTCTTCGCTTCTGCAGGAGCCAGCATCACTGGTCAGTGAAGTCTCCAGTCTGATTGCAGCCGTAATGGGCAGCACCGACACAACAGCAGCGGCGGTGATTGGGTATAACACCCTAACCACGGGCTTTGCAGAGGTCGATATCGTGTCACTGACAACGCCCACCCGAAAACACCAGGCGCAAAACCAGTTAGCAACGCAGCAGCTGTTAACCGCTACTGCTACCGTAGAAACAGCTCGTTTAGTTGCCAGCCATGATGTGCCGTTTGCAACCTACAACCAGGCCATCACCACCCGTGACCTGCTCCTGGAACAGATCGATACACTGATCATCACCAGTACCGATGATGAGTACTACCCGCTGGTAGACCTGCAAACCGCACTGGCCAAGCGTGTCGATGAAGTCGCACCCGGCCTGCAGAAGATTAACCACATCCAACTGCAACAGTCGGTACCGGCCCTGGTCCTGGCACACCAGCTCTATGGTGATGCAACAAAAGCCGATGAATTGATCAGCCGTAACAGCGTTAAACACCCAAGCTTTATGCCTGCAGGTGAAGATCTGGAGGTCTTATCATGACAACAGCAATGAGCGATCAACTGGTCATGGTGATCGATAGCACCCCGCACTACGGCTGGAAAGAAGCCTCTATCTCGCGCTCCATCGAACGTGGCCCCCATCAGTTCAGCTTACAGCTAAGCGAGAACTGGAATACTGACAACAAAGTAAACCGTCGTTCCATTGAAAAAGGGATGGAGCTGCTGGCGTATGTGAATGATGACCTGCTGCTGACAGGCTACGTTAACGACCTACAGCCCAGCTATGACAAGCAAAGCCACAGCATTCGCATCAATGGCGGCAACCGTCTGGTGGACCTGGTCGACTGTTCAACCACGGGCAAACAGTTTGTTAAACAAAGCCTACTGCAGATCTGCACCACCCTGTGCAAACCCTTTGGGATCCAGGTTCGGGTAGATGCCAGCGTCGTTAACGCGGCGAATAAGATGTTTGTAAACACCCACCGTTTAGACCTGGGCGAACCAATCTGGGAGTTCCTGGAAGAGCTGGCCCGCATCCGTGCAGTGTTGCTCACCTCTAATGCCAATGGCGATCTGGTCATTACCCGTGCCGGTACCGCATCGGCTGATGTCGCTTTGGTTCTGGGGCAAAACATCAAAACGGCTCGCGGAAACTTTAGCGATCGTAATCTGTTCAGTGAATACACCGTCTCTGGCCAACAAGGAAACGAGCCTTTCACTCAGTTAGAGGGTGTCGATACCGCGCTACCAATGGCCACTGTTAAAGGTTCTGGCCGTTATCGTCCCTTTGCTGTGGCAGCAGACAACCCAATGGATCAAGCCGGGTGCATGACCCGTGCAGAGTGGCAAAAGAATGTGAACGAAGGCCGTGCAGATTCTGTGACCTACACCGTTTCTGGCTGGCGACAACAGGAAGGTGGCCGTATATGGGCCCCTAACGAATTAGTCACCGTAACGGATCCTTACCAAGGTTTTAGTAAGCGCGAATTACTCATTGCAGAACACCGCTTAATACTGAATGACCAGGGCAGTAATACAGAACTTCGGGTAATGCCAAAAGGCGCGTTTGATCTGGTACCACAGGTAGAACAGGCAGCAGAGGGCTATCAGCTATGAGTGAATTTAGCCGCCTCCTGCGTAAAGTGCGTCGTATCAACCAGCGTGGCCTGTTGCGCCGGGTTGCCTACGCCAACAAAACCCGCTTTATGCAGCTGCAGGTAGAAGGTGCCGAGCCCCTGGACGCAATCGAACACCTGGAGCCCTTCGGCTTTACCAGTCACCCAGTACCCGGTGCTGAAGGCATTGTGCTGGCTTTTAACGGCAATGGCTCTCACTCAGTTGTGTTCTGTGTGGGTGACCGTCGTTACCGCCTCGAAGTTAGTGAAGGTGAAGCCGCAATCTACAACCGCCACGGCGACAAAGTGCATATCAAAGACGATCGCACTATTGATGTCACAGCTGCTGTGAAAGCTAACTTCAATACACCAGAGGTGTACTGCACGGGAGTTGTCAAAGCTGACGATTTTGTCACCCATGACGATCTCTCATTCAAAAACCACGGCCATACAGGTGACTCTGGCGGCGATACCAGCAAGGCGAAAAACCTATGAGTATTTACCTAGCCTACAGCGCAGAAGGCCAGCGCATCGATCTGCAGAGCAAGCCTTCCAGCTTCATCAACTGGCTACAGAATGCCGTGGTAATCAGCTTGTTTACCGATGCTCGCTGCGAGCCAGATGAACTGCCCCAGGGCGAGACAGACCAGCGCGGCTATTACGGCGACTTTGAACTGCAAGAAGGCGAAAGCCTGGGCAGCAAACTCTGGACCTTAAAACGTGAAAAGGTCACCCAAAACACCATCAATCGCGCCCGTACATATGCGACTGAAGCACTGGAATGGTTACTAGAAGACCACCTGCAGAACATTAAAGTCACCGCTGAGCGTGGTGGCCTGCAGCAGATCAATCTGCTGATTCAATGCCAGCTCAAAGATGGCAGCTGGGAAGCACCTTATGAACACACATTAGGAGTGGCGGCATAATGCCTTTTGAACGCCCAGAACTTACAGTTATTCGCCAACGAGTCAGCGCAGACATAGAGCGCCACAGCGGTGAAAGCGCCAGTCAACGTGGTGATATCTACTACCCAATTGCACAAGCGGTTGCCGGTGTTGCTCATGGCCTGCATGGTCACCTGGTGTATAACGCAGACCAGATCTTTGATGAATCTGCAGACGATGAAAACCTGTTACGTCGTGGTGCAGAGATGGGCATCTATCGCATAGAAGCCACCCGCGCATCCGGTACCGCTACCATCACCGGCACAGAAGCGGCCATCATCCCAGCTGAAACCTTGCTCCAGGACGATGACCAAAAGATCTACCGCGTAACAGAACAAGCGGTGATCGCATCCGGTACCGCTACGCTGCAGCTTAAATCCTTAGAGGTTGGCACAGACCAGAATCAGGACGTTGGCACCACGCTGCGTCTGATCAACTCCGTACTGGATATCGACACCACCGCCACCGTGGTTGATATCTCTGGTGGTGCAGATATCGAATCCATCGATCGTATTAGTGACCGACTGAGCGAACGTCGTAAAAACCCACCAATGGGTGGCGCTCCGCATGACTATGTCGCCTGGGCTAAAGCTGCTCATGTGGATGTAACACGTGCCTGGGTGTATGAAAACACGCCATACATCGGCTCAGTGACAGTGCACTTCGTAACGGACCACCTGTCAACGCTCATCCCAACACCGACTCATGCAGCAGCAGTACAAGCCTACACGGATACAGTGCGACCTGCCGGAATGCGCGGGTTTATCGCCGCCAGCTTAACGCCCAAGCCTCTGGATATCACTTTCACAAAACTGGTACCGAATAACCCGGCAACCCAGGCCGCAGTCATTGCCGAACTCAAAGATCTGATCATTCGCGAAGCCAAGCCCGGCGGCACCTTACTATTAAGCCATATCAACGAAGCGATCAGCATCGCGACTGGCGAAACGGACCACGCCATCGATCTAACCGAAGATTTCACCTGTGCAGCCGGTGAGTTCCCAGTTCTAGGAGTAATGACATGGCCAGGAGCGTAGAGCAATACCGCGACATCCTGCTGGCCCTGCTGCCTAAAGGCGATGCCTGGCCCACAGATGTCGACAGCAAAATGGCAGAACTGATGCACGGCATGGCCGAAGAATTCGCGCGTATCGATGCCCGTGTCGAAGACCTGCTGAAAGAGTCTCACCCATCCACCGCATTCGAAATGTTTAAAGAATGGGAACAGCAGTACGGTTTACCACTGCCCTGCATAACAGACGAACAAACAATGGTTGAGCGTAGAGCCGCGCTTGTACAGGCGTACCAGGCACACGGAGGCCAAAGCCGTGCGTTCTTTATTGCCGTCGCTGCAGCCCTGGGTTTCACCATCACAATTACTGAATTTAAACCCATGCATGCAGGCTTTCTTGCGGGTGAACCCTGCAACAGCGAAGACTGGGCATTTGTGTTCCAGGTAAATGCACCAGAAACAACAACAACGCACTTCACAGCAGGCATATCAGTAGCCGGTGAAGCCCTCGCAAGCTGGGGTAATGCAATGCTCGAATGTGGCATTAAACGCCTGGTTCATGCTCACCGCATTGTTCAATTTAGTTACTCATAGGAGACAAACATGCATCAGATAGATGGCGCAGGCGCAACCGCTGAAAACACCTTCACCGAAGGTGATGCACAGCAAGCAATCCCTGCAACACAAGTGACCGCTGACTGGCTCACCGCAGTACAGCAAGAGCTGGTAGCAATCGCTGAGCACAATGGTGGCGTTCTTAATAAAGAGGATAACGGCCAGGTGCTGGCTAAGATTCTTGAGATTGCTAAAGAAGGCCAAATCGGTGTTGCGCAAACTTGGCAGGATTTAAGTGCAAGCAGAAGTGCAACTGTAAGTTATACAAACTCATCAGAAAAACCAATCTTAGTTGCTGTCGATATCTACAGCACGATCGGTGGCAGCTACGGCGCACTGCTTTATGTTGATGATATCCCTGTTTCTCATCATAACGATTATGCAGATGCCGCCTCACTCAATGTAACTGTCTGCGCCATAGTCCCACCTGATTCTGTTTACAGGGTTGAGCTGATAAATGCGTCAGTAATAGCCGCATGGAGAGAGTTGCGATGAGATATTTTAAAGACGAAAACAACAAAATTTTTGCATTTGATGACAATCAAGATGAATTAGCCGTCGCCGCTGATCAACAAGGGTTGGTAGAAATAACCGAGTCTGAAAAAGATGCTCTGCTCACACCGAGCATGGCGACTGTTTTAAAGCTAAAAATTGCTGAAATAAACCGCGACTGTAAAGCAGCCATAGAAGGAGGTTTTGTCTCCAACGCCCTGGGGCAGGATTACACCTACGATTCTGAGCTGGAAGACCAGGTAAATATCAGCGGTAACGTACAGATGGGAATAGATGTTCTGCACAAGTGTATTGATGGTAACGGCGATGCTGCTTACGTCACCCATAGCGCAGCAGAAATGCGCTTAGTAGGTGAGCACCTGGTAGCACATAAACTGGCACAGTTAACCAAAGCCGGTGGTCTTAAAGTGCAAGCCGCTGCCGCCGCTGCCGCAGACGATCTGGCATCGCTGCAAGCCATTACCTGGAGCTAAAATCATGATTCGCCGGGTAAAGGATATCTACAAACTGGACGGTGATTTCAACTATCACCATCCAGCTTTTGATGGCATCAAATTCAGTAATCGCTGGTGCGATATTCGCGATGGCCACATCACCGTAAAAGCAGGCTACGCCCACGACGGTTGCAGCCCTAAATACGAAGTGCTGGGCCTGTTCACAATAGGCGTGCCAGATGGCCGTATTTACCTGGGCAAACCCACCACGTATCACGCCAGCCTGGTGCACGACGTGCTCTCACAATTCCGTGAAGAGATCCCAGTCACCAAAGCCCAAGCAGTACAAATATTTGACGACATGCTGCGCGATGTCGACTTTACCCCACGCCCGCTCTACGTCGCATTAGTGAATAAATTCGGCCCTGATCAGTACCTGGGCGACCTAAACCAGCAACATATTTTTGGAGAAGATCATGACTCAAACAGTCGTATTTGAAGATATCGGCAATGACCCTGTAGTACTGGCCGACGGCGCTACATACAGCACAGTTACAGTGCAGGTGCGCGGCGTAGAAGATGTCGAAATCGTGGTTGATGACCGCGATGAAGCAACCCGACAAGCTGCGGGCGATAATATAGGTGTCAGTTACACTGAAGGTGAGAAAACCCAGTTCTCTGGCTTTGTTGGTGAGATCCGCGTTAACCGCTTAAGCAAAGTCAGCAAAAACACCGCACGAGTTGTGGTGGTCCGGTCATGATCACCCAGGGGCATATGGTGAATGGCCCGGATTTTCCGATAAAGGGCCACGTCATACTGATCAAATCAGCTATTTTCGGGCTGCTGAACGGGTTTGATGGTTACTATCAATTAGAAAACGCCATCAACGTCGATCGAATCGTCATGGACGTATGCCCCGTAACAGGTGGAAACACCGGCCTGCCAACAGGTACGCCCGCACTCAACAACGGCGAGTACGTCACCATTGATTTTGTCCACTCCGGAACACTCCAGGACGTGGGTAAAAACGGCACCTCCTATTTCAACGGTTATATCCGCAATTTATACCTGTGGTACCAGAATCAGGTCGTTTTCTTTAACCCGCTTAATACAGACCTAGCAACTACCCAGTTGCCAAATCAGATCCCAGCACCGGAGTAACAAATGGCTATCGTTTCAATAGATGGAAAGCTGATCACATTTGATGTACCAACGCTAGACGGTTCACTGGTAACCGGATTAGAGTCGGGTAAATCCGTCACGGTAAGCTGCACTTCATTAGGCTACACAGGTACCGTATTAGGCACAGTTAACCGCTCATTTAAAGCTGAGTTTGTGTCTGCATCTGGCGCAAACCCGATGACAGTAACGCTACGAATGGCTGAGCCTGTTCATTTGGGTGATACGGTCATAAGCGTACTTGCTGATGCGAGTGCCTTCTATGACGGAACAACCAGCTCTGCTGAAGTAAGCGATACAGTCTCAACGAACGACTCAACAACACCTTACCCACAATTGATGGCAAACATTGTCGGAATTATGGAGAGCGGTGAATATAAAATTGCGTACTCTGCTATTAGTGGGGTAGCGACTTTTGAGGCGGTCGCGATTGGCCCGTATGCACTTGGAGAGTCTGCTGCCGCCGTTAAGTTTGAACTGACAGATGGCACAAACACTGTTTCCGCTATCTCTACGTCCATGCAGCGTTCAGCATACAATCCGTCCAAGTTTTATAGTGCAGCAATCAATGCCGGGTTGATCAGTACCGACCCATTCACTGCAAATAGCGGCGGCTCTGGCGTTTTTGCTGTCAACTTAGACCCATCAACACTGAATGATGGTGCTGTCACGCTAACGGTAACCGCCTATCCGTTTATAGGCAATGCGGCAACCGTCAGAACCGTTACCTGGGAGTTATACAACGAAACAGCAGTACCCCTTACTCCGGTTGATATCTATATCGATTCCCGCGCCTCTGCGCCGTACAGCAGCTTAACAGGCACCCCGATTGATGGTGAGCCAATTACAACTGCTGCTGGCGCAGCAGGTCGATTGCGTTATACGTCAGGCGGTGTGGTTTATTTCTCATCGCTGGATGCGACCGATTTTGCCAATGGCGATCTAGTTACCTGTTCAGACTCTGGGGCCACATTCACATTAGGCGCTGTTACCTACAATGGCGCACTAGGTAATGCTGGTACTCAGGTAGCACCTAAGCGCCAGCTATGGGCCTCTGCTCCTGTAGGTAGTCTCACTGAAAAGTACACTGTGCACCTGATGGGCGATGCAGGCATCCCTACTTATTATTCGATGGGGCGTGGTTCAACAGGTTTAGCAACAGCGACCTGGACGCGGGTTGTGCCTTATGCGGGTTTAAGTGTAGATGATATTGTTATCGCCTCTGCTGAAGGCGCGACGTATACCGATTCCCGACTGAAGCGTCTCAATATAAAAGGCGTGACAATCTACGAAGGTTTTCGAGGTGATAATGCGCGTGATACTGCATTGTGGATGCAAGATTATAAACTTACTTCTGAAGCGGGTCGAGCAGGCGCTTCAGGCACCTGGGGTTTTTCAGAATGGGGTGACGTTGGCGGAGGTGGTGCATTTTATACCGGCGGTGCGCATTTCAATCTCGACACTAACGGTATCTCTGGCGCAACGCTGGTTCGTGATCTGTCAGTAGATATCTGTAATGAAGATATTGTTAAGTCGTGTGGCACGGTTATGGAGCTTTGGGGCCGTGATAATGACAGCACAGATGCGTCTGCCCATGAAGATGGTATTCAATGGCAAGATACTGCAGATGCAAACCGCATCATCTATAACGTTGCCCTGAATGATATTGTAACCCAGCAGATATTCCTCACTGACGATATTAATGGCGCTGCGATGTGTAACGTGTTGGCCGTCAGCGCCAATGGCGGCGGTGTAAGTGTTTCGCAATACGGCAATGTATCAGCCGTGCACATTGTTGAAAATTTCTACATCTCGCATATCACATTCGTGAACGCCGGAGTGTGGCACCGAACCTATGCAGGCAGTACTGATATTAATGCGTTTCTGCGCTATTCAGTGATGACTGACTTTTCCGGTTTCGATCTCACTCATGCATATTTGGAAAACCATTTCACGAATGCTAGTGATAACGCGATTGGTATTACATCCGCGCTGAATCAGAACCCGTATGTGGATGGCATTCTGCCAACCGCAAACGATGATCCACTGCACCGAGATTTCACGCCAGACTCAGCCGAACTGCTGAACCGAGTTCCTGTAGGTGGTCGCCATGTGGCTTACGATCTGTTCGGTGCAGCGCGCAAAAATGATGGTACTGGATCAATCGGAGCAATAGAGCTTACAGCGGTCATCGCTGCCTACGCTGCATACCTAGCTGCCATCGGCATGAGTACAGCAGACACCCAAACATTCACACTGAATGAAAAGACAACACCAAATCAATGGGAGGGAGAAGGCGGCAGTCCAATCCTGCCTAAACCGTAATAAAGAAGGAGAAAGCGACTCGGTAGCTGGGCAAGAGTTACCGAGCCGCCAGAACACGAAAGAACACTTCGTGAACCAGCCCAGGGCTTTCCCACCATGTCGACATGGCAGCGAAAGCCTATCAGAAATATGCAGAACCGTTCAGTGGAGCAGCAGCTCTTTTCTTTCTCAAAGAACCCTCACAGGTTGAAGTTCTTAACGACGTAAACAGCGACCTGGTGAACCTCTACCGCGTAGTAAAGAACCACCTGGAAGAACTCTACAAACAATTCAAATGGGTACTCAGCAGCAGGCAGAACTGGGAATGGATGCAATCCACACCACCTGAAACCCTAACCGATATCCAACGTGCTGCCCGTTTCCTATACCTTCAAAAGCTCGCTTTCGGAGGCAAGGTCGAAGGCCAGTGCTTCGGTACCAGCGCCACCAGTCGACCCAGGTTCAATATATTCACCCTTGAACAAGACTTGGCAGACGCACACTACCGCCTGGCCAACGCCACCATTGAACACCTGGACTGGAAAAAGGTAATAGAGAAATACGATCGCCCAGACACACTGTTCTACTGCGACCCACCATACTGGCAAACCGAAGGCTACGGCGTACCGTTCGGCTTCGAAGAATATGAGCAAATGGCGCATCTGGCTAACACCATCCAGGGCCACATGATCATCAGCATCAACGACCACCCAGACATAAGAGAAGTGTTCAAAGCCCTGCACGTGGTTGAAGTGGATTACCAATACACCGTAGGAGGTGCAGCAAACCCAAGCGACTGCGTTGAACTCATCTACGGCAACTGGGAACACCAACCTAAACCCAGAGGTCAGGTAGGATTGTTTTAGCAGTGCAACCCACTTGCATCACCTGTGCATAGCCGTTGCAAACCTATTGCAACCCCAATGAAAAATGCCGCTAAAAGCATCAGCTAATAGCGGCATCCAGTAATAAGTGTTAATTCCCGGTTTATTCGCGTCCGGTAGTATGTGTCTCAATGTCCAAAATTATGCGGCGCGCTACAATTTAAGACATAAAAAAGCCCGCTAAAAAGCGGGCCAAAAACAGGATGTTACTAAAAAGTCGTTAAACTTAATGGCTGCAAGTCTTACCGAAACGGTCAGAGAATGAAAAGCTCAGAACTTCAAATGCAGCACGTTTGATAGAAGCAAAAAGAGACTTAATATATTCAGCACGCATAATAGATGCTTGCTCCATATAATAAGAAGTATCCACTTCACCTGTTGCTGTCATTCGTAGGGAAAATTCCTGCTGATCATTCATGACTATTACCAATTAAATTCAACTTAAAACAAAACAAAAAGAATCCCGTCTCTCAAACAAATCTTCCGGCTCAAAAAAGCTGATCGTCTCTGAATAGCTAAGGGCTTTGCATTCAGGGTGTTTGTTGATTAACGTTGAGGTCTATACTAAGGTCTATATCGCAACGCAACAAACGATTGTTTTTCACTCTAAAAGTGAATTTTATTCACCAATACTTCTGGAGGCCGTTATTCGTCGCTTACCGCCACTAAATGCATTGAGAAGCTTTGAAGCTGCAGCCAGACACGGTAGCTTCAACAAAGCTGCGGAAGAGCTATATGTCACGCCGTCCGCTATCAGTCACCAGATCAAAACCCTTGAGGCGTTTTTAGGTATAGGGCTCTTTCATAGAGTCAAACGCCGTGTAGAACTGACCCCCGCAGGTGAGAACTATCTGACTGCAATTCACACCGCACTAGACGATATCGATGAAGCAACCCGGAAACTACAGGCGACACCTAACACTGACACTGTGAATTTAAGTGTGGCTCCAGCCTTCCTCACCCGCTGGTTAGTTCCAAATATGACAAAATTTCAGGCCAAACACCCGGACATTGAACTCAGATTAACCGCATCTGTGAATCCCATTGACCTGCGTTACAGCGACATGGATATGGCCATCTTCTTCGGCGAAGGAACTTGGCAGGGGGTGGACGCTCACCTCCTCAGTGAAGTATGCATAATTCCGATGTGCAGCCCGACTCTGCTTGCCAAAACCGGCTCAATAACCAAACCTTCAGATTTACTGGAACATACCCTGATTGATGTTTCTAAACGTGATCACGAATGGCCTGAACTACTTAAAAGTGCCGGTATTAAAGACACTTCTGGGCGCAAAACCATGACCTTTTCCAGTACATCTCTGGCCCTGGGTGCCGCTATGGAAGGCTTAGGTATTGTCCTTGGCGACAAGCACTTGGCAGAAAGGGAATTAAAATATGGGCAACTGATTCAGCCCATAGAGATCAGCATGGACACCAACAAAGCTTTTTATCTGGCCTATGAATCCGAGAAGCCTCTGACTAACGGGATGCAGGCTTTCCGAGACTGGATTCTTGATGAGATGCAGCAAAAAAGTTCCAGCGCTGCGTAGAAATAGGCAAGTATCAAACAGATTGTTGCAAATCTTTACACAATCTTGCGTTGTCCCTTGCACAAATAGGTTTAAAATGTGTCCTCTTGACGGATAAAGAGATCGCAAAGATGCCTAAGCAGGAACGCAAGTTTTCCCTATTCCTATTCACTCTACTTTTCTGGACGACATCCTCAGCTTTTGCTCAGGGCCTGCCAGCAGAGGTAATCACCGTAACCATGCAACAGCTGGATAAAAGTGTAACGGCTGTAGGTATTCTCAAAGCCAATGAAACAATAATGTTGCGCCCCGAACAAAGTGGCCGCATTGAACAGATTCAATTTACCGAAGGGCAGCATATCCCAGAGGGAACCACTCTGTTTCAGTTGGACAAATCGATCTATCTGGCAGAGTTAAAAGCGGCTCAAGCACGTGTCGAACTGAGTAAAACCGATTATGAACGTGCAGCAAATCTACTGAAAAAGAAAGTGGGGTCAGCACAGGACCGAGACAGCACTCTGGCTCAGCTCAGAGTTGATCAGGCTCAGGCAGGATTAGCCCAAACCCGACTCAGCAAAATGACCATCAAAGCACCTTTTTCTGGTTACGCTGGGTTACGCCTGGTCAGTCCCGGTGATTATGTCGAAGGCGGTCAGGATCTGGTTGAGCTGACTGATCTTAGCACCATGAAGCTTGAGTTCCGGGTACCTGAAATCTATCTCTCACTACTTCAACCGGGCCGTGAACTCTCAGTGATGGTTGATGCCCTGCCCGGCGAATCAATTAAAGGGCAGGTGTATGCAGTCGCTCCAAGCTCTGACCAGATCGCCCACAACATTGAAGTGCTGGCTAAATTACCTAACCCAAATGAGCTTCTAAGACCGGGTCTCTTTGCTCAGGTTAAACTTCTGGTGGAAAGAAAAGAGTCGGTGGTTATCCCGGAACAAGCCATCATTCCTCAGAATGGCAGCTTTCTGGTAATGAAGATAGATGCTGAAAACAAAGTGGAAACCGTTCCTGTTACCTTAGGTCAGCGACGCCCGGGCGTGGTTCAGATCATCGATGGTTTACAACAAGGTGACATCATCATTGTATCCGGGCAGATCAAACTGCAACCCGGTATGCCGGTCACTCCGATCTACATCGACGGTAGCCAACAAACTGCTGATCAACAGGGGTAACCAATGATCCTTTCCGATCTCAGTATTAAGCGGCCGGTATTGGCCACAGTGATGAGTTTTCTGGTTTTACTGGTGGGCTTGCTCGCCTATGACCGTTTAACCGTACGCGAATACCCTAAAATTGACCTTCCGGTAGTCACTGTTGAGACCAAATACACCGGAGCCAGTGCTTCAATTATCGAAACACAGGTAACACAAATTATTGAGGACTCGCTCTCGGGAATCGAAGGCATCGATTTTATGAATTCGATCAGTCGCTCCGAAAGCTCACAGATTACTATCACCTTCGACATTGACCGTGACCCGGATAACGCAGCTGCGGATGTTCGCGACCGCGTCAGCCGTATTATCGGTCAACTACCGGATGACATTGATGCTCCGGTGGTATCAAAAACTGAAGCAGATGCTCAGCCGATCATCTGGCTGGCGTTTAACTCCGACCGTCACAACATAATGGAAGTCTCTGAAGTAGCTGATCAGCGCGTTAAAGATCAGTTGCAAACGGTAAGCGGAGTCGCCAATGTCCGCATCTTCGGAGAACGCAAATACTCGATGCGTATCTGGCTTGATCCATTGAGGATGGCCGCCTACAAGGTTATTCCTCAGGATATTGAAAACACTTTACGCAATCAAAACGTTGAAATTCCAGCAGGCCGTATAGAAAGTAAAGAACGTGAGTTCTCTCTACTGACAAAAACCGATGTCAACGATATTGAAGCCTTTAAACGTCTGATCATCCGTAATGCCAACGGTTACCCTGTTCGTATACAGGATGTGGCCCGAGTTGAAATTGCCCCGGAAAGTATTCGCCGAATCACCCGTTATAAAGGGGAAAGTGCCGTTGCCTTAGGCGTAGTAAAACAATCAACGGCCAACCCTCTGGATGTATCTGAAGGGATCTACGAAGCACTGGAAAAAGTCCGCCCTACTCTGCCTGAAGGCATGCAGGTAGAAGTGGCTTATGACTCTTCCATATTCATAGCCGAGTCGATCAAGTCCGTTTATCAAACCCTGATCCAGGCGGGTATTCTGGTCATACTGGTTCTGTTTTTCTTCCTCAGAAATATCCGGGCTACATTAATTCCCGTAGTTACTATTCCACTGTCATTGATTGGTGCTTTTGCCACGATGCTGTGGATGGGTTTCAGTATAAATACCCTGACGTTACTGGCACTGGTACTGGCGATTGGTTTGGTCGTTGATGATGCCATCGTGATGCTTGAAAACATTTATCGTCATGTAGAAGCAGGGTTAGATCCAATACAGGCAGCCTTCAAAGGTTCCAAAGAGATCGGATTTGCCGTCATAGCCACCACGGTGGTTCTGGTAGCCGTATTTATTCCTGTTTCTTATACCGAAGGACGAACCGGAAAGCTCTTTACAGAATTTGCGTTAACCCTTGCTGGAGCGGTTGTTGTTTCTACCTTTGTGGCTCTGACTCTGTCACCAATGATGGCATCCCGCCTGTTAAAACATGAGACCCGACACACAGCAATTTTTAATCTGATCGAATCGTTCCTGCATGGCATTACAGAACTCTACAAACGCCTGCTAAACAAACTTCTGAGTTCTCGCCTGCTGGCGCTTGCAATCATGCTGTTGAGTTTTGCCGGAGCTTACTTTTATTACAATCAATTACCTCAGGAACTGGCACCCTATGAGGATCGTGGCACGATCCTCAATTTTGCTTTGGCCCCCGATGGCTCTTCGGTTCATTACATTGACCGATATACCCGTCAGATAGAAGGCATCATCAGTCAGACACCCGAAACTGATCGCTACTTTGCGGTTGTAGGTTTCCCGTCTGAAACCAACTCTCTGGTTTTTCAGGGCCTCGATAGCTGGGAAGATCGTGAGAAGAAACAGCAAACCATCGTCCAGGAACAAACGCCAAAACTTTATGGTGGAATTCCCGGCATCATGAGTTTCTCGTTGAACAGACCTTCACTTGGGCAAAGTTTCATCTCCCGGCCTGTTGAATTCATTGTGAAATATAACGGCACCTATGCTGATCTGAAAAAAATCTCTGATCAGTTAATGGCGAAAATTTTTGCAAACGAGGGGTTTGCGCAACCTGATACGGATCTGAAACTGAATAAACCCGAACTCCAGATTGACGTTAAACGCGACAAACTTTCCGATGCCGGTGTTGATGTCACCGAATTAGGACGGACTCTTGAAACTTATATGTCGGGACGTGAAGTAACCCGCTTCAAACGCTTGGGTGAACAGTACGAAGTGATTGTGAAGGTTAAGGACGAACAACGCCGCGACCCGAGTGATCTGACCGACTTGTATATCAGAAACGACTCCGGTGAGATGATCCAGCTTTCCAATCTTGTTAGCGTCAGTGAGACGGTTGCTCCACGAGAGCTGAACCATTTTGATAAGGTGAAAGCGGTTAAATTTCAGACCCAGCTGGCTCCTGGTTACAGTCTTGGAGAAGCGCTCAACTACCTTGAAGAAAATCTGGCTGAGATTGCACCGCAGGCTACCTTTGACTACACCGGCCCATCCCGTGAATTCAAAAGCTCCAGCAGCAGTCTCCAGATCACATTTGCTCTGGCTTTGATCGTGGTGTTCCTGGTTCTGGCGGCACAGTTTGAAAGCTTTAAAAACCCTTTGATTATTATGCTCTCAGTTCCGCCTGCGCTGTTTGGAGCACTAATGGCGTTACACTACAGTGGCGGCTCATTAAGTGTTTACAGCCAGATAGGTTTGATCACACTGGTAGGGCTGGTAACCAAACATGGTATTTTGATAGTGGAATTTGCTAACCAGCTCCAGGATCAGGGCAGAGATCTTCGAACTGCCATTCTTGAAGCCTCTGCGTTACGATTAAGACCTATACTAATGACGACCGGAGCTACGGTATTAGGCGCAATCCCACTGGCTCTTGCGTTTGGTGCAGGTGCTGAGTCCCGACATCAGATCGGCTGGGTAATTGTTGGGGGTATGACGTTTGGTACATTCCTGACTCTGTTTGTCATACCCACTGTCTATAGTTATCTCGGCAAGCGCACATTTAAGGAAGTACAACCTGAACAGGTTTAAGGATGCAGAAACAATGACTGTAAGAAAAATTTTATCGCTATCAATCCTTGGCCTCTCTCTGAGTACGGGTAGCCAGGCTGGCGAATTGGCAGATATCTATAATCTGGCGCTGGCAAATGACCCACAGCTGAAAGCGGCCCAGGCTTCTTACAAAGCGGGTTCAGAAGTTGAGAATCAAAGCCGTGCAGGGCTGTTACCCAATCTCAGCCTTAGTGCAAACACCACCTCAATTGATGCGGAAACCACCAGCTTTAACAATCACGGTTATACCCTGTCCTTATCTCAACCGGTGTTTGATGCCTCAGCATGGTTCAGCTTCAAGCAGGGGCAGGCACTCTCAGAACAAGCCGCTTTGCAATTCGAGCTTGAGCAACAAAACCTGATTCTGCGGACGGTGGAAGCCTATCTGGGTGTACTCAGAGCAAACAGTGCCCTTGCTACAGCAGAAGCGCAGGAAAGAGCGATTAAACGTCGTCTTGATCAGGTAAATGCTCAGTTTGAAGTAGGGCTGATCGCAAATACTGATGTACAGGAAGCTCAGGCATCTTTCGATAATGCCCGGGTTGCCCGTATCTCTGCTGAAGGCGATCTGGATAACAGTTACGAAGCTCTGGAGCGTCTTACCAATCAAAGCTATTCCGGTGTCAGCCAGTTATCCAATGATTACCCTATTGAACCTCCGACCCCTACAGATCCAAAAGCCTGGGTAGAAAAAGCCTGGCAAGGTAATCTGGGGCTTAAAATCGCCGATCAGAATTCTGAAGCGGCCCGACGTGCAGCGAAAGCAGCTCATGCCGGTCACTATCCAACTCTTAGCCTAACGGCCAGCCATGATTATGATGAAGGCACAGCGGTTAGCGATGTGAGTAACGAAACCAACAGTATAGGCCTGACCTTCTCCATGCCAATCTACTCAGGGGGAGCCACCAGTTCAAAATCCCGCGAGTTGGAACAACGTTTGATCGAAGCACAACAGAATCGTGAAGATACCCTTCGCGGCGTGACTCAATCCACACGCAGCCTTTTGCGAAATTTACGCACCGGCTCATTAAGTGTCAAAGCCCTGCAACAAAGTATTAAATCGAGCCAGACTGCTCTGGAAGCAACCGAAGAAGGTTATAAGGTTGGCACCCGAAACGTCGTCGATGTTTTACAGGCAGAGCAACAGCTGTATGCATCTCAGCTTGAGTATGCCAATGCCCGTTTTAACTTTGTTCAGGATCTCATTACCTTCAAACAACAGCTCGGTACATTAAGCCCTGAAGACATCAATGAACTGGACGGTTGGTTAGAATAATTTAAATATGGGCGCGCAGTGCGCCCTTATCTGTTTTTACTGTTCGCATTTCACGAATCTATATTTTAAGAATCTATTTAGTATTCCCAGACGTACAGACTACACTGCCACTCAGCATATAAGTATCGAATGCATTGTTTTATAAGGAGCTCGGTTTGAAGCAATTAATCTCTATTACACTCTTATTCATACTCTCCTTAAGCATGCCATTATATGCGGAAGATAAACCTCTTCCCGCTGTATTAGTGCATAAAGTTGCGGTCACAGATATTACACCGACCTTCAAACTGGTTGGACGTATCCAGGCATCAGAAAGGGTCAAACTCCTGGCGCGGGTTTCCGGTTTTCTGGAACAAAGGCATTTCACAGAAGGCCGGGATATCAATAAGGGAGACCTCTTATTCAGCATCGAAAAAGCCAACTACGAAATTGGGCTCAAACAAGCTCAGGCGGATCTGGCCTCAGCCAAAGCGTCTCTCAAAAATGCACAGAGTAATTTGAATCGCAACAGCCAGTTACGTAAACGTCAGGCCGTTTCGCAGTCGCAGTTGGATCAGGCAGCCGCTGACCGGGACCTAGCCAAAGCACAGGTTCTTAAAGCAGAAGCAGGTCTGCAAAAGGCTGAATTGGATCTGGGTTATACCGAGATCATCGCACCTTTTTCCGGGCGTATAGGTAAAGCTAATTTTTCAGTGGGTGATCTAATCAGTCCTGAAAGCGGTACTCTGGCCACAATTGTCAAAATAGACCAGGTACATGTAGAGATGTCGGTCAGTGAGAAGTTGATGCTGGACGCTCGCCGCAAAGGGGTAGATCTGGACAACCCTCCAGTGGCCCCCCGCCTGATATTATCCGATGGCAGCATCTACGATTCCGCTGGGGAATTTAATTTCATCTCTCCAGAAGTGGATACAGCGACAGACACAATTACGTTGCGTGCGACCTTCCAGAACCCCAATTACCTTCTGTTACCTGGTGAGTTTGTCCATGTAGAGATAAAACGCAAACAACCGGAAAGTGGCATTATGATTCCCCAATCCGCTGTTCAACGTGATAAACAAGGCTATTTCGTTCTTCAGGTTGATGACGCAGGGAAAGTCTCTATTACCCGGGTTGAAATGGGCCAACAAATTGAAGGTAAGTGGCTGGTCATTAACGGTCTGCGTGAAAATGACCGGGTCATAACTGAAGGATTACAGAAGGTAAAATCTGGCATCTTGGTTAATGCGGTAGAGGAGTAAAAAATGTTCTCTGTCTTTTTCATTAACCGGCCTAAATTTGCGCTGGTCATCTCTATTGTTCTAATGATAGCAGGCGGTCTGGCCATCCTCAGTTTACCTGTTTCGCAATTTCCGGACATTGTGCCACCCAAAGTTCAGGTACAAGCGAAATACCCGGGTGCCAATGCAGAAGTGGTTGAACTGGCCGTAGCCACACCAATTGAGGCCCAGGTCAACGGTGTGGATAACATGCTGTATATGTCGTCCACTGCGGCTAATGATGGCAGTTATACTCTGGATATCACTTTTGCGGTTGGAACCGATCCCGACCAGGCGGCTGTGAATGTTCAGAACCGGGTTGCCCGGGCCGAATCCGCACTGCCTCAGGAGGTAGTCAGACAAGGGGTAACCACCAAGAAACAAGCCACCAATATGTTGCTGGTCATTAACCTCTATTCTCCCGAGGGTAGCTTCGATGAACTCTACCTGAGTAATTACGCTTCGCTCTATGTTCAGGATGCTCTGGCCCGGATTAACGGTGTAGGTTCCGCCTCCCAGTTCAGTCCCATGGACTACGGAATGCGCGTCTGGTTAGACCCGGATCGCCTGAAAGCACTGGAGATGACACCTTCCGATGTCAGTAACGCTATTCAACAGCAAAACGTTCAGGCTTCTGTCGGTATTATCGGACAACCGCCACTGACAAAAACTCAGCAGTTCCAGTACAACCTAAGAGCTAAAGGCCGTCTTGAGTCCGTGGAAGAGTTTGAAAACATCATTCTACGTACCGGAGAAAACGGTGCTTCTGTCAGGCTCAGTGATGTTGCCCGGGTCGAACTGGGTTCACAGAGCTACAGTGCATCCTCCTCAATGAATGGCAAGCCAGCGGCCACCATCGCCATTTATCAAAGCCCAGGGGCCAATGCTCTCGAAGTAGCTGATAATGTTTATGCTGAACTGGAGCGTTTGAGTGAACGCTTCCCGGATGATCTCGACTATGCCGTTCTGTATGACACAACCCTTTCAGTAAAAGCCTCCTTGCAGGAAGTGGTCGAAACCCTGTTTATCACCTTCACGCTGGTTGTTCTGGTAACTTTCCTATTCCTGGCGGACTGGCGAGCTACCCTGATTCCTTCAGCCACCATCCCGGTGTCCTTGATTGCCACCTTTGCCGTTCTGCAGCTGTTAGGATTCAGCATCAACACAATATCCTTGTTTGCCCTGATACTCGCGATCGGTATCGTTGTGGATGACGCGATTGTGGTCGTTGAAAACGTCAAGCGTCATATGCAGGAAGGCCTACCGGCGAAAGAAGCCACCAGCAAAGCGATGAAAGAGGTGATCGGCCCCGTCATAGCAACCACACTGGTGCTCTTAGCGGTGTTTGTACCAGTTGCGTTTATGCCGGGGATTACCGGGAAGTTATACACCGAGTTTGCCGTCACAATAGCTGTAGCTGTGTGTTTTTCTTCGTTAAATGCGTTGACCTTATCCCCCGCTCTTTGTGGCTTATTGCTAAAACCTTCAGGTGAAAGCAAAGGTTTCTTCAGGAAATTTGATCAATTTATAAACTGGACCCGCAAAGGTTACGTCAAAAAAGTCAGCTTCCTTAACCGCAATCTGATGCTCAGTATGGGTCTGATGGCTGCCATGGGCGGTGGTGTTTATTATATGTTTTCCACCACTCCTACCGGTTTCCTGCCTTATGAAGATAACGGAGCATTCTTTATCAACATTCAGTTACCGGATGGCGCCTCTCTAAACCGTACAGAAGAGGTCATCAAACAGGTCGATGCCATTCTCGAGGAACAAAAAGGAGTTGAAAACCGCATCGCCATCAAGGGTTTCAGCATTCTGGGTGGTGCCGCCCCTAATGCGGCTCTGGCAATTCCAGTACTCTCGCATTGGGATGAAAGAACGGATAAAGAACTGGCCTGGTATAAAATTCTGCGGGAGCTAAATACAAAGCTGGCCGCTATACCGGGCGCTAATATTATGGCCTTCCCAACCCCACCAATACCTGGGCTGGGTAATGCTGCAGGGTTGGAAGCAAATCTATTAGACCTGAATAACCGCTCACCCCAGGAACTTGCTCAAACCGTTAATGCTCTGATTATCGCAGCCAACCAAAGAGAAGAGTTCAGCCGGGTTTATTCCACCTACTCTGCCAATGTTCCGCAATTGGAGTTGGAAGTTGACCGGGATAAAGCTCTCGCTCTTGGGGTCTCCATGAGTGAGCTGTTCTCAACACTGCAGGCGCAACTAGGGACGCAATACGTAAACGACTTTAATATATACGGCAGAAATTACCGAGTAATGCTGCAAGCGGAAATGGAATACCGCGACTCCATCGAAGACATTGGTCATCTGAATGTCCGCAGTACTCAGGGGGCAATAGTCCCTATCAGTGCCCTTGTGGATATTCGCCCGGTACTAGGACCGCAATCAATCACCCGCTATAACCAGAACAGATCAGCTGCGGTAACGGCCATGCTTGGTGGTAACGTGTCGACCGGTGAAGGTATCGCCCTTCTCGAACAGATTGCTGAGGAAACACTGCCGGAAGGCTATGTTCTGGAATGGACAGGCACCACCCAACAAGAACAGGAGTCCGGTGGTTTTGTGATTATTATCATGTCCCTGGCGGTGCTGTTTGCCTATCTGTTTCTGGTTGCCCAGTATGAGAGCTGGACCATTCCTCTCGCTGTTATGCTATCCGTAACCGTCGCGTTACTAGGGGCCATCATCCCACTTTGGTTAATTCCTGGTTTAACCAATAACCTCTATGCCCAGATCGGTATTGTGATGTTAATAGGCCTGGCGAGTAAGTCTGCTATTCTGATTGTTGAGTTTGCAAAACAGTTGCGTGAAGAGGGGCATTCCATCATCGAAGCCGCTTCTGAGGCTGCCAACCTTCGCTATCGCGCTGTGTTAATGACCGCCTTCTCATTTATTTTAGGTGTACTGCCACTGGTTACTGCCAGCGGCGCGGGTGCGATGAGCAGGATATCTATTGGCTTTGTGGTACTTGGCGGTATGCTTTTAGCGACGGTTGTCGGCATCTTCTTCATCCCATCACTGTTTGTCGCTATGCAAACACTCAGGGAAAAAGTTAAAGGGAAATCAGAGGAGAACACTCAATGAATCCAGCAAAATATTTACTGTTGGCATTAATGGTCTGCACTATCTCCGCGTGTAAATCTTCACAGGTAATCCCTGATCAGGCCATTACATGTCCAGAGCAGAGACCCGAAATATGCACGATGAACTACATGCCTGCCTGCGGTTATGTTTCTGCCACGGTATTTAAAACCTATTCAAACACCTGCGCCGCCTGTGCCGACCCTGAGGTTGTTGCGGTGGTTGATGGCGAATGTAAATCTGGAAAATAACTAAATACCACTAATCACTATACTCTTCTGCTTTGCAGGCCTCCCAGGCTTGCAGAGCAGATTTCCTTTCGACACCCCAACGATAGTGGCCGAGTTCGCCAGATTCCCTTATAACCCTGTGACAGGGGATCAAAAAACCAATTTTATTGGCCGCCATTGCGCTACCCACTGCCCTTGAAGCTTTGGGCGACCCTGCAATCCGTGCCAACTGAGAATAGGATACAAGCTGTCCGCAGCTGACCCTAAGCAATGCTTCCCAGACTTTAATCTGAAAATTAGTACCTTTAAGCAACAGATAGAGTGGCTGATCAAGCTCAGGATTTATAAAGATTTTGTTAGCACATTCATTGGCACCATGGTCATTCCGAATAAATTCAGCGTTTGGCCATTCAGCCATCAGCTCCTTCACATACACCTCAGAGGTTTCATCGTAGAAAGCAAGGTAACAGATACCTCTGCCCGTCCAGGCAATCAAACTGTTACCTAAAGGCGTAACTGCGGAACCAAAACAGATCTGCATACCCTCCCCCTTAGATTTGATCTCTCCTGGTGTCATTGCTTCACACCTGATCATCAGGTCATGAAGCCTACCGCTGCCGGAGAGGCCCAATTCAAGAGAGGTTTCGAGCACTGAGTTACTCTCGCTCAGCATGTTTTTGGCCCGTTCTTTAGTCAGAAACTGCTGAAAACGTTTTGGTGAAACACCCGCCCAGCTACTGAAAATACGCTGAAAATGATGTTCACTCATGCCCACCTGTTCGGCAAGCTCATTAAGAGAGTGAGCCGGAATGGTATTTGACTGGATCTGCTGGATGACTCGGGTCATCAACAAATAATGTTGTAGCTGTGAACTTCCCATTTAAAACCTGCAAACCCGCATCATTTAAAACTTAAATTTACGCACTGTTTAGATTAGCTTCCACCCGAAACTTGCGATTTTAAGTAACAACTCAGCATAAGAATTTTTTTATTGCTGCCACCACATAATTTCAAATAACCAACTAGAATGAAGCACTACAATCTGAAATCAAATTGAGCAGTATTCAGTTATGCAGGATGCAAAATCTAAAATTTATTTCTTCGGCTTCTTTTTTCTTTTTCTGATATTTGCCGCATCCTCATATTATTCCTATGCCCTTTTCTCAGCATCCAGAGATGAACTGAACCAAACCACCAGCGCAAATGACCAGCAACTGGACAGTGTTTTACACATGCGCGTGGCGGTAAGGGAAAGAGCCATTATTCTGTGGCATATGACTCTTCAGGGCGATCTGTTTGAACGCGATGAACTTTTCCAGAAGTTTTACCACTACGGTTCGGAGTATGTAAAAGCCAGGAAAAAGTTCCTCTCACTTCCCAACAGCCCCGAAGAAAAAGCACTATTAAAAAATCTGGACAGTGAAACTAACACCAGAGCCCCTGTATTAAGGGATTTTGCAGACAAACTGATGTCGGATGATCTGATGGATTATACCGAACAACTGAATCAGACCCTGACAGATCAGATCGTAGTAGCCCAGGTGCTTGATCAGTTGATCTCTTTACAACAACGCCAGAACAACAACGCCAGAGCGCAATCGGAAAAACAGATAGAAGATATTCTGTCGAATCAGATCCAGATCATGATTCTGATCTTCGTATTTGGTTTCAGTTTTGCCGGTTTCGTTATCAACTCCACTGCAAAACAAAGAAAAGAGCTGGCAGATGCAAATAAACAACTAGAGATACAGGCAAACCACGACAGTCTCACCGGCCTTGTAAACCGTAGTTTTCTGCTTAAGCAACTCGGGTTATTGCTTGCAAATGCCCGTCGCCACAAACGTCAGGGTGCCGTCATTTTTATCGATCTGGACAATTTCAAACCCATTAACGACACCTACGGTCATAAGATGGGCGACCTGTTTTTACAGTTACTCAGCCAGAAAATGCTGGATAACATTCGAGAAACTGACATCCTTTGCCGTATGGGAGGCGATGAGTTTATTTTGGTCATCACCCATTTTGACCAACAAAAAGACTGCATATCCATTGCAGAAAAACTGATTACAACCCTGTCTACGGAATATCACATTGAAGGCAATACCGTGAAAACCAGTGCCAGCATCGGTATTTATATTCTTGACGATGATCAGGTAACCGCTGAGGAAGCAATTATTATGGCGGATAAGGCGATGTATCAGGCGAAAAAAGCAGGTAAAAACCGCTATCACCTGATTTGACTCTGAGGTCTTATTGCTGGCAGATATAAAGCTGGTAAAATTGCCCACCAAATTTCAAGGTGGCATTCATGACAAATATCTCTTCTCTGACACAACTGCTTCGCGAGACCGGCGCTCAGATCCGTTTCTTTGATATGGGCCGTCGTGTTCAAAAGCTTTCTATGGACCTGTTCGAGAAGATTGAAAATCAGCAAACACCTTACCCGACGCCGTACCTACAACACGCATGGATTGCCCTCATGCTGTGGAACCCAAAAAACAAAGAACAAGGGGTTGCCTGGTTCTTAAAGTTGCCACTGGATGAACAGGGTTTTCTGGTTCAGGCAGTTCGGGATGACCTGTTAAATCGCTTGCTTAAAAATGCCGGCAGTATTTTACAGATGGAAGAAAATGGCGAAGCCCCTGAAGATGCGCTGAAAGATAATCCGTTTTCCTTCAAGCCTGATCAGGAAAAAATGGCACTGTTCCATGCATACTCAACGCTGACATCCGGGCAGGCAGCGTCGAAATACTATGAAAATGCTCAGGAGTATTTTTCTGGACAAAATGGTTTTGATAACTGGCAAACACTGGGTTATCAAGGCATTGCAGATCTGGTTGTGCGTCATGAAAAAGGCAGCAACGGTAAGATCCTGACGAAAGCCATCCCTCTTCTACCTGACGCTCCTTTCGAAGTACTTTGTACCTGCATTGAGAGCATAGAACCCAGCCATGATCTTTTTGAAGCTCTGGTTCTTAGGACTGAACAAACACTGAGCAGAGGCACGGCATCGGCAAATCACATAGCTGCCATAACCCGTGCGCTGTCCAACTGCCGTAACACGCCCAGTAAATTTGAGCTGATCGGCAAGATTATAGATAGCGATTACGCGCTGGAGCCAGAAGTGATCGTAGCCGTTGCAACCCGCTGTATAGAGGCCCTTCAGGACCCGGCGATTCTGCATAAATTTCTGGAAAAACTGGCCATTGGCAAAGCAGGACAAGCAGGTTTCTCAAGGATTCTCTCTGATCTGATGTTTCTACCAATACTAAGAACTCTGATCCTGATGCAGTTCAGAAATGAAGAACGCAGTGAAGCGTTGAGCGAAGCCATCGGTGAAATGTTTGGACAAAACTTTAAGTAAATTGTTCGAGACAGTACTGGAACTTAACCCTTAACCACCTTCCGGGTACGCAGATAAGTTTCTTGAATTAAAAAGGCATCGTTGCTGGCTCGATGCCTGACTATATTCAGATCCTCGGTCACCTGATCACGGTAATGGTCCCAGATATCGACCTGTTCCTCATTCATAATCATTTCCAAAGGGCTGATGTGGAACCGCATCGACACATCAGCTTTACTGAACAATGTATTCAACCAGGTAGTGTCCCAAGACCAGGCATCGGAATAGACCGTTTTCCCCTCCAGCAGCATATTCAACATCTCAGCCACCAAATGAATCGGCTTACCGTGTTCTAACAAATTAGCTCTTGGAATCTGATGACATTGTTCAGCATCTTCTGACCAATGAGTCCAACTCGGGTCCGGATAGATCAGACAGCAATAGCGCTCGCCCTCGTCCAAGGCAACACCGACCTCAATGGGGTAACTATCACGGCTAAAGCCTGAAGCTTCAAGGTCGATAATGTAAGGTCTTTTCACGCTGAAGATAAGCTCCTTTTATCTAAGTATTTCAACATACTAACCATTCTTTGTTTTTTTTGCTTCATCTAAATGAAATATGTCTATACTGAAAAACAAAAATAAAAAAAGTTCCTTCACTGACTAAGATCAGTATCGGGTTATCACAAGCAAAACTAAACTTACTACTCAGTTTTAAAGAACTGTGCGGGCTTATTTTGTACGCCGAAGGGGAATGTAATGCTGCATTATGTGGTTTTGATACCCGTATTATGTCTGTTCTGGCTAATGCTATCCGGCCAGTACAATCTGATGTTTTTCACATTCGGAGCGCTGGCAGTTGCGCTGACAGTCTGGTTTCAGGTGCGAATGGATCGGGTAGATCAGGAACCCGCCAAAGTACGTATGGGCTTTGCCATGATTAACTATGCAATTTGGCTGCTATGGGAAATCATTCGCACAAACATCGATCTGGCAAAAAGAATCTGGCATCCGGAAATGCCGGTAGACCCGGTCTGGAAACGCCTCGACACCTCGCTTAAAACTTCCCGCGAAAAAACCCTATACGCCAACTCCATCACTTTGACTCCCGGTACGCTGACAACCGATGTGCACGACGATTACCTGATGGTCCACACCCTGACTCCAGAGATGATGGAAGAACTTGAAGAGGGTGAAATGGAAGATCAGATCAGGAAACTGGGAATCTAATCATGATATACGCAGCAGTGATTGCCATTTTGGTAACCATGGGACTGGCTTTGATCAGAGCCTGCAAAGGCCCGACTGCCTACGATCGTATGCTTGCGGGCAATATGGTGGGCACCAAAGCTGTACTGCTGATATCTGTGGGCGGCTACACCATCGGCTGGCCCGGTTATGCCGATATTGCTCTGCTCTACGCCATGGTGAACTTTATGGGCACCATCGCAATTATGCGATTCTTTGAATATCAACAAACTGAATCAGAGATGGAGGAGTAAGCATGGGCTCTCTTCTGGAACTGGTCGGTATTGCGTTTTTCCTTGTTGGCGGGTTTCTATGCCTTACAGGGGGTGTCGGGCTGTTACGCCTACCTGATTTCTTCTGTCGGGTACATGCTGCCGGAGTCACAGAAACACTCGCAGCGCCCATGCTGCTGGTTGGTATTATGTTGCATCAGGGAGAGTTCAATCAGGACACGTTTAAGCTGATGCTGATTACCTTGTTTATGCTCGCCACCAGCCCTACCGCATCTCACGCCATGGCCAAAGCTGCTCTACATGGCGGATTACGACCTTTACTGAATGATGGAGATCAGTCGAAACCTGAAGGATCAGGAGGTGAGTCATCGAAGCGCTGATTGATATCGCCCTGCTGGCACTGCTCACCATTACGGCTATCGCGGCGGTCAAACTGCGGGATCTGTTTGCCGTGACAATGTTGTTCGGCATCTACAGTTTTGTAACAGCGGTATTTTTCCTGAGCATGGATGCCATCGATGTAGCCTTCACCGAAGCTGCCGTGGGTGCGGGTGTCACTTCAGTGTTGATGCTTGCAACTTTGCGACTGACAGGACGCTTTGAACAAAAACCTAAACATAATCCGATTTTGCCCCTGATTGTTGTCACGATTACTGGCGCTGCACTGGTTTACGGAACTCTGGATGCACCTCTGCTGGGCGACCCGGAGGCACCATCACATCAACATGTCGCCCCACGCTATATTCAGGAAAGCCCAAAAGAGGTCGGCATCCCGAATATGGTCACCTCCGTACTGGCCAGTTATCGAGGTTATGACACTCTGGGTGAAACCTTCGTAATCTTCTGCGCAGGGCTGGCTGTGCTGATCATTCTGGGTATTCAGGAAAGTTCAGAAACCCGCCCCGGCCGTTCAGCGATTGGGGACCACGTGGTCTTGCGGGTTGTCGTAAAAGCGCTGATCCCGTTTATCCTGTTGTTTGGGCTGTATGTTCAGTTACATGGGGACTTTGGAGCCGGAGGTGGTTTCCAGGCTGGGGTGATCTTTGCCAGTGGTTTTATCCTCTACGACCTTGTCTTTGGTGAAGGCGATGCCCGCCTGATTGTTCCCCCCAACTGGTTAAAACGTCTTGCAGCTTTAGGTGTGCTTTTGTATTCGGGAGTCGGCGTTTATTGCTTGCTCGCGGGCTATCATTTTCTGGATTATTCAGCACTGGCGGCAGACCCGGTCGCCGGTCAGCATATAGGTATTCTTCTGGTTGAGCTGGGCGTAGGTGTCACCGTCTTTTCCGTTATTCTCAGCATCTTCTATGCCTTCTCAGGCAGAGCCCGACTGGCCGTCAAATCTGACAGATCATCAGGAGGCTCTCAATGAATGGGTTCTCCCCCGGTCTGTTCAATGATTGGATCGTTATCTTTCTGATGATGACTGGATTCTATGTAGTGATTTCACAAGGCAATCTGGTGAAGAAAATCATCGGTCTGGGCCTGTTTCAGGCTTCTGTCTTTATTCTCTATATCAGCGTAGCCAATGTAGAAGGCGGTCAGGTACCCATCTATGCAGAGGGGGTGACGCTGTATTCCAATCCTCTGCCCCATGTTTTGATTCTGACCGCAATTGTCGTTGCCGTATCTACCACAGCAGTCGCTTTGGCATTAATCATCCGCATTAAAGAAGCTTATGGCACCGTAGAAGAGGATGAGCTACAGGCTATGGATAACCTGCAAGACGAAGAGGACAGTGATCAGGATGAGGTCACACCTAAGAAACCGGAGGATCAGCCATGAATTTTGCTGAGCACTTCCCGGTATTGGTGATTCTGATCCCAATGTTATGCGCTCCGTTGTGCGTTCTGGTTGATCGCGGCGCACTGGCCTGGTTTTTCTCCTGTGTTGCTACAGGGCTGGCGTTTTTTATGTCACTGGACCTATTGCAGGTTGTCCAGACCAGCGGAACCATCAGTTACACCCTCGGAGGCTGGGAACCACCCTGGGGAATTGAGTACCGTATCGATCTACTCAGCGCCTATGTGCTGATCCTGATCGCCTCCATCGCATTCTTGGTTATGTGTTTTGCCCGGCGCTCCGTTGAACAGGAGGTTAGAGAGCAAAGCATCGTGCCGTTTTACGCCACCTTATTGCTGGCAATTTCAGGTTTGGCGGGCATCTGTGTCACCGGCGATGTATTCAACCTGTTTGTATTTCTGGAAATATCCTCCATCGCATCCTATACCCTGATCAGCATGGGTAAAGACCGTCGTTCCCTGAACGCAGCCTTCAAATATTTGATCATGGGTACGATTGGAGCCACGTTTATTCTGATCGGTATCGGTTTCCTCTATATGCAAACCGGCGCTCTGAATATGCAGGATTTAGCCAGCAAATTACCTGAGCTTTACGATAACCGCACCATCCGTGCAGGGCTGGCATTCCTCACAGTCGGCATCGGTCTTAAGCTGGCTCTGTTCCCTCTACACCTGTGGTTACCCAACGCCTACGCCTACGCTCCTTCTGTCGTGAGTGCATTCCTGGCAGCCACCGCCACCAAAGTTGCGGTGTATATGCTGTTGCGATTTCTGCTCGGCATTTACGATATGGAGTTCTCGTTACAAGCCATGCCACTGAATCTGATCCTGATCTGTCTCGGCGCGGCTGCGATTATATCCTCCTCTCTGGTGGCGATTTTTCAGGTTAATATCAAACGCCTATTGGCCTATTCCAGCGTGGCGCAACTGGGTTATATCGCTTTAGCGATTGGTCTGGCGAATCAATCCGGTATCACCGCAGCCATGCTGCATATGTTTAACCATGCGTTGATGAAAGGCGCGCTCTTCCTGGCGCTGGGTGCTTTGGTCTACAGGGTAGGTAGTGTCGAACTGCAACACTGCCGGGGATTAATCCGTCAGATGCCTTACACCTCAATCGCCATTATCCTGGGTGGTTTAAGCCTGATTGGTGTTCCGGGTACAGCCGGTTTTGTCAGCAAATGGTACCTGTTACAAGCAACGCTGGAAGCCGGTCTCTGGCCTCTGGCCATATTGGTATTGGTCGGTTCTTTACTGGCTGTGATCTACGTCTGGAAGATTGTTGAACATCTGTTTTTCCAACCGACAGAGCAACAAGTCGCCGTCAAAGAAGCCCCATTGCAGATGTTGATCCCGATCTGGATTCTGGTCGCAGCCAACCTCTGGTTTGGTTTTAATACCGAATTCACCTGGGGACTGGCACAACAGGCCAGCTTAGCTCTCACAGGGGGTGCTTTATGAGCCTTCTGCTGTGGCTGGTTTTAACCCCGTTATGCATTGCTGTCGCCTTACCGTTTTTCTCCAGAAAGCCCAACCTGAGAGAAGCGATCACACTGATCGGCGGCATCTACCTGTTTGTTTTATCTCTGCTGCTTTACCTGCAATTCAGCAGTGGCGTGGTCCCAGAGCTGGTTCTGGCAGAGCCCTTTGAGGGTTTACCGCTGATACTTAAGCCGGAACCTCTGGGTATTGGTTTCTCGTTGCTGGTTAGTTTCCTCTGGCCGGTCACCTCACTCTATGCCGTGGGTTATATGCGCGGCCATAATGAACAGAACCAGACCCGCTTTTACGTGTTCTTTGCCCTTTCTATCGCCATCACACAAGCGATTGCCCTCTCTGGCAATATGCTGACCCTGTTCCTGTTTTATGAACTGCTGACACTGGCAACCTTCCCACTGGTAACACACACTGGGACAGATAAAGCTAAACGTGCCGGGCGTATCTATCTGGGTATTCTGATGGGCACCTCAATCCTGCTGCTGTTGCTGGCGCTGATCTGGAGCTGGCAACTTACAGGCACGTTGAACTTTCAAATGGGGGGAATCTTCGACCCGGAAACCGATAAAACGCTACTGAATATTCTGCTGGTTCTGTTTGTTCTGGGTACCGCCAAAGCCGCGTTAATGCCTTTCCACCGCTGGCTGCCTAATGCCATGGTGGCGCCGGTACCGGTTTCCGCCCTTCTGCATGCCGTCGCTGTGGTAAAAGCCGGTGTATTTACGATTCTGAAGGTGTCAGTCTATCTGTTCGGGTTGGATGTAATGGGAACATTGTTCAGTGCTGATCTGCTCGCTTATCTGGCTGGTTTCACTTTGGTCACTGCTTCTGTTATTGCACTCAGGCTGGATAACATCAAAGCACGTTTGGCCTACTCCACCATCGGGCAGCTCAGCTACATTGTTTTGGGGGCTATGCTCGCTGTAGAAAGCGGTATTCTGGGTGGCAGCATGCATATCTTCACCCACGCTTTCGGCAAGATCACCCTGTTTTTCTGTGCCGGCGCCATTTTACTCGCCATCCACAAAACCTGTGTTTCTGAGCTGAACGGTTCCGGCCCACAAATTCCCGTTACCCTGACCCTTTACACCATCGCCGCGCTCTCCACCATCGGCCTTCCCCCCTTCGCCGGAATGTGGAGTAAGTGGTGGCTGGTTCAGGGTACCGTGGATGCCCAAATGTTGGTTCTTACCGCAGCCTTGCTGATCAGCTCGTTGCTGAATCTGGTCTATCTGCTTGAGATTCCAGTACGGGCATTTTTCTTTAAATCGGTAGTGCCCGTCAGTGGGGTGCAGGAAGCCCCCACACCGAGCCTGATAGCCGCCTCAATCACCGCCTTTGGTTGCCTGCTGTTATTCCTGCAACCGCAACCGCTCTATCAACTTTTATTACCGCTGACAGGAGGGTAACTGATGAAAAAAGATTTTCTCGATAACCCTAAAAATGTGAAGCGGATTGTGCACGCTCTAATCGCCTCCTGCGTCATCCTGTTTGGGCTGGATTTCGTTCTGCATAGACACACCCAACACCCCTGGGAAGAGATGTTTGGCTTCTACGCCATCTATGGTTTTGTTTCTTGTGTCATTCTGGTGTTGCTGGCAAAAGAGCTGCGTAAGTTGATTATGCGGAACGAAGACTACTACCAGAGCCTTCAACGCCCTCAACAAAAACAGGAGGAGAACAATGACTGAATCGTTCTCCCATTTTGCACCGGCGATCCCTCTGTTTGTTGGAGCCTTATTGCTTCTGGTAACAACTGGAAAACTGCGGGCAGCCATCATGCTGCTGGCTCCACTGGCAGGGTTACTGAATCTGTTGATGATGCCATCAGAATACAGCACCACCTATGTCATCATGGGTTTGGAACTGCATCCAACCCGAATCGATCGACTCTCTATTCTGTTTGGTTATCTGTTCCATATCGCCGCATTTATCGGCGCACTTTATGCGCTGCATGTAAAAGATAAGGTTCAGGATGTCGCCGCCCTTGCCTACGCAGCCAGTGCAGTAGGTGCGGTTTTCTCTGGCGACCTTCTCACCCTGTTTATCTACTGGGAACTCTTAGCCGTAACCTCGGTGCTGTTGATCTTTGCACGTCGCACGGATGAATCCCGCACCGCCGCCAGCCGTTATCTGGTGATCCAGATCACTTCCGGGGTATTGCTGCTGGGTGGCGCAATAATCTATGCCTGTGCCGGTAACAGTCTGGAGTTTAACCATATAGGTTTAGATGCACCCGGCGGCTGGTTACTGTTTATCGCCTTCGGCATAAAAAGCGCTTTCCCCATGCTGCACAACTGGCTTACCGATGCCTACCCGGAAGCCACTGTAACCGGTACCGTATTCCTCACTGCTTTCACCACCAAGGTGGCGATCTATGCTCTGGCCCGCGGGTTCGCCGGTACGGAACTACTGGTGTACATCGGCGCGATGATGGCCTGTTTCCCGATCTTTTACGCTGTGATCGAAAACGACCTACGCCGGGTACTGGCCTACAGCCTGATCAACCAGCTAGGTTTTATGGTGGTGGGTATCGGCATAGGTACTGAACTCGCCATCAATGGTGCGGTCGCTCACGCCTTTAATGATGTTCTGTTTAAAGGCCTGCTGATGATGAGTATGGGTGCGGTCCTGCATGTGACCGGCGAGATGCGCGGTTCGGAACTGGGCGGTCTGTACAAGAAAATGCCCAAAACCGCCGTACTCTGTATGATCGGTGCGGCCTCTATCTCCGCCTTCCCGCTGTTCAGTGGCTTTGTCAGTAAATCAATGATCGTCAGTGCCGTATTGCTGGAAGGTTACAGCCCCATCTGGCTGGCTCTGCTGTTTGCCAGTGCCGGGGTATTCCACCACGCAGGCATCAAAATTCCGTTCTTCGCTTTCTTCTACAAACCCTGCAAACATGTGGAAACTGCGCACGAACCCCCTAGCAATATGTTGTTAGCCATGACCATTGCCGCGCTGTTCTGTGTCGGTATTGGTTGCTTCCCGCAACAGCTATATAGCCTGCTGCCTTACCAGATCGAATACAGCGCTTATGATGTCAGCCACGTACTTGCGCAACTGCAACTACTGGCCTTCTCAGCTCTGGCATTCACCTGGCTGAAACTGGCACATATCTATCCACCGGAACTGAAATCTACCAACCTGGATGCAGAGTGGCTCTACCGCCGCCTGTTACCGGATTTTGTTTTCAAAGTGGGTGGAATGATCAGCTGTATTGATCAGCATATCCGGTCTCGCATCAGCAAAATCATCATGCACCTGCTCGATCTGCTGTCACAACACCACGGCTCCCACGGCATCCTAGCCCGAACATGGCCTACAGGCAGTATGGTGCTTTGGGTTGCGATATTGCTGGGGCTTACGCTGACGCTTTATTACTTTTAATTTACCGAATAAAAAGGGGTTTAAGCCTTTCGATTGATATGCCAGTATTAGAGTCACCAGGGAGATCAAGGCACTTTCCGGTAAAGGATTATCATAAAAGCTCATCTGACACTGTAGCGAAGTAACGCATTGAAGATATACGTCAGATTGACGCTTTTTCTCAGATACATTTCTTATAGTTAAGAATAAATCCTTTAACTAACATGAAGTTAGCCGACAATCTCTTGAGATATTAATCGGAGATATACGTCAATTTGACGCAATTAATTACGACAAATTGACATATATTTGCTGTTATACACTTTGAGGATATGTCATGGATGATCATGAAGCTGAAAAAATCATTTCCGAACTCAACCTAAATCCAGAACAATCTCAGAGACTTTGGAATTGGTTGTTACATGAGGATCAATTGTTTGCGACGAGAACTGCCCATATGCTTACCATTCAATCCATTCTCGCAGCAACTTGGGCCGCTTTTGGTAAAGAGCCATCTGTATCTGTTGTTTTAGCTATAGCCGGTATATTTGCATCGATTATTTGGCATGAGGTTACTACTGTTCAAGTAAAACAAACTCAAGACCCTTTAAAGCAGGTATGTAAGAGAATTCATCCAGAATATGCCGCTATAAAAAACAGAAGGAATATTTCTACAAATCAGATACTGGGAAAGAACTTACCAAAACTAGTCGGCTGCTTTTGGGTGCTAGCCGTCGTTACAACTTGGTTTTTTAGAAGCGTATAACAAGAAAAGGCATCCGACGCAGACTGCGCGGCTGCTTTGAGCGTTAGAAATACACTAATCGGGGTCTAAGTAATGAAACAAAATTCAGTGAAAGGTGTGAGTGGAAATCTTGCTTTTACATATTATTTTATCCTTAAGGCTTTTCCATTTTTAGTTTCTTCTTTTGCACTTTATCTTGGCTACGACCTATACGTTTTGGGTGTCACTGGAGAAGCGAGCTTAATAATTAATGCAAAAACTACTAGCGGCCAGCTTTTGAATGCAGCACCAGGATTATTCTTTGCTCTTGGTGGATTGTTTGGCTTGTTACTTGCGACCCATAAAGGAGTAAAAATAGATCTTGGCAATCAAAATGAGAGTGAAGGGGTTGAGCACATTGAAAGTAGCAAAGAACATGATGCTGGATGTTCCAAAGAAAACGACGAACAAGGCCTCAATAATTTCGAAAAACGACTGTGTGAACTAAGAGACGAACTGAAAGAAATGCCCGCCGAACGGAAGGATGAATTACGTAATGGCTTGATAACCAGGCAAACGAAGTTCAAAAACGTACAAAAAAAGCAGTTGAAACAACCGTGTGCATGAGTCTTCCTAACAAGAAAGAAACATGGGGTCAGGTCTCCCATTTCTCATTACAAAGTCAAAATACGGCACTCAACCCCAATACCCTTTTTCGCAGCCGAGTATCACAGCTTGAACCAGAGTTAAGAGCTTGTTTGTCTGAGGTGGCGAAGCCTCCGAGTTTACAAGCTCGCTGGTTTAAGCGAGAAACGCAGGGTACCGGACGAAGTCCGGCAAGAAGCAGGGTCGGCTTTGGGTTGTTAGGGTATTTGCCGATCAAATACCCTGACTCGCTGTAAAAGCGAAAGGCAATCCCCCCTCACCAAGCAAAAGTTTCCACCCTTGTCTTTTACAGGCCTGCCCTTTAATCTCAGTTTTACCTTTTGCACGCTCAATTCAGAATAGGCCGGGGTCAAAAAACATGGGGTCAGGTCTCCCATTTCTCAGTAAAAATTCAAAATACGGCACCAACCCTACCCCTTCTTCGCAGCCGAGTATCGCAGCTTGAACCAGCTTTAGAAGCAGGCTCGGCTTTGGGTTGTTAGCGACTTTGCCGAAACAAAATCCCCTACTCGCTGTAAAAACGAAAAGTAATCAACAGGGATAAATAGGGGCAGAGTTGATTTTATTAATGTTAAAAATGGTCATAAAAGATCGTAAAGTGAAATGATGTAAGCAAGGGTGCTCGTGTAGTGAAATTTACTCTGGCTCCATTTACACTTTATGTATGCCTCTTGTTCAGAAATAAATCAGCATCGGAAGGAAACCAAGTAACGTATGAACTACCAGAACCTCGACAAATCGAAAAAAGAAGAGGTAGCAAACCTTTTCACTTCGGTATTCACTTCCTCAGAGAGTGAAAAGGAAGGAGTGTTGGTTGGTGGTCTTTCTTCAGAGTTAGCATCGAACATCGATAATAAAGAAACAATTTGCTTCGGTGCCTGTGAAAACGGCTCACTTATCGGCGCCATATTCTTCACTCGTCTAAAGTTCAACGACCCCATTCAGGTTTACATGCTTGCTCCGGTTGCTGTGAGTACTGAATTTCAGGGGAGAGGTATCGGGCAGAAACTCATTAACTATGGACTTAATGAACTCAGGAACCGCTCTGTCAGTATTGTGGTTACTTATGGCGATCCATCCTTTTATTCAAAGATAGGCTTTCAGTCGCTTTCGGAAGATTTGATTCAGGCCCCTCTAAAGCTTTCAATGCCTATTGGATGGCTTGGCCAAACATTAACGGGAGAGCCAATTCCATCTATCAAAGAACGTCCCGTATGCGTTAAAGAATTCAATAATCCTGTTTATTGGTAACGAAGAAGAACTATAAAAGGAAATCCAGGTGCGCCTTCGGCGCTGTGACGTCGGCTTCACCGCCCCTTATTACAGGCTTTAGGCAACAAAGAGAAACCCAAAAATGGATACCACCCTGTACTCAATATTTCTAGTAACTACGATTATGCTCATTTTGGTTCCCGGCCCAACAGCTATCACGGTGGCGGCTCAGGGGGCTTCGCATAATTCACAGCTGGCATTCTTCGGTGTTCTTGGAGTTGCAAGCGCTGATGTCCTGTTTTTTGCTTTGTCGGCTACTGGCATCGCCTCTCTAATACTTACTTCAAGCCTCATGTTCTCAATTATTAAGTGGGTAGGAGTGGCCTATTTACTTTATCTGGGCATTTCAGCTTTATTCAGTAAGTCTGGTGTTATCAAGCTCCAGGCAGAAAAAAGTAAAAGAGGCAAAAAGAAGCTTTTTTCACAAGGGCTAGTGGTTCAGCTAGCGAATCCAAAAGCTCTCATGTACTTCACCGCGTTACTGCCACAGTTCATTGATCCGTCAAAGCCGGTACTGTTTCAAATGCTACTTATGGGCATTTCCTGCTTATTAGCAGATATTATTGTGTACAGCGCGTTCAGTCGATTGGGTGAGCGAATTGCTAGGCAACAATTGAAGTCATGGGTTACAACACTTTTAAATAAAGCGGCAGGTCTCACGTTAATATCAACTGGCATAAGAATGGCTTCTTTGGAATATGGAAAATAGCCTAATGAAAAAGGGTCAGGATAAATGGGGTCTATATACATTCTAACTGCTAACTCTGACCCAACCTTAAACCAACTTCCCTTATACCGCTCGGTCCAAATCAAACCAACTCACCCCGGCCAAGCAAAAGCTTGGACCCTTGTCTTTTACAGGCCTGCCCTTTAATCTCAGTTTTACCTTTTGCACGCTCAATTCAGTGAAACCATGGAAAGCACTTTAAAAGCAGTCAGGTTTTCCCTCAATTAAAGGAATAATCACAATGAATAAATTATTGCTGGTCCTGATTGTCATTCTTCTTGGGCTTGTGGGTGCTTCCACCTACGGTTACGTCCATCTCACTCAGAAGCTTTCGGAAGCGGAAGAGATTGCAGAACGCGAGAAAGCGTTACGGGAAATAAAGGTTAAGAAGTCGACCTTATCCGGGGTGACAGAGTTTATTTTTGCCCGGGTTTCTAACCAATATATGTATTTTTATGACAAGAAGCTGGGCAAGGTGGTTAAGGATCATGTGCAGCGTCTCTACGAATGGGATTATGAGTTCAGTTTTGGGATCAAAGTACCGGAGAACTGGGATTGGTGTATCAGCGTAGTGGAAGATAAACCCGGTTATCTGCAAATTAACTCACCAAAGCCGTCTCTGATCAGTAAAAATGACCCGAATCCTAAGATTAAAAAGGTCATCAAATCCAGCAGCAAGAAACATGAAAAAACTGTGGATGACGCAGTAAACAAACTGGTTAAAGACCGGATCAAAAAAGATGCAAACACATACCTGAAAGAGAAGAATGTGATTAAGAACATTACACTGTCTTTTTCCAAACACATTCAGGACATCATTAACTCAACCCATCAGTCATCTAACCCGGTAGCGGGTGTAGATATTAATTATGTCGATAAAAGTGTGTGCAAATAAGAAACGATTCGGAATAAACCTTAGGGTGCCGATGCCCAACATTCCAACATGGAGCAGTGCGTGAACAAGGTCTTAGTTTTAGGTGCTAGCGGAGCAACCGGGCAGTTACTTGTGGAGTTATTGCTGCAGAAAGATGTAGAGGTCATCGCTGTTGTCCGGAATAGCGCCTCTCTGAACAGGGTAGATCAGACTCATCCTGGCTTACAGATACTCGAACGCGATATAAACACCATGACGGAAAGCGAGCTTGCTGAGCAGATCAAGGAATGCGACGCTGTTCTTTCTTGCCTGGGTCATAACTTAACGTTCAAGGGCATATTCGGCCAGCCACGGAAGTTGGTAACCGATGCGATGAAAACAGTTGTGGGGGCCATGCGTGCCAACGCAACCGATCGGCATTTTAAAATTATTCTTATGAATACTACTGGGAATTGTAATCAGGATATCCCTGAGAAACCGCCTTTGTCTCAACGTTTTGTTGTTGCGTTGTTACGCTGTTTAGTCCCCCCGCATCTGGATAATGAACAGGCAGCCGATTATCTGCGTGTTCAGCTCAGGCAAGATTCCGCGATTGAATGGGTCGCCGTACGCCCTGATGGATTAATAAATGAAGATTCTGTCAGTGAATATGAGATCATGGAGTCGCCTGTTCGAAACGTTATTTTCGATGCGGGTAAAACCAGCCGGATTAATGTTGCTGATTTCATGTCTGATTTAGCTATAAAATCAGAGCTGTGGAATAAATGGAAAGGCAGGATGCCCGTCATTTATAACAAAACTTAATGGTTAACGGATGTTTACCCGGTTAACTATTTTTACGATATATCCTGGATACGCCTTATGTTTTTAAGCCACGATGAAAAAAAACGTCTGACACTGAGACGGACTGATGCTGAACATCCTTTAGCTTCATACTCTAAGCACGCCTTTGAGCTAGACGGTTTTGAATGGCCTTCAGTAGAGCACTACTACCAGGCAATGAAGTTTGGCGATGCCGACTATGTAGAAAAGATACGGCAGGCAGCTCATCCCAAGGACGCCGCCAAACTGGGCAAAAGCAGATGGCATAAAAAGCGCAAGGACTGGGATAAAGTAAAGGTCACCGTTATGACCCGTGGCACCTATATCAAATGCCGCACTCATCCTGAAGTCGCGCAAATGCTTATGGATTCCGGGGAGCTTGTAATTACTGAGGTCAGCCAGTACGACTATTTCTGGGGCTGTGGCCGCGACATTAAAGGGACCAATGCCTACGGTAATCTGCTGATGGATATCCGGGATAAGTTAAGGGAAGAACAGGGATAAAAGACGCATGAAAAAATCTGGCGGCAAACATCCTCATTAGACATTGCATAAAAGCCGCTCGTATAAGTTCCCACTTATTGGAAATGCGTTAGAAACACCAGCCTCAGACTAACAAACTCAGCTGATTTTTCTTTGGGCTGTCAATTAACGACATTGTCAGTCATTATGACGTGAATGCTTCCGTTAGCAGAAATACAGCATTAATGTGTGCGTTAAATAGTATCTTGTTTCATAGCAGTTTTATTAATTACGCATCCTGATTCATTTTTCAGATTTTATGTCTGGCTTAAGCATATGATGCGAGCTAGCAAATAAACTTAAGATTCCAGCTCTTTAAACAATGCATAGCAAGGACAAGCGATGCATCAAACAGACTCCCGATTAAGCATTAACAGTCTGGGTTAGTGGACCATCTGCTTGATATAAAACGAGAGAACGGCCTTTCATGGCAAATAAAGACTTTATTTATCAGCGCCTTTGTATTTATGCCGGCAAAGAGTTTGATCCAAAAAATGATCAACAGGTCCTGGAGATGTTACGTTACCAATTTAACATCCAGCTGCCACAGAGAGCGTCTATAAATGAATCTCTGGAAGCCGCGATCAGTGATCATGAAATCATTAGCCTGATCTTGAAATATCGTAACAGTGATTAAGGAAATGATTAACCCTTAGCCCATTAGCACAAACAGCCCTTTTTTCTGACTAAAATTAGGATCCATTATGTGGTTACATGCTTCTTGTGCTCTTGAATTCTTAAACCCGGTCGCCACTCCGTTTTTGCTTATGCTGCGCCCTCGCAGTGGACATCAACAGTGGGTAGCCCGCGAACAATATGAATTATCACCGAGTGTAACTGCAGTCGAATTCACTGATCCGTTCGGTAATTTGTGCCAACGCATCGTCGCGCCTGCGGGTCAGTTTTCCATTCATACATCTGTGAATATTGAATGCCCCGACGCCTTTGATATTGCACCGGGGGCACCATTCATTGAGGTCCAGAACCTAACGGAAGAAACCCTCCCCTTTCTACTGCCCAGTCGGTACTGTGAATCTGATCGTTTTACACAACTCGCACAATCGATTGTTGCAGGCCGGGCGCCCGGGTATGACCAGTGTACGGCGATCATCGAGTATATTGTTCAGACCCTGCAATACACACCCGGTTGCGGTCAGCAGATTATCAGTGCCAGCGAAGTCAACGAAAGATCTCAGGCGGTATGTCGGGATATGGCTCATCTAGGTATTGCCTGTTGCCGGGCCCTGTCGATACCAGCCCGTTTGGTTGTTGGCTATCTGGAAGGGCTTGTTCCTATGGATCTCCATGCCTGGTTTGAAGCATATGTGGGTGGTCGGTGGTACACCTTTGATCCGACTGTCATTGGACCTCAGGGCGGACGCGTAGCCATTGCCTATGGCCGGGATGCCGCTGATGTAGCTATCTATACTCAGTTCGGGGATCCTGTTGATCTGGTCAGAATGGAAATAAACGTTGAAAGGATGACAACTTCCCTTTTCTAAGCTTTATAATGTTTGTCATACAAGTAGTCGCTGCATATTAAGAAGAAAGAGAGGTTATTTTTGAAAGCATTTTTTAGAAAACTGTTTGCGCCATTACTGAATATATTTGAATCCGGCGATGAGCCTTACGCTTACAAAAAGTCTCATAGAACCATTTTGAAAGTGGTTGGTGGCTTGTTTCTGTTCCTAGCAGCTGTGGTTTGCGGTTTAGGCTATGCATCTGCGCAAGTAGGCGCCCTGCTTCCTGGTCTGGTTTTTCTGGTTGTGGGCTTTACTTGTATTGTGGTCGGTACGCTTGGAACAGATCGGGCAGTTTCCAAAATGTGGGGCAATCGCAGTTAATGCTTAAGATCGGTAAATATCAGCGAGCGGCCATAAACAAAGGCAAATACAAATGAAAAAGCCCCGAGTAAAATCGGGGCTTTGTTCTTGTAAGTGCAGCTATTAACGCTTGAGAGATCTCTGAATCACGCGACTTCTGAAACGACTTTCTGGCTTGCCAGGTACTCATCGAAGGTACCGTGGAAGTTGACTGCTTTCTGGTCTTTAATTTCGATGATGTGTGTCGCCAGAGAAGAGACAAATGCGCGGTCGTGGCTGACAAACACTAAAGTGCCATCAAAACCTTCCAATGCATTGTTCAACGCTTCTATGGCTTCCATATCCATATGGTTGGTTGGCTCGTCCATAACCAGAACGTTGAGATCCATCATCATCATTTTGCCAAACAACAGACGGTTTTTCTCTCCACCGGAGCAGACCTTAACCTTTTTATTAAAGTCATCTGCGGTGAATAGTAAACGGCCCAGCATGCCACGGACTTTTAGATCATCGTGCTTAGGCGTACGCCACTGCGACATCCACTCAAACAGGTTCAGGTCACAATCAAAGTCAGCAGTACTGTCCTGTGGGCAATAACCAATTTCAGCATTTTCTGCCCACTTTATGGTGCCTTCATTGGCTTTAAGCTCATCCATCAAGCAACGCAGGAATGTGGTTTTACCCGCACCATTCTCACCGATGACTGCCAGTTTTGCGCCTGCTTCAAGAATTAGATTACCTTCAGAGAACAGTGTTTCGCCATCGAAACCATGACCAAAGTCTTCCAGAATCAGCGCTTGGCGGTGAAGTTTTTGATGCTGTTTCAGGATGATGTAAGGCATCTTACGACTTGATGCTTTCACCTCTGCTAATTCAATTTTTTCCATTTTCTTAGCGCGGGAACTGGCTTGTTTCGCCTTGGAAGCGTTTGCTGAGAAGCGGTTAACGAAGGCCTGTAACTCATCCAGTTCGGCACTCTTCTTCGCATTTTCCATCAGCAACTGTTCGCGGATCAGCGATGAAGCTTCCATAAAGTAGTCGTAGTTGCCCGGATAAATACGCAACTCACCGTAATCAATATCCGCTGTATGAGTACACACCGCATTCAGGAAGTGGCGGTCATGGGAGATGATGATCATGGTGCATTTACGCTGGTTAAGTACGCGTTCCAGCCAGCTAATGGTGTGGATATCCAGATTGTTGGTTGGCTCATCCAGTAACAGAATGTCAGGATTCGCAAACAATGCCTGCGCCAATAGCACTCGAAGTTTCCAACCCGGTGCAACCTGACTCATCAAGCCAAAGTGATACTCTTCTTCAATACCCGCTTCCAGAAGAATATCGCCAGCGCGGCTTTCAGCACTGTAACCGTCCATCTCTGCGAATTCACTTTCCAGATGGGCGACCTTCATGCCATCTTCTTCAGACATTTCTGGCAATGAATAGATACGGTCTCGCTCTTGTTTAACCTTCCACAGTTCGGTGTCACCCATGATGACGGCATCAACAACTGTGTACTCTTCAAAAGCAAATTGGTCCTGACTCAAAACACCCAGTTTTTCACCCGGCGTGATGGATACATTACCTGAAGTTGGTACCAGATCACCACTGAGGATTTTCATCAATGTCGACTTGCCGCAACCATTCGCACCGATCAAACCATAACGGTTGCCATTACCGAATTTTGCGGAAATATTTTCAAATAAAGGCTCAGCGCCAAACTGCATGGTAATGTTGGAAGCGGAAATCAACGGAGTGTCCTGGCGGTAAAAGTTTCAGAGGCGAGTATTAGCAATCAAAGGCTATTCTCAGGAGGCGGAACTTTACCAGAAAACAGTTTCAGTAGGTGATGGATTCATATAAAAATTGCATAAAAAACACTCATTTTGACCTTATCCCGCCATAGAGTGTCCTTATGAAGCTAAAACCGAAATGGATTCAACCCGTGCGATCGCAAGAAGCCTATGAGATTTGGCTACCCGCATGTTTCAAAAAATTACTCTTTTACCGTTAAAACCGCTTTAAAAGGGAGATAGTTAGGTGGACTATGCACATCAATCATTACAGATCAGCGAATTTCGCCCTGCCGCTTTAGCCTTGTAAAGCAACTCATCTGCAAGTTTATAAATCCGGTTTAATTGATCCTTTTCCTTCAATTCATTCGCACACATTAACCCCATGGAAACGGTGACATATTCACTGGCAGTATTTTCTGCATGGGGTATTTTGAGATTTTCTATCTCATCCTTAATTCTTTGAGCAAGAGCGATAGCGGCTGGCTTTTCCTCTTCTGTGAAAATTACCGCGAATTCTTCACCACCCACGCGAAAACTATAATCTTCTCCATGGCGAATATTTTTTGTCAAAGCTTTGCTGATTTTCTTAAGAACCTTGTCACCTTTCACATGCCCATAGGTATCGTTATATGCCTTAAAGTGATCAACATCGATCAGCAGCAGGCAAAACAGACTACTTTGTCTTTTAGCACGTTCAGATACTGCATCGAACAGATATTTGAAATTCCTGCGGTTCAATAAACCAGTTAAGGCATCTGTTACTGCCAGTTTCTCTACTTTTTCTTCCAGTTGATGGGCCTCTGTGATGTCGATGTGTACACCGTTCATACGAATCGCATTGCCATCTTCGTCTCTCTGAAACACTTGACCGACATCGTGGATCCAACGCCACTCTCCGTCACCGCATTTCATCCGGAATGTTGCGTCGTAAACTTCAGTTTCGCCTTTTAAGTGTTTATCAATAATCTCAAAGGTAGGTTCCAAATCGTCTGGGTGCACGATCGAGCACCAACGGTCCAGGCCATCAACGACCTCAGAGAAAATTTCATCATTCTCTCGAAAGTCTTCATCCCTGTATTTCTTCTGAGTCACCCAGGTTTTATTGGCGATGATGCGCCCTTCCTGCGGGTAAAAGTCCCAGCAACCGATGTTTGCACCATTTACAGCATCATTGAGGCATTTAATGGTCTCTTGATCTTGTTGATACTGTTTTTCCAATTTCAGAAGAGGGGTAATCTCTGACAGGGAGCTGATTATCGTATTTGTGCTGCTTTTACTAAGCCGCATCTCATATGAGTGCTGCTCAATTTGATATCTGAAGAGGAACTCTTCTCCTTCAGGTGAACGGGAACACTGATTAAAAAGAGATCTCAGTTCATTAGCTTCTTTTGGCGGGAATAGATCAAAAACAGACGCAGTGTTCATCTCACTGTCTGTTAGACCTCTGATCTGCTGCTCTTTCTTATTAAAGAAGAGATAACATCCTTCGTCAGCAGTCAGCTCTGCAATTCCATATGGCTGTTGGTTTAAAATTTCCAGGAAATTCATTACAACTAAATACCGGACAGCACAAACTATGTGTTTTTATTATAGAAACTATTACACCAGTAGTTGGGACTAATGTCATCTTTAGTTGCCCAAAATCAATCATGAGTGAAAAGTCTTCAAGCAACAAAAAATGTAGAAAAATCCCTCCCAACAGACTGATTTACATCTATTATTATGTCCCACTATAGAGTTTTTCTATGACGCAAGTAGTTATTATCAATTAGGTACATAAGAATTTTCTAAACTAAACTGGTTTTGTGATGTCATAAGATGGAGTGCTCACTCTGTTGTGGACATTAAACCTGATCAGGAGAAACATATGATGTGGACTAAACCTAGCTATACAGATCTACGTATCGGTTTTGAAGTGACTATGTACTTTGCAAACCGCTGAGCAATAAAGGGGGCTGTAAACGCTCCCTTTTTTATTACCTCATCCCTCGAATAAAGCCCACTGAATCTAGGATTCAGTAAGATTGCCTATTATATTAATACCTTCACCTTCCGATTAAGTTTGAATGAAACCCTTTTATGACCAGTCTAAAAAATGAACTGAAGGTTATTTCCGAAACCACTCTTGATCATTACAACCGTAATGCGGATAACTTCTGGGCAGGAACTCGTGATCACGATGTCAGCCAGAATATTTCCGCTCTTATTCGCCACCTATCCGGTGAATCACCCTTTTCTATTCTGGACTTTGGTTGTGGCCCAGGAAGGGATTTGATCACGTTCACTCAGCAGGGGCATAAAGCGACGGGGCTGGAAGGCTCACATGCGCTGGCGGCTCTGGCTCGCAAGCACAGTGGCTGTGATGTTTGGGAGCAGGATTTTCTGGCTCTGGATCTGCCGAATAGCCACTTCGATGGTGTTTTTGCCAACGCGTCTCTGTTTCATGTGCCATCGGTTGAGCTGCCTTCCGTGTTAAAGGCATTACATGCCACCTTAAAAGGCGACGGGGTTCTATTTTCATCGAACCCACGCGGAAATAATCAGGAAGGCTGGAACAGAAGCCGTTACGGCGCCTATCACGACCTCGAGAGCTGGCGTGGTTACCTGCATGAAGCCGGATTTAGCGAACTTGAACATTACTATCGCCCCGAAGGGCTGCCGTTAGAGCAGCAACCCTGGTTAGCCAGTGTCTGGCGCAAGGTCAGATAAACCAGCTACCTAGATTCTCTCTCCCTGATCTGCTCGTTAAATAGAAGCGGTTAAGAATGTTGTCCTTTTAGAGACATAACTTCCAGACTTCGAAAACGTAAACTCCAGTTCATACCGGGGATTGTCCAAGTCAGTGGCACACACACGATAAGGCAACCAGGTTGAGTTATTGATATGAAGATTAATCTCCGGCTGACCGTGTAGTTCAAACTTCTCCTCTCCTCTTACAGAAACCTCAGTAACGGTTTGATCTGGTACGAAGCTTTCAACCTTCACTAGATAGTTATTGCACACTTTGTTGTGTTCCATCTGAGTAAAAAGCGTTGTCCTGTCCCGTCGTATTTCGACCAGTAGTTCGGTTGTATCTGTAAACCCATAAAACACAACTGACATGGAGCCGATAATTAACAGGGCATATGCCATTAATCTCGGGCGAATTATGGTTTGTGTTTGTGTTTGTTTTGTTAGCTTTGCCTCAGAGTAAAAACCGATAAGCCCTTTTGGCCGTTTTAGCTTCGTCATAACACTGTCGCAGGCATCAATACAGGCAGCACAATCGATACACGCAGCTTGTAAACCATCACGAATATCTATGCCTGTTGGACAAACCTGCACACAGAGGTCGCAGTCCACACAATCACCGCTGTTTCCATTGTCTGATCGACGTTTGGTTCTGGGTTCTCCTCGTTCTTTGTCATAACTGACGGTGAGTGTATTGCTATCAAACATCACACTCTGGAAACGTGAATAAGGACAGGCATGCAAGCAGATTTTCTCGCGCACCAAACCCGCATTCAGGTAGGTCAGTGCCGCCATTATAATCAACCATGAGGTTAGCGCCGGTGAAGCCTGAAGGGTGTAGATATCCGTTGCCATCTCTCGAATGGGAATAAAGTACCCGGTAAAAGTTATGGCTGTGATTCCCGCAACAGCTAACCACAAGAGGTGTTTTAACAGCCGTTGCAAAAATCCTGGACCTGCAAATAACTGTTGATCGATTTTGGCTCGCTCCCTTGCCCGGCCTTCGGTCCATTGTTCAATACGAATAAATATCCAGGTCCAGATAGTTTGGGGACAGGCAAAACCGCACCACACTCTTCCCCAGCCTACGGATAGGAAGAAAAGTACACCTCCGCCTGTGATCATTAGACCAGATAGAAGAGGCAAGTCGTGCCATGACAGGGCCTTACCAAAAAGAAAAATAGCCCTCTGCTCAAAAGAGAACAGTACCCAGGGCTGACCATCCTGTTGCCCCCAAACGACGGCAAAGAAAAGGAAAATTAAAGGCCAGCTCGTTAATCGCCTTATGAACTGATAGCGCCCTTCTATAAGTTTTACATGGAATTTCCCATCAGTTGATAAGGGGGGGCTTTGCACTTCTACAGCCGGAATTCTATCCATCTTTCTCACCGAGTCTTTTGACTGCTGCAGAATATCTCTGTACAAAAAACCGGAACAGGCCCAAAATTATTAAAATTAATAGGAACAGATCTGCAAATAATGGCTTCTGATTTTCTCTACCAGTCACTTGAAAAGTGGTTATTACAAGGCATTCAACAACAACGCTGGCAGGCGGGATCGAAACTGCCTTCTATTCGCAGCTTGTGCCGGGAGAAAAATCTTTCAAAAGCGACGGTAATGCATGCTCTGCAAAGATTGGAAGCAAAGGGGATTATCGAAGCCCGGCCTAAGGCTGGTTATTACGTTAAATACCGGTCTAAGCCCGTTGCGCAACCCACCGTACACAATGAGATAAAAGCCCCGAGGTCGGTAAACAGTAAGGATTTGTTACTGGATATTATGCAGCGCAGCGCAGCCTTTGATCTTTGCCCAGATCCCTCAAAAGAGCTGCAACCTCAAGGTGTAGTTGAGCTTAACCGAGCGATTGGCAGAGCCTTACGGCAGCCCCGTGGTGGGTATCACCAATACTATGACGATCCGGCTGGGACTCTCTTTCTTAGGGAACAACTGGCGATTCATTATTCCCGCCGGGGGTTACCTGTTTCAACTAACGAGCTGTGTATAACTTCGGGCTGTCAGCACGCCCTGTTTCTGGCTTTAATGGCATGTTGCAACGCTGGGGACACTGTTGCGGTGGAATCTCCGGGTTTCTATGGGGTTTTGCAATTACTGGAACAATTTCAACTTAAGGTCGTTGAAGTACCCTCTTCACCCAAGCAGGGTATGGATATGGATGCCCTGGATGAGATTCTGCAACGCTGGCCGGTTAAAGCCTGCATCGTATCACCGGCTTTTGCCACACCTACCGGGGCCGTTATGCCCACCCCAGCCAGAGATAAACTGCTCTCTTTAGCTGAACGATTCGATCTGGCAGTTATTGAAGATGATATTTATGCTGATACAGCCTTCGGTGAAACCCCTGATCCTTTGAAAGCAATGGATACCGACAATCGAGTCATTTTGTGCAGCTCATTTTCTAAGAGTTTATCCAGAGACTTACGGGTCGGTTGGATATCGGGAGGACGCTGGCATGAGAAGATAACACGCATGAAACTGGTGACTCAGCTTTCCAGCAACCATGCAAACCAACAGGGTATCGCTTCATTCATGGCTGAAGGGCTCTTCCTCAGTCACCTAAAAAGGCAGCGTAAGGTGCTGCAAAATAATCGTGACCATTTAATGAATCAACTGTTGCAATGGAATTGTGAATTAAAATTTTCCCTTCCTGAAGGAGGGTTGGCTTTGTGGGTCGAACTGCCTGAGCAGATAGATACATTAGCCCATTACAACGAACTTTTAGAATTAGATATCGTCATTACCCCTGGGACTTTGTTTTCAATCTCCGGTCGATATGCAAATTGCATGAGGCTTAGTTATTGCCATACCTGGGATGAACGCAGGGTCTCTGCTTTGGGTATTTTGCAGGAACGTTTATTGTTAGCTAAGGACGCTTAAAACTGTTTCTGGCTTGATCTACAGATTCCCGGGTAACACAACCTTCCGCATGATCATTAATCATCCCCATCGCCTGCATAAAAGAATATATCGTGGTGGGACCAACAAACTTCCAACCCAACTTTTTAAGCTCTTTGGAAATAGACTCTGAGATCTCATTTTTGGATTGAGTTTGCGGGGCAGGTAAGGTGGTCGGATCCGGTTCAAACTGCCAAAAATAAGCAGCCAATGAACCCTCTTTGGCAACCAGCTCCTGTGCACGCCGCGCATTATTAATAACCGCTGTAATTTTACCCCGGTGTCGAACAATGCCCGCATTTTGTAGTAAACGCTCGACATCATGATCGGTATACTCAGCCATGATATTGAAGTCAAAATAATCAAAAGCCGCGCGGAAATTATCCCGCTTTTCCAGAATTGTTCTCCAACTCAGCCCTGACTGAAAACTCTCCAGGCAGAGCTTTTCAAACAGACGCTGGTCATCCGCTACAGGAAAACCCCATTCAGTATCATGGTAAACAAGGTATTGATCTGTCGCCGCGCACCACTGACATCGGGGTTTACCGTCTGGAGCAATAAAGTTTTCTGACATAAGCCTGTACCACTTTTATTGTTTGCCAATCGAAGCTATTACAGCCCCAGTCAGGGTTTGAAGATCTGCCGCAGACATCTCGATTTCAAGACCACGCCGCCCGGCACTCATATAGATGGTTTCAAAACATTCGGCACTGCTGTCCAGCACCATAGGTAATCGTTTTTTCTGGCCTAATGGACTAATACCGCCCACAACATACCCAGTTGCACGCTCTGCATCCTGAGGGTTTGCCATGGTGAGTTTTTTCGCTTTTAAAGCGGTAGCCATAGCTTTCAGGTCCAGCTGTCCCGATACAGGAACAACACCAACCGCTAACTTTTTATTATCCCCATTTATCGCAACCAGAAGCGTTTTAAAAACCCTCTCGGCAGCAACACCTATGGCTTCTGCAGCTTCTTCACCGTAGGACTCTGCTTTTGGATCATGGGTGTATTCATGTACGTTGTAGTTCACTTTGGCTTTTTTTGCGGCGTTAATTGCTGGTGTCATGCCTTTTCCATTTAGACTAAAAAGCCGACACAAGGCCGGCTGTTATTAACACTTGTATGAAACTATTTTATTCCTTGCGCATGCCACGTCCAGCCAGAATATCGGCTAAATCAATCATATCGACAATAGTGCCCTGGCCTTTGCTAACCCTAACAATCTTATCCTGAATTCTTAGGATTTCATTTGCAGCATCCTCACCGGACAAACGCGATAAAAGATCATCTGGCAGTTTCTTGGAATGATAACGAAGTTCAGGGTCCAGCACTTCACCACGCTCAAGCTTTTTCTGCCAACCCGGAGGTAATTCACCACCACGCTCAAGCTTCTTTTGCAGTCCCTTCGGTAACTCTTTTTTCTTGCCTTTATGCTGACCTGTGCCTGAGGCCGCATTTTCATTGTAATAATCTTCGATAACCGACTTTTCTTTGTCGGAAAAAATACCTTTCAGAATGGTATCAGTGTCTGCAACAAACTTGTTATCCCGTTTTTCATCCTGATCGTCTTTCACTTTACCTGACTTTTTTTCAGCTTTTTGCTCAGCTTTATTCCCTTTTTCGTTATCTTTTCCTGCCCATTCTGGTTTAGCCGCATAGGAGTTGAGGGCTAAGGAACCCATCAAAATTGCTAATAATAATTTTCTCATAATATCCCCTACTTCTTACTGATCTTAGAGCCTTCTAAAGACAAGTTGTACATCAGCCCCTTATTGGAAAAAATAAAACCAATAATAGGATCTTTTATATTACTGGTGTCGATCTCTTTGCCGGTGCCCAAAGTGACAAGTGCTACGCTGCCATCTACACCGGCTTCCCAACCGTTACTGTTTTTAAACTGTCTCAACGCCTCATGAGTCATAAACAGAATAATCTCAGTTTTAACCTGGGCTCCCAGTTGAAAACCTATTGAGGCAGCTGCAATGGTGTAATAACCAGTCGTTTTTCCACCCTCAACCAGCTTACCTTCGCCATACTCACCGCCAATACCAATGCCCGCTTTAAAGACTTCTGGAAAGATTAAAGCCCCTTTTGCCTGGTGATAAAGCTGTTTACCCGCAGGGCTGTGCTTAAAGAACTCTTTTAAAGCCTGAACGCTTTTAGCATTAATTTCTGCATTTGAAGCCGCTTTCACCTGTGTAAAAGAGAGGCATAAAAACACAGAGATCATAATCAACGTTATTCGTTTTAACATGTACTTATCCTTAATAGGGATTTAGCTTATCTAAGGTTAGAACGTATTCTGGTGACTACAAATATTATTAAGAACGACGTAATGGGTTCAGCAAACTTTCAAGACCGTTGATCTGTAATTCAAGCATCAATTCCAGTAACAAACCTAGCTCACCCCGAGGGAACCCCTTCTTTGCAAACCATAAGAGGTAATCTTCGGGAAGATCCATCAGTACCCTGCCCTGATACTTACCAAATGGCATCTTCATGGTTGCGAGTTTAAGCAGATGTTCTTTTTCCAGATCCAAAGCTTTCTTCCAGTTCATGACATTGATAAAGCTTGGCATTATGCTTAATCAAATAAAAAAATGCAGATCTAATTATGGAACACTCTGATAGCTACCAACCAATAAACTGTGAAATTCATGACGGTTATGAGCTTGCGTGTATGCGCCGTGCCGTTCATACACTCACATGGCAGGAAGGCGAAAACAGCCAGAAAGATACGCTGCGTTTTCTCGATTTAGAATACACTGGTGGCCAGGAGTTTCTGATAGCAGAAAACCAATCTGGCGAAAAACTTCGAATCCGGCTGGATAGAATTACAACTAAGCTTCCCTATTAATCAAAGGAATTATTCAGTGTCTGAGACTGTATTAAGCGGCATAAACATCTTCCCGGTGAAATCCCTTGGTGGCTTTGCTCAGTCATCGTCTTATGTAACATCTTCAGGCCTCGCATTTGACCGCAGGTTTATGTTGGCAACGCCAGATGGTGAACTGCTTTCTGCCCGAGAAACACCCAAGATGCTTCTCTATAAAGTGCTGTTAAAGGAAGATGGTATCGAAGTGGTTTCGCCAGATGGGGGGCACCTGAGTCTGGCCTACCCGCAGCTGTTTCAGAACTATCGTCAGGTAAATGTCTGGGGCACTGAAATTAATGCCCAGCATTGCGGTGAACAGTTTGATAAATGGTTCTCTGCGCAATTAGGCCGCCCCTGCCAACTACTGTTTTTTGGTGAGCAATCCGAACGTTATACCAGCAAGCGTCCTGAAATACCGGTTGGATTTGCTGATGGTTACCCTCTTCTACTCATTTCGGAAGCCTCTTTGGCCGATCTTAACAGTCGCTCTTCAGCACCCGTCACGATGGAACACTTCAGAACTAATCTGGTAGTGAAAGGTTGCGAGCCCTTTGAGGAAGACCGCTGGAAGAAAATCAGAATTGGCGAAGTCGAGTTTGAAATTGTGAAACCCTGTTCCCGATGCATTATGACCACTGTTGATCCGGAAACAGCGGATCCAATCACCGGCGGTGAACCTATAAAAACTTTGGCCAATTATCGAAAAGGTAAAGATAACGAAGTTTACTTCGGCCAGAATCTGATCGCCCTGAATGAGGGGCATATCAATGAAGGCGACTCCATTATTGTTCTTGAGCAACAGCAAGCGGAGGTTTATCCAGACACCGCACCGGTTATCAACCCAATTACTGCAGCTCCACACCTGCAGGATACATGGCAGGCTGATCAAAAAATTGATCTTCTCTGTGTCAGGCGTGTTGAGGAAACCCCGGATGTTGTTACATTCCGTTTTAAACTGCCCGATCAACTGGCCGCAGATTATCTTTCCGGGCAGTTTATAACAGTCTATCCAACTATAAATGGGCAGGAGGTAAGCCGCTGTTACACTTTATCATCTTCACCCAGCCGCTCCGCTGATATCACGATTACAGTAAAACGGGTGACCGATGGTGAAGTCTCCAACTGGTTGCATAACAACCTGCATGAAGGTGATAGTCTGAAAGCAACCAGCCCAACCGGCGAATTCCATGTTAACTGCAGTAACACGCCTAAACTTCTGCTCTTGTCAGCGGGCAGTGGAATTACACCGATGCTTTCGATTGCTCGTTACCTCTCGGATACACATTCGGCACAGGATATTGTTTTTTATCATCAGGCACGCACAGAGTCAGATCTTATCTGTGAAGATGAACTGCTCTGGTTAAAAAGGCAAAACCCAAATCTGCAATTAATTTTCAGTTTAAGCCAGCCCGAGCCTAGTTGGTTAGGTATCAAAGGGCGCATCAGTCGTGAGCAACTTATTCACGAGATTCCCGATTTAACAGACAGGACTGTTCTGTGTTGTGGTCCGGAAGGCTTTATGCAGCAAGCTAAGGATTATTGCAGGCAGCTAGGCCTTGCTGAGCAACGCTGGTTTGAGGAGAGTTTCGGTAAACCACCGGGGTTTGAAACATTGGATAATCCGGTTACTGAGTATACGGTTTCAATTGATGGCACAACATTCAAAGGAGATAACCAACACCCCTTACTGGTTCAGGCGGAACTAAACGGAATGCCCATAGCTTTTGGTTGCAGAGCTGGTGTGTGTGGTGTGTGTAAAGTCAAACTGATCGAGGGTGAGGTAAAAAGGAATTCAGAAATACCGTTGACCGAAGATGAAAAAAGGGAAGGTATTATTCTGGCCTGTAGCTGTATTCCTGAGTCTGACATTAAAATTGAAAAATGACAGGCACAAAAAAGCCCGGCGAGGTCCCCCCTTCAGCCGGGCTTTCTATTCTGAGAGTGCTTAATTAAGCAACTTTCAGTTCAGTAACTTTTTTAGCTGTTTCTTCTGCAATTTCAGTAACTTTCTTAGCAGAATCTTCCAGTACAGCAACGTAAGCGTCTTTAGCTTCAGTTACAGTAGCAGTACCTTTTTCAGCAGCTTCAGCCATTTTAGCTTCAACAGACTTGTAGAATTTAACCTGCAGGTCCAGCGCAGCTTTAGGGTCTTTGCACTCGCACAGAGTTTTGAACTGTTCTACAGAAGCGCTAGCCAGTTCTTCGATGTAAGCTTTCTGCAAAGAAACCAGAGTCTCAACAGTTTTAGTGTTAACTTCAGCCAGGTCTTTCATTGGCTTGAACAGCTCTTCGATCTCTTTAGACATTTCTGGTTTGAAGAAATCAGCAAAAGGGTTAGTAGCAGCGTACATAATATAATCTCCAAGTTGTTTATGTTGCGTTGCAACATCGATTGAGACCAAAGATAAATCCTGCTCAATAATTAGTCAAGCATTTTTTGTGCGCTGCACAAAAATATTTTCAGCGGCTTATTTTCGCCAGGATCCGATCAAGCTGATTTGCGAACTGTTGTTTATCTGCCTGGGAAAAAGATGCGGGGCCACCGGTGTCTACTCCGGAGTTTCTTAAGGTTTCCATAAAATCGCGCATGGATAAACGCTGTCTTATGTTTTCTTTAGTAAACAGCTCCCCTCTAGGGTGCAATGCTGTTCCTCCTTTCTCAATCACTTCCGCTGCTAAAGGAATATCCTGTGTAATTACCAGATCACCTAAATCCATTTTGCTGACTATATAGTTATCAGCCACATCAAACCCTTGCTCAACCTGGACCGATTTGATTAATGGTGATGGTGGAGTACTAAGAAACTGATTCGCCACCAACGTCACAGATATTTCTTTTCTTTCCGCAGCGCGAAATAAAATCTGCTTAACCGCTTTTGGACATGCATCAGCATCAACCCAGATCTGCATTACTCTCTTCCTTATATATAAGAAACATAAAACCAATAGTGACAAAATTACTTAAGAAACTCAGCTTAAAACATAAAGCCTTAATAACTATAAGGAATTAAGCACTGAAACAGCACGCTGCGCACTATATTAGAACACCAATAAAAACTAAATTGATAACTTTCGCCCCATTCTAGCCCCACACATCATCCGCAAACGCCCGAAAACTGAGCAATCAAACTATAACTAATTGTTGGAACGACTTTTGCTGACTAGCAAGCAGGGAATAACTTTAAGGAGTAACGTAATGCTACTACTTTCCTTTGGCTACACCGTATTGAGCAGAACATCATTGATGGTTTCTGGTTTCATTCTGATGCTCTTTTGGATTGGCATTGCGGTAACACAGTATTTTGATATCAAAGAAACCTTGTGGGGTTTGCTTCCTCTTATCTATTTTCAGATTAGCTATATTTCTCTGTGTAAAAGGCGCTGGATCAACCTGACTAAAGTCATTGGTGCCTTTGAACAGCATGATTTTCAATTCCGAACCATTCATACCAGTTCCGACAAACCTCTACGTGATACAACGCAGAGCCTCTATAGTTTTGCCCGTGAATATAATGAGCTGAACAGCCTGGCAGATCAGCTATGTAATGAGATGAAGTTCTCTACCCATGAACTTCAGAATCTGGCCAGCCATACCGCAGATGCGGCATCGGAACAACAGAACCAACTACTTACTATCGCAAGTGCGTCTGAAGAGATGAGCCAGACCGTTCAGCTTATTAGAGAACATGTACATAACACGCAAACCAGTGCAGAAGACTCGCAGAAACTATGTCAGCAGGGAACTTCACAGGCCGGTGAATTAAGTGGTGCGATTACAGATGTACGAAATCAGTTTACAGATACCTGTAACAAAATCGATCAACTTACCAATGAAGCCGAAGCCATTCAGTCTTTTGTCAGTACTATCGAAGAGGTTGCAGCCCAAACCAACCTTCTGGCACTCAACGCGGCGATAGAAGCAGCTCGTGCCGGTGAAGCGGGAAGAGGCTTCGCTGTTGTTGCGGATGAAGTAAGGCAGCTCGCAGGTAATACTGAAAGAGCCACTGGAGACATTACCAGCCTGGTGACATCTATGCTGTCACGAGTTAAAGAAGTTACAGACAGCATGAAAAGCAGTGAAGACGAACTCAAAGCAGGTTCGGAAACCTGTACTGAAATGCAAGATTTATTGCATCAGATTGAATCCGGTAGCCAGCAGAGCCTGGAACTGATCCAGGAAGTGAATAATTCCATTGATGAACACGCATACGCCAGTAACGAGCTGAGCGAAAAGCTCACCAACGTAGGTTCACTTCTGCAAAATCACAGCGACCAAGCCCATTCTCTTACTGAGCTAACGGGTTATCTTGAAAAACTCGCCCTCAAAGCAGCCTCTAAGGAGGTTACAGCATGATTGAACTGGCTATATTTGCACTTTTAATCGTTGTCCTGATCTGCGCAAGTTTATATAACCGCCAAAAATTAAGGTTACGTCGAGCGGAGAAAGCGCGGCGTGGAATTACCCAGCTCACGGATATTCTTAATCTGATTCAAAGATTGCAGCGGCACCGTGGGTTGTGCGCTAATTTAAGCGACGGCAACCGCGCTGAGCAACAGCAGTTAAGTCGTGAAATCAATCAGTTATGGCAACCGCTGTTAGACGCTAGCTACGGTGGTAATGTAAAGCGAGTGAATGTACAGCATAACAACTGGAGAAACATCGAGTCTCAGCCTTTGAATAGTTTTATGGCTCACTGCGATCTAATAGAAAAGCTGCTTCACGAACTCACTGTTATTGCAGACACTTGTTCACTGACAGCTGATAACAACAGCCACGATACTGAAGAGCTTTGGCAGAACCTGTTACAGCGTCCACACTTTGCAGAAACACTGGGGCGACTTCGCGCCCTGGGCACAAAAGCAGCAGCTTCCGGGCAATGCTCGGCGGATGTCAGAGTTCAGTTGCAGTATCAGTTACAAAATCTGGATAAGGAAACGATTGATCGTAAAAATGACCAACCGATTAAAGCTATGGTGAATGATGAGATTCTCTCACCCGATCCGATTGTGATTGATTCCAGAGTGTATTTTAACAATCTGACCCGAGCGATCGATAATCAGATTCAGATCACCAGAGAATATCTGGAGCAATTGCAGTAACAGGAATAAAGCTTTCTCTTCTACTCTCAGCGTTACTCTCCTAAAATGAAGTTATCGAATTCACTGGGAGCTCAAGTATGACGCCAAAGCGTATCGGCAAGGGAATGTGGGCAATTGCATGGGTATTATTACTGGCCATGCTGTACCAGTTTTTCGACGGACAGGTTGAGGAACGATATTCCCCTAACCAAAAACTATCCGACGCCCCCTCTTCCACCGTGGTGCTTAAGCGTAACCGTTCCGGTCATTATGTCGCTCCCGGAAAGATAAATGGCACAGAAGTCACTTTTCTACTGGATACCGGTGCTACGACTGTCAGTATTCCCAGTAAAGTCGCTGATGAGATAGGGCTCCAGTACGGGAACAAGCAACAGGTTGGCACGGCTAATGGCGTGATCGATGTTTATTCAACAAAGCTATCTTCTGTTCAGTTAGGCGGCATTACTCTTAATAATGTCCGCGGGCATATCAATCCATATATGGATAATTCCACGATTCTGCTGGGTATGAGCTTTATGCGGGATCTCGAGATTATTCAGAAAGGGGATTATCTAACCATCAAGCTGTAGGCGTTCCAATAACAGGTTGATCACTTTTCTTAACTGCTGCATCAAGTGTTTACGCCCCTGACCATTATCTTCCAGCTGCTCCCAACTATGCTGTTGTAGGTTGCGCTTGAGCAACAGAACAAAGTCGGAATTCTGTAAAAAATGCTCCAGTGTTTCATTATCCACCCAGTCTAAAACATGGAAAATGAATTTATGAATAGCGAATGCACAGTTCTCATAACTTCTGTTATGAATGGCAAAGCCGCGTAGATCATTCCAGTCATGCTCTGTCAGTTCCGGTAGATGCCCGGCATGCTGTAACAACAGGCAAACAAGCTCAGGCTCTAATGAATCCAAGTCATCGCTTAATCGGTAATTCAACTGCTCAAGGAAGCGGCCCCGTAAATGTTCTGCCACCTGATCCCCCTGGTTTGTTAAGGGGTGTAATACCACGGCCGCATGACTACCGCTGACAGAATCACGACTGGAACCCATTCTGATCGTATTAAAGCCAGCCTTCTGCCAGAAGCTCAACAGATCTGAACTTGCAGAAAAGCTAGCCCCCAGACAGTCCCAACCCAGAGCCTTGCCCTGCTCCTTTAACACTGACAATAACTGGCTTCCCAGATTGTTACGCCGTAATGCAGGATGAATAGCAATCCGCATGATGCGACCATACTTCAGGTTCGCGCCATCACGATAACCTTCCTGATTAACCAGAGTCTGTGGCAGAAGATGCCCTCTAGGCCTTCTTTCCCCTGCCCAGATTGGCTCGATTAGATCTTCCTGTAGAGGCCCTTCTTCAGCAACCAGAACAACACCTGCCACATATCCTGAAGATTTCAAAATCCAAATATGTAAATTAGGGCTATCGAGCAATACGCGAAGATCACCGGGTGTGGTGCGATAGTGAGCTAGAACCAGCAAACCAAATAACTGGTCCAGGGTGGCGTAGTCTTCAGTCAACTCATCTCGATCCAACTTAAGGATTGAAATTTCATCAGATGAATAGATTTCTAACAACTTTTCACTAGATACAGCTTCGGCATCCAGCATCAAAAGGTTAAATAACAGGGCCTCCAAAGGATCATTATCTGACCAACGAATAGGCTGAGTCAGGTGAATGCTTTTCCAGTTAGGCGTTTCACGATTCAGCACACCTTTAAACCGGACACTGAATCCCTGACCGGTGCCTTCGTAACCATGAATGGTGGTAGAAAAGGCGACTCTTGGAAAATGCTGCAATAATTTTGTTAATGTTGGTACTGGAATAGCTGCGGCTTCATCAACTAATAACACTTGGCCTTTACCTACTTCAGACAAAGCAAGTTCGGGTTCGACGAAACGTATTTTATGGTCTTTATGACTCAGACAACCCTTCGTATATTCATACTCAGGCAACAGCTGATGAGCCATGTCAAAAGCGGCACTGGCGGCAGCATATTCCGGCGCAGTTATCAGTACATCTTCATAATCCAGACCCGATAATTGCGCAGCGGCAATTCCTAATGCAACTGATTTACCTCGCCCCCGGTCCGCAGTGATCACCGCTGGACGCCTGCCCCGGCGGAACTGGCTTAAGATAAGTTCGACAGCATGTTGTTGATCACGTGTTTTACTTGGCAATACCGGATCTATCTCCGGCGTAAGTGCAGTTAAAACCTCAGGTACTTCCGCAGCAATGCCAGTGAATGTTTGCTGCTGCCGGAGTACAAACGCATAAGCTTCATCCTCCAGAATATGGACAAAACGAGAGATAAAACGCCGACCTGCATCACCGGGCTTATAAGGATAAGCCACCAGATGCTCATGTTCAGGGTCATCAAACTCAGGCCACAGGTCTAAATCCGGACAGAGTAAAACCAGAACGCTACCCCCGGATAAACAACCGGCTACTTGCCCGAAACTATTGGGGTTCATACCGTCCCAGGCGTCATAGACCAAATGGCCCAGGGTTTGCCCAAGCAGCTTATAACTTTGACGGTTATTAAAATTGCGAACGTCTGCTGGCGCAGTGTTGCCGATCCAAACCAGGTTTTCACTAACCTGAAGGAATTGAACCTGTTGACGACACCAGTCTTTTTTCCCGCTCAGAACGAGAAGACGACGATGATTCTTTGAAATAGCTTCCTGTTCCAGCTGAGTAAAAAGGGCCTGTACATCCAGCATCAGCCTCTCCTGAGGTCTTTAGGAAACCTTTAAACCGAATAAGTTACGCCTGGCTCTAATCCATGCTCGGCAAAGGAAATATATTGATTGCCGCCACTTTCCTGTGCCTTCTGCATCTGTTCAACTGCACTCCCCATCAAACGCTCAGGGGTAAGATCCTTCGACGGCTGCATAGTCACCAAACCTGCACTGATAGTGATTACAGATGCTACCGAAGATGAGTCATGGGGTAACTGTAAGGTTTGAACAGCTTGTAGACAACGCTCGGCCAGATAGGTCACCATCTCGTTGGTAGATGGCAGAATAAAAGAGAACTGGTAATCGTCGGTTCGTGCTATCAGGTCACCCGGACGAGTAACGCAGGATTGCAGCTCCTTAGCAATTTTTTGCAAAGTCACATCGGCCCCCTGCTCCCCGACGCTCGCTACAAGCTCTGAATACTGGTCAATTTCCACAACCATCATCGACAAAGGTGAAAAATCTCTCACCGCACGTCGGCACTCAATATCCAAAGTTTCATCAAAATGGACCCGATTTGCGAGACCGGTTAAAGGATCATTCCAATTGGCATCCAGTACTTGTTGAGCCAGCACGTCCTGCTCCTCTCTCAACATTGCCAGAGTACGCAAAAGTTTTTTCATATATGAGGCTATCGAGAAAGACAAAAACAACCCGATTAACAGGAACAACCCGGGCATAAAGCTCATTTTATCTGAGAGATAATCTTCACTGGCGGCATAGCTCAATACCCATTGAATATCTCCGGAAAGAGCTTGATTAAATATTGCGTCTTCCGCAACGACCATATCTCCCGAGGAATAGAGTAAGGAGCCATCACTTTCAAGAATTTTAAGAACCACATTAGGATCAATTGAATCTGAAAGGCTGTTCTCAATTAACGTGACAACACCCATAATCGCAATAAGGTTTCCTGATGATGTTTCAGGGTAGGAATACAAAAGCGTACTGGCGCCATTCAGTTCGGCAACCATGAACTGATTATCGGCACGCTGTTCAGGATCAGCCACCCAGCCTTGCACCTCAGCAATACTTGCATAGGAAGTTTCTGATTCATCTGACCAAACTGTTGCACCACTGGCTGGAACCCATACCAGAGAATTCAGCAACGGGTTTGTTGTCACAGTATTATTTAGCTGTTGCAGGACAGCTGATTCGGCCGGAGCCATGCTCAAAGACGTTTGAACTGCATGTGGCTTCTGTATATTACTGCTTAGAGCGAGCTGGAAATCCGCTAATTGATAGCTCATATCAGCATTAAACTGCTGAATCACATTCTCTCTTTCCTGCTTCAACATAAACAGAAAAATGAGCAGCGAAAACAACACACCACAAGTAGCGAAAAGTACAGAAACGTCGAAAGGCTTTTTCGCCGCTTTAGAGGCAGGTTGGGCGTCTGCTTCAGACATTAAAAAGCTCCCAATAATCAATCAGTAAGGCCAGTTAACCTTTTTTTGGCTTATCATGCAACGATAGTGCACCCACTGTTTATTTTCCAGCGTTTCCGTCAAGGAAAGCTCACAGAATTCTTGCTGAAGTGTTTTTCAGCTGCAATACTCTCGAGCATGAACAGTTCAACACTCTACACGACACATTTCTTTGCTCTTCCTTCAACTACGTTGCGACGCCGCGTAGCGCCTACCTGTGTCTGTCTGGGTGTGCCTTCGCGACGATAATCTGAACTAAATTTCGCGTTTCATTATTCCCAAAAGCCGCAGGTAACCCCTGCGGCTTTTTTCGTTTCTATCAATCAGGAAAATCACAATGACTTTATCTGAAGCTATTCAGCCTAATGGCAGTGGGCTGCAACAAAAAATCACTCATATATTGCCCATCACTAACAGACCCGAGCTTTGTTTTATCAGGGGAGAAGGTAACTATCTCTATGATCAGGCGGGGAAACGCTATCTGGATTTCATACAAGGGTGGGCCGTGAACACACTGGGGCACTGCCCGTCCGCGATACAACAAGCCTTGCTCGAACAGTCCAGCACGCTAATTAATCCAGGGCCTGCATTCTATAATGCGCCCATGCTGGACCTTGCCAGTAACTTGTGCCAACACTCGGTTTTTGATCAGGTCTTTTTTGCCAATTCTGGTGCTGAAGCGAATGAGGGCGCAATTAAACTCGCCAGAAAATGGGGACAAATCAATAAACAGGGTGCCAGCAAGATCATCACTTTTAAGCAGGGGTTTCATGGCAGAACCCTAGCAACCATGTCAGCCACCGGCAAAGACAGCTTCACCCAGTTGTACGAGCCCAAAGTACCTGGCTTTACCAAAGTATCTTTTAACGACCTTGAGGCCACTCGAGCTGCGATAGATAAGGGCACAGTAGCGATTATGCTTGAACTCATACAAGGAGAAGCCGGAGTAATCCCGGCCACACAGAACTTTGTCAGCGGACTGAGGGAGTTATGTGATCAAAACAAACTGCTGTTGATTGTTGATGAGGTGCAAACCGGTATCGGCAGAACCGGTCCTCTGTTCTGTTATGAACACTATGGCATTGAGCCGGATATTATGACTTTGGGTAAAGGTCTGGGTGGAGGGTTCCCCATCTCAGCCTTACTGACTCATAGAAAGTACAGCTGTTTCGAACCCGGTGATCAGGGTGGCACATTTAATGGTAATCCACTGGCGTGCTCTGTCGCTAACGCAGTTTTTACAGAAGTATCCTCACAAAGCTTCCAGAGTAAAAGCATTGAAAGCGCAGACTATCTGAAATCCAGACTGGCACTACTCTGTAAAAAGTACAGCTTACCGGGCATCAGAGGAAAAGGCATGTTGCTAGCACTCAGCACGGGCGAGAATGATGCGCCAGCACTCGTACAACGGGGGTTAGAAAACGGATTGCTTTTGAACGCTCCATGTCAGGACACACTCAGGTTCATGCCCGCACTTAACATAGAAAAATCTGATATTGATGAAGCAATGACAATTCTTAATAAGCTTTTAGCAGAAGTCGCATGAGCTTTAAACCGAACAACACCCAGAGCCTCGCTCTGGGTGTGTGCCGTTATAGCTATTCAGGCAACACTAACTTGCAACCGAGAGGATACACGGCTGAATGCAGTCAGCATCGCTTGTAATGCCGCCGCTGAAGTATCTTCTTTAGTAGCCACGGCAGGCGATTCAATTCCGTCGACTTCAATAATGATCGCAGCTAACGCCTTAGCATCAGAAGAACTCTCGATAGCATGCTCATCGAAATGTTTCACCGTTATCGAACACTGATACTGGGACGCTAAAGCATTACACAACGCCTCAAGTGCTCCTACTCCAGTGCCAGTAAATTCGGTTTCACCAATCTGGAATTGGGCAGACACCTGATTGCCTTCAGTATGCAGCTCATAGTTATTCAACTGCCATTGCTGTTCCACGGCAACAAAGTGTTTCTCGTACAAAGAGTTTATCGTGCTGGAAGAGACCTCAATACCCTGTACTTCAGCTTCAGCCTGAACCACTTTGCTCAAAGGCACATGCATCCACTTCGGCAGTTCAACTCCGTAGTCACGTTCCAATACCAATGCCACACCACCCTTACCACTCTGGCTATTAATGCGAACAACCGCTTCATATTCGCGATTGATATCCCGCGGATCAATGGGTAGATAGGCCACATCCCAATGCATCTGAGTATGCTCAGTATGGTAGTTAACCGATTTACGAATTGCATCCTGATGGCTACCAGAGAAAGCTGTATATACCAGTTCCCCAGCCCATGGGTGACGAGCAGCAACCGGAAGCTCATTACAATACTCAACTACCTCAATGATCTCTTTGATGTCGGAGAAATCCAGCTCGGGATCAACACCCTGAGAGTACAGATTCATCCCCATCGTAATGATGTCCATATTACCGGTACGTTCGCCATTGCCCATCAACGTGCCTTCAACACGATCAGCACCGGCCATAACGCCCAGTTCAGCAGCAGCAACTGCACATCCACGGTCATTATGTGTATGTAAACTTATTCTCACGGACTTACGGTGTTTCAGGTGACGGCAGAAATACTCAACCTGATCAGCAAATACATTTGGAGATGACATCTCCACCGTAGCCGGAAGGTTAATCACAATTTCTTGCCCTGATTCCGGTTGCCATTCAGCAATCACCGCATCACAGACCTCTACGGCATAGTCCATCTCTGTGCCGGTAAAACTTTCCGGAGAATACTGAAATTCCCACTCTGTTTGAGGGTAGTTTTGCGCATAGTCACGCACCCACTTTGCGCCCTGCACAGCAATACCTTTAATCTCCGCTTTGCTCTTATTAAAGACCTGTTCTCGCTGTACCACTGAAGTGGAGTTGTAGACGTGCACATTCGCACGGCGCACACCTTCAAGTGCCTCATAAGTTCGTTGGATCAACTCTTCACGCGCCTGTGTAAGGACCTGAATGGTGACATCTTCAGGCACCATCTTTTCTATAATCAGCTTACGTACAAAATCAAAGTCAGGCTGAGAAGCAGACGGGAAACCCACCTCGATCTCTTTGAAACCCATTTTAACCAACAGCTGAAACAGACGGGTTTTCTGCTCAACCGACATAGGATTAATGAGTGCCTGATTACCATCGCGAAGGTCAACACTACACCAATCCGGTGCTTTATTGATCTCTTTGTCCGGCCAGGTTCTGTCAGTCAGGCGAACAGTTTCAAAACGGCGGTATTTACGATGGTCAAACATATCTCAATTCCATTGTTCAAAAGCTAAGGACTCAGAAAAGCAAAACCCGCTGTCAGGCGTTTACAGGAAACAATGACAGCGGGAAGTTTTTCAGTAGATACTTCTGGTATCAGTTTTCGAGTTCAGACCGGGTAGATCCTATCGGGCTGATAATGAACACTTGTGATGACATCACCCAAACTGGCCGGTAAACCAATTCTTTTTTACCCCTCAACCGATGAAGAGAAGTTTATAGCGCTTGCAGCGCAATTACCGATCTAAATGCAACGTTATTTCCAATATTGCGCAATAATCACAAAGACAATAAACTAAAAGCAATATAATTATTGCCAATAAAGCAAAAACAATGAAATCTACTGTCTCATTAGACCGCTTTGATTTGAAAATCTTGCGTGAATTACAAAGAAATGGTGACCTTTCCAATCAGGACTTAGCTGAGAAAGTTGGACTGACTGCAGCCCCTTGCTCCAGACGTGTAAAGCACCTGGAGGAGTCCGGCGTTATTCGTGACCGTGTTGTGAGGCTGAATGAAAAAGCCATCGACCTGAATCTGTTTGCCATCCTTCATATCAGCATGGACAAACATATTCCTGAACGCTTTGAAGAATTTGAAAGGACCATTCAAACACTCCCTGAAGTGATGGAATGTTACTTGATTACAGGCCATGATGCCGATTATCAGCTTAAAGTTGCTGTACCGGATATGGATCGTTATCACGATATACTTTTGGGAAAAATTACACGAATCACCGGGGTTACCGGAGTAAAGTCAGCCTTTATTATGCGCAAGGTTGTAGACAGTACGTCAATGCCGCTCGACTATATTTGAACGGTTTCAATTAGTGACTCCAGATCTGATGCGCCTGGAGCAAATTTTCGTCGCAGAGGTTGTCTTCAACGACCTGACCATAATTATCAAGAATATAACTTAGAAAACTGGCAATGAACTTCCTCTGTTCCGATGAGCAAGCCTGATAATAACGGTTATTCTCACCATCCCAGATCAGGTGAAACAGGAACTGATCCAGATAAAATTCCTGATCCAGAGTATCCAGACTCAAACGTAGAAATGCTGGTGTGTAATAAAGTTTCCCTTCCACAGAACAGAAACAGATAGGGTCCCATGATGGACTACCCAGCGCATCCAGACCGATGGTTTTCACATCAGAACTTTTCAGAGTGTTATTGTGTTCTTCACATTCGTCACAATGGTCAAGATCGGTAAAATTATTCGGCTTTTCCATTTGAAAAAGCCTTTCTGCCCAATCCACCCATCGCTGGTCTTTTTCTGAACGTGTCACTTACATTACTCACTGTTTAACGTAAATTTTAAAGCTTTCCTGCAAGTTAAATTCCATCTCACGAATCCGTTCGATTGCGGTATCATCTAATTGCTGCCCTTCACTTAAGAGCATGATGCCATCATTACTGATAAGGTCACGACTCAATATCATGTTTTGTCTTAGTTGATCGCTGAATATAGCGGAATCACTTAAAGTCTCGCCCTCCTGCGACAACTCTTCCACGACCTCAGCCAGCGCAGAAACTACTTCCTGATTATAGCGCTCTTTAGCCGTTTCACTCAGATATTCCAAAGCTTCCGAGGTGCTGTACCTACGTTCAGCATACAGACCATATATCAGCTCCAGATAATCACTGATTACACAGAGGATCTGCGCCCGATACTTAATTTCTTTTCCTTTTAGCCCATTGGGGTAGCCACTGCCATCAAGGTACTCCTTGTACTGTAAAATAATCTTCCCAGCCGGATATAAAGGTTTAACCATTAAACAGGCAGCATTCGCCAGTACCGGATGTTGCTGGTAAGCCCTCTGCTGTGCAGGATTGAGATTAAGATATGGAACATTGATCAGATAATCCTGAAAGCTAAGTTTACCTATATGGCGTAACTGCCAGGCATAATAAAGCTGCTTTCTCTCTTTATCCTCTAGTTCCACTTTGTTGGCCAAACCGATCATCAATTTATTCAGTTTCTGGTTTTCGCCAGAAGCTTTAATACCCAGACGGCGTGCAGTTAAGTTCGAAAACATCCTCACAATGGAGCGGTAACTGCCTTTTAATTGTTTATTTGCCAGTTGCAGCATTTCAGTTCTTTCGGCGACCTTAGCCTCAAGTGCACCATTAAGTTCAGCCAGTTGGGCATTTTGATTCTGTGTTTCCTGTTGCAGGCGCTCGTTTTCAATCTGAAGGTGTTTAAGTTCAACCCCCTTTTTAATGACTTTGACTACCTCTTCATCATTCCAGGGTTTCTGCATAAATCGACTGATTTTGCCTTTATTGATTGCATCAATGGTTGCTTGCGCATCTGCATATCCAGTAAGCACGATCCGCTCTACATCAGGATAGGTCTTGGATACTTCTTCCAGAAAGCATTCCCCGCCCATTTCAGGCATTCTCATATCACTGATGACCAGATCCACCTGGACATTTTCCAATTCTTCAAGAGCAGTCACTGGGGATTCATAGGTAACGACCTTGCAACCAAGGCGACGAATTAACCTTTTCAGGGACTTTAAAATAGCTTCTTCATCATCCACCAGCATTACTGTGAAATCTTTATACCCTGTTTCCACCATGATCTCCTTTTGCACTATCGCATTATTTTTATTTTTCCGTTCTCGGTTCTGGCGCATCAGTCAAAACAGGGATGACTATCGTAAAGCAGCTACCTTCGCCTAACTCACTTTCAACCCTTATATCCCCTTTATGATCATCAACAATGATGCCATATGAGATTGATAAACCCAGACCTGTACCTTCTCCTACCTCCTTAGTCGTAAAGAAGGGGTCAAATAACTTGCCTTGATCTGCTGTATCAATACCACATCCATTATCACGAATGCTTAACTCTATCCGATCCCCTACCTGAGATGTGGCTACTTCGATTTTGCCTTTTCCCTTAATGGCATGGGCAGCATTTAACAGCATATTAAGAATAACCTGTTTAATCTGCCCAGCCATACAATACGTTTGAGGAATTTCACCAAGGCTTGTGATGACTTCACAATGATATTTCAGCTCATTATTAGCGACTTTAAGCGTAGCCTTAATACAATCATTGATATCCGTAAGCTGCATTTCATCTGATTGATCAACGTGAGAAAAAGCCTTTAACCCTTTCACAATATCCCTAACCCGAACTGAACCTTCCTGAGTATCCTGCAATAACCCGTCTAGGTCCTCATTCATAAATTCAATATCAAAGTCTTCTCGCATCGCCTTAATTTTTTGGAACTGTTCTTTGCGCTCAGATGAATCTTTTAATACAAATAACTTTTCGTACTCTGAAACCAAAGTACGATAATTGGTTACGTATTCATCAAGCGTTCCTAGATTGCTCATCACAAACCCTAAGGGGTTATTGATTTCATGCGCGACGCCAGCAGCTAAAACACCAACAGAAGCCATCTTTTCTGACTGTAATAATCTGGACTGTGCTTCTTTAATATCCTTATTCGCCTGCTCTAGTTGGCGGTTTTTATCTTGTAATTCAGACGTACGTTGTTTAACTCGGTCTTCCAGTGACTTGTTTAAAGACTCAAGCTCTCGCTCGTATTGATCTCGCCGCTCGCTGGCCTCTTTGAGGTTCGAAGCCATTGAATTAAACGCTCCGGAAACCTCGGCAATTTCGTCCTTACCTTTTACTTCAACGTGAATATCCAGATTACCGGCTGCAATATCTTTAGCTGCGATGGTCAGAACGCGGAGTTGACGAGTTAGGTATGTTCCTAAAATTAATGAGAACAGGGCAACCAAACCCATCTCCGAAGCCGCTATAGTGGCGCTTCGGTGCTGAGCTTCAACGATAGTTTCTCGCAGTGAGTTAATATCCAGTCCAAGTTCAACCCGACCATACACTGCTCCCCCCTCAACTATTTCTGCAAAGGTATCGTAAACCCCATCATCAACCTGCTCTACGTGATGGTCCGGTTTAAAGTCCCCTTCATGACCCGAATCCAGACCACCGATAGCAAATAACTGGCCTTCAGGACCCAGTACACGCGCATAAACCAGATCAGGGTTTTTCAGCACTTCCTGTACGAATGATTCAAGTGACGCCAGATCATAGCTGAGCACTGCATCTTTGGTTGTTGTGGCAAAGAGAGTCGCCGTAGTATTAGCCCGCTTCTGAATGCCCTCATAGTTGGTCTCTTTGAGATAATCCAGAGTCATCGAGACCAAAAGTAGAAGAAGGATCGCCTCGATAAAGGCGATCCCGAAGATTGTTTTTAGTCGTAAGGACATAGAATGATTCCTTCATCCGTTCACAGCGAATAATCCACCTTATTCGAGCATATGTTGTAACAGCTGAATATCAAGGGCTCTTACGTCATCCCAATCTTTATCTTCAGCGGTTTCCACCCCTTTAAAGTTAATTGCTTTTAGTAATTGCTGTCCTTGTGGATCAGATTCCATTTCCACCATCGCGGTTTGTAGCTTTAGCTTAAGGTCCGCGTCAAAATCTGGGTGTACCGCTATGGCATGGGAGGTATATCCGGGTGTTGTCCATAAGATTCTTAAATTTTCCCGTACTTTAGGGTCAGTATTGTTCAAGGTTCTCATAACCCCTCCCCCCGCTGGGAACAGTCCTCTACTCACGGTCAGATAAACCGAGTCATGGGAGGAAACATATTTAGGAGTAAAGTTAATACCGTCCTGGGACATTTTTGCACGGGGTAAAACACTCGCAGCAAAAGCGGCAGCTGAAGGAAATGACAAGGTGCTTTGACTCAGTTCTTCTAAGGATTGGATATCACTATCCTTAGGAACAACAACAATGCCTTTTATTAATTTATCTCTTTGTTTTGCAATTGCGCTGTATCCGGGCTTCTGATTAAACACCGTAAAATGGTAGGGATTCATGTACGCAATATCATACTCACCCGCCAGCAGGCGCTTTTCAAATGTCGGTATATCCTGAGCCGTTGAAAATATAATTTTTTTCCCGGTTTTTTCACTTAGGTAGGATGCGATGGGTGTCCAGAGCCTGGCCAGCTTTTTCGCAGATTGCTGCGGAACAATTCCAAATGTAAGTGTTTCAGCATGGGAAACGGGAGCCAATAAAGCAACTATCAATGGCAGGTATTTAAACTTTTTCATGACGTTCTCCTACATAATCCCTTAGGTTTGCTTTCTCAATAATTTCATCGCTTAATGACTCCCAGACACATGCTTCATCCTGAGAGTTTTGACTCGCAGCAACCAGCTGTTTCGCTATGCATAAGTGCACAGCGACTGGGTCATCACCTGAACACTGCTCTGGGTTATTCTGATTTAATAACGCCTCGACCAACGCCTGATCAAAGCCCCAAAGTTTTAATAAAAAAGCACCAACTAGATCAGCCGAAATATTCAATTCGTATAAATTTCCCACGAGTTCACCGATGTTATGCACCAGACCGGTAAAGTAACTTCGCTCGATACTCTTACTATTGGATTGAGCTAGATTGGTTAAGTGGGCACACTTTCTAGCAACAAGCTCAGCTTGCTGAACAAGTTTTTTGTGCACTTCTTCATCTTGTGCAGATGCATGTATCTGAAAACAGAAAACCAGTTTAGTTACCAGATCAAAACCTAGTCGAACCACAGCATCATGGGCGGAAAACACAGCTGCAGCAGTGCCAAAAAATGACGAATTAGCAGTCTGGATTATTTTGCTATGTATAGACAAATCCTGACTGATTAACTCAGCAACTGTCTCTGTTTCTGGCTCTTTTGCAGAATTAAGATAGTCGACAAGTTTTAGATAGGTGCTTGGTAAAACGGGTAAGGTTTGTATGGAACCTATTGCTTGTCTGGCTTCATCTGATAACTCAAATTTTCTTAAGCAAACAGCACGTTCAATTACGTCAATAATTTCATCTATTTCAAAAGGCTTAGCCAGCAGGAAATGACAAAATGGCGCAGCCGCAGCCGCCGTTTTATATGAAGTATCTCCTGTTAGAAGAACCCGGATAGCATCCGGATATTTCTGCTGCACAATACTTAAAAAATCGCTGCCATCCATTTCTGGCATTTTACGGTCTACGATTATTACCCATGGCAGATCTTGCTGCATTTCCTCAAGAGCCTGAGTTGGTGATTGTTCAAACCTGACATCCCAACCTTTCATAGGTGCACGAAGTGCTCTCCGCAATGCTTTCAGCACAGGAAGTTCATCGTCTATAAAATATACCGTTCCTTTATCCACTTTTTGATTTCCTTATTGGAGGAATCTATTGTCAGTTTTCGGCTTTTCGTCACGGGCCTGTTGCTCCAACAGAACCTTAAATGCGTCAGCGGTAACAGGCGGGCTGAAAAAATAACCCTGCATCTCATCACAGTTCATCTTTTGTAAAAAGCTTAGCTGTTCCTGAGTCTCAACACCTTCAGCCACTACTTTCATGCCAAGTTCGTGAGACAAGGTAATCAGGTTCTTAATTAACGTTTTCTTTTCCGGTACTTCCACCAGATCCATGATAAAGGAACGATCCACTTTAAGAGTATCTATAGGCAAGCGATTCAAATAATTCAATGATGAATAGCCTGTCCCAAAGTCATCCAATGCTATCTTCACACCTATTTTTTTCAGACGATGTAAGGTTTCAATACTGTGCTCAATATCCTGAATCAAGTACGTCTCTGTAACCTCCAGTTCCAACTTATCAGGAGCAAGACCAACCTCTTTAATAATATGAGCAATGGAACTAACAAGATCACAATCTGCCAATTGGCGACCAGAAACATTTACAGCCAAAGTAAAATCAGGAAGTCCTTGCTGCTTCCATGCACTACTTTGAGAAGTCGCCTCAGAAAGGACCCATTCGCCAATATCGTTTATCTGGCCCGTGGCTTCCGCCAATGGAATAAAGAGATCCGGTGCAATGTTTCCTTTTTCCGCATGTTGCCACCTTATTAAAGCTTCTGCCCCAAGTATTTTCCCAGTATTCAGAGAAACTTTTGGCTGATAAACAACTGAAAATTCACTGCGTTCCAGTGCCTTGTATAATTCACTCTTAAGGGATACTCGATCCTGAAGTTTTGGATTGTCTTGATGTTTATAGCGCGGGATAGACCACTCCCCTATGCGCTTATAACCTTTTGATGCCAATTTAGCCCTCTGCACCAGATGATCAAATGAGTGACCATCCTCTGGTGCCAAAGTGTAACCGGCCGCAAATGTCAGCATTACTTCACGCCCCTGGAAGCTGACCAGATCATCAAATACAGATATAAGATTTTTCAGCTCGTCCGCCGCCCGCTTTTCTGTCATTAACCCCGGGATTAAGCAGATAAACTCAGCACCATTTAAGCGGGCAAGCTTTGCATTTTTTTTGATTTTGCTTTGCAGAGTCTCTGTAATTTGCTCAAGTAACTGATCACCTTGGCTGTGACCCAACGCTTCATTAAAGTGCCTGAAATGCTTGATGTTTAGATAGAACAAACTCACAGGTGAGGATGATAATAAATGGGACTCAAGCACTTGGAACAAATTGCTCTTATCCTGTTTAGAACAACGTTCAGTTTCTAACTGTTCTTTTGTCCATCGAGTAATGGAGACTTGCCAACTGTAATGGTTGATTGGTTTGGAGTGAATGCAGAGTACAGTGCCTGCTGATTTCTCTACAATGTCTCGAGTAACTTCATCCGACAGACAGAGCTTCTTAAGATCGCCTAAATTCAATTGGGGGATGACTTCAGCGAGCGACATACCTATAAGATCTGTTTCTTTATAGCCTGAAAAAGCATCACCTCCGGTTTGAAAAGAGGTTATATCTCCCGTACGGTCGATCTCAAGCACAACCTCTTCATTCAGGGAAAATGCCGATTGAGAAGACTGAGCTGTTGAATTTTGGTTGAAATTTTCGAACGCATTATTCACCTCATTCAGTAACTGCTTGTCATCCCAGGGTTTTTCCAGAAATTTATAAACAGCTCCACTGTTCAATGCATCTAAAACAGACTCAAAATCCGCATAACCACTGAGTATCATGCCTAAAGTATCAGGATTTTTTGCCTTTATTTCCTTCAAAAGCTCTCCGCCATTTTTGGCTGGCATTCGATAGTCAGATAGTACAACCGGGAAGTGCTCCTGCTCAAAAAGTTCAAGCGCCTTCTCAGCGGAATCCGCCGTTTTTACCTGAAACCCTTCTCGATGGAAAAGGCGTTTTAGTGATCTTAAAATTGATGTCTCATCATCTACGAGCAATAAAGACTTATTCATAATCTATACAACCTCTCGAGATCATTTACGACGCATTCCATTCAACCTATATGAACAGCCGCCAAAGTTAACACTTAGCCGTTAGCTATCATTTCTTCCGGAGCTTCGATCAGCTTTTCAATTTCAGCCAGAAGCTCCGAATTTACAAATGGCTTCTGTAAATAAGCATCCGCACCTAAACTTATCGCTCGTTGCAGGTGATTCTCATCCAGAGCTGATATGACTAGTATTTTTGTTGCCGATAGTTCTTCGGATGATTTCACAAACTGAATAACATCAAACCCATCAATACCAGGCATGCTCAGATCCAGAGTCATTAATGCTGGTTTTTCCTTCATTAATTTACTTCCCGCCCGAAAACCGTCCAGTGCTAACGAGGTCTTATAACCCGCCCCTCGAAGTACTCGTTGAATTGATTTTGCTAGCTGCTCTTCATCATCAACAATCAGAATACGATCGTGGTTAACCACTGCCCCCTGGCTTAATTCCTGAGGGATGGGCATGTTGTGCTTCTTCATAAAATCGAAGAAAGCCTGTTCTGTGACTCGGTTATTCCCTCTTCCAGGTAGCTTAAATCCTTCAAGCTCACCTTTATCGATCCAACGAATAACTGTACGCAGATTTACATCACAAAACTTGGCGATTTCACCGGTTGTAAACGTTTTCATTTTCACGTCCTAACTAAGCTTCTTGGAACTTGGAAATCCAACTTGAGTAAGCATTGGCTTAATCATATACACAAATGTCGCATATGTCATATAAAAAGCTTAAAAAAACACAAAACACCCCATCCAGAATAACTAACACATTGTTTAATAAGAAATAAAATATTTTTACATACCGGACATTTGCGACATTTAGGTATTTTGTCTATATTATTATTCAGTTTATGGAATAACGGTGAAGTCAATGGCAGCCCTTCAACAACTAAATTCGCAGGATACGAACCCACATTCATCAACACCTTTTAACGTGTTGTGTGTAGATGATGAAGGCAACGTACTCAGTGCACTTAAAAGACTATTAAGGAAAGAAAAATATCAGGTTTTTACCGCTAACAACGGTTACGAAGGACTGGACGCTCTAGCCAATAACAACATTGATATTGTGGTATCCGACATGAGAATGCCGGAGATGTCAGGTGCGCAATTCTTAAAATCTGTTGCCTCTGACTACCCCGACATTGTGAGAATTCTTCTGACGGGTTACTCAGACATGGAAGCCACCATTGCAGCAGTAAATGATGGACAAATCACCCGCTACCTAACAAAACCCTGGAACAACGATGAGTTACTTCATGCCATCAGACAAGGCAAGGATAAACTCGTGCTTGAACGTGAAAACACACGGTTATTTACAATTATTGAGCAGCAGAATTCAGAGCTGTCTTCATTAAATGCGGGACTTGAAATCAAAGTTGAAGAAAGAACTCGTCAGATTACCTCTGCATTAAACAAACTGCATTCTGCACATAAGTTAATAAAGGGAAATCTGAATGCGACCATTCACAGCTTCTATAACCTTATTAGTCTTGATCCTAACTTAGGTGGCGGTGACACATTAAAAATCAGTAAGTTATGCCACCTAATGGCAATAAATAGATTTACAGATAAAAAAACAATAAAAGATACCCAGCTAGCTGGCCTGTTATGCCAATTAGGCCTTATCGGCTTACCGGATAAAATACTCACACACCCTGTTAATGAACTTAATCGAGACGACCTGAACCTTTACAAAGAGTCTGCGGAAAGAGCATATACAGCGCTTAGCCCTGCTATTCCGTTGAAAGATGTCGCAACAATTATACGCCACCAATTCGCAGGTTATTCTCTGACACAAACAGAAGACAGCCAGGAGAATAGTCACTCCTTGTGTTCGGATATCCTTGCCCTATGTCGGGACTATATATATGCCACAACGGGTCGATTACAACGCTCCAGAATGTCTTCCAAGGGAGCAATTGAGTATCTCACCTCCCTCGCAGGAAAAATTTATAACCCTTCATTGGTATATCTATTACCCAAATTTGTAGAGCTCATAGAGCACGAAACTCTGTCTAAAAGCGAACGTTTAATCGCCGCCTGTGACTTGCAACCCGGGATGAAACTTTCAAGAAATGTATACAACTCGAACTCGATTCTTCTGCTGCCTGAAGGCCATATTTTCAACTCAGATTCTTTACGACGTCTGACAAAATTTCTCTCAGAGGACAATTCCCCTGCTGAAATTTTTGTCTTTTCTTGAGGAGAGGCAATAATGAGAAAAGTGATGATCATTGACGATGAAACACAGGTACTTAATTCGCTCCAGAGATACCTGGTCAGAAATAAATGGAGAGTGATTGCATTTAACCATCCAAAGACTGCTTTGGATTATGCTAAACACGGCTTCATTCCTGTAGTTATCTCTGATTACCGTATGCCTGAAATGAATGGCGTGGATTTCCTGGCTTTGTTTCAGGAATTACAACCTTACACTTATAAAATAATGTTAAGCGGGCAAGCAGATCAGAACGCAATGACTAACGCCATTAACATCGCGGGCGTAGATCATTTCCTGCATAAACCCTGGAACAATGAGAAACTGACGGATGTAATGGAATCAGGACTCTCAGCGTTCAAGAATAAGCTCAGAAGAGACAACCAGATCAACAAGAAGAGCTTAAGCAAAGATGATTACCTCGAATGGCACAGAAAGCTGCTTGAAAAGTCGAGTCCAGGAATTACTCAAGTAAAAAGAAATGCAATGGGTTGGATTGAGATCGATAAATAACGGGGGAATAAGCCATGAAAGGTGTAATTTTTAATGTTTTGGAAGAAATGGTGATTGAGCAGTGTGGCATGGATGTTTGGAATGACATTCTGGAAACACAGCAGATTGCCGGTATCTACACTGCAGGTGAAAGCTACCCAGATGATGAGCTGTTTGGCTTAGTCACATGTATCTCAGACAAAACACAGATTCCCGTAGAAACCCTTATTTCTGCCTTTGGTGAGTTCCTTTTTACCCGGCTTGCAGAACGATACCCTATATTCATTGAAGCTGAAGCGACTCTTATAGGCTTTTTAAAAAGTGTTGATGACGTGATTCATATGGAAGTACGTAAGCTATATGAAAACCCTAACCTTCCAGAATTTGAGTGTGAGGAACTCACACCGAATGAGCTAAAAATGCGCTATAGATCACCTCGCAAACTCTGTATATTGGCTGAAGGCCTGATCCGGGGAGCAGCGAAACACTATAAAACTGAAATTGAACTGGACCACCCGGTTTGTATGCATAAAGGTTCAGCACACTGTGATTTGATTGTGAGGTTCTTGTAATGGGGAAGGATCAAAACCCATACAAAGTTGCTTATGAGAGGGAGAAACAAGCCCGTCTTAAAGCCGAAGAAATTCTGGAAGAAAAGTCGCGAGAACTATTCCTGAAAAATCAACGGCTTCAAGAAAGTTACGAAACACTGCAGAAGCAGCAAGCGGTCATGCTTCAAAATGAAAAACTTGCAACGCTCGGCACTCTATCAGCCGGGATGGCTCATGAAATCAATAACCCTCTGGCGTTCGTGAAAAGCAATATTGAATCTCTGTCCCAATACCATGCATCCTACGCGCGCCTGATTGAACTCATAAAAGATCAAACCAAGCACCTTCCTGCTGATACCAGAGACCTTTTTCTACAAACGCTAAAAGAAGAAGACATCGACTATATACAGGAAGATCTGCCCGACCTGATGGCTGATACTGAAGATGGCTTAAGCAGGGTCAGAGACATTGTTATGAATCTCCGCAGTTTCGCGCGAACACAATCCACTGATAGATGCGAAGCCAACCTTATTGAGGGGATAGAAAGCACTCTGAAATTGCTACATAGCGAATTGAAAAACTCTGTAGAACTGGACCTCAATCTACAACCTATTCCCTCAATCATTTGTAACCCCAACGAGCTAAATCAGGTATTCCTGAACTTAATTATTAATGCCAAACATGCAACAGAAGGCATTAAAAAACCGCAAATAAGCATCACCAGTTCATCCAACAATGACACTATCACAATCACTATTGCTGATAATGGCTGCGGTATGAATGAAGAATCACTCAATAAAATGTTTGTACCTTTCTACACCACTAAGCCTGTTGGGAAAGGGACTGGTATGGGTTTAGCGATTGCGTATGGTATTGTTCAGGATCACAAAGGCGAGATAAAAGTCGCCAGTAAAGAAGGGCAAGGCACATCTTTTAGCATCTGCTTGCCCGTCAACTGATCTGTATTCTTCTTGCAACGTATCAGGAACAGTAAAGTTTAAAAGGACGCATAATGTCACTCAGCAACGCTATCATCAATATAACTAACCTTAGGCTGCGTACGTTCATTGGATTCAACCCCGATGAGATGGAGAAACAGCAGGATGTTGTGATCAATATAGAGATCCAGTACCCGGCAAACAAAGCCTTCGCAGATGATGACGTGGAAAAAGCCCTCAACTATAAAACAATCACTAAAGAGGTGATAAAACACGTTGAAGAAGGCCGTTTTCTTCTTCTGGAGAAGCTTGTAATGGATGTGTTGGAAATTTGCACCCAACACCCAAGAACCGTATATGCAAAAGTCACCATTGATAAGCCACATGCCTTACGCTTTGCAGACTCCGTCTCTCTATCTCTGGAATGGAAACGCGACCAAACCTGAAACAATATATCCTGCCTTGCAAAAAACAGAATTTAGTCTAATCTTTCCTTGAGGTTTAGTTACCTACTATTATGTAAACGGAAATGGACTCTGATATGGATATCAATCTGTTCAATAAACAGATACGAAATGCGGTCAATTCTGCCAGCTTATCTAGCTGGGCTTCTGCCAAAGACAAAAAATCGTATTGCCGCGATCTTCTCGGTCAGGTCGATGAACATGAGGTTATCATCGATATACTTACCAACGTTGTTCAGGACCTGCTAGAGCATAAAGCCGAAGATATTTTTGCTACCTTCAGAACCGGAGATGGCGTATCAATATTGGGTAACGGCCAGAGCAGACCTGCAACTATCACCCGTGTCGAGGAAAACAGCATCACCATTCAACCTGATAAAGTTTCACAGGATGGTGTATTCATTACCGATCCTGACGCAGAATCCATTGTCTTCCAACGAGCTCATGATCAGGTTTTTATTCACAAGCTGGGCAATAAGTTTAGCCGTCTTAAAATGGGCAGACGCCTCGAAGATTATTCCTCTGACCGAATATCTGCCAGCTTGAACCATCTGGTTTCAATTACACCATCGAACTGACATCAGTTTTTTAAAAGATCATCAAAAACGGGGATCGGACAGTCCATCACAGCAGCAATACTGGCTACGATCTCCTTTTCAATAAACGTAATCTGACCATCCTGCGCAATACAGTTCCTTAATCCCGCCAACAGCCGTGGTTTCAGAAGCGGGTATGCATTACCGAGTTGATTCACCGCTTGGTAAAACGCCTCCAGATCACAATCCTCTTCCGGCAATATTCTGAGCGTATGCAGGCTTGCTGACATTGCTCCGCGATTGAAGGCCCGCTCAATCGCCTTATCATCCTCATTGCCGAATCTGGCTAAAACAGAAAGCACGATTTGATACTCGTCACTCAGCTGTTTGGCTTCTTTGAATTTCGGTTTGCGCGTTTTATCCGGCTCAAACTCACCGGCAAGATAGTGCCGTATCAGTTGGTAGAGACACCATTCAAACAGGTCTGTTTTCCTGTCTGCTCTAATAAGCAGCAATAGTGTACGTTTAAGCACCGCGTACTGTTCAGGCGAAAGAGTTTTCAAAGTCGGAATTAATAACTCAATCAAAGGTAACCTCAACCCCTTTGAGAGCTGATCAAGCTCAGAAGACAGCACCAATGTCATGTCCTTGAGGCCCGCGACTTCAGCTTTTTCAATCGCTTGTATTTGCACATCCTTTAAGGTGTTTTCCTTGTGCAGTAACAGCGCACAACAGAGCGCGAATGCGCCGAGCGGGTCCTGAGCCTGGAGCTTTAAACTGTCTGGAATGACGTCAATGGCATCTCGAACATCATCCAAAGAAGTCTGGTCAGAAAAAAGCGTATCTGGATCAATACCCGCTGACACAGCCGCGCCCGTGATCACCGCCTGCTGGAACATTTCGCGTTTTTTCTGCTCTTTTTGTTCGCGTGCTTTTTCCTGCTCTGCTTTGAGTTTTTTCAACCGGGTTGAGGCACCACGGTGTAGATAATTACCATCCCAGTTCGGGTCCAATCGCATAATTCGATCCACCAACGATGGGTGCGTGGCCAGCAGGCTGCTCATACGATTAACAACCTGGCCAAAAAACATATGACTCATTTCACTACGGTGAGAGCTTTGTATCTCGGTACCGTAGGTATGTGAGCCAATCAGTTTAAGTGCATTACTGATACCCTCGGGGTCGCGGGTGAATTGAACTGCACTGGCATCTGCAAGGTATTCACGTTGCCGGCTCACTGCCGCTTTGATCAGATTCCCAAAAAAGGTCCCCAGCCAACCAATCACCAGTAATGCAAGACCCAGGATAGCAACCCGACCATCCGAACGACGATTGCGGGAACCGCTTCTCATCAGCATTTCACCCACATAACCGATGAAGACAATGCCATGCAGCAATGCTATTAGGCGGAGGTTCAGGCGCATATCGCCATTTAGAATATGGCTGAATTCATGAGCTATCACGCCCTGAAGTTCATCCCGCTTAAACTGGTGGATGCACCCCTTAGTCACACCAATAACGGCATCCGCAGGATTGTTTCCTGCCGCAAATGCATTTATACCCAGTTCGTGCTCTAGAAGATAAACTGGAGGAACTGGCATACCAGAGGCAAGGGCCATCTCTTCTACAACATTAAGCACCTGCCTTTCATCAGGATCTTCCGTATTTGGGTAAATCTGATGACCACCCAGTGATTCTGCAACAGCCTTTCCACCCGAAGATAACTGAATCCACTTATACAGGATGGCGCACACAACCGCCCCACCCACTCCGAGGCTGACCAAAGCAAAGTTATGCCATGAGAATAGATTCCGAATTGAGTTCTTATCGGTTTGCGCGATAACACTGAGACCTGTGCTCATGGTCTCATCCTGTGTCATAAACCAGATGGTCAGCCCAATAAGAAGATTGGTCAGCAGCACCAAACTTACAACCGCTAACACAAACAGGAACACCAACCATCCCGTGTTCTTTCTTGCCTTATCCTGTTGCGAGAAAAAGTCCATCTCTATTGCCCGTTGCAGACTATTAGAAACTCACTTTAGGCGCGGCCTGAATCTGAGCACTATCATCAAACTCCAGAAGGCTGGCATCGGTCGGATGTCCAAACATAGCTGCGAAAAAAACCGGGGGAAAAGACTGGCGGTATGTGTTGTACGCAGTTACCGCATCATTAAAAGCCTGACGGGAGAATGCAACTCGGTTTTCTGTAGTGGTCAGCTCTTCTGAAAGTTGCATCATGTTTTCATTGGCTTTCAGGTCCGGATAATCTTCCATAACAATATTCATCCGTCCCAGAGCACCCTGCAGAGCGTTTTCAGCGCCGGAAAGCTGCTGTATGGCATCCGGTGTCAAAGTTGCCGCCACACCATTCAACAAAGCTGAGGCTTCATTACGGGCCTGTATCACAGCTTCCAGAGTTTCCTTCTCATGTGACATATAACCTTTAGCCGTTTCAACCAGATTAGGAATCAGGTCATATCGTCGCTTCAACTGAACTTCGATCTGCGAAAAAGCATTTTCGTGGCGATTCTTCAGAGTAACCAGACTGTTATAGATGCTGACCACATAAAAAACAGCACCAACAACAATTACCAGAAATATAATCGTACCTACATCCATTGCCCTGCTCCTTGGTGTTTTTTCTGACTATAAAATAGTTCATAACATCAGTGTACTAAAAAGCACAGCTGTGAAAATTAATTTTTTTATACGTCAGATGGCCTGAGCATTAAAACATTTAACAGTTATTTACCCTGTCTGCGGCGCTCGGTAATTACTTCGCCAGCAACTCCCCAGTTATCGGTATTAATCTCATCTATAACCACTACTGTCGTAGCAGGGTTCTTATTCAACACATCCCCCAGCAGCTGAGTAGCTCCTTCTATCAACTGTTTTTTCTGTTCAGCGGTAACACCTTCATCAGTAATTTTAATGTTTACATATGGCATGGAAAGTCTCCTTTATTTGTGCGGGACAGAGTACCTGCAGGAACCTTTTGCGACTAATAGTTTGTGGAGAAAGGAACGTTCAATAATAATGAAACCTGATTTTATTCAGTTGAACAGACTCATCATGCCGCAGTTTATTTATGTTATTGATCCCATGTGCAGTTGGTGCTGGGCATTCCAGCCAGCCATCAAAACTTTAAAAAACCAGTTCCCGGATTTTGACTGGCTCTATTTGATGGGCGGCCTCGCCCCGGATTCAGAACACCCTATGCCTGATGAACAACAACAGCAAATACAATCTATCTGGAAACATATAGAGCAACAAACCGGCACAAGGTTTAATCACGATTTCTGGACTAAAAATACACCCAGACGTAGCACCTACCCGGCTTGCCGAGCAGTGATTAGCGCAGAAAAAATGCACCAGGGCTGTGGCATTAAGATGATAGAAGCCATACAGAAAGCCTATTACCTGGATGCTAAAAATCCCTCAGAACCTAATGTGCTTCTCCAGCTTGCCAGCGAGTTAAACCTCAATGGTGAAAAGTTCAGCCAATTGTTAAACAGCAATGAAATAAATGAAGCTCTGGAGACAGAAATAAGTTACAGCCACAAGCTCGGAGCCCAGGGTTTTCCATCTCTTTTTATGAAACGAAACAACACCATTTACCCACTAGCTTATGGGTTCAGCAGTGCGGATAAAATGACAATTAGAGTGGAAGAATATTTGGCGGAAACTGAATAGAAAGAGCGAGGTTGGGAAACCAACCTCGCGATATAACCTGTTAGTCACGAATCACAGAAACGTCTTCAGCCTGAAGACCCTTATCGCTTTCACGTACATAAAAACGAACTTTCTGTCCTTCGGTTAAAGAGCGGTGCCCCCGACCGCGAATATTGCGAAAATGTACGAAGACATCGTCATCTTCTCCGCGGGTAATAAAACCAAACCCTTTGGAAACATTAAACCATTTAACTGATCCAAGCTCCCTGTCATCGTTTTCATCTTCAGCTTCTACAGCTGCGCCAGTAAAACTATCTGCAGACAGATCGGAATCACTTTTCCCAGATGCAGCAATCATAGACGCTGCGAAAGTTACAACAAACACAACAGAAAGAGCAGCTATGTTGGATAGTTCAACTTCTACACCAGCGAGCGCGCCTAAAAGAACAGGTACCAGAACGGCCGCTATAACACTTACAATCAGACTACGAATCAACTGATCATACCTCACTTATTTATTGTCATTGTTAAAATTAAATACACTAAATATCCCAGAAACTTTAAACCTGTTTCGGAAACCCACAAGGTATATCCAATTTTGTGATTTTTTTCAACAGGTTATAACAATTAAGTTCTAAATTTTACATCCTCATCTGATAAACTATGCTATTTGCATTGCAACATAATTCCAGGATTCTTATGAAAGATCAGGACAGAATCACCGAGCTTGAATCAAGAGTAGCATTTCAGGAAGACACGCTGGACCAGCTCAACGACGCGGTTTCAAAGCAGGAGCTTGAAATAGAACGGCTCACCAGAATGGTTAAAATCATGAGCCAGCAGGTCAAAAGTCTGCGTCTGGACGACCCAGCAGGTGCACCAGATGATGAACCGCCTCCACCACATTACTGAGAAATGAAATGACCAGTTTTTTACACAAAGGATTAAATTTCATTGGCAGTTTGTTTATCAAGCTGGTCACACGCCCAAACATTCTCAATCCACAATTGTTGTTACCCGCTCTGGGGCCAACCCAGAAGATCTATTATGTGCTTGAATCTGACCGCACCAGCCACAAGATTTTACTGAAACAACTTTTAACTGCTCAGGGTAGGGAGATATCAGATCAGCAGATACTTCTGGCTGACTCCGGGGGATTAGCGCCACTCAGAGAAACACTGATTAATCTGGTCTGCACTCAGGAAAGCAACCCCGAGCTGGACACCCTGATCGTACCTGTAGCTATATTTCATGGCCGCTTGCCTGGACGTGAAAATTCATGGTTAAACCTGCTTTATGCAGAGACATGGCACAAAGCAGGTCCACTCGGCAGTGCGCTGCAATTACTCGTAAATGGTAGAGCAACTCTGGTTAAGGTAGATCCCGCACTGGAACTGAAACAACTTCTGACCAGTACAGAAAGAGAAACGACTGAAGCGGTCGCCCGGAAAACTGCTCGTGTGATACGTACTCACTTTCTCATTACTCGACAGTCGATCATTGGCCCGGATCTGTCCCACCGCCGCACGCTCATATCTTTGGTATTAAATGATCCAGAAGTACAATCAGCTATTGAACGACAAGCTATAGAAACCGGTGAAAGCCGCCATAGGATTGAACGACACAGCCTGAAGGCTCTGGATAAAATTGCCGCCGACTTTAGCCCTGTCACTGCCAGATTACTCTTTCCGATTTTCAACTGGGTCTGGAAACGACTTTACTCAAAGGTCAATATTCATAACAGCGAATCGATTCAGGAGATTTCCAAAACCCATCAACTTATCTATCTCCCCTGCCATCGAAGCCACATGGATTACCTATTACTGTCCTGGGCTCTCTATCAGCAGGGTTTGATGCTGCCCCATGTGGCGGCAGGTGAAAACCTGAACATCCCGGTCATTGGACCTATCCTGAAGCGATGCGGCGCGATTTTCATGCGCAGGTCATTCAAGGGAGACCACCTGTATACCTGCCTGTATAAAAGCTATCTGAAGCAGATGTCACACAGGGGGCATTCACTGGAATACTTTATAGAAGGCGGCAGAAGTCGCACTGGCAGATTATTACCGGCAAAAACCGGACTTCTGTCGATGAGCATCGACACCTTTCGTGAAGGTAAACACAGACCTGTAGCACTGGTTCCCGTATGGCTAGGCTATGACCGGCTTGTAGAAAGCCAGAGCTACCAAAACGAACTCTCCGGATCGGAAAAGAAAAATGAATCCGTCACTGATTTTCTATCCTCTTTGAGCATTTTTAGGGAGTCTTTTGGTGAAGCACATCTCAGTTTTGGGGAAATTCTTGATCTAAAAAACCATACTGATTCAACCCGGGAACTGCATACCGATGTGAAAAACATTGCCAACCAGGTGATGAGCTCAATAAATCAGGCTTCGAGCGTAACTCAAAGCAGCATACTGGCTACAGCCCTCCTAGCAGGATTTAAAAGACAATCGGTAGCTGAGCTGAGCAGCAAATGCTCCCAACTAGTCACTCTTTTGAGGGACCTTAATTTTCAATCAGGCTCTCTTCCTGAGGGTAAAGCCTCAGACTGGGTCGAAAGTGCAGCCAAACGACATCAACTGCAATTGAAGCAGAATCAGGTTTGCCTGAGTCAAAGTCAGGCAAGTGAAATGTGTTTCTATAGAAACAACATACAACATCTGTTTTTGCTGCCCGGGATGTACCTACTATTGGTACATCGCCTTGAAAAACCCAGAGCACAAAACATTAACAATGCGATTCGAACGCTTTATCCTTTCTTCCAGTCAGAACTGTTTTTGCCCTGGAGTGCAGATGAATTAACTCCAGTACTGAAAAAAACACGTGAAGTATTATTTGATAACAACCTGTTACAACCTTCCGAGGATGATAATTGGATTCTGTCCTCTAACCCTCTCGCTCACACCCTTCTTCTGTCCGTAGAGCCGCTTGTATTACGCTACTACATCGTTCTGCGCGTACTCTCTCGCTATCAAGTGATAAGCAATGAAGATCTGGTACTGACCACTAAATCCATTGCGAAAAGCCTCCATCAGGAATATGGCTATAGCACTCCTGAATACAGAGATGAAAAGGTATTACAGAACTTTATTGATCAATTAGAGAATCAAGACTTGCTGAACCGGGCCGGTACCCGACTCTCGGTTAACGCTGATACATCAGGCATCCTGAAAAAAACCGAGAACGTTTTGCGTCCGCATCTGACCAGCTTAATTGATCAGAAGCTAGTGCACTGATTTTAAGCCTCAAGTTTTTTAAGGGGATAAATATCATAACGGCTGGATTTACCTTCAAATTGCAGTGAAGGCTTTCTACCGGCTAGAAATGGAGCTTTTCGAGGACGTTTGACCACAACACGATTCTCCGCAATGGCAATCGCGGCTTCAAGGAGCTGATCAGCATCAAGATCATCCCCCACCACAGGGCGGAAGGCTCGCATCTCTTTTTTAACCAATGCACTTTTGTCATTGTGAGGAAACATTGGGTCCAGATAGACCACCTGAAATCCAGACTCATTACTATGTTGCTGCATCCACTCGATACTGTTGGCATTATGCAGTTCCATCTGTTGCACAATAGACCCAATATCTGAATCGTCCCGAGCCCTCTGCAATCCATCCTGAAGCAATGCATGGATAACTGGAGAGCGCTCCAACATTGTCACCTGACAACCCAGAGTAGCAAGAACAAATGCATCTTTTCCTAAACCCGCCGTTGCATCAAGCACAGTTGGTTTCACCGCACCTTTTACACCTACAGCCTTGGCAATCATTTGACCTTTACCGCCACCAAACTGGCGACGATGAGCGACAGAGCCGGATAGAAAATCGACTCGTGTTGCTCCTGGAGCACCTTTACCCGTAGGTTGAATCTGTAGACCTTTTTCTGTCACTTCAAGAATGAGTTCAAAGCGATCCCTGAACTCTGCTTTGCAGTCATATGGCAAAACATTAAGGCCCAGTTGTTCAGCCAGGGCGACAGCACCAGGCTGAAACTCCAAATCTAACGGGTACACTGCGATGTGATCAACTGTGGAAAGAGTTCTCACGGTTATGACCCAGTCATAAACCAGACAGCAATTAACACAACACCCAGAATCGCTCTGTAGATCACAAATGGCATCATGCCAATACGGTCCAGCCATTTAAGAAACAAATGGATGCAACAGTAAGCGCTTATTCCTGCGATCAGGGTGCCTGTAGCCACCATCATCCAAGGCGCACTGTCACCCATAGCAATCAGATCCAGAGTTTTTACCAATCCGGCCCCAAGAATCACAGGGACTGATAACAGAAACGAAAAACGTGCAGCTGACTGCCTGTCTAAACCCATCATCAGGGCTGCGGTGATGGTTACACCACTACGAGAAGTACCGGGGATCAGTGCCAGCGCCTGACAACAGCCGATCACGATGGCATCTTTTAAAGTTATGTTTGTCAGATCACGGTTTTCCATTCGGCTCAAATCCGCCCAGGCTAAAAGACCACCGAAGATCAGAGTTGTACCCGCAATCACCAGTATCGACCTCAGATTCTGGTCAATAAAGTCCGCAAACACAAAACCCACAAATATTGCTGGCAGCGTTGCCCAGATCACAAACCAGGCCAGGCGCGAATCCGTTGAGCGTTCTCCAGATAAACTGCGGGTCCAGGCAAAAAACATTTTAATGAGGTCGCAACGAAAATAGTAAACCACTGCTACGAGTGTCCCGACATGCACACCTACATCAAAGGCAAGCCCCTGATCAGGCCAACCCAGAAGTTGTGATGGCAGGATTAGATGAGCCGAGCTACTGATGGGTAAGAATTCAGTCAATCCCTGCAATAGAGCAAGTATGACGACCTGAAATAGTTCCATTTACTGTTGATCCTTTTTCTTCCAGGCAATTTCATCACGAAGGTAAACAGGTATAGCCTGTTCCGCAGGAACAGCCTGGCCCTGTTTAAAATCTCTTTCTGCGAGGATTAGCATATCCTGAGCAGATGGGTAATAGGTATCTTCAGCCAGAGTCACGGAGCTGCGTACCTGTTCACTCATATCATCCAGATATCGCCAACCACTACCCACCGCAAAATAGTTATCGGGCTGCAATACCAGATCCTGAGGAGCACAAACTTGTTCGGTCAGGACGATCTCCGGCATGCCGGATTTACAATCATATGCCGCCACATAGATCTCATCCATTCTGGCATCCAGAGCGGCTGTAATCATATTTGCCTGCTCTTTTCTGTGTGCTGCCAACGCCATGGCTTCAAGTGTCGATACCGGTAAAACAGGCAGTTCCGCCGCATAAGCAAGCCCCTGAGTAGCTCCGGTTGCGATACGTATACCCGCAAATGAACCTGGACCTCGCCCAAAAGCTAAGGCATCCAGATCGGAGATACGGATACCTGCTTTAGTCATTAAATCCTGAACCATAGGAAGCAGTTGCTGAGTATGCTGCCTTGGAATAACCCGGAAATCTTCAATGATTTCACCATCTAGGTTTAGGGCAACAGAACAAGCATCGGTGGAAGTATCCAGGGCAAGAATTTTAGGCATTTAGCAAACCGTACTGACAATAGAAGCAACTAACTGATCAGGCATTCTACCTGTGCAGTAATTCGATTTCATCTAAATAAGGTTATCACCCCATTGCGGCAATAAATTCTGTTCGATGTCTAACTGATTGAGAATTCTGGCAACAACAAAATCAACCATGTCTTCCACAGTTTCAGGCCGGTTATAGAAACCAGGACTGGCAGGGATCACTACACTACCCATTTTTGTGAGCTTTAACATATGCTCCAGATGAATTTCAGAATACGGTGCCTCTCTGGGAACCAGTATTAACTTTCTTCTTTCCTTGAGCGTCACATCCGCAGCGCGTTCAATCAGGTTGTTGCTGGCACCACAGGCAATCGCGGACAATGACCCAGTACTACATGGGCAGACAACCATTTTACTCGGGGCACCTGATCCTGAAGCCACTGGCGCCATCCACTGCTCACGGCCAAACACTTTTATCTGTTCTGGCTCAGCAGAATAATACTGAGTAAGAAACAGCTCCTGCTCGGCTGGAGTTCCAGGCAGTTTTAAATCAGTTTCTGTATGAATGACAACCTGAGCAGCTCGGGAGATCAATACAAACACTTGTTTATCTGCGGCAACTAAACACTGTAATAGCCTCAAGGCATACTGCACACCGGAGGCTCCAGTGATTGCCAAAGTTATTTTTTCTCGGTTTGCTTGCGCCATTTCAGGTTCCGCTTAGCTATTTCTGCTTTTTAATTTATTGATCAGACGCTGGTGAATACCTTCAAAACCACCATTACTCATAATCACCACGTGGCTACCGGATTCCAACTTCTCTGCTAGCTGACCGATAAGTTCTTCTGTATCAGAATAGACTACAGCAGGCACTGGAGAACTAGCGGCTACCGAATCTAAAGACCAGTCCATACCCGATGGCTGGTACCAACAAACCTGATCCGCCGCAGAGACAGATTCAGCCAGAAGAGACTGGTGAGTTCCAAGGCGCATGGTATTTGAACGCGGTTCAATAACAGCGATCACTTTACCTGTCCCTACCTGAGCTCGTATACCTTTCAACGTAGTATCAATCGCTGTAGGGTGATGCGCAAAATCGTCATAGACCCGAACACCATCCACTTCAGCCAACAATTCCATTCGCCTTTTTACGCCACCGAACTCATTCAAAGCCTCAATAGCATGATGTGGTTGCACACCCACATTACGAGCAGCTGCAATAGCCGCAAGACCATTACTGACACTGTGATCACCTGTCATCGTCCAACGCACCTGACCTTGCAGCTTGCCTTGATGGTAAACCTCAAACTGGCTGCCATCTTCAGTAATCAGTTTAGCCTGCCACTCGCTGCCATCAGAGGCCAAACTGGTGCGGGCAATCTCTGTCCAGGCACCCATTTCGACAACTTCATCCAATGCACCTTCACCCTGAGGGAAAATAATCTGGCCGTTGCCGGGCACAATTCTGACCAAGTGGTGAAACTGGCGCTGGATTGACGCCAAATCCGGGAATATATCTGCATGGTCATACTCAAGATTATTCATGATCAGCGTTCGCGGATGATAATGTACAAACTTAGAGCGTTTATCAAAAAAAGCCGTGTCGTATTCGTCCGCTTCAATGACAAAGAAAGGTGAGCTTCCGATTCTTGCCGACACCCCAAAATCCAGAGGCACACCTCCGATCAGAAACCCCGGCTCCATGCCTGCGTGATCCAGAATCCAGGCCAGCATTGTGGAGGTAGTGGTTTTTCCATGGGTACCCGCCACTGCCAGTACCCATTTCTCATTTAATAAATTTTCAGATAACCATTGCGGCCCGGAGGTGTATTTCAAACCTTTATTTAAAACATATTCAACGGCCGGGTTTCCCCGTGACATGGCATTACCAACAATCACCAAATCTGGTTCTGGCTCAAACTGCTCAGGACCATAACCTTGAATCAGCTCGATACCTTGCTGTTCCAGCTGCGTGCTCATAGGTGGATAAACATTCTGATCCGACCCTGTCACTTTATGACCCAATTGTTTTGCCAGAATCGCCAAAGAACCCATGAATGTTCCGCAGATTCCGAGTATATGAATATGCACCTAATCACCTCCCAAAAAACCAGTGGCAATCATAACAGTTTTCCAGAATGAGTGAGCCGCTGAAAAAATACGTTTTTTCTAGCTAAATTACGCAGAAACTCATGCATTTCATATAACTTTAACGTAAAATTCACGCCCATCTTTTTAACTACTCTTATGAGAGAAAATTCAAGAATGTTACTGCTGAGCCAGTTCCTGAAACAACAGGAAACCGAAGACACTCTAGTCGATTTGATTGGTACTCTTATGCTTGCCTGCAAAGAAGTTGCGATCCAGCTTCGTGAAGGTGAATTAGCAGGTGTTCTGGGTGCGACGGATAACACAAACGTTCAAGGTGAAACCCAGAAAAAAATGGATGTCATTGCCAACGATCTTCTGAAGAAGTTCCTGTTGGATAATCCATTGGTGGCCGGACTTGCTTCTGAAGAGGAAGATCATCCTGTTGCTGGAAACCCTGAAGGTAAGTACCTGGTCATCTTTGATCCCCTGGATGGCTCCTCAAACATTGATGTCAATGTCTCAGTCGGCACAATTTTCTCTATCCTGGCTATGCCCGAGGGCATGGATCCAAGCCAAGATGAAGCCTATCTGCAATGTGGTCGTAAACAAATTGCTTCCGGTTATGTCCTATACGGTCAGTCATCTGTTCTGGCACTGACAACAGGCCACGGGGTTAACTTCTTTACTCTGGCTCACACTGGCGACTTTATCCTGACTCGCGAACAGGTAACTATTCCCGCTACGACAAAAGAGTTTGCCGTTAACATGTCCAACCATCGTTTCTGGGAAGACGAAATGCGTAACTATGTGGGAGATCTTTTACAGGGCGCTGATGGTCCTCGTGAAAAGAATTTCAACATGCGCTGGATCGCTTCCATGGTTGCAGAAGTACACCGCGTCTTAACCCGCGGCGGCATTTTCACTTACCCGTGGGACAGCCGTGATCCTGCGAAACCAGGAAAATTGCGTTTAATGTACGAAGGCAATCCAATGAGTATGTTAATTGAGCAAGCTGATGGCATATCCAGCACTTGCTATAAAGACATTATGGATCTGGAACCAAAACACATTCATCAACGTAGCGCAGTTGCACTGGGTTCCAAAGAAGAAGTTAATGCATTGCTGTCTTACCATTCGCCAGAAAGTACAGGACAAGCAGCCGAACTGAATAGATGATTCAGCTTTAAGTAGTATTCATTCGAGCATTAGTCTGGGACATAATTCCCAGACTAAGATATAACCAATTTCATAACAGCTTACAGGAAGACAAATATGGGCTTCGCACAAGTACCAGCAGGTAAAGACTTACCAAACGATCTGTACGTTATCATCGAAATCCCGGCAGAAAGCTCTCCGGTTAAATACGAGATCGAAAAAGAAGAAGATGCAATCTTCGTAGACCGTTTCATGGCTGCACCAATGTTCTACCCAGCTAACTACGGTTATATCAACAACACTCTGGCTGACGATGGCGATGCACTGGACGTATTGGTAATGACTCCATACCCAGTAATTGCTGGTTCTGTAATTCGTTGCCGCCCTGTTGGCGTCCTTAATATGACTGACGAAGCGGGTGAAGACGCTAAACTGGTTGCTGTTCCACACGACAAGCTGACTAAAGCTTACCGTGATGTAAACGACATCGAAGACCTGCCACAGCTTGAACTGGACCGCATCAAACACTTCTTCGAGAACTACAAAGGTCTTGAAGAAGGCAAGTGGGTTAAAGTTGAAGGCTGGGGTAACGCAGCTGCAGCGAAAGAAGCTATTGTCGCTGGTGTTAAGGCTTACGAAGAAGCTAAGTAATCTAGCTTTTTCTGACAATTTAAACGCCCTGATTTTTCAGGGCGTTTTTGTTTGTGGTTGTTCAATTCTGAATGACTCAGACACAAAAAAACCGCGAACGTAGTCGCGGTTTTTTTTATCATTTAAGGCAAGCCTTAAGACATGTGCAAACCACCGTTCACAGACATATCCGCACCCGTGATATAGCCAGAATGGTCATCAGACAGGAACGCACACATACGCCCAATCTCTTCAGGAGTACCGAAACGACCTACAGGGATACCTGCGCAGATCTGATCCTGAATTTCCTGAGCAATTTTCGCTACCATTGCAGTTTTGATATAACCCGGAGAAACCGTGTTTACAGTTACACCTTTACGCGCAACTTCCTGAGCCAGCGCTTTAGTGAAACCATGGATACCTGCTTTAGCTGCAGAATAGTTACACTGGCCAAACTGACCTTTCTGAGCGTTTACAGATGAAATATTAATAACACGGCCCCAGCCTTTATCAATCATGCCGTTGATCACCAGGCGTGTCATATGGAACATAGAGTCCAGGTTAGCAGACAAAACTTCGTCCCACTGTTCCCAGCTCATTTTCTTGAACTGACCGTCACGCGTAATACCAGCATTGTTAATCAGGATATCTACCGAACCGCCTGTTAACTCCTCTACCGTAGCAATACATTGCGCACAAGATTCAGCATCGGTTACATCACCATAGGCCACATCAATCTCATAGCCGTCCTTTCTCTGCTCTTCCTGCCACGCTTTAGCTTTATCGTGATTACCACCACTGTTGTATCCAGCTACAACGCGAAAACCGTCATCTGCCAGTGTACGGCAGATCGAAGTACCTAAACCGCCAGTACCACCAGTCACGAGTGCAATTTTCTGACTCATGCTTACATCCCCTTTAATTATTACTATTCACTTTGATGGGTTACTTCTAATTATATATTTGTGATCGATCAACCCTTGACCTTGCATTGATCATATTATTAACCCACAGCTGATAATAATATGACTTTGGTTGAACGCGCCAATACTAATTGCAACCTATTACTAATCCGTTAATTACTGAGAAAAAAAGCGCATGTAACGCACATGCAATATTAAAGTTTACATATATAACGATTAATGGATTTAAACGACAACAAAGCCACACCCGCATTCGCCAAGACCAAAGCCAAAAACATACCTTTTATTTCAAATAGATAAGAACCAACCCAAGCAAAAGGCAATGAGAATACAAAAAGCCTTATAACACTAATACGCATCGCCCTGATGGGTTGATGCAGCGCATTAAAACTGGATGCAGTTAGAAAAGTTACAGCCTGAAAACCAAATCCGATAGGAACGATACAAATCCACAAAATAATCAATCGTTGCACCTCTTCCTTATCACTGAAGGCAGCAGCAACCATTTCAGCCGTTAGAATCAGTGCAATAAACACCAGCATTTGCCAGACAACCGCAAATTTTGAGGCCATCAGATATGCCTGTTTCACCCTAAGAAATTTGGCAGCTCCATAGTTCTGACTAATAAAAGGTGGCAGCGTCATTGAAAGCGCAAGACAGGCCAGCAACGAGAGAGATTCTATACGATTCCCTACCCCAAAAGCGGCCACCGCCTCCGCACCATGGGACGCTACCAAGTAGGTTAAAAACCCCTGGGCAAGCGGAGTCATCATATTCGAAAGTGCCGCTGGAATACCGATTTTCATCACGCTACGGCTATGGGCGATATACCTTCCGAATTCCATTCTTTGGAACGCAAGTAAGCGCTTTTTCCTAAACAAAATATACAAAGCCACCACAGTCGTTAGAGACCACGCAATGCAGCTTGCCAGCGAGGCACCCTGAATTCCCATTTCAGTTACAGGCCCCAATCCAAATATAAAAATCGGGTCCAGAATAAAATTTAACAATGAAGAACCCGCCATTAGATACGCAGGCATTTTTGTATCTCCGGTTGCGCGCATACATGCATTGCACACCATATTAACCACCAGAAATACAGAACCGATCAACCATAGGTTCATATAACTGAATATCAAAGGCATTAACTCTGGCCCCGCCCCCATTGCAGCAAAAATGAACGATAATAAACCCTGAAATAGAACTGAAAGAACGAGAGTTAACAGAGCAACAGTAATAAGATTATCCGTTGCCAGAGAACGGGCCTCTTCATGATTACCTGCACCCAATAACTTCGCCAGTGTGGCCGAAGTCCCAATACCCAAACCAATTGCTAAACTGATGACCGTAAAACAGACAGGAAAGGTAAAACCCAGGGCAGCAAGAGGCTGCGTACCCAGGCGGCTGACAAAATACAGGTCTGCAATATTGAAGAGCATCAAACTGACAATTCCAAAAATCATCGGAAGTGTCATTTTGATAAGCGTAGTTCGAATTTCTCCCTGAAGTAGATCAGGTCGAGTTGCCATAATGAAAGGCCTGAATTTAAGTGGAAGCTCAATCCTACATCGTGCTTATAAGAAACTAAACAGCCTGAGCAGGAACAACGTCAGCCGTTTGCATTCCACACACACCGGATTCTGCATCACAGAAGGGCAGTAATACCAGATGGTCCAGTTGGACACTGATTCCAAGTAACTCACCTACGTCATGATCATGGTGACAAGCAGTGATACAAGGTACGACTTCGCCGTTTACCAATTTCACTTGATAAAGATAATGCGAGCCACGGAACCACTTACTTACGATCACGCCGGACAGCGGTCCATCTTCTGAGTGCTGAATATCATCTGGACGGATGAGCATTTCAACCTCAGTACCCGGAGGATAATTAATGGGTTCATCCCCTTTGATATAACCTAAAGCACACTCTACGGAGTATTCATCTAACACCCTCGCCCTCATGAACTCCCCTAAACCGATAAAATCAGCCACAAAGCGTGTATTGGGTTCATGATAGATATTAAATGCCGTTCCCCATTGCTGGATCACGCCGTCCTGCATCACGGCGATCTTATCAGCCATGGAAAAAGCTTCCATCTGATCATGAGTCACCAAAATTGCGCTAATTCCTTCCTGTTTAAGGATGTCTCTGACTTCAGGCACGAGTGTTTCCCTGAGGTTGGCATCTAAACCCGAAAAAGGCTCATCCATCAGTAAGAGGTCCGGTTTAGGAGCCAACGCTCTGGCTAAAGCTATACGCTGTTGCTGCCCACCCGAAAGTGAGTGCGGGTAACGCTGCTCAACACCCGGCAAGCCCACTAGCTGAAGCAACTCCTGCACCCGTTCCTTTTTCTCGGATGATGACCATTTTTTGATACCGAAGATAATATTTTCGGCAATCGTCATATGCGGGAAAAGAGCAATATCCTGAAACACCATACCGATATTGCGTTTCTCAGTAGGCACATTGACCTCAGAAGACGATAGGCACAAACCTTTCATGGTAATCGAGCCTGACTTTGCCGGCTCGAATCCTGCTATAGCCCGCAACAGAGTTGATTTACCACAACCACTTGGCCCCAACAAACATCCAATTTCACCTTTTTTCAGACTCAGAGATACGTTATGCACAATCTCAGTTTGGCCATATGCCAGGGTCACATCTGATAAATTTAAATGTTCATTCATAGTCTAACTCCCCGCACGACCTTTAGAGATGGAGCGGCTTAGCAATATAACGGGTAACAATCCAACGGCAACAATTAACAGTGACGCAGGAGCTGCATCAACCAGCCGCTCATCCGAAGCAAGTTCAAAAGCGCGAACAGCTAATGTATTGAAGTTAAATGGCCTCAATATCAGCGTAGCAGGCAATTCTTTGAGGACATCAACAAAAACAATCAACAACGCCGTCAATACAGAACTACGCATCAGTGGAACGTGAATTTTTCTAAGTACCTGCATCGGCCCGCAGCCCAGTGTTCTGGCCGCACCATCGAGACTCGGCTTAATCTTCCCTAATCCACTCTGCACGGAACCCAGTGACACTGCCAGAAACCTTACTGTATAGGCAAACAATAAGGCTGCCAGCGTACCTGACAACATAAGGCCAGGATCAATTCCTAACCACTCTTTAGCAATTGCAATAAGCTGATGATCGAGCCACGCAAATGGGATAATAACACCCACCGCGATAATGGTTCCGGGTAACGCATAGCCCATACCTGCCGTTGCAATGGATAAGCGCACTTTCTTGCTTGGATTAAGGCGACCCGCATATGCCAGGAGCAAGGCAAAACCAACCGCAATCAACGCCGCCAGAAATGCCAGATAGAATGAGTTCCAGGCCAACTCTGCAAAAGCCCCGTCAGAAAGATCGGCTTTAGCTAAGCTCCAGTAGCCCAATACTGCCGCAGGGATAATAAAACCCAGTAGCACCGGACCAAGGCAGACCAGAAAAGCGAAAATAGCTTTCCAGCCTTTAAGCTCTATCAATTTCGCCTTAGCTTTATATTCAGATGACGAATGATAACGAGCCTTCCTGCGAGAATATTTTTCTACCAATACCAACAGAGCCACAAAGCCCAGCAGAAATGCAGCCAACTGAGCGGCTGCGGCTGAGTCACCAAAACCGTAGAAGGTACGGAAAATACCGGTAGTAAATGTGCTGACACCAAAATACTGAACAGTTCCGTAATCGGCCAACGTTTCCATTAGCGCCAACGTTAATCCAGCGATTATGGCAGGTCTTGCTAAGGGTAAAGCCAAACGAAACAACCCCTGCCACTGGCTGTAACCCAGCGTACGACTCACCTCAAGGGTACTGGCGGACTGCTCAAGAAATGCAGCACGACTCAATAGATAGACATAGGGATACAACACCAGAGCCAGCATCAGCATAGCGCCGGTCAGGGAACGGATTTCAAAAAACCAGTATTCACCATACCCCAGCCCGGTAACATCCCGAATAAAGGTTTGAACCGGGCCGGCAAAATCCAACAAACCCGTGTATGTGTAGGCAATAATGTAAGCAGGCACCGCCAGAGGCAGTAAAAGCGCCCATGAAAAGACAGCTCTTCCGGGAAAATCACATACGCTGGTCAACCACGCGGTAGGGATCCCCAGAACAAGAACCCCAATACCCACACCAAACATCAACAGCAGAGAATTACTGACATAATCAACCAGAACGGTTTGATAGAGATGAGTAAAAACCTCAACCGAACCGCTAAAAACAAAGCCAACGATTACCACAATAGGCAACATGAGCAACATAGCCACCAACACCGAAGAGCTGGATAACCAGTTCATTTTTCGCTCTGTTTTCGGCAATGATACTACAGACATCTCATTGGGCTCTTAAGGCATAAAACGCCTGTGATGAGATTTCACCACAGGCGTAAAATTATTCAGCGGTAATAGTAAAACGTTGCTGGCTCTTTACTTCCAACCGGCACGATCCATCAATTCGACCGCTGCTCGGTTATTATCTCCCAGCTTACTCAACACAATGTCATCAGTTTTAAACTCACCCATTGTTGCCAGATTTGCAGGAATTTTAACTTTAGATACTGCTGGGTATTCATTATTTGCTTCGGCATACCAAAGCTGTGAAGCATCTGATGCCATGAATTCCATCAGTTTAATGGCATTAGCAATGTTACGTGCATGCTTGGTAACACCCACGCCACTCACATTCATATGAACGCCACGACCATCCTGATTTGGCCAGAATGCGGAAAGCTTAGATGCAATTGCCTGCGCTTCTGCATCTTTACTGTTCAGTAGGCGCCCGAAGTAATATGTATTTGCCAAAGCCAGGTCACAAACCCCTGCCGCCGCAGCTTTTAACTGGTCTGTATCACCACCCGATGGTGGTTTAGCAAAGTTTTTTACCAGACCTTTTGCCCACTCTTCTGTTTTCTCAACACCATTCGCATCTATCAAGGATGCGACCAGAGACTGATTGTAGATATTACTGGAAGATCGAACGCAGATACGTCCTTTCCACTTTGGATCGGCTAGATCTTCATAAGTGGAAAGCTCTTCAGGGTTAACCTTATCTTTTACATAAAAGATCGTTCTCGCCCGCTGTGACATACCATACCAGTATCCATCAGCATCACGCAGACTGGACGGAATGACTTCATTTAGCTTTTCACTTCCGGCGACCTGCAATACACCCGCAACTTTTGCCCGATGTAAACGGCCAGCATCAACAGTGACAAACAGATCCGCAGGGCTAGCGCTGCCTTCCACTTCCAAACGTTTTAACAGCGCATCAGCTTTACCAGTAACTAAGTTAACGGTTATACCGGTTTCTTCGCTAAAACGATCCAGCATCGGTTTAATTAAAGCTTCTTTTCGAGCCGAATAAACATTGACCAGACCTGACTCTTCCGCAAATAGAGAAGTCGGCAACAGACTCGCAACAGAAACGACTGCAAAAGCCCCAATTGAAGACACAAACTTACCCAGAGAATTCTTCGTCATAAACACATCCAACATCTACAAAACGATAAAAATTATCTACTTTTATTAAGAATAGAATCATAAACGATAACCGTTATCATTGATATAAACAATCAACGGTTATAGATGGCTTTCATTGTTTTTGTGATCCTGCTCAATAAAAGCTCCCACAGCTCTCTAAAGGGCCCCAGATATAGATTGAGCAAACTCTGTTCACCCTGTTCAATATGCCTACTGAGACCAAATTCCAGTTCCTGCCCCCGCTCAGAATGTACTAAGGTCCCACCCATACGATCCCAGATTGATAGCACCACCCCGTAGTTTTTGTCAAAATGAGTTGGATTTGTTGAGTGATGTATTTGGTGCTGAGCAGGTGAAATAAGCCACCGTTCAAGCCGCTGCCAGTAACCCAGAGCAATATGCGAATGACGTAGATTGGAACCCGTGATGTTAAAAGCAAAAGCAAAAACACCTGCGCCTAAGACCGTGATTAGATCGGCCCTACTGCCAAAGAAAAACACAAACAGAGCAATTGAAATCGCCTGCACTAATGTTGTTCTAAGAGAAAACAGCACCGCCTCTACCGGATGGGTTCTGAAAACAGTAATGGGAGTCAGTACCCTGGCTGAATGATGCACCTTGTGAAACGCCCATAAGCATGGGATTTCATGTAAAAGCTTATGTAAATAAAAGCGGAAAAAATCATCCAGAACAAAATAGAACAGAGTAAAACTGAGCATCACACACCAGTCTGGCCAGTCCTGCCCTATGACTGGACGATAACCCACCCAGTCATGCAAAGATTCAAACAACCAGGTTGCAACCGTTAATTGGGCCAATAGCAGTGGCGCTATAAACAGAAAAGAGAAACGGTTGATCAAAAAAATAGCGTAATCCGATCTTGCAGAAGGCGACCACCAGATCCGGCGATTGAATAGACAGTCTTTAAGCTTAGAGATGCCTCCAGGCGCAATCCAACGAACCCAGCACATTGCGATACCCAGAGAAATCAAAAGATAGCCCCAAAACACCCTTTTCTTGGGGTCTGTAAAAGCTATAATCAGGTCCTGATAAAACTGTGTAACAGCTTCTAGCACGTCCACCTCATAATAATAAGCCAGCTCTGGTTCAGAACTGGCTTATTGTATCAACAGAGAAACAATTAATCGTTTTCGACGCTGTTACCTGAGCTGAGCTTATCCGCCAGATCACCCAGATCTGCCATTACGTCGTTACCACGCGCCTGGACACTAAACTGGTCAACCATCAGCTTTTGAACTTTCAGCATATGAAGCATGTATTCTTTCATATTGATTGATGACGCTTGTATATAGTTACCTTTAGCATCAAGACCTGCTACCTGTGTATTTCCAAGAAGAACAGGGCTGTAGCCAATCAACCGATTCAGCTTAACGGCAGTATCACCCAGATTATCTTTACCGGTTTGCAGTGCCAGAGCAAAACCCTTCAATTCGCTCCAATGCTTTACGTACGTGCGGAATGCTTTAGCAGCATCACCGTTTGACTCTATCGCTTCGTTTAGCTTTTGAAGGTCTTTATAGGTAGAACCGGCATATTTGAAGACCGCTTCTGCAATGACCATTTCCCAATTATCGGAGATAGTTTTGGCATAACCTTTCAGCTTGTTACGCTGCTGATCAGTCAGCGCTTCACCATTGGCATCAGCAATCAATTGACGGCCATCAACAAACGCTTGAACGATAGTATGCAGGTAGTTTGTTTTACCACCTTTATCGAAACCCGCAGCATAGTATGCATGCGCGTATGTCATCTCATTATACAGAGACACTTTGCCATCTTTGTTCAGATCCGCATACACAAGCGCATCTTCTTTCTGTTTAGCGACCTTATAGACCTGATCTGCAGTCAGGTTCAGAGCATTCGCCTGCGCCCCAAAGTAGCCAAAAGCTTCATCCCATACATGCTCCTTGCCTGTATAGGGTTTACCTTCACCGTAAGCTTTGCTGTTTGGCTTAGTGTCAGCTTCTAGCTTTTCATCCAGATAATTATCTACCGCCTGGTTGTAGAAAACCGCGCCCATAGTAAATTTGGAGATTAACTGAGCATAGTCATAACCCGCCAGCGGGTCATAACCCTTATTCGAAGCAGAGGCTTTATCAATCATAAAGCCTAACACTTCCTGACCTGTCATATTGCCAGGCCAGCCAGGCACAGAACCTTTATAGGCTTTACCAGCAAGGTTTTTCTTTTTAGACAGTTCATCGACCTGAGTTTCAGCAACTACAAAAGCACCTTTAGTTGCTGGAGAGATAATTTCACGCCCAGCGCCCTCTCCCTCAAAGTAAGCCAACATATTAGCTTTTAATTCTGGGTTTGCCTGGCCATTACCTTTGCCGGCGAGTTTTTTCAGGCTGGTATGAAGGACCTGGCGAGCCGCTTGTCCTGTGTAAGATACAGAATGTTCTGATTTACCCTCGTAACCTTTAACAGTTACCGGAAAATCCGCGTAATTCTGAGCTGCAATTACATTTGTAGCGGATGCCATTACGACCGCAGAAACAAGAACCTTAAGCTTCACCTGAAATCACCTTTAATAGTTAACGATAAATTAACACCAAATTTTCGCTAAAATTACCACAACACAAAACATAACGCTACTGATAAACATTATCATTACCAGAATCAATACAATTAATTGATCTAAATTAATGTTTTTATTTTCGCTTAAGAATCATAAAATCCTGAAAACAATCTTATTCCGCAAAACCCTATGAATTTAATAATTTTATTTGAAAGTGATTTCACTGATTCGGTTACTGCGGTCCTGGATGATCGCCGATTCACCCATATATACAATGTTCAAAAACCGACCCCTGGTGACCGGTTAAAGGTAGGTTTATTAAATGGAAATATCGGGTCTGGGGAGGTCATCAGCCTATCTGATAATAAAATTGCTCTAAGGGTTGATCTCACCTGCTCCCCTCCGGCTGAATTACCACTTACTCTCTTGCTGGCTCTGCCTCGCCCTAAGATGCTGAAGCGTGTACTCCAGACCGTTTCAGCAATGGGGGTAAAAAAGTTGTACCTGATTAACTCATACCGGGTAGATAAAAGTTACTGGGGCAGCCCGGTTCTGGAGCGACAGGTAAATGAACACCTTCTACTTGGGCTTGAGCAGGCCGGGGACACGGTTATGCCTGAAGTTCATCTTAGAAAGCGCTTCAAACCTTTTGTGGAAGATGAACTCCCTACCATTGCGGCAGAGTCCAGAGCTTTGCTCGCTCATCCCTATAACGCCACACCTTGCCCGGCTCCTGAGGATAAACCTACCACTTTAGCCATAGGCCCGGAGGGAGGCTTTATTCCATATGAAGTGGAAAAATTAAATCAATGCGGGTTTGAATCCATTCATATAGGCGAGCGCATATTACGGGTAGAAACCGCTGTTCCTGCTTTACTCTCCCGACTTTTCCCTATTTAGGAGAGATCAAGCCCATTCAGATATCTTGGCCAGTCAAAACATGGACCAGGATCCGTTTTCCGGCCTGGTGCAATATCTGAATGACCTATAATCCTCTCCGCTGTAATCGCAGGATAAACAGAACGGATTTTTTCTGTCAGAACACACAGGGATTGGTATTGCTCATTGGTAAAAGACTCTTCATCACACCCTTCCAGCTCAATACCGACCGAAAAGTCATTACAGTGCTCACGGCCTTCAAAAGTAGACACACCGGCATGCCAAGCGCGTTGAGTCATAGGAACAAACTGAGTGACTTCACCATTACGTTCAATGAGGAAATGCGCAGAAACTTGCAAACTACTTATCTCTGCGAAATAGGGATCATCTGAAACAGGCAGTTGGTTTTGAAAGAACTTCTGCACATAACCGCCTCCATACTTCCCTGGAGGCAGACTAATGTTATGAATGACCAATAAACTGACATCCTCAGCATCAGGTCTTTCATTACTATTGGGTGAAGGTACTATTTCGACCCCATCCAGCCAAGTTTGTTGATCAATATTCACTAAGGCTCTACCCGCAGATTCTCAATTTAGATAAAATCACCGGTTCATTTTAACAGAGGCTATAGCAGTTGATAGCCTGTCAGTAATTCACAGGACCCAGTATGTTAACGCGTGCAGACATTCAACACCTTATCCCTGAAGCGGTAAAACAAGCCCTGCAGGAAGATGTCGGCAGCGGCGATATTACTGCGCAACTCATTCCTGAGTCACAACAAGCTACTGCTCGAGTGATCAGCCGTCAGGCTGCTGTGATCTGTGGTGTTGATTGGGTGAACGAAGTATTTAAGCAAGTAGATCCTACATTATCACTGGACTGGCAGGTAGACGATGGCGATCAAGTCAAGGAAGATCAGGTTCTGTTCTGGGCTAAAGGCTCTGCACGCAGCCTGTTAACTGCAGAGCGCGCAGCGCTCAATTTCCTACAGACCCTCTCGGCCACCTCAACGGTCAGTAAAGAGTATGCTGATAAAGTCGTTGGAACCTCAGTAAAACTGCTTGATACCCGCAAAACCCTACCCGGATTACGTTTCGCGCAAAAATACGCAGTCACTTGTGGAGGCTGTTATAACCACCGCATCGGTCTATTTGATGCATTTCTGATAAAAGAAAACCACATTATGGCCTGTGGAGGTATCACCGAAGCCGTTGAAACGGCTCGAAACAATGAACCAGGCAAACCTGTTGAAGTAGAAGTTGAATCCCTGGAAGAGCTCAATCTGGCGCTGAATGCGGGCGCAGACATTATTATGCTGGATAACTTCTCACTGGAAGATATGCGCAAATCGGTCGAAATAACCGACGGCAAAGCTAAACTTGAAGCGTCTGGTGGCATTACTGATGCAACCCTAAGACCGATTGCTGAAACAGGTGTGGACTATATTTCAATCGGTGCGCTGACCAAACATTGTCAGGCAGTGGATTTATCAATGCGGCTTACAGAAGCCTAGAGAAGATCAGGGCTGAATTTTCAGCCCTGTTTTTAGACGAATTTACTTACAGCTGTCCGCAGCAAGCTTCACCCAATCACGCTCATCCTGCAGCTTTACCACATCATAGACCTCCACAAATGTGTTATTCACACCATTTGCTTTTAAGACCTTACATGCGTCTGCCGCAGCTTGGTATGGATTAACCGTCCCGGGAACAACACTCACCGCCAGAACCGAATCATCCTGCCACCATACTGGCCGGGCTGGGAACTCTTCACGTCCAAGAAGAGTGTTTTCAACAGTGCTTTTCACTTCAGGAGTTAACCGCTCCTTAGTATTCACGATATACCAGGTTACGCCTACGCAGGCAGCGATTAACAGTATAATTATTGTTCGTTTCATCTATATAACCAAAAAGGAGGCTATTAAGCCTCCTTTAAAACAGCAAAGTAAAATGACTACTGACAAGTAGCAGGTAGATAAGTTGCTACTTCCGATGCAGCTCCTGAAGCTGGTCCACAATCCCAAGTAACCAAGCCACCACTACCCAAAGTTGGAACCAGAGCTATATCCTCATTGTCAATAGTACTCTCACCTGTATTAGTAAGCGTTACCAGAAGTACTTGAGATGCATCCCAACTGACAGCACTAACATAAGTACTACTCTGAGACTGAACAGCAATTGACCCCGAACCAGGAATGGCATTATAAGCACTTGCATATTCCGCAACAGCGGTTTTACCAGGTGAAGCAGCCAAGATAGCTTCTGATACTTTTGCCCTAACAGTGTATTGTTGATAAGCAGGCAAAGCAATTGCCGCTAAGATACCAATAATCGCTACAACGATCATCAATTCAATCAATGTAAAACCTTGTTGTTGTCTTTTCATAATTTTCTCCAGCGAATAACCTTGAAATCAACCAAGTCTTTCAAATTGTAGCGCATTTTTAAAAACACGCCAGCGACATAGCTATATCTTGTCCCAGATATAATTATATCTATCAAAGTAGCACTATAATGCGCATTTCCAAACCGTCACGCAAATGTTATTTTAGTCCATAATAGATATAAATCATGGATTGTACTGAGAGGTTTTCAATTTGCTGTCTAACCAACCCCTGAGTGGACTGGCTAAACGCTTAGTTAATGAGGGAGTTTGCTCAGCTGAAGTTGCTGCAGATGCAACCCTGCAATGCCGCGAAAAGCAGCAAACCTTTATCTCTTACATCATTGAACAACGCCTTGTCAGCGCTTACAGAGCTGCGGCTGCGGCTTCAGAAGAGTTTGGTATACCTCTTCTGGATCTTGATGCCTTGGACCAAAGCTCACTTCCGCAAGGCCTTATTAAAGAATCCCTGATTACAAAACACCATGCTTTACCTCTGCAGAAGCGTGATACACGTTTATTTGTTGCAATAGCTGATCCCACAAACATACAGGCTTTAGACGAATTTAAATTCCAGAGCGGCATCACAACTGAAGCGGTTATTGTAGAAGAAGATAAACTCACCCGGGCAATTGAATCGTTTCTGGACACACAAAACAGTGCACTGGATGATCTTGACGACAGTGACCTGGATAATCTTGAAATAGATGATGGCAGTGAAGGCGCACCAGAAGATGATAATGCAGAAGATGCAGCTAATGATGCGCCAATTGTCCGTTTTGTAAATAAAATACTTTTAGACGCCATAAAAAATGGCGCTTCAGATATTCATTTTGAGCCTTACGAAAAGAGCTATCGTATACGTAGCCGAATCGATGGCATTCTTCAGGAAATTGCTAAACCACCTTCCAACCTCGCTTCACGCTTATCCGCCCGTTTAAAAGTCATGTCGCAGATGGACATTTCTGAACGCCGCGTTCCACAGGATGGGCGCATAAAAATGAAAATTTCCAAAAACAGAGCAATCGACTTTCGTGTCAATACACTACCAACACTCTGGGGCGAAAAAATTGTACTGCGTATCCTCGACCCCAGCAGTGCCAAAATGGGTGTGGAAGCTTTAGGCTTCTCTGAATTGCAGAAAGACCTCTATCTTGGAACCCTCCACCAGCCGCAAGGCATGGTGCTGGTAACCGGTCCGACAGGTAGTGGTAAAACTGTATCCCTCTACACCGGCCTGAATATTCTCAATACAGAAGAACGGAATATATCTACTGCAGAAGACCCTGTAGAGATCAACCTTGAAGGCATTAACCAAGTTCACGTTAACACCAAAGTTGGGCTTACATTCGCGGAAGCGCTTCGTGCTTTCCTTCGTCAAGACCCCGATGTGGTGATGGTGGGTGAGATTCGAGATCTGGAAACTGCCGAAATTGCGATTAAAGCCGCCCAAACAGGTCATATGGTGCTTTCTACCCTGCATACCAATAGCTCCCCAGAGACACTCACCCGACTCAGAAATATGGGCGTACCGGCTTTCAATATTGCTACATCTGTCAGCTTAATTATTGCTCAACGACTGGGCCGAAGACTCTGTGAAAGCTGCAAATCACCGCTTTCACTTCCTGAAGCGACACTAAGAGAAGAAGGTTTCAGCGAGGAGCAGATTAAAGGCCTGAATATGTTTGAAGCCAATCCAGAAGGCTGCAATAAATGCAACAGAGGCTTTAAAGGCAGGGTTGGCATTTATGAAATGCTTAAGATGACCCCTGAAATTGCTGAAGCAATTATGGAGAATGGCACATCTCTGGATATACTTAAGGTAGCAAAATCTCAGGGCTTTCTGGATCTTAGACAATCTGGTTTAGCGAAAGTGGCTGAAGGAATTACCAGCCTAGAAGAGATGAATCGTGTGATCAAAACCTGACCAACGGGGCAGCAATCATGGCAAATGAAGCCAAGCTATATACTTTTACATGGAAAGGTAAAGACAAAAACGGCAATGCCAGCAAGGGAAAAATTGATGCTCCCTCTGTTGCATTGGCAAAAGCCCAATTACGAAAACAAGGAATTAGTCCTTCCGGTGTAAGAAAGCAAGCAGGCGCAAGCCTATTCAGCGCTGAAAACAAACCCATAAAACCGGTAGATATTGCATTTTTCACCCGCCAAATGGCTACCATGATGAAATCCGGTGTCCCTCTTCTTCAAGGCCTCGAAATTACAGCAGGCGGTATAGAAAAGAAAAAACTGAAAGATATAGTTTACACAATCAGAAATGATGTAAATGGCGGTACAGACCTATCCACAGCTCTGGCCAAACACCCAACACATTTTGACGATTTGTACTGCAACCTTGTTAATGCTGGTGAACAATCAGGTGCACTAGAGCAGATGCTTGACCGAATTGCGACTTATAAAGAAAAACTAGAATCTTTAAAAGCTAAAATCAAAAAAGCCCTGACTTACCCAACTGCCGTTGTCGTTGTTGGTATCATTGTTTCTGCAATACTACTGGTGAAAGTTGTTCCTCAATTTGAAACCGTTTTTAAAGGTTTTGGGGCAGATCTACCTGCATTTACACAATTTGTAATTGGGCTTTCCGAATTCGCTCAGGAATGGTGGTGGATAGCATTATTAGTAGTCATAGCCGCAGGTTATACATTCAAAAAAGCACTTCAGCGATCTCCAAAATTAAGCGATAGTGTAGACAAATTTGCTCTAAAAATACCTGTCATTGGAAAAATTCTAGAAAATGCTTCAGTTGCGCGCTTCGCACGCACGCTAGCGACCACCTTTGCTGCAGGGGTTCCTCTCGTAGACGCTTTAGAATCAGCGGCTGGGGCATCTGGAAACGCCGTGTACCGTGATGCAATACTACAAATAAAAAACGGCGTATCTACTGGTCAGTCATTGAAAAACGCAGTTAATATAACAGGCGTTTTCCCAAATATGACCGAACAGATGATCGCCATCGGCGAAGAAGCAGGTTCTTTAGAGATGATGCTTGAGAAGATTGCTGACTTCTATGAGGAACAGGTTGATAACGCCGTAGACAATCTATCCAGCTTATTAGAACCTTTAATTATGGTTGTATTGGGTGTTCTTGTGGGCGGCCTTGTTATCGCCATGTATCTGCCGATATTCCAGCTTGGTCAGGTGGTCTAACGCTGAATGTTTTCTTTTTACATTGATCCTTTTTGGGCCATAGCCTGCGCAGCTCTATTGGCCCTATGCGTGGGCAGCTTCCTAAACGTTGTGATCTACCGCCTGCCCATTATGATGGAAAGGGAATGGCAAACGCAGATAAACGAAAGTGAAGCTGAGAAGCAATTCAACCTCTCGATACCTGCTTCTGCCTGCCCTAAGTGTGACCATAAGATAAGATGGTTCGAGAACATTCCCGTTCTCAGTTATTTGATACTAAGAGGCAAATGCGCAAAATGCCTAACGCCAATTTCGTTCAGATACCCGTTCATTGAGCTGCTATCTGCGGTTAGCGTAGGTTTTGCCGTTTATACCTTTGGTTTTAATGAAATCAGTCTGGCTGTTGCACTATTTACCTGGATTCTCATCTCCCTTATTTTCATCGATATTGATCACCAGCTTCTCCCAGACCGCCTTACACTTCCACTACTATGGCTTGGCCTTCTGGTAAACAGTTTTGAGCTATTCACCACTCTGGAGAACGCTGTTTACGGCGCAATGGCGGGTTATCTCAGCCTCTGGTCAGTTTATTGGGCATTTAAGCTTCTCACTGGCAAAGAAGGCATGGGCTACGGCGACTTTAAACTACTAGCGGCTTTAGGTGCCTGGGTGGGTATTTCCCAAATCCCACTAATAATTTTGCTAAGTTCCCTGGTCGGTGCCGTATTCGGTATCTGTATGATTTTGCTGAGTAAACATGCTAAAGAGAACCCTATTCCTTTTGGCCCATACCTCGCCATAGCAGGTTGGATATCCCTATATTGGGGCAGCATGATAACTGAAAGTTATCTGGCACTACTCAGGGTATAACTTTGTTTATTGTAGGCATTACCGGAGGCATCGGCAGCGGGAAAAGCGCCGTTACTGAGCTATTAGAACAACAAGGGATCAATGTTGTCGACGCGGACATTGTTGCCCGAGAGGTTGTAGAACCAGGAACGCCAGCACTGAAAGAAATTGAAATGCATTTCGGCGCATCTGTAATCAATCAACTTGGCGGCCTAAATAGGCAAAAGCTAAGAGCTATCGTTTTTGATAACCTGCAGGAAAGGAAATGGCTTGAAGCTCTACTCCACCCTCTGATCCGAGAAGAAATACTTCTGCAACTGTCGCAATCCAATTCACCGTATACTGTACTCGCTTCGCCATTACTCCTCGAAACCGATCAGCATGAATTGGTTGATAAAATCGTAGTGGTTGATGTAACTGAACAGGTTCAGATACAAAGAACTATGCAAAGGGACAACAACAGCTCAGATCAGGTTAAAGCCATTATTGCGGCACAAAAAAGCAGACAAGAACGCATTCAGTCTGCTCATTATATTATTAACAACGATGCCGACCTGAAAACTCTTCAGGAAAAGGTTTTAAATTTACATCAACAACTGTTGCTCAACGCCAAAGAATAAAGCCATGACTAAACCCAAAATTAAATGCCCTACCTGTGAAAAAGAACACCTATACGACAGCAGTAATCAATTCCGCCCATTTTGCAGCGAACGCTGCAAGATGATCGATCTGGGTGCCTGGGCTAGCGAAGAGTATGCAATTCCTGAATCGAAGTCAGTCAGTGATTTCAGCAGCGGAGAACTGGAAGAACAACCAGAAATGGATTCCCCTACCCCTCCAACCATGCACTGATCGCTGCAATGCCCTGAGCCCCGGACCTCCTTGCCAACACTACGTCGCCCATCGAAACGCCACCTAATGCGTAGACCGGCAATGGATAGCTCTCAGCAATCACTTTGAACTCACTCCAGCCCATAGGCTCGACTTCCGGATGAGAATGAGTCGGGCAAACGGGCGATAAGGTTACAAAATCCACCCCTTTTGAAACCGCCACCTCTAACTCTGCTGGAGAGTGACAAGAGGCACTTAACCAACGCCCTTGGAATTCTCCACGTTCCTTAAGCTTTCTCAGCTCTCCAGAACGCAAATGTAATGCCTGAACTCCCAGCTCATTCGCTATGTCACAATCTCTGTTTACTGAAAGAAGAATGCCCTTTTCCTGACAAACCGGCTTTAGTTTCTGATATAAAGATTGAAAAGAGTGATCATCCAACTGATGCGCGCGCAACATAACCCCACGGGCACCAAGCTGATAAGCTCGGTTTATTTGCTGTAAAGTTTCAGATACTGGATGATTAGTAGCAGGCGTAATAAACCATGCCTCAGGAAGAGCACAGGCATTGAGGATCGGATGATTTGCGGCCGGAAACTCAAAATTGTCCAGTTCTGAAGGCTCAATCCATTTAATTGGCTGTCCCTCTTTACCCCATGCCTGCCCAGTAAACTCTGTTACCTCATATACATCTAAAAGTACTGATTTATCTGTATAGTGATGGGGAACTTTGATCAACGGCTCACATTGCTGCACCTCAATCCCAAGCTCTTCCTCGAGCTCCCGGGATAACGCCATTTTGACAGGCTCACCCGGCTCAACTTTTCCACCCGGAAACTCCCAGAGCCCACCCTGATGTTTATCATCCGGGCGTTTAGCAATCAGAATCTGACCGCTTTTGTTTCGGATAACCGCAGCAGCTACGTGGATCAGTTTTTTAGACATTAACTGCGATAGTCCGCATTGATACTGACATAATCATGAGACAGGTCTGTCGTCCATACGGTCTCACTGAAGGAGCCACGATTTAACACAACGCGGATAAGAATTTCCTCCTTATCCATTACCGCCTGACCTGCTTCTTCTGTATAACCCGGATCACGACCACCCTGACTCACAATACGGACATCTCCCAGGTAAATCTCTAAAGCATCTAGGTTAAGCTCTTCAATACCCACTCTTCCAACAACCGCTAAGATACGCCCCCAGTTTGGATCCGATGCAAAAAGCGCAGTTTTCACCAATGGTGAGTGTGCAATATCGTAAGCCGTGCTCAAAGCCTCAGACTGAGAGGCCGCTGAATCAACAGTAATAGTGACAAACTTGGTTGCACCTTCACCATCACGAACAATTGCATGGGCTAGTTGCTGCATCAGCGCATTTAACTCCGAACTGAACAGTTCGTACAACTCGTGCTCTTCTTTACTTACAACCAGACCTGACTTTCCTGTAGCAACCAACATGCAAGAATCATTGGTAGAAGTATCACTATCCACCGTAATACGGTTGAACGAACAATTCGCCGCATCGGTAAGGAGTTGATTTAAAAGTTCAGAATCAATTTGCGCATCGGTAGCTGCGTATGCAAGCATCGTCGCCATATTTGGCTTTATCATGCCCGCACCTTTAGAAATACCGGTTAAAGTCACCGTTTTTCCAGCGTACTTAAACTGCCGTGAAGAGCCTTTAATGCGCGTATCCGTTGTCATGATGCCTTCTGCAGCATCATCCCAACCAGTTTCTGTAAGGGCCAGATTAGCAGCCGGCACTGCAGTAGTTATTTTTTCAACCGGGAGTTTTTCACCAATAACACCTGTTGAAAAAGGCAGAACCGCAGCAAGATCACAACCTGTTTCTTTTGCTACTGCTTCACATACAGAAATTGCATCTGCATAACCTTCATCACCGGTACCTGCATTCGCATTCCCCGTATTTGTAACCAGATAACGCGTCGCAGCTTGAGTCAAATGCTGCTTACAAATCTGAACGGGGGCTGCGCAAAATGCATTTTTGGTAAATACACCCGCAACACTGCTCCCCTCACAAACCTCCATAATTACGAGGTCTTTACGGCCAGGAGTTTTTACTCCTGCAGATGCGGTACCCAATTTAAAGCCCGCTACTGGGTGCATTTTATCAGGGAAAGTGGCTGGTCCAACTGCCATATCGTCTCTCCAAAGCCAAGAAAGCAGCGTTTCCGCTGCTTTCTTATATTGTGAATAGGTGCTGGATTTAAGAAAGCTTACCGCAGCACTGTTTATATTTTTTACCAGAACCACAAGTACATGGCTCATTACGCCCGACTTTACGACCTTCACGCGTAAATGGCGCTGGAGCTTCAGCTTCTTCAGATGAAGCTTCTGTTTCTTCCCCCATTGCTGAGCTCTGGTCATGAGTAAAGTCCATCTGCTGTCGCTCAGCCTGCTCTCTACGCTGTTTTTCCATCTCCTCGACATCTTCAGGCTGTTGCACCTGAACATGGCTGAGAATACGGATCACATCGCGCTTGATATTCTCAAGCAATTCCTGGAACAGATGGAAAGACTCACGCTTGTATTCCTGTTTTGGGTTTTTCTGTGCGTAACCCCTGAGATGAATACCCTGACGCAGATGATCCATTGTTTGTAGATGCTCTTTCCACAATGTATCCAGCACCTGAAGCATGACCTGCTTCTCGAAAGTACGCATGGTCTGTTCACCTACCTGTACTTCCTTCTGTTTGTAAACTTCCAGAATGTGGTCATAAACTTTCTGATGCAATGTTTCCTCGTGCAGAGTGTCGTCGGCGTCTAGCCACTCCTGAACAGGAATTTTAACGCCGAAATCGGTTTCCAGAGCTTTTTCTAATCCTGGTATATCCCACTGCTCTTCTAAACTCTGAGGCGGTACATATTCACTGAATTTATTTGCAACAACCTCATCACGAATAGCATCAACAGTTTCAGAAACATCTTCGGTAGCCATCAGGTCATTACGTTGTTCGTAAATAACCGTACGCTGATCGTTTGCCACATCATCGTATTCAAGCAAGGCTTTACGAATATCAAAGTTGCGCCCCTCAACCTTACGCTGTGCTTTTTCTATCGCATTGCTAACCATTTTATGTTCGATCGCTTCGCCGTGCTCCATACCCAGCGCCTGCATCAACTGACGAACACGATCAGAAGCGAAGATGCGCATCAGATCATCTTCCAGGGACAGGAAGAAACGCGATGATCCAGGATCGCCCTGACGGCCCGCACGTCCTCGCAACTGGTTATCAATACGGCGGGACTCATGGCGTTCAGTACCCACAATATGCAGACCACCCGCCTCAAGTACTTGCTTGTGACGCTCTTCCCATGCCTTAGTCAGCTCAGCAACTCGATCTTCTGTTGGGTTTTCCAATTCGGCAATTTCTGTCTCTAGCTTACCGCCGAGCACAATATCGGTACCACGGCCGGCCATGTTAGTTGCGATAGTTACCGCACCCGGACGACCTGCCTGGGAAATAATAGAAGCCTCACGACCATGGTTTTTAGCGTTGAGCACGTTGTGCTCTACTTTTTCTTTCTTCAACCAGGAGGAGATTAACTCAGAAGATTCAATAGATGCAGTACCTACCAGGACAGGTCTCTTCAACTCCTGACACGCCCGGATCTCTTTTATGATGGCTGCGTATTTCTCTTCGACTGTAAGATAAACAAGATCATTCTCATCTTTTCGTGACACTGGTCTGTTAGTCGGTATTACAATCACATCCAAACCATAAATCTGGCGTAATTCGAATGCTTCTGTATCGGCAGTACCGGTCATACCAGAAAGCTTGTTGTAAAGACGGAAGTAATTCTGGAATGTTGTGGAAGCGAATGTCTGGCTTTCGTTCTGAACTGAAACGCCTTCTTTCGCTTCAACCGCCTGATGCAGACCTTCGGACCAGCGTCTGCCTGGCATCATACGCCCGGTATGCTCATCGACGATTACAACTTCGTTGTTCTGAACAATATAATCAACATCACGTTGGTAAAGGTTGTGAGCTCTCAAACCTGCCAGCACATGATGCAACAGGTTTAGGTTCTGAGGTGCATAGAGGCTATCGCCTTCCTCCAGCAAACCTTCTTTTGTCAGCATATCTTCTACAGCGGTATGCCCGGCCTCTGTCAGCTCAACAGTCCTGTTCTTTTCATCAACTGCAAAGTGCTCTTCAATAACCTGAGTTTCATCCTGTGGATCAATCTCTCCATCAAATCTGGAAAGCTGAGGGATCAGTTTATTGATAGCAATATAAAGCTGGGAACTATCTTCGGCAGGACCAGAGATAATCAGTGGCGTTCTGGCTTCATCAATCAGGATTGAGTCAACTTCGTCGACTACAGCAAAATTAAATCCGCGCTGAGCTTTCTCTTCAGTACTGAAAGCCATGTTGTCACGGAGATAATCAAAACCAAACTCATTATTGGTTCCGTAAGTAATATCGGCCGCATATGCTGCTTTCTTGGTCTGCGGGTCTTGCCCTGAGACAACGATACCTACAGTCAAGCCCAGAGCTTCGTAAAGCGGGCGCATCCACTCTGCATCTCGACTCGCGAGATAGTCATTTACGGTTACTACATGGACCCCTTCGCCAGGCAAAGCATTCAGATAAACCGCAAGGGTTGCTACGAGAGTTTTACCTTCACCCGTACGCATTTCAGCCACTTTACCATCATGCAGAGTCATACCACCGATCATCTGCACATCAAAGTGACGCATGCCCATTACACGCTTAGATGCCTCCCTTACAGTTGCAAAGGCCTCTGGCAATATTTTATCCAGCGCTTCACCTTCGCTGAGTCTTTGACGATATTCGACAGTTTTTTGCTTTAATTGCTCGTCTGTCAGTTTTTCCAGATCGCTTTCCAAGGCATTGATGGTTTTAACCACCTTACTCATGCGCTTCAACTCACGATCGTTTTTACTACCAAAAACTTTCTTAAACAGTCCTGTCAGCATATCTTGACTTATACCTGTGAAGTCCGAAATCCAATCCTCTATCCAACTGGAGAGGCAAAATTAACTCAGCATTCTACCTTTATTGGGGGCAAAATTTGAATCTAAAAGGGCAAATAAATAAATCCATAAAAAAAGTGCAAAAAAAAGCCGAACAATAGAGTTCGGCTTTCTCATTATTAGCTGGGTTTATCCAGCAAGAATTGGCTTCTGGTAAGAAATTGGAGCATTTTGCTCATTCTCTTCAAAAGTAACCACTTCCCAGGCATCTTCATTCGCCAGTAGTTCACGTAGCAAGCGATTATTCAGATAATGCCCTGACTTGTTGCCATAGAACTCGCCAATCAGGCTCTTACCCAGTAGATAAAGATCACCTACCGCATCGAGTACTTTATGCTTAACGAATTCGTCATCATAACGCAGACCATCTTCGTTAAGAATGCGGTAGTCATCTACCACAATTGCATTATCAAAACTGCCACCTAAGGCCAGGTTTTGCGAACGAAGATATTCATAATCACTCATAAAGCCAAAAGTACGCGCGCGGCTCACTTCTTTAACAAAGGAGGTGCTTGAGAAATCCAGACTGGATTCCATATTGCGTCCTTCAAAAGCCGGATGGTCAAAATCAATCTTAAAGCCCACTTTAAAACCATCAAATGGTTTAAAGCTGGCAAACTTGCCATCATGTTCTACTTTGACTTCTTTTTTGATTCGGATGAATTGTTTAGCTTTATCCTGCTCTGCCAAACCAGCAGATTGAATCAAAAATACAAAAGGTGCTGCACTGCCGTCCATAATCGGGACTTCTTCAGCACTTAAGTCTACATATGCGTTATCAATGCCCAATCCAGCCATAGCTGAAAGAAGGTGTTCAACTGTCGCAATACGCACGCCATCTTTCGCAAGATTAGTAGAGAGCGTTGTGTCTGCTACATTGTGAGCACGAGCTGGAATCTCGACTACTGGATCCAGGTCGACACGACGAAATACAATACCAGTATCTACCGATGCAGGACGCAGTGTTAAATACACTTTCTGACCTGTATGCAAGCCGATACCAGTTGCTTTGATGCTGTTCTTTAAAGTTCTCTGCCTAATCATTCTTTCTGCCAAATTTACAGTGGGCCACACTAGCGCTGGATAGTAACAAATAAATGACTAATTAGAAAGTTTAACCCTAGTCCGCTTGCCTTCTGAGAAAGGTTGGTATATCGAGATATCCCGCATCCCCCTCAGTTCCGGTAAGTTGCAAAGAATCTTCCTGCGGCTCAGCAGGACCTTCTAAAGCCTCATTTTTTTTGCGGCGCAGCACGGTAGGTAAATCTATCTGCTCAAGATCAAGCGATCCATCAGTCTTTTTCACATTCTCTGAAACCGGACGGGCAACTTCCTGCGGCTTATCCAGACCAGTAGCAACCACAGTTACTTTGATCTCATCTGACAACTCTGGATCGATAACAGTTCCCACAACAATCGTCGCATTATCAGAAGCGTATTCTTCTATCTGATTACCGACTTCGGTGAACTCACCCAGGCTTAAATCCATACCCGCTGTAATATTCACTAGTATGCCGCTGGCTCCCCGTAGGTCCACGTTATCTAAGAGAGGGCTTTTGATTGCCGCTTCCGCCGCTTCTGCCGCACGATCTTCACCTTTGGCACAACCGGTACCCATCATAGCCATACCCATTTCTGACATAACTGTTCGAACATCGGCGAAGTCGACGTTAATCATGCCTGGACGGGTTATTAGATCAGAGATACCCTGAACCGCACCTTTCAGAACATCATTTGCAGACTGGAATGCATTCAGCAAACTGCAATTACGCCCCAATACCTGCATCAGCTTTTCATTTGGGATAATGATCAGGGAATCAACGTTTTCACGCAGTTCTTTAATTCCCTCGCTCGCAATTTTCATCCGTTTACGCCCTTCGAACGGGAAGGGTTTAGTTACTACCGCAACGGTTAAAATACCCAATTCTTTGGCCACTTCTGCCACTACAGGGGCAGCACCTGTACCTGTACCACCACCCATACCTGCGGTAATAAAGACCATATCAGCGCCCTGAAGCATGTCTGCTATACGTTCGCGATCTTCCATTGCAGCCTGACGACCCACTTCCGGATTCGCGCCAGCTCCCAAACCTTTGGTCAGAGTATTTCCTAACTGAATCAGTTTAGTACTCATCGAGGACAGAGCTTGTGCATCGGTATTGGCACAAACAAACTCCACCCCTTCCAGGTCTCCACTTTCCATGTGCTTCACAGCGTTGCCACCGCCTCCGCCTACACCAATCACTTTGATTACTGCGTTCTGCGGTACGCTATCCAACAGCTCAAACATCTTTAGCTCCTTTAGTACTCAACGCTGTACTATCGCTTCGTTATGCTGCCTAAAAACTGAAACAGCTATATAAACTAATTAAATTCTTAAACCTGACTTCAGAAATTACCCTGAAACCAGGCTTTCATTTTTTCCAAAACACTAACTTTTTGACTGGATTCTGCCTTAACGGGTTCAAACTCGCCGTTACCTTCCGCTACATGATCCTGCTGGGCATACTGAAGAAGCCCCATGCCTGTCGCAAAGATCGGACTGTTTAGATAATCTTCCATACCTTTGACGCCATGCGGTTTAGCAAGACGAACTGGCATGTGAAAAATCTCTTCTGCTAACTCAACCGCACCTTCCATTTTTGAAGTGCCACCGGTCAGCACGATGCCCGCAGCGACCAAATCCTCAAAACCACTGCGGCGCAACTCTGCCTGAATCAAGGTAAACAGCTCTTCATAGCGAGGTTCCACAACCTCTGCCAATGCTTGGCGTGACAAATCTCTGGCAGGCCTTTCCCCAACACCAGGAACCTTTACCATCTCATCAGCCGTTGCTAACTGCGCCAAAGCACAGGCATATTTAACTTTAATTTCTTCAGCATGCTGAGTTGGAGTACGCAGAGCCATCGCAATGTCATTAGTCACCTGATCCCCTGCAATAGGGATCACTGCGGTGTGTCGAATAGCGCCGCCTGTGAAGATGGATATATCTGAGGTTCCCCCTCCTATATCCACCATACATACGCCCAGCTCTTTCTCATCTTCAGTCAGCACCGAATAGCTTGAGGCCAACTGTTCAAGAACCAAATTGTCGACGGCCAGCCCACAGCGACGTACACATTTTTCGATATTCTGCGCTGCATTTACCGAGCCTGTTACCAGATGAACCTTGGCTTCAAGACGAACCCCTGACATACCCAAAGGCTCTTTGATTCCTTCGGAACCATCAATCTCATATTCCTGTGGCAGTATGTGCAGAGTTTTCTGATCTGCAGGCACAGCAACCGCCCTCGCCGCATCAATTACCCTTTCAATGTCATATTCAGTAACCTCACGATCACGCACAGCAACAATGCCATGTGAGTTCAAACTACTGATATGACTGCCGGCAATACCAACGGTTACTGAATGTATTTTGCAGCCTGCCATGAGTTCTGCTTCTTCAACCGCTCTCTGGATGGAGCTAACGGTTGACTCTATATTGACCACAACCCCTTTCTTAAGGCCACGCGAAGGATGCGAACCGATACCTATAACTTCGATTGCACCTTCGACATCAACCTCTGCCACTAAACACAATACCTTTGAGGTACCGATATCCAATGCCACAATCATGTTGTTATTTATCGTGTGATCCATACTGCTTACCCTGCATTTTCTTCATCAGTTTTATCACGCCACTTAACTGCTACACCGTGGGTGTAACGGATATCTATCTGTTCAATTTCAGCCGATTTTTCAGCCAACCGTAAACGGTAAAGCTCTAGAAAGCGCTCTAACCGTTCGTTAATATTTTCCCGCCCAACAACAACTTTTATGTCGTTATTCAGCTCTAGGGTCCATGCTCCTCGGGCCTCAAGATCAAGACCAACAACATTTAGCCCCGCTGTTCGAAACATCTGGTTAAGATCATGAAATTGTGACATGACCCTTTCTGTATCCGGTGCTGGGCCGCTTAACCGTGGCAGTGAACGATACTGCTCTTTAAGCTCGGGCCAGAAAATATCACCCTGATGGTTCAATAACCCTCTTTCACCCCATCGCGCCACTGGGACTTCTTCCTCAATATCAATTTTCAGCGTATCCGGCCAATCCCGTCCGACTGAAGCCCCTCTAACCCAGGGTTGCTCTTTAACCTGAGCCTGTAACTGCGCAATATTCACCTTTAACAGCGGGCGCTTTAACTCTTTAGCAATTGATTCACCCAAAGCTTTGCGATCCAGATGCTGAGTTGATCCCGAGATCACAACTCTTTCAACTGGTCGGTCCATCCACTGCAACAGTTGCGCACTCAGTCCCCAGGTGACTCCAACAAACATCAACAGAGCCGACAAAGTCCAAAAAGGCTTCCACCATTTTTCCTGCTCAGAAACTTCACTTTCCCGCACCTGTTCCGGATACTCTCGGCTGGCACCTTTGGGTGCACCTTCAACCTCCTGAGCTTCAGGGTGTGCGGAAAACAGTTTCATACTGACTCCACCCCTTCTTTCAGTATTTCTACGACCAGACGCTCAAACGGGATACCATCTTCTGCCGCCGCCATTGGCACCAGACTGTGATCCGTCATCCCCGGAGCAGTATTTATTTCAAGCAGTTGAAAATTACCGCTTTCGTCCTGCATCACATCAACCCTACCCCAGCCCTTACAACCCAGAGACCTAAACGCTTGCTCTGATAGGGATTTCAATTCCTGCAGTTTTTCATCACTCAACCCCGAATCAAAACGATACTGAGTGCTGTCTGACACGTATTTAGCATTGAAATCGTAAAAATCATGATCCGTGACCAGCTTAATTGGCGGTAATGCCCTGCCTGCCAAAATAGCTACGGTAAACTCATCACCCGACATCCAGCGTTCCGCAAGCACACAACGGTCATATTCGCCCGCTGTTGCCAATGCTTGTCGCAGACCATCGTGGTCAAATACTTTGCTCATACCGATGCTGGAGCCTTCGTGTGCAGGCTTTACAATCATCGGGAAGCTCAAATGCTCGACAACCTGATCTAGATTGGTAGTTTCATCCAGCAGAGCAAATGGGGGGGTTGGTATGCCAGCTCCAATCCATAGTTGTTTGGTACGAACCTTATCCATACCAATTGCTGAAGCAGCGACACCACTGCCTGTGTAGGGCTTGCCCATCATTTCGAGCACTCCCTGCAAGGTGCCATCTTCACCGCCTGGTCCATGCAGGATCAAAAAAGCTCTATCGAACTCAGCTTCCTCAAGCTGAACTACTGGATTGAGATCATTACTCTCACCACATAGATCAATACCAAAAGCGTCAACACCAGCTCGCTTCAAAGCACTGAGAACAGCTGCTCCACTTTTCAGGGACACAGGCCTTTCAGATGAATTACCGCCAAAAACAACTGCAACTTTCCCAAGCTGGTTCTTTAAGGCTGCATCAACACTAAAACTCACTCATCACCCCCATCACTAATCAGGGAAGTTTGTTTAAGCTGGTGAGCCAGAGAGGTAATATCCCCAGCTCCCTGCGTCAACAACAGGTCACCCGGCTGCAAAATCCCCTTAAGAACATCAGCTACGGTTTCCTTATCGCTGACAAAAACAGGGTCCAGCTGACCTCGTAAACGAATGCTCCGGCACAAACTTCGACTATCTGCTCCTGCTATCGCTTCTTCCCCAGCGGGGTACACCTCAAGTAACAAGAGAACATCAACTTCTGACAAAACTTCGACAAAATCTTCGTATAAATCACGGGTACGGGTATAACGGTGCGGCTGATAAATCATGACCAGGCGTTTATCTGACCAACCTTCACGTATAGCTTTCACGACCGCATTAACTTCACGAGGATGATGACCATAATCATCCACCAACATGGCGTTACCATGGGTAACCTCGACATCCCCGAGAATCTGGAAACGCCGACCAACACCTTCAAATTTTTCCAGAGCACTACAGATTGCCTGGTCTGAAATACCTTCATCCGTGGCTACTGCAATACAGGACAGAGCATTCAACACGTTATGATGTCCGGGCATATTCAGTGATATGTCCAGGTCATCAAACCCAGCTGGGCGTTTTACCGTAAAACGTGTGTACATACCGTCATAACGAATATTTTCTGCACGATAATCCGCATATTCATTTACGCCGTAGGTAATGATCGGACGGCTGACCTCAGGCAGAATTTCACAAACGACAGGATCATCGGTACACATAACGGCCAAGCCGTAGAAAGGTAGGTTATGCAGGAACTCTACGAAGGTTTTTTTCAACCGTGAAAAGTCATTTTCATAGGTTTCCATATGGTCAGCGTCAATATTGGTAACGATCGCAACCATAGGTTGAAGGTGCAGGAAAGAGGCATCACTTTCATCAGCCTCTGCTACCAGATAACGACTGGTACCCATCTTCGCATTAGTGCCAGCACTGTTCAGACGGCCGCCAATGACAAATGTCGGATCTAGCTGACCTTCGGCAAAAATTGAAGCCAGCAAGCTGGTTGTTGTTGTCTTCCCATGAGTGCCTGATACAGCAATACCATGACGGTACCGCATCAATTCAGCCAGCATCTCCGCACGACGGACGATAGGAATTCGTTGTTCCCGAGCTGCGATTACCTCTGGATTGGATTCATTAACCGCAGTAGACACTACAACAACATCAACTCCAGCGATGTTACTTTCTGCGTGACCTATGAATATCTCCATCCCCAGACTTTCTAGCCGTTTGGTCGTGGCAGAAGCTTTAATATCCGAACCTGAAATTTTGTAACCCTGGTTGAGCAAAACTTCTGCTATACCGCACATACCAACCCCACCGATACCGATAAAATGTATACGGCTGATACGGCGCATCTCTGGAATCTCAAATCGGGTCAATGCTTTCTGCTGTGTCATTATCTCATTGCCTCTAGGCAGACATCTGCCAACTGCTGTCCTGCTTCTGGTTTACCTAAAGCAGCTGCTTTGTTTGCCATTTCTAACAACTGATGCCGTTCATTCAGTTGTTCTGTTAATAATTGCTTCAAACGCTCTTCAGTCAGATCTTTCTGCTGGATAAGAATGGCAGCACCATGATCCGACAAATAACCGGCATTTTTAGTCTGATGGTCGTCTACCGCGTATGGGAATGGAACCAATACAGATGCCACCCCAGCGATACTGATCTCACTTACAGTCAGCGCTCCTGCTCTGCAAATCACCAAATCAGCCCAGGCATATGCCTCATTCATACCATCGATAAACGGCACGACCTTGCAACCGGCAACGCCAAGCTCTTCGTAGCGTTGCAAGGTTTCTTCTATATTGCGTTTACCCGTCTGATGCCAAACTTCAGGTCGCTGTTCCAGCGGTATTTCAGCAAGCACTTCAGGCACCAGATCATTAATGGCTTTCGCCCCAAGGCTACCACCGACAACTAATAACCTGATTTGACCACTACGCCCATCAAAACGTTGTTGAGGCTTCTCCATTTGCAGGATATTGCCACGAATCGGATTACCAATGGTTTCGGTAGAGACTGCGTCTGGGAAAGCACCTTCGAATGCTTCAAAGACTCTGTTGGTTAATTTAGAAAGCGCCTTATTAGTCATGCCTGCTATAGCATTCTGCTCGTGAATAATCAGCGGCTTTCTCAATATCCATGCAGCCAAACCGCCTGGACCCGATGCAAAACCACCCAAACCCAGAACAACATCTGGATTCACCCGCCGAACCACCAGCAAAGCCTGTATCAATGCCAACAACAATTTAAACGGTGCTAATAACAGGCTCAGCTTCCCTTTGCCTCTCAGCCCCTTTACATCGATGGAGTGCAATTGAATACCGGCGTTTGGAACCAGTTCTGCCTCGATACCATGTCGGGAACCTAACCATTGCACATTCACGCCCTGTTCCTGCAATTTTTCAGCAGTTGCCAGTGCCGGGAAAACGTGACCACCTGTACCACCAGCCATAATCAAAGCGACGGAGTTTGACTTATTCACGCAACCTCCTCCTTCTTTGATGGTTTGGACATTGAATGTATTTTGAGTTCGTAATCCACTCTCAAAATCACCGCTAACATGGCACAGCTAATGAGTAAGCTACTGCCACCATAGCTGACTAAGGGAAGGGTAAGCCCCTTAGTTGGTAACGCCCCAACATTCACGCCAATGTTAATCAGCGCCTGACCTGCAAGAATGATCGCGAAGCCATAACAAACATAAGCGTTGAAAAACTGTTTGCTCTTTTCAGCTCTGCGGCCAATACGGAAGATTCTGACAATGAGCACTGCAAAAATAGCGATCAAAGCAGTCACACCCATAAAGCCGAGTTCTTCTGCCATCACTGAAAACACAAAATCAGTATGCGCTTCTGGTAGATAAAAAAGCTTTTGAACACTATTGCCCAAACCCGTTCCAAACCATTCTCCACGTCCAAAAGCAATCTGGGCCTGAGAGAGCTGATAACCCGTACCAAAAGGATCAGACCAGGGGTCTAAAAAGCTCTGTAGTCGCGCAATTCGATAGGGCTGCAAACCGACCACCGCCACAAGCAGCCCAATCACACCGGTAATAACCATGAGAAACTGTGAAAACCGCATCCCTCCCAGAAAGATCATGCCCATCACGGTTCCCATTAAAACAACCAGAGCACCGAAATCAGGCTCGAAATAGAGTAAAACGCAAAAAATACCTAACGGCAGTGTTGGTTTTGCAATACCTTTCCAGCTACTTCTCACCTCGTCCAGTCGTCTTACCAGATAACCTCCCATATACATAACCATGCAGAACTTCGCTACTTCCGAAGCCTGCAGATTTATCGGGCCTAAAGGCAACCAACGACGACTTCCGTTAACAACTTTGCCAACACCTGGGATCAATACCAAAATCAGTAAGATGCCTGCTCCAATCATCCACCAATGCCCTGTTCTTTCCCAAAACGATAAAGGAATTTTCCAGACAATTAATGCACCTGTAATCGCAATGGCGATAAATATGGCCTGTCGGATCACATAAAAATATGGGGTTCCGGTATTTTTTAATGCCACATCAAGTGAAGCCGAACTGATCATGACGAAGCCGATCAGGATCAAAGCCGCCGCACAGCTCAACACCCAGGGGTCAAAGGGCAAAAGCTCTTGAGGAGTTTTAACCGGTGTAATTTTTAACGAAGGCAAAATAGACGCAATCATAATGCCCTCACCGCTGTTACAAATTTTTCTCCACGCTCAGGAAAACCGCTGAACATATCAAAACTGGCACATGCGGGTGAAAGCAGAACAATGTCGCCGTCTATGGCGGCTTTTGATGCCTTCAAAACCGCTTCGGACATACCCATTGCAGCTTCTGTTCGCACGTTGCCGCAGGCAGCAGCCAGTCGTTCACCATCTTCACCGATATATACAACTTCACGGCAGTATTGGCTCACTGGTTGCACCAGTTCAGAAAAGTCCGCTCCTTTACCTACACCTCCGGCTATCAGAACAATCCGGGCATCACTTGGCAGGGTATCGCCTAATCCGATAAGTGCTGCCACCGTAGCGCCAACATTAGTACCCTTGGAATCGTTGAAGTAACTCACACCCTGAAAGTCGCTTACCCATTGGCAACGATGCTCAAGTCCCGGAAACTTTTTCAGCGCCCGTACCATGGCATCGAGCGGCAACCCTGCAGCTTTGCCTAACGCCAAAGAGGCCAAAGCATTCGCCACATTATGCTTACCACGAATCTTCAACTCACTGATCGGTAGGATTTTATCTCTACCTAAACTAAGGAACTGTTCACCTGAGTCTTCCAACAATCCAAATAACTTTAAGTCTGGTTTGCCTAAATGGTATGCAGAGACGTCTACCCCTTTAGGCAGCAATGGTGCTGTAAGTGCATCATCTCTATTAACAACCGCATTACGCGCACCACGAAATATACGATGTTTTGCCTGATAGTAATCCTGAATAGTCTCGTAACGATCCATATGGTCAGGGCTGATATTCAAAACTGTTGCGACTTCCGCCCTAAGATCATTGGTTGTTTCCAACTGAAAACTGGAAAGCTCAACAACGTAGATATCTTTTTCTGGTTGTTCCAGCATATCCAGAACCGGAGTTCCGATGTTGCCACATACACCGACATTGAGCCCAGCTTCTACCGCCATCTCTCCAACAAGCGTCGTAACTGTGCTTTTAGCATTTGAACCCGTGATAGCAATTATTGGGGCTGATACGTTACGGCAGAAAAGATCAATATCTCCGCTGAGTTTTACACCCTTATTAGCCGCTATCTGAATCGCCGGATCACTAATAGCAACGCCAGGACTGACATATAATTCATCTGCAGAGCACAGGAACTCAGCGTCAAATTCACCACAAGTCAAAGGCACTTCTGGCATTTCAGCGGCTAATTCATCCGCTCCAGGTGGATTCTGACGGCTATCGACAACAGCAAAACGAACGCCCTCCCTTTGCAAAAAACGCGCACACGCCAGCCCGGTTTTTCCCAAACCGATTACAATTTTAAAATTGTCACTAGCGATCAGACTCATTTATCCAACATTCCCTAACGAATTTTCAACGATGCCAAACCGATCAGCACCAAAACAACGGTAATAATCCAGAACCGCACTATAACTCTGGGTTCAGGCCAGCCTTTAAGCTCAAAATGATGATGCAGTGGAGCCATTCGGAAAATACGCCTACCGGTCAATTTAAATGAAGCCACCTGCAGAATTACGGAGACCGTTTCAGCAACAAACACGCCCCCCATGATTACTAACACCAGTTCCTGACGAACGATAACTGCAATCACACCTAACGCAGCACCCAGCGATAACGCACCGACATCACCCATAAATACTTGTGCCGGATAGGTGTTAAACCAAAGAAAACCGAGGCCTGCACCGACAATCGCACCACAAAAGATGATCAGTTCACCTGAACCGGCGATATAAGGAATCAACAGATAATCCGCAAACTTAATATGACCGGAAAGGTAAGCAAAAACCCCGAGAGCACCTGCAACCAGAACCGTTGGTAGGATTGCCAGACCATCGAGACCATCAGTCAGATTCACTGCATTCGAACTGCCAACAATCACAAAGTAGGTAAAGACGATGAAGAAAATACCTAATTCAATGGATACATCCTTGAGGAAAGGGATCAGCAAAGAAGTTTCTGCTGGCGTTTGCGCAAACATATACAGCAAAATAGCCGCTCCAATACCACCGACTGACTGCCAGAAGTACTTCCAACGCGCAGGTAAACCACGGGGATTTTTTTCAACAACTTTACGGTAATCATCCACCCAGCCGACAGCACCGAAAATTAACGTAACGCCTAGAGTAATCCAAACATATTTGTTACTTAGATCACTCCAGAGCAAGGTACTGATCGCTATAGCCACCAGAATCAAAGCCCCGCCCATAGTTGGGGTACCGGCTTTACTCAAATGCGACTGAGGACCATCATCCCGGATTGCCTGACCAATCTGATTACTGCGTAACTTATTAATAACCAAAGGCCCAACCAGTAAAGAAATAAGTAGCGCAGTCAGCACACCCAGAATGCCCCGCAGGGTCAGGTATTGGAAGACCTTAAACGCTGTAAAGTATTCCGATAAAAATTCAGCTAAGAGTGGAAGCATCGCTCATTATTCCCCTGCGATCAGTTGCTTAACAACCTGATCCATTCCTGCACTCCTGGAGCCTTTGATCAGGATATTCATCCCGTCTGTAGCTCTTTCAGTAAGTGCGTCAGTTAATTCATCTTTGGATTCAAAAAATCTGCCATCAAGCCCGCCCTGGGCTTGATACGCATTAACAGAGTGCCGGGACAGCGCACCAGTCGCCCAAAGGCTCGTGGTCCCCTTCTGCGCTGCCCGGCAGCCTACCTCTTCATGCTGAGCTACAGCATCATCTCCAAGCTCAGCCATATCGCCCAACACCATTACCGATTCACCCGGCAAACTGACCAACAAGTCAATTGCGGCTTTCACTGAACCGGGGTTCGCGTTGTAGCTATCATCTATTACTAAAGCCCCTTTAGGTGATTTCGCCGGGCACATTCTGCCCGGAACCGCTCTGAACACCTGCAACCCCTGCGCGATCTCTGTCAGAGGCATTCCTTGCGCAATGACTGCAGTTGAAGCGGCCAAGGCATTAGCAACGTTATGCTTGCCCATGACCTCTAATTGCACAGGGACTATGTTTTGTCTGAAGTGAAGCTCAAACTGGTAACAACCATTATCTCCCGCTTTAATAGCCGAGGCGTATACATCGGCTTCACTATTTTCCAGAGAAAAAGTGAGTCGTTTACTTTCTCTCGTCAGTTCAAGCCAGTAAGTAACATTAGGATCATCCAAATTGATAATCGCGGTGCCATTGTTCTCAACTAGCCTGGAGAAAATTTCTCCTTTTGCTTCCACTACACCCTGAAGTGAACCAAACCCCTCCAGATGAGCTCCCATAGCATTATTAAGTACAGCCACATTCGGAAGAGAAAGCTCGGTGGTATAAGCAATTTCGCCTTTAGCGCTGGCTCCTTGCTCTATCACAGCAACCTGATGAGAGACATCAAGTTCAAATAGCGTCAAAGGAACACCGATGTCGTTATTGAGATTCCCTTTAGTCGCCAATACCTTATTACTCTGGCTTAGAATGCTATTAAGCATCTCTTTAACTGTCGTTTTGCCACTACTTCCAGTGATGGCATAAACATCACCTTGAAAACGCAGTCGGTTTGCCAAACCAATTTGACCTAATGCAATACGAGTATCCTCAACAACCCACTGGGGTAGATTAAGAGGCAGCTTGCGTGTGACTACCGCAGCCACAGCACCTTTTGCCATGGCCTGCTCAACAAATTTATGGCCGTCAAAATTTGGTCCCACTAAGGCAACAAAAAGGTCCCCATTCTGGATGGTACGGGTATCCGTACTCACATGAGCAAACTCGCAATCCTGTGTACATTCACCACCAAATTGGTTTTGCAGTTCAGAAAGCTCCCAGGTTCCAATCATGCTGCCACCCCCAATGCCTGTCTGCAGATCATAAGATCACTGAAAGGAAGGCGTTTGCCCTCAACCTCCTGATAGTCTTCATGACCTTTGCCTGCAATCAGAATGACATCCTCTGTGGACGCCTGTTTTATAGCTAAACGAATAGCTTCAGCTCGGTCCGCTTCAATGGCTGGAGTATGCAGATCAATTCCTGCTTGGATCATAGAAATTATTTGTTCAGGGTTTTCACTTCGTGGGTTATCACTTGTTACCACAATACAATCGGCCAGCTTATCTGCTGCAGCCCCCATCAAAGCTCTTTTGCCCTGATCTCTGTCGCCACCACAACCGAAAACACACCAGAGCTTTCCTGCTGTATGAGCCTTGGCTGAAGACAGTGCTTTTTCCAGTGCATCCGGAGTATGGGCATAATCAATAATGACTAACGGACAACCTTCTGAGCTAACCGTTTGCATGCGACCGGGCACGGATTCCAGAGCTGAAATACTCTTAGCCACAGCTTCAATTGATATACCTTGCTCCAGCAACACAGCCGCAACCAGCAACAGGTTATCGAGATTGAATTCCCCAACAACCGGGCTAATGAATTGCAAGCTGCCCAGCGGGGTTTTTAACTGCGTTTCTACGCCTCGTAGTGATAAACGGTATGCGGAAGCGGAGTAATCTCCTTGCATACGCCCTACAGAAACTTTTTTACCCGTAATTTGATTATCAGAAAGTAACAACCTACCAAATTCATCATCACGATTAATAATTGCAGCTTTGAGGTTAAAGTTTTTAAAAAGCCTCGCTTTCGCTGCGCCGTAACTTTCCATATCGCCGTGGTAGTCAAGATGATCTCGACTGAGATTGGTAAAAAGCGCGTAATCAAAATTAACGGCCGCAACTCTTTCCTGCTCCAATGCATGGCTGGATACTTCCATTACTACAGCTGCTGCACCTGCTGCTTTGAGCTCGGCAAATAATTTCTGCAAACCAATAGCGTCAGGTGTTGTATGAGTCGCAGCCACCAATTCTCCCGGAAAACCATTCCCAACCGTACCAATAATGGCGGTTTTTACTCCCAGAACATTCATCGCCTGGGCCGTAAAATGAGCACAGGAAGTTTTACCATTAGTCCCTGTTACTCCAATCACACATAATGATTCACTCGGAGCACCATAAAAACGAGAAGCGATGTTTCCAATCTCAGAATTAAGCTGATCGATTGCAATCACTGGCACAGAAACCATAGGGCAATCTAAAAATTCAGCACTATCAACTAATACAGCGGCCGCGCCATTTTTAACGGCACTTTCTACAAAATCGATGCCTTTATGCTGCAGGCCTGTTCTGGCAATAAACAGTGAGCCCGGTTCAATTTTCCGGCTATCCTGAGAAACTGAGGACACAACAATACCTGCAGCAGGCTGATCAACCCACTCTGGTATTAGATCCTGTAGCTTCCAGTGAATACTCATATCTATTCCTGCTTACCTTTGTGCCATATGGACGTCAGGTTCTGCCCAATCATCCGGCGGAACATTCATCAGACGTAGCGCCCCGCCCACCGCACGAGAAAAGACAGGGGCCGCAACCTCGCCGCCGTAATACTCCTGACCTTTGGGATTATCGACCATGACGACGGTAACTAACTTTGGGTTGCTCGCGGGAGCCATCCCTGCAAAGAATGAAAGATACTGGTCATCTATATAACCGCCGTTACCCACTTTGTGCACAGTGCCGGTTTTACCCGCCACTTTATAACCAGGGATCGCAGCGCGACGTCCAGTCCCTTTCACACTGATGACTGTTTCCATCATTTTACGAACATTCTTAGCCACTCTCTCCGGCATCACTCTGACCGGTTTTTCCGAACTTTCCTGTTTGATCAGGCTGACCGGACTTACAACGCCATCATTTGCCAGCGCCAGATAGGATTGAGCCAGCTGTAAGGGCGTTACAGAAACGCCGTAGCCGTACGATAAGGTCGCGCGTTCTATAAGCTGTTTTTTGTTCAAATAGGGCAAATAACCACTGCTTTCACCCGGAAAGCCAATCCCCGTTGACTGTCCAAGACCAAGATTGTGATAAAGGTTTCTCACAGACCCTTCTGGCAGACTCAGTGACAATTTAGTTACCCCAACATTACTGGACTTAGTAATAATGGTTGATACGTCAATTTCCCCGTAGTTACGGTGATCACGAATCGTTTTCCGTTTAACTCGCATGTAACCTGGTGAAGTATCTACAACCGTATCTGGGGAATATTTCCCACTCATCAATGCGGCTGCCACTGTCATTGGTTTAACTGTTGAACCTGGCTCAAACGTATCTGTAACTGCTCGATTTCTTAACGCACTAGAGATACGCTGTCGCGGATCGTTCGGGTTGTATGAGGGTTGGTTTACCATTGCCAGAACCTCACCCGTTGTTGCATCTAGCATTACAAGTGAACCGCCATCCGCATTGTGCGCGCTGACTGCAGCTTTAAGTTCTCGATAAGCCAGATATTGCAGACGAAGATCGATACTAAGTTGAATATCGTTGCCATGATGTGCAGGAGCCACTTCACGGATATGTTTGATTGTCCTGCCTAAACGATCTTTTAAAACCAGTTGTTTGCCGGATTCCGCTTTCAACCAATCTTCGTACGCCAGCTCAAGGCCTTCCTGCCCCTGACCATCAAGATTCGTAAATCCAACTAAGTGAGTAGTTACTTCTGCTGCCGGGTAGTAACGTTTGTATTCCCGGTCAACGTGAATGCCGTCTACTTGCAGATTACGAACCTGCTCTGCAATTTCAGGGGTTACCTGTCGCTGCAGATAAATGAACCGTTTAGCTCTATTTTTACTCAGTTTCGAAATCAGCTTTTTCTTATTGGTTTTAAGCAAAACAGCCAACTGAGCAAGGCCATTATCCTGCAGATCCATCATTGCAGGGTCAGCCCAAATAGTGGCTACCGGAGCACTCACCGCAAGCGGCTCCCCGTTGCGGTCGGTAATAATGCCTCTATGGGCAGGCACCTGCACTGTTCTCAAACTACGAGCATCACCTTGAGTTTGCAGAAAAGCCTGCTCTTCAACATACAGAGACAGCATCCGAATCATGATGCCCAAAGCAACAGCAAAAAGAAGCCCTAGCACCAGCCATAGGCGCCATCCTCTTCCTGCATCTGCTATGAACTTATCATCACTCATTGATAACAATCTCGATTTGTTCAATATCCGGAACTTTCATTCCAATCTGTTTAACCGCTTGCTGTTCAACACGATTATTTGCGGCCCAGGCACTTTGCTCCAAAAGCAGCTGACCCCACTCAACCTGCAGCTCATCCCTTTGCGTAATCATTTGCTGGTACTGATTAAACAATTGACGGTACTCAAATGAGCTCATAACCACAGCAAGACAAGAGATAACAACCGCAACAACCAACAAGAAAATCGCTAAAAACGGTCTCAGTAGTTCCTCTGCTGCAATAAAAACACCCTTATGGCTCTCCTTCTCCTCATTAGAGCGCTTAAGAAAGCCCAAGCGAACAGCACTGAAAGAGAGCATCAGGCAACCTTTTCAGCAACTCGCATTACTGCACTGCGAGCTCTGACATTTTGCTCAGTTTCTGATCCGCTTGCTTTTACCGCCTTACCAATATTTTTCATCCTGATTTTCAGCATATCGTTGGTAAAAGGAATACCTTGTGGAAGGTGCTCATCACCTTTTACATGCTGACGGATAAAACGTTTTACAATCCGGTCTTCTAGGGAGTGAAAACTAATCACAACCAGCCTTCCACCCACCTTAAGCATGTCCAACGCCTGATCCAGACAATTCTCCAGATCCTCAAGCTCTCGATTAATAAAAATACGAATTCCCTGAAATGCTCTGGTAGCCGGGTTTTTACCTTTTTCCCAGGCCGGATTTGCCTCCGCAATAATTTTTGCTAACTGCGCCGTTGTTGTAATTGGGTTTTCTGCTCGATGCGCGACGATTGCGCGCGCCATTCTGCGTGAGAACCTTTCTTCCCCGTAGGTATAAATCACATCTGCGATTTCAGTCTCATCCGCTCTGGCAATCCAGTCTGCTGCGCTTTCACCCTGTGTGGTATCCATGCGCATATCCAACGGACCATCGTTCAAAAAACTAAAGCCCCGGGAAGCGTCATCTAGCTGGGGAGAGGAAACACCTAAATCCAATAACACCCCATCCAACTTGCCCTGCATATCCCGCTCGGTTACAAACTGCTGAAGCTGGGCAAAACTACCATGGGCGATTGAAAATCTCGGCTCATCTTCGAAACGCTGCTGAGCACACTTTATGGCTTCTGGGTCTTTATCTATGCCGAGTATCTGCCCATCTTCGGCCAACTGTTCAAGCACTAAAGCGGTATGACCGCCTCTGCCAAATGTGCCATCGACATAAAAACCGGACTTATCCTGAACAAGTGCTGCAACAGCCTCGTTCAGCAAAACGGTGATATGTTTATATTCCTGGCTCACAAGGGGGCCCTCTATTTACAGCGACAAATTCTGAAGTTCTTCCGGCATTTCTGTACCGGCATTCACTTCCTGGAGATACTCTTCACGGGTCTCTAGCCATCTGGATTCACTCCAGATCTCAAATTTCTGCCCCTGACCTAATAACACTATTTTTTTGTCCAGCTCGGCGTACTCACGGAGCGGACCAGGTAATAGCAATCTGCCATTACCATCCATATCAATGTCGGTTGCGTGTCCGATTAACAATCGCTGGATACGCCTAGCCGCAGGGTTAAAGCTGGGTAGAGATTCAATTTTCTCCTGAATAACCTCCCACTCTTCTAATGGGTACAGGAGTAAACAACGCTCCTCGGTGTCAATCGTCGCCACAAGCTGGCCACTGCAGCACGTCGTGATTTTTTCACGATAACGTGCCGGGATCGCCATGCGCCCCTTAGCATCCAGATTGATTTGATTAACACCCCTAAACATTTTTTGACCCTTTCACTCCACTTAAAACACAGACAAACCCACAATTACCCACTTTATCCCACTAAAGCACACTATAGAAAGTAACCACAACTAAAGCAAGGCTTGCGCCCGGGTAAAGAAGCTCTCAGGAAAGGTTTTTTATTACTGTATGAACAGGATCAATAGACGAGATAGCGACCGCCCAGATAAGAACCATCTAAATCAAGGCATTAGCATTAACGGCAGGCAAAACAGGAGTTAAAACATTTATTTAAACGTGAAAACAATCAAAGATGAAAGGCAATATAAAATGAGGAGTTTGCCGATAAGCCGGGTTCTGTCGTGGACAATCATTCATCTGGGATGCGCATCGCTACGCACCTCAAGCAACCTACCCGGTTCCAGCGCGGGTCACGCCTGTAGGAACCCTATTTGGTCTTGCTCCGAGTGGGGTTTACCATGCCGTGAAATGTTGCCACTCACGCGGTGCGCTCTTACCGCACCATTTCAACCTTACCGGCGCCCCGATCCGAAAACCGAAACGCTTAGGCGGTATATTTTCTGCTGCACTTTCCGTCGGCTCGCGCCGCCCAGACGTTATCTGGCACTCTACCCTTTGGAGCCCGGACTTTCCTCCATCTCATAGAGACAGCGACTGCCTGGCAAACTCCTCGGCGCGCATACTATCAAAACCCGATGCAGTTAGCGATCCAAGGCGGCCTGATAAAGCACTTTTTTCTTTAAACCCGTGATTTTAGCCGCAAGGGAAGCCGCCTGGCTGATAGGCAGCTCAGATAGAAGGATATCCAGAATCTCCAGAGATTTTGCATCCAACTCCTGTTGACCACCAGAAGCGCCGTGCACCACCACAACAAACTCCCCTTTCTTCTGATTCGAATCTGAAGAGATCCACTCAATCAACTGACCCAGCGGCTCCACATGGATTGTCTCGTAGGTTTTAGTTAGCTCTCTGGCAACAGCAACCACTCGCTGTTCACCAAAAACCTCTTTCATATCATTTAAGGATGCCAGAATGCGATGTGGAGATTCATAAAAAACCAGAGTACGCGTTTCATCCGCGAGATTTTTCAACTGCTGCTTTCGTGCAGATGACTTATGCGCCAAAAAACCCTCAAAAACAAAACGATCTGTTGGTAACCCCGCAGCAGACAATGCTGTTATTAATGCAGCACAACCGGGAACCGGAACCACCTTAAAGCCAGCTTCGCGCACCCCCTTTACCACAACGTAACCAGGGTCTGAGATTAAAGGCGTTCCAGCATCAGAAATGAGCGCAACACTGGCACCTGATTGCAACTGGTGTACAATCGTGTCAATTCGCTGATGTTCGTTGTGTTCATGGACGGAGACCTGGCGGGTGTTGATGCCAAAATGCGCCATCAGACGAGCACTGTGCCGCGTATCTTCAGCAGCGATCAATTCTACTTGCTGCAACACATCAATGGCCCTCTGAGTCATATCCTGCAGATTTCCAATTGGGGTCGCAACAACATACAGTGCTGGCTCTAACATCACTACATCCATCTAAAGGTTTGGGTTTTGAAGTATATGAAATTTCAATGGCGTCTGTCTCTCTCAACCATAGCGTTCTGCCTTGTGATTGCAGGCTGCGCACCCAACACATCAATTCAGGGACCAGAACTCAGCAATGAACAGAAAGCTCAAGCTGAGCTGAACGCCCTGATCAACAAAGCAAATAGCAAAAAAGAACCCGAAGCCTCAAAAATCAGAGCAGAAGCCGCTTTAGGCCTGATTGAGAACTTCCGCTATGCCGAAGCTTTTACATTAATCAATCAAATTGATCTCAGCATAATCTCAACAGATCAACGCTTTGATCTGGGTACCTTTTACATTAATGAATCAATAAACCGCGGCTCACCGGAAAACGCTCTACTACAGATCCGCAACATCTTTTTACTTGATGCAGAAACTCTAAATAATCAGCAAAAACTCACGCTACTTAACTCAAAGCTATCTGCCACTGAGATGCTAAACCGGCCTTTTGAGGCCATCCAAACACGTATTGAGATCGGCCAGGTACAAGGCAGCACTGAAGAGATACAGATTACTCATGATGATATTTGGTTAGCACTCACTAAAATTGACCCCACTCTGGTGGCAGCCCAGCTAAGATCAGGAAATAACTCGTATTATGAACAGGGCTGGTATGAGCTATATAACGCCCTGAGCAGCAATAAACAACTCGACACCCAGTATCAAGCCTTCGGTAACTGGCGACAGCTGTGGAACCAACACCCAGCAAACATACTCCCACCCTCGCTACTTGCAAAACTTGATCAGCAGACCTTAAACATTGAGAAAATTGCTGTCCTTTTACCTTTCGAAGGCAAACTATCCAAAGCAGCAACAGCCATAAAAGAAGGCATCCTAATTGCTCACTATCGCCAACAAAGACCCGGTGTTCAGCTACCACAACTTCTGTTTCTTGATTCAACAAAAATTAATTCTGCAGGGTTACTCGCGCCTATTATTGCAGATGAACAGGTTGATTTGATCATAGGCCCTTTGAATAAAAAGTTCGTCTCTTACCTTATTAATTCCAATAATATTGCCACCCCTATTCTGGCGCTCAATTATTCAGAAGACGAATATCGCGAGGGAATTTATCAATTTGGCCTTTCTGTCACCGGCGAGGCAAGACAAGTAGCAGAAAAAGCCCGGCAGGACGGCAAGAAAAAAGTAGCAATACTCACCCCCAACACTAACTGGGGCGAGCGAGTCAGAAACGGCTTTACAACTGAATTCAAGTCCCTAGGCGGCCAGATCACATCCAGCGCATCGTTTAGCGACTCTCAGGATTTCTCAGCCAGGGTAACCCAGCTCCTAAATACCGAAACAAGCACTCAGCGTTACAAACAGCTTCGCCAATCGATTAACACACGTAAAATTGAGTTCGAAGAACATCGCAGGACCGATATTGATGCCATCATACTCTCTGCACTGCCGAATGATGCTCGACAATTAAGTCCTATTCTGGCTTTCAACTTTGCTGGCAACCTGCCTATTTACTCCACTTCACATGTTTACGCAGGGACTCCGGACCCAGTTTTGGACCAGGATCTGAATAAAATCAGATTTTTAGGCATGCCATGGAGCCTGAAACCACCGTCTGAAAACAAAATTTTCTTATCGCAGGAACGCGATAATACCAACTCACGCTTAGGCCGCCTTTACGCACTTGGCATAGACGCATATCGAATTCACCCATACCTGAAACAGCTAAGCGCCATTCCAGGTACAGAAATCTCAGGTGAAACCGGCACATTATCTCTAAATCAGATTGGCCAGGTAGAAAGAAAACTTCTCTGGGCACGCTATAAAGACGGAACCCCATTACTAACTGACGAATAATATGGACAGAAAACAAATTGGCATGGATGCCGAAAAAAATGCGGAAGCCTTTTTAAAACTGAAAGGCCTGAAATTGATCATCCGCAACTTCCGAAGCCGCTTCGGCGAGATCGATCTTATTATGCTGGATAGCAACAGCCTGGTGTTTATAGAGGTTCGACAGCGAAATTCTCGTCATTACGGCGGCGCAGCCGCCTCTGTAACTCGACAGAAACAATTACGTATAATAAAAACTGCACAATGGTTTCTAATGCAACATCAGAAATATCATAAGCACGATTGTCGATTTGATGTCATTGCTTATGAAGATGATGCAGCGCCCCTAAAACCTCTATGGTATAAAGGTGCCTTTGCAGGGCAAGACTGAGAATTAAGGTACTTATGGAATTAGAAGAACGTATCATCCAGCAACTCCATAACTCAATGGAGGTCAATGCGGTTACGATTGAGCAATATACTCCCCTCATTGCACATGCGGGTGAACTTCTTCTCCACTGCCTTGTCAGTGAAAACAAGATCATTTGCTGCGGTAATGGAGCTTCATCATCCTTAGGGCAGTATTTCACCACCCTGATGATGAACCGTTTCAAGCATGAACGCCCCGGACTACCAGCGGTGAATTTAAATACCGACGGTTCAACCCTAAGCGCCATCTGTGAAGATAGCAACTTTGTTGACGCCCTGGCCAAGCAGATTCATGCACTAGGCCAACCTGGTGATATTTTAATGATCATGACTCCACATGGCCGATCCAGCAGTTTGATACAAGCGATTCAGGCCGCGCATAACCGTGACATGACAGTCATTGTGCTAAATGGAGGAGATGGTGGCGATATTACAGCCCTTCTGAGCCCGGACGAAATCGAAATATGCATACCGAGCGATGACCACAACTTAGTACACCACGCCCAATTCTTAGTACTGGCCTCCCTCAGTGATTTAATTGACTATCAACTTTTTGGAAGTGATACCCAATGAACAAAGGAAAAATCTTAGCCTTATTAGCAGCTGTAAGCATCAGCGTGTCTCTGAGCGGCTGCTCCGATGTCATCAGTGCTGGTCGTGAAGAACCGATTCAGGAGAACCCTGGAAACAGAACTGTCGGCTCTTACATTGATGACGAAGTTATTGAAACACTAGCCCTGGTCAATCTAAACAAGGGCTCTGAAGAGATGAAAGCCAGCAATATCGGCGTTACCAGCTATAACGGGCTCGTACTGCTAACAGGCCAGGCCCCAAGTGAAACGGGCCGCCTTGAAGCTGAACAAATCGTCAGCAAGATCCGTAAGGTTCGTAAAATCCACAATGAAATTAAAATTTCAGGGGTTTCATCGACCCTTGCACGCTCTAATGATCTTTGGATTACCACCAAGGTCAAGGCTCAACTTCTAACAAATAAAAACATCGATGGCTCACGAATCAAAGTTGTTACAGACAGCGGCATTGTTTATCTTATGGGGCTTGTCAGCGCCCAGGAAGCAGACAATGCGATCAACATTGTCCGCGGAATTGCAGGCGTGGAGAAAATTGTTAAAGTCTTTGAATACGTAAACCTTTAGCAAGCACTTAGCACGCCGGAAACGGCGTGCTATTTAACCACCTTCAGAGCAGGCCCTTTGCGCTTAGGTGCAGAACCACTCTCCTGATCCTCTACTTGCTCCGGCTCTTTTGACACTTCATCTGCATGCACATAATACTCAGCACCAGGCTCTGAACCAAAACCCATACCCTGACCATTTTCTCGAGCATAAACTGCCAGCACTGCAGACATCGGGATATAAATATCCATAGGCTGCCCGGAAAAGCGCGCATTAAAAGCAATCGCATCGTCACCCATATAAAAATCCCTTACGGCCGAAGGCAAAATATTCAGAATAATTCGCCCCTCTTCCACGAATTCTCGCGGCACAGCTACGTTACTCTGCTCTGCATCCACCATCACATGTGGTGTCAGCTCATTATCCAATAACCATTCATAGAGTGCTTTTACAAGATATGGGCGGCTAGGCGTCATCACTGGCTCCAAAAAATAAAAAAAGGGATGAAAAATCATCCCTTTGCGTAACTTTTAAAAATACTAATCGCGCATTTCACGCTCAGCTTCAGACAAGCTTACCTGGAAAGACTCACGCTCAAACAACGTCTCCATATACTTGAATAAAGGCTTACACTGATCTTCAGGCAAGTCGATACCAAGCAAAGGCAAACGCCACAACAATGGCGCAAGACAACAGTCCACAAGCGTAAATTCCTCACTCATGAAGAAAGGCTTATCTGCAAAAATAGGAGAAATAGTCACCAGACTGTCGCGAAGCTCTTTACGATTCGTTTCTGCAGTTTCTTCATCATCCGCCATAGCAGCTTCAATGATATTATCTGCCAGATCACACCAGTCACGCTGGATTCGATACATATACAAACGACTTTCCGCACGAGCTACCGGGTACACAGGCAGCAATGGAGGATGAGGGAAACGCTCATCTAGATATTCCATCATCACATTTGGCTCATAAAGAACCAGATCGCGATCCAGCAGTGTCGGTAAACTGTTATACGGATTCATAGCTGTGAGATCTTCAGGCAGATCATTCTCATCACAATCATGAACCTCAACAGCAACACCTTTTTCCGCCAACACGATTCGCACTCGATGGCTATATTGATCCTCGCCATTTGAGTAGAAGGACATGGAAGAACGTTTTGCCACAACACCCATTAACATTACCCCTTATCAGAAACAGATACGCGGCCCCTTAAAATAAGGAGCCGCGTCAAAAACCCTGCGATTATATCACAAAGATATTAGTGTACGTCTTTCCAGTACTCTTTCTTCAGGGCATATGCCAGGAAGAAGAACAAGAACAGGAAGATCAGTACGTATGTACCAATGCGGTGAGAATCCAGTTTAGATGGCTCACCCATGTACACCATAAAGTTAACCAGGTCGTAAACAACCTTATCAAACTCTTCTGAAGACAACTCACCTGTACCATCAACAACTGAAACACAGTTGTTCAACGGTGTGTTAGTCAAAGGATCAATACCTTCGCCACGCATGCCGTGAGCATGCATGTCGTCCCATGAACAGTTTGCTTTTACAATACCCTGTAAAGAGCCCAAAACATTTGGCATACCTACATCTTTAAAGACTGCGTTGTTCACACCCCATGGACGTGAATCATCAGCGTAGAAGCTACGCAGGTATGTGTAAAGCCAATCAGGACCACGCAGACGCGCCTCCAAAGTCAGATCTGGCGGAGGGTTACCGAACCACTTACCAGCATCTTCTTTGGACATAGCGATTTTCATCTGCTCGCCAACTTTCTGATCGCCAAAGATCATGTGCTCAGCAACCAGCTCAGGCTTCATACCTAGATCAACCGCAGCGCGCTCATAACGCTGATACTCAGCCGAGTGACAACCCATACAGTAGTTTACGAATGTTTGCATACCGCGCTGCAGAGACGCCTTGTTATGCAGATCAACATCCATGTGGTCAAGATGACCTTTTGAACCAGCGGCATTTGCAGCCAGAGGCAGCACAGCCATTACTAATGCAATTAGAAACTTTTTCATTAGCCTGTCACCCTTTCTGGAACCGGTTTAGTACTTTCCATTCTGGTATAGAACGGCATCAGGAAGAAGTATGCGAAATACAGCGCAGTACAAATCTGAGCAACCAGTGTACGTGTAGGTGTAGAGGCAACAACACCCAGGTAACCCAGAATCACAAAGCAAATGCAGAAGATCACCAGCCACAGTTTGCTCATCCAACCTTTATAACGGATGGATTTAACCGGACTACGATCCAACCAAGGCAGAACAAACAGAATAGCAATCGCACCACCCATCACAACAACACCTGGGAACTGAGAGCCCAAGATTGGCGGGATAGCACGCAACATTGCGTAGAACGGCGTGAAGTACCAGACAGGCGCTATATGTTCAGGCGTTTTCAGCGGGTTAGCCGGCTCGAAGTTTGGCGCTTCGATCAGATAACCACCACCTTCAGGGAAGAAGAAGATGATTGCACAGAACACGAACAAGAATACAACCACACCCACAATATCTTTAACAGAGTAGTAAGGGTGGAATGGAATTCCGTCCAGAGGCACACCATTTTCGTCTTTCTTCTCTTTAATCTCGATGCCATCAGGGTTGTTAGAACCCACTTCATGCAGAGCAATGATATGCAGAACAACCAAAGCCAGCAGTACGATTGGCAGAGCAACAACATGCAAGGAGAAGAAACGGTTCAGTGTGATACCAGAGATCAGGTAATCACCACGAATCCATTCAGCCAGGTCTGGACCAATCACCGGAACAGCCGCAAACAGAGATACGATTACCTGTGCACCCCAGTAAGACATCTGACCCCATGGCAGCAGGTAGCCCATGAAGGCTTCAGCCATCAGCGCCAGATAAATTGTCATACCGAACAGCCACACCAACTCACGAGGTTTACGGTATGAACCGTACATCATGCCACGCAGCATATGCAGGTAAACAACACAGAAGAAGGCAGAAGCACCCGTTGAGTGCATATAGCGCAGCAACCAGCCATATTCCACATCACGCATGATGTATTCAATAGAAGCAAAAGCACCTTCAGCTGATGGGTTATATGCCATCGTCAGCCAGATACCCGTCAGGATCTGGTTAACCAGAACCAACAGCGCCAGAGAACCAAAGAAGTACCAGAAGTTAAAGTTCTTTGGAGCATAGTATTTAGAAAGGTGATCTTCCCACATTGCTGTAGCAGGGAAACGATCATCGATCCAACCCATCAAACCTGGGTTTCCTTTATTACGTGTGCCAGCCATTATGCAGTCTCCTGATCTACACCAACGATGATCACGTTATCACTTTCGTAGTGATGAGGTGGAATCACCAAGTTTGAAGGAGCCGGGGAGCCGTTCATTACACGACCAGACAGGTCAAAACGGGAACCGTGGCATGGGCAGTAATAACCACCTACCCAATCTGCACCCAGATCAGCCGGGGCAATTTCAGGACGGTACGTTGGCGAACATCCCAGGTGTGTACAGATACCAACCAAAACAGCGATATCGTCACGAATAGCACGCACTGGAGTGTTTGGGACGTATACTGGTTGTTCAGACGCCTCAGAGTTCGGATCCTGCATGTTGGAATCAAGCTTAGGCAGATTTGCCAAAGCTTCTTCGCCACGCTTCACGATCCAAACTGGCTTACCACGCCACTTCACTACAGCCTGCTGACCCGGCTCAAGCTTGCTGATATCGACCTTTACAGGCGCACCAGCAGTTTTTGCTTTCGCACTTGGGTTCCAGGAAGCTACGAATGGGACAGCCGCTCCTACAGCACCAACCGCACCAACTGCGGATGTAGCACCGATCAGGAGACGGCGCCGACCCTTATTCACGCCATCATTGCTCATTAAGATTATCTCCCCTCAATCGACCTTTTGACACTTCAGCAGGTGCAAAAATGCGCTGGCCGCTAAGAATTGTAAAGCTACGAATTCGTCTATCTTAAAAATGGCCCAAATAGTAAAGAAATTCCCCCTTTCTTACAAGGTGAATTACCCAATAAAAGGGGTACTTTAGGCCAAAGTATTGACTTGACGCAGCGCAAAAAAAACGCCCATTCCAACGAAGGAACAGGCGTTTTCGACGAATATAGAATTCGTATGTATAAATTAACGCTTGGAGAACTGTGGCTTCTTACGCGCTTTACGCAGACCCACTTTCTTACGCTCAACCATACGCGCATCACGTGTTACATAACCCGCTTCACGCAGAGCTGGACGCAGAGTCTCATCAAACTGCATCAGCGCACGCGTAATACCGTGACGAATTGCACCAGCCTGACCGAAACCACCGCCGCCGGCAACAGTAACAACAACATCGAAAGACTCAAGATTATTAGTCAGCTCAAGTGGCTGACGAACGATCATGCGAGCAGTCTCACGACCAAAATATTCTTCAATTGTACGGCTATTAATAGTAATAGAACCCGTACCTGGACGCAGGAAAACACGCGCTGTAGACGTTTTACGACGACCTGTACCGTAATACTGAGTAGTAGACATTATTTTCCTTCCCCTTAGATAGTCAGTTCTTTAGGCTGCTGAGCCTGATGCGGATGTTCAGCACCAGTATAAACTTTCAGCTTTGCGTACATAGCGCGACCCAGAGGACCTTTTGGCAGCATGCCTTTAACAGCCAGCTCGATAGTGCGCTCAGGGAAAGTCTCGATCATCTTCTCAAAAGAAGCTTCTTTCAGACCACCTGGGTAACCAGTGTGACGGTAATACATTTTGTTTTTACGCTTATTGCCTGTAACGCCAACTTTCTCAGCATTAACAACAACAATGTAATCACCAGTATCTACGTGTGGAGTGTATTCTGGCTTATGCTTACCACGTAGACGGCGTGCAATTTCAGTAGCCATACGACCCAGAGTCTGACCCTCTGCGTCAACAACGTACCAGTCGCGTTTTACTTCGGCTGGTTTAGCGACGAATGTTTTCATCTGTATTGCCTTTTCATTTGGCTCAGATCTCGTTGTTTTCATTAATAAAAACAACCGACCTGACTTATAATTATTTGTTGTCGATCGAACCGACCGCCAACTCGTTTCAGTCCAATAATTGGGCAGAGCCTAATATTGGGAGCGCGCATTATACTTACGCACCTACTTTATCGCAAGCTTACAACGGCATAAAAAAATGCGCTAAAAGCGCATTTTTTTTAACAAGGCGGTTATTGATCTAAGCCCTATGTTCTCTGGCCAGATACTCATGAGATTGCATTTCGAGCAAACGACTCTGAGTTCGCTCAATTTCAAACTCCAGCCGCCCCTCTGTGTAGATTTCGTGAATAGGCTTTTCAGCACTGATAATCAACTTAACACCGCTATCATAAAACTCATCCACCATATTAATGAATCGACGGGCAGCATCATCATTTGAACGCCCTAACTGCGGCACATTACCCACCATTACTGCATGGAAAATTTTAGCCAGCTCAATATAGTCATTCTGTGAACGAGGGCCTTCACAAATCTCTTTAAAATCAAACCAGACAACGTCTTCACAGCAACGACGAGTCTGCATATCCCGACCATTGATATCCAAGACCTCAGATTCAACCACCTCTTCGAGATCAGGCGCAAGACTCTCAAAACTACGATTAAGACTGTTATCTGCCTCAGCATCAAGCGGATGGTGATAAAGCTCCGCCTGCTCCAATGCACGCAACCGATAATCCACACCGCCATCCACGTTAACAACTTCTGTATAGCGGTTAAGCATATCAATCGCGGGCAAGAAACGTGCTCGCTGAAGACCATCTTTATACAAGCCATCAGGCACAATATTAGATGTAGCTACCAGCGATACACCATTATTGAACAACTCCTGCAACAATCCACCCAGAATCATTGCATCAGTAATATCGGTAACAAAAAACTCATCAAAACAGATTATTTTTGTTTCTTGAGCATATTTCTTACCAATCTCTACCAATGGGTTAGCAGTGCCATCCAGCTCTTTAAGTTCAGCATGAACGCGCTGCATAAAACGGTGAAAATGGGTACGTGTTTTCTGTTCAAACGGCAGACTGTCAAAGAAAGTATCCATCAGATAGGTCTTACCACGACCCACTCCACCCCAGAAATACAAACCTTTTACCGGTTCTTTAGGCTCTGGCTTTTTAAGCCTGCCCTTCAAACGCCCCATTAACCCAACTTTTGGCTCTGGTTTCTGTGCAACAAGATCATCAAAAAGACGCTGAAGATGCTCTACAGCCATCTCTTGAGCAGGGTCGTAGGAAAAATCATCCCGCTGCAGGTCTTGTTTATAGCGCTCTAATGGAGTCATAAGGAATTGCCAATATTATTTCATCTTTGTAACAGCGCGAACTTTACCGACGAAAAGCCTATTTAGCAACTGCAACATAAGGAGGGGTTTAAATCATCAATGCGGTTATAACAGGAAGAATGAATGCTGTAATTGCTCCGGTCATCCCCATTGCCAAACCTCCAAAAGCGCCTGCGATCATACCGTACTCAAATGCAAATGCCGTCCCCATCGCATGCGCACCCACCCCCAGAACAAAGCCTTTGACTGAGGGATCGGTTATACCCAACACTTTGTAAACTAAAGGCGCAATTAAACACCCCATCGCCCCTGTGATAAGAACTAACCCCGCAGCCAGAGAAGGGAATCCTCCTAGCTTTTCAGCTACCGCAATAGCAATGGGAGAGGTGACAGACTTAGGCGCCAGTGACAGTAGCACCTCTTCACTCAAACCAAGCCAAATACCCATAAGAATTACAGAAACCGCCGCAATAACAGCACCAGAAAAGCTACCTAAAACCAGCGGGATAAACATTCTCTTAACCGTTCCAAGGTTGTCATACAATGGAACAGCCAAAGCGACGACAGCAGGCCCTAACAAGAAATGTATGTATTGCCCACCTATCATATAAGTGGAGTATTCAACTTCTGAAAACTGCAGAAGAAGAATGATAACAGTGAGTGAAACAAGCACCGGATGCAAAAACGGGGTTTTACCAGCTTTATTGTTCAGCCATGATGCGAAAAGAAAAACGATAAGCGTTAGTGATAGCCACAAAACGGGCGAAACCTGAACTTCAATCCAAAAATTCGCCATCACTACTCCTTAGCATCATGCCGCGAAAGACACTTGATAAGGACAGCCACGAAAACCATTGTAACCAGAGTGCTCATAAATAACGCTAACAATATCTCCGCCCAATACTCGGACAACACTCCGAAATATTTCATAAGACCAACCCCTGCCGGAACAAGAAACAAGGGCAGACATTTCAACAGCCCTTCACTGGCAACCCGCAATCCTGAAGGTACTCGCCCCCCAAGTATCAAACCCACAAATAGAATCAACATACCGAAAACAGATCCAGGAATGGGCACCGAGAAAATTGTGACGAAAATTTCACCAACCAACTGACAGACTAGCAGGATAACAAAACCTTGAACCATGGATACTATTTAGCCTTAGTGTTACGAAACATATAGTTATTTGACGCTCCCAGATTGCGCAAACTTCTCTTAACATAGTTACATCAGCATACAGATGTTTTATTCTTTTGGACGCGACAATATTGAAGTTATAGATATTTTACATTGTATTCACTTTACCTAAACCATGGTGCATCTATTTTATGCTGAATTGGATTACTCCGTATCTAAGTGCCAGCGTTATATCCGTATCCTTAGCAGCGGTTTTTGCAGTTCAGTTTTATAGAAGAAAGAGCTGTTATGCGCTAACCCTCGCCGCACTGTTTAATTCGTTCTGGCTCTTCAGCCTAACCCCATCCACCAGTGGGTTAAGCATGCCAAATGATTTAGATCTGTTTTTTGAATGCATGCACTACAGCATATGGGTTTTAGCGATTTCCAGAGCTTTACCTGGAGATACAAGCACTAAAAACCTAAATACTGTAAAACTTATTTTCTGGCTCTGCTGGGCCATCACATTTGCTGTATTTCTAATATTGTATAGCGGCCAATCTTTAACCCCAACAACCGGAAGCCTTATTGCTCTATCATTAACCATTTGCACCATCTGGTGTGTAGAAGTTCTATTTAGGTCAAGCATTTACGACCGACAAATCAAAATCATCTGTGTCAGTATTGGCATCTTGCTGTTTTATGATCTCTTCTATCACACTTACAGCATTTTTAATGATGAAGGCTACGATATTTCAGTCCATATCAGAGCATCTGTGTACCTTGCCGCCTGCTTTATTATGGCAATCGGAATTGCAGCTATCCCAAATGAAAGCTCACCACAAAAAATCAAATTATCCCAAAATGCAGCATTTTACGGCTCAACCATTATCACCTCTGCATTATTTTTAACTCTGATTCTGTTTGGCGCCTATTACTTATATGACTTAAGCGGCAGCTGGACAACAACTACGCTAATTTTCATAACTTTTGCAGCCATGTTCTGCATTGTAATTCTTTATTCCTCCAAGCAACTCAAATCCAAAATCATTGTTCTTATCAACAAAAATTTCTTTAGCCATATGTATGATTACAGGGAGGAGTGGCTAAAAATAAGTAATTTACTTTCACAAGAAACAACTGAATCTCCCAATGAACTTGTTCTTAATATTATTACCAAAACCTTTAATTGTGATTCTGGTATTTTATGGGTTCGTGAAGGCAATTTCTTTGTGCCGAAATGCAACACGACCAATCAAACTGATATCAACCTTCTTGTAGAGCCTATAGATTCAGACTTCATAAACTGTTTAAGTGAGAAAGACTGGATATTCTACCCGTACGCAAACGAAAACGAGCAACTTGGCAACTTCAATGAACGCCTCCCTAAATGGGCCTTTCTTATTCGCAATATATGGATCGTCGCACCACTACTAACAAATAATGAACTTGTTGGCTTTGTATCTATGACCCAGAAAGCGAACAAGAAACCTACCTGGGAAGATCTTGACCTATTACGAGCTATCGGCAGCCAACTTGCAGCACACATAAAGCTACACATTCAAGAAAAGCGACTTGAAGAGCAAATACAGCTGAATGTTTATAACAAACTGAGTTCATTTGTTATGCATGATTTAAACAATCTGATTGCTCAACAGGACCTGGTAGTTAAAAACGCTGATAAACACATTAATAACCCAGCATTTGTTGCCGACGCTATCAGCACAGTCAGCAATTCAGTCAACCGGATGAAAGATCTTCTGTTTAAACTCAGAAACAATAAACCTGATGACTGTGAAAAAATAAACCTGATCTCTATAATCGAGCAAGCCCTGAATCATAATAAGACAGGGTCTCCAGTACCAAAATTTGATTGTTTTGATTCAGATATGATCATTAAAGCGGACCGAGAGCGATTAATGATGTCTATTTCCCATCTTATAAAAAATGCTCAAGATGCGACACCTGACGATGGTAACATCACCATAGAACTCAATCAGTCTGAAGGCTTGGCAGAACTCAAGATAAGAGATACCGGTATCGGTATGACGCCAGAATTTATTCGCGAGAAATTATTTAAACCTTTTGAGTCAACCAAATCCGGTTCCGGAATGGGTATTGGTGTATATTTGACTCGAGACTATGTAGAGCAACTTGGGGGAAGCTTATTTGTATCCAGCGCCCCTAACCTAGGCACCTGCTTTACAATTAAGCTTCGCTTATTGGAACAATAAAATGAACAGAGAAGAACAACCTGTAATTCTGATTGTCGAAGATGATGAAGGACTGATGAAACAGCTATGCTGGCACTTTGATCAGTATGACATTATCACTGCAAATAATGTTCAAAATGCCCTTACTGCAGCGGTGAAATATAAACCATCAATAGTACTTCAAGACTTAGGCTTACCGCCTGACCCAGAGGGAGTCTCTGAAGGGATGAAATGTATATCTGAGCTTTTGAACATTCTACCGAATTGTAAAATTTTGGTAATGACAGGTCGTTCAGAAGAAGAAAACGCCATGAAAGCTGTTGAGCTTGGAGCTTATGATTTTTTTCATAAGCCGATAGACACCGACGAACTGGATGTCATCATAGAGCGAGTAGTCAGGCTAAACCAACTAGAAGAGAAAAATCGCCAGAAACAATCAGAAAACAATGACACCCTTCCACATCTGATTACCAATGACCCTAAAATGCTGGAGATTTGTAAGCTTATCTTCAGAATTGCACCTACCCAGGTAACCTGCACACTCTTAGGTGAAAGCGGTGTCGGCAAAGAGGTGCTTGCTAAAGCCTTCCATCTTGTCAGCCAGAGAAAAGATGAAAAATTCATGGCTATTAACTGTGCAGCCATCCCTGAAAATCTAATGGAGAGTGAGTTATTTGGGTATGAAAAAGGCGCTTTTTCGGGTGCAACAAAACAAGCCAAAGGAAAAATCGAATCAGCTAACCGCGGCACTTTATTTCTAGATGAAATCGGAGACATGCCCCTTAACCTTCAGGTGAAACTACTCCGTTTTCTTCAACAACGAACAATCCAGCGAGTAGGAGGTACCGAAGAAATTCCTGTAGATGTACGGGTAGTATGTGCAACTAACAAAGACCTGAAAGAGATGATTCAAAACGGCGATTTCCGCGAGGATTTGTTTTATCGAATCTGCGAAATGGAGATCAATATTCCACCGTTGAGAAATCGGCACAGCGACAAAATTCTTTTGGCCAAGCACTTCTTAGATAGAACAATCAAAGAGTACCAGCTCAACATTAAAGGTTTTACCGACGACGCGATTCAAGCAATAGCAGCTTACGACTGGCCTGGAAATGTTCGCGAGATGGAAAATCGCTTAAAAACGAGTGCCATCATGTGCAGCAATACATACCTGGGAGCTGATGATTTATTGATTGATGGAAGTGAAACCGATACAGCAACTGAAGAACATTACCCAACAAAACTTCAGCCGCTAAAAGAAACTCGCAAAAGCGCCGAAGTCAGTGCAATTACTCAGGCGATTGCTGCAACAGACAACTTGTCTGCAGCAGCAAAACTCCTAGGAGTATCAAGGCCAACACTATACGACTTAATCAAGAAATATAATATTGTCGTAAACTAAGAAACAAAATTGCTTCACAATGTTTTCTCAAAGTTCTCTTCAAGAAAAGCCGCCTTCGACTGAAGGCGAACTGCTTTTTTCTTAGGTTCAACACCCAAAGCAAGCAAACCACCTTCCGCTCGATCCTTGATAACGGTCAGTATATAGTGCTCATCAATTATCTGCTTATTGTCAGCAAACCCATAAGACAGAACGGTATCGCAAAGCACGTTGATTACGCGCGGAATGCCATCGCTTAAATAATGCAATAAAGATAATGCTTTAGAGGTGAACACCGGTTTCATACGACCAACCTGTACAAAACGGTGCTCAATATACCTACATGTCTCAGATCTATCTAAGGAGGGAACATGGTAATCAACAGCAATTCTCTGCACAAACTGCCTCAACCGAGGATGCTTAAGCCTTTCTCTTAACTCAGGCTGCCCGATCAAGACAATCTGCAACAACAATTCTGCACCAAAGTTAATATTTGAAAGAGTTCTTAATTCCTCTAAGCGCTCGAGTGATAAGTTTTGGGCTTCATCGACAACAAGGATAACAATCTTATTTTGTGTTTTCTGTTCCCGAAGAAAATCACGAAAAATATCATACTGCCTAATCTGAGAATCGGCAGTATAGTCCAACTCAAAAGCATGAAGCACCCAGGGCAAAAGGTCACCCATATTTTCGTGAGTATGGTTAATAAAACCTACTTTTTGGGTAGGTCCAATCCCTTCCAAAACACGAGCTAAGAGAGTTGTTTTCCCGCAACCAATTTCACCTGTAATAACAGTAAAACCCGATTGATTGAGCAACCCATACTCCAACATTGAATACGCAGCAGTATGGACCTCCCCCATATACAAGAGGTTGGGATTGGTCTGTAGTGTAAAGGGCTTCTCAGAAAAGCCGTAATACTCTTCGTACACTTAAACTCCTAAGGCAACTATAAATTACCAACAGCTTGCTGGGCTGCATTCTTCCATGAAGGAGAAGAGTTTGCAGACAATTCGATAGCTTTAGTTAACTCAGTTTTGGCTTTATCGTTTTCACCTGCAGCCTTATAACTCATGCCCAGGTGATATCGAAATTCTGCAAATGCAGGCATTGCTCTTACAGCATTTTCGTGAAAATAAAGGGCATTATTGAAATCACCTGTTTTGTAATAAATCCAACCAAGGGTATCCAAGAAGTGGGGCACTTCCGACTGTTTAAACCTGAGTGCATATTCCTTTGCTTTATCAAGATTCTGATATTCATCATCGTTCGATAAAAGCACTGCCAGATTATTCGCTGCCACGTCTAACTTAGGCTGCAATTCCAATACCTTTTCATAAGTTACAATTGCATTCACCACATCAGAGCTTGCCTCATATGCACCCGCTTTAATCAAGAGCAGCGCCGGATTATTTCGAACCTTATCGTTACCCTTTTCCAAAAGTTCAATTGCTTCCTTGGAACGATTCTGGCGCATTAGGAATGCGGACAGTTGTTGATATGTTGTGACGTTCTCAGGGTGTTTTTGCACTGCCGTTTTGTAATATTTCTCAGCCTGCCCCATATCATTGTTCAACTGATATAGCTGCGCCCTAAGGTTCAGAGCCGTCAGGTTATTCGGATCATTCTGCAGAACTGAATCGAGAAATTCTGGTGCTTTTTCTGGATTTTCTGAAGCCAAGTATGAACGCACCAAAACCGCCATGGATTTAGATTTATCCTGTGAAACATCATAGGCCCTTTCAAAAGCCGCAATACCTTCTTCCTTGTTATCCATGCCTAAGAATGCAGATCCACGAATTTGATCAACCAAAGAAGGATCTTGCTTCAACATATCCAGCCTGTCCGCCAGCAACTGCGCATCTTGCCAATTCCGCAACGTCAACTTATTCTCAGCTGCTAATTGAAGAACTTCCACATCGCTTGAGTTCTTTTGCAGATAACGATCCAGGACTTTTTCGATCTGGCTGTATTGCCCCTGTCTTTTTAGTAGTTGTGTATATGCGATTATAACAAGGCGATTTCCTGGCTCAGCTTCATAAGCTTTAGCATATTGATCAAGCGCTAACTCCACCTTGCCTTGTTTTTCATGGGCTCTACCCAGCAAACCTAAAACAATTGCAGAATCAGGTGAGTCTCTCAAGACCGTACGCAGGTCACTAATAGCTTTTTCAGTTTCACCCAGCTGCAACTTTCGCTGTGCACTTGTGACAATTGCTTCCTGGCTGAATGCATCCAAAGCCAAAGCCTGGCGAATATATTCATCCCCCTTTTCAAACGCCCCTGCACTGTATTCAAGCTTAGCCAAACGATTTAATGCACTTACTTTGCCTTTGACATCATTAAATGAAGCTATATTGAGCAGCACTTGCTTCGCTTCTGCAAAATGCCCCCCCCTTTGATAGGTTTCCACTAAACCAAAATTCAATTTTAAGTTTTCAGGGTTGGCTTGGATAAATTCTTTTAGCTTAGCAACTGATCGCCCCTCACCCATGTACTGATTCAAGAATTGTATGTAGCGCAACTTAGAATCGATACTATTTGGCTTTTGCTCTAAGTGCTGTCTAAGTACGGCATCAGCCTCTTGTTTTTTATTAAAAGCTAAATATTGTTTGGCAAATGAATAGTAATAATCGTCATTCTCAGGATCAGAACTTATAAGTTTTTCAAATACTGTAACCGCACCATCTAGATCTTTTTTCTCGTTATAAGCACGAAGCTGCATAAATGAGAGCGCCAGGTTTTCTTCACCTGCGTACTGTTCTAAAAACACAAGAGCTTGGGAAGGGTCTTTTGCAGCCAACCGCTCAGACGCCAACACAATGGTAGCCTCTAAATTATTTGGCTCGATCGCCAAAGTTGCTTTTGCAGCCTTTACAGCTCCCTCCATGTCACCAAGCTTTAAGCGCAGTACAGAATCAAAAGCCCGAACTAACGCTGAATCTGGCGCCACTTTCATTGCAGCATCGCGACGCTCTATCGCTTTATCAAACTGTTGCGCAGTTAATTCAATCGTGCCTATCGAAACTAATGCGCCCACATGCTCGGGCGATAGCTCAAGAACCCTTTCAAGATAACGATAAGATTCTCCCCATTCTTTATTATGTTCGAAAACCTTAGTTACAGAATACAAGGCCTCAACATGACTAGGATTAATCTTCAAAGCATTCCTGAACTCTATATGGGCAGAGTCATAATCTCCCGCCTCGAGGTGCTTCTTGGCACTATCAACAAAACCCTGAACTTTCTCTTCTGGAGAACCACAACCACTTAGAGTGAAAAGCACCAGACCCATCATTAACCATGAAAGCTTTTTCATCTTATAACTCCGTTTAAGTTCATCAATTTAAGGCCTACAATAAAAAAGTACGTCATAACTATACTCAAGATACTGTAAAAGTATGAGTAATAAACGCTTTCATTTTTAAATCCTATATCAAAGCCCATAAAAACAACAAAGAAACCTGTAATCAATCCAAAAAATATACTATGGAGAGGAAATATAAAAATATTGTGTACGGCAATCCAAGATAGCAACTGACTTTTACCAATCAGCCTACTCAATGCCAGTACCAGAAAGATCCCCAATAAAGAAGAACAATAATAAAGCGCACCATAATTACCAAAGGACATTCCGTTCAAGTCCACCCTGCCATTAAGCAGACATATATATGCAAGAAGAGCAGTTGAAGAACAAGCTAAAAAGATCAACATTAGAGCACTAGATTCTTGAATAAAACCGACCGCTTTCTCTTTTAAGAAATACCCTAAACAAACAAAAAAAAGAGCCACAGCAGCGTTATCCAGACAGAATGGCGCACTTAAACTGGAATCATAGAAAAACACAAAGTACAAGGATAGGAAAAAGGCCACCATCAGATTCCATTTCCTGAAAAAACGGTTAGCCAGATAAAAGAGTATTAATGCTACAAAAAGACAGGGAAAAAACCAGAGAGCAACGTTCACATAAAGGTAATCACCACTAGCATAGAAAAAACCAAAAAGCGGATCATAAAGGCTATAAGATGTAAATTGATCGGCTCTGCTACCTACATTCTTAGAAAAAACCCAATAAACATAGCTCACCATAAAAAAAAATGCGTAAGGCCATATAAGCTTGGAAGCGTAATATTTAAGATACTCTTTAAACTCAGTTCTGAGTTTCACCTCAGAAATCAGCATTCCTGAGACAAAGAAAAACAAAGGCACATGGAAACTATAAACGAAGGTTTGTAGCCAGATGTCTACTGAAGGAGCATGCCCCAGTACAATCAGAAGCATGCCGATACCTCTAGCATTATCTAGGGTATATATTCTATCTGGATCCTGCTGTTTGGTCATAAATATCAGTTCGGAAGAAACTCCGGAAGATGCAAAGAGGCAGCCTTAACAAAAGACTGAAGCATATCATCTGCCTCAGATTCTTTTCCATCCTTAACAACAACATTAACACGAACCAAGGCCCCATCAGAACGATTTGTCATAACAGCACTTTTGATTAATGAGGCCCTTGCCAAATATTCATTGGAGTAACTGACCCCCATCTGATCGATCCAATAGTAGACAAGCTGTTTCTGCTCTCCTCTGCGAATCAATACTCTATTCACGGTTAAAGAAGAGTCGCTTACAGGAAAACTAATTTCTTGAGAGTCTTCAACAATCCAGCCACCACCCGGAATGCATACTTTCGGGGAATGTAAAGCACTACCATCTTTCTGTTGAGAATAGTACACCATATAAAGCCCAATGGGTTGGTCCTGCATGGATAGATAGTTGCCAACAAAATAATCATCTGGCTTTAGAATATCTAATACATCCTGTTCAAATGAGTACAAGGAAACATTCCTACCATCCACACGCATTGGAAATTCTGAGAACAGTTTACGCTCCGGAATGACAACCGTATTAGAGAAGGCGAAATAAAGTGAAGAGCTCCCCAAAGTAATAATAGTGATTAAAGCTGAGATATATACGGTATTACCTAATGAAGTTCTGATTGGAGCATCTAAGCTTTGTGGACTATCAAAATCAAAAAGTGCGTATATGTTATTTCCCTTCTTAGCCAGTATGGAATAAACCCAAACTTCTGCCATTAAACAAACAAAAGCAGCCAAAAATACCACCCAACCTTCAAAGTCATGTAAAAAACCTTCCGCCACTTCATTCCCGTAATTTTTCACTAATAGTCCGGTAATAGCTATACGGAGGCTATTCATGAAAATCGTAATAGGAACCGTGGAAAGGACGATTAATACCTTAAACCAAAGAGGCGTCCTCAGAAAATGGGTCACCAACAAAGAAATACTTAACAAGGGGTATAAGTACCTTAAACCACTACACGCTTCCACAACCTGTAGTTTATATACCCCCATATCAATTATGTTTCCTTCCAAAAAAACCGGAATACCAAAAGCCCTGATTAACCAGGTACCCAGTTCAGAAGAGATCAACTGCAATCCTGCTGTGAGACTGGAAATTAACAGATATGGTAGAGGAATGACTAAAACTATTAATAAGATTGGTAGAGCACAGAGCCTCAAAAGCTTCCAACCACCATAAAGCAGCGCAAGACCAATAAGAGCAAAACAGAATGAATAATGTTTAACCGATTCAATATCAGCCAGAGTAGCAGCTAACAACAAAACTAATGAGGATAACAATACCACATAGCCCCACCTAGAAGGCTCAAGCAGCATCCCAGCTAATTTATCTCGCTGCCGCCATACGATGTAACAGGAGATCAGAGGCATAAATAAACCATGCCCGTACTCTGGACTGTTCCACCATTGATTAACTAAATTACTTAAACTGACCGAATACACCGCCAGCAATAGCACTGGTAGCGCTACAAGCCTTAAATTAGTAAAAGAAATCTCACTGTTCAGAAATTTATTATCACGGGCTGCCTTGTCCATCATGATCCTTTGCTATGAAGTCAGAGATCCGTTTTACCAAGCTAGGAGATACCTCTAGAGGATTACTGCTGGTTTCGGAATTTTTATTATTTAATAATTCTTCTAGCGCTGATTCTAACTCTTCCTGAGAATCAACAATCGTTACAAGTGAAAGCTTACCAAATTGCCGTGCAGTAGATAGCTGGTGATCGTTACGGTGCTCACCTTTATTAGCGTGCCTGGGCATTAAAATCAGTGGTTTATTAAACTGGATACCCGAAATAATTGTGCCCATTCCAACGTGGCCAATTATTACATCAGCTTCGGAGAGGTATCTATCATACTCATTTGGAGTAATGCTGATGATAGTCTCAAAGTTTGCCGGCTGATATTGGGTTTGACCAACTTGAGCAATGACATTCGGCTCTGCTTGCTTACCTGCCCAGATATCAACTGACTCCAACAACCTTTCGAAGGGCAATTGCGTACCGACTGTTACAAAAATCATATAACAGACCCCGCAAATTCAGGCCCATCTGACTTTGCCAAATGTTCCCATTGAGTCAAATAAAGGTCTGCATACTTTTTAGCTTTTCTGCCACTTAGAGACAATTCATCTGAATTAGCGATGCTATCAATCCAAATTGTTTTAGCCCCAAGCTTTTTACCAATAAATAACGCAAACAATCCGACTGAGGCGCCGGTAGACACTATCACATCCGGTCTTGCTTTCAATAAAACATACGCAACTGTGAGCGCCTGCCACAATAGCTTAAATTTATTCCAGCGTGACGCATCTGGAATAAAGTAAAAAGGATCATCTGGATGGTGTTCATCATAGCTTTTTTCTGTAGACGCAAATAACAATTCACAATCTGAAAAAGCGGGCTTAAGTCGGCACATCTGCACCCAGTGGCCGCCCGAAGAAGAGATTAACAGCACCTTCATTTCAATTCCTCTGGGTTATTGTCAGCAATATATTTCGCAGGTACGCCACCATAAATTGTATTCGAAGGAATATCGTGTGTTACCACGCTTCCAGCAGCAACTATCACACAGTCTCCAATAGTAACCCCTGGTGTTATTACCGCTCCAGCGCCAATCCAGCATCCCTGGCCAATAACAACTTTATCCACATCAAATGTATCTACCCTAAGGCCCAAAGACGTCCCTGTGTGTATTCTATTTTCTCCACAAATAAAAGCGTTGAGAGCGACATTTGAATTATCCCCTATTTCAACCGGCCCAATAAGTACGGTGTTAATACCTAGCCGGCAATTATTACCCATGGTCACTTCGCCTACCCATGAATTAACAACAGCATGGGATTCAATGCTTGAACCATCACCAATCACAAAAGGGTAAACTGTTTTTTTAATACGAGAACCTATTCTCTGCCCAATATCCAAACGAGCCGTTAGAGAAACATAGGTCTTAGCTCCCCTCTTAAGGTAAATGAGTCGGGCCAGTATTTGATCAATGAAACGAAAAGTATCTTTAACAAAATCCCGTAAATTTAAAAGCATAAATCACCTATTAGTTTCATCCCTTAACCAAACTGAGCGCTTACCTCTGTAGTAGTATGCGCCGTAAGCTTTTACGAGGATCTGGATAACTAAATACACTAATGCCGAAAGGCCAAATGTCAAAAAGAACTTCAAGTTTATTTTATTACTACTGGAATATCGATGGCCTAATCTCGCTAATTGCCTATTACCCGCAGTCGCTCTGGCTTTTATTTTTATCAATGACCATAAATTACCTGGGACATCTACACCAATACTTACCGATTTTGCTTTACGCTTTTCATGATCACCAAACAGATTGTCTACAAAACCATCATCAGAAATCACGTTAGGAAAAGCGTCGAAACGCTGCCTTCCTTCAGCAGACAAAGCATATATTCCTGAGCCAATCGTGTGTTCGGATTTGATATAAGGTAATTGAGTCCACACTTCATAATACTTACGAACAAAGAATGGAGCTTTCTCAAATTTATAATTGAGAATGGCTCCTGACGCTAACAAACCTGTGTTTTCCATAAAATCACAAAGCTCAACAAGACTCTGTGCTGTCACATCTATATCAGCATCCAAGTACACTCTTGGAAAGAAGCTGGCCTTTGTATCGCCAAACGTTAGCGCCTTAACTTTAGAGCCTTCTTTCAGATTGTAAACTCTGACATTTTCATCTGGAAATGAGCACGCAATTTCATAGGTATCATCAGCACACCCATTACACACAACTATTACTTCAAAGTCCCCACCCTCGGTTACCAAGCTTAAAATCTTACTTATCTTACCTGACTCATTGTATGCAGGAATGATGATAGTGCCTTTTTTCTGAGTCATTTCAGCCACTCTTTCCACCTTTGCACCACATTACACCAGGATGAGAAAGCATTTCGATGCTGCTTTCGAAACAAAGATGCAATCCCAAAAACAAAACACCGGGTTAATGGCCACATAGAATGTAAAAACAAAGAGCAAAACAGGTAAAGGCCTTTATAGTGTTTCCTTAAAAATAAACATCTAGCACTAAATAGGCGTACAATTTTGTCGCTTCTTACAGTTTCCGAAACCCCGCCAAAATGGATCAATTTAGCACTTGACGAAACTAATGGTCTAGCCCCCATTTTTCTAGCCCTGTAACACAAGTCCGCCTCTTCTCCATACATAAAGAACTCCGAATCAAAACCTTCTAAACGAAACCATAAGTCTGTATCAATCAACAGAAAACTACCCTGAACAACATCTACAGTCTTATCAGATGAACGATCCCAGTCCGGATAAAACTCAGGGTCAAGTAAAGCATTACCCTTAAACATAGGCGCCAAATAGAATGAACGACAAAAAAGAGTCCATAAGCTGATATCTCTGAAAGCATGACCTGGATTCAATGCACCATCACCAAAGTAAGTCACCCCACCCCATATACCATTATCAGGGTTATTCTGTGCAGACTTAAGCAATTCATCAATAGCATTATTTACCATTAACGTATCGGGATTGAGCATCAGAAGATATTTCGAGTGATAATAATCATTCAAATAATTATGAGCACCAGCAAAACCTAAGTTATCTGTTAAGGCATGAAAATCCACATTATGATGAAGCTTGCAATACTCGGCCAAAATAGATGCAGATTCGTCAGGGGAGCCATTATCAACTACTAAAAACTTAACATCCTGAAGATCCGTTTCTTTAAGGTTAAGGATCGCCGAAGAGATTGCAGAGAGGGTAAAGTAAGGGGTTCCATAATTAACAACAACTACAATTAAAGATTCAGACATTCTTTAACAACCTCTTAAAACAATAATCACAGGCCTTACTAAAACAAAAAGCCATTGTTTTCGGCCTAACAAACAACAGTCCATAAATATTAAGCACATAGTATGAATTAAGAAAAGAAAGCAGCAACCTTGAAGCAGCTAAGGCAAAAACAGCTCCCCACAACTGATACTGAGAAATTAATAAAACACCAAAAAGAACAGATACTAAACCAGCAATAATTAGATTCTTTTTAATAACACCAACTTTCCCAGCCATCAATAAAATCACATCAACAGGCCCTAATAAGACTCGCAGCAACCAAAAAAAACTAATTACCATTATGTAATCATAAGCTTTCAGGTATGAATCACCGAGCATTGCCAAAAAAAACTCACCAAAAAAGGCAAAGAAAACAACAAAAGACAGACAGAATAAGACTGAAATTAATGAAAAAGCTCCAGTGACATTCAAAATCCCTGCTTCACTGTAATCTTTCAATCTTGACAACCTTGGGGACATATATGTCTCAATTGCCAAAAAACCAAAAATCGAAAAGGTTGAAATTCTTATAACAATAGAAAGAACTCCTAAATCCTCTTCACTCAAAAAAGACCCTGAGAGAAAAGCCCCACCCCACTGAATGATTATAGTTAAAAAAGCCACAATAGAAAACGGATATACAAACCGAACAATCTCACTAACTTTTGACTTAAAAGAAGAAAAGCCAACAAAGTAAACACTCAAAGACTTATTCAAATCAAAATAAAAAAAAGCACATAAAAACATAAAAAAGTTAACTACAAAAAACACAAAGCAAAATACAATAGAATTAAACCCACCCCAAAAATATGAAAAAGAAACCCAAAAAAACACCGTACAAACAGTACAACCGATATTCAAATAAAAATACTGAAGAAAAATACTTCCAGATAACTGGTGAAATGTAGCCAGTATCTGGTTAATAGAAAAAATCACTGCACCTAACAACAAAAAAAGAAGGCACCAGAAACTTTCATCTCCATACACGTACAAGCCTTGAAAATATGCTACAAGAGCATAAAAAAAAGAAACAGATACAGCCAAACAAAATACAATTAACAACACATACAAAAATAACTCAGCATTTCCCCTACCCTCCATTAAAGCACTTTTTTTAATAACACCATACTCAGTACCTGCACGCGAAAATTGAACAACTACCATCACCATCGTATAAAAATACAAAACAATCCCTGCACTTTTTACTGGCAAAAAGAATGCGATCACCCACACAAAAATAAGACTCGTAAACGATGATAATATTTTATAAAAAATCGCACGAATTGATGGTGAAATCATTTAATCAGTTTTCCTCGTTTTAGAAATGATGCCATACAGCCAAGTAACAAATAAATAAACAACTGGGCTCTATCAAAAAAATCAACCGTAAATCCAGCAAATATAATAGAAAAGACCACCGTAAAGAACATGAAGTAGAGCGTGTTTCCAGTCAGCCGCCACGATTTCCAAAAACCTTTACACAAGGTAATAAAAAAAAGCGCTAACGCGATCATTGCAAAAACTCCATTTTGCAACATCGCTAGAAGCCAATAACTATCAATACTGGATGGCATCCAAAACGGTCTGGTCCAGTCATTCAAACCTATCCCCCACCAAAAATTGCGACTTATATCATCAGATGCATTTTGCCACTGTAAATACCTTACGTATGCTGTCTGGGGGTTTAATGAGGCAAAGGATATAAAAAGAAGAACCGCTCCCCTGTTGGATGCAAAAAACAAAAACACATAAGCACCCAGGCAAAGGTATACAACTATTGAAAAAATATTTTTAAATCTACGCTGCAACTTTCTTAAGAAATGTAATCCATATTGTGAAATTACCATAAGTATGGCTGCAGAGGTCATAGATGCATACAAACCCGTTGCTATCCCAATAAGCGCAAGGTACCTTTTAGCGCCCTTAAAAAAATAAAAAGCAAAGGGCACAACTACTGCACAGCAGATAGCATATAAAATTGGATGGGAAAATACTGTGGACGCCCGATGTACGCCTCGTCGAAAATAGCTATCCCCTAAATATTCAACATATTCAGAACCTGATAATTCACCGGCAATTACATGAAAAAGCCTATATCCAGAATTAGACTCAAGTATTGCAAAAGGGATGAGCAGAACAAAGCATAACAGGACAACAGAAATCACTGATTTAAATAAGCCGACACGAGCTCCTACTGACAATCCAATACTATAACCTACAAACACCTCTAAAAAAAAAATCCCCCCGGTTTTTAAACCCGACATACCGTGATTAAAAACGAAACCTAAGCAACACAGAATAGTGAACGTTAGTAGAACAATATCCCTTTTTTCAAAATTAAAATAATTAAGATTGGGCAAAAGAAATAATAAGAAAGCCAGGATCAAATAAATCCTATAGGGCTCTAAACGTATACCTGCCAACTGAAAATAAAATTCAGCAGGTATAATCATAAACAGCAAATACGCTATAAGCCAAAACTTTGCTTGAGACTTATTGATCATCTATTATCCCAAGCGCCTTTGTTCGTATTCCTGTTTTCACAACCTTCGCTGGATTACCAGCAACAAGCACATTGTCTCCAAAAGATTTTGTAACAACGGAACCTGATCCTACGATTACAGAATCACCAATTGTGACCCCCGGAAGAATAATTGAATTACAACCAATAAAACAATTTTTCCCGATCACAACATCCTTATGCAGCAATCTGGACATATCATGGGCTAATAAAACAGCCCCAAAGGCAACATAACTACCTTCTCCTATATGAATACCTTTAGGGTTTGTCTTGTCTAATTTAGCTTTTAAGGAAATTCTTGCAGTTGGGTGGATATTCATACCATGCCAATGGTTAAAATATCCATTCCTAATCCCTAACAGACACATCCGCAAATTGCGATGTATAAACTTTTTGATCATAAACTTCTTATTATCTGCTCAAGGTAGTATCAGAAGATCTTTGTTTGATAAGAGTTTCCATATTACTTTCTTCGCCCGAAGTGTTTCCAAGCTCGGTTACAGAATTTTTTCCCGCTTCAACCACTTGCGCTTCAATCACTTCCTCTTCAACCACTGATTCAGTTACTAGCTCATTCTGTTCAGCAACATCCACGATTTCTTCAGAGGTTGAAGCCTCAGCGTTAGAAGCATCTTCTTCATATTCATAAGCACCGACATCCGGCTTGATTCCTCTTTTCTTCCATTCGATATCATAGGTTGCAGAAAATTTCGAATCAGCAGAATCAATACCTTTAGAGTATTTTTTCAACCTAAAGTCTTTATCCTTCCACGAAACAAAATCATTTAAATCAACTGGGAGGTTGTTTTCTAGTACACCTCCTGCATTTTTGGCTTTATAAACGAGATTGTTAGCTACGATATTGCCAGTACTTGGTGTTCCGTTTTTATGGGGTAACACTTTAATTTCTGCAGGACCTTTCGCATCTGGCCAAATGTCAACAATCGTATTATTAACGATTTTAGAATTTCTCAACCCTAAAAACGAAATCCCATGCCAGTGATTAACAACCACAATATTGTTCTCGACTACCCAATCTTCATACATACCATCAAAAGCACCTACTCCATGAGCGGTACTTTTAAATTTCTGATTTTCATTTACTACGGTAATAAACACATTATTTCGCAGAATGTTTCTATAAACTGTACCTTTACCAACTTTTCCATCAGGGCCTATTGACCAACTCTGGAAATGGTCATCATGGTTAGCATCTACTTTGTGCGGGCTAACTACATAGTTCCCCTGGAATAAATTATCATCTCCAGTTGAACGCATTCCATCGCCAGAAAAGTCAATTATTTTATTTCCAATTACCTTGTTATTGCTTCGTTTTACATCAATAGCATGTTTAACATTTTTAAGAAGATTGTCTTTCAGAGTATTCGAACTGGAATTTACCAATACCCCCCCCCTGGAATTTAAAGTCCATTGCTCCTTAGTCCATGCACTACTATCAAGCTTACTAAAAATTTCATTCCCTTCCAGTGTAATATTGCCACTTGGCCCTTTATATCCATGATCTTCGATAGTCACAATAAAGTCCCACGTTGAATATGAACCCCCATATTCAGGGCTTACTTTTACCCCTTTAATAATCCATTTATTGGAAGCCCTAACTTTCAACTTACCAAAACGAACATCATGCCCAGGCAGCGCCTCAATTGTAATAAAATCGCTATTTACATAAGCATCAATTAAGACATCGCCATAGTTACCACTAGCAAGTAAAATCCTATCACCCGACTTGATGACACCTTTAATGTTCTTTTTAATTAGAGGCTCGGGACTTGTATAAGGTGTCGAATACCTTTCACTCGAAATTTTGCCGCCATTCAGAACGCCGGTTAAGCTTTTCCAAGGGGACTCAGCTGTACCCAAACCACTATCACTACCTGAATTTGGATCGATATAGAAGTCTTTAGCGAAAACACCTGCACTGCTAAAAAGAATCAGGAAAAGAGCAAAAATTCTCATAATTATCTCCTAATACAAGTACATGTTCTTGTATTCAATTTCTTTATTCAAAACAACACCCAGCATAGGTTTTACACTGGTTAGCTTCAATGACTCATCAATTTCTTCTTGCGTATTCTTACCGCTTTCGACAACCAACAGTGAGCAATCGACATATGGCAAAAAGACCATTACATCATCAGAAACCAATAGAGGAGGTAGATCGTATATTACTATTCTAGACTCATATCTAGACTTTAGCTCCTCAGTGAGCTGCTTTATTTGAGGGGATGCAAGTTTTTCAGATGAGTTAAGCATTCGCTTTCTTCCAGGTAAGACTGAGAGCCTTTCAACCCCTGGATTTATCATCATTTTTTCTATTTCAATATCACTCTCTATATAATCCTGCACACCATATTCTGGATCTATAGAAAAGTACTGATGGATCGATGGTTGACGCAGGTCCATATCTACAACAAGAACGGTCTGATTGGCTTCCATCGCAATACTCATTGCAAGGTTCACCGTAACCAGTGACTTGCCAGCACCCGGCGTGGGAGCAGATATCGCCAAGGTACTCCAATTATTCTTCCTTAGCTCACTTAGAACTTTGGCCCGAAGCATATGAAACGGAGTCGAGCGAGGGTCCTCTTTATTTTGCGCAATGACACGATTGGCAATCAAGGTTTCGTTGTCTACCTTGATAACTTTAGTATTTGTGTATTCGAATGACGAAGGAATTACGTTTCCTTTACCAACACTTGCTGGCTGAACATCACCCGATTTACTTTCATTGACAACTTTCTTAGCAGGCTCTGCCTGGGACGTAGCGACATCATTGGATAGACCTGAATTCACCCCTGAAACCGGCTGGACAGGAGAATCCGGGGTAGCCGCTTCAGGATGAGAAACCGTTTTGGCTAAATTATTCTTAGCTTTCTTTACAACATCGGCAATAGTAGCCACACGAATCTCCCTTTATAAGCCAAACTTATACATCAATTTGTAAAGAATCATATCCAGCGGCATTAACGCAAAGTGGACTAGTAAAACGCCCCCCCCTAACAATAAAAACAATGCCAAAATAGCTTTTATGATGCGACTTTTTCTTCTTTTATCTTCAGCCGGAGTTGTTATAACAGGAATTACTACCAAAGGAACCTGACCTGTGACAGCCTCAACAGCTGCCGCTCCTCTCACCGATTTATCAAGAAACGCCAGCCCCAACACTAACGCCAAGGGGATTGAAAAAGAAGCAGCAAACCCTGCAGCTAAGAGTTTCTTCCGATCCGGTTTAAAAGGTTGGTCCGGTAACAACGGTGGTTCTAGAATAGAAAAACGCTCAGCTTTCCGGCCTTGCTCTAAACTCTCGGCCATTTGAGCCTGCATAGTATTACCAACTATCTCATCATACTGACTCTTAACCGCAATATAATCGCGATTTAAAGCAAGCAACCCTCTTTCTACTTGAGGTATTTTCAGAATTTTTGTTTCTAATTCTTGTATTTGTTGCGTGGTCTTTAACAATTGCTGTGATAACAGTCTGATCTGGGAATTGGTTGCAGCAATCTTCTGCTCAATCAAATTCGCAACATTTGCCGATGGAGTCTTACTCTTCTCGAGACTGGCAATTTCATCTTTCAACCTGATCAAATCCGGGTGATTTTCTTGATATATCGCAGATAATCTCTCATATTCTGCGTAGACCTCACCTGTTTTAGACCTTTCTGCCTGAGATTCTGTTGATGATGTCAACTGAACTTCATAAAAAGAACGCTGATTACGCTCAGCCTCTGCCTGCCTTTGAATTTCAACTCTAGAATTTTGAGCCCTTTCCAGCATAGACATGTAGAGATCTAGGTGTTCAGGCAATGCATCTTTATACTTCTGCTTATAATCAGCTATCGCCTGCTCAGTATCAGACAATTTCCTTTTTAGCTTATCTGCTTCTGTACGTAAGAAATCAGTAGTTTCCGTAGCCCTTGCAGTTCTGGCTTTAACATTTTCGTCTAAAAACAAAGTAACTAGATCGTTTGCAACTGACTGTGCAACCGAAGGACTTAAAGCATCGAATGCCACTTTAAAAGCTATTGTAGTTGCCTGTTTATTTCGACTGCCCGTATTTCCTGTTATAAGATCAACCGTAATCTTATCTCTCATATCAATGACAAGATCCGAGACTAGAACACTTCCTACTGAATCTTTCAGAGATGGGTGATCCTTAGCAATACCAAGCAATTTATCACGCGTCATCACTCGCTGTTTAATAATTTGTATACGTTCAGCCGCAATAGAAGTAACAGTCGATCGTACTAATTCATCCGGTATTTGCTGAGTCTCGACAAGCACGATCGCTTCTGAACGGTATACTGCAGGAATTAATGAAACAACCACAGCAGAGATAGCCGCCAAGCCCAATACCCCGAGAATTAAATAATATTTAAAACGGGATAGTGCAGCTATGTAATTCGTTGGTATCTGTAACTGTCCTTCATCATCATATGACACGTTCACAATCCTTTTGGAAATAGCATATTTTAGATCTTACCAATTAATATGCTCGGCTGCTGAATAAAGTTAACGCAGTTCTGACCATTATGATTAGGTCTAATGTAACAGACCAATTATTGATATATTCAAGATCACTTTCAACTCGCTTACTCATCAGCTCGAGCTCTTCTGTTTCCCCTCGAAACCCACGCACCTGAGCCAATCCGGTAATACCTGGCTTAATCCTGTGTCGACACAAGTAGGATGTAATTTGACTGGAATACAGCTGATTATGCTGAACGGCGTGCGGCCTAGGCCCGACCATAGACATATTGCCTACAAGCACATTAAACAACTGAGGCAACTCATCAATACTAGTCTTCCTTATAAAAGCACCTATCGGCGTAATGCGGTCATCATTCTTGGTTGCCTGCTTAACTTCACCGGGTTTTTCCTCATGGACTTTCATACTACGAAATTTCCAGATCTTAAACTCCTTGCCATCCCAACCAGTTCTTGCCTGACGAAAAAAAACAGGGCCCGGAGAAGTGAGCTTAATTGCTAACGCCGTCCCTATCATCAACCAGGACAATAAAACCAAGGCAAGCACAGCCAAAAACTTGTCCACCACCGCTTTCTTTAAGTGATGCGTACCTATTAGAGGCGTTTCCGATAAGGTCATAACTGGATAACCAGATAATTCTTTGACACTTGGATTGATCAGATGTAGTTCGTGTATATTTGGAACCCAATGCACATCTACATTAAGTTCCATTAGTTCCGCATACAGGGTCTCGATGTAAGCCAGACCTTTCAAGGGCAAGGCAAGATACACAGACCTAACATCATGCTCCTCTATCATCTGTTTGGCCCCCTGCACACACGCCAAAGCCGATGAGCCGTCGGTTGAGTCTATATCATCAACAATCGGGATGACCCCTACAATTCTTTCTCTCACCCACGGATTCGAATTAATTTTTCGCTGAAGACGATCAGAAAAGTCTTTTTCCCCGATAAGCAAAGCACTAACTTTAGACTTTTGCGCTCTTGCCAGATGATAGCGACGCAACGATAGATGAGAAAACAACTGAAGCAAGAAGCCTAGCCCTGCGAAAGCTAGTAAAAATTCCATAGGGAAGGCATCAACGGCCTGTAACAGATGCACCAACCCTAAAGACACCACCAAAGAAACAGACCACGCCTTTAACAAATCAAGAGATTTACCAAAATTTGTTCGATGCCTACGGTAAATGCCAAAGAAGTCATAACAAACGGCCATAGAGCCTAAGAGCACCAATACGAAAATAACATGCCCATAGGACACCAAACCAACTAGGTATTGCGCTAAAAGGACAAACAAACTTAAAACAACAAAAGCATCCAGCAATGACTGAAAGGTATTACTTAGAGAGTTACGCCTTTGCAATAAAGAGCGCTTGACCGTCATTACATCATCAAATTGATCCATATTCCCTTGCCAACAATCACTCGCATAAAATTCACACCCTATACCGATACATGTATCGGTATAGAACATCGAAGCGGAAAGATTATATTACTTTCCTTATTACAATAAAGGGAATAGAGATAATTTATATTAAAAACGCAAAAAAGAGGGCCCAAGGCCCTCTTTCTTAAATTAAGCTTTTCGGAGAGAAAAACTTAAGAAACTTTACGACGTGCAGAGAAACCTGCGAAGCCCAGCAGTGCAGAACCGAACAACAGCGCAGCAGCAGGTACTGGC
>JBOEHA010000002.1:0-4367 GCA_050633685.1 Neptuniibacter sp. | reverse complement strand
GGTCGGAACTTACCCGACAAGGAATTTCGCTACCTTAGGACCGTTATAGTTACGGCCGCCGTTTATCGGGGCTTCGATCAAGAGCTTCGCGCAAGCGCTAACCCCATCAATTAACCTTCCGGCACCGGGCAGGCGTCACACCCTATACGTCCTCTTTCGAGTTTGCAGAGTGCTATGTTTTTAATAAACAGTCGCAGCCACCTGGTATCTTCGACCGGCCTCAGCTTAGGGAGCAAGTCCCATCACCAAAACCGGCGCACCTTCTCCCGAAGTTACGGTGCCATTTTGCCTAGTTCCTTCACCCGAGTTTTCTCATACGCCTTGGTATTCTCTACCTGATCACCTGTGTCGGTTTAGGGTACGGTTAGTCATAACCTGAAGCTTAGAGGATTTTCCTGGAAGCATGGCATCAACTACTTCAGTCCACATGGGACCTCGTCATCAGTTCTCGGTCTTAAAAGAGCCCGGATTTACCTAAGCTCTAAACCTACTACCTTAAACGCGGACAACCAACGCCGCGCTAGTCTAGCCTTCTCCGTCCCCCCATCGCAGTTATGAGCAGTACTGGAATATTAACCAGTTTCCCATCGGATACGCACTTCTGCCTCTCCTTAGGGGCCGACTCACCCTGCCTCGAATAGCGTTGGACAGGAACCCTTGATCTTCCGGCGGGGAGGGTTTTCACCTCCCTTATCGTTACTCATGTCAGCATTCGCACTTCTGATACGTCCACGATGCCTTACAGCTTTCGCTTCATCCGCTTACAGAACGCTCCTCTACCATGCCATAAATGGCATCCGTAGCTTCGGTGTTATGCTTAGCCCCGTTATATCTTCCGCGCGGGCCGACTCGACTAGTGAGCTATTACGCTTTCTTTAAAGGGTGGCTGCTTCTAAGCCAACCTCCTAGCTGTCTGAGCCTTCCCACATCGTTTCCCACTTAGCATAAACTTTGGGACCTTAGCTGACGGTCTGGGTTGTTTCCCTTTCCACGACGGACGTTAGCACCCGCCGTGTGTCTCCCATGATTGCACTCATTGGTATTCGGAGTTTGCATCGGGTTGGTAAGTCGGGATGACCCCCTAGCCGAAACAGTGCTCTACCCCCAATGGTGAGACATGAGGCACTACCTAAATAGTTTTCGAGGAGAACCAGCTATCTCCGAGTTTGATTAGCCTTTCACTCCTATCCACAAGTCATCCGCTGGCTTTTCAACGACAGTCGGTTCGGTCCTCCAGTTGATGTTACTCAACCTTCAACCTGCCCATGGATAGATCACTCGGTTTCGGGTCTACTCCTAGCGACTGGACGCCCTATTAAGACTCGGTTTCCCTACGGCTCCGCAAATGCTTAACCTTGCCACTAAAAGTAAGTCGCTGACCCATTATACAAAAGGTACGCAGTCACCGTCCGAAAACGGCTCCCACTGCTTGTACGTACACGGTTTCAGGGTCTATTTCACTCCCCTCACAGGGGTTCTTTTCGCCTTTCCCTCACGGTACTGGTTCACTATCGGTCAGTCAGGAGTATTTAGCCTTGGAGGATGGTCCCCCCATATTCAGACAGCGTTACACGTGTGCCGTCCTACTCGATTTCACTTCAAAAGGCTTTTCACATACGGGGCTATCACCCACTATGGCCATGCTTTCCAGCATGTTCTGTTAAACCTAAAGAAGCTTAAGGGCTAATCCCCGTTCGCTCGCCGCTACTTAGGGAATCTCGGTTGATTTCTTTTCCTCCGGGTACTTAGATGTTTCAGTTCCCCGGGTTCGCCTCTCAAACGCTATGTATTCACGTAAGAGATACCTATAAATAGGTGGGTTTCCCCATTCGGAAATGTCCGGATCAAAGCTTGTTTACCAGCTCCCCGAACCTTATCGCAGGTTACAACGTCCTTCATCGCCTCTGACTGCCAAGGCATCCACCGTGCACGCTTAATCACTTGACCATATAACCCGAAGGAGTCTATGTATCTAGTAACTTGTACAGTAACGATAGATTTCGCCGAATTGGCGCATGCAAAAAATCTACATGTCAAAATCTAATAAATCTATGAATCAAATCCAAATTGTTAAAGAGCGTTTAAAGCAAAAAAGCTTTAAAAAATAAATCATTCAGTAACCAACATCACCGATGAACTATGTTTTAAAACTCTTCCTGTCACTTAAGAGTAATGGTGGAGCTATGCGGGATCGAACCGCAGACCTCCTGCGTGCAAAGCAGGCGCTCTCCCAGCTGAGCTATAGCCCCTTTACTTGTCCCTTTTACTTTATGCTGCGTTGCACTTATCACTCACTCAGTTATGACCCATCGAGGGTCACGCCTTCGTTCGTTCTGGCGTACGCCTTGCCTAAAGCAAAACTGACTGCGCAAAGCTTAATAACTTAACTTTATTAACAGCACTAATTTTTGATCAATCAAGGCAAATTGTTTGGCCGCATAGCACGCTATGCAACAAATAATTTAACGCTGAGTGAGTAAAAATTGGTAGGCCTGAGTGGACTTGAACCACCGACCTCACCCTTATCAGGGGTGCGCTCTAACCAGCTGAGCTACAAGCCTACTACGCTTTGCTCTCTTCACTTTCTGATCAGATAATTCGTGTGAACGCTTGCCAAGAATCGGCTTTCGTTTAAGGAGGTGATCCAGCCCCAGGTTCCCCTAGGGCTACCTTGTTACGACTTCACCCCAGTCATGAACCACACCGTGGTAACCGCTCTCCCGAAGGTTAAGCTAGCTACTTCTGGTGCAATCCACTCCCATGGTGTGACGGGCGGTGTGTACAAGGCCCGGGAACGTATTCACCGTGGCATTCTGATCCACGATTACTAGCGATTCCGACTTCATGGAGTCGAGTTGCAGACTCCAATCCGGACTACGACCGGTTTTCTGAGATTAGCTTACCTTCGCAGGTTCGCAGCCCTCTGTACCGGCCATTGTAGCACGTGTGTAGCCCAACTCGTAAGGGCCATGATGACTTGACGTCGTCCCCACCTTCCTCCGGTTTGTCACCGGCAGTCTCCTTAGAGTTCCCACCATTACGTGCTGGCAAATAAGGACAAGGGTTGCGCTCGTTACGGGACTTAACCCAACATTTCACAACACGAGCTGACGACAGCCATGCAGCACCTGTCTCAGAGTTCCCGAAGGCACGAAACTATCTCTAGTAACTTCTCTGGATGTCAAGAGTTGGTAAGGTTCTTCGCGTTGCGTCGAATTAAACCACATGCTCCACCGCTTGTGCGGGCCCCCGTCAATTCATTTGAGTTTTAACCTTGCGGCCGTACTCCCCAGGCGGTCTACTTATCGCGTTAGCTGCGCCACTAAAAGATCAAGTCTCCCAACGGCTAGTAGACATCGTTTACGGCGTGGACTACCAGGGTATCTAATCCTGTTTGCTCCCCACGCTTTCGCACCTCAGTGTCAATATCGGTCCAGGTAGTCGCCTTCGCCACTGGTGTTCCTTCCTATATCTACGCATTTCACCGCTACACAGGAAATTCCACTACCCTCTACCGTATTCTAGACTGGCAGTATCAGGTGCAGTTCCAAGGTTGAGCCCTGGGCTTTCACATCTGACTGACCAATCCACCTACGCGCGCTTTACGCCCAGTAATTCCGATTAACGCTCGGACCCTCCGTATTACCGCGGCTGCTGGCACGGAGTTAGCCGGTCCTTCTTCTGCAGTTAACGTCACAGTATGCACGTATTAAGTACACACCTTTCCTCACTGCTGAAAGTGCTTTACAACCCTAGGGCCTTCTTCACACACGCGGCATGGCTGCATCAGGCTTGCGCCCATTGTGCAATATTCCCCACTGCTGCCTCCCGTAGGAGTCTGGACCGTGTCTCAGTTCCAGTGTGGCTGATCATCCTCTCAGACCAGCTAGAGATCGTCGCCTTGGTGAGCCATTACCTCACCAACTAGCTAATCTCACGCAGGCTCATCCAATAGTGTAAGGTCCGAAGATCCCCTACTTTCCCCCGAAGGGCGTATGCGGTATTAGACCAAATTTCTCTGGCTTATCCCCCGCTACTGGGTAGATTCCTACGCGTTACTCACCCGTCCGCCGCTCGTCAGCATCTAGCAAGCTAGATCTGTTACCGCTCGACTTGCATGTGTTAGGCCTGCCGCCAGCGTTCAATCTGAGCCATGATCAAACTCTTCAGTTTAAATCATATATGTGCCACCGGAATATGGTGGCGGCTCTAGTACTAAACAACCGGATAACATCTTATAAAAAATGTTAAACCTATTTGTAAATCGCTTAAATGAATTCACTTGGTTGCTTGTCTAGAAAATAAAGCTATTTGCTTCTTCTCAACAAGCGCCCACACGAATTATCTGATCAAATTGTTAAAGAGCG
>JBOEHA010000001.1:0-110618 GCA_050633685.1 Neptuniibacter sp. | reverse complement strand
GATCAGGTCTGAGCTAGTACACTTAATCTGTGTTGCTAGAGCCTTAAAGGCTGTTTTATTCGTCTTCCGGTAAGGCGTTAAACTCTTCTTTCTTTGACTCAAACCAGCGCTGCATGGCTTCTGGCTTTTGCATCATCTCCTGGATTTTCTGCATTGCTTCTAAATGATCAGCATCCTGCTTCTGATACATATCAATACCGTGCTGTTTGCTTTGCTCTGCTATCTCTTCAAATGTGTTGGCATGAAACTCTAAGTTGCATGCTCCGCCCAGTTGTTTGCAGCTCATGGTTTTCATTTTAGCGCCCTTTCCGTTAAATGTTGGGTTTTACGCAGGTTTATACTAACTCTGATGATCTAATAATTATTCTAGTTCTATAACTATCACCCGGCGACAACTCACATAAATTATTCAACAGGTTGGCGCTTTCAAGGCAAAGCATATTTTTATAGTCTTTGCTATCAAATTGGCTGAGGTGTTTAGACTTTTCAATCCATGGATTCCACACAACCATATCTGGGGAATGTGTATTGGTAATGCTCAGGGTGCGCTCATAAACGCTATCAATCAAGCGAACTTCATTAGGTACGTTCTGATATACCCGATCCACCTCATCATCAAACACAAATTTATTGGGTTCTGTTTTTGTACACCAGTTATCCAGCGTATCAAGATAATTTATTCCCTCAAGTCCTGTTACCGAGGTATTAGACGTTTCACTGATATTAAAATAACTGTGCAGCGCCGATGTAAAACAAAAGTTCTTCGTATCAGTATTTAAAACCCTGAATTCTATCTCCAGTGTTGCCCCTACAGAAACATACAACTCGAGTTGTACCCTAAACGGAAAATCTTCGTTTGGAGCTATATTTAAAGAGAGTTTGAGAACCGTAATAGATTTATTTGGGCTGCTTATGGAGTCGAGTGACCATTCCAGTTTTCGCACAAAACCATGCGCAGGCTGAGAGCCGTTGTATTGTTTTTTAATCGCTTCAGGGTTTCTCTCAAATTCACTGAACCATGGCCAGCAAATAGGAATCCCGCCCCGTAAAGGGCTGCCTTTTCTGAACTCACAGTATTCACTTAACCAAAGCACAGGTGCCTGCCCTTTTGGTTGATATTTACTAATCTGAGCGCCCTGCAGGAAAATCGTAGCCTCTGCAGAATCGTTATTTATATCCACAGCAAGCAATTCGTTGTACTGATTGAATTCTATGCCATTTAGAGCATGAAATTTTTCCTGAAGCTTACGGGTTTGTTGTTCAATACCCAAAATGAATACCTTATTTAGCGATCGCTATAGTGTGAAAGTGAATTACCCTGGGGCTGGAATTAATTGATCATAATCTTTGGTTTGTCACATTGCGATGAAGGAATAACTTAGTTAGTTAACTGGTAACCATAGTTACGTCTTATGTATTGATGATCTCAATAAACCATTTGGGCTGCATCTGATTAAAATCGGTCCGAATATTGGTTGTTAGGTAACTTGCAGAATCCAATACAAACTCTTGGTCATCCAAACGCTTAAAAACAACCCAATGCCAGAAGTTTTTGCTACCGTCTTGATGGTGTTTGATGGACAGTAAAGCCAGATCAGGCAGGCAATCCCATGATTCAAAAGAAACCTCATCAGGAGATGTTTCAACTCCTGCACTGGACAGTAATTCCCTGACATAATGAGTGTCTGACCAAAGCGATTCATCTTCGGCATAAATACCCATGTCGTTCGCTATGGACTTCATTTCCGGGTAAGTTTTGCCCAGAATGTTGGCTACCGATGCAATCCCACAACCTGTGGTTTCTTCCTGTATTACGGGCTTTAGCACAGCCTTATCTATTGTCATTGTTATGTCATTTGCCTATTGAAGCCAAGCTAAGGCTTCTCTTCACGGATAAGCATGTCCATGAATTTTATAAACCGCCTCTGTCTTGTCTCAGGCTTCTTCGCACTTTGTAAGCCGTATGCGATCACATAGCGGCTGGATTTGTTGAGTGTATCGAAAAAAACCTTCGCCTTAGGGTTTGCTTCCAGTTCTGATAAGAAATCCTTTGGCACTTTAATTTCGCTTGCAGTATATGCATTTTCCCAGCGGCCATCTTCTTTCGCTGAACGAACTTGCTCAAGCCCTGATTCCATCATCCGGCCTTCGCTTATCAAGCGCTCAGCATGCTCTCGATTTCTTTTTGACCAACTACTTCTAGATTTCCTTGGTGTGATACGTTGAAAATAAGATTCCTCATCGATTGATTTCTTTATGCCGTCGATCCAGCCCCAGCATAGCGCTTCAACCACAACGTCATTCCATGTCACGCTTGGAATGCCTGTGTTTTTCTTAAATATTTTCACCCATAACTCGTTTTCGGTTGCGTGATTCGCCTTAAGCCAATTACTGAGGTCTGTCGGCGCTTCAAATGTCATAACTTTCTTGGGGTTTGGGGTGGGCATAAAAAGATTTCACTTAGATGGCATAACGCCAGCAATAACCGGAGGCAAAAGTTGTAGAGCGAGGAACGAGCGGTACAAGTTTTTGACGTCCGTGTTTATGGAGTTGTTAGCTTTTGCATTATAGTCATATATGCAGAATTGGTTACTCCTTCCAGTACTGAAGGGCATCTGGTTCTACTCCGAAAACTCGGACAGTCAGTTAAAAGCCCGCTAGAAGATTTGTAGATATAAAAAACACGCCTCTCAGCGTGTTTTTCTTTAATAGATGGAACGAGTAGATCAGATCTCGGTTTTGCCGCCCATATAAGGCTGTAGCGCCTCAGGGATCTGAATCTTACCTTCTGCGGTCTGGTAGTTTTCCATTACTGCCAACAGTGTACGACCTACAGCGAGACCTGAACCGTTGAGTGTGTGAACCAGTTCGGGCTTGCCTGTCTCTGGGTTTCTCCAACGTGCTTTAAGGCGGCGCGCCTGGAAGTCGGTCATGTTGGAGATTGATGAAATCTCACGGAATTTATCCTGGCCTGGCAACCATACTTCAATGTCGTAAGTTTTTGCCGAGCTGAAACCTAAGTCTCCACCGCACAGAACTACTACGCGATACGGCAGGTTCAGTTTCTGCAGAATGCTCTCTGCATTGTAGGTCATCTCTTCCAGTGCATCCCACGATTTAGTAGGTTCCACTACCTGTACCATTTCGACTTTTTCGAATTGGTGTTGGCGAATCATACCGCGAGTATCTTTACCGGATGAACCCGCTTCTGAACGGAAACATGGTGTGTGAGCTGAAAACTTGAGTGGAAGCTTATCCGCTTCAACGATTTCATCACGAACGATGTTTGTTACTGGTACTTCAGCAGTAGGAATCAGATAGTACTGGCGGTCACCAAATGGAACCTTAAACAGATCTTCACCAAACTTTGGCAACTGGCCTGTGCCGCGCAGGCTGTCTTCATTCACCATGTAGGGGACGTAGGCTTCGGTGTAACCATTTTCTTCAGTCTGCACGTCGAGCATAAACTGGATCAATGCGCGGTGCAGTTTTGCCAGTTTTCCAGTCATTACTGAGAAGCGTGCGCCGGTCAGCTTTGCTGCGGTTTCAAAATCCAGTTCGCCACTTTTTTCGCCCAGTGCTACGTGGTCCTGTGGTTCAAAATCGAACTCACGCGGAGTGCCCCAGCGACGTACTTCAACGTTGTCTTCTTCGTCTGCGCCTTCTGGTACTTCTTCATTTGGAATGTTTGGTACGCCGGACAACAGATCATCCAGTTGTTCCTGAACCGTGTTTAGGTCAGCTTTGGCAGCGTCAAGTTTACTGCCCAGGTCAGCAACTTCCGCAAGCAGTGGCTGGATATCTTCGCCCGCCGCTTTTGCTTTGCCTATGCCTTTGGAGCGTGTGTTGCGCTCGTTCTGCAGGTTTTCAGTATCAACCTGAAGTTGCTTACGCTGGTTCTCCAATTCTGTGAACTGGCTTACCGGAAATTCATAACCTTTTTTCTTTAGTAGCTGTGCAATTTCTTCTGGATTTGCACGTACAATTTTTGCGTCAAGCATGAGCGTTAAAACACCTTATTTGAAATTAACACTAAGAATTAAAACAAGCGTGTGAACCAAAGGCCACCGTATAAAGCGACCAGACATAAAAGGACGCTTAATAATATATAAATCGCCGCAGACATTACATGCCCTTCCTGCAGCATTGCGATAGTTTCCATGGAAAAAGTGGAGAAAGTTGTAAAAGCCCCCATAAAACCGACCATTAACAGTGGGCGTAATTCTGGGCTGAGTTTTGATTTTTCCAGGATAAGTACAAAACAAACCCCCATCAGGAAGGAGCCTACTGCGTTGCAGGTCAGTGTTCCGTATGGGATTCGGTAATCTGCATTGTTCAGCAAACCGCTTACCCAGTACCGGCCCAGGGCACCGAGTGCTCCGCCAATGGCTATAGCGATGAGTTGTTGCATGCGGCTAACCTTCTATGTCTTGTTCGTCTGAATAGCGTTGTTGTGGGCTTTGCTGATCCAGTTCTTTGAGATGTTTGAGCTTCTCAGCAATTTTTATCTCCAGCCCTCTAGGTTCCGGATGGTACCACTGTTGTTCATTAATTTCCGGTGGTAAATAGGATTCACCTGCGGCGTAAGCATCTGGCTCATTATGCGCATAACGATATTCGTCACCGTAGCCCATATCCTTCATTAATGAGGTAGGTGCATTACGCAGGTGTGCTGGTACTTCATAGCTGGGTTGTGACTTAACTTCTGCAAGGCATTGGTTAAAGGCTTGATACAGAGCGTTGCTTTTTGGAGCGCAGGCGCAATACACGGCAGCCTGTGCGATAGCTCGTTCCCCTTCTGCTGGCCCTACCCGTTCAAAAGCGTCCCAGGCAGACAGTGCGACCTGCATGGCTCTGGGGTCGGCGTTACCTATGTCTTCTGAGGCGATTGCGACCAATCTTCTTGCCACATAAAGCGGATCGCAGCCGCCATCCAGCATCCGGCAGTACCAGTACAATGCGCCATCTGGTGATGAGCCACGCACTGATTTATGAAATGCAGAGATCATGTCGTAAAAAAGATCACCCTGTTTATCATAGCGGCGTCCGGTTGAACGTAAGACCTCTTCAAGTACCTGCTCGTTGATAAGTTGACTGCCGTCGCTTTGCTTTTCCGCAAGATCGGCTGCTATTTCGAGCAAGTTGAGCGCGCGGCGTGCGTCGCCGTCTGCTGCAACTGTCAGCTTGTTGAGCATGGCATCTGAAATATGGAGCTTATCTTTGCCCAATCCTTTTTCGGTATCGGAAAGTGCCCGGTTCAGGACTTCAAGGATATCATTTCCATCCAGTGCTCTAAGCAGATATACGCGAGCACGTGAAAGCAGAGCGTTGTTTAGTTCAAACGATGGGTTTTCTGTAGTGGCACCCACAAAGATGATGGTGCCATCTTCTATGTATGGCAGAAATGCATCCTGTTGAGATTTATTAAAGCGGTGTACTTCATCCACAAACAGGATGGTTTTTTTGCCGCTCTGAGCTGAAAACTGTTTCGCTTGCTCTACTGCAGTGCGGATATCTTTAACACCAGAAAGTACAGCAGAAAGTGTCAGGAAGTGTGCATCTACATGATGTGCAATGAGTTTTGCTAGCGTGGTTTTGCCTACTCCCGGCGGCCCCCAAAAAATCATGGAGTGTGCCGAACCCTGCTCAAGTGCAGTTCTTAAGGGTTTGCCTGCCCCCAGTAGATGAGATTGTCCGCAATATTCATCAAGAGACTTGGGGCGCATACGCGCTGCCAGAGGTTCGTAGGTCGGAGTTTGTGAGAACAGATCCACCTTAGCCCTCTATATCTACCAGGAGATCGGCATCTGCTGGCACTCTGAAGAAAAAGATCTCTTCATCCAGTTCAGGGTTGATCTGCTGTTCACTGAAGACAATGGATGTGCGTTGACCTAATGAGTCTTCAAGCATCAGCTCAGAGATAGTGCCCGCTGTAAATGCTAGACGGATATTGCTGAAATTGTGCTGTTCAGTCAGCGGGATCAGTTCAAAGATCTGATCGGCGCCGGTATCGCTAAGCAAGCGTATGCTGAACTTCTTGCTAAGTTCTTCTATCTGGCCATTAAGGATCAACGCTGGAGCGCTGCTTTCCTGTGTGTCTGCTGAGCGCTGCGTTACCTGTTCCAGATCAGGATCGTAGATCCAGACGTATTTTCCGTCGGATACTATCTCCTGAGGATAGGGAGTCTCTGTTTCCCAGCGGTAAAGGTTTGGTTTGGATAAAAACACTCTTCCGCTTGTTTTTTGAGCTTCTCTGCCATTTTCAGCAAGGGTGACTTGTTCAAAGTTTGCAGAAAACGAGGTATGGCTCTGCAATAGTTCATGAAGTTTATCTGTGCCCTGCTCTGCTATAGCGGCAGAGCAAAACAGTGTAAGCAGGGTTGCTGCTAATAATTTTGAAACGGTTTGCTTAAAGTCCATTAGTTACATCTCCCCATTGGCATTGGGTGCCAAGACTTCGCGCTGTCCGTTGGTGCCTGCTGAGCTGACTACACCAGCAGCTTCCATTGCTTCTACCATTCTGGCTGCGCGGTTATAGCCGATTTTAAGCCTGCGCTGCACGCTGGAAATAGAGGCTTTGCGGGTCTCCAGAACAAACGCGACCGCTTCGTCATAAAGCGGATCCTGCTCATCATCGAACAATGAAGCTGAACCTCCGCCGTCTGAAATGGTTTCACCCTCTAAAATTTCATTAATGTAATCCGGTTGTCCCAGTTGTTTCCATGATTCAACAACGCGGTGGACTTCATCATCACTAACAAATGCGCCATGAACACGGTTTGGCAGACTGGTCCCTGCAGGAAGATATAACATGTCACCCCAGCCCAATAGATGTTCGGCACCGGATTGATCCAGAATGGTTCTGGAATCAATGCGGGAAGAAACCTGGAAGGCAATCCGGGTTGGGATATTGGCTTTAATTAGACCTGTAATTACATCAACGGAAGGACGCTGAGTAGCGAGTATCAGATGAATACCGGCTGCACGGGCTTTTTGCGCAATTCGGGCGATCAGCTCTTCTACCTTCTTGCCTACAATCATCATCATGTCGGCAAATTCATCAATGACTACGACGATATAGGGAAGATTATCCAGTTCAGGTGCGGGAGTGCCAAATGGCTCGCCGTTTTCTTCAGCATTCCATAATGGATCAAGTAGTGGCTCACCCTTCTTGCGGGCTTCATCCAGTTTTTCGTTAAAGCCAGCTAGGTTACGTACACCCATTTTTGCCATTAGGCGATAACGACGTTCCATCTCACCGACGCACCAGCGCAAGCCGGCAGCTGCATCTTTCATGTCGGTAATAACAGGGGTGAGCAGATGAGGAATGCCTTCATAAATTGAAAGCTCCAGCATTTTTGGATCCACCATGATCAGGCGAACTTCATCCGGTGTGGCTTTGAATAGCAATGAAAGTAGCATGGCGTTGACGCCTACAGACTTACCAGAACCTGTTGTGCCCGCAACCAGAAGGTGAGGCATTTTGGCAAGGTTGGTTACTACAGGATTGCCAGCTATGTCGTTACCAAGGCCCAGCGTAAGTTTGGAGGGAGCAGTAAGATAGGGCTTGGAACTTAATACTTCACTCAGGCTCACGGTTTGTCGTGTTTCATTAGGAATTTCTATCCCTACTACTGACTTGCCGGCTATAACTTCAACCACACGCACGCTGCTGACTGCCATGGAGCGGGCAAGGTCTTTAGCAAGGTTGGTGATTTTGCTGGCTTTTACGCCTGGCGCTGGCTGTATCTCAAATCGCGTGATGACTGGGCCGGGGTTTACTTCAACAACCTCAGCTATCACACCGAAGTCTTTTAATTTTGACTCAAGCAGACGCGACATGCTTTCAAGCTCATCCTGCGAGTAGCCTGTATCCGTGTTGAGTGTGGGTGGGTCCAGTAGATCTAATGATGGAAGCTTTGGCTTTTTCCGTTTTGGGATCGCTTTTTGTGCTGCCTCATCCAGGCCTAATTCTGAATCCTGCATAGGTTTGTGGGTTTCAGAAAGCGGAACAATGCGCACATGGCCTTTTTCGCTAACTTCAGGTTCTGAATTTGCTTGCTTGGGGGTGGTTTTTCTTCTTGTTGAAGCAGCTTCGGTAACCTGTGCAGGTTGCTGTATATCTTTCTTCTCTGTAGGTCTTACCAGTGGTATCTCTTCGGGAGCCTGTTCAGTTGATGGTTTTTCAAAGGTATCTGTAAATTCAGGCGTTGTTCTACTGAATAATGGCTCAGTTACTTCTACTTGTTCAGATTTCAGCGCATTAAATGACCCGTCAAATGCTTGGGTTTCATCCTCTTGTGCTTCATTCATGCTGAATTCTTCAGCTTGTTCCTTAGTAGAGTTTGCAGGGCGTAGCTGTTCTGTGACTGAACAAATTTTGAGGCCCAGCTTTTCCAGAAGTTGTGACCAGCCCATTTCCAGAACCAGGGTAAACCCAAAAAGAAATAGCGTAAAAAATACGACCGAGCTTCCTATAATGCTAAACCAGTTTACCGCCCAGTCTGAAATTGACTCGCCTAACAATCCGCCGCTGGAAAACGGGAAGCGTAAAGATTCATTAGCAATGTGAGTCGAACAAAGTGTGCAAAATGCCAGTAAAAGGAGGATGCAGCCAGTTGTTCTTAAAATGAAGTAAGGTACTAAATCTAGCGCGTGTTGCTCTCTCTGTAGCAGGAAGCGAATCAGAGGTACTGAAATTAAAAAAGGCAGAAGGTATGCGCCAAGGCCGATGGCTGAAATGAAAATGTCTGCAACCCAGGCACCAGCAGGCCCAGTAAAGTTACGTACTTCTGGCTGATAACCCAGATGAGACCATCCTGAATCCCTGTAATCAAAACCTAAGAGGGAAACAAACAAAAAAAGACAGATTGCAATTGTCAGAATCAGTGCGGATTCACGACCAATTCTGGCTAATAACTGAGCAAAACTAAGGTGCTGTCCGTTGTCACTCGAACTCAATGCTGACGGCTCCATAAAAAAGGATAAAAAACAGCGCTAACAATAACATAAAATCTGGAATCGCTGTTGATGAGTTGCATGTAATGTTCCATAGTACGGGGTAAATGATTTATATCCGGATGCCTATTTATGTCGCTGTATAATTTGCATGCTGAAAACAGTAGAGCGCTTACGTTTAAAATTGGTGAAAGCCTCTTCGGTATTGATGTTGGATACATTCTTTCGTTCTCAGACAGCTTCGAAGAAATCAAATACGCTACTCATGATGCTGGCGGGTTTGTTGGCTATCTGGACTTCCGTAATACTCTGGTTAAGGTCTTTGATTGTGCCACTTCCCTATCCCAGGAAAGAGAGCGGGATGTAGTTAATGGCCTGATCGAAAGCATTAAAACCTATCGTCAGGCTCATATTGATTGGGTTAATGCTCTTGAGCATTCGATCATGACTGATGAGCCTTTCACGAAGCCTAGAAACCCCAGGATGTGCGCATTCGGCCAGTGGTTTTACAGTTTTGAAACAGAAGATGATGCATTGAGAGCCTTGCTAGACAAAATTGAACAGCCTCACAATCACATTCATTCGTTGGCAGACACGCTTCTGGATATGGTTGCCGGTGGTCAGCGTGACCAAGCCATAGACCTGCTTCGACTTGAGAAGCAAACCACATTAAAAAAACTACTGAGAACTCTTCAGTACATTACCGAGCTTTTGAATAGTGGTATTCATCCCATTGTGTTGCACCTGACTAAAGATGGCCGCACCCCCTGGTTTTCTTTAGTTCTCGACGATATTGGTGATATTGTCGATTACTCACCGACAACCATAGATAAAGTTGATGTTATGGATTCAAGCGAGCCTATTGAAGGTTATGTCCGTGACCCATCCGGAACTAACTTTATGATCCTTTCTCTGAATAAATTTTATGAGCAGGTGATCGGTAAAGTTGAAAATGCAGGTTGATAATTCAGACACTGCCCCCATCACTGTTTAGACACTTTTTGATACTGGAATTTTTTTAATTATGAGCGAAGTACAACATCACAGCCTGATTATCCTGGGTAGTGGCCCTGCAGGTTATACTGCAGCCGTTTATGCAGCCCGTGCAAACCTTAAGCCTGTTGTAATTACAGGTATGCAGGCCGGTGGACAGCTGACCACCACAACCGACGTAGATAACTGGCCAGGTGATGTTGATGGTGTTCAAGGGCCTGAGCTTATGCAGCGTATGCAGCAGCACGCCGAGCGCTTTGATACTCAGGTTATCTTCGATCATATCAACGAAACCGACCTTAAAAACCGCCCATTCCGCCTTAAAGGTGATATGGGCGAATACACCTGTGATGCTTTGATTATTTCAACAGGTGCATCGGCGCAATATCTGGGCCTGCCTTCAGAAGAGGCCTTTGCTGGCAAGGGTGTTTCTGCCTGTGCTACCTGTGATGGATTCTTTTATCGCGGACAGAAAGTTGCTGTAATCGGCGGCGGTAATACGGCAGTTGAAGAAGCGCTGTACCTGTCTAACATTGCCTCTGAAGTTACACTGGTTCATCGTCGCGACAGCCTGAGATCTGAAAAAATCCTACAGGATAAGATTTTAGAGCGCGCTGAGAATGGTAATATCAACATTCTGTGGAATCACACACTTGATGAAGTTCTTGGTGATGATACCGGCGTAACAGGCATGCGTGTTAAAAGCACTGAAGATGGTGCGACTCACGATATTGATCTGGCAGGTGTTTTTATCGCTATTGGTCACAAGCCGAATACAGATATCTTTGAAGGTCAGCTGGAAATGAAAGATGGCTACCTCAAGATTCAATCAGGCCTTGAGGGTAACGCTACCCAGACAAGCGTAGAGGGTGTATATGCTGCGGGTGATGTTTGCGATCACATCTATCGCCAGGCAATTACTTCAGCAGGCTTCGGTTGCATGGCTGCACTGGATGCAGAGCGCTATCTGGATGATCTGAAAGACTAATGTGAGGGCGGGGTTAATTACCCCGCTTTTTTATGATCCCCTGGCTACAAAACAGCTCAGACCCCTTCCCTTCTGTTGATGAAGCGTTAGTTGATCCTAACGGACTCTTAGCTGCCGGCGGCGGCTTAACCAAGCAGCGTTTAATTTCTGCTTACCGTTCCGGTATATTTCCCTGGTACAGCCCTGGCGAACCGGTTTTGTGGTGGTCGCCTGATCCTAGATGTGTACTGATTCCAGATCAACTTCACGTATCAAGAAGTATGCGTAAGCGACTGAAAAGAAAAGACTATGAGGTGTGCTTTGATCGTAATTTTCCTGCAGTGATTGAGGCTTGTTCAGAACCGAGAGGTGATGAGGAAGGTACCTGGATAACCCGGGAAATGAAACAAGCCTATTGCAGTTTACATGAGCAAGGGCTGGCGCACTCGATAGAAGTCTACATCGATAATCAGTTGGTAGGCGGTCTTTATGGCATCGCCATGGGTAAGCTGTTTTTTGGTGAGTCTATGTTCAGTCGTTCCCGCGATGCTTCCAAAATCGCTTTTATAAAAATGGTCGAGCAGCTGCGTAACTGGGGTTATGTCCTCATAGATTGTCAGGTAAGTAACGATCATCTCTTCAGCTTGGGTGCGACAGAAATAGCAAGAGATGAATTCATGAGCTATCTTGATCAGTATCGGGATGTGCCAATTAACCATTCATGGCTCTTTGAAGAGGAAGCAGTAAAACTGGAATCTGTTAGTGACTGATCTACATACACTTCACTTTTATGCGACACCGGAACATAAGTGCAGTTATCTTGAAGATAGAACTGCAAAGACTCTATTTGTCGATCCTCACGCCGAAATAACCAATCAAACCTATAGCGAATTATCCGACCTTGGCTTCAGACGAAGCGGTAAACATATTTATCGCCCTCACTGTGAACACTGCCGAGCCTGTATTTCGGTTCGGGTTCCGGTTGTGCTTTTCAAGCCCAGCAAGAACCAGAGACGGGTTTTAAATAAAAATCGCGACCTTACAGTCACGCGTTGCGAACCCGGCTTTACTGACGAGTACTACAGCCTTTATTCGCGTTATATAAACGCCCGCCATGCCGATGGTGATATGTACCCACCTACTCTTGATCAGTTCACCTCATTTCTGGTTGAGGGTAACGATGAAAGTTATTTCTATGAATTCAGAGATTCAAGCGGACACTTGTTGGCCGTCAGTGTCGTTGATGTACTCAAAAATGGTATCTCTGCAATTTATACTTTCTATGATCCTTCTGAAAGTAAACGCAGTTTGGGTAAGCTGTGCATTCTCTGGCAGCTTGAATACTGTAAACGCCACGGATTAAATTATCTCTACCTGGGCTACTGGGTTAAAAGCTGCAGAAAGATGAGTTACAAAATTGACTACCATCCATTTGAGCTTCTTGTAGAGGGCGAATGGGCGCTAGTTGAAGCAGAAAGCAGTAAGCTCCCCTGAATATAAATCACCCAATTTCCAGATTTACTTTGATCTGCCCGGTTAATTAGGGCAAAATACCGCGCAATTATTAAGGCCTCGGCCTATTCTGATCCCAATTCAAGGTAAGGTAATGGCAAAAGAAGATAGCATCGAAATGGAAGGCACCGTAATCGATACGCTGCCAAACACTATGTTCCGCGTGGAACTGGAAAACGGTCACGTAGTAACAGCGCATATTTCAGGAAAAATGCGTAAAAACTACATCCGCATTCTGACGGGCGACAAAGTAAAAGTAGAGCTGACTCCATACGACCTGAGCAAAGGCCGTATTGTTTACCGCGCACGTTAATATTTGCTCTCTTCTCCTCTGTTCTTACCCAGAGGAACCAAAAAAGGCAGCCTTAAAAGCTGCCTTTTTTGTTATTGGCGTTAAGGTTTAAACGCAGGCATTCTCCGCCTCGACAGTCAGTTCACCTTCTTCATCAATCGAGATCAGAACAGACCCACCCTCTTCTGCCAGCTCTCCGAACAGGATCATCTCAGCAAGCGGTTTCTTCAGTTTTTCCTGAATTAAACGTTTCATTGGGCGAGCGCCCATCTGTTCGTCATAGCCTTTTTCAGCAAACCAGCTACGAGCTGAATCATCTAAATGCAACACGACTCGTTTCTCTTCAAGCTGAACCTGAAGTTCTGCAATAAACTTGTCAACCACACCTTTGATGATGTCAGTGGTAAGTGATTCAAACTGAATAATGCCGTCAAGACGGTTCCGGAATTCAGGTGAGAACATCTTCTTAATTGCACCCATGCCATCTGAAGCGTGATTTTGTTTAGTGAAACCAATTGATGCACGGCTCATCTCTTCAGCGCCGGCATTGGTTGTCATAACCATAATCACGTTTCGGAAATCCGCTTTACGACCGTTATTGTCGGTTAGCGTACCGTTGTCCATAACCTGCAATAACAGGTTGAACACTTCAGGGTGCGCTTTCTCAATCTCGTCCAGCAGGAGAACGCAGTGTGGTGACTTGGTGACGGCCTCAGTCAGTAAGCCGCCCTGGTCGTATCCTACGTAGCCTGGAGGTGCACCGATAAGACGAGAAACGGTATGACGCTCCATATACTCGGACATATCAAAGCGAACCAACTCAATTCCCATAATGCGGGCAAGCTGTGCGGTAACTTCGGTTTTACCAACACCAGTAGGACCAGCAAACAGGAAGCAGCCAACAGGTTTGTTAGGCTCTTTTAGCCCTGCACGGGAAAGTTTGATAGCAGAGGATAGCGTATCAATCGCCTGATCCTGCCCCAGAACCACCATCTTGAGATTGGTATCCAGCTTAGCCAGTTGTGATTTATCGGACGCAGACACGCTCTTAGGCGGTATGCGGGCTATCTTAGCCACAATCGCCTCGACATCTGTCACCTCAATTTCAGGTTTGCGCAGTTCTTCAGGCAGTAGGCGTTGATAAGCTCCTGCTTCATCAATTACATCAATTGCCTTATCCGGCATGTGTTTGTCGTTAATGTAACGCCCTGCAAGCTCCGCAGCGGCCTTTAAGGCTTCATCCTTATACTTGAGCTCATGATGTTCCTCAAAGCGCTGCTTAAGCCCTTTTAGTATCTGGTAGGTATCTTCAATACTTGGCTCAAGAACATCTACTTTCTGGAAGCGACGCGCTAATGCGCGGTCTTTCTCAAAGATGCCACGAAACTCCTGGAAGGTTGTGGAGCCAATGCACCGTATCTGGCCTGAACTTAATAGTGGTTTAAGTAGGTTCGATGCATCCATGGAGCCACCAGAAGCAGCGCCAGCGCCAATAATAGTATGGATCTCATCGATAAACAGAATCGCGTGGTCTTTACCTTTAATCTCATTTAGCAGGCCTTTGAGACGTTTTTCAAAGTCACCACGGTATTTGGTACCGGCCAGCAATGCTCCGAGATCCAATGAATAGACAATCGAATCACTGATTATGTCTGGCACCTTGCCTTCAACAATAAGCTTAGCCAGGCCTTCCGCAATTGCGGTTTTACCAACACCGGCCTCACCAACCAGTAAAGGATTGTTTTTCCGGCGTCTGGAAAGAATTTGAACCACTCGCTCAACTTCTGAATCACGTCCCACCAGAGGATCAATCTGGCCTTTCTCGGCTTCAACGTTGAGGTTTACAGAGAATTTAACCAGAGGGCTGTCTTCTTTGTCCTCTGCGCCATTTTCGTTATCCAGTGTTGTCTCACTTTCTTCTGACGTTCGATCAGATAGTTTGGATATGCCATGGGATATGTAATTAACCGTATCGATTCGCTCAATACCGTGTTGTTGCAAAATATAAACAGCCTGGCTTTCCTGTTCACTGAAAATGGCAACAAGAACGTTAGCCCCTGTCACCTCATTTTTTCCAGATGACTGAACATGGAATACAGCTCGTTGAAGTACGCGCTGAAAACCCAGAGTTGGTTGCGTATCTATATCGGAAAGCGCCTCGGAAATTAGAGGCGTGGTTTCTTCAATAAATTCAGCAAGGTTTTTACGTATACCTTCAAAATTAGCGCCACAGGCAGATAACACCTCGCGCGCTTCATAATTATCTAGTAGAGCCAGTAAAAGGTGCTCTACGGTTATGAACTCATGCCGCTTTTCTTTTGCTGACTGAAATGCAGAACTGAGTGTGTCTTCGAGTTCTCGGTTTAACATAGCGGTTCCTCTTCAGACTTTCTCGACTTCACAAAGCAAGGGATGGTTATTATCTCTTGCATATTGATTAACTATAGCTGCTTTTGTTTCAGCTACATCACGAGTAAACAAACCACATACGCCTTTTCCTTGCGTATGCACTGCCAACATCACCTGTGTGGCCTGTTCCTGATTCATAGAAAAAAACATCATCAACACAGCCACAACAAAATCCATAGGGGTGTAGTCATCGTTCATTAGTACAACTCTGTACATCGATGGGCGTTTAAGCTCAGGATCAGCCTCCTGAGTTGCCACACCGTGATCGTGATCAAATTCATCATCATGATCATCATTAGACAGCCGAATAAGGCTGTGTTCCCCAAAATTACTCATTAACTAATCTCTGTTTATCTACGACTTTATATTGAACATTGTTTATTCATCTGTAACGCAAACTCAAGCAGGTGCTATACTCGATTGAAGCAGGATAGGTATCATCCTCGCAGTACCTGCATCTTTTGAACAGACTTTAGCGACATTCTAGCAGCTAAAACGTTCTGGTTTGCAATCCGAAATGTAGTACTGGATATGGGAGTTAGTTATGCAGACAGGGAAAGTAAAGTGGTTTAACAATTCGAAAGGTTATGGATTCATCCTCTCCGACGAACATGAAGAAGACCTCTTTGCACATTATTCAGCGATCGAAACTGAAGGCTATAAGAGTCTTAAAGCCGGTCAACGCGTTGAATTTGAAACTAAGCCGGGCCCTAAAGGGACTCATGCGACTCAAATTAAGCCTCTAGAGAAGCAGTAAGGAACGCTAAAAATTCAAGGAGGAAATACAAAGTAAAAAACCAGCCATGAGCTGGTTTTTTTATATCAATTTTTTATTACATATGACTAATTATTGCATCACCAAACTCAGAACTGGAGAGCAGTTCAGCTCCTTCCATCAAACGCTCAAAGTCATAAGTCACCGTTTTTGCCCCGATCGCACCATCCATGCCTTTTATGATCAGATCTGCGGCTTCAAGCCAGCCTAAGTGTCTTAGCATCATCTCCGCAGACAGAATTAGTGAGCCCGGATTAACCATGTCCTTGCCTGCATATTTTGGCGCAGTACCATGCGTCGCCTCAAATATTGCAACGCTGTCCGATAAGTTAGCGCCTGGTGCAATGCCAATTCCGCCCACTTCCGCAGCCAGTGCATCAGAAATGTAATCACCATTCAGATTCAGCGTTGCGACAACATCGTATTCAGCAGGACGTAACAGAATCTGCTGCAACATGGCATCAGCAATAACGTCTTTAACGATAATCTGTTTGCCTGTATCTGGGTTTTTAAAGCTCATCCAGGGGCCGCCATCAAGAAGATCTGCTCCAAATTCCTCTTTGGCCAGCTCGTAGCCCCAGTCTTTAAAGGCGCCTTCGGTAAACTTCATGATATTGCCTTTATGAACCAGCGTCAGCGATTCGCGGTCGTTATCAATACAGTATTGCAATGCTTTGCGAACAAGGCGTTTAGTTCCTTGTTCCGATACTGGTTTAATACCTATGCCACACATCTGATCGAAGCGGATTTTAGTGACTCCCATCTCCTCTTTCAGAAAAGTGATTACCTTTTCGGCTTCAGGGGAACCTGCTTTCCACTCAACGCCCGCGTATATGTCTTCGGAGTTTTCCCTGTAGATAACCATATCTACATCCTGAGGGTTAACCAGTGGGCTGGGGACGCCCCGGAACCAGCGAACCGGTCTTTGACAAACATACAGATCCAGTTCCTGCCGTAATGCCACATTCAGAGAACGAATGCCGCCCCCTACAGGTGTGGTTAATGGACCTTTGATGCCAACGGCAAACTCTTTAAATGCTGCAAGGGTCTCATCAGGAAGCCAGGTGTCCTGCTCATAAACAGAGGTTGCCTTTTCACCGGCATAAACCTCCATCCATGCTATTTTTTTCTGCCCGCCGTAAGCTTTTTCTACCGCCGCATCCACCACACTGATCATTGGAGGGGTGACGTCTATACCTATGCCGTCACCTTCGATATAGGGAATGATTGGGTTATCGGGTACGGATAATGAAAAGTCGGAGTTAACGCTGATTTTCTCGCCGGAAGGAACTGAAATATGCTGATATCCCATGAATGTCTCCACTTGTAGTATCAGAATGTTATTATTGTTATGCCTCTGGTGAGTCAGTATAGATCAGCTTTTGTATTCTGATTGCCAATAATGTAGAAAAACTACAAAGAAATCTGAATGCCCAAAATTCTTCTTTTTAATAAACCTTTTCAGGTGCTTACGCAGTTTACGACAGAGGACGATAAATCTACTCTGGCGGATTTTATAACCCAGCCCGGTTTTTATGCGGCAGGACGTCTGGATTATGATTCTGAAGGTCTTCTGATCCTTACTGACAATGGCCCATTACAGAACCATTTGGCTAATCCTAAGTTTAAAATGGAGAAAACCTATTGGGCTCAGGTCGAAGGCGCAGTAACCGATGAGGCGATTAGACAGCTCTGTGAAGGTGTTGAGTTAAAAGACGGGTTAACGCGACCGGCTAAAGCTAAAGTTATCCCTGACCCCACCTTATGGCCTCGTAACCCACCTATTAGAGAGCGTAAGAACATTCCCACTAGTTGGATTGAATTGAAAATAACAGAGGGGAAAAACCGTCAGGTACGACGAATGACAGCTGCGGTTGGCTTCCCTACTTTGCGTTTGGTGCGTTATGCAATTGGTGAATGGACGATTGATAATCTAAAACCAGCGCAATCAAAATTGCTCGAAGTGGACATCACTGTACCTGAGCCTAAAAAATCAGGGCCGCGTAACAGTTACGGGCAGAAGAGAAAAACAGAAAGCAGGTTCAAAAACGGAAGAAAAAAAAGGCTACCCAAAGGTAGCCTGAAGAATTAGCTTTTTTTGTTTGTGGCAACAAGCCAAACAGCGTGGGCAACGCCTGGGAGCCACCCCAGTAGGCAGAGTACAATATTGATGACCAGATGCTTCGTAGCACCCACCTGTAGAAATGCACCTAAAGGCGGCAACAGGATTGCTAAAATCAGATTAATAATGTTCATAGAAGTTCCCCAAAAAGATGGCAAAAGAATAAAATTCATTGGCTGAATTGAAGCTTAATAAGTTTCTAGCATATCGGTAGAGAGCAGCAAAGCTAAAACTTTAGTCTAGAAGTCTTTCTGTGTTCCAAGCTGTTGGAATAACCGATCTATCCCTTCACAGAAATCTGTCTTACCGCCATACGAAGGATGCCTGATGTAAGTGACCGTATTTTCGGGTAGTACTCGCTCAACACATTCAGTTCCTTTGCGCCCCAGCCCGGCAACTATATCCGGCTCATAAGAGTCGACTAGTATTTTTAGATACTCTGCGCCCTCTTCGATCTCAGCTTTATTGGGTGCGCGGTTTTTCTTCTGTATCCGAGAAGGATGCGGATGAAACGGGAAAGAGTTCCAAAACAAGGGTACGGTTTGATTATTCAGTAAATGTCGCCAAACAATTGAGGCTGTATTTTCAGAGTCCAGTTGATCAATCTGAATTGTTGTTTTTAGCTGTTGGAGGAACGGGTGCTCAATATCACTGAAGATATTGCCGCTAGAGAAAGGGATTCCGGTTAGACGGCAGCCCTTAAACCCCGGGGCTTCTCCAACCAATAAAATCTTCGGGCCGGTTTGATTGAACACAAGTTCAAGATAACGTTTCAGATTCTCCAGCTTATATTCTTCACGATAAGGATTAAAAACAGTGAGACTGTTTTTGCGCTTTTGTAACAGGCTGAAAAAATGGTTCAGTTCATTCATTTACGATTTTTTCGGCCTTATGGGTCAGAAACATAATTAATGCAACGGCTGCAGCAAATACATAAAGTCCCCAGTGTATCTCTATACTGGCAACTGCACCCAGTTTTACGGTGACAATCAAAACAGCAACAACGAAAACATCCAGCATCGCCCAGCGGCCATAATCGTGCATGAGTTTAAGATACTTTTTTTGATCTGCTGAAGCATCAGCTTGGCACCTTGTCAGCATCAATAAAAAACCAAGCTTAATCAGCGGGATAATAATACTGAACAGGGCCACAATAATCGCAATCAGCCACTTCCCTTCCTGAAACAGCTGGGCCACTCCACCTATCACCGAGAAAGAGTTTTCAAAAAAATAGAATTTACTCATGGTCATCATAGGACTGAATAATCCTAAGATAAGCAGTATAAAAGCGACTGCGACACCAAGTTTAAACAGTGGAATATTCAGAGAGTGCATAAAATACAATCGATTAGCGGGCAATGAATTCCCATAGATTGTAACCAATGAATGAAACAGAGCGCTACCAGATAACATGCCGATATATCTGGAGCGCTTAATTTCTGAAGTTAAACGACCATATCAATCTGCTGTATAGTGCCTGCCTCTCCTGATTCTGTCAGATAAACGCCACTGGAAATTATCTTGCCATTTGTCTGATTATCTTCACCTTTTATGTCAAAGGGTGTCTGAGAGCTGCCAAGGTATATGGCGCCTATACCTTTATCTAAAAGAGACTCAAAACTTTCTGAATCCGGGCTTTTGGTCCATATACCAAGATCGCTAAAAATAGAATCTGCCTCATCAATAAACTGGTTGCCGTCTTCATCGTATTGAGCCAGCTCCGCAAAACCATTTCCTGTAATTGCACCGAACAGTTCAGAGCCGTCATTGATAATGCCGTCATCGTTTTTATCTAGTGCTAGCATTGCGCTATCACCCAATAGATAGCTGATAAGGTCCATTTCACCATCGGCATCGATGTCAAATTCATATTTTTCGTCTGTCAGGTCTGCTGCGTTGCCTTCAAAGTTAACAATCAAAGGGTCTTTAAAGACCACCTCTTGTGTCATTTCAAATTCTCTTGTGGCTGAATAACTACGTTCCATGGTTAAGCCCAGGCTGAAATCAATCTCCTGCCCATCAGCTGTTTTAACCGTTCCGCAGCTATGAAAATCAGTACATTCATACTCCTCGACTGTTTCAGTCATCTTCATGGTCATCTGTAATGTTACAGGCTGCATCTGAATAACTTGGTTGCCGGGGTTATTCTGATTGGCATAACTGTTCTGCGATTCTGGCAGGCGATAATCCATCGGATTGGGTAATTCTTTGTAATCCGGGTTTAGCGCTTTCATAAGACTTTCCCATAGCTGGGTTCGAGTCAGCGTCTGCTGTTCATTCAGATCGTTTTGTTTCTCTTCAGCTGAGCGAAACTTCAACCCCTCATCAGTCATTACCAGAATAGATGAATCATTTTCTGGGTTATTCCCTGCTTCCTGGCTGATATTAGATCCTGATAAAAGCTGTGCAATAAATGAGGATGTTCTGGCTTCTTGAAACATTCCGGCAAAGTCTGTGAGCCCTTCTTTACCGAGTGTCTGGCTGAGAGTGATGGACTCATGTTTTTCATGCTCTGAGCTCATCTGAATATAACTGCTTTGAACAATCATGTTTTTCTCCTTTTTGGCAAAAAGAAACCCCTCCGTTAAATTTGAAAAAACGGACTAGCGCTTTTTTGAGCCAATAAAAAACCATGCCTTCTGAAAATTGCAGAAAGCAAAAATGTTTTAAATGGATAAGCGGAAACAAATTGCCATGTTTAATGTTTAAACAAGCAATAAAAAACCTGTCTCCAGTGAATATTCACAGAAGTGGCTTTTGTTTCTTAATAGTTAAAGTAATGTTCAGTAAATGATTAAATTTTGAATAAGTAGGTCTCCTTCCATTGGAAAGTCAGAGTTCATGGTGGTTACAAGCCAATAGCCCGGATCAAAAATACCTTTAGCAGCAATGAAACGTTCATCTAGGCTGCATCATCAACCATGAAAATGTCTTTCAATGTTTTAAATTGCAAAATAAGAAGGAGCAAAAAGCAGGCCTAAATACTGCGTTTGATGTTTAGGCATAAAAAAACCCGCATAAGCGGGCTTTTTAAAAAGCATGAGGAGTTTAGCCTTCTGGCAGCTCCAGTTTTTCAGGAGAGACCAGAACGCCGTTGTTGTCGGCATAAACATAATCACCCGGACGGAAAGTAACGCCGCCGAATGTGACTTCAATATTTAATTCACCCAGGCCTTTTTTCTCAGTCTTCATTGGGTGCGTACCCAAAGACTGAACACCAAGGTCCAGTTCACCAATTGCATTCACATCACGGATGCACCCGTAGATAATAATGCCTTCCCAGCCGTTTTTAGTGGCTTTCTCTGCCAGCATGTCACCCAGCATAGCGCGACGCATGGAACCACCGCCATCTACAACAAGAACCTTGCCTTCACCTGGAAGAGCAACCTGCTCACGAACCAGAGAGTTATCTTCAAATGCTTTCAGGGTAACAATTTCACCGCCAAAGCGTTCACGACCGCCAAAGTTGGCAAACATAGGCTCAACTACCTGTACAAGCTCTGGAAACTGATCGCACAATTCTGGTAATAGATCTTCCACTAGTGACTCCTTAAAAATAATATAGCTGGTACGGAACAAACCGTTACATTATAAATATCAGGTAATATTGTCTTAATTATTGTGCAATTGCACTACCACTTAGGCAGGAAAAATTAGTTATGAAGTCTAAACAGGTTGTCTATCGCGGCCTGCCTATATGTTTATTGTTGCTATTGAGTGCTTGCTCTATAGCCCCTGAGCCCGTTTGCAGTCGAGCAGAATCGGTTGAAAATCAGAAGAAATGTCCTGCTCCAGCTCCACCGTTAACAAAAAAGGCACAGCAACCAGATAAAACGCTTGAAGTGGTATCTCACTCAGAGCATAAAAACCCTGGAAAATTGCAGCCCCACCAACAGGCCCGCCGAGAGGCACTTTTAGCTCGAATAAAGAAACTTCAGCCCGCTGCTGAAAAAGCATACTCAGATGCCAAATTAAATGAGGCTGCTGATGAGTCTGTAGTTGTTCCTCAGACACAATACACAGTTCAGCTGGGTGCGTTTAAATACAAGAAAGGGCAACAAACATTGTCAGGGCAAGTGAATCATCCAGATATATATAGCTACGATTTAAAAAATGGTTTACATGCTATTTCTGTAGGTCAATTTTCTACAACTAGTGATGCTGAGCAGCTTGTAAATAAGATGAAGGATAAAGGATTCAAAGGTGCTTACATTGCGCCCCTGCCCTCTGATGCTGTTAATATTAGAGAATATTAATTAAATGGCATATAGTCACAGAACAATAAAAAATGATTCTGTAACAGTCCTTATGCGTTTTCTATTTCTTCTTGTTTTAATGTTGCCTAACGTTGCTTCTTCGGCCGAAATAAATATTGCCGTTGCGAGTAATTTTACTCATGTAATCAAAAAGATAGCGGCGTTATTTGAAGCAGATAGCGGGCATAAGGTTAACCTGTCAATTGCTTCCTCCGGTAAGCATTACGCACAGATCCGTTATGGCGCCCCCTTCCATCTGTTCCTATCTGCAGACCAGGAAAAACCTGTCGCTCTTGAGCAGTCTGGCTTAGTTGTGACCGGGAGTCGTTTTACCTACGCTATTGGCAAGTTGGTACTTGTTGCAGCTAAAAGAGTATCTGAGGAGTCGCCGCAAAGTGTTCTAATGTCAGGTAGCTTTGAACGTATCGCTATAGCCAATCCTAAGTTGGCGCCCTATGGTAAAGCTGCAGAAGAAACTCTTCGCGCACTTGATCTTTGGGGTGCAAACCAAACCAAACTAGTGATGGGTGAGAATATTGCGCAAACCTATCAGTTTTTGAATACAGGTAATGTGGATCTGGCCTTTATATCGGTCTCTCAGCTTTTGGAAAACAGTTTGATTGATGTTCAAGAGGTCTGGGAAATACCAGCATCTATGTACACACCGATTAGGCAAGATGCTGTATTGTTAAAGTCTGCCGAAGACCTACCCGCAGCGATGGAATTCTATAACTTTCTTAAAAACGAAAAAGTGGTACGGATGATAGAATCTTTCGGTTATCGTGTACCAAAATCCCAGAATATAGGTTCTGAATTAGAGTAATGAGTCTAACTGAAGCCGATATAGCCGCAATTTGGTTAACTGTGCGTTTAGCCGGTACAGTGACATTGCTGTTGTTGCTGGTAGGAACACCTATCGCTTGGTGGCTCGCCAGAACCCGTTCCTGGGTGAAAGGTCCTGTATCTGCAATTGTTGCCATGCCATTGGTTTTGCCCCCTACTGTACTGGGTTTTTACCTGCTGATTGCTATGGGGCCGGATGGTTTTATTGGTCAGCTCACCAGTAGTTTGGGACTCGGCACATTACCCTTTACCTTCTGGGGGCTGGTAGTCGCATCCATCGTATATTCACTACCTTTTGTAGTGCAGCCGATCCAGAATGCCATAGAAGCTTTAGGTGATCGCCCGCTTGAAATAGCAGCCACATTGCATTCAGGCCCGATTGATCGTTTCTTTACTGTGGTCATTCCTATAGCCAAACCTGGTTTTATCACCGCTATTATTCTTGGATTTGCGCATACGGTCGGTGAGTTCGGTATTGTTCTGATGATCGGCGGTAACATCCCCGGTGAGACTCAAGTGATATCTGTGCTTTTGTATGAGCATGTTGAGGTCATGAATTATGACCATGCCCATAACCTTGCGCTTCTAATGGTTGTCTTCTCATTCCTTGTTTTGCTCGGTCTCTACAGCTTTCAGCGCCGTAAGAGATCCATTGGTTTGAATTTAGGGGGATGATCATTAGATGAATTGTGAAGAATCGATCAGCACCTCAATTCACCTCAGTCGGGATGATAGCTCAGGCACTCACTTTTCTCTGAATGTTGATCTGAAGCTTGCAGGGCAAGGTATAACGGCAATTTTTGGTCACTCTGGCTCAGGTAAAACCACCCTGCTGCGCTGTATAGCCGGATTGGAACAAGCTGAAGGGGCAAACATCTGCATCAACGGTCAGATCTGGCAGGACGATACGCATTTTGTACCCACGCATAAGCGGGCCCTGGGTTATGTATTTCAGGAGGCTAGTCTTTTTTCGCATCTCACCGCTTTAGGAAATCTTCAGTATGCGTTGAAAAGAGCCTGGGAACCTGTGTCGCAAGAATTCCTCGATAAAGTAGTTTCTGTGCTCGATATCAAACCTTTATTGCAACGCTACCCTTCTCAGTTATCTGGAGGAGAAAGACAGCGTGTAGCAATTGCCAGAGCCATTCTGATCCGTCCAAAGGTGTTGCTGATGGACGAGCCTCTGGCATCACTCGACAGCAATCGTAAGGCTGAAATTCTGCCATACCTCTCTAAGTTACCTGCTGTGTTCAATATTCCTATTCTCTATGTCAGTCATTCACTGGAAGAGGTTTGTCAGCTGGCAGATCAATGCGTCTTGTTAGATAAAGGTCAGGTTGTAGCAGAAGGCACGCCGCAGGAAGTGTTTTCCAGAATCGACCTACCCGTGCGTTTTGATCAGGGAACCGGAGTAATTATTAAAGGAACCGTAGTCGAGCGAGACCCAAAGTGGCACCTTTCCCGGGTTGAGTTTTCAGGGAATGAGCTTTGGGTACGTGATGGCGGTGATGAAATTGGGGATGATGTCCGCATCCGTATTTTGGCAAGAGACGTCAGTTTAACAGAGCAGCCCTGTGATCAATCCAGTATTCTTAACCGCATCCATGTAGAGGTTGTAGAGATTGAACCCGATCAGGACGAGGCGATGTCCTTAATCCGATTAAAAGCGGGAACTGAATACCTGATCGCAAGAGTAACAAACCGGTCCGTGAGCCACCTGCAATTAGAAAAATCCAAGAAAATCTGGGCGCAAATTAAATCTGTCGCTATTGTTTACTGATTTAAGCGTACAAAGAAAATATGCCCTAGTTTTATTAGTCACCTCTTGGCTAAAATTTAATTGTATGGTCAATAATTTTTTGCAAGCACTCGCCAAAACACAGTCATGCCGTTACTATGCACGCCAAATAACCTGAAAGAAGTTAAGTATTATGTCACTGCCAGCTTGCCCGAAATGTAACTCAGAATTTGTCTATCAGGATCAGGAAATGCTGATCTGCCCGGAATGCGCTCACGAATGGAACCCTTCAGAAGCAGTTGCTGAAGAAGATGTGCTTATCGTTAAAGACGTAAACGGCAACCAGTTAGAAGAAGGCGACAAAATCACACTGGCGATGGATCGCAAAGTTAAAGGCAGCTCACAGGTACTTAAAGTTGGAACCAAAGCTGTAATTAAGCGCATCGTAGACGGTGATCATGAACTGCAATGCAAAGTAGATGGCGCTGGCGATATGATGCTTAAAGGCAGTGTTGTTAAAAAAGCATAACCCGCTTCTGCTTCAAACTTATTCATGAGGTTCTGTTAATGTCATTACCCGCTTGCCCAAAGTGTAATTCCGAATTCGTCTATCAGGATCAGGAGATGCTGATCTGCCCGGAATGCGCTTACGAATGGAGCCCATCGGAAGTGGCTGAGCAAGAGAAAGCTCTTCAGGTTAAAGACGCTAACGGCACCCCGCTACAGGACGGCGACAAAGTTACTTTGATCAAAGATCTCAAGGTAAAAGGTAGCTCACTAGTACTGAAGATCGGCACCAAAGCCCGGATTAAACGCATCGTAGAAGGTAAGGACCATCAGCTCGACTGCAAGGTGGATGGTGCCGGGGATATGATGGTTACAGCGGCATTTGTTAAGAAGGCCTGAGTTGTGATGTCTGGTTTTACCTGAACTTTGCAGTGTTCGTTTATCTTCCTATTTCGCTTTTTCAGCGAGTCAGGGACTTTGTTTCAGCAAAGCCCCCAACACCCCAAAGCCGACCCGCTTCTTGTTGTTCTGTGACCGACTCCCTGCGTTTCTCACCTACCCCAGCGAGCTTGTAAACTCGGCCTTCGCCACGTCAAACAAGCTCTTATCTCTGGTTTAAGCAGCGATACTCGGCTGCGCAGAGGGACTGGTCTTCCGTGCCGAATTAAAGCTTCGTAACTTAAGCGAAGTTTGGTTCATAAATTAACTCTGCCCCCTTTCCCTTTTATCCCTTAATTCTGGTTTAAGGAGTGCGAGACCTGCCCCGCCAATTTGGTTTTGAGTTTATGGTTAATGCCCATACCTACACTGGCTCTTTGAAGGCTCTCATTTAGTATGAGTTTAATGACATCGTCATAAGAGATCTCATTTTCAATTTCACATGCTTGTGGAAAGTAACTGGTGCCGTGATTCATTCCAGGAACTAGATTAGCTTCCATAAAATAACAAACCCCGAAGTCATCCATTTTTACATCAATGCGACCAAACCCTCGAGCACCTAACCCCTTAAAAGAAGCCGCGGCCAGCTCATTAACAGAATCTATATCATGACGCTCAATTCTTTTAAGCGTTTCGGTATCATTCAGTTTTGCCGTAGCGCCCAGAATTTTTAAGCCTCCCGTTGATTCAGGAGGCGCTATTTCAATGGCAGATATAGTGGTTTTGCCGCTGCTGCTTTTAGTGATAGCGACCGTAAACTCTTTTCCACTCAGATACTCTTCCACTAAAACGGGTTGCTTATATATCTCATACAAAGACGATACCTTTTCGCTGAATTCAGAAAAGTTTTTAACGAAAGAGCGGTCATCAATGCCATTTCCATTAGCCGCATCCATGGGTTTGAGAAACAGCGGAAATGCAATAGGCAGTTGCTCGTTGTGGCTATATTCGCCGGGTATTGCCGTAAAATAGTTCGCGGTTTTGATGCCGAGACTCTTTAAGCGTTGTTTAGCAGACACTTTATCTGAATCGTACTTAAGTGTTTCGCGGTTTGAACCCGAAAATGTGATGTGATTTTGTTCGAAATACTCTGAAAACCAAATGTTGTCATGCCCTTCAATCGGCATGTACTTCGCGGCTAAAACGACAAGGTCAGGGGTTCGACTTACCACAGACTCTAAGTCTTCAAGGGTTTCACAAACAGTCACTAAAACTGAATGCCCCATTGTTTCAAGAGAGACTAAAACGTCGTCACAAGCGAGCAGCGAGCCAAAACCAGTTTCCTTTAATTTGGCATTACGGGACGTGATTATTTCTATATTCATTGCATATATCCATGGAATTAGACCCGATTGGGCCAAAGGTCGGAGTTATGAAATGAATTCAAAGGAGATGGATTGAAATCACAAATTCGACAGGCGAGAAGCTTTGCTTATCGAAGAGGAGAGATAAGAGGACCATCCTAACACGCCAATGCATTTTTAGATATCAGTGGAGCAGTAATCTATTTGGATGGGTAAAGGGGTAGCTTACTGTTCAGATGCCTTGAATTATTGGTCAGCCTTGCTGTTTCGCTTTTAGAGCAAGTCAGGGTATTTGATCAGCAAATACCCTAACAACCCAAAGCTGACCCCGCTGCTTGTCGGTCTTCAACCGATCCCCTGCGTTTCTCACTTAAACCAGCGAGCTTGTAAACTCGGCCGCTTCGCACCCTCAAACAAACAAGCTCTTTAATCTGATTTAAGCTGCGATACTCGGCTGCGCAGAGGGGCTGATGTTCCGTGCCGAATTTTGGTTGATTGATTGGCCGGAATGGAAAGCCAGAGAATTAACCCATAACTTGCACAATACAAGGCCCGACCCCGGTATTTATTTATCCAAAGGTTGAGATATACAGCTGTTCAACTTTATCTCTAGCCCATTGAGTCTTACGCAGAAACTTCAGTGATGATTTAATGGATGGGTCACTTTTAAAGCAATTAATGTTAATTCTTTCTGCCAATTCACCCCAGCCATAATGCTCGACTAACTTTGTTACGACCTGTTCCAGCGTAATACCATGCAGCGGGTTGTTGGGTTGCTCGCTACTATTCATAAAAATACGTTCTCAATGGCTCTCATTGCTTAAGCAGCATAAGAAATAAATGGGGGTTGCGAATTATTGATCAGTTGTTTGACCTGCACCCTCACTGGACTCGGCTGCTAATTTTGCGCGGTCGGCCTTGCTTATATATTTTGGTTTGTTTTTTGGAGCTAGTTTGGCATTGGCTTTTTTGGAGCGAGCCTTCAATATCTGAATACCCTTTTTACGACGATTCATATTTATATACTCAATCTGTAAACGCGCTCATTATAGTGCTTTACAGAGTTCATTTACCTTCCTATTTCGCTTTTTCAGCGAGTTAGGGTATTTAATCGATAAATACCCTAACAACCCAAAGTCGACCCCGCTTCTTGTCGGTCTGTGTCCGGTTCCCTGCGTTTCTCACTTAACCCAGCGTGCTTGTAAACTCGGCCGCTGCGCACACTCAAACAAACAAGCTCTTTAATCTGGTTTAAGCTGTGATACTCGGCAGCGCAGAGGGGCTGATGTTTCGTGCAGAATTTAAGCGTTGTGACTTAACGCAAACTAAGTAGATAAATTAACTCTGCCCCCCCCATTTATAGAAAAATGAAGAACTATGGTGTCCGAAAACAGTTTAAAAGTGTTGACTAAACACCACTGTGACTTGTTAGCATTTTAGTGTTCATTTAGTTCAGCGTACTTATTTAAAATGGCTTTTTTGGCTTGCTCTTGATCAGAGGCAATCTCAATATATTGGCCACCTTGGTTGATAGTGATGTTTATATTCATTTCTACACCACTTTCTTTTGCCTTTTTCTTTGCACTAAATACAGAGTCAATTAGCTTCGTTATGCAGTACGTAGAAACGCCGGTAATAACACCCACACCAATTGTGACCATTACATTCGTTATTTCTGGAGCTGAAAACCCTTCGCCAATGCTCATATATAGGTCATTGTCTGAGAATTCCTGATTGCTCTCCTGCTTGAGTTCTTGAAAGAACTCCTTACCAGGGCCTACAACCAATACACTAAATGATTGTTCTTCAATACTCATAAGTTCCCTCTGACTACCCTTGTTATGTTTTATTAACATCTTCTCTCACTCTGCAACAAGCTTCATGCGATACGTGCATCGTATACCTGATGGACTGTAGTTCAATGCCGATGCGATTGTGTTCGTATAAGTAGCGCCATTCTTCAAACGCTTTGTTTAATGAGTCCAAACATGTATGGATATCTGAGCCAATTTCAAGCTTATAGAGATGTCTGATGTCGTCAGATGCCTTTAAAAAATGTGCTTTACCCTTTTTTGGCATTCCCTTGTATAAATTAGCTAAATGGTGACCTCTGGCCTTGTTGCCATACGCATGATGGATAGTTTTAAGATAAAGCTCGATACTAAATACGGCATTCACAACGAATGGTGCTGTACTACCACCCTTAAAAGGACTCTTTTTTAGGTCATTGTTGTAAATTGTATTTGCAACTTCGGCAAAACTGTTGGCTTGACCGTACATCGCGTCATTGATCGTAACTTCTTTATAGAGACCTTTTTGTTTTAAGATCTCCTGTACCGCTTCTGCATCCTTTACGGTATCCCCGGTCGCTTCATGCGAACCAACTACCACCCCGTTTAACAAAATATCCTTTTTCACCATGAGAACCCTAGCTACCAGATAGCCGAAACATAACGCCCAAAGCAGCGGCGCGCGTTAGCGCGTCCAGCCCGCAGGGCGATACTGCCTTTGTTTGTTAGGTGCCGACTACCCATAAACCCTCTTAAGAACTGGCTTTCGACCAGCAATATGAAGACGAATATAGATTCTACGGCCTTTCATTGATTCCCTGCCCCATGAAAAATGATCAGGACCACTAAAGTTAAATGTTTTGCTTGAATGAGGTTCAATTTTTAGATCATAGGCATCAGCTTCAGGGGAGGCTATGTACGAATCTTTTCGCAGAGGCCAGAGATGAGGCCTATAAAATAATTCCCAATAGCCGAGAATTATTGGCTTACCAGATAAGTTTCTAATGTGAATATCATTACCTTGATGAATATCTCCAGTAAAGCCATAGCCAACATTTATGCGGAAACGATCCCGCCAAAGCTCAAAGAGCTTCACCAAGGCTAACAAGGTGGACAATCCAGCTCCCCATCACGCTATGTAATCTATGTTAGTTCCTTCCACGAAACTTCCTTGCACCTAACAGCTAAATATCTGACAGATTGACGCAATTAATTACGACAATTTGTCATATATCTCAGTGGTGATTTATTAAGAGAGGTATGTAACGGATTGAATTTCATAAGCTTTCCTTGCTTGAGGTTTCTCCTTCATGGAGAAAGTTACAAATTTGTCTTTATATCCTTACATAAGCCATTCACGGATGGAATACTGAAAATTAGGTTATCCGGCCCTACCAACAGTTTTACAGTATCGATAGCAGGTAATAATGCATAAAGATAAAGGCCCGCCCCGTTCACCGAGGTGGGCCTTATTAAAACCTACTTTTGGGTATTCTCGCGTAGAAGCGTAAGCAGCATCTGGATTGGGTGTGGGATCTGTTTCTCATCAATCCGCTTCACCTGACTGCGGCAGGAGTAGCCGGTGACAACCAGTTTGTTTTGGTTTTCCGGTGCATTGACTACTTCGGACCAGCTCAGATCGTAGATTTTGCGTGAGGTTTCTACGTTCTGGGTTTCGTGGCCGAAGGTGCCGGACATGCCGCAACAACCGACTGGCTGGATCTCAAGTTTCTGACCCATGGCTGCATAGATCTCTTGCCACATGCGGATGCTTGGTGCTGCGGTGGTTTTCTCTGTGCAGTGAGCCAATAGTTTAAACTCGGCAGCAGGCAGACCGCTGTTGCTAAAGCCAGTGAGTTTCTCGGTGTGGTTAGATAACCATTCCTGAATCAGCTGAACATTCGGCAGGTCTTTTTCCGGAATTACGTAACCGTATTCCTGACGGTAAGTCAGGGTCATGGATGGGTCGATGCCGATCATCGGTACGCCGGTGTTATCCAGTGCCTTAAGCATCTCTGTATTGGATTCTGCGGCCTTTTCAAAGGCTTTCATAAATCCGTGTACGTGTAGTGGTTTACCGTTAGGTTTGAACGGCGCCATCAGTACGTAGAACCCAAGGCCTGTCAGCAGGTCAACCAGATCCAGGACTAACTGGGATTCAAAATAGCTGGTAAACGCATCTTGAACGATGATAACCGCATTTTCGCGGTCTTCGTTGCTGAGGGCTTTGATTACCTGTGGGGTTGCAAACTCAACACCCCGCGCTTTCATGCCGGAGATCAGACTGTTGGTGCAGATGGTTGGGCTGTCTACCATGCCAGCGTGTTTACGGAAGATCGCTTTCAGGGCTTTGTTTTTCATCGCCCAGTTATAAGGTGCCGGGAACTTGGAGAGCCACGGGATCATATATTCCAGTGAGCCTACCATGTAGTCTTTGGCGGGACGCAGGTAACGGCCGTAATAGACTTCAAGAAAGCGCGCACGAAAATCCGGTACGTTCACTTTGATTGGGCACTGCCCTACGCAGGATTTACACGCCAGACACGCCATCATGGATTCGTGTACTTCGTTGGAGAAGTCGTACTGGTCATCGTTCTTTTTCGCCAGTGTGTTTTTAATGCGCCCCGGAAGCGAAGTGATAAACGAGCTGCGTTTAGCCTTGTTCGATTCTTCTACGAGGTTGGTGCCTTTTTTCTCCATCAGGCGCAGCCATTCACGGATTAGTGATGAGCGGCCTTTAGGTGAGTGTGTGCGTTTACGGGTGCCTTTCCATGATGGGCACATGGCATCGTTAGGGTCGTAGTTAAAGCAAGCACCGTTACCGTTACAGAACATAGCGGCATCGTATTCCTGACGAGCTTCCGCGCTAATCTGACGATCATACTGGCCGCGCGTAGGTACTTCATCGATCTTAAGCAGTTCTGCACCGTCTATAGCAGGCGTTGCGATCTTGCCTGGATTCATCTGGTTGCGAGGGTCAAAACCGGCTTTGATGCGTTGCAGTTCTGGGTAGAGTTCACCAAAGAACTCTGGTGCATATTCAGAGCGCACGCCTTTACCGTGTTCGCCCCAGAGCAGGCCTTTGTATTTAACCGTCAGGGCAACCACTTCATCGGTGATCTCGCGGATCAGCTTTTCCTGTACCTGATCTTTCATATCAATCGCTGGGCGTACATGCAGCACACCGGCATCAACGTGGCCGAACATGCCATACGGCAGATTGCGGTCATCCAGCACTTTGCGGAATTCCATAATAAAGTCAGCCAGATTTTCCGGGGGTACTGCCGTGTCTTCCACAAACGGAATCGGCCTTTCCTGCCCTTTGGCGTTACCCAGCAGACCTACGGATTTCTTACGCATGGTCCAGACTTTGTTGATCTCGGCGGCACCATACACCACGGAGAAGCCAAAACTTTTACCGGGCTGACCTGCAACGTTTTGCAGATGGGCTTCCAGCTTTGCTACATCGGCACGCAGGGCAGCTGCATCATCAGACGTATATTCGACAAGGTTGATGCCCTGAATTTCTGGCTCACCTTCTTGCTGTGGGAAATACTGGCTGACGGTATCCCAAATGATATCGCCCATTGCCAGGTTCAAAACTTTGGAGTCGATGGTTTCGATTGAAGTTGGGTTCCACTCCATCAGATCAGTGGCATCTCGGAGGGAAGCTTCGAAACTGTCGTACTTTATATTTACCAGAGCGGCAAACTTAGGAATTGGCAACACATTCAGTTTGGCTTCGGCAATAAACCCCAGTGAACCTTCACCACCGCAAAGTACGGAGTTAAGGTTAAACCTACCTTCTTCATCGCGTATATGTGCGAGATCATAACCGGTAAGGCAGCGGTTCAGTTTCGGGAATTTGGCATCGATCAGCTCTTTCTTCTCTGTAAAGACCTGATCCACAAGACGGTGAACCTCACCTACCCGGTCTTTACGGGCTTTAATGCTTTCCAGCTCTTCATCAGTGATTGGCTGTGAGTTCCATAACTCACCCCCCAGAAGCACGCTATCCAGCTCAAGAACATGATCACGGGTTTTGCCATACATTACGGAGCCCTGACCGCTGGCATCGGTATTGATCATGCCGCCGACTGTTGCACGGTTACTGGTAGACAGTTCCGGAGCAAAGAACAGACCGTAAGGTTTCAGAGCACGGTTAAGCTGGTCTTTAACAACGCCCGCCTGAACCCTGACCCAACGTTCTTCTGCGTTGATCTCAAGAACCTGATTCATATGTTTGGAAACATCAACAATCAGGCCGTCAGTCAGGGACTGGCCGTTAGTGCCGGTACCGCCACCGCGTGCGCTCATCTTTACATCGGCAAAACGCTCTTCGTTCGCTAACTTAGCGATCAAAATCAGGTCATCGGTTGTTCTCGGATACAGCACACCCTGTGGCAGCATCTGGTAGATACTGTTGTCTGTAGATAAAGCGATACGGTTGGCGTAATCCGGGTTCAGATCACCTGTAAAACCTTTCTGTTTTAAGGCGTCAATAAACTGCAAGTAGATGACTTCTGTGGTTTCGACTTCTGAAAGACGAGGGATCATGCGGTTGACCTCTGTTCAGCAGGAGCAATAACTAACCGTGCTCATGAGTTAGCCTGCATCGAGCTGTTTAAAATTTAAGCATCAATTAATGGAATGCTGGCTATAATGCAGAATTGTCATTTATCATTCAAACGATAAAATTTAATAGATTAATTGATAATGTCGAATAATATATCGATCCGTCATCTGCGAGCCTTTATTGAAGTGGCAACCGCAGGTAGTTTTACCCGCGCGGCAGATAATCTGCATCTGACCCAATCCACCCTGACTGCGACTATTAAGCAGCTTGAGGAACAGGCCGGACTCAAACTGCTCGATCGCACTACCCGCCGGGTACTCTTAACCCGTGAGGGGGAGAGTTTTCTGCCTGTTGCTGAAAAGCTATTGTCCGATTTCGATACTGCCTTTAATGATCTTCAGGCCACTGCAACACAACAACAGGGGCAGCTGGGTATTGCTGCATCCCCTTCTATGATCAGCCGCGTATTACCGGAGGTAGTTAAACAGTACCATCAGCGGTTTCCAAAAGTTGGAATTTATCTGCGTGATGATAATGCGGGCGGTATTGAGCAGCGTGTTTTGGATAATGAAGTGGACTTTGGGATTGGTGGCGATCACTCGCAACAACCTGAGCTTAATTATCAGCCTGTATTAAGTGACCGTTACGGGGTGGTAATACCTGCCGGACATGAGCTGGCTTCAAGAAAAACGGTTACCTGGAAAGAGGTTAAAGCTATGCCGCAGATCCACCTGACTGAAGATACCGGAACCCGATCGCAACTTTTAAAGCTTGAAGAGATGAACAATCTGAAGTTGCCAATTCATGGAGCCTTAATTGAGGTTTCTACCCCTGCCGGTTTAGCAGAGATGGTCAAAACAGGCTTGGGAATCTCTCTGCTCCCTGCCCTGGCTGCCAGTACCCGTGCGTTTGATCAGCTTGAATTTATTCCTTTAACGGAGCCGACTCTAAATCGTGAGATCTGCATTATCAGCCGAAAAGGCCGAGCGCTTAATCCCGCTGCTGAGACGCTACTGGCTTTGATTACTCAATACTTCAATAGCGCATCACTGCCTGAGTATGTAGAAGTTTGTGATTAAGCGATGAGTTTCAGCGCAATGTAAGGGGCAAGGTTAAAGACCAGAATCAATAGCTTATAGTTTGCCAGATACCGGAAATAGATCGGCGTTATCTCGCTTTCTTTAACGCCAAACATATCAGCATGGATTTTCACAACCCGCTCACGCATAACAATGATGGCCAGAGTCGTGAACAGCAGAAAAATGATATTAATGACTGTCATCCAGCCAAACAGAGATGTGAATGTTTCGATGTTCATGCTGGTACCTGCTGATCTCTTTCTGAGGTCATTTTTTAAATAGCTCTATTGTTTTACTCTGTTACAAGATTAGTGCAGCTCAAAGTTAACGACTTGGATGGATACTAATCCAGATCAATAGTATCTTGCTTAATTCCGAATAGATGGATTTTGTGATGGCTCAGTCTGGCGCACTTATAGATACCCTGAAACGTGAACTTAAAGCTCAGGGTAAAACGTATCTGGATGTAGCTAAGGCTCTCGATTTAAGTGAAGCCTCGGTAAAACGGGTATTTGCGGAAAAGAACTTCACTCTGCATCGACTGGAAGCCGTGTGCGATATGCTGAATATCGAACTGTCTGAACTGGTGCAAAAGATGAACAAGGAGCAGCGGCAGTTAAGCCAGTTAACCCGTGATCAGGAGAAAGAGATCGCCAGCGATCTGATCCTGCTTTTAATTACCGTCAGCGTTATCAGCGGTATGAGCTACGAGGATATCCTGAATACCTATGATATCCCTGAAACAGAATGCATACAGAAATTGGCAAAACTAGACCGGCTCAAACTGATCGAGTTGTTGCCCGGTAACCGGGTCAAACTGTTGGTCGCACCTAATTTTCACTGGCTGCCTAATGGTCCGATTCAGCAGTTCTTTCAGGAAAAGGTTGAGCAGGATTTCTTCAGTTCCCGCTTTGATAAGGCAAATGAGAAGCTTATCGTAACTAATGCTATTCTCACCGACGCCTCCAATGCCTTGCTGCAGAAGAAGATGGAGCGTCTTGCAGCCGAGTTTAATGACCTGATGCAGGAAGATCATTCTGCCCCCAACACCCAGAAGCGCGGAACCACCATGGTTCTGGCAATACGCCAGTGGCAGTACTCACTGTTTAAAAAGATTACTAAGTGAGTCTTATTGCGCGTATTAAAAAATAATACCTGAAGCCTATTTAAGATGAACTTTATCTGAACAGGTATCGCTCGCCTGCTTGTTTTATTCATTCTTGTCCTCGCTCTAACACGAGGACACAAAAATGAATATTTTCCGACAACACAAAACGTTTGCCCCATTAATAACTGCTCTGGTCATTGGTTCTGTTTTCACGACTGCTACGCCAACAGTCGATGCAGCCGGTTTATTAAAGCCGAATAATGCTGCTTACGCTGACCTGAAGATAAAAGAACACCACGTTAACGTGGTTATTGAAGATATGTATGCAACCACAACGGTTGAGCAGGTTTTCCATAACCCTAACGCCTCGGATCTTGAGGCTATCTACTCTTTCCCGGTTCCAGAAAAAGCAGCCGTTGGTGAATTCAGTTATTGGATTAATGGTCAGCCTGTGACGGGTGAAGTGGTCGAAAAACAACGCGCTCGTAAAATCTATGAAGAGGAAAAGCAAAAAGGTCATGAAACCGCACTGGTAGAGAAAGATGGATACAAAACCTTCGATATCTCTGTGTTTCCGGTAAAAGCCAATCAGGATGTAAAGATTAAACTGGTGTACCTACAAAACACCCAGACAGATACCGGTATTGGTCGCTATGTTTATCCTCTTGAAGAAGGTGGTGTAGATGAACAAAAGCTGAGTTTCTGGAACCGAAATGAGGTGGTAGAAGAGAAGTTCTCATTCAATGCCAGAGTCCGCACCAGCTACCCTATTGATGGTTTACGTTTACCCGAACATCCACATGCATCGCTGCAACAGATTAACCAGCATGAGTGGAGTGCCAGTCTGCTTAATAACGCAGCAACTTATCGCGCAGATGACTATATAGGTAACACTACTGCAACAGCGTCTCAGTCTGAAGAACAATTAGGCACACAACTGACCAAGTCTGGCCCGGCTGCATCTTTGGACAAGGACATATTGCTCTACTGGCGACATACTCCGAACCTGCCTGCCAGCGTGGATATGATTGCCTATAAAGAACCTGATCAGAAAAAAGGCACATTTAAGCTCACCCTCACTCCGGGTACAGACTTGCCCATTATGAATCAGGGCCGGGACTGGGTGTTTGTCCTGGATATATCAGGTTCTATGAAAGGTAAGTTCAGTTCACTCATTGAAGGTGTGCGTGAAGGCCTTGGAAAACTCAGCCCGAATGACCGTTTCAGGATAGTGCTTTTCAATAATCAGGCTCAAAATTTCACCCGTGGCTTTCTGCCTGCAGATCAGCAAACAGTGAACGACATTATCCAACGTCTTGATCAGGTCCAACCCGGTAATGGTACAAACCTCTATGCCGGACTTAAAACAGGCATCGATAATCTGGATACCGACAGAAGCACGGCTATTGTTCTGGTAACCGACGGTGTGGCCAATGTAGGCAACACTCAGAAATCTCAGTTTCTAAAACTGTTGGAGAAACGCGACCTGCGACTGTTTACTTTTATTATGGGGAACAGTGCTAACCGCCCTCTGCTTGAAGCGATGACCCGTATCTCCAATGGTTTTGCCATGTCGATCTCTAACTCGGACGATATCGTTGGTCAGTTGATGTTGGCGCAGGGCAAGATGACCCATGCTTCAATGCGCGATATACAGATAGAAGTGGATGGTGTTAGAAGTAAAGAGTTAGTCAAACCCCGTCTTGCCAATACGTTGTACCACGGCGAACAACTAACTGTATTTGGGCATTACTATAAACCCGGTGAAGCTGAGGTGCGTTTAACTGGCACTGTAAATGGCAAAAAGAAAACCTACAGTACCCGCTTTAACTTACCAGAAACTGCTATTGATCACCCGGAACTCGATAGGCTGTGGGCGTTTGCGGCTATTGAGGAGTTGCAGGCTGAAATCGACTTTCTGGGTACGAATAAAGATGCCGAACAGGCCATTGTTGATACCGCTGTTGAATATGGACTGGTGACAGATTACACATCGATGCTTGTAGTAAGAGATGAGGTTTTCAAAGCACTTAACATTAATCGCGATAATCTGAAACGCGTTGAGAAAGAGCAGATCGCTCGGGATGCACGAAACAACCAGACCATTACCGCTCAGCAGCACCGTGTAGATGCGCAGAAGCCAATGTTTGTGGATACGCAGTCAGCTCAACCAAATCAAAGCCAGCAGCGTGCGACAGTAACGCCCGCTCGATCAGGTTCTGGTGGCGGTGCGGTTTCACCCTGGTTGCTGATCATGATTGCAGCTTCTATCGCTCTTTTACAGCTTACACGTTTCAAGAGCTCTGATTCAGAGTAAGGTGACGCTGATGCAATCTGTGAATTTATCTGCAATTACAACCGCCCTTCGGGGCGGTTATTACCCCGTAAGAATTCCTATTACATTTTTTCTCGTATCTATCTCGGTATTACTAAGTAGCGCATTAATAATAAACAACTCAGTGCAGCTGCTCAGCTTTGATTACTATTCGATCATCTATGCCCAGCAATACTGGCGCTTATTAACCGGGCATATGATTCACAGCTCATGGGATCACCTGTTTTGGGATCTGATTGCCTTTGCACTAGCTAACGCTTATTTAGAACATCATTGCAGGGCGAAGATGCTGTCCGGTCTGGTGGTGGGTATCTTAGGGCTGAATCTATTTTTGCTCTCTCCGCTGGCGAGCATCCAGGAGTATTCAGGTCTCTCCGGCATTCTCTATACACAGGTCACATTGGCTGCACTTATCTGGGCCACGAAAAATAAAACTATTCTGGCTTTTATGCCTTTGGTAATCATATTGATAAAAACAATGTTTGAGGTTTTATCAGGGTCATCGGCATTTATGCAGAACAGCTGGCAGCTGTACTGGCCAGCACATATTGTGGGAGCGGCATGCGCATTTGCAGTGTTTGCGGTTGGGGAGGTAATGCCGGCAATTTTACCGTCTGGCACCCTGTTACATCGGAAGTAATGCAAATGATGTTTCAGGTGGCATAACTTGGCGGGACTTTATCAGTAACAGTCTGGCTAGATGTGAGGGCCGCCACCTGATGATGTCTGGGCGTTGTTAATGTTTACCTTGCTGAGATTTTGCAATGTAAAGGAGTGTTCATATGAAGTCGGATATTTGTTGTGTGTTTTTGTGCATTAAAGGTCCGTCAAAGCAGCAATACTTTGAATCCTATCAAGATGAGAATTATTCCCCCTAAAAGCTCTGCCTTGCTTTCTAAGTAAGTACCGCTTTTAGCTCCAACAAAGACACCTACCCAACTAAATATGAATGTTGTAATTCCAATTATTGTACAAGCCAGGAATGGATTTACGTCAAGAAGTGTTAGTGAAAACCCTGCAGCCATGGCATCTATGCTTGTTGCTATTGCAAGTATTAACAACACCTTGTGTGTGATCTGTGCAATATCCTCCTCTACACCTTCCGATACTGATTCGTAAATCATCTTTCCGCCGATGAGAACAAGTAGAGAAAAAGCAATCCAGTTAGCATAGCTTTCGACCCAGCCCAGAACACCTTTACCTCCTAAGAAGCCAATCAGGGGCATTAAGGCTTGGAAAATCCCGAAGTATATTGCAGCTTGGGCAGCAAGAGTCACCGTTCTTTTCTCATGCTTTGAGCCTAGGCCGATAGATACTGCAAACGCATTCATGCTAAGTGCCACGGCTAAAACCAGTACCTCAATCATTAACTACCCTCAAATATCTGCTGATTTAAATCGGATTTTACACTTACAGTGAAATAACATCGTGCACGTTAACCTTTAAAGTGAAATTGCGAAGCGGTCCGCAAGTACTGATATAAGCTCCATGACGTTCACTTCCTCACTGTTAAGTTCAATCTACTGAATACTTAAAACGAAAAGGGGCGATAAAATAAATCATCGCCCCTTTTTTGTCTAAAACTAACGGCCTGTTACTTACAGAGTCGGTTGTGTTTAAGCTTCTTGATTCGCCAGGTAGAACCAAGTATCCAGAACTGAATCCGGATTCAGGGAGACTGTATCGATCCCCTGTTCCATCAGCCAGCGAGCCAGATCAGGATGATCAGAAGGTCCCTGGCCACAGATACCTATGTATTTGCCTTGCTTCTTGCAAGCCTCAATCGCCATGGAAAGCAGTTTCTTAACGGCTTCGTTACGCTCATCAAAAAGGTGAGCAATAACGCCAGAGTCACGATCCAGACCCAGTGTCAGCTGAGTAAGGTCGTTTGAACCAATAGAGAAACCGTCAAAGTGCTCAAGGAACTCATCTGCCAACAGTGCATTGGACGGAATTTCGCACATCATAATAACCTTGAGGTCATTTTCTCCGCGCTTAAGACCGTTTGCAGCGAGTAGGTCTACAACCTGCTTGGCTTCACCCGGTGTGCGAACAAATGGAATCATGATTTCCACATTGTTAAGCATCATCTCTTCGCGCACACGCTTAAGTGCCCGGCACTCTAGCTCAAAACAATCACGGAAACTTTCGGATATGTAACGAGCTGCACCACGGAAACCCAACATGGGGTTTTCTTCATTCGGCTCATACATGTCGCCACCGATCAGATGACCATATTCGTTGGACTTAAAATCCGACATGCGCACAATCACTTTCTTGGGATAGAAAGCAGCGGCTAGGGTAGATATACCCTCTACCAGTCGATCTACATAAAAGTCCACCGGGCTGCTATAGCCTGAGATGCGTCGCGTAATGGTTTGCTGGAGTGCTGGTGGCTGCATATCAAAATTGATCAGCGCTTTAGGGTGAACACCGATCATGCGATTGATGATGAATTCAAGGCGGGCAAGACCAACACCTGAGTTTGGCAGTGCCTGAAAATCAAATGCACGATCCGGGTTACCAACGTTCATCATAATATCGAACGGCAATGAAGGCATGGATTCTACGCTGTTAGACTGATGTTCATAATCCAGTTTGCCTGCATAAACTCTACCTGTGTCACCTTCAGCACAAGATACAGTTACGAGCTGGCCATTTACGAACTGCTCAGTTGCGTCTCCACAGCCTACAATGGCAGGGATACCCAGTTCACGAGCAATAATAGCCGCGTGACAAGTTCGGCCGCCTCGATTAGTAACAATCGCTGCTGCCCGCTTCATGACAGGTTCCCAGTCCGGGTCTGTCATATCGGTAACTAATACTTCGCCTGGCTGAACCAGATCCATTTCACTTAGATCGTGAACAATACGGACATGACCAGAACCGATCCTGTGCCCGATTGAGCGGCCTTCAACAATAACTTCACTGGTTTCTTTAAGCAGGTAGCGTTCGATGACGGCCTGATTGCTGCGACTTTTAACCGTTTCAGGTCGCGCCTGAACCACAAACAATTCGCCTGTATCGCCATCTTTCGCCCATTCAATATCCATTGGGCGGCCGTAATGATCTTCAATTTCCAGTGCGATTTTAGCTAGTTCCTGTACATCGGAATCATTAATGGAGAACTTATAGCGTTCTTCATTGGCGACATTAACTGTTGCGACAGCTTCCTCTGAACCATCTTCCGCATAAACCATTTTGATTGCTTTAGAGCCAAGGGTTTTGCGAATAATGGCTGGAGCATTCATTTTTAACGTCGGCTTATAAACGTAAAACTCATCCGGGTTTACTGCGCCCTGAACGACTGTTTCACCAAGACCATAAGCCGATGTAATAAATACGACGTGGTTAAAACCTGACTCCGTATCCAACGTAAACATAACACCTGAGGAGCCAGTTTCACTGCGAACCATACGCTGAATGCCAGCAGAAAGAGCTACTTCACTGTGTTCAAAGCCATGGTGTACACGATAAGAGATGGCACGGTCATTATAAAGAGAAGCAAAAACCTCCTTAATGGCATGCCTAACATTCTCTAAGCCGCGTATGTTCAGGAAGGTTTCTTGTTGGCCTGCAAAGGATGCATCCGGTAAGTCTTCTGCGGTAGCAGAGGATCGAACAGCAACTGCAAGGTTTTCATTGCCTTCTGACATCTCTGCCCAGGCAGTATTGATCGCTGCATCCAGATCCGGTTGAAAATCAGCATCCATAATCCAGCCGCGGATTGTTTTCCCGGCTTCTTTCAGGGCTCGGATATCATTTGTATCTAATTGATGCAGCTTTTCATTAATTTTCGCTTCAAGGTCACCATGATTTAGAAAATCCTTGAAAGCATCAGAAGTTGTGGCAAATCCATTAGGAACCTTTACATTGGCCCCTGTTAATTCCTGGAGCATCTCGCCTAGAGACGCATTTTTCCCACCGACTTTTTCAACGTCACTCATTCCAACCTGATCAAGGCGAAGAACATAGTTCTGCAACGTCATCTCTCCTCTACTCTACGCTATAAGGTATTTTTAATTATTGGCAATGATCTTACTCGACTGGAATGTAAAAATCCTCAGCCATAGCGGTCATTTTGTTAATTTTTAACTGTACCTGAGGTTATTTGCTCTTTAGCTGATCTTCATCTGTTATAGTTTGCGATAATTTTCAGCTGTATATGTAAAAACAAAATGAAACGCACCGCTTTTTTTATTTCTGATGGTACCGGTCTTACTTCCGAAGCCTTAGGGCACAGTCTGCTTGCTCAGTTTGATAGTATTGAATTTGAGCAGATTACCCTTCCATACATTGATACTCTTGAAAAGGCTCACCAGGCAGTTGCTCAGATCAACAGAATGCAAGAGCGCGACCAGGAACGCCCGCTCATTTTTGACACCATCGTAAATGAAGAGATTCGTGCAATTATTGCTGAATCCAACGCGTTCAAAATCGATGTTTTCTCCAGCTTCCTGAAACCACTTGAAAGCGAACTTTGCGCGCACTCCAATTACTCAGTTGGTAAGTCTCACGGCATTGTTGAGCGTAACCGTTATAAAGACCGTATCGACTCAGTTAACTTTGCGATAGATAATGATGACGGTGCCAGAACACGTCAGTATAAAAAGGCAGACATTATTCTGGTCGGTGTTTCTCGTTGCGGTAAAACGCCTACCTGTTTGTATATGGCAATGCAATTTGGTATCCGCGCAGCAAACTATCCGCTTACCGAAGAAGACATGGAATTCAATAAGTTACCTGCGGTTCTTGAAGAACATAAACATAAGCTTTACGGTCTAACAATTGATCCTTTCCAGCTTTCAGCTATCAGAAATGAGCGTCGGCCTAACAGCCGTTATGCTTCTTTGGATCAATGCGACTTCGAGGTCAGGGAAGTCGAAAAATTGCTGAAGAAACTCAGCATACCTTCCATTAATACAACTAATTTTTCTATCGAAGAGATATCAACCAGAATTATGGCTCATGCCGGTCTTGATCGCCGTATGAACTAGACTGCATTGAAACTGTGTGAGGAATAAGCTGATGAGTTTAAAGACAATAAAACTACTGCTAACAGGTTTGCTCATAACGTTTTCCGTCCAGACACTTGCTGCTGAATCAATTGGCAAAGTCGTATTGGCTCAAGGTCAGCCTGTTGTTGAAAGAGACAATCAGCACCTACCTATTAAACGTAACGACAAGCTTTATCAAAAGGATCGTCTTATTACTCCTGTTGGAAGCCGGCTACTGATCAAGCTGAAGGATAAAACCACTGTTTCTTTAGCAGAAAACACAGTGTTTGAGCTCTCCCGCTATACCTTTGGTAAGGAAAAATCAGATGTCAGTTTTAATATGATCAAAGGAGCGTTCAGAACTCTTACGGGTGCTATAGGTAAACAAGAGAACCCCCAGTTTGAAATTCGCACACCGGTCGCAACTATTGGTGTAAGAGGAACGGACTTCTGGGGAGGTTTTATATTCTCTGAAGCTCTGGATGTAACCATGGTCAGTGGTAAAGGTGTATACGTCACCAACTCACATGGAACAGTTGAAATAAAAGAGCCTGGTCAGGGAACTACTGTTCAAAGCGGCCAAACACCATCCACAGTGAAGACCTGGCCACAAGAGAAATTGGATAAGGCAATCGAAGCAACCCGTGTTAAGTAAGTCGTGATTTTGGAGCCCGGTTCACTGACGGCTCTTAAAACACATTCAGAATAAATTTGATCAAATTAAGAAAAGTTTCATTATCTTTCGCTATAATCACTGCCATTTCTTATAGCGATAAAGGTTTACGCTTTGAAACTTGTTAAAGATTATATTAATGGCTGTACAGTTTACTACTGGGTTTCAAGCCCAGAAAAAACAGAAGCCCTAAGCCCTCAATTTCGTACATTTGCTCAAGCGGAAGAGTGGTGGAAAGAGTGTATGTTCTCACGGGTAGATTCCCCTGAGCGACGCCGAGATAGCCGAGTTTCAGAAAAGCAGTATGAGAATTCCGATATCCAGATTGATTTATCACCAGATGAAACCCGACTGAATTCCATGACCATTAAAGTCGATCTGGATCTGCATAAAGAAAAAGCCCAATAGCTCCAGATAAAAAAAAGGCACTAACGAACGTTAGTGCCCAAGGAGCTTAGTGTAGATATCTAAAATAGATACGGGTTTATACTTATATATATATAAACAATTAGATATCCCAATTTAGTATGATTGTTTTTTACCTTGTTACTGCTATATGTAACCGGCATTAATCAATTTGGAATAATTACTCGCCGCTTCTGTTCTGTTCTGTACTGCTATCTTTCGGCAAATCTTCTGCACATGAACCTTCACCGTATTGATGTGAATATCCATTTTTGCTGCAATATCAGCATTACTATAACCACGACTGATATTTAACAGCACCTCTTTCTCTCTTACCGTGAGGTTATCGAAATCCGGTAGGAAAAGATTATTCAGCTTTGCGTCTGCTGCCGCTTTATATTCAACCTTAGTGTGCGTATTCCGTAGATACTCACTCAGATACTCCTTTCCAGATTCCATATCTACCGCCAGAGGCAGCACAAGTATTCCGGATTCAGTAAATATCGTACGTAAAGGCGCGCTAATGAGTGGACAGAAAACGATGATCTTCTCAAATTCAGCTTCCGGCAACAGGGTAAAGCGTGAAAGCAGATCTTCAGGTTTGTCGGCACCGCTGGCGCAGCAGAATATGATTGTTGAGGCGTTCAGAGATGAAATATCTTCAGGGGATGCTTCAGGATCGAGCTTGTGCACCTCTTTTACAAAAGAAGATTCACGAAGAAGAATCGCAATCCCTTCCATAAAAAGTGGTTGGCGTCCGACGATGATGGCTCCAGAAATTCCTGCCATGCTGTGATCACGATCCCGAAATAAAGCGAAACCCCGATTCTATTAGAGTTAAAATTTTTTTTCAGGGGGAAATCCCTGGTTTTAACTAATTTCGCCCATTCTTTTGCATAAAAATACGTTTGCCTGGTTTTTTCACTGGAGCACACAACTGTAAAGTTAGTTACCACCTGTGTCTTTGTATACTTAGTGATCAGTTCGCCTATTCCCTTTAAACATCAGGCTTTAGCATGCATTAGAACTTTAAAGCTTCCTTGGCACTGCTATTGCTTAATCTGTCAAAAGCTAATAAAAAATAGGTAAAGAATCCATGCGACGTATACTTTTCTCTTCGTCAATGGCCGTGATGATGTTCGCAGCCTCACCTGCATTTGCACACAACGAAACTGTAAGTTTAAGTTCATCCCTGCTTTCAGGGGTGTTACACCCTCTGACAGGCTTTGATCACCTACTGGCGATGCTTGCCTTCGGTATCTGGTTTACCTTGCAAGCAAAAGAACAACACAAATCGATGCCGCTTACCTTTGTTTTGATGTTGCTTGCTGGTTTTGTGTTGGCCATCAGCGGATTTGTATTACCTGCAATTGAAGGTGTGATTCTAAGTTCTGTCTTGATTCTTGGATTGCTGGTCGCCACAACTACTCGCTTAAAGTCGATCGTTGCGCTACCGCTTACAGCTCTTTTTGCAATCTTTCATGGTTTTGCCCATGGAGCTGAAACCGGTAGTTCAATTGCAGCACTGTTTATGCTCGGGTTCATATGCAGTAGTACTGTGATTATTTATGCCGCTGCTTCTACCTGCAAAACAATCCAGACGAAATTACCTGTTGCAACAAAATTTATTGGGTTGATGATCGCTATGACAGGTTTGTCATTGGTCGCAGCTTAATATACCGCCAGATCCCCAGGGGAACGGACGCCCTACTGGCACCCACTCCGACGTTATAAACGTCATTACCACCCAAGCTTAATTTTCGGGCCTTTGTGCCCGTTTTTTTTACCAACTCAATACACTTTTTTGCCTATTAACCCGCACTTTAAGCGTATGCTTTAAAAGTTCACATCTTGTACCGCCCTTTTTAAACAATTGAGCTACGCTTATTGCTACTACACCCTTTCAGGAGCCTCCATGATGAGCGTCAAAGTTGCTATTGCACAAAAACCGCCGGTTCTTCTTGATCTAGAAAAAACCATTCAAAAGACATTGGACACCATAGATGAAGCCGCAGAACAAAACGCTCAGCTTTTAGTCTTTCCCGAAGCCTATCTGCCAGGTTATCCAACCTGGATATGGCGACTTAGTCCCGGTAAAGATATGGCGTTAGGCAGCAGAATCCACGCAAAACTAAGAGAGAACTCTGTTGATATCAAAGCCGGTGATCTGGATTCAATTTGTGATGCCGCACGTCAGCACAAGATGGTCATTGTGCTCGGTATGAATGAACGGGACTCAGAGTACAGCGGTACAACGTTGTATAACACTCTTGTAGTGATAGGAACTGAGGGTCAGATTCTAAACCATCACCGTAAAATGATGCCTACAAACCCAGAAAGAATGGTATGGGGGATGGGGGATGCGTCAGGACTTCAAGTCGTCGATACGCCTTATGGACGCATTGGTGCGTTAATCTGCTGGGAAAGCTATATGCCTCTGGCTAGGTATGCCCTGTTTTCTCAGGACATCGATATTTATGTTGCACCCACTTGGGACAGTGGTGATACCTGGCATGCATCAATGAATCATATTGCGCGCGAAGGAGGTTGCTGGGTTCTAAGCTCTGCAACAGCCATGAGCGGCTCAGATATTCCGGATGACTTTCCTGAACGGGATGCGCTTTTTGACCCAGATGAATGGATTAATTCGGGTGATGCCGTAGTGATAAAACCTTTTGGTGGTGTGCATGCCGGCCCAATGCATCAGGAGAAAGGGATTCTTTACGCTGATATAGATCTTGAAGAAGCACAGAAGTCACGCAAGGCTCTGGATATATCCGGCCATTACAATCGCCCGGATATATTCAATCTTGAGGTCGACAGGAGAACTATGCCCCCTGTCACCTTTATTGATGGCGATTAACGTTTAGAGCTAAACAATCAGTCATTATCAGAACCGGTTTTAACATATCCTTGGTAGCTGCTCTCCCACGAGCATATCGAGGATTCGCTCACCCCCAAAACCAGTTTTAACCAATACTCTGCCAGCATAGCCTTCAATTACTTCACCTATAATGGCAGAACCTTCCCCTGCCGGATGTGCCTGCATGGTTTCGAGTACCTGTTGTGCTTTATCCTCTGGAACAATAGCAACCAACTTACCCTCATTGGCGAAATAGAGTGCATCCAGCCCCAGAATTTCGCATACCCCACGAACCTCAGTGCGCACGGGGATAGCAGACTCCTCGAGACGGATAGATACTTCTGAGGTTTCTGCAAATTCGTTCAGTACCGTAGCCACCCCTCCACGTGATGCATCACGCATCGCATGTAACTCCGGGCATACTTCAAGCATGGACTGAATCAATTCATATAGTGGCTGGCAGTCAGTCTTTAACTCAACATCCAGTGCCAGATCGCCTCTGGCGTTTAAAATTGCTGCACCATGGTCACCAACAAAGCCGTTCACAATTATCTTGTCACCCGGCTTACAGTTCGCTGCGGAGATATCTATCCCTTCAGCGATCACCCCAATACCTGTGGTATTGATAAAAATTTTGTCACCCTTGCCGCGTGGAACTACTTTGGTGTCACCAGTAACAATAGAAACACCTGCTTCATCCGCTGCTTTGCGCATTGAAGAGACGATACGCCTGAGCAATGCAACATCAAGCCCTTCCTCCAGAATCATGCCACAGGATAGATATTTTGGAATTGCACCAGACACCGCAAGGTCATTTACTGTTCCGTTTACCGCCAGAGTGCCAATGTCACCGCCCGGGAACTCAACCGGATCGACAACGTAGGAATCGGTAGTAAACGCAAGCTGTACACCCTGAGCCTGTAGAGAGCTAAGATCGAAGCGTGCCTGATCTTCTAGTTTGTTCAGATCTTCATTATCAAATGTACCGACAAATACATCTTCAATAAGGTCTCGCATCGCTTTACCACCCGCGCCATGGGCCATGGTGATGGTATCTGCTTTAAGAGTTCGTCTGTTTTGAGTCATCTTTTATACATCCGGTTAAGCGATATTTTGTGCATCTATTTTGCCGTAGCTGTAATACGCCGAGCAGGCGCCTTCTGTTGAAACCATCAGCGCGCCCATAGGTGTTTCTGGATTACACTGTTTGCCGAAGAGCTTGCACTCCCAGGGTTTAATCACCCCTTTTAAGACTTCACCGCACTGGCAGGATTTAGGATCAGCGATTTTAAGGTTAGGCAGCTCAAAAGCTTTTTCGGCATCGAACCGAGAATACTCATCACGAATCCGGACACCGGAATGGTCTATCGAACCTAAACCGCGCCATTCAAAGAATTCACGCAGCTCAAAAACATCAGATACGGCAGTGAGAGCATTCAGGTTGCCCCCTTCTGGCACAATGCGTTTGTACTGGTTTTCAATTCTGGCTTCTCCCGCTTTCAGTTGCTCAAGAACCAGCAACAGTGATTGCAGAATATCCAGTGGCTCAAAACCTGCAATAACCAGTGGTCGGTTGTACTGGGTGGAAATAAACTCGTAAGGTGCCTGACCTATAACCATGCTGACATGGCCAGGACCCAGAAAGCCGTCTATATACATATCCGGCGAGTCCAGAATCGCCTTGATCGTTGGGATAATGGTGATGTGATTACTGAACAGATAAAAGTTTTCAATGCCCTCTTTTTCAGCCTGCTTTAACGTTAATGCAGTGCTGGGCATGGTTGTTTCAAAACCAAGACCAAAGAAAACTACCTTTTTATCCGGGTTCTTGCGGGCAATGCCCAAGGCGTCCATGGGTGAATACACCATGCGCACATCGCAGCCTTCGGCATTTGCCTGCTGCAGGCTTTTTTTGGAGCCGGGAACTCGCATGGCATCGCCAAAGGTTGTGAAAATAACATCGGGTTGTTCTGCTATAGCTACGCAGTCATCTACCCTACCCATTGGCAATACGCAAACCGGACAGCCTGGACCATGAACCATCTCTATCTTTTTCGGTAGTAGCTCCTCCAAGCCATAACGAAAGATCGAATGAGTATGGCCTCCGCACACTTCCATTATCTGCAGCGGACGTTCTTGAGCGACTGGAATTTCATCAACCAGAGCATGAATACGATCAAGAATCTTTTTAGCCATTTCCGGGTCACGGAATTCATCAACAAATTTCATAGCGATATGCTCACGAAGTATTTTTATTATCTGTTTATTGCTTAACGACCGTGCTCACCAAGAAAACCACGTTCGTCCGCCAGCAAGGTATGAACCAGATCCCAGAGAATGTGATAGCACACCAAATGGCACTCCTGAATCCGATGAACGCTGTCTGTTTCGACTATCAGGCATTGATCAACTGCACTGTTTTTTGCAAGCTCGCCACCATCGCCGCCAGAAAAGGCAACAACGCTCAAACCAAGCTGTTTCGCTTTGTTGCAGGCTTCTGTCAGGTTGGGTGAGTTGCCGCTAGTAGAGAAAACCACTAATACATCTTCAGGTTTTGCCAGTGCCAGTAATTGCCGCTTTAAAACATGGTTAAAGCCAACATCATTCGATACGGCTGAAAGCATTGCAGAATCCTGCGACAGATTGATCGCTGGCAGCGCTGGGCGTCCCGCTGTCACAGGGTGCATAAATTCTAAAGCAAGGTGCGCAGCGTCACATGAAGAGCCACCGTTGCCTGCAGTAAGCAGTCGCCCACCTAATCGGTATGACCTGGCGATAGTGTTTGCAATATCCGCCAAAAGCTCGCTGTATTTATCAAAAAAAACCTGCTTTGCCCGAATGCTCTCTGCCGTTTTTATCCGGATCGAATCGAGCAGTTCAGCTGTTTTATCTCGCTGTTCCGGTTTTGCACCCTCTTCGGATCCCATAAAGGGATACAGTGAGTTGAGCATATTATCCCGGTCTTTTTTATCAGCCATTGTGTGCCTCTCTTCAGCTGGCTGTATTTTGCATAGCACTGAGTTCTTCCTGAAGCTCACCCAGCTCTGCCAATACCTGTAGCGTTTTATGAGCTTCTTCTTCATCAATCAGGCTCATAGCAAAACCAACATGGACCAATGCCCAGCGACCTATGAGTTCATTAAGATCGCCGGTTTCCGGAAGAACACAGCTAAGATTAACTTCACGTTTTACGCCAGAAACACTGATCATGGCGGTGGCAGCCTCAGTATCAACAATTTCTACTATCTGCCCTGGAATACCTAAACACATATCAGCTCCAACTACTGCTGCTGTTCTGGTGGATGGGAATGGGAACTCTGTTCAAGTTCATAGCGTTCGAGTTTAGAGCGTAAGCCAACACGCGATAACCCAAGCTCTTTAGATGCGCTGCTTTTGTTCCAGCGATGGCGGATCAGAGTTTCCCGTAAAATGCGTTTTTCCAGCACTTCGACCCGGTCTTTCAATGTGCCATCCAGTTGTGCAAGAAGCTCGGTTTCTTGTGCTTCCTCCATCGGCGCAGCTCTTAATACACGGGGACTGAGCAGATCAGCTGTTAACCATTCACCTTCTGCCAGAACCAGCATTCTGCGAATTTCATTTTGCAGCTCGCGGACGTTTCCAGGCCAGTAGTACTTGCGCATACAGGCCAGCGCCTCTTCGGTAAAGCCTTTTACTGGCTTATCAAAGTCATGCATTGCTTTATCAAGAAAGCTGTTCGCCAGCACGGGTATATCAATAGTGCGGCGGTCAAGTGATGGTAGTTCCAGTGTCACTTCTGCCAGACGGAAATACAGATCCTGACGGAATCGCCCGGCGCGAACCTCTTCTTCAAGGTCACGGTTAGTGGATGCAATAATGCGCACATTTACTTTTCTGCGCTGGTGCTCACCGATCCTACGCACTTCACGCTCTTGCAGCACACGGAGTAATTTCACCTGAAATGCGGGGCTGATCTCGCCAATTTCGTCAAGAAAAATAGTTCCGCCGTCAGCCTGTTCAAACAATCCCACATGGTCCGTGATCGCTCCGGTAAAAGAACCTTTTTTATGACCGAACAACTCTGAAGCTAATAGCTCATCCGGCATAGCGCCACAGTTTTCCACTACAAAGGGGTTCCCTGCTCTGAGGCTGTTGTAATGCAGTGCTCTTGCGAACAACTCCTTACCTGCGCCGGAGGGTCCGGTTACCAGAACTGAAACATCGTATGGAGCAATTTTTCCTGCCTGATTACATAGATCATTGAGCGGGCTGTCTTCATGTCGCTGAATTTCATCCAGTTGGAAGGCCTGCTGAAGTTTTTGTTTTTTCTCTGAAACCTTTTGTTCTGCCTGACCTTCAGTGAGACGCATCTCCATCGCAAGCAGTTCGTTTTCGTTCTGAAGTTCAAATAGCCTGCATGCACCCCGCATAATCAGCAATAGATTATCCGGATGCCAGGGTTTGGTTATGTATTGCAAAATACCAGCTTCATTCAGACCTTTGATGATATCTTCGGAATCGGTGTAGCCAGACAGGATTAATCGTGCGGTTTGCGGCCAGCGTTCGCGGGCTTCTGTGAGCAACTCAACTCCGGTTTTATCCGGCATACGTTGATCGCACAAAATTGCATGTACCTGTTGTTGCTCTAGTACAGCCAGAGCCTCATCTGCACAGGAGGCTGTTATTACATCAAACTCTTCATCAAGCGTACGTTCTAGCGTTTCTAACGAGCGTATTTCATCGTCAACGCAAAGAACGGTTGGCCGGGCATGTCCGGTTATCATAACAGCGCCCTGAACTGATCAGCTTCTGTTTGCAGTGCATCGATTCGATTTTGAATCATCTCTTTACGATGTTCGATCAGCCAATCGATCCACTCTTTCATGCCCTCGCCAGAACGGGCTGAGAGCTGTAATACTTTGATATCGGGATTTACCTGTTTTGCGTACTCAATGCAGCGTTCAACGTCAAAATCCAGATAAGGTAGTAGATCTGTTTTATTCAGGATCATCAGGTCGGAGGCATGGAACATATCTGGATATTTAAGCGGTTTGTCCTCACCCTCGGTTACAGAGAGAATGGCTACTTTGCTGGCCTCACCGAGATCAAAAGCAGCCGGGCAAACCAGATTGCCGACATTTTCAATAAACAGTATACCGCCGGTCATATCAGCAAAGTTCTCCATGGCATGCCCAACCATGTGGGCATCGAGATGGCAGCCTTTTCCGGTATTTACCTGAACCGCTTGAACCCCGGTTTCACGGATACGATCGGCATCATTAGCAGTTTGCTGGTCACCTTCAATAACAGCAACGGAATAATGATCTTTGATTAGTTGGATGGTCTCAGTAAGTAGAGTGGTTTTACCTGATCCGGGGCTGGAAACAAGATTTAGAACAAACAGAGACTGTTTCTCAAATCGCGCTCTGTTCTGAGCGGCGTACATATCGTTCTTACCGAGAATATCCTGCTCGATCTGTACCATTCGCGATTGACTCAATCCGGCCACATGCGCATGAGCCGGGCCTTTGCCGAAATGCATGTTGTCTCCGTCGACTTCTATGCTTTTGGAGTTGAGGTGTTCATCGTCATGGCCGTGTTCATGCTCATGGCTGTGTTCATGGCTATGTTTGTGTTCATGACTGTTTGTGTGTTCATGACTGTGATCGTGAGTATGTGAATGATGTTCATCGTGATGGTGATGATGACTACCCTCAATTTTTACTTCACCTTCTGAGCATCCGCAGACGGTACACATAGTTACTCAACCTCCAACTCTTTTATCCGCATCTCTTCGCCCTGCGTAATCTGTAACTGATGACTGCCACATTGATTGCAGGAGTCATAGCGTTTTTCAACAGGAACTGTTTTCAGGCACTGCATGCAAAATGCTTCACCCGGTATATTTATAATATTCAGTTTAGCGCCTTCGGCCAGGCTGTTTTTGGTCACTGCTTCAAAGCAAAACAGCAGGGCCTCAGTTTCAATCATTGCCAGAGGCCCAATCTCTAACCAGACGGTTTTTACTCTGGTGTACTGTTGAGCCTTGGCCTGTTCTTCAAGGACCTGGATAATACCCTCAGCGATCGACATCTCATGCATTCTAAGTATCCAGCTCCAACTGCCACCCAACACAGGGATCGATTAATCTGATTAGCGACTCTACTAATATTGGTAACTGCTCTAAGCTCACGCGGCTCCCCTTAAGCATCTTTACAAAGGTACCCTGTGGGTGAAAGTTCCACTCCGTTGGTGCCACTATCTTATAGTCTGTTACTACAGAGTCTGACACTGAATGGCCATCTAATTCCATATGATGGATCAATACTCCGCGCGCTGCCTGAACAATCCCCATTCCAGTAACATCGGAATGGATCAGGTTGTTTTTCGAACCTGACCTTATCTGTTCAGGCATTAATCGCAACGTTTTCTCTAAAGCGTTAAGTCGAAATAAAAGAGCCTTTCTTCCACAATTAAAATCTTTATTTTTCAACCCATTAAGAAATAAACTTCGAGTATAAACACTGGATTCAAAATTCTCACCGTTTACCTCCGGAGCGGCACAATACTGATAAGCTCCGTTGCTTTTCAGGCTCTCAGCAATTTTATGCTGCACAGTAAAATCTGTCATATCCAGATCCGGGCAACCAGACTGCAGCTCAATTGTTTCTGAGCTACTAAAAAAAGATTTCAGCTCTGGCTTTAAGCTCCGTAAAACGGAAGATTCCCATACATCCTCTTCAACGCATTCTTTTGTTTCAGAGGCTAGCTTCTTACTTAAAACAGGTTCCAGTATGGCATGTAATTTATTCGCAATTTCCGACGGATAAGTAGTTCTACTGGATGCCGGGTCTATCTGTAGTGCCCAGTCGTATTCATCTTTCACCTCAGAGAACCATTTCATCAGTTCAGCTTTAACTCCGCGCTCATCCGGATACCAATCCGTAAATAAGCGTAGGCCAAGCTCTCTTGCTGTCTCAGCCTGAACGAGCAGATTTCTAGCCTGATCAACTTCAGGCAAAACTCGTATATTCAGTGCGCTTTCTGCTGCTCTAAGCGCTGCAACTTTCTGAGCGATGCCGCACAAACTGTACAGCATGGGTATAAGGTTCAGAAGATCCAGCAGTAACTTACCATTAAACAGGCTTGTAACTTTCTGGGGCCTGCTACTGGTTAAATCTATCTGTTCAATAACCCCTTCCCGCCACTTAATCTTTATATTAAGTTGCCCGCTCAGTTCAGAAAGATTCACGCGACTCACTCTCAGTCGAATCTGATCTTGCCAGACCGGCCGTCAAAAAACCTCTTCGACTGACCTGCGTTGGGCCTTCTGCTTTCTTCTTCTGTTTAGAAACTTCCTGCTCTCTTGCTTTAGCTTCCTGAGATTTCTGAGCGATTTGGCGATCTGTAGGAGCAAAATTCTCTGCTTCAAACAGGGCTTTCATGACCTCTTCTGCGGTTTCAATTGCAACCTTATGTGAGTCAAACTCAAACATCGGCGAGAACAGAGAGCAGCTTAGGTAGTTACCAATCCCCTCAGTATTCCCCCAGATAAATTCGTATTGCCCGGAAGGAAGCGCCAACATCTGTTTTGTGCCTACAGATCGATCTGGATAATTCGTATTCTCGGGATCTGGAAGAAAAATCAGATTCATACACCAAGGTGTGACTAACACTCCAAGCTCAGCCTGCTGATAAGGCCTGAAACCAACTACAGCCACATCCAGTACTGGATTATAGATGGGAAGCTCTGCCATCTTCTCCGATACGTGCAGGAAATGCAGTTGAAGTTCAGAAACAAGACTCACGACTTATCCCTCAAGAACCATAAACTGATCTTTTTCACCATCACATTCAGGGCAACGCCAGAATTCAGGCAGGTCAGAAAAGGCTGTTCCTGAAGGTATCTGCCATACAGCATCGCCTTGCTTCGGATCGTATTGATACCAGCAAATCTTACATTCCATGCAAACATCTGCATCGATACGATTTGCATCCCCAAGATAACTTCCCTCAAAGCCCTGATAGCTCATATCATTACCTCAAATCAGCACTTCACGTATTTCAACCAACCGCTCAGAAGAATCTTCGAGGTCTTCAGTGGCAGCACAGGCAACAGCAGGAATGTCTGTGATTTCCAATGTATCCAGTATCAGTTGATCGGTACTGTTGAAATACTGAACCCGCCACAAACCGTTCACCTGAGTAGACGTAATCCTGCAATTCCCATAGCCGCGAGACAATATGGTTACGCCACCGGTACCTGTTCGTTTTGCCAGGTAGGCATGATCATCCGGAGAGAAAGGCAGTAGTGATAAGTTAATCACATGCGGTTGCTCAGGAGCGACTCCATTAAATGACTGACAGACATCTGCGATTTCCGCCAGCACCGATGGGGCATTAAGAAGGTCGGCTGGCATCTCTTCATCCTGTAGATTGAGAGCGTAGCTACCTTCGAATGCATAAGCGCGGACAGATGCAGGTATATCTGCAACTTCCAGGCATTCGGAAGTCACTTCCCCTTCTGCATTGAGGCAACGCAGCCTCCACACTCCGGCCATAACAGTTTCTTGTATCTTAATTTCCTGTTCGCCGGTAATGACAATACTCACCTCACCTTCACCCAAAACCTGATTTAACAGATCAAGATCCGCTTCAGGCATAGCATCTAATGCAACACTCTGTGTGACTGAGCCGGGTTTGTAGTTATCCAGCATCTGCTGTAACTGATCCATGGCTTTTACAGCTTCTGGGCAGCGTTCTACATCTTTCGCTTCTGGGAGCATCGGAATATCGTAGGTATTCATCTCAGAAGGCATTTTCATGTAATCAAGAACCATGTCGCCCTCTTCCTGGCTACCTGGTCCAGCTGGAATATTAAATACCTGTATGCCGTTATCTTGCATGACTTTTACCTCAATGACCGCAGCCGCTGTTTACTGGATTTGATACAACCGGAATGCCAATGCCCGGATCCCTTTTCGGTTCCAAAGTTAGGATGCTGCTTATTTCAGCCATATAGACATCCCAATCCTGAACCTTGGTGATACCAGCCAGATATCGCCCATCCTTAAGGAAAACAAGAGCTGGCCAGACATTAAAGTTGTAGCGCCCCTGGAGCTTTTTTTCGAAGTCAGTTGAGATTACTGCTGGCGATAGTTGCGGAAACTGCTTAACCAGTTCTGGCAAGATTACGGCAACATCGTTGCTTTCAGGAAAGCGCTTCGGCTCTTCAGTGAAAAACAAAACTGAATACGGGGCCGATTGAATAAACGCTTCAAAGTTATCTTTATCAAGTAGTGGGTAATCCAGTTCGTCGATAAGTCGGTTTATCAGTGGAGATGGCATAAAACTGATCCTGTTTGTTATTTTAGTTCTCTGCTTTTTAATTCTTTATAGCTGTTCGTAAATGCGCCGGTAGCTCAGGCTCCCTCTCAACCAGATCTGCAAACAGAGCATCAAAGTCAGCCTGCTCACCCTGCATAACTGCGCTTACTGCTCCCAATGCATTCTGGATCTGAACCGCTCTTTCGGGTGTCAGCACCTCTCGGGCGGCACCCAGAAATACCAGCACCCAGCTGCCTTCTGGTTGCGTATCCAGCAGCGACATATCCACCCACTGCTGCTCTGAACCGTCTGTACACAAAGCTTTTTCAGATTCGTATTTCAGCACCTGCATGGGGATGCCAAGGCACATTAGCCGCCACCCTTAGTGTTTTCGTCGGTGTGTATAAAGCGGATATCGCCTTTACGGCAAGCTTCGGCTTCATCAGGACGGCCAGTTTCATATTCATTCAGGTTTAACTGTTGTGGGGCCAGTTCTTCAGCGGGTTCATCATTCAATGAGTACTCAACACCGAACTTTTCAAGATACTTTAGAGCGATCTCGATGGAAGGTTGAACCTGCTGCTTTACCTGTTCACGCAAACTACCGCCAAAATCTTCAAGCTCTACAGGTTGGCAGCCAATCAACAGCAGATCGTCAGGATAGCTTCCGGTGAATTCAGCCATTGCCAAAACCTCCTGAAAACCGGTCTGATGAAGGCTCATCTGCTTCGCACCCATGAATTTAGGTACTTCATCGTTATAGATGGTTTTTAGGGTGCCGGGCTCAAGCCCGTAATCGATGGCATCAAATACAACCAGAACATCAGCAGACTGAACATGCTGAACCAGATAGATTCCCTGGGTGCCGCCATCCATTATTTTGATATTGTCAGAGAAGCGGTAGCGGTTATTGATCTCTTCAGCGCAGCGTACGCCGAAGCCTTCGTCTGCCCAGAGGATATTGCCAATACCTAGGATGAGAATTTGTTTTTCATTCATCAGCTTATTTGAAGGTTTGTTATTGTTGTTACATCTAGTGTTACAAGGAGCATGCCAATACTATTTTTTATAATAAATGCTGTTATTGCGGGGTGTTACGGGGAGGGTTACATTAATACCGCAAGCCTAACTGAAATATTGCTTATCACTTATTCCTCATAATGGAAGAAGCATTACCATTTATTCTTGTTGGTTCTTTTGAATTATCACGATAACTTTATTTTTCTCATTTCTTCTCGTGACTGGCCTCATACAGCTCCCACAACTGCTGTTTCTCTAACCAGAACATGGGAGTTGTTTTTAGGCATTTTGCTAAACGGATTGCCGTATCTGCGGTGATAGATCGCTGGCCATTAACAATTTCATTAACGCGCCTTCTGGACACGCCGAGCATTTTGGCAAACTCTGACTGACTCAAGCGCAGCGGCTTAAGGTAACAGCGCTCAAGAAAAGCGCCTGGGTGTTCAGGCTTTCTATGGTAAAAACCCTTCATATTAAGTGCACCATTCACTGCCACCTTTTGAAAAAAATGGCCTATCAGAGATAGGCCAAAAGATGCTTATAGCGAAGAAATTACTTATTGGATGATCAATCAGGTCGATCATCCTTAAACATTCTCCAGCCACCAATCATGGTAGAGATCATGCTTTGGCGAGACATTATGTCTTCCCTTACCGCAACGTAGACGTGAATCATGATGAATATAATCAGATACCACATACCCAGATGATGCCAGGTGTGAACATCCTGACTCTGCCCCATTAATGGGATCACCCAGCCAAACATCTGATCAGCCCAACTGCCCATACCCAAACCTTCGCCGTAGAGCGCAAAACCGGTTACGATCATGAACATCATGCCGAGTACGAAGAAGAAAAACATCGCCAGCTGCCCAAGCGGGTTGTGACCAATATATTTCTTCGGTGTTCTCTCCATGAAAAGATACCAGCGCACTTCATGGCCGACCTCTTTCCACCACTTAGCACTGAACATCTTTGGAAAAAACAACTCACGCGCATGATGATTACCCACTATTGCCCAGTAAATTCTGGCCACAAAGGCAATCGCAACAATATACCCAGCGGTAAAGTGCGCAAATCGAATGTAACCCATCAGGTAATTATCTATCGCTTCACCTGGCTGCGTTGGCAAAGGGGAACCAATGAAATAGCCGGTCAGACACAACGTTATTACAGAAAATACCGTGATCCAGTGCCAGAGCCGCACAGGTGCTTCATACACATACACAGCGGTTTGCTTTCGGGTTATAAGCTCTTCAGCTTTTTGCTCTCCCTCAGCAACACCCTCTTTATCTTTAACTGACATAGTCATTCTTATAGCCTCCTGAGTATGGCGGCTTGCGCCGCCCTCTCTTAGCGAATTTTCACTTTAGTCAGTTCCTGACCATCCTCGGACATCACATGCGTAGAACATGCGAGACATGGGTCGAAGCTGTGCAAAGTACGCAGAATTTCAACCGGCTCTTCAGGGCGCTCCATTGGGGTATCCAGCAGAGACGCTTCGAAAGCACCGATATTGCCCTGGCTATCACGAGGAGAACCATTCCAGGTAGTTGGAACTACAGCCTGGTAGTTATCGATTTTGCCATCTTTGATCTTGATCCAGTGACCCAGCGCGCCACGAGGCGCCTCATTAATGCCTACGCCTTTAGCCTCTTTCGGCCAGGTGCTCGGGTCCCACTTCTCAACATTGGCAGTAGAGCTATCACCATTTTTGATGTTGTTAACCAGATTATTCCAGTCATCAATCATAGAGTCTGTACACAGCTCGCACTCAAGAGCACGTGCCAAAGTACGACCAAGCGTGGATGGCAGGAACTGCTTCAAGCCAAGATCCATACCTGTAGACTGATTGAAAGCAGACAGTGATCGATCAACCTGATCCTTCACATACTCCTGACCAGAGACATAAGCGATGATGTAACGCGGTAACGGCCCTACTTCCATCGCGTGCCCACGCCAGCGAGGTGCTTTTATCCAGCTGTATTTAGCCTCTTCATCCAGCTCTTTAATATTGGTCTTAGTACCCTTAGTATTCGGCCCCAGTTCGAACTTCGCCTCGGTCTCACCGTCCCATGGATGCAAGCCGTTCTTGCCATCGGCATAGCTATACCAAGAGTGATCAACAAACTCCTGAATCTGTTCTGGATCACGTACATCTACTGGATGAACCTCATCCCAGTTGCCATTGATAATGGCACCCGCAGGTAGAAGATCAGTTGATTTATCATAAGGCACCTGAGCATAGGTACCGTATGAAAGAACATTCTGTGCAGCCAGTCCGCCACCGTATAGCCAGTTTTTGTAAATACCAGCAATGGCTAAGACATCGGGGATATAAACGTTTTTAGTAAACTCTTGTGCTTCACGGATACGCTCCAGCACAAAGTTCAGGCTGGTCATGTTGACTGGCGCGCCTGATGATCCAACGCCATCCAGGTTGATCGCACAAGGAACACCACCCACCATGTAGTTAGGATGCGGGTTTTTACCGCCGAAGATCGTATGAATTTTTACGATCTCTTTCTGGAAGTCCAGGGCTTCAAGGTAGTGCGATACCGCCATCAAATCTGCTTCAGGTGGCAACTGATACGCAGGATTGTCCCAGTAGCCGTTCGCAAACAACCCAAGCTGGCCACCCTCAACGAATTTCTTAAGGCGCGTTTGCACATCTTTAAAGTAACCCGGACTGGATTTAGGATGCCGAGGTGAAACCATTTTTTGCAACTCAGACGTCGCAACAGGGTCAGCTTTCAATGCATTAACCGGGTTCACCCAGTCAAGCGCATGCAGGTGATAAAAGTGCACAATATGGTCGTGAATCTGCAAGGTCTTATCCATCAAATGACGGATAAGATGAGCATTCAGCGGCACTTTAATATCCAGAGCATCTTCCACTGCCCGTACCGAAGTAAGTGCGTGAGTACCTGTACATACACCGCAAATTCGCTCTACAAATGCCCAGGCATCACGCGGGTCACGCCCCTTCAGAATTACTTCCAGCCCGCGCCACATGGTACCTGTAGATACTGCATTGCGAATAATGTTGTTTTCGTCCACATTCACTTCGCAGCGCATATGGCCTTCAATTCGGGTTACAGGATCAACAACAATGCGACGACCACTGTTATCAAGATTTTTTGAATTTAGTTCAGTGTTCATTATTCCTGATCTCCTTTATGCTGTGCGCGTTTAACGGCGCTTACGGCAGCATGAGCTGCAATCGCGGCACCTACACCACCGGCGACACCCATACCGATCTCATCAGCATTTTTCTCAATACCAAACTGCGGAATATTGGTAAGGCGATCATAGAACGAGCCTTTATCCCAGAAACCATCTTCAGAACAACCGATACAGCCATGACCGGCCTGAATAGGGAAAGACACACCTTCATTCCAGCGCACTGTAGAACAGGCGTTGTAAGTAGTCGGACCTTTACACCCAACCTTATACAAGCAGTACCCTTTGCGAGCACCTTCGTCATCCCATTCCTCAACAAACTGACCTGCATCGAAATGAGGGCGGCGATAACATTTATCGTGAATGCGCTGGCTGTAAAACATCTTCGGACGACCCTGACGATCAAGCTCCGGAACGCGCCCAAATGTCAGCATGTAGGTAATCACACCAGTCATTACTTCGGCTATTGGCGGACAGCCTGGCACTTTGATGATTGGTTTATCCGTAATGACTTTGTGTATAGGTACTGCCTGAGTCGGATTTGGACGTGCAGCCTGAACACAACCCCAGGAAGCGCATGAACCCCAGGCGATGATTGCTGCAGCATCTTTCGCGGCATACTTAAGCTTTTCAACGAATGGCTTGCCCCCTGAAATACAGAACATACCGTCTTCATTCAGCGGCGGATTTCCTTCTACGGCAAGAATATATTTGCCTTTATATTTCTCAATTGTTTTATGAAGCACCTCTTCTGCCTGATGTCCTGCCGAGGCCATCAACGTATCGTCATAATCCAGAGAGATCATCGACAACACAACATCCTTAACCAGTGGATGCGCAGAGCGTATAAAAGATTCGGAACAGCAGGTACATTCGAGGCCATGCAACCAGACAACCGGTGTTCGCTCTTTAGTTTCCATTGCGTTTGCAATGCGTGGAGCAAAGGTGGGGCCCAAGCCAAGGGCTGCTGCGGTTAGGCTGCAGTATTTCAGAAAGCTACGACGGGTAATCCCCTGTCTTCGCATAACTTCGTAGAAGGTTTCTATTTGCGACATTCGTCTCTCCGGCGTGAAACCGCTGAAGAAACACTGTTATCTCGACCCTCACGGTCGCCGGTTACAAAAGCACCCAGCAAGATCTAAACAGTGTTCAGCATATTATTGTTTTGATAATCAAACACTTATTAGCAAACAACAGGCCAAGTAAATTATTCGTTATTTATCAACAAGATAGAAAAACAAAGATAGAAACCAGGAAAAGCTGCTTACCAGAGGCAAACAGTAAACGGTAAGTGTCTTTACACGACTTTAGATAAAGAAATAAAACAGAACTCAGGCTTTGAGGATTTTTGCGGCGGCAATTAACGCCTGACCAAAAGAGAGGCTGGCATCATTTGCAGGGAGTTTTTGATGATTCAGCACCTGTAAACCGGATGCAAGGAGCTCGGTTTTAACATACTGGTACAGGATAGTGTTTTGCATCACACCCCCACTTAAGGCGACCGTTTCAAAGTCATACTGATCACGGAGTTTACCGACCATATCAACAACAATGTCGCCGAAGCCTTTGTGAAACGCTAAAGCTGCATCTTCTTTCGAACGACTTCCGCTTTGAAGATCACCCATAAACTCTTGCCAGAATGGTATTGGGTCAATCTGATTGTCGTTGATCTTAAATGTATAGGAAGGAGTATTGGCATCACCTTTCCAAGCAAGGGTTTCGAGCTCTATCGCCGCCTGCCCTTCATAACTGATCGCCTCAGCGTGACACCCAAGAGCAGCGGCTACTGCATCAAACAAACGACCTGCAGAGCTGGTTAAAGGACAGTTAAGCTCCTTCTCAATCATCTTTTCAAATGTGCAACAGACCGGTGAAGCCAATTGCGGGCAAACATCCTGAAACTGTTCCAGTTTAACGCCCGGGAAAGACTGCCTTAATTGCGCATACAAACAGCGCCAGGGCTCGATAATTGCCTTCACGCCACCCACTAGCGGGAATGGCTTAATATGAGCAACCCGGTCAAAATGATCGTAATTACCCAACAAAAACTCCCCTCCCCAAAGGCTGTCATCCGAACCAAAGCCTGTGCCATCCAGACAGATTCCGAGAACGGCCTTGTCGTTTAGCGGATAGCCATTTTCGCCCAGACAGGAGGCCAAATGAGCATGATGATGCTGAACTTTAAGAAGCTTGCTGCCCTGCTCTTGTAACTGTTCGCCAAATTTACTGGAAAGGTATTCAGGGTGCTGGTCACAAACAAATTGATCGCTGCTGAACTGGTAAAGATTTTGGTAAAGTTCCAGTGTTTTCTGGTACTGGTCATAAGTACGAAAATCCTCAAGGTCCCCCAGGTGCTGAGTGATAACTGCTCTCCCGGCCTGTAACAAACACAGAGTGCTTTTTAACTCTCCACCAAGCGCCACAAGATCCGGGGCTTTTTCAAAACCCGCTGGCAATGATAAAGAATCCGGCGCGTAACCTCTTGCCCGCCTGAGGAAATGTATCTCACTTCCGATCTGCCGGACCACTGAGTCATCGACCCGGTTTTGTATAGGACGGTCATGTAACAGGAACAGGTCCGCAATTCCGCATAGCTGCTCGCTAGCTTCTTCATTGCTGATGGCTTGAGGCAAACCTGAACGGTTACCACTAGTCATCACCAATGGCACGTCGATATTCTCGAACAACAGATGATGGAGTGGCGTATAAGGCAACATAAAACCAAGCTGATATTGTCCCGGTGCAATATTAGTGGCGACGGGATGATTGGTTTTTGTGACCGAATTTAACAACACAACCGGCGCTGAAGGCCCGGAAATGATGTTTTCAGCTTCTTCTCCAGTTTCTGCGTAACGCTTAAGCACCTCAGTATCACGTACCATTAAGGCAAAAGCTTTTTCAGGGCGATTCTTTCGAGATCTCAACTCAGCTACTGCATCCGTATTGGTAGCATCACAAGCCAGATGAAAACCACCCAACCCTTTAATTGCAACAATTTTCCCTTCAAGTAGGGCTTTACTCAGATGCACAAAGGGATCGCCTGAATATACTCGATCCGCCGCATTATTCTCCAGCCAAACCCTGGGGCCGCATACAGGGCAAGCATTGGGCTGAGCATGAAAACGCCGATTTTCTGGATCGTTATATTCAGCGGAACAATCACAACACTGCTGGAACGCAGCCATGGTGGTAAATTCCCGATCATAAGGAATCTGCCTGATAATGCTCAGCCTTGGGCCACAATCAGTGCAGTTAATAAAGGGATAGCGGTAGCGCCTGTTGTCGGGATCAAGCAGCTCTTTTTTACAGTTACTGCAAGTGGCAGCATCCGGTGCGCATCCTGTACTGACATCGCCCTGGCCGCTTTCTGTAATCGCAAAAGACTCACAAGCTACATAAGGTATCGATTGGCTCTCTATCTGATCAACAGTTGCCAATGGCGGTAACTCATTGTGAATACGGGTGATTAAAGCCTTAACTCCATTCTGATCCGTATTTACAAATATCTTCACTCCCTGAGCATCATTAAACACACGGCCACAGAGTTTCATTTCATTGGCAAGGCGCCAGATAAATGGGCGAAAACCAACGCCCTGAACCAGTCCAGCAATGGATATAAGATAGGTAGAATCAGAATGATGCATAAGCATTTTCGGTAGAAGACATGCGGCATAATGTAGTCAAACAACAATACCTATAGCAAGCTAAACCGTAATTTAGCCTGCCATATCTGACCTTTTATAGCGTTGCAAAAACACACCGACAAGAATCATCAGCAACCCGAACACAGTTGAAATATATATTTCTTCGCCCAGTATCAGATAAATCAAGATCAACGAAATAAACGGTGACAGGAAAATAAGATTACCAATACTGGACGCGTGAGAGGTCAGCCGCATTGCCTGTAACCAGCACACGAAAGCCAGACCCATCTCGAAAACGCCCACATAACCTGCTGCCATTATCCCCTGCCAAACAGGTAGATAAACATTACCCTGATACAGGTTAATCAATCCAAGTACCGGGACAGCGAAGGCAAAATTCATCATCAGCCCTAGTACTGGATCACGGCTATCTTTAGCTCCTAGAATCCAGGACATAGACCAGACAAAGGTACTCAATAGCGCCAACAACACACCGACCTGATCCGTAAACTCAAGTAAGAACACTTGCCCTCTGGTCGCGATAACCAACACTCCGATGTAACAGATCACTCCTGCAAACATGTCTCTGCTACTTAACTTATGCTTTAGAAATGGCACAGAGAGCAGTGCCAGCATAATTGCCCAGCTGTAGTTGATTGCCTGCGCTTCCTGGGCGGGCAAGCGGTCATAGGCCTGGAACAACAGCAGATAATAAAGGCAGGGATTCATCATCCCCAGAGAGCATGAGTACAGCCACTGCTTTCCTGACCAATGTCTGAGATCACTCCAGCGTTTGTAATAACTGACCACAACCGCAAGTAGCACCAATGAAAACATTGCTGCATAAAACACTAGCTGCGAAGGAGACATATACTGCAAAGCGACTTTAAACGCGGTGGCAACTGTTGACCACATTGCGACAGCTGCTAGCGCGAAATATAACGCCAGTCGCTCATTAGCTTTTTTATACACCTCAACCATCTCCTGCCTTCAACTCAAAGCCTTAAAGACATAATTAACCACAATAAGAACTCCCAAAAAATATACTGACTATTTTTTAACCTAAATAAAGTGCTTTTCACTAGCTTTCGGCAATATTAAAAACTTTTTAAAACACGCCCAAAACTATACTTAGATTTCAGTCAGCTCCTTACTGCCATCTGCTGAATGAGCTGGCAATACAGATGAACAACTCTTTGAGCCATTACCCAGAAGCTCAAACCAAAATGTCCGGAGACATCTATGCGCGTCATAGGCACACAAACAAAAAAAACAGTGCTGAGCCAAATCGCTGACAGAATAAGAACAAAAATCCCCAGCCAGAATTGCGATGAAGCTCTCAAATTCTCTAGTGAGTTATTTGAGGGGCTGCAAGACACAGAGATCATTCAAATAGGCGCAGAAGAGCTTAGCGAAACAGCCATAACCCTCTGGCATTCAAAGAACAGCAACAAAACTTTATTAAACGGATGGAAAAAGTTTCCGGCAGCGTATCAGGAACACTTCACAACAAAACAAACCGAAGATGATCTCCAGCACCTGGCAGGTCTGAATAAAAACTCAGCCGTTTCCTTACGTTTTTATACACCGCAAATTCAGAAAGCCAATGAGCTGCGCTTTAAAATATACAGCGCAGGCGAACATGTTGTCTTATCTGATGTAATCCCTATTCTTGAAAACCTGGGTATGCGTGTACTGGGTGAGCACCCATATCAGATAACCAGAGCTGATGGTGACATTTACTGGATTAGCGATTTTAAAGTAAGTCATCCATCGAGCGACGCCCAACCAATTGAGACAACCGCTCCACTCCTACAACAGACCTTTGACCAGATCTGGTCCGGACAGGCTGAAAGTGATCCTTTTAACCAACTTATCATTCTTACCGGATTAAACTGGCGTGAGGTTGCCATACTTCGAGCCTATGCACGTTACATTAAACAATTACGCTTTGGTTTTAGTCAGCCATTTCTGGCTGAAACTCTGGCCACTAACAAAAGCCTCACCCAACAATTAATAGATCTGTTCCACACCCGATTCAACCCGGAAAATCCAGACAGCAGCCAAGAAAAAGCTGACTCTATTGAGCAATCAATACTGCAAAACCTCGAAGGAGTCGCAAGTCTGGATCATGACCGCATCCTGAGAAGGTTTCTAAGCGTTATTCAGGCCACCGTTCGCACCAATTTTTATCAACGCAGCAGCACCGGAAGGTTTAAAGATTATTTCTCCTTCAAGCTTAATCCTCACCTGATCCCGGATATACCCCTGCCAAAACCTAAGTTTGAGTTTTTTGTCTATTCTCCACGAGTTGAAGGTGTTCATCTTCGAACCGGACCTGTGTCACGTGGAGGTTTGCGCTGGTCTGATCGCATGGAGGATTACCGCACCGAGGTGCTGGGTCTGGTAAAAGCGCAACAAGTTAAAAATTCGGTGATCGTACCCACGGGTGCTAAAGGCTGTTTTATCGCTAAAAAATTACCGATTAATAGCACCAGAGAAGAGCTTCAGGCAGAAGGCATAGCCTGCTACCAAACTTATATTCGGGGTTTGCTGGATCTCACAGACAATCTGGGAAACGATCAGGTTATCGCTCCTACCGATGTTGTCAGGCACGATGAAGTTGATACCTATCTGGTAGTGGCTGCCGATAAAGGAACAGCCTCTTATTCAGATATTGCCAATGAGTTGTCAAACCAATACGGCTACTGGCTGGGTGATGCTTTTGCATCTGGCGGTAGCCAGGGTTATGACCACAAAAAGATGGGCATTACCGCTCGCGGCGCATGGGAATCCGTAAAATGCCACTTTCTGGAAAAAGGCCTGAATACACAGACCGAGCCGTTTACCGTAATAGGCATTGGCGATATGGGAGGTGATGTTTTTGGTAACGGCATGCTGCTATCCGAATCCATTAAACTTTTGGCCGCGTTCAATCATCAACACATATTTATTGACCCAACACCGGATACAGTAAGCTCATATCAGGAGCGAAAACGTATTTTTGATTTGCCACGTTCATCATGGATGGACTACACCAGTGAGCTAATCAGTCAAGGTGGAGGCATATTCTCTCGTTCATCAAAGTCGATAAGCATCACCCAGGAGATGCAAAAAGCCTTCGACATTAAAGCGACCCGCTTATCCCCTAACGAACTAATCACTGCCCTGCTTAAAGCTCCGGTAGATATGATCTGGAATGGTGGTATTGGCACCTATGTAAAAGCCTCCAGTGAAAGTCATGTCGACGTTGGAGACAAAGCTAACGAGAGCCTCCGGATCAACGGCTCTGAACTGCGCTGCAATGTAGTTGGTGAAGGTGGCAATCTTGGTCTGACACAAAAAGGCCGTATCGAATATTCATTAAGCGGCGGTGCCGTGAATACTGACTTTATCGATAATGCCGGAGGGGTTGATTGCTCTGATCATTAAGTAAATATCAAAATTCTTCTTAATGAACAGATCAGCCAGGGCATCCTAAACCTAGAAGACCGCAACAGTCTTCTGGGCGCCATGACTGATGAAGTAACCGCTCTGGTGTTGAAGAATAACTATCGTCAGGCGTTAGCATTAAGACTGGCAGAGGAAAAATCAACCGAAAGCGTAGACGACCATATACGCCTGATCAAACGACTTGAGAAAACCGGCAAGCTTAATCGCACGCTTGAATTCCTGCCCGATGATAAATCACTCCAACTAAGAAAAGCCGAAGGCGATGGTTTAACCCGTCCCGAACTATCTGTATTAATCTCTTATGTAAAAATAGAACTCAAACAAACATTTTCCTCTTCCTGGCTGACACAAGATGAGGGTTTTGCTAAGGAGATAAACTCTGCATTCCCGAGCACGCTCCAGGCGGTATTCCCGGATGCTATTAAGCAGCACCGACTAAGCCGGGAAATAATCGCCACACAGATCGCAAATGATCTGGTAAACCGGATGGGCATTACCTATGTCGATAAAATGCAAAGTGCGACGGGTGCTTCCTACTCTCAAATTGCGGCGGCTTATCTATGCGTTCGTGAGATATATGGAATAGAGAAGCAGTGGCAAGCGTTAGAGTCCCTTGATGACCAAGTAAATACGCCAGTCCAGAGTCGTATGTATACGGACCTGATCAATCTGATTCGCAGAGCCAGTCACTGGTTTCTGAGGCACTATCGCTATGAATTGAATCTGGCAGAGGCCATCACAAATTACAGAAATGATTTGCAGGCAGCTACCTTATCAATTGAATCCCTTGCCCAAAACATTCCCAAAGATCGTTGGCAGGACAGCTACGCAGAATACACACAGCATAAAGTACCCGAACAGCTGGCTGCGTTCTGCGCTTCAGCTGGCAGTCAGTACTGGCTATTGGATGTAGTCGATATTGCAAACTCCAAGGGTGAGAAGGTATGCGATGTTGCTAAAGTTTATTTCCAGTTAGGACAGGAGTTGAACCTGGTTTGGCTCGATCGCCAAATGAAACAACTAAAATGTCGTAACCATTGGGAATCTTTAGCAGCACTTAGCTATAGAAATGAACTGGATTTTCAGCTGAGAGGATTGATCAGCAGTGTATTTTCAATAGAAAACGCTCAGACATCAAAAAACAACACGCCCAGATTATTACTTGAAGGCTGGAAGGAAGCTAAACACTCAGCAATCAGTCGATGGCAACAAACACTTACAGATATTAAAGAAAGCAAGATCTGTGATTACGCTGTCTTTTCCGTTGCCTTAAGTAACCTGATGGAGCTTTCCTGACGCATCTAATGCATATCTACCGGCCTGAGCATCAGGCCGAACATTTCATGTGTCAATAAGCAGCCGGAGGCCCTTACTCACTTCCGATTCACCCTTGCGCCACATCTCAGTGCACAGAAAGCCATAATGTCTTTTTACTGCCCCGATAGCGAGCAACCAGTCTAAACGCCCAAAATGACTAAAAAATAAATTATTTTATCCTGTCATAAGGATAAAAACAGAGACTTCTACCTCTGCATTTTCAATAGAATAAAAATGCAACAAAAGCGCAATAACAACGAAACAAAAACGAAATAAAGGACAGCAGCCACTATGCCACACCTTAAAAAAAACCTGTTACCACTAGCAATTATGCTAGCCAGCAGCCCGTTTGCAGTTGCAGCGCCTGAAGCTGAACTGGATACAAACCTGAGAACATTCTATTTTGACCGTGATTTTCAGGACGGCGCTACTGACCGTACATCACTGACTCAGGCACTGCGCCTGGACGGTAAAGTACACGCATCAGATAGCATCGCTTTCGGTGCATCTGTTTTCGCAAACATGAAGCTGGACGGTAAAGGCAATGACCAGTTCATCGGGACACTGACAGATGAAAGCGAAGGTTACGCTAAGTTAGGTCAACTTTATGCAGATATAGGTCTGGGTGAAGTAGCATCTGTACGTGTTGGTCGCTGGGTTACATCTAAAGCCCTGTTCAACGACCAGGATAACCGTGCAACTCCATCCTCATCTCAGGCTATTAAGATTGAAGGCACAACAGGTGGCGTTAACTGGTTCGGCTTATACTCCGACCGGGCTTCGGCAAAAACTGAATCTGATTTCGACAAATACACAGACATCAATGGCGATGACTATGGTGTATATGTTGTTGGTGCAAAAGGCAGCCTGGACAACGGTCTGAATCTGGCAGTTGAATACGGTAATGCAGACGATGTAAGCGAGCAGCTTTACATCAACGCTTCTTACACTCTTGAAAATGGCGTTCTGATTGACTTCTACCAGTACTTTGCTGAGTACGGCGATGCTGCTGCAGCATCTCTACAGGATCAGGATTCCAGCCTGACCAACGTAGCCGTTCGCTTCCCTGTCAATGAAGACCTTAAAGTAACTCTGAGCTACCAGGGTGTTGGTGGCGATGTTGGTTACAACACTAGCTGGGGTGGTAACGACGATCACTACTTCATGACTTGGAACTCAATTCAGTACTCTGACTTTAACCGTCAGGATGAAGACTCTTACCAGATCCGTGCTGATTACAACACGCCAATTCAGGGTCTGAGCGTTATGGCTCGCCACGTTGAAGGTGAATTCAAATCAGGTGGTCAGGATCAGGATCACAGCGAAACCAACTTTGATGCGAAATACGCAGTTCCAAGCATGAAAGGTCTTAACCTTCGTGCACGCTATGCTGTAGTTCGCGTTGATACAGGTGGTGAAGATATCAATGAACTGCGTCTGATTGCAGACTATGCATTTTAATTGATCTACCCTCGCTGGCCGGTCTCCCCCTCCCGGCCAGCACCCTCCTCTTACGAGTGCATTAAATCACTCTGGAAGCGACATCTTTCACATCTTCCATCACAACGAAAGTGCTTGTTTGCTTAACATTAGGCAGACTGGAAATTTTCTCACCCAGCACTTCGCGGTAACTATCTATATCTGAGGTACGTACCTTTACCAGATAATCAAAATTACCCGCGATCATATGGCACTGTTCAACTTCCGGAATTTCCCGAATCGCATCATTAAACGCCTGCAATGCTTTGGTTTTGGTATCGCTCATAGTTACCTGAACAAAGGCGACATGCCTGGAACCCAATTTCTTCTGATCAATGATTGCGGTGTAACCCTGAATGTAATTCAGCTCTTCAAGGCGCTTAACCCGAACCTGACAGGGAGTTTTAGATAAACCCACTATAGAAGCCAGCTCGGTCACAGTAATCCGGCCGCTCTTCTGTAACTCACGAAGGATTGCCATATCAAGCTTGTCCAGTTTATCCATTGCGCCACCTCAGATCAGGTAAGTCAGTTTAACTATGTTTCTAAAAAATTTTAGACGGATTGCCCAACATTTGCATATCTAACTATATTTACAACATAGAACAATGAGATGGAAGGATATTCTTAATGCGTTTAAAAAGTCACAAAACAAAGACAATTCCCCTTGTTTTGGCCGACAAAAAAGAATTTAAGACTATCAATGAACTAATTTAAGGGAAAAGGACTACCCAGGAACCTGTAAGCTTTTAAACAGTTGTATCTTTACTGATCAGTTGAGGGAAGCTGGACGATCACGCACAACTCACACAGGATGTGTTACTAAAAGTAAAGAATTGCAGCCTACGTATACAATAATAATCACCGTCTATTACACAGAGGTTTCATATGATAACCCTGACATTCATTATTTATCTGATTCTTATGCTGGGAATCGGTATTGTCGCCTATCGCCGCACTCAGGATCTGTCCGATTACGTTCTTGGTGGGCGTAACTTAGGGCCGATCCCAAGTGCGTTGAGTGCAGGCGCATCTGACATGAGTGGCTGGCTCTTAATGGGTCTGCCTGGATACGCCATGGCTGCTGGCTATGGCTCTTTCTGGCTGGCAGGTGGTCTGCTGGTTGGTACCTGGCTGAACTGGCTGCTGGTTGCGCAAAGACTGCGCGTTTACTCCCAGCGCGCAGAAGACGCCCTGACACTCCCCGCCTTTTTCGAAAAACGTTTTGAAGACAACACCCACAGTCTGCGTGTTATTTCAGCGATTTTTGTACTGGTATTCTTCCTGTTCTATACAAGCTCCGGTCTTGTAGCGGGCGGTAAGTTATTTGAAACTGTATTTGGCTTCGACTACACAATTGCCGTGCTTGTTGGTGCTGTTGCAGTTATCTCTTACACACTCTTTGGTGGCTTCCTTGCCGTATCCTGGACCGACGTTGTTCAGGGCTTACTGATGGTTGGCGCGCTGATTCTTGTGCCAATGTTTGCAATGGGTGAGATTGGTGGGCTGAGCGGCACACTGGCAGCGATTGAGGCAAAAAACCCTGAATTGCTCAATGCCTTTACTGATGCAGACGGCCAAACAATCACTTTGATTGGTACACTATCCCTGCTTGGCTGGGGTATGGGTTACTTTGGTCAACCACACATTCTGGCCCGATTTAAAGGCATTAAGAGTAAAGATCACGTACCTGCTGCACGTCGCATCGCGGTTCTATGGTCTGGTGTTTCCATGACAGGCGCCTGTCTGATTGGCCTTGCTGCCATCGGCTATCTTCCAGAAGGCCTGGGTGACAACGAAACTGTTTTCATGGTTATGGTTGATGCGCTATTCCACCCGGCAATCGCGGGCATACTACTGGCTGCAATTCTTGCTGCGGTAATGAGTACGGCCGACTCCCAATTGCTGGTTTCCTCCTCTGCTCTGGCAGAAGATTTCTACAAAGCACTGTTTAACAAAGATGCTACTCAGGAGCAGCTGGTTAAAGTAGGTCGCGGCGCAGTAATTGTGATTGCTGTAATAGCAACCTCACTGGCAATGGATAAAGACTCTAAAGTACTTGAGCTTGTATCTTATGCCTGGGCAGGTTTCGGTGCTGCGTTCGGCCCTGCTTTGATCATGTCCCTGTACTGGAAAAACATGACTAAAGCCGGCGCGCTGGCAGGCATCATTGTTGGTGGTGTTACCGTTGTAGTCTGGAAGCAACTGACCGGTGGTTGGTTTGATCTGTACGAAATCATTCCAGGAATCATCTTCGCATTTATAGCAATTATTGCTGTATCCAAGGTAACTCCTGCACCTTCAAGCTCAATCCAAAGAAAATTTGAAGAAGTTGAGTCAGAAATCAACAGCTAATCACCCCCATTATTCCGATTACTGTCACTGACTAATCCCAGCCCCGGCTACATATCTAGCCGGGGCTTTTTTGTATAAAACTCATACAAATACTGCCAAAAAACACACATGACCAAACCACACACATTACCTATAAATTCCTCATACACAGTCCCAATATCCATTTATCTGACAAAATAAAGTTTTTTTGTTAACAGAAAATACATATTAAAGACAATACGACCTCTTTTCGCTCGATAAAATAGATAGATTAGAAATGAGGTAATAATTATGAGCTTAACTACAGAACAATATCGCCAGGTTATTAGCAGCCACTATCTGGCCGACGAGACAGACGTTATCCATCAACTGATTCAGGATTCTTCCCTGAATGAAATTGACCGCACCAGCATCTCAGCTAATGCCGCCGACCTTGTCAATAAAGTTCGTAATGAAAGCTCCCCCTCAATGATGGAAAAGTTTCTTGCCGAATACGGCCTAACCACCAAAGAAGGTGTCGCGCTTATGTGTCTGGCTGAAGCGCTTCTTCGAGTACCCGACACCATCACTATTGATGCATTGATCGAAGATAAAGTTGCTACAGGCAACTGGAAAGAGCATCTGGGCCAGTCTGCATCTTCTTTAGTCAACAGCTCAACCTGGGCGCTGCTTATGACAGGCAAGCTGCTGCAGGAAGGTGACAATCAGGGTATTGGCAACACACTTAAAGGTATGGTTAAACGCCTCGGTGAACCTGTTGTTAGAACCGCAGTTGGTCAGGCTATGAAAGAGCTGGGTCGCCAGTTTGTTCTGGGGCGCGACATTCAGGAAGCAACTAAGCGCGCAAGCAAGCTGGAGAAACAAGGTTACACCTACTCTTACGATATGCTCGGTGAAGCAGCGCGGACTGATGCTGATGCACTGCGTTATCATCAGGCATACTCTAAAGCGATTGGCGAATTAACACCGGGCTGCACCAGCACAGATATCCGTAATAACCCAGGCATCTCGGTAAAACTATCCGCCCTGCATGCACGTTATGAGTTCGGCCAGAAAGATCGGGTTATGACAGAGCTTGTTGAACGCACGCTTACCCTGGCTATACAGGCTAAAGAAGCCAACATGGGCTTTAATATCGATGCGGAAGAAGCGGATCGACTGGATATCTCATTAGATGTGATCGAAGCGGTTCTTTCTGACGAACGCCTGCAAGGCTGGGATGGCTTTGGTGTGGTTGTACAGGCTTTTGGTCAGCGCGCCAGCCATGTTCTTGACTGGCTTTATACTACGGCTCAACGTTTAGATCGCCGCATTATGGTACGTCTGGTTAAGGGCGCATACTGGGATGCTGAGATCAAACGAGCTCAGGTACTAGGACTTGATGGTTTCCCGGTATTCACCCGCAAGGTGAACTCCGACCTTTCATATATGTGCTGCGCTGAAAAACTGTTGGCAATGACAGATCGTATCTATCCTCAGTTTGCGACTCACAATGCCCACTCAGCTGCATCCATTTTATATATGGCGAAGAAGTCCAAAGTAGAAGACTTTGAATTTCAGCGCCTTCACGGCATGGGCGAATCTCTGCACGATACCGTTTTGAAATCCAACCAGACTCGCTGCCGTATCTATGCCCCTGTGGGTGCACATCAGGACCTATTGGCCTACCTAGTACGAAGACTTCTGGAAAACGGCGCAAACAGCTCTTTTGTTAATCAGATTGTTGATAAACGCATCACTCCTGAAGAGATAGCACAGGATCCTTTCACTCAGATTCTGGAGACAGAAGGCTCACTGTCTAACGAAATCATCGCTAAACCAGCGGATATTTTTGGTGAAAAACGTCTAAACGCCAAAGGCTGGGATATCACAGATACTGTGACTTTGGCAGAACTGGAACCACAGCGCGAAGCTTTCCTGCATCACGAATGGCAAGCACGCCCTATTATTGCAGGCAAAGTTACAAGTCATAACAGCGCTAGCCTCATCAACCCGGCGAACCCTGACGATCTGGTTGGCCAGGTAACTGAAACCAACAGCGCAGATATCGAAACCGCAATTTCATCTGCTGTAGATGGGTTTAAAAGCTGGAGCGAGACACCTGCTCAACAGCGTGCTGTTATCCTGCGTCGTGTTGCGGATCTGTTTGAAGAACATGCTCCTGAATTGTTCGCTCTGTCAACCCGCGAAGCCGGTAAAACCCTACTGGATGCCGTTGGTGAAATTCGTGAAGCGGTCGACTTTGCCCGTTTTTACGCTAATGAAGCCGAAAAACACGCCAATGCTCATGCCCGAGGTGTTGTCACTTGCATATCCCCATGGAACTTCCCACTGGCAATCTTTGCGGGACAAGTACTTGCAGCGGTAGCATCTGGCAACTCGGTACTAGCAAAACCTGCTGACCAGACACCACTGATTGCTGCACGTGCCGTGGAACTGATGCACGAAGCAGGCGTTCCTGCTGACGTAGTTCAGCTACTGCCGGGGTCAGGTGTTAACGTTGGCGCACCACTTTCTTCAGACCCACGCATCGCAGCGGTCTGCTTTACCGGCTCAACACTGACAGCACAACGCATTAACAGTGTAATGGCCGAAAATATGGCGCCTGACGCACCACTGGTAGCAGAAACCGGTGGCATGAACGCAATGATCGTAGACTCCACCGCCCTGCCTGAACAGGTTGTAAGAGATGTTCTGGTGTCAGCATTCCAGAGTGCAGGCCAACGCTGCTCTGCCCTGCGCATGCTTTATGTTCAGGAAGATATCGCAGAGAATTTGCTGGAAATGCTGTATGGCGCAATGGATGAGCTGAAATTGGGTAATCCATGGTCATTAAGCACTGATATAGGTCCTGTGATTGACCCGGCAGCGAAAAACAAAATTACTGAACACTGCGCTAAGTATGCAGCTCAGGGCAAGGTTCTAAAACAACTGAAAGCGCCACAAAGCGGCACTTTTGTTGCGCCAACTGTGCTCAAAGTTGATGGCATTGAAGAGCTGCAGGAAGAAATATTTGGCCCGGTTCTGCATGTTGCAACATTTGCGGCACAGGATATCGATAAAGTCGTAGATAGCATCAACAACAAAGGCTACGGTCTGACCTTTGGTTTGCACACCCGTGTTGACAGCCGCGTTGAGCAGATCGTTAATAAAGTTGCAGTGGGTAACATCTACGTTAACCGCAACCAGATCGGCGCTATCGTTGGTTCCCAGCCATTTGGTGGTGAAGGCCTTTCAGGCACAGGCCCTAAAGCCGGCGGCCCACACTATGTAAAACGTTTCACCAACTCTGAAGTAGGTTACGGCTCAAAACCCTTTGCCGGGCAGGTATTCTCCACAGAAGCCCTTAACCAGATGATCTCCAAGCTCGATTCAGATGCATGGATAAAAGAAACCCAGCGCGAACAACGCCTGGCTCCTGTTTTTGCTGAGCAATTACAACTACTGGATCAGCTCGACTCTGAACCCGAACAGATGCCAGGACCAACAGGTGAGCTAAATCTGCTTTCACAAAGTGGGCGCGGTGTTGTTCTTTGTCTTGGCCCGGATCAGAAAAATGCATATATGCAGGCTGTAACCGCCTTACTTCAGGGTAACTCAGTCGTAATTATTGCTCAGGGCATCGCAGAACTGCTGAAGCAATGTGAAGAACTGGGGCTGCCAGTTACCGGTTGCGTAGGACAAGTTGATCCTGTTGCCATTTCTGAAGCGGAGGGTTATACCGCCGTTTGCTGTAACGGTGACAATGATAGCCTTAAAACCGTACGCCGCGCATTGGCCGTACGTGATGGCGCCCTGTTGCCACTGATCACAGAATGGGATCAGCCAGAACGATTTGTCATCGAACGCCACCTTTGCATCGACACCACAGCGGCTGGCGGTAACGCAAGTTTAATCGCCTCCGCAGGATAGCTCCTATCACTCTTCAAAATTGATTTATCAATGCAGGTAGTACGAAGAGCCCTTTCCCCGGTCCAATGACTGGGGATTTTTTTGTCTTGTGGGAGTTGATTCAGATCAACCAATCCGACCGAGTAGTTTGCATCCTTTCCAATGGCTTTCTATACATAAAGAACATGAAAATAAAAAGAAGAAAAGCCATGAATGGAAAAGCAAAATATTTCACCTGCTCACAATGCGTCAGAACCGCACTTGATATCCAAAGCCACTCTTCAGATAAACAATGGTGTGATTTAGGCTCCGATCGCCCTGAGTGCGATGCATGCCTGAAAGCACTTAAAGAAAAGCTGCACCCATTAGAATTAAAAGGCAAAGAAAGCTAAAAGCTTCGGGTGCACAAAGTCCTAGCTGACACTCAAGCATGAGGCGTTATTAGCTCCGAGCTAATAACGCCAGCCATACAATGCTGCAAGAAACTCTCCCCTCTAGCACCAAACCTGGAATGAGATGAATTTATTCCAGATAGAACCATTCAGCCACCATCTCCGTACAAGAACTAAACCTTAAGGAGATAACAATGAACATGCTTTACCCATCGGCTATCATGCTGGTCATATCAGTTATTATGTTCAGCCCGGCACTTCAGGCTAAAACCACAGAGCATTCTTACCCACAGCCTTGCAAAGTTGATTATTCAGCTTTTGTTCTACCCAGCTCACAAATAGCATCGCAGCGTTTTTTAAATCTCCAACGCGCAAAGCGTGCGTAAACCATATTGAGCGGTTTATTTAATCTCAGACAGATAACCAATTTCGCCAAGAAGGAATAGAACCTGAGTTTATTCCAGATCAGAAGAAACGCATCAATACCCTTCACTACCACACCGCCATCAGTAACGGCGTGTAATTCGGCCATCGCCTGCTGCAAAGAAATACCGTAACTTTTTAATACAAAGTCCTGCTCGGTTATATCGATCCATGCAATCGAACAGTCCCTGTCCAAACCCATATAGTGCGATATCTCTTTTTTACAGAGTGGGCAGCCACCATCATAAAAAACTGTAGGTTTGGCTTTGTTGGTTATACGCACCTCAAAATCCTCACATAGAGATTGAAAGCGGTTGTTTCTGTTGATTGTCCAGAATACAGAACCTGCCTAAATGGGCTATGAGTTCATCCGCCAATGAATGGGCACTTAGCCATGCTGCTTCAGCATCACCTGATGCAAACCAGTCTCCGCAGACGCCTATACCGGTATCCGCATCCCAAAGATGATCAGCATCGGTTTTAGTGTGGCGAGCATAGAGCCAGCGATGGGTTCTCTCCGCTATCATGTTGGAATGAGAAGGAAACAACTCTAAAAAAGCATTTCTTAATGCCAGAGCAACGTCTGCTTTATCACTGTCCCTATGCTGCCTGCTCCACTCTTCATTAGCCTCTATGGCCCACACTTCTGCATTAACCGGACATTGCCTGCCGGGTTTAGCGCTGCCTTTAGTGATTCTGGAAAGGATTTCGTGCTCACCAGAGAGAAGCTCAGGTGTGTTAACAGACTCTTCAGAATAAGTAACAAGAACATGAACCCAGCAAACATCAAAATTAACAGTTAAGGCTTTTTTCATAAAACGCGGAATTGATTCCAGCAGAGGTGCAGCCTGCTGGGCGGGTGTAGCAACAACTACTGCATCGAAATGGCCCAGACCCTTACCCTTTTCATCTCGTACAACAACACGGTTATTATCATTAACCAGCTCAGGCCAGATAAAACCTACCCGCGTACCGGGTTGGAATTCAGATCCCTGTAAAAGCCTTCGGGTTAAAGCACTTTGCCTTGGTGCAGCGGTATAGCAGGAGATGGATTCAACCGGATTGCACTGAAAGTCATAAGCCTGGGGTTGCCAATGTTTAACCTCCTCCTGCTCACACAGCCATCTAGAAAACGCGCTGCCATCCTGTTGTAAAAAGGGAGCACCGAGATCCGCGGTATAATCGCCCAGCCTACAGCTCGCTAGCCGACCACCTGTTCCCCGGCTCTTATCAAACACTGTTACCTGATAATTTTCCTGTAATAACAGATCGCACAAAACTGCTCCCGACAAACCGGCTCCAATAATAGCCACACGAGGTTTTACTCTATTCATAAACAGGAATTAAAACCTCAGAGTCATTGCTTGCTGATCATACGAAAGGTAGCGGCCTGCACAGGCTTCATCATGCGGTATCACCTGCACCAAATCCGCTTCATGAATCCCGGCATCACGACAAACATCGTAGGCCTGACTGATGTTTTTGAACGTCATCACCTGATCATCTTCTGCCTTTAAAAGCTCTTTCCTGACCCGGTCAGATCCATACTCGACTTCAATGACTATAGGACTGCAGCCAGACTCAATTAAACGCACTTTTTTTATCAGCCTGTTTTTTGAGAAATCTACAAACTCATGTTTGACCATCGTTCCGCACCTTCGATTAATTTAGAAGCTTTACGGTTTAGCTGAATAAATGGTTCAACTTAGAAACATAACAGTTCGAGAAATTGCCCGAAAATTAGCAATCGAAACTTATAGAAACAAGCCAGTTTTAATCAAAAACATATGGGCAACCACCAAAGGAATTTATTGATTCATCCCAGCGTCGCACATCATTTGCTCTGCGCCAGCGGCTGTGAAAGAACTCCATCAGACATGGCCCCTGCTTCAGTTCGATTATGAAGGTATCGCCTTCTCGGACTTTCTCATATCCGGGATAATCTGTAGACCTACCCCAGACCAAACCACCTTTTGAATCAGCATACCGCAGCCAGAAAGCCTCGGTATCGGCACCAGAAGTCCACACAACCTCCTGAGTCACAGCAGTCACGTTTTGAGCTTTATCAGAAGCAGCAAAGGCAGAGAAAGAAAGCACTGCCCCGGATAGTAGAGTTATAAGTTTGTGAGAGGTTTTCATGCTTAGAAATACAACCATAGTTATTTTGTATTTCCGATAGACACTTTAAATAGGCGATAGTTCTGCTGGCTGTAAGTTCACGTTCAGCCTGTTTAATCAGGGCGAGACATCTCAACTTTTTCAGGTAAAACAGCATAAAAATCTCCGCCGAGTTTGCCAACCGTTGTAATTTCGCTCTGGTCGATGCGTGCTTCACTGATCAGATCATCAAGGACATACACTGACTTAACGTCCAGCAATACCATCTTGCCTCCGGTCGGCAGATCACTCACTGTAATTACTTCTCTCAAAGTGCATTCATAACGAATTGGAGCTTCTTTCACTGAAAGCGGTTTGACGGAACAGCTTTCGCACGCCGCTACATCCGCGAAACTAAATTCACTCTCATTAGCAGCAATACTGGCGCTGGTTTTATTCATTTTCTCCAGAAGCTCAGTACTGACAATATTAACGACGCACTCACCTGTTTCTAAAAGATTAGTCAGCGTATCTTTGTCTAATCCTGTTCTGGCAGCTATCTGCGTATACAGCAAAACCGGGGGATTACAGCTCGCAACAGTAAAGAAAGAGAAAGGAGCCAGATTATCTATTTGATCCTTGGAGCGTGTGCTGATCCAAGCAATAGGTCTTGGTGTAATGCCACCATTCAATAACTGGTAGTTTTCCCGCACTTCCAGTTCTGATGTCGTAAAAATCATAATAAAACGTCCCTGTTCTTAAACATAATTAGCAGTTAATACCGAGCGCTATCTACAAATGACTATTTTGCAGCAGGCACTTTGATTTGGATTGATTGCGGCAGTAATCTGACCAGTTGCAAACGTGCTTTATGCCAGAAACCAGATAGCAGTAACAGTGAGAATCCGATGAGCACCCCCACATAAGCAAAACCATCCCCTGCAAGGCCATAATCATCCAGCAGTTCAGTTAGCGCCACCAGTACATATACCAACGCGGACACCATAAATGCACGGCGATCAATCACCACAGACACGAAAGTAAGGAACAGGTAGAGCAGAATAATGCTGACTAAACCGAGAGTGCTTTCGTTACCCTCAAAAATACCAAGCCCCGTAAAAATCGGATGAACAAGCAGAGGGGCAGAAACCAGATGCAGCCAAAAAGCCACATCAGACTTACCACTCACACGTTCTAAGTCAGAAGAATCCCAATGCATAGCTAACGCAAACACAGCCACACCGCCAATGAATAGTAGATACACCAGATAATCTTTTGCCACTGGGAACACAGAGATCATCAGCGATACAACAAACACCACCAGAGCAGAAGCACCAGCCGCTACCGTGATCGGTACCCTGAAGCGCTTCCAGTGCAGCCATGCCGCCATGGTTGCTGCCAGCCCCGCCATAGTCAGTGCATTTTCACCGGGAAAAGCAAACAAAGTAACTACCGCCGCAAACACAGCGCCAACGAATGAAACCAATAACGCAATGGCGGGTAGAGCCATTTTCCGATTGAGCACGAAGAATTCTGCCAACCCCCAGGAAACAAGGGCAACAGATGCCGCAGAAAGAAAAGGGCTCACCGCATAAGTGGCCCAACCTAAGGACAGCAGCAGCAAACCCACGGCAATTACAACGAAAATATCGTTAAAGCTTCCTACTAAGCGGAAGTTCTCTTCATCTGCAGTATGCGTGTTATGGCGATCCAGATAATCTGATCTGAAGGCCTCAACAGAATCTGCGGAGAATATGCCCTTTTTTACAGCTTGTGCCAGGTCTTCATCGGTATACATATCTTTCCTTGATGGGATAGCCAGTAGCTTGAAAACTTCACATTAGTTACTGGGTAATCTACGACTTATTTGATCAAAAGAAATTAATGAGCAGATAGTATCAAAGGCGGGATGAAGTTATTACCCTGAGTTACGCCAGAGTTATTCGTATGACCGGAGGGTTATTTACAAGACCTGACCTTCTCAACCAAAGTTAACATCCTTGTTTATATGACTGGTGCTTTATTGAAAGTGCGCATCAAGGCCAAAGAACTCTAAAAGAGATTGGCCTTAAATCCATGAGCACAGCATTAAGATCCAGAAACAAAGAGCAGATTTGGCTGAGCATGCATACTTAGATTGGCAGTCACATCCGGCTTATTATGAGCCATGGTTGAAGGTCTTTTTTCCGAGGCTGTATTTAGGTAACCATTCATATCTAATGGGCCGCCCTTAATTTCTAAGGAGGTCTGTTTGGTGTGCACAGGCTCATCCGAAGTCATCAGATTCAAATAGCCATTCATATCGTATGAGCCACCTTTGATGTGAGAAGGCCCCTCTACTGATCTCGAATCCGCGACAGCGGAAAACGAAAAACACAGTGAAGAAACAAGCACTAATCCTATTTTTATATTCATAACACGACCTGTTTAGGGTTGGTTTTTAATAACCCTTTTCAGGGTTAAGAACAGTTCATGTATGAAGTTGCAGAGACGATGCCAATTGCGTTTTTAGTATTTCGTGACAATAACGAATTATCATATGAAATATATTTATCATTAATATTCAATATGTTATCAACCATAAATAAAGCAATTAATTACAGATAAATTCTATTACTTATAAAACACACCCTCTCTACTGGTTCATCCGCGCAACAAAAAATCAAACAGATGTGGCACCGGCACTACATTGAAATTGAGCAAGAACTCTAATAATGAGCACCCTAACTTCCCCTAAATCATTTATAGATTATTGCCTAGCGCAACATAGATCCAAATCAGAAAGCCAGCATGTAAACTAGGTTATATTCCGTTGCTACTTCTATATTTTCTGCTTTCTGTTATTTTGTTTTCAACAACACCTCATGATCCCCAATAAAGAGAACCCACCTGTGAGACAGATCGAAAAATTGAAAAGAACCTCTACCCTTATCTTTTTTTCAAGCCTTTGCAGTGCAGTGTCTGCCGACACCATTCAGTCTTATCTTGAAGCAGGCACATTCTCGGGTGAGATCCGCAACATGTACGTTTTGGGCTCTCATGCAGATACTTTGAAAGAAGCCGGTGCATACAACAATGCCAAGGTGGGCATGTCTGCAATATCTGTTCTTTACGAGACACCCGAAAAACGAGGCTTTAAATTTGGCTTTGGATTCCAGTCAGGCTATGACTGGGGCATTCACGATGAGTCGACAGGATTAACACCTCAAGGAGGTGAAGATGACCCCCGCGTATCTTTATCGACTACTGAAATAAATAAAGCCTATATCGACTACACATTTACACCGGAACTGACCAACACCAATCTAAGAATTGGGCGCCAGGAGATCATTACACCACTGGTTATGAATAGCCCTGCATTTCCGTTACGAGACTCGTTTGATGCACTGGTAGTTACCAATAAAGATCTGGCAAACACCACGCTAAAGCTAATGTATATTGATAGCTGGATCATGCGCTATGGTGATGAAGCCCTGCCCTCTATATATCAGCAAAACAAATATTTTGATGATGATGTCTACTCAGTCTATCTACGTAACAACAGCATCCCGGGATTAGACGTTGAGGCGCAATGGTTCGTCTTCGACAATGCTACCACCGCAGCAGATCTACCCGCATCAATCACCAACGAACCCTACGACACCAGCTTTATAGGGATCAACTATACAATCCCTGACTCAACCTGGCTGATCGGCTGGAAGCACCTTAACGCCAACTATGACAATTCAGCGGATGCGAGTTACTGGGGCGTGAAAGCAGAAACCCGCTTCAGTAATATTTTTGCCCGTCTGGCGTACACATCAGTTGATGATCAGCGCACCTTTCCGGGCACCCTTGGACATGTCCCCCAGTTCAGAGCATACCGTTTAACCTTTATTGATGAGATCTATGCAGGCATGGATAGCACCTCACTGATGCTGTCTTCCAATTTCAATATACCGGGCTTTATGGCAAGAGCCGTGTATGTAGACTGGAAACAAAGCGATGCTGGCATTGCCGCCAGCGGCAGAAATTTTGATGGCGGCTCGGAACTCTCTTTTGACTTTAAATATAAATTCCAAAGCCAGCAGGGATTATCAACCCGGCTCCGCTTAGCACAGCTGGATTATGATCAGGCCGGTGATGACGATCTCACCTACATGCGTTTATATCTGAATTATAAGTTCTGATTTTTAAATCTCCGGTTGATCTCTTTCCCCAAATAGCACGTATTCAAGGGACGAACTAACCGGAGATAATTAATGTTCTCAATATTCAAAAGCGATCCAGCCAAAAAACTCAATAAACTCTATCTGACTAAACTTGAGCAAGCGATGCAAGCGCAAAGGAATGGAGACATTATGGGCTACTCTGAGCTAACTGCTGAAGCTGAGGGTATCCAAAGACAAATACAGGCTCTAAAAAACCAGAAGAGTTAAGTGTTTTATGGATTATGAACCTGAAGAACTAAAGCAGTGATGATATTTCTATTGTGGAATATCGAGAGAGATTGAGTTTGAAGCTAGCTGCTCAGCTCTAGAAGCTCAACACTCCTTCACTTCCAGCCCTGAGTCCACGCCTGCGGGTTTTTAAGTTCATTCCAATCAAGTGCATACTGCTTATTTGAAAGCACCGCCTCCAATGTACAGGAGAGCACCGAACCATCCTCTTCAAACTCTATTTCTGCTACCAGAAAATGCTTCTCTCTATTAACAGGTTTTACGGCCGTCCACTTGCTGTTGTGCAGTTTTGCGGGATTAAATCGATTCATACTGACTCCGTAAGCATTTACCCAGAATTGGCAAACCTGTACTGCTTACGAGCTTTGAGGGAATTAGGTTCAAAAGAAATGTAGGAATTTATGAAGAGAAGCAACGCTTACAGCGGTTTTGCCATAAGCGCTGGATGAATCTGCTTACTGATAAACAAACCCTGAGCCGTTACCTCAAAAAGCTGATAAACATTTCCCAGAGGCCCGGCTTGGCTTTTTTATGGTACTCGGTACGTATATCATCGATTTCACTGAGCTGCTGTTTCACCACAGCAAGATTGTCAGCGGTCGCGGGTGGGATTGCGTCCACAAAGTTCTCAACTTTATTTAGACCTTCCAGCGAAATCACTTTGCGCTCAGGTGAGAAATCATACTCTTGGGCACTACCAAGATGTGTTTTGAATATATCCAGATTCTTATTAAAGCTCTCAGCAGAATCAGTCTCCAGTGCATTTTTATAATGCAGTCGCATCTGCTTCATCGTTTTCTTTAAAGTCAGTGGTTCACCCGCGCTGCTATATCCAGAGAAAGTGACTAGCAAGGACAACGACAAAGAACTAAGTAACAGTTTTAAAGCAGAGCGTTTCATAAACAAAATCGACCTTCGCAGTGATTAGAGGGTATTTGCAGGGCAATATACCAGATCTGTGGTAGAGAACACCCTTTGATGACTGGGGTTATGAAAGACACCACCAAACCGACCCTATTTATCGTTAATGCGTCGTAATTTTATATAACTGTTGTTCATCAATAGTCATCCAATGTATTTCTTCACTGGGCGCAACTTCGAGAGTGAACCAATAAAACTCAGCGGGAATTCCCATCAGGCCATAGTAATCAAGGTATGTTTTATGCGCGGAATCATTTCTTGATAACAAAGCGCCTTCAGTACCTTGATCATCAACCCATGAATGGATACCAATTTTAGCGCCGGGACTTGCCGTTCGCTTAACACCCGACAGGAAAAAGTCAGTCCCTCCTGAAGCAACAAGCCCATCCTCGGGAATGTGTGTATTCAGCCCATTTTCCCTAATATAACGAGCGGCAATAAGGTTTGCTTCATCGTCCACAGAACCTTCAACATCTTGCATTACGATAGTTGTTATTTGAGGGTAATCTTCAAGCAGTGCTATGACCTGATCTGGAATATCACTATCAATAATTCCAATCATTAGCGCAGTTTCACCTGACACAGTAAATTCAACAGAGTCATAGTCTCGCGAGTAAGAAGAGCAACCAGCCATGATAAATATAACGAAGGATAAGCATGCTATTTTTTTGTACATAGACCAGAATCCCTGATTAGGTGAAATAATAATGTCTAGCTTAGGCGGTGGCGCAGCAATGTTCTGCTTTCAATTAACTCTGAACCATATATTTCTATTATCCTGCCTAATACCTCAACGCCAACAGTATTAATAGAAGAGATACGCCACAAGCAATGATGGTTCTGATTTGGTTTGAACGATTCCAGCGTGACTCAAACCCCAAACGAGCCTTGTGTAGCTCCTCATTACTCATGGATTCAACGTCGTACTCTTGAAGCTTATTGTTAAGGGGGAGATGTATGACAATTGTAGAAACCTGAACACCCACTAAGTAAGCCGCTGTAGCCAATAAAAGTAGGTAAAAATCCAAGCCTTCAAGTATTGAAAATCCAGAAATAGAACACGCAATTAATGAGACCGCTGACCCGATCCAAACGAACAAAAAAACGGGCTGATTATTTTGAATCACTCGATCCGTTATTTGAAAAGCCTTAATAAATGGTTTGTCTTCTAAGTTTTTTATTCCGGGCATGATGACCACAGCATAGGCAAAGAGAAAGCCAGCGACCAGTGAGCACAATAATGCAGATAAGGTTAATGTCACATCAAAAATACTCATAGTGCAGATATCCTCATTTGTGCTTAAAGATATAGTCTCACGTTAAACGAGAAGACAAACCTATTCAGATCCAAATTATCTGAATTTCGCTTTGATAGCGAGTCAGGATCTTTGTTCGGCAAAGACCCTAACAACCCAAAGCCGACCCCGCCGCTTGTCGGTCTTCGACCTATCCCCTGTGTTTCTCGATTAACCCAGCGAGCTTGCAAACTCGGCCGCTTAGCAACCTCAAACAAACAAGCTCTTGTTTCTGGATTAATCTGCGATACTCGGCTGCGCAAAGGGGCTGTTAGTCAGTGCCGTACGTGAGAATCGTATTCCAGATAAGATAAGAAAATAAATCAAATCTGATCCCATTTATTTTGCACGAATTATTGCTTCAAAAGATCTTCGACCCAATTTAGAAATCTGGCTGAACTTCTGGTTTCGTAACTACCCTTATTTGGTACGTAATAGCAAAAATCTGATTTAACCGGTCGAGTATCAAATTGTTGTAGAAGGTTAGATTTTACTAGCCTTTTCGTGAGCGTCGTAGAACAGAACACAAGTCCATTTTCAGCCATAGCCTGCTGTATTCCGAAAAGCTCTTGATCAAATTTTTTGAGTTTAATATTGGCCCCATACAGTCCATTCTCTTGCAACCAAGCGGCTAGTGGAGGATCCGGTAAGGATTTATTTTTCCACTCCGTAGTAAAAAGGGTAATGTATTCATTGGACCAAGAAGGAGACGCAATTCCATAAGCACCAAATACATTAAATGACTCGTATCTAATGACATCAGAATCCTCAACGACCGAGACATCACCGAACCGAATTGGAATAATATGTGATTGGCTATTGACCGACTCGCCGGTAGATATTTCCATAGAGATATCAGGATTAGCTTGTTCAAATTCATGCTGGGAAGGGATCAGCACCATAGCGGCCAATGATGATGTCGTCGTTACCCGTACCGCACTGCCAGTCTTCATCACCTCTTCCAAAGCACTGTCAATTATTCGAAATCCGTCCGAGGTTGCTTTAGCTAATCTTATACCTGTTCCGGTTAGTGATATTCGCCTCCCCTGTCGATGAAACAAATCTACATTTAACCGACTTTCCAGGTTACTAATGTGGTGTGAAATAGCGGTTGGTGTCAGCGAAAGCTCTTCTGCAGCCAACTTAAAACTTCCCTGACGGGCAGCCGACTCGAAGGCTTTCAGCGCCTGTAACGATACCTGCAAACTTAACCTCCAAATTAATAATCAGCTCACCAACAGTATAGATGATTTAAACTCATCTAGAAGTGTAACTTTTACGTTTGTATTCCTCTATGCAGGCTCACAAAATAGTTCCTATTATTAACCCACCAAGGTAATGAATATGAGCACCCTATTACACATCGATTCGAGCGTTAGAGCTGCGAACAGCCCGAATCCAGATCACGCTTCTATATCGAAAAATATTGCTCTCCGGTTTATTGACACATGGAAAACGAATCAGCCCGGAGATGAGTATATCTATCGTGATGTTGGTATGAATCCACCTGATTTTATTACAGAAGATTGGATTGGCGCGGTGTTTACACCTGAAGAAAAAAGAACCACGGAACAGAAAGAGAGACTGGCACTATCAGACAAAATGATAGCTGAGGTGGCAGCAGCCGATGTTATCCTGATTTCCTCACCAATGTACAACTACGGCATGCCGGCTCAGCTAAAAGCGTGGTTCGATCAAATTGTACGCATAAACAAAACGTTTGATTTCGACCTCTCACGAGGTGACTTCCCGTTACAGCCTCTACTCTCAGGAAAGACATTGATCATAGTAACTTCCAGCGGAGAGTTTGGTTTTGAAAAAGGAGGAATAAGAGAAGAGTCTGATCACCTGACACCGCACCTACGGACGCTGAGTAAATATTTAGGGGTGGACACAATCTATAAAATCACCTCCGAATACCAAGAATTTGGTGACGATAGACACCGTATGTCGGTAGCCAATGCAAAACATCAAGCAGAAAGAATTGCGATAAAACTTAGTACTTCAAACCTGGCACCATCGTCAAAAAATGAAGATCGCCAATGTGTGACCATATGATTTAAAAATTTCTTATAAAGTGTGGAGAAAAGAACATATGTGGGAAGTCCATTCTGAGGTTGCAACAGTAAAATGGACACTAAAATTAAGAGGCTGGACTTCCCCTGTATCGGCGGGCACTCAGTTAGTTAACTCTGACCCAATTATTCGCGCCTACTTATATTTGAAAAAAGTAATACTCATAGGGTAAACCCAAAGCTCACCTTTATTTGCCTTTACCGCTGCAACTACGGCAAACACAAAATTCAAAAATGCCAGCACTATGAATGCAACAGCGCCAATTACAAAAATCCACAATATGACGCAAACAATAGAATAGATAGCCAAGCTAATTATCCAATTAAGCGTCACTCTTCCATGCAGATCTATCTCTTTATTTCTGTCTTTATTCATTGCCCACATAACAATAGGGAGCACTAAACCAAGACCTGGAGCTACTACACTGGTCAGTTGACTCAGGTGAATGAGCATACAGTATGTGTTCGCGGGCATTCCCCAGTATTGTTCCTTAATTTCATTCATATAATGTTCCTTTTAATCTAAAAAATACTACCCATTTTTGCGGCTGTTTGTTGACGAGCAACAGAAAACCAGTCTGACAATTTGTCGCTCGATAAACGGATAAACAAAACCAGAGTACATTTCACTAACATGGCCTGAGGCCACCTTCAGCTTTCGCTCTTTCAGCGAGTCAGGGAATTTGATTTCAAAACCATGCCGAAAATAAGTAAAGGTAATGAAGATGGGGTGGTAATTGTACGTTGTACTGAATACGCACATCACTCAGATATTAAGTAAACATAACACGGGATTAGTAAGCCAAATGGCACATATGCACACAGAATAAGGAGGCTTAGCCTCCTTTTTTATTGCTTATTTTCCCTAGGGGTTTTGCCATAGTTTTGCCATAGTTTTGCCATTAATAAATAATCATTTAAAAACAATCATTTAAAACTAATGAACCGTACAGGCCATGCAGGGATCAAACGACCTAACGATATGCTGAACGGAGACTGGGGTTTTCTCGCCAGTTCTTATGGGTGCGCCTTCTAAAGCTTGCTCTAAGGACCCCGGAATAGCTTGTTGATCTCTTGGAGAAAAGTTCCAGGTTGTTGGTGCAACTATCTGATAGTTATGGATTTTACCTTTCTTTATTTCAACCCAGTGCCCCAGAGAGCCACGGGCGGCTTCCACTAGCCCGATGCCTTGAGCATTGGCTGGCATCTCAGCATGAGCGCAGAACGGTGCTGCGGGGTCGATTGCTTTTACCCACTCCTGCATCTTTGGTATGACCAGTGCCAGTTCCAGTAAACGGGCAACAACACGACTATGAACGTTGCCGCCGTTTTGTTGAATCATATCCAGTGCCAGTGGGTGTTTGTTGATGACCTGTCGTGCCAGCGCACCGACCTCAACGACCTGTTTATTTAGGCGTGGTGATTTACACCAGCTATAGCCCTCTTCGTTGTCCAGTGTGGGTACTGTTTCCCCTGCACTTGGATGCAGTGGCTGTTCTGATTGGCGCATCCAGGTATAGGCGTGATCTTCGGTGATCAGCTTACTGTCCAACTCGGCATGTTCTCCATGCAGGTATACGCCTTCGTTTAACAGTTTACCTTCGGGTTGCAGGTAGGAGCCGTAGCTCAGGAACTGATCCGTTGCTCTACCAAGCTGTTGTAGCTCTAGCTGTTCGCTCAGGTGCAAGAATCTTCTGAAGTCACTGCTGTTCCAATCCTTTTGCTGTCGCCACTGGTCCAGATCGGACTGGGAGTTGAGGCTGGCAATAACACTGAGGTCATCGCCAAACAGTTCCGTCTCCAGAAAACGTCTGAAAGCACCAATGATTGCGAGCAGACGTACCCGCTCATGGCTTTCCACCGGCTTAGTGGTGCCGCCGGGTTGCAGGCTCAGTGTATGCGGCCATTTGCCCGCCATAATGCCCATTAGATGCAGAAAGTCTGAGCGTGCTGGCAGCATGCTTTGGGTGGCGGTGCCTTGGGTGGCTTTAAAGCGGGTGTTGATCTCTGCATACCAGGGTTCATCTGCGTAGGTTTCCCGGGCAAAGTCCGGCATAAAGAACAGATAAAAATGTGTGAGCAGGTCTGTCATGTTTTCATTTGCCAGTACCAGATTAGTACTGTGCAGACCATTTTCCGGTATATCTACCTGCATCAGATCCGCCAGTGCTCTGGCACAAGCAACAGACTGGCTTACCGAACAGATACCACAGATTCTAGGGGTGTAGACCAATGCATCCATTGGGTCATGGCCCAGTAGAATACGTTCAAAACCACGGTACAGTGGTGAGTTGACCCGGGCAGACTGCACACTGGTTTCGTTGGTATCCAGCGTAATCTCCAGATCACCCTCTACCCTGTTAAATGGTCCGGCTAAGATTCGTGACATATTCTTGTTTTTCTTATTCAGTCTTTACGTTTATGGATGGTCGGTGGATAAATTAACTGCTCTGATACTGCGTTTTTCTTCAAGCGTTCCGGTGTTGCCGCTTTAGACAGTGATGCCAGTGCAACAAACCAGGCTTTGGGCATATCGGTTGGTAAACCTACCGGAATGCCTGCAACTTTGGGTGTTTTACAGAAGCTGTGACCCGGCTCTTCAAACTCTGGGGCCGTGCAGTTGATGCAGGCATAACCGCCGCTGGTACAGGAACCAAAAGCATTCCAGGGGCGGATGTTGCAATCTGCGTGAGCCTGAGTGCCGAGGCAGCCCATGTTTTCCATCATGCAGCCACGATCACCGGGATCTACTGCACTGGCTTTGTATTCATAGTATTCATTACGGCTGCAACCATGATGCACCAACTGATCCGCATACATTCGCGGCCTGCCCAGTTGGTCAAGGTTGTCTTCCTGATGTTCATCCAGTGCAATGCTGACCAGTGTTTCGGTGATCCAGTCCGGGTGTGTGGGGCAGCCAGAAATATTTACGACTTTAAAACCTTCTGTTGAACGGTAGTCTTCACCCAGAAGACCTCCGGGAAGCTCGCCATCAAACTGCATGCCAGTCGCATCGGTAAAATTGTCGCCTGCTGCCGTAATACCGCCATACGCTGCACAGGAACCCACGGCCAGTGTAAAGCGGCTGCGTGCTGACAACTCCCGAACCCAATCGATCATCGGTTTGCCGGTACCACCCATCATGTGGAAACGTCCTGTTCCCATCGGGCCCATCATCATTGATCCTTCGAGACAGAGAATATCCAGCTGGGTTTCACCGTTGATGATGCTCTCCAGCATGGCGCTCACCTCCTCCCCGCTCTCTTCACTTAGGGATGGGTGCCAGAGCAGATTAATGCCCGCAGTTTCAAACAGGGTGAGCAGGTCTGGTGATTCTGCATTCAGCAGTGACATAGAACATCCACCACAGCCACCAGACTGTAACCAGAGAAGATTAAGCATCGCTCATCTCCTTAGATGGCAGGGTCAGAATCGCCAATGCTCCGCCTTCCGGGTGATTGGTAATTTTAAGTTCACCACCATGCTCCGAAACTATGCTGTAACTGATGGACAAACCTAAACCGGTGCCCATACCCACAGGCTTGGTGGTGTAGAACGGCTCAAACAGGCGTAGAAAATCTTCATCTTTAATGCCCGGCCCGCTGTCGTGAACTTTTAGAATAATCTTAGAGTTCTGCTCTTTTACAGAAAGTGACAGGCGCTTAAGTTTACTCTCCATCATGGCGTCGATGGCGTTCTGAATCAGATTTACGACCACCTGATGGATCTGCCCTGAATGGCCAAAGGCTTCAAGTGTTTCTGGCAGATCGGTGATGACCTCTACCGGGGCCTTACTCTCTTTAATGATCCAGTGCAGCGCGGTGGTTATGACATGATTGAGGTCGAAGGTTTTCTTCTCAGAGACCTGAGTGGAAGAGAATTGACGCAGGTCGTTTACAATATCTTTAACCCGGTCTGCGCCTTCCATGGTGCCATCCACCAGCGAATTGAGGTCTTTGATGGCTTTATCCAGCCGCATCTCATGGCGCATCTCCCGCAGCTGCTCACGGCTGTAACCTTTGCCTATGGCATCAAAATAGGTGCAGAGGCGATCGGTATAACGCTGTAATGCATGCATATTGCCGTAAACAAAACTGATCGGGTTATTCAGTTCATGGGCAACACCCGCCACGAGACGCCCCAGAGAAGCCATTTTTTCTGACTGCACCAGACGTTCCTGCGCAAGCTGTAGCTCAGCATGCGCTTGATTGAGTTCTTTATAGGCTTTCTGTAGTTCACCCAAAGGACGACCAACCATAACCATGCCGACCAGACGGCCACGATGATTAACCCGCGGAGAACAGTTCATAGAGAGCGGTACAGCACCTTCTTTACCAAGCAGCTCTATCTCGCAGTCTCTGACCGCCTGAACGTGCATCTGTGAAGTGAACTGAGTGATTTTATTGTGATATTTACTGTCCACCAGCTGCGGAAAAGATAAACCAATCACCTCGGCTTCACTTCTACCAGTCAGATCTTCCAGTGCGCGGTTGCATCCCTGAATCACACCTTGCGGATTGCAAACAATCAGCACATCACTCATTGAGCTCTGAATACTGTCGGAGAAGCTTTTAGCTTCTTCCAGCTCAACGTTCTTCTCTTCTACCTCTACCTGATAATGCACAAGATCTGCATAGGCCTCATCCATTTTATGGATGACGCTGACCCATGCATCTTCAGCATCGATATCAGGAAGTTGTTGTTTATCAGGAAGATCAGACATAAATCCGGCTGCGTGCTCATTAAACTTTATTATTGATGAATATATTAGCCTGAATAAGTGGTAAAGGAATAGCCGTGCTTTGTATGCGCCCTACTTTTGTCTGATTCATTGCAACATTGCTGCAGTGCGATTAGAATTCGCGGCTTCTGACGGTTCCTTTAACCGGGATCAAAAGGGAACAAGGTTAAAATCCTTGGCTGCCCCCGCAACTGTAAGCAGAGAGTATGGGTTCGATATACCACTGGGAAACCGGGAAGGTGAACCACATACATTGACCTGTGAGCCAGGAGACCTGCCGTTAAGAGCGTCACCTACCATCCAGCGGGGAGCTAGTTTGGGCGGATTCCGTACCGGTGACAATAATTGAAACTATTGTTGCTGGAAGTGAATTCGCAGTTAGGCACCCCCTTCTGCATTCATCTGTGATTGATCCTTTCTGATTTAACGTCAGACCGCTGTTCATGTTTTTCGCATCCAGCTCCAACGCTTTTTTATGGAGTATTTAATGCAAGCTTTTATTAAACAGGGTCTGTTTGCTGTTGCCCTGCTGCCAATGTCCGTTTCCCAGGCTATCTATGCAGAATCAGAGAATGTGATGGTCATCTCTGCGTCTCGTGTTGAGCAGCCACGTGAAGCTACAGGTAATGCCATTACCGTTCTGGATTCTGAGTATCTTGAAAACAATCAGGTACGCCTGGTTTCCGATGCCCTGCGCGACGTTCCGGGACTGGCGGTTAACCGTCAAAGCGGCCTGGGTTCAAAAACCCAGATCCGTATTCGTGGTGCTGAAGCGAATCAGACTCTGGTGCTGATCGATGGCATCGAGGTTAACGATATAGGTGCAGGTTCTGAATTCGACTTTGCACACCTTATGAATCTTGAGATCGAGCGGGTTGAAGTTCTGCGCGGTGCACAGAGTGCTCTCTGGGGCAGTGACGCAATGGGTGGTGTTATCAACATCATCACTAAAAAAGGCGAAGGCCCGGTCAGCGGCAAGCTGAGTGTAGAAGCTGGCAGCTTTGGTACGCATCAGGAATCTTTCGCCCTGTCCGGCAGTACTGATCAGGTTCATTATGCTCTGAGCGGATCTTTTCTGGATACGGACGGTATCTCTTCTCTGAATGAAAACCGTGGCTTTACTGAGGAAGATGGCTATCGCAACCATTCCTACAATTTCAAAGGTGGTGTGAAAGCGACTGAACAGCTGTCCTTTGATCTGGTGGTTCGCCACCTTGATGCCGATTCCGATATTGACGGTTTCACATTTGGTATTGGCCCGGTGGACAATGACACCACGGCTGATACTCGCCAGACATTCAGCAAACTATCCGGTCAGTTAGACCTGCTTGAAGGTAACTGGCTGCACAAACTGGCTTATTCCAATGCGGATACTGACTACGCAACTTTCACTGGCGGTGCACAGACCTACACGACCAAGGGTGAGAAGAAAAAAGTTGAGTACCAGACCGATTACTTCATCAACGGTGAAGCGGTAGATCAGCGTGTGACTTTTGTTGCTGAGCACGAGAAAGAGTCTTTCTATAGCAGCTCTGTCTGGTCGACGGTTAATCGTGATATCGATTCAACCGGTGTGGTACTGGAATACGGCCTGAATTTTGAAGATCAGTATTACGTAACTATCGCAGGCCGTCGTGACTATAACGATGTATTTAAAGATGCCAACACCTACAGCATCGCTTTCTCTGGCTGGGTAACGGATGCTCTGCGTGTACATGCAAGCACGGCTTCTGGTGTAAAAAACCCAACCCAGTTTGAGCTGTTTGGTTCTACTGAAACCTACACCGGTAACGCTGACCTGCGTCCGGAGAAAAACAAAACCTGGGATCTGGGTGCTGAGTACCACTTTGATTCCATCGATGGTTATGTGGATCTGACTCTGTTCCACAGTGATGTAGAAAATCTGATCGCCGGTGCGGGTACAACTTCGATTAACCTGGACAGTGATTCTGATATCAAAGGCCTTGAACTGAGCGCATTCTTTGAGCCCGCTGACAATCTGACACTGAGTGCCAGCTACACCTATACCGACAGTGACGACGGCACTGGTCAGGAGTTAGTAAGACGCGCGAAACATATTGCCAGCATCAACAGTTCTTACTTGTTTGCTAACGCCAAAACTCGTTTGAGTGGTGGCCTGCAATACAATGGCAAACAGGATGATCTGGAGTTTGATGCTTTCTTTACGCCTAACCGCGTAACACTGGACAGCTATACTCTGGCTAATATTGCCCTTTCTCACGACATTTCTGACACTGTTCGCGTATTCGGCAGGATTGAAAACCTTCTGGATGAAGAGTACGAAGAAGTTGTGACCTACGGCACTAAAGATATTAATGCTATGGTGGGCATCGAGATTAAAGGCGGTCTTTGATCGCCTGCTTTAAGCCCTAACGGTCAACATCCATGACAATCCCAGTCAAAACCATAATATCGGCTTCGCTGATTACCTTAATTGGTACGGTTTTGTTATGGAAAACAGACGTTCGTCCCGGGTTACTTTCGCCCGGGGCACTTCAACCCACAAAGGTTGAAGGCAGCATGTTCCCGATCACTCTGATCGATGCCGTAGGGGAATCCATTCAATTAACAGAGCCGCCTCAGCGTATAGTTTCCGCCACTCTGGCAACCGATGAGATTCTGGCTGATCTGGTAGACCCTGCACGTATTGTCGGTGTTACCTTTCTTGCAAATAACAAAACGATCTCCAATGTCTCTGACCGCTATCCCGCTTGGATTAAACGTATCCGTGGTGAAGTTGAGGAGATCATGGCTTTGCAGCCGGACCTTGTGTTTATCTCTCCATATACCCGGGCTGAAACCGTACGTTTACTGCTAGGTTCAGATATTCCTGTTGTGCGCCTTTCTGAACTTAATACTCTCGCGGATATTGAAAGCAGTATTAAACTGGTTGCAGCCGCTACAGGTTCTCATTCGAAAGCTCTAGAACTGCTAAACCCTATTTATGAACAGCAGGCAAAACTGAAATTGCAATTGTCAGGCCTCGACATGCCAAGAGTGCTGTTTTACAACCTGAATGGCAGTACTGTGGGACCGGGCTCTACAATTGATGAAATCATTCACTTGGCAGGCGGCTACAATGCAGTCCGGGATACGGGTATCAGAGGTTCGCAAAACATAAGCGAAGAACTTGCCATCAGCCTGCAACCGGATGTCATCCTCGTCAGCGGCTGGGATGACCCAAATGGAAAAACTCCTGCTCAAATACTGGCCCAACGCGGTAGCTGGCAAAATGTACCTGCGGTACTACAAAAACGAATTTATAACCTCAACGGTGGTTGGCTGTTTGCCACTTCCCAGTTCACCTGGGATGGCATCGAACAGGTCGCAGGAATTCTGCACCCGCAACTGAAGCAGGCAAAGGAGCTTGAGCAATGACAGCTTTAAACCGCAGCCACAAGACTCTGTTCTTTATCCTGATATTTGCTTTATTGATCATTTGTTTGTGTTTTGGCCTGTTGCTTGGACCGGCGAATATACCCGTTTCCAAAATCCCCTCGTTATTACTCGATAGCTTGTTTACAGACCTAGAGACATCCTCGTCTGACTGGATGCAGAATATTCTGATTGATGTGCGACTACCCAGATTACTGGTAGGCGCTCTTGCCGGTAGCTGCCTGGCGATCTGCGGTGCAGTGATGCAGGGCATGTTCCGTAACCCTCTGGCATCCCCTTCTGTGCTGGGCGTCTCTTCCGGTGCCTCACTGGGCGCAGTAATTGCTCTGTATCTGGGACTGGCTTCGGTTTCCGTATGGATACTGCCTCTGTTCGCGTTTACAGGAGCAGGGCTCACTCTGTTTATCGTTTACCATATTGCCAGCCAGCGCGGACATGCTGCTGTCGGCACCCTGTTATTGGCTGGAATCGCCATGGCGGCGCTTAACTCTGCCCTCTCGTCTTTGATTCTGGCGCTTTCTCTGGATACCTGGGGTGTGGGGCAATCGATTATTTACTGGACCATGGGCGGTCTGGAAGGCCGAACCTGGGATCATGTGTTGCTGATTACGCCATTTGCGCTGATTGGCATCTACCTGTTGCTTCATTACACCCGCAGCCTGGATGCGCTGTTACTGGGTGAAACCCATGCCAGCTCAATCGGTGTTGATGTCGCCCGTACACGCAGACATCTACTCCTGATTACCTCTTGTCTTGTAGGTGCAGCAATATCTGTGTGTGGAGGAATAAGTTTTATCGGCTTAGTCGTTCCGCATATTCTGCGCCTTATTTTGGGGCCTCATCATCGTTACCTGTTACCGGCATCCGCTATTGGTGGCGCATTAACGCTGGTAGCAGCGGACTTGCTGCTACGCTCAGCACTACCGGAGAAAACCATACCTCTGGGCGTAATCACCGCCGCTTTTGGTGCACCGTTCTTCCTCTATTTACTGGTGCGTCAGCGCTGGTCGGTAAGGTTGTGAGGGGATAAATGATGAGTAAACAGATGCTACTGAACTGCAACAACCTTTCATTCCGTTACCAAAAACAGGATGTAATCAAAGATCTGTCCCTTTCTCTGCAATCGGGTGAGTTTGTCGGGTTAATCGGTCCCAACGGTGCGGGTAAATCCACCCTGCTGAAGCTATTACTGGGTCTGAACAAACCCAATCTGGGCGAGGTAATGCTGGGTGAGCAGGCACTGAGTTCACTCTCCAGAAATGAGATCGCAAAGAGAATCTCATTTGTACCTCAAGATCACAGTATTGATTATGCCTTTACTGTCTCTGAAATGGTGGCCATGGGGCGTACCCCTTATCTGGGTAACTACCGCACCGAAACTTCGCAGGATCTGGATATTATTGAGAATGCTCTGCAACGTACTGACCTCATGCATCTGAAAGATCGCCATGCGGATCAGTTATCCGGTGGGGAAAGACAAAGAGTGTTTATTGCTCGCGCACTGGCTCAGCAAACGGAAACCCTGTTATTAGACGAACCCACAGCCAGTCTTGATCTTTGTCATCAGCTTGAATTGATGAACCTGATCAGCAGCCTGACTGCTGAGGGGCAACTGGCTGTTGCAGCTATCCATGATCTGGAGCTGGCATCACGCTATTGCAGTCGTTTGGTCATGCTTTCGGAAGGAGCAATTGTTGCGGAGGGTACCCCTGTCGAGGTGCTGACAGCAGATAATCTAAAACGTTATTTTTCGATTGAAGCCACGGTTACAGTGAGTGATCTGGATGGCAGCATTCGTATTACCGCACACAAACCCGTTTCACCCTGATTAATGCAGCACAAAGCGGTAGGTGAATAACTGAGTCGAAGCGACCGGCAGTCCTTTATCCAGTGCGGCAATAAAACGTTCTTCATTCACGTATTTCAGTACCGATTTATCCAGCAGAGGAAAGCCGCTGCTCTCTAGCAAAGTCGCCTCTTCTACAAAACCATCCTCTTTGATCAACAGTTCAACTCTGACACTGCCCTGCTGATTGCGAACAATCGCCCTTCTTGGGTATTTAGGTTTTTTACTGGAAGCCGGCCTTGCAGAGATTAACTTTTGTTTCGTTGATACAGCACCCCCAGTCAGATGCGTTTCCTTATGAGCTGCAACCTCATTCACTGACGACGAATCTGCTTCAAGCTTCTCGGCTGGTTTTGCGGTATCAGCATCTACCGCGGCCACAGGTTTAGGTTTAGCACTTTTTTTAACAATCGGTTTTATGTTTTCAGCGACTGTCATTTTAGCTCGGCTAAGCTCCTGAGCGGGTTGTGTCTGCACAGGCTTAGGTTTACTTATTTTTGCTATTTCTGCGCCGGGTTTTTCTGGCGAGGGTGTGACATTTTCCAGCTTCTCAGCAGAAACTCTATCTTTAACAGTTGGGCTTTGAGGCGATGAGCTATTAACTAAAGAGCTATTAACTAAAGAGCTATGAGCATTCTGATCAGTCTGGTTTTGATTGGCCGAGCTTTGAATACGCACAGAAACACCCTGCCCGGAAGAACCAACCGCAGGTGTGTCATAAACAGGGATAAATAAAAGCCCGGCGTGTAACAACAGTGCCACGCCACTCCATATCAATAGACGTGTCATGGAGTAACTGGAAATAAGATATTCACACATCCATCCTCGTGGTGTGGTTAATAATCAGATTATTGAAACAGAGGTCTGACTGATCACATAAGGTGAAACACAGTGGCGGGACCGTTACGGAGTTTGACCGTATTCCCTGTTTCATTGATTAGCCAATTATAATGAGCTGACTGGGCAGACACAAAAAATAATTCCAGTATCTGGCGGAGCTTCGTTGTTTAAGGGAAAAAGTTAATCCTTTGCACCTCGCGCTAACAAGTATTGATACATTGCATTGAAGGTTACTACTTTAGCCAGATCACTGTCAGGGATGGCGACATTCAGTCGTTTACTGATTGCCAGCGTAAGCCTCAGGAAATCCATAGAGTCCAAATCAAGCTCCTCTCGCATATCTTCTTCTGCATCAAGATCGTCAAGATCAGCTTCTAGAGAATCGCGGTTTTGTTACCTAGCCCATGGTTAAGATGTCGATCCACGGCTTCATAACAAATATTAACGCCGCCATCTGGTAAACCATCTGTCTGACACTGCGGTACTGTAGAGTCAGCAGTATCGTAATCGATCATATTGGGTTTACAGATAAAATCCGTCAGGGGTTTCTCTATGACCTTTGCAGTCATCCCACTCTCCTTCGGTTATCTTTATTATTATCTTTTCAGAATAGTCGGATATAAGAAGGTTAGATGCGGTTCTTGAAATGAACACCCCAATAATTGAGCAAGATCAATGGAACTCACTCTGCTTGCAGAGCATAGACCGGACTCATTTGAGCCGCGTGTCTGGCGGGTAATACACCGGCGGCCAAACCTACGATGACTGAAAGGCCCAGTGCGAGTATAAGATAGATTGGATGCAGACTGATCGGCAGCTCAGGAACAAAATAAAACAGCAGCATCAAAAGGACACCCGCCAGAAAAATTCCAGCAATGGCCCCTAAAATAGCCAATAGAATAGCCTCACCAATGAAAAGCAAAAGAATCTGTCTGGAGGTTGCACCTAATGCCCGAAACAGACCAATCTCCGCCCGGCGCTCCCGGACAGTAGTCAGCATGATCGTAACAATGCCTATTGCTCCGACCAGAAGCGATATCCCCCCAAGCCCAGCAATTGCGATGGATAGAATACCCAGAATCCGATCAAGACTGACCAGCATCTGATCCTGCGTTATGAGATTAAAGTCCTCTGCCCCATGCCGTAAAATCAGGTGTCGACGAAGAATTGAAGCGATTTCTTCAGCATTGACCGTAGGGTGATAAACCACATCCACTTCCATCAGACCTACTCTGTTGAATAGAGCCAGTCCGCGGTCAATCGGGATATAAACGATATCATCCAGATCAAAACCCAACATCTGGCCCTTTTCTGCCAATACTCCAACGACTCGATAACGCTCGCTACCCACCCGGATAAATTCACCTAAAGGGTTGGCCCCAGAAAACAGTTCCCGCCAGACCTTATAACCCAGTACAGCAAAAGGTTGTGAGTAACCTGCTTCCTCAGAGGGCAGTGCTCGCCCCATAATTAATGGAAAGCGCCATGCCAGGTTCATGTCAGAACCTACTGCTAGAATATCGGTATTACGCACCCTTTGTTTATATTCAATGGCACCAGCCCCCTGAACTAACGGAACAACATATTCAACATGGGGTAAAGATTTCATACTGTTTGAGTCTTCTAGTGTCAGAGGCCGGGTACTCGACATTAATCCACCCATACCACCGGTTTGAGTCTTACCGGGATTTATCGCCACAATCCGGCTGCCAAACTGGGAAAAATTATCCAGAACATAAAACCTAAGTCCCTCTCCCAGACTGGTAAGCATTACAACCGCTGCTATGCCGATACCTATCCCTAATATTGTGAGCAGGCTGCGCATTTTACTTGTTGCAACAGCTCTCAGGGTGAGTTTCAGATAATCAGAGCTAAACATCTGAAGTTTCTCCGCGCAGGGCCAGAACAGGTGGCAAGCTTGCAGCTTTACTGGCGGGTAACCAAGCAAATAATCCAGCCACAAAAAGTGCGAGAAACAAAGCCCCAAACAGTGCCCAGAGAGGTACGGCAACTGGAAACTCCGGCCAGATGCTATGCCCTAACCAGAGCAGACTAAAACCGATAGCTATGCCCAGTAACGCTCCCAGCAATGACAATAAGAGTGCTTCAGAAAGGAAGATGAGTCGTATCAGTGCGGCACTGGCACCCAACGCTTTCAGCAGGCCGATCTCACTGGTACGTTGACTGACACTAATCAGCATAATATTCATAATCAAAATACCGGCTACGATCAGGCTGATGGCCGCAATGGCACCCACCGCCAGGGTAAGTATTTGCAGAATATTATTAAAAACACCCAACACAGCATCTTGTGTTATCACGGTGATATCCAGTTCACCGCCGTGACGTTGTTGTATCAACTGCTCAACTCTCGTAGTGACCTGTTCCACTTGAGAAGGGTGCTGTAACTTAATAAACAAGCGGAACAATCCACTGGTATTGAACAGCTGCATGGCACTGGCAACGGGGACAATAACGACATCTCTCATATCCGTACCCAGACCCACACCTTTTTCTTCAAGTACACCAATGATGCGGTAACGACGCTCCCCTGTTCTTAGCCATTGTCCAAGCACGGGGCGTCCAGCGAAAATCTCTTTCCAGACCCGGGTGCCGATCACACAGACAGGTTCAGGGCGTTGCAGATCTAATTTCGGTAGCAGTTGTCCCTGCTGGACATTAAGCCCACGCACATTGAAGAAACTTTCTGTTGTGCCGACAACCATCTGCTCCCGATTTAAACCGTGTGCGGTTACCGTGGTTAATCCCACAACAAGAGGGGCTACGTCCTTAACTCCAGACAGCCGATTGATGGCTTCGGCATCTTCTAAAGTCAGATCTCTGGCACCTTCACCCGTCAGCGGAGGTAACCCACCAGAGGTTTCCTTTCTGCCCGGCAGTACAATCAACACATCATTGCCGAGCAGCGCAAATTCGCTTAACACAAAACGGCGCGCGCCCTCTCCTAATCCGGTGAGCAGAAGTACGGCTGCAACTCCAACAGCGGTTGCCAGCAATACCATAAGGGTGCGGAACCACTGTCTACTGATCAGACGTAAATTAAAGCGTAAAAGATCAAGTCCCTGCATCCGTCTAGCCTCCTCTATCACTGACCAGACGACCATCACACATTCTCAGGCACCGTTTTGCTCGCTCGCCAATTGCAGGATCATGGGTCACGATCAATAGAGTAATGCCTTCTGCATTCAACTCTTCAAGCAGCTCTATTACCGCAGTTCCTGAATGACTATCCAGATTACCGGTTGGTTCATCAGCCAATAACAAACTGGGTCGGCGAATGACAGCCCGTGCGATGGCTATACGCTGACGTTGTCCGCCAGACAGTTGATGAGGTTTATGGTCGGCACGATCCAGTAGACCCAACCGATCCAGAAGTTCATCTACTTTTTTCTGTCTTTGTGCACTTGGTATCCCGGTGAGGATCAACGGAAGTTCTACATTTTCCCGGGCGCTCATTCGCTCTATAAGGTGATAAGCCTGAAAGACAAACCCTATCTGTCGGTTACGCTCAGCGGCTAAGCCTTCTTCACTCAAAGTACTCATACAGAGGTCATTTAACCAATATTCACCCGAGTCAACGGTGTCCAACAGGCCCAGCATATTCAACAGGGTTGATTTACCAGAGCCCGAAGGTCCCATCACTGAGAGGTATTCCCCTTTCTCAACTTGCAGATTGAAGTTGTCCAGGGCGGTGACTACCCCCTCACCTAACTGATAGCGCTTACACAAATTAACGAGTCGTATCATTCTGGTTTAACCTTCGCACCGTCCATTGCGCCTGGGGTATCAAGCTGTTGTAGAATCTGATCTCCCTCTTTCAGCCCCTTGTTAATACCTGTCCAGTTCCAGTTAGCTATACCTGGTTCTATCTCTACCTTCTCAAGCATGGAGTTGGCGGGATTAAAACGTAAGACATAAAGCCCTCCCAGAAGTGTATCGGTAGGTATCCGAAGTTGGTTTTCCTGCTTCTGAATAATGATTTCAACATCCGCGCTATACCCAACCAATAACAAAGCGTCCTCTGGAACAGCGTCAAAAGTCACGTCCACCTCAACTGTACGTGCCTGTTTTTCCAGTTCAGATACATAAGGGGATATTCGACTTAACCGTCCACTGAATGTTCTGCCTCTGAATGCATCCAATGTGATTCGAGCCGCCTGCCCTACTTTAAGGTGCGCCGCTTCGACCTCATCAATTGGCGCCTGAACATAAAGGCAACTGTCATCAATCAAATCTACTGCTGGAGGTGTTGCGACCCCAGGTGGTGAAGGTGTGGTGAATTCACCCAATTCACCATTAATCTCCGCAATGACTCCAGCAAAAGGAGCTGAAAGCTGCATTTCATCAAGCAAAACCTGTCTGCGCATCAGTTCAGAGCGTGTTTGCTCAACGTGGTTTTTTGCCAAATCACAGGAGAGGCTTTTTAAGCGAAATTCAGTACTGATACGGTCTAGTTTCTCTGTAGATACCAGCTTTTTGTCTTCTAGTTTTTTTGAACGCTCCCACTCTCGACCTGCCAGCGCGGCTGCAAAGCAACTTTGTTCTTGGGTTATTTGTGCAGCTCTTAATTCTGTACGTGACTGTAACAACGAAATCTGTTCAGTTTCATCGTGTAGCTGAAGTAGTTTTTGCCCTGCTTTTACACGTTCTCCTTCCTTAACCAACAATTTGGATACCGTTCCTCCCCTTAGGAACGAAAGCCCAGAACGACGACAAGATTTAATTGTGCCAGCACGGCTATTAGCGGCTATCTGCTCTATTTCACCTGTAGCCACTTTAACTAAAGGTACAGTTACGGCCTCTTTCTGCATCAGCATCCAAACCGTAAAGGCAGCCACTACTGCGAGTACCAACACCACAAGAACACGTTTCATATTCCCTTCCATTATGAAAACCCCTTTATATAAATATAGGGTACAGCACCGGATAAGTAACCTTGTTATAAGTAGGCTTAATCACTGGCAAATAATGGCAGGTTTAAGAATTAAAAATTATGAAAGTACGAAACGGATAGGGTTTTAAAATAGTGTTTTGAAAATAGAGTTCGGAAGATCATAGAGGGTAGTGCTTTGCAGGTGCATCCTTCAGATCAACTACAAATAAACTGGCCCGAAATAATCAGGCCAGCGCAACTCTTATCAAGGCAAGCAGATACAATTTTAAGTGTAGTAGCTCAGACCTGATCTGACAGAACGTGTCCGCTGTCGACACATTGCGGACATTAGATACTACTCCGCTTTTTGAACTTCAGACACAATATCTACTAATTTTACGCCGCCAAAAGTGCGGCTATCGTAAGAAAATGCAGAGTTATCACCAAGAACAAAGTATTCGTTTTCTCCCATGAGGTGAGTAACGATTAAGCCTTCTTTTTTCTCTTTATGGAATTCATGGTTGTCTCTGTAAGTAATACCCAAATTACGAAGTTTCTCAGGTAGGCCTACTTCCTTTTTATTGATTAAAACCAGTCCCTTGTGGAGCTGAATTTCCTCATTGGGGAGTCCTACAATTCTGCCGATATAGTGAGAACCATGTACCGTCTTGTAAAGCACCATGTGCCAACGTTCAGGTTCATAGGACAAAGCATCCATTGGGGTTTAGCTAACCTTATCCCCCTCAATTAACGTTGGCTCCATAGAGCGGCCAACGATGTTTACACTTCTTGGAAAAAAGAATACAGACGCAATGACGACACTGACTACCACTGACACCAAAATCAATAATTTGAAAATGAGGGAAATTTTACTGGTGAGCTTAATATCATGATTCATTCTGACAAAATCCTTGTCTAAACAAGTTCCTAACTCGCATCAATATCCATGATTGCAGATAACACTAATAGGCCAACCATCGACACATTACGGACATATAAAACTATATAGATATTCTTGCAAACACTAAGAATAATATTCCTGAAAAGAGAAACCCTGCCAAAGCCACCACAAGCCCACGAAAAGCAGGAGTGAATGCTCGAACTTTGAATAACCGACTCAGTATTGATATGGCAACAAGTACAGCTATACCAGAGAATACTGCCTGTCTAATGAAGATGATATTTATGATGTCGTGATGATAGATGAAGGCAAGAAGAGCAAAAGTGCTAAACACTACAACATAGAACAAATATAAATGCTTGAAGCCCGACATTTGAAACCCTTTCCATTGGAGTTATTGATTCCCTTGTTTGATCAGTTCTACAGCACCGCCTCGAATATCAAACCTTGTGTCCGCTTCTGACACAGAGTTGACCTCTAAAGCCATTTCCAAGCCTTTCAGGGTCGTCTACCGACACATCGCGGACATCCTCATCTATAAGCTACCGCATATCTTCATCAATGTATTGTTGCGCAAAATGTCTTAAAACCCGAATATGATCTAAAGACCAAGCATGTCCTGACTTTGCTCCAGTTATCACATTTATTTCATAGTTATATTGAGCAGCTATGACAGCCATTAACTGCCAGCCTTTTACTTGGATGCCAGTAATGCTAGTTTTTTCAGTTATGTTTTCCCCAAGGTACTTATAATCAATCTGCGTTGTAATAAATCGCCTCATGAGAGTCTCATCTTGACTGATTACAACTGCTTTATTGTCAGTGCCTAGCTGGGATTTTTGAGTAAGAGGTGAAAATCTAGTACCCCCAGTAGAGTCATGTTTAACATTCGCTACAAGAAGCCAATGATCACTTTCCAAAAAACGCAAAATTCGTTCTATATCAGCCTCTTTTAGCGTGACCTGTATGTCTTCGGACATAGCCAGTCCACAGAAGCTCATCAGGATACAAATTGATAAGATTTTATTAATCACGTTCATTTTGATCCTTCAGCTCTAATGCCAGTGGCCTTACTCGTGTGTATAACCACTGCCCTATGACAACTATTACAGAGATAAAACCGCCAAATATACCTACAAGAAAAGGAAGAGATAACATACTGAAAATAAAACCTTTGAATCCGCTTAATGACTCACCATTAAACGTAATCGTAGATTCCGTACCGAGGAACAAAGCAATTAAAGAATAGAGTATTTGGAAGGTGGCAATCGTTGTAGCCGAGGAAATAAAGGCCAACTTAAAAGCTGAGCCTGCTGTCAATCCCTTAGACATAATGCATCCTTAATAAGATTTTAAAGTTTCAATTTAACATTGCCGATTATTATGTAATCGACACATAACATCAACACGATGTCCGCTTCTGGCACTTTTGAGACATGTTGATACAGACCTGATCTGACAACTTCTGCCAGATCTAATCCAGACTTCTACATTTTAAGGAACGATCCGTAAACCTATGCATGGGTTTGAGTATCAGTGCGTAGTGGAGTATGTCTGTATCACTCCCGCATAAATACTTTCATTTGAACATCTAATCGGTCATGAAATCGGGAACGTTTTTCTTGAAAACCAGAAGTGTACTTTCAATTGTCTGGCGTATTTCGTCACTTTGGTTCAGGGTTTTGGTAAAAATGGTGACTTTACCCCGGTCCAGTTTACTTTTAGATGGTTGAACTGCTTTTATTTCCGTAATCGTTCTCAAACGATCTCCAGGGCGTGTTGCTGACAACCACCTGACATCAACACCTCCTCCAATAACACCCCCGCCAATTGGCAGACTTTCCGTAAGAAGACGCATAGTTACACTGCCCACATGCCAGCCGCTCGCAGATAGTCCTGCAAAATAACTTCCGGCAGCGAGGTCTTCATCCAGATGAAAAGGCTGCGGATCATATTCTGCGGCAAATGCTTTAATCTCTTCTGCAGAAATACTTACTGACCTGCTTTCAAACAGGTCACCAACTGAAAGGTCTTCAAGGAATAAAAATGACATAGGCTCTAACTTAAGTAGGAAGTGCTTCGTTGGGAGGTGCTTCAGACAGAAGCACCTCTGAACAATGACGCTTTTTATTTATATAGTTAGGTTAATTTAAACTGATTCACACCTCCTTCCAAGCCATCAACAACTGAAATAATAGTTTCTACACTTGAATTAATGTCATCGAAGGAATTACTTGTCTCGTTAGCTTTCTCACTAACGGAATAGATATTTTCCTTTATCGTCTGGGTAATCGTTACCTGCTGATGAGTGGCTTCTGCCACCTGCATATTCACTTCATTGATCGTTCTTATCGAGTTGGTGATCTGCTTAAGAATTTCATCCGCCCGCTCGGCCTGATTTACGCCTTTTTCTGCAATATCCAGAGTGTTGGCTACAGTTTTTACAGCATCTTTGGAGGCGCTTTGTAACTCAGAAATCACTTCCTGAATCTTAGTTGTTGCTTGCTGGGTGTTACTGGCAAGAGTTCGAACCTCATCTGCAACAACGGCAAACCCTCTGCCCTTTTCTCCAGCTCGCGCTGCTTCAATCGCAGCATTTAATGCCAGCAGATTAGTCTGTTCAGCAATGTCATCAATGACACTAAGCACTTCGCCAATACGTTGCGAATCTTTAGATAGTTTTTCCATCACCCCGGAAGTGATGTTGAGCTGCTCTACTTGCTTACGAATTGCATTGATCATGGCATGAACTTCATCCTTGCCGTTCTCAGAAAACTCATCAGCAGACTGAGCTGCAGTCGCTGCGTTAGAGGCACTTTCAGCAATCTCGGAGGTACTGACCGTTAAGCGATCAATCGCGTCCACCATCTGTTCAGTATTCTGCCGTTGTTCAGAGATTACCCTGCGAGTGCTGTCACTGATGCTAGCGAGGTTATCGGTCTGCTGGCACAGATCATTCACCGCATCACTTACGCCGCTGACTATGTTTTTGATCCTGACAACAAAGACATTAAAACCTTTGGACAGCATGCTAAGCTCACGCGCGCCGGTCTCTTTCAATTTAACATTTAGATTACCGTCGCCATTGCCGATCTGATCCAGATTGCCAGCGATCGTATCTACGGGTTTAACCACAGTTCTGTAACTGATGAACATGGCAATCACGCCAACAATCAAACCAATCACAACCACCGACCAGATCAGCCCTTTGGCATTTACAACCAGTGACACTACGGAATCCGTATTTTCTTTAATCCTGGTTTCCCCCTGCGCTTTCACTTGAGTCAGATTTGAAAGCAACAGTTGGGCTTCTTTAAATGAAGTCTCCTGTGAATGGGTAAACTCTATATGCCGCTCAACAACCCGGTCGAATAACGGGAACAGCGCTCCCAGACTTTTCTCAAGATCGTCAGCGTACTGCCCCATTTCCTGATTACGAAGCATCACCAGTGATCGCTCATAACTTGGAAACAGCAGGCTGTATTCCTCTTTCATCACTTTCAGGTGTTTATCAATGTCATCACCATCAAAAAACTGCTGTAGAGAATAGTTTCGCGACAGAATTAGCGTTTTCATCTCTGAAAGCACCTGCTCAATATCGCGATACTTTTCCATTTCCCGACGATCATTAAGATTCTCATCCATTAAAATCATGGTGTCTTCATGGGCAATGATGACGTTCTCCAGTACCTGATCGGTAAGGCCTGCCAACTTACGTTTCTCAATCTCTAACTGTGCGTACAGCGACAGTGATTGATCCCGTAATTGTGTATAGGCCTGAATTTGTTGCTCTGATTGATTAACCAGATCCTCATCAATGAGACCGCTACTTTTAACCTGTTCAAAGCCCGCTTTACCTTTTTCATGCAAAGCGTTGATCTCCTCCAGACCCTGTTTATGGTCCAGTTGTTTGAGGAAAATCTGCTGTGTTTTCAACACCTCACCCTGGATATTGAACGCAGTATCTATACCGCCATTTGAAGCTTGCAGTGCAGGCCCCGAGTTAAATTCCACAGCGGAAGCAAGTTTGCTGATATTAAAAACTGAAGAGAAGCCAGATATTGCCAGAAGCAACATCATGACCAGATAGCCTAAGGTTATCCTCAGGCTAATGGACATCGTCGTTAGTTTTTTCATGAGCTCTTTTATTTTTATTTTTGCTGAAAAGAATACTTACATGTTCGGATAGTTAGGACCGCCCATTCCCTCCGGAGTGACCCAACGAATGTTCTGAGCCGGATCTTTAATATCGCAGGTTTTACAATGTAAGCAGTTTTGAGAGTTGATCTGAAAATGCTGTTCTCCAGCCTCCTCAATCACCTCATATACACCTGCCGGGCAATAGCGCTGCGCAGGTTCTGCATATTGAGGAAGGTTTCGGCTAAGTGGGATCGTGTGATCTTGCAATTGCAGGTGACACGGCTGATCTTCTTCATGGTTGGTGTTGGATAAAAACACCGAACTCAATTTATCAAAGCTCAGTTCACCATCCGGTTTTGGGTATTCGATCTCTTTGCAATCGCTGGCAGGTGACATCTGGGCAAAATCTTCTTTGTCATCATGCAGCGTGACCGGGATCTTGCCACCGAACAGGTTCTGATCGATAAAGTTAAATGCCCCACCCATTATCGGGCCGAATTTATGTAACGCAGGACCAAAGTTACGACCACGGAACAGTTCATCATAGAGCCATGAACTTTCGAACTTATCCACATAGCTGTTCAGTTCTTTACCGCCTTCGCAACCGGATTGTATAGCTTCAAAGATTGCTTCTGCCGCCAGCATGCCGGACTTCATCGCCGTGTGCGTGCCTTTGATCTTGGAGAAGTTCAGCGTACCTGCGTTACAGCCTGCAACAATACCGCCCGGGAAAGTCATCTTCGGCAGTGCATTGAAACCACCTTTGGTGATCGCACGAGCACCATAAGAAACACGCTTTCCGCCTTCCAGATACTGTTTTAGCACTGGATGGTGTTTCATACGCTGGAATTCATCGAAGGGGCTCAGGTAAGGATTGCTGTAGTTCAGATCTACAATCAGACCCACAACCACCTGATTATCTTCCGCATGGTAGAGGAAGAAACCGCCGCTGGCTCCGTCACTCAGAGGCCAACCGGAACCGTGTAATACAAGACCCGGCTTATGGTTTTCAGGTTCCCCGTCAGGCGTTGGGGGTAAGTCCCAAAGCTCTTTAATACCTAGGCCATAGTGCTGGGCATCGGCTTCTGCATCCAGTTCGAACTTTTCAATCAGCTCTTTGCCCAGATGCCCACGACAACCTTCAGAGAAGATAGTGTATTTCGCATGCAGCTCCATACCCGGCATATAGCTGTCTTTCTGCTCACCGGATTCACTGATGCCCATATCACCCGTAGCAATGCCTTTAACACTGCCATCGTCGTTATACAGAACTTCAGCTGCGGCAAAACCTGGAAAGATCTCGACACCCAGTTGCTCGGCTTGTTCAGCTAACCAGCGACAAACATTACCCAGACTGACAATATAGTTACCCTGGTTATGCATGGTTTTGGGAACAAAAGCGTTGGGAACCTGAATCGATTTCTCTTCATTTTTGAGTAAGAAAATCTGATCTTCAGTAACCGGGGTGTTAAGCGGCGCCCCCAGTTCTTTCCAGTCTGGAAACAGTTCATCCAGAGCGCGGCTTTCGATCACCGCACCGGAAAGAATATGAGCACCTACTTCAGACCCTTTCTCCACCACGCAGACAGTCAATTCCTGTTCTGCTTCATTTGCCTGTTGCATCAGTCGGC